>NZ_JAPSKE010000002.1 GCF_031177825.1 Paenibacillus sp. | reverse complement strand
GGAACCTCCAATACGGCGAGATCGCGAAAATTTTCCGCGGCGGCTGCATCATCCGCGCGCGGTTCCTGCAGAACATTACGGACGCGTACAACCGCGATCCGGAGCTGAAGAACCTGCTGCTCGACGACTACTTCAAGAATGCGGTCGAGAAGTACCAGGACGCTTGGCGGAACGTCGTCGCGACGGCCGTGCAGCGCGGCATCCCGACGCCGTCGTTCTCGTCGGCGCTGGCGTATTACGACTCGTACCGGACGGAGCGGCTGCCGGCGAACCTGCTGCAGGCGCAGCGCGACTACTTCGGCGCGCACACGTTCGAGCGCGTGGATAAGGACGGGACGTTCCACTACGAGTGGATGGCCGAATAAGGGGAGGTACGGGAGATGGCGAAGCCTTTTCTGAATGACGACTTTATGCTGCACAACCCGACGGCGAAGGCGCTGTACCGAGAATACGCGGCGTCCATGCCGATCATCGATTACCATTGCCACCTGAGCCCGCAGGAAATTTGGGAAAACAAGCAGTATAAGAACATTACCGAGCTGTGGCTGTACGGCGATCATTACAAGTGGCGCGCGATGCGGGCCAACGGCTACGACGAATCGTTCATTACGGGCGATGCGAGCGACTACGATAAATTCCTCGCGTACGCCGCGACGGTGCCGATGACGATCGGCAACCCGCTGTACCACTGGACGCACCTCGAGTTGAAGCGCTACTTCGGCGTCGACGAGCTGCTGAACGAGAAGACGGCCCCGGCGATCTGGGAGAAAGTGAACGCCCTCCTCGCCGGCGAAGGCTTTCGCGCGCGCGACTACATCGTGAAATCGGACGTGAAGGTGATCTGCACGACGGACGATCCGATCGATTCGCTCGAATACCATCGATTGATCAAGGCCGACAAGACGTTCGACGTCGCCGTATTCCCGGCGTTCCGCCCGGATAAGGCGTTCGGCATCGATAAGCCGACGTACGTCGATTACGTCGGCAAGCTGTCGGCCGCGAGCGGCGTCGACATCCGGTCGTACGACGATCTTCTGGCGGCGCTCGAGTCTCGCATCGATTTTTTCCATGCCAACGACTGCCGCGTCTCCGACCACGGGCTCGATTACTTGCCGTACGCCCCGGCGACGAAGGAGGACGCCTCGGCGATCTTCGCGAAGGCGATGGCCGGCCGGCCGATCTCGTTCCAAGAGGAACAGCAGTTCAAGACGGTTACGCTCGTCTTCCTCGGCAAGCAGTACGCGGCGCGCGGTTGGGTCATGCAATACCATATCAACGCGCTGCGCAACAACAACACGCGCATGTTCGAGGCGCTCGGACCGGACACCGGCTTCGACTCGATCAATGACGCCCGATTGGCGGAGCCGCTGTCCCGTCTGCTCGACGCGATTCACAGCGACGGGGGGCTGCCGAAGACGATCCTGTATTCGCTCAATCCGGTGCAAAACCATATCATCGGCGCGATGATCGGCAACTTCCAAGGCGGAGGCGTCCCGGGCAAAATCCAGTTCGGCTCCGGCTGGTGGTTCAACGATACGAAGGAAGGCATGATCGCCCAGATGAAGGCGCTCGCGGAGCTCGGATTGCTCAGCCGCTTCGTCGGCATGCTGACCGATTCGCGCAGCTTCCTGTCGTACACGCGGCACGAGTACTTCCGCCGCATCCTGTGCAATTTGCTCGGCGAGTGGGTCGAGGCGGGCGAGTTCCCGGACGATCGGGAGCTGCTCGGCGAGATCGTACAGAACATCTGCTACAATAACGCGAAGAACTATTTCCCGTTCCCGACGGCCTAATCGGATCTCCTATTCAAACAAAGAACGGCGCCCCCGGAGCAATCCGCGGGACGCCGTTTGTTTTTCTGAACGGGAATTTTTCCACGTAAGAAGGAGGTTTTCCCGTTCGGTAAACGGATGCCGCCTCCTCGCCCGCTTAAACGATAACGGAGGGGCGCGGCTACTTCGCTCCCTGCTTGCCCCGGAACGGATTGCGGAATCCGACCTCCATCGAGCGAGACGGGAATGCATCCTTCGCGAAGATGCCTTCCTGCCACTTCTGATACACGTAGATGATCAAGGAGATGCCCATCATCAACAAGAACACATGAACGTCGTTCAAGCGGACGAGGCGATAGACGCGGCCTTCGAACAGATTATCGAAGACGAATGCCTGCAGCGCGTCGACGGCGGCGTTCGTAGCCAGGTACATCCAGAAGTTTCGGTACGTGAAAAAGAAAATCCAGATCGTTCCGACGGCGAAGGTGCCGTAGACGAATGACACGTTCGTGATATACCCCCAAGGCACGATCCACTCGAGCATCTTCCACCACTTTAACGCGTGAGCGATTTCGAACACGACGGTTACAATCAGGACGGTGAATACGGCCACGGGCATATATCGTTTGATGACGTTTTTCTTCAGGAAAAACAAGGAAAACCAAGGGACGACGAGCGCGATCCAAAGCAGGAATTTATCGGTCATGGCGGATTACCCTTCTTGTAGCGAAATAGTTTTTGCGACATAGTTTTTCCATTGAATGTAAGACTATTCGCGAAGAGAAGGTTGCCGCGCGACGCTTCCCGCTTGCGCGCTCGGAGTTATTGCTCGGCCGAATAAACAATCCGGGCGTCTGCCCAGTAGGCCTTCCTTCCCGAACAAGCAGTCGAGATCCGCGGATCGTGCTTTCGCTTGTTCGCCGAATCGGGCGGAGTGTACAATGAAGGGAACGACAGCAGGACGAGCCGAAGCGCATCACATGATTTCCCACAAAGCTGCGATACGTTGTCCGCAATCGTCCGCTATCGTCTAGACATGGGGAACGAACGCGGTTCTCCGAAACCTAGACGATGATCGGAGTGTTGCAGAATGGAAGTACGTAAGAACCGGAATTGGAAAACGATGCTCGCCGCCGCCGCGCTGCTCGGCGTCACCGCGACGAGCGTCAACGGAGCTTCGGCCGCGGAGGATACGTCTCCCGGACGGTCGAGCTTGTCCGTGGACGCGGTCCAGGCGGTCGTTCCGGCGGATGGCGCGCCGGTCGTGCGCAGCTTCGTCGGGGCGGCGGGGAACTTGCTGGCGGAGCCGGCGCACGAGCGGCTGTATTGGAAGCTGCTGGCCGCGACGTACGCGCCGGAGCTCGCGGACGAGTGGGCGACCGCGCTGGCGGAACGCAAGGAAATCGAAGCGAAGCTGCCGAAGGGGAAGCCGTACGTCGTCATGCTGCGCGAAGGCGAAGCGAAGGCGGAGATCGCCGAGCCGTTCACTCTGGAATTCAGCGAGAACGGCCGGACGCTCCGCATGTCCGGCAAGCCCGGGGCGCTCGCGCTCCCGCCTCTGCCGGAAGGCGAAGGGGACGTCGTCTTGAACCGCGAGCCGACGGAGGAAACGCAGCGCCGCATCGAGTTGGCCGCGGCGGTGGAAGCGGAGGACGGGGCGGCGATCGCCGCGCTGCTGCCGCAGCTGCTGGAAGATTTCCGGAAGCGGACCGAGTCGCTGCGGACGATGGTCGAGACGCTGGACGAGGCGTCGCAGGCGCAGGAATAACATTACCTATATCGAGCTGGAACGTCTTAGCCGAAGCGGCGCGAACCGCTTCGGCTTCGCGCGCGTCGAGGAGGAGCTGCCGATGTACCGTATCTATTTGGTGGAAGACGAAGAACCCTTAAGCCATGTGTTGTCCGCGTATCTGGAGCAGGAAGGATGGACCGTCCGGGCGTTCGCGGACGGGGCTTCCGCGCTGGAGCGCATTTCGGATCGTCCCGACTTATGGGTGCTTGACATTATGCTGCCGGGCGGGGTGGACGGCTATCGGCTGCTGCGCGACATCAAAGCCGACCGCCCGCTGCTGCCGGTCGTCTTCATCTCCGCGCGGGATGCGGACATCGACCGGGTCCTCGGCCTCGAGCTCGGAAGCGACGATTACGTGGCGAAGCCGTTCCTGCCGAGGGAGCTCGTCGTTCGCGTGCGCAAGCTGCTGGAACGCGTGTACGGAAAGACGGACGAGCGGGACGGATCGAACGGGCGGCCGGCGAGGGCGATCTCGCTGCCCCCGTACACGATCGACGAACGGTCGCGGACGGTAAGAGACGAAGCGGGGGGGACGTACGAGTTGACGTCGAAGGAGTTCGACCTGCTGCTCTACTTCGCGTCGCACGGCGGCCAGGTGCTGAAGCGGGAGCAAGTGCTCGATGCGGTATGGGGCGGCGATTATTTCGGATCCGACCGGGTGGTGGACGACCTCGTCCGCAGGCTGCGTCGCAGGCTGCCGTCCCTTCGACTGGAGACCGTGTACGGATTCGGATACCGGGTGGTGAGAGGATGAATCGTCGTCGGTTTCCGTTGTCCTTGAAGCTGTGGGGCGTCTTCGCGGGACTGACCCTCGTCGTCTTCGCGCTGCTCGCCGTCTTTCTGCCTTGGCTGCTGAGGGGCTTCTTCACCGATCAAATCTACGATATGCTCGTCGACTCGCAATCGAATATGCAGCTTCGGGTGTCCGCGTCCGTTCCGTTAGACGTCGCCGGGGAGCTAGGCCGGTTGTCGACGAACGCCGTGCCGGCGGAGCCGGCGGACGTCGGGGAGACGTCTTCGCGGATCGAAATCAACGTCCGGCCGAGCGTCTCGATATCGTCGGGCATCGTCGTCGCCGGTACGGAGGATCGCGTCATCCGCGTCTCCCCGGACGATCGGACGATCCGGATCTCGCCGGGGGACGCGCCGACGACCTCCGCGGCGCCGGTCATTCATCACTTCGTGCTGGAGCCGTCCGCGTCGGCCGATCCGATCGTCGCCGCGATCGAGCGGAACGCCGAGGCGCAGGAGGCGCCCGTCCAGCAGTACACGCTGAACGTCGAAGACCGGCATCTGTTCTACGTCGTCCGCAAGGAGACGGTCGACGAGAAAACGAATTATATCGTGTCTTACGCCTGGGGCAATTACCGGAACGACCTGGTGAGAGGGATGTACGGCAGGCTGCTGCTGCTCATGATCGGCATCATCGTCGCGAGCTGGCTGCCTTGCCTGCTGCTCGCCCGTTATTTGACGCGCCCGCTCGTCGAGATGGAGCGTCACGTCGGCCGGCTGGCCGAGCGGGACTGGCACGAGCCGCTGCCGGCGCACGCGAGCCGAACGGACGAGATCGGACGGCTGGCGCGGGCGATCGAGACGATGCGGGAGCGGCTCGTGCGGCAGGACGAGGCGCAGCAGTTTTATCTGCACAATGTGTCCCACGAGCTGAAGACGCCCGTGATGGTCATCCGCAGCTACGCGCAGTCGATTCGCGACGGCATCTTCCCGAAGGGAGATCTCGAGGGGAGTCTGGGCGTCATCATGAAAGAGGCGGAGCGGCTGGAGCGCCGCGTCCGCGACTTGCTGCTGCTGAACAAGCTGACGTATTTCGCGTCCCGGAACGGGGCGTCCAAGCGCGAAGGGGCCCCTTCCCAAGCGAAGCCGGAGCCGTTCTCCCTCGCGCCGATCGTTCGCGAGACGATCGAACGGCTGCGGGTGCGGCGGCCCGGCGTCGTCTGGGACGTGAACGTCGATCCGCGCGCCATGCTGTCCGGCGACGTCGAGCAGTGGGGCATCGCGTTCGAAAATTTGCTCGACAACCAAATTCGCTACGCTAGGTCGAAGATTCGTCTCGACGCGGAGCCGGCGTCCGGCGGCGTCTGCCGCGTGCGCATCGCGAACGACGGGCCGCCGCTGGAGGGCGGAGCGGAGGAGCGGCTGTTCGAGCCGTTCGCCTCCGGCGCCGGCGGGCAGTTCGGCCTCGGACTCGCGATCGTGCGGCAGATCGCCGCGAATCACGGCATGTCCGTTCGCGCGGCGAACGAGGAAGAAGGAGCGGCGTTCTACTTGGAGCCGGCGGACGCCCGCCGGAAGGCCGGTTGAGCGTGGACGTCGCGCCGGCTTTTCACGAGCCTCGGTGCGCCGATGATCCGGAACTCTTCTGCGCGTACTGGAACAGATCGGCCAGCCACTTGCTTAGCAATCCGCCGACGAGGTAGAGAAGGAAGAGTTGAAAATAGTTGGATTCGACGAAACGGAACAGCTCCAGGTAGGACAGGAGAGGTTTGAACAAAAAGGTAAAGGCGGCCGCAAGCAATCCGATGTAAAGATAGTAATTTTTCCTGCGATTCAGCGTCCATTGATACACGAACATATAGGCGACGGGAATCAAGGCCGCGTCTAACCCGAAGCTGAAAGGGAACAACGGCGAGAGATTGTACGGGTATTCCCACATCCGGTGGGACGTCGCGTACATGTCGACGTAAACGGCGATCATATGCGTCGCCAAGCCGTAAAATCCGAGCCGGAACGCGCGCTTGCGATCCATGAAAAGGACCAGCGCCAGGAGCGGCAGCGCGAAAATCGCGACAATGAACCAAAATTGCCATGTGTCGTATCCGGAATAGGACTTCCAATACGCGGACCATTCATGGGTTAATGCGGAGGATCGATTCGTCAACTCTCTCAGGAGCTCCGACTGTTTATCCGGCATGTGCTTCGCCTTCCTTTTCTACTGCGTTTATGCTTTCGCCAAAGCGACCTGGTCCACCGCCTGCGGGGGCTTCTCCAACCAACCGTTCTTAATCATCAGATTGGCTCCGTCGTCCGCGTAATTGGCGATCTCCAAGGATAACCTGCTGTAGGCGGTCGCCAAATCCGCTCTAGGACTTACCGACGTGGAAGATCCGTATTGTCCCCAAGCGGATGCGATCAATACGGTAATATGATACGTCATCAGCTTGTCCGAAAACGGCGGCGTCGTCGCGTCCGTCACTTCCGTATCCCACGTCGCGGGGACCGGCAGGTGTTCTCTTTTCAAGAACGATCCGAACACTTCTACATGCTTCTGGGCCATGTCGCGCCCTCTCTCGAAATATCGGCGGACTTCCTTGTCTCTCGCCGTCTGGCTAAACCCCATAATTAACGGCTTGCCCAACAGATTGCGTTCGATGTTGTAAGTCAAGTTGCTGATTTCCTGTCCTAGGAGAGGTCTCTCCCTCCCGATGTTCAGGAAATTGCCGAGGAAGTTCTGATCATGCACGAATTCGACTTGCCGAGGCTTGGGGATTTCCGGCGATCGGAGGTGCAACCCCTTTTCCAACAACGATTCCAGAGACCTATTGAATAGCTCCGTCGCGGATGCCATGCACTCGGAATAATAGGCGCGGATATCCGCTCTGGACGAGGTGGCGAGGGCAAAACTGTAGGCGGTGAGACCGAATTTCCCCATATTTCCTATGTACAAAAGGAAGAACGTATCCGAGTACAGACGCGGCGCATTCAGGTCTACGTCTTTGTCCGTAAAGCCTTGGGGAACGGGGCATTCTTCTTCCGTAAGGAGATGCGCGACGCGCCGTACATGCTTCGCGGACAAGTCGTAGGCATATTGCAGGACGCTTCGGATTTGCGGATCTTGCGCATGGGCGAGGAAATACGAAAGCGTGCAGACCGATAGGGAGTCGTTCATGTAGGACGTCCAGAGATTCGCCATTTCGCCGGAGGTCAACCGGATGCGGCGTTCTTGTACCGCCTCGTTCATGGGAGTTCGTTCCTTTCTTGAACCGATGTCGTCTTTTGCGATTAGGATGTACAAAGTTGCGCGATATATCCAATATTTATCATCGGATTTGCGAATCGCGTTCGCGGAGAGGTAGTATATAGCTATGTAGAAGCGAACGGAGGTCCGGACCATGAGTCGACGTTATCGCATTACGAGAGAATTCCAACAAGACGTTCCGTCGCCGCGAACGATCTCCTTGGAGGAGTGCAAGGCGTACTTCTCCTCGAAGCCCGACTTTACGTATACACCGGTGTATACGGTGACGGGCACTGGCGGCGCCGCGACGATGTCGATCGAAGGAGACTTCTTCCTCTGGAGCTTCGGCGACGCGCCGATTCCGTTCCGTCATTACGACGGGGATCTCTATGTGTCGGGCGCCAACGACGCGGTCATCCCGAAGATGCTGGAGGTCGCGAGCGAGCTGAAAGCGGACGTGTCGGACGGGTAGGAAACGAGAAAGCGGCAATCCGGGACGAGAGGTCCGGGATTGCCGCTTTTTTTCGCATATGTTTACCACTCTCTCGACAACCCCGCGATCGGGGGATGCCACTTCGCGGTCGTGCCGGTCGCGAGCGCCTCCCCGATGAGCTTCCGCTCTCGCTGGCTGCGGAGCACGTCGACTTCGATCCGGTCGAAGTCGACGAGGCCGTGCAGCCGCTCGCGAAGCCGGGCCGCAGTATGCTGCAGCGCCGGGTCGTCGATCGCGTTCCGGCGCTCGTCGGGGTCGAACTCCAGATCGAAGAGCAGCGGCTCGTGCCCCTGCACGTGCACGTACTTGAATCGCCCTTGGCGCACGAACGCCATCGGCCGGAGCGCGCCCTCCCCGTAATATTCGCAGACGACCTCGTCCTTCCATTCCGCGCCTTCGCGGACGAGCACCGGAAGGAAGCTGCTGCCGTCGGTTTCCCCGATTCGCTCCGCATCCGGCACTCCCGCCAGGTCCAGGAACGTAGCCGTCAGGTCGACGAGCGAGACGGCTTCCCGCGCGACCGCGCCGGCGCGGAACCGCCCTGGGCAGGACAGCACCAGCGGCACCTTCGCGGAAGGGTCGAAGTAGGTCCGCTTGAACCACATGCCGCGCTCCCCGAGCATCTCGCCGTGATCGCTCGTCAGCGCGACGACGGTGTCGTCGAGGAGCCGCAGCCGCGCCAGCTCGTCCACGAGCTGGCCGACCTTGTCGTCGACGTACGTCACCATGCCGTAATACGCTCGGCGATTCGCGATGAGCTCCTCCTCCGTCAGCGGGAACGCGTCCGCCTCGTGATGCTTCTGGATCCATTGGTCGAACGGGTGCATCTCCTCCGGAGCCGTCGCGGGGACGCGCGGCGCGGGGACGTCCGCGTCCTTGTACATGTTCCAATACTTCTCCGTAATGACGAACGGATCGTGCGGGTGGAAGAAGGAGGCGCATAAGAAGAACGGCCTCCGTTCCTCCGCGGGCACCCCGCCGAGGTCGCGGATCTTCTCCAGTGCGCGGCTCGCGACCTTCTCGTCGTACGCGAGATGATTGTTCCACGTCTCGAGCCCCGCGCGCGCCTTCAGCCGCCGAACCCCGGTTCCCGGATTCGGGTATGCTCCCCGCGACCAGTCGGGCGTCAACTCGAAGCCGGTCGCGTGGATATCGCGCGTGAGCCGATGTTCGAAGCCGTGAAGCTGATCCGGCCCGACGAAATGCATCTTTCCGGAAAGGATCGTCTCGTAGCCGGCTCTGCGCAGCGTATGGAGGAACGTCGGCGTCGACGCCGGCAGCTCCGATCCGTTGTCGTATGCGGCGATGCGGCTCGGCAGCTTCCCGGTGACGAACGAAGCGCGGGACGGCGCGCACAGCGGCGAATTGCAATAGGCGTTCGAGAAGGCGACGCCTTCTCGAACGAGCTTATCGATGTTCGGCGTCTTCACGACCGGATGGCCGAGCGCGCCGATGCAGTCGTATGCCATCTGATCGACCATAATCATAACGATATTCGGGGAACGACGGGCCATGGGAGGACCTCCTTCAGGAAACGTTCGGATCGGTGACCCGATCATACCACAAAAAGGCGCATATTCGCGATAAGAATCCCACAACATCTCACAATCGCCCCTTCGCGGAAGCAATAGAAAACCCCCGGGCTCCATGCCCGGGGGTTCGTCATCCGTTATACCGCTGCGCCCGTCGCTTTCGGTTCGCCGGTCGGCGAGCCGGAGCCGCCTCCATGCTTGAACAGCGGAACGAGCAGCATCGTGCCGAAGGCGAACAAGATACCGCCGAATGCGTACACCGCGAACAGCGATACCGCGTCCATGATGACGCCGGCCGCCGACATGCCGACGACCATCATCCCCATGAACATCGGGTTGAGCACGCCGTTGACGCGCCCGACGAACGATTCCTCCGTGTTTTGCAAGATCATCGTGTTGATCCCGATGTGAATGCAAGGGAAGAACAGCCCGTTCAGCACCTGGAAGCCTATCGTGAGCGGAACGCTGGTGGACCAGCCGATACCGACGGTGCACGCCGCGCCGGCGATCATGCCGAGCGCGAGCAGCTTCGGAGCGGATATTTTCTTCGAGAGGGCGAAGATAAAGCCCCCGCCGACGAGCATCGCGGCGCCGTTCGCCGCCAGCAGCCATTGCAGGAATCCCTTATCCATGCCGAGATTGTCGGTCGTCACGAACAGCATCAGCGGTTGGATGAGACCGACGGCGAGGCCGGCGAGCGCGAACGTGCCGCCGAGCGTCTTTAGCGCCTTGCGCTGGAAGACGTAACCGAAACCTTCCTTGAATTCGCGTTTGAAATTTTTGTCGGCCGCCGCTTCGGCTGGAACGACGACGTCCTTCGGCAGGAACGACAATGCCAGCGCGGACAAGAGGAACATCGTGCCCATAACGCCGATCGAGACGAAGATGCCGTAGTTTTGGTATACGAACGTTCCGATCATCGGGCCGATGACCATAAATATGGCCATAAGCGTCTGGAACATCGCCATGACCGGCTGCAGCTGCGATTCCGGTACGTGGCGCTTCAGCAGCTTCATCGCGGACGGCATCGAAAACTGGGACAGGATGGCCGAGACGAGCGTGGCGAAGAAGATCGTCTGCCAAGAGCCGAACATGAGCGTCAGCAGCACGACGAAGACGGACACGGCCGACAGCAGGTCGCACCAAACCATCGTGCGCTTCGGACGCCACCGGTCGGCGAACGTGCCGCCGATGAACGAAAACAGGAAGATCGGGGCGAATTCGGCGACGGAGATGAGCGAGACGTACTTCGGGTTGTCGTGCGTGATGTCCGTGACGTAGAGCAAGATCGCGAAGTTGCGCACCCAGATGCCGAGCTGCAGCAGCAGGTTGGAGGCGATGATCGCCTGGACGTACGGGTTGCGGAACATCGAGCTCGCCGGCTTCGAAGCCGACGGCCCGCCCGAAGCTGGGAGCTCCGGTTGTTGGGGGGTATGCATGGTTTCACTCCTTGAAATATTTTGTTTCTGTGTCATGCGCGAGATGCGGTGTTCCTATTGTAATGAATGACGGTAGGGGAAGGTCAAGCAGAAAGTTTAATATAACGATTTTTTCTGCAATGAAGACGCAAGTCGTCAAAGAAAACGGCGAAGCGTAATCGCTTCGCCGCAAGCCTTCGTCAGATCACTCTCTTCGCCGAGATGAAGCGGTCCGTCCAATTTTTGTCGAGCTGCGTCACGGTGACGCCGATGCCGACGCGGAACGTGTGCAGCACCTTGCCGCCGCCGACGTAGATGGCCACATGCCCCACGCGGTCGACGCCTTCCTTGTTCGCGCGCTTCGGCGTCGTAAAGAACAGTAAATCCCCCTTGCGTAAATCCTCGAACGCGACGGTCTTTCCAAGCCCGCTCTGCTGCCGCGAATTGCGAGGCATGTCCATGCCGTGCATCTCGTACAAATAATTCACGAACGATGAGCAGTCGAACGTTGCCGTCTGCCCGAGATCGGCGTCGAACTCGTACGGCGTGCCGAGGTAGGCGAGACCTGCCTCGATGATCGAATCGGCGGTCCGCTCCCAGGCGGGACGCTCTGCGAAAGGCACGTAATCGGTGACGTTCGTTCGGGCGTACCCGATCCGCCCGTCGGCGACGACCTTCAGCCAGCCGCCGGCTTCGGACAACACGACGACCGATTGCCCGGCTTTGAGTCCGCTTGCGACGACGGCGCCCTTCTCGTCCATGTTTTGGTATAACGCCGCGTTCTTGACGAGCTTCGCCGACACCGTATAGGAAGCGTTCGGGTACTTGCCCGGCACGTCCGACACGGGGTCGTCGTCGTTCTCCGAATCGACGAGCGTCGCGGTGGACGTCTTCCCGTCCCATTGCACCGTCAAGCCGAGCGCCTCGGCGGCCATGCGGATCGGTATGTAGGTCGTTCCTTTATAATTCATGCTGCCCGGTACGCGTTCCGTGCCGTTATGGAACGTCGCGCTTGCCGAGAACGACTGCCCGTTCGCCGACCAACGGAACGGCGCGAGCACCGCTTCGACCGCTGCCGGGGCCGCCGATGCGACGAAGCTCGTTCCGCCGACCGCGACGACCAGTACCGCCGCGGCGCCTGTCATCCATTTCCTCATGCTGCATCATCTCCCACACTCCTAGACTTACATCGATAGGGAAAAGTTTCGCGAAATAGGGTGGGAATTGTTTCCAAAACGGGCGATGTCGGCTCGATTCGTGCTATGATGAAGGAGCGAAACCTCGAAATCATGGAGCGTAAAGATGAAAGTATTCCTTCGCCACAGCGCGAGAGATTTGCAGCGCGTCTGGAAGCAGATCCTCGTGTTCGAGTCGATCTATATGGCGGCGACCAGCTTGTTGTTCGTGCCGGCGCTCGCCTTCCTCTTCAATCGAATCCTGCTCGCGTCCGGCGGCAACCTGCTGCTGAACGGCGACGTGTACCGATTGGCGCTCAGCCTGAAGGGAGGGGCCGTGCTCGCCGTCGTCGGCTTCGCGGCCGGGCTGATCGCGTTTCTCGAATTCGGCACGGTCATCGTCGTCGCGCAGCAACGCTTATTCGGCCGCGACACGTACCTCTCCGACGCCTTCGCCACGGCGGCTCGCGCCTTGCCCCGACTGCTCGGACTCGGCTTCATTCAGTGGGTGCTGCTGCTGTTCACCTTCTCGCCTTGGGTCGATACGCCGCTCGCCGGACTGTTGCTCGGCAGCGTGAACGTGCCGATCGTGCTCGTGAATCATCTATACGAATCTAAGTTTCTCTTATTCTTGTATTCCCTCGCGCTGGCCGCCGCGGCATATTTATTCCTGCGGTGCATCTTCGCGATGCATTACATTTTGATCGAAGGCCGGACGACGGCGCACGCGATCCGGAACAGCTTCGCGTTGACTCGCAGGAACATGGGCACCTTGATCGTTCATATCGCGCTATTGAACGCGATCCTGTACGCGGCCGCGGCGATGGCCGTGTACGGGGCTACGTTCGCGATCGAGCGATGGGAATCGCCGCTCCGTTTCGTCGTCGCCGACTGGTACGTTCCCGTCGCGAGCTTGCTGGCGCTCTTGTTCGCCATGCTGACCGTACCGGTCAATCTCGTCGTGCTGACGAGGTTGTTCTACGTCATGCGCCGAGCGGCGGGGGTTCCGTTCGAGAACCGCCTCCGGCTCGTCCGCAGCCGCTTGCTGCGGCATCTCGAGTTCGCGCTCAAGCGGTACTTCCGCACGCGGACCGTGCGATACGGGATCGCGCTCTTCGCGCTCGTCTACGCCGCGGGCGTGCTCGCGCTGCATCAATCGTACGCCGACCGCCTCATCTATTTGGATTGGCACGTGAAGGTGATCGCGCATCGCGGAGACCTCCACGCCGCGCCGGAAAATACGATCGCGAGCATACGCGCCGCCATCGATAGCGGCGTCGACGCGGTGGAGATCGACGTACAGCTGTCGAAGGACGGCGTCGTCGTGTTGAACCACGACTATACGCTCGAACGGATGGCGGGCGTACCGCTCGGCGTCCACGAGCTGACGTATCCGGAGCTGGTCGCGCTGGAAGTGAAGGGCGCATGGACGGGCATGCCGACGGAGCGCATCGCGACGCTGGAGGAGGCGCTGCAGGAAGCGAAGGGACGTACGAAGCTCGTCATCGAGCTTAAGCCCTACGGCGACGCGGACGCCTTGGCGCGAACGACGGCGGAGCTCGTCGCGGCGGCGGAGATGGTTGCCGAGGTGTATCTTCAATCGTTCGAATACGAGGTGCTGCAGACCGCCAAGCGCGTCGTTCCGGAGCTGAAGACGGGACAAATTTTGTTCGCGGCCGCGGGAGACGTCTCGTCCCTTGATGTAGATTTCTATACGATCAGCCAGACGATGCTCTCCGAACGATTCATCGAACGGGCGCACCGGCTCGACCGGGAGGTATGGGTGTGGACGGTGAACATCGAGCGCAACATGCGCGAAGTGCTGAAATACGACGTAGACGGCGTCATTACGGATTTTCCGGATAAGCTGCAGCAAATCGTCGGCGTCGAATAAGCCCGAATCGGCGAGGGGGGTTGCATTCTTGCCCGATGATCGTATAGAATAAGTCAAAGCAAAATCGTTCATCGCTATGATCGGAAACAGTAGCGTGCAAGCAGTCGGAGCAGAGAGTCGGCGGGTGGTGCGAGCCGAACCGAGGTTTACGCGCGAATTACGTCCGGGAGCATCTCGCCGCGAAACCGCCGAAGGCGGAAGTGCGAGACGGGGGTCGCCGTTATCCGACATGAGAGTGGAAGACGAAGGCGGCTTCATGCGGCGCGTCGTTTTCAAGCAGGGTGGTAACGCGATGACTCGTCCCTTGATAGGGGGCGGGTCTTTTTTGCGTATCAACATAACATCTGACGATAAGGGAGTGAGTGTCATGGCGAACGACATCGCGAACAGACAGACGACGGATTTATTGGTGGACTTGGAGTACCGCGGACTGATTCAGCAATCGACGAATCGCGAAGCGCTGGACGAGAAGCTGAAGAAGGAGCGGGTCGCCTTGTACAGCGGCTTCGATCCGACGGCGGACAGTCTCCATATCGGACACTTGCTTCCGGTCCTGACGTTGGTTCGCTTTCAGAAAGCCGGGCATCTGCCGATCGCGTTGGTCGGCGGCGGCACGGGCCTGATCGGCGACCCGAGCGGCAGATCGACGGAACGGTCGCTGAATACCGACGACATCGTCGCGCAATGGACGGACCGTTTGAAGGGACAGCTGTCGCGGTTTCTCGATTTCGAATCGAAGGACAATCCGGCGAAGCTGGTAAGCAATTACGAATGGCTGAAGCCGCTTGACGCGATCTCGTTCCTGCGGGACGTCGGCAAGTACTTCACCGTGAACTACATGCTGGCGAAGGATTCGGTCCAATCGCGCCTCGCGAACGGCATCTCCTTCACGGAGTTCAGCTACATGATTTTGCAGGCGTACGATTTCTACAAGCTGCAGCAGGACCACGGCTGCTCGCTCCAAATCGGCGGCAGCGACCAGTGGGGCAACATTACGGCGGGCCTCGATCTCATCGGCAAGCTCGGCGGGGGCGACGCGTTCGGCCTCACGCTGCCGCTCGTCACGAAGAGCGACGGCAAGAAGTTCGGCAAGTCCGAGTCGGGCGCGATCTGGCTCGATCGGACGAAGACGCCGGTGTACCAGTTCTACCAGTTCTGGATCAATACGGACGATGCGGACGTGGTGAAGTTCCTGAAGTACTTCACGTTCTTGTCTCCGGAAGAGATCGCGGCGCTCGAGGAAGACGTGAAGACGCGTCCGGAGCAGCGGAACGCCCAGCGCACGTTGGCGCAAGAGGTGACGCGCCTCGTGCACGGGCAGGAAGCGCTCGACAGCGCGGAGAACATTACGCGGGCGCTGTTCTCGGGCGACTTCGCGTCGCTTAGCGAAGCGGACCTCGTCGAGGCGCTCGCCGAGATGCCGACGACGACGTTCGAAGGCCAGGCGGAGACGAGTCTGATCGATCTGGTCGTCGCGGTCGGCGCGGCGCCGTCCCGCCGTCAGGCGAAGCAGGACATCGAGAGCGGCGCGGTGCACGTCAACGGGCAGAAGCAGACGGCGATCGACTTCGTCGTCGGTCCGGAGCAGCGGTTGTACGGCACGTACGTCGTGCTGCGGCGCGGGAAGAAAAACTACTACCTGGCGAAGTTTCATTGACGAAGAAGGAGCTGGCCCCAAGTCTTTAAAGACGGGGACAGCTCCTTTTTTTGTTGACCGCCGGGGCGCTAAAGCAGCAATTTATCGACTTTACATACATAGATTTGCGATGCGTATGAATACGAGGTACAATAGTTGCAAATGGATCTGGCGAGGGTGTGACGAATGCGCATAAACAAAGAGCTTCTGAAGGGAAGCACGGGCACGCTGCTATTGAAGTTGCTGGATAAGGAAGATCAGTACGGCTATCAGTTGGTCAAGGAGCTGGAGCGACAGTCGGACGGTACGTTTGCACTGAAGGAAGGGACGTTATACCCGCTGCTGCACGGCATGGAGGCCGAACGGTGGGTGGAGTCGTACTGGGAGGAAGCCGAGGGGCGTAAGCGCAAGTATTATCGAATTACGGAGAGCGGCCGACGGCAACTGGAGGAGAAGCAGCGCGAATGGCGGCTGTTTCGCGGCGCGGTCGATCGGGTGCTGGGGGAGGGATCGGTTTGAACGGTATCCATCCCGACCTTCGGCGTTATGTCGAGGAGATCGCGCGCCAGCTCCAAGCGAAGGAATGTCGGGACGAAATTATGGAGGAGCTGTCCGGCCATCTCGAAGAGCTTATGGAGTCCCGGAAGGCGGAGGGGGCGAACGACGAAGAAGCGGCGCGGTGGGCCGTCGCGCAGATGGGCGAGACGCGGGAAGTCGCGCACGGTCTGAATCGAGTGCATCGTCCACGGGTGCCATGGTCGATGCTGGGCGCATTGGCGGCGGTGCTCGCGATCGCGATCGTCAGCTTGTTTTCGGTGCAGACCAGCTTCCAGGGAAGAGGCGGCATGGAAGGAGTCGACTTCGTCGGACGCCATGCTTTGTTTATCGGGATCGGTTCAGTGCTCCTCTTCGCGTTCAGTCTCATCCGGTACCGACGGTTGCTGTGCGCTCCATTGGCGCTGTACGGCGCGACGGTCGCTCTCATGGCAGCTGCCTTCGTTTGGGGACCGCAAATCAACGGCGCCTCCAAGTATCTACAAGTAGGCCCGATTCTCCTGAACGTCATGCAGGCTAGTCCGTATTTGCTGATCGTTTCGGCGGCGGGGGCGCTGGTTCGGAGCCAGGACCGTTGGCGGGACGTCATCCGGCATACCGTCTGCTTTACGGCGGTTCCGATTGCCTTGCTCGTGAAGGCTCCGTCCTTCTCGGATCTGTTCCTGTATTCGTCGGCGTACGCCTTCCTGCTGCTCGTTTCCGGCAAAAGCCGGCGGTGGGCCGCAGCGCATATCCTCCTGTCGGCGGGAGCTTTCGCCGCTTATCTCGCAGCTTCCTGGCACGGTCGGCTCCGGCTGGAAGCGTACTTGGACCGTTACGACGCCTCCTCGGATGCGGCTTATATGTACATTAAGATCGATGAAGCGCTTCGTTCCGCCGGATGGCTTGGACACGGATTCGGCGCGGCGGCGCGTCAACTCCCGTATATTTATTCGGAAACGATTCTAACCTACCTGATTTACAGCCTCGGCTGGGCATTCGGCCTTCTCTCGCTGCTGGTTATCGCGTGGTTCGTCGCGCTATTGATTCGTGCGGCGTCGTCGGTGAAGGATCCATTCGGCAGGCTGCTTGCCGTCGGTCTCGGAGCCGTGTTGACGATCCAATTCGTCTGGAGCATCGGGATGTCGCTCGGTTTGCTGCCGATCATCGGGGTTACGTTGCCGCTGATCAGTTACGGCGGAAGCGCGCTGTTGGCGCAATTCGCGGCGATCGGCATCATTTGCGGCGTATACGTAAGGAAAG
The DNA here is from genome assembly GCF_031177825.1 of Paenibacillus sp. Lineage (GTDB taxonomy): Bacteria > Bacillota > Bacilli > Paenibacillales > YIM-B00363 > Paenibacillus_AE. The sequence goes on along the minus strand of NZ_JAPSKE010000002.1, from coordinate 424,625 downwards.
ATATGGTGCCGTTCGCCGCCTCGCATTGAGCGTGTGGAAGAGCGCACGAAAGAAGGCCGCCGAAGGACTTCCCGAATACGGGAAATTCCTCGGAGGCCTTTGACGTTACAACGCCTTGTCGTCGATGCCGCGCAGCCAGCCGTCGATGTCGCCGATGATCGACGAGACGCAGCCGTCTTCGAACGGCGAACGCAGGCCCGCGAGCCGCACGAGCGAAGTGAACGATTCGCTGCCGCCGGCGCGGCACAGGGTGACGTAGCTCGCCCACGCCTCGCCGCGATCGTCGTTCGCGCGCTTCCAATATTGCAGCGCGCAAATTTGCGCCAGCGTGTAATCGATATAATAGAACGGGCTCTTGAAAATGTGCTGCTGCTGATGCCAAAACCCGCCGCGCGCGAGGAACGGCATATCGTCGTAGTCGCGATTCGGCAAGTATTTCCGCTCGATGTCCCGCCAAGCCGCCTTCCGCTCCGCCGGCGTCATCTCCGGATTCGCGTACACGACATGCTGGAATTCGTCGACCGCGACGCCGTACGGGATGAACGTGATCGCTCCGGCCAGATGCGAGAACTTGTATTTCGCCGTATCCTCGAGGAAGAACGACTCCATCCACGGCCACGCGAAAAATTCCATGCTCATGGAATGGATTTCGCAGGCGTCGAGCGTCGGGTGAATGTATTCCGGCACGGCGAAGTCCCGGCTTAAGTATGCCTGGAAGGCGTGCCCCGCCTCGTGCGTGAGCACGTCGACGTCGTGCGCGGTGCCGTTGAAGTTCGAGAAGATGAACGGCGCCTTATGCGTTCCGATGAACGAGCAGTAGCCTCCGACGCGCTTCCCCTTCTTGCTTTCCAAATCCATCAAGCCGCCTTCGAGCATAAATCCGAAAAATTCGTCCGTCTCCGGGGACATGTCGGCGTACATCGCCTTGGCTCGCTCCACGATCCATGCCGGGTCGCCCTTCGGCTTCGGATCGCCGCTGAGGAACGAGATGCCGTCGTAATACCTCAGCTTGTCGAGGCCGAGCCGTTCCCGGCGGCGTTCGTGCAGCGCGGAAGCGACCGGCACGATATGCTCCAGCACCTGCTTGCGGAAGGCCGCGACCTGCTCGGGACCGTAATCGGTGCGGTCCATGCGCGCGTACGCGAGCGCCGTGAAGTCGCGGAAGCCGAGCTTCCGCGCGATGTTCGTGCGCAGCTTCACGAGGTCGTCGTAGATCGCATCGACCGTCTCCTCGTTCGACTCGAAGAAGGCGTACCGGGCGTCGGCGGCGCGCCTCCGCGTATCGCGGTCCGTCGATTGAAGGTACGGCGCGAGCTGCGAGAGCGTCCGCTCCTCGCCGTCGAATTCGATGCGGGCCGAGGCGACGAGCTTGATGTATTCGCTGACCTTCTTATTTTCTTCTTTCAGCTCTTCGACGATCGACGGATCGAACGTCTTCAGCGCCAGCTCGGCGGCGTCGAACAGCTGACGTCCCCACTGCGCCTCCAGCTGCGGCCGATAGGTCGACGCGATCAGCGACTTATAGAAGTCAGTAATGAGTCCTTGGTAGACGGGGGACTGTTCGTCGATGAACTCCTGTTCCCCCTTATAATACGGGTCCGTCGTGTCGATCGTATGCCGGATGCGCGCGATCGCGAGCATCGAGGACACCTCCACCCGTGCGGCGTTGATCGCCTCGAAGGCGGCGGCCGCCGACTCGAGCGTCTCGGCGCGCTCGAACGCGTCGAGCAGCGTACGGAATCGGTTCTCTAATGCGGCGAGATCGGGGCGGACGTACGGATACTCTTGAAATTTCATGAACGTTCCTCGCTTCCCTGGGAAAGAGTGTAAGGCGAATCGCGAATCTGCGTATAAGTATACCGATTTCTCCGCCGCTAGACCAACCCTTGCCAAGATTCCTTGCGGACTTGCGACGGCGATTTCCCCATTCGCTGCTTGAACATTCTGGCGAAATGGTACGACGTCTTGAACCCGCACCGCGACGCGATCTCGCCGACGGACAGCCCCGTGTGAACGAGCATGTCGTTCGCGGCGAGCACGCGGTACTGCCACACGTACCGCATCGGCGTCGTGTTTTCGTGCCGCTTGAACAACCGGACGAGATGCTCGGGCGAGACGCCGGCCGCCTTCGCCAGCTCGTCGAGCGTCAGCTCTTCGCCGTAGCGCCGATGCGCGGCCGCCTTCGCCGCCGTCACCGATTCGTGCACGGCGGCCGCTCTCGGCGAGCGCGACGCCATCTCGGCGAACATCCGTACGGCGGCGAGCCCGAGCGCCTTCGCGACGTCGTCGGTCAGCCGCTGCTTGTCCCGAAGCGACAGCAGCAGGTCCGCGAGCCGATTGAACTCTTCCGTCAGCGGTTGGACGCGGGGGAGCGGCTCGAGCAGGCGCGCGGCTGCCGCGGCGTCCGCCACCTCGACGGCGATCCAGCGATGCCACGTCGGCTTCGTTCGGTGGAACGCGAACGTCTCCGTCCGGCCGGGCAACAGCATCGCGACGTGGCCCGGCGGGCAGTCGAGCGAAGCGCCGTCGATCTCGACCCGCATCGTCCCGGTATGGAGCAGGACGAACTGCACGTCGAGCTGGAGGCGCGGGCCGAACGTGCCTCCGGGATTGTAGATGACGGTGCCGGGGGAGGCGCCGCGGACATGTTCCATAGGGAACGGCTCCATTCGCATCCTCCTCGTCGCCGATGATCAATTCTAGACACAATCATATCAGATGCAGCCATTGTTCGTCTGCGAGTTCTTCCTTATGATGAATGCAAACGAATCCGGGAGAGGGGTATCGGTCATGCAGAAAGAAGCGGTATTTCCGGCTAGAATGGAGCCGTTGTCAGAGGAACAGGTGGAGTTCTTCCACGAGCATGGCTATGTCTTAGTGAAAAGAGGCTGCAGCGCGGATTTGATCGATGCCTTCAACGGACACATCCGGGACATTCGCTCCGGGGACGACATCCCCGAGTGGGCGCTGCCGCGGAAGGGAGGCGGACCGGTGCAGGAGAAGGATCGGTTCTCGGTCCGTCTCTTTAACCCGCATATCCACGACGGCTTCTCCCGTCAGGTCATGAAGCTTCCGATCGTCCGCGGCGCGCTGGCGCAGGTGATGGGGGATGAGGCGGTTTGCGTCCAGAGCATGTACTTCTATAAGGAGCCGGGCTCCCCGGGGCAGGCGGCGCATCAGGATTACTATTATATTAAGGACGACCCGAAGTCGATGGTGGCGGCTTGGATCGCGATGGAGGAGCTGGTGGACGAGGAGAACGGCTGCCTCTGGGTCATCCCCGGGACGCATCGTCTCGGACTGCTGCCCCACGGGAGCGTGACGAATCTGGAGGAGCACGAAGCGTGGACGCACCAAACCGAAGGGGTCGACTTGCGCAACCAGATTCCGGTCGTGATGGAAAAGGGGGACATTCTCTTTTTCCACGAGCTTCTTATTCATTCTTCCAACAAAAACCGCAGCAAGGACCGCTGGCGCCGCTCGTACGTGTGCCATTACATCCGGCACGATTCCACCGTGCTGCACCGGGAGGATCTGCGGGTGAAGTATCCGTTGTATTGACCGGCCGCAAGAAAGAAGCCCGCTCGGAGCGATTCGCTCCGAGCGGGCTTTGTTTACGCTTCGGGTCGCATAACCTGCGGCGACCGGGTACCGTCTTGCAAAGACGGCAAAGACGTTTCTCCTTGAATATGGTATTCTTTTTCCAAGGAGGTTGGGTCATGACATTGCATTCGTTGCTCGTGAAGGACGCCATTCAGATCGTGTACGACGACGCGAAGCGTCACGTCCTGCTGGAGCTGTCGTCGGGCGGCTACCGGGAACGGTACGTGGCGACGCATATCGACGATCCGGGCGAGATCGACGACATCGTGGCCGCGCTGCTCGAAGCGAAGCGGCGGCTCGCGGGGAACGCGTAGCCGGAATTATTTTCGGGTATGGATGACCTCCGACACGACGAACGCCAGGTCGTCGTTGCCGAAGACGGACAGCATATTCAGCACCGTCTCGTCCGCGATATCGCCGGCTTCCTCCTTGGGGACGGTCAACTCGAGCGCCGCGAGCAGCTCGGGATTGTTTTTCTGTCCGGGGTACGCCCGCTCGTACAACGCCTGAGGGTCGAGACCGCGGTTTATGCTCCATTGCGCGAACGCCAAAATCATCATTCGCTCGTCCTTGCGGTAATTTTCTATGATTTGATCTTCCAGTTCTTTGCGGTTCATTGATACGGGCTCCTTCGTCGCGGTAATATAGGTTCATATATTATAGACACGCGATTGGAGTTAACACAATGATCAAGAATGAAAAAATCAAGGCGTCGGAAGTGGCGCTGACCGGCGTCGACGGGGAAGACCTCGGCGTCATGAAGACGACGGAGGCGCTCGCGCTGGCGAAGCGGCTGAAAGTCGATCTCGTTTGCGAATCGCTGTTCAGCAGCCCGCCGCCGTGCCGGTTGATCGGCGCGGGCGCGGCTCGGGACGCGAAGCAGCGGGAGAAGCGGAAGGAGCGCGCGTCGAAGGTGAAGGAGATTCGCCTCACTCCTACAATCGAAGCGCATGACTTCGATACGAAGAAGACGCAGGCCGAACGCATCTTGAAGAGCGGGGACGCCGCGCTGTTCGTCGTGAAGCTGTCGGGCGCGAAGGAGGGCGAGGCGGCGAAGCGGCTGCTGGAGGATTTGATCAAGGCGCTCGCGCCGTTCGGCGCGAAGAAGACGGGCATCCAGCTTAGCGGCAAGCAGGCTGCGGTGCAGCTGGACCCGAAGACGGATTGAGTAATTTCTATATAAGGAAGCGAGGCGTCCGTAGCGCATGTCGAATAGAATCGTAAATACGTTCGTGAAGGTGTCGGCCGACTGTCCGGCGGAGCGCGGGATCGTGCCCGTGTCCAAGAAGGAAACGAAAACCGCGCATGAGGTGCAATACGAAATTCTGTCGGAGCATCCGTATACGTACGACCTCGACGGGCTGATCGTCGAGACGTACATCCGACATAAGCTTGCCGGGGAACCCGTCGACGAGGCGAGGCGAGCCCAGGTGCGGGACGAGCTCCTGTCGAAGGGCCAGCCGTGCATGCGGGCGTCGATGCTGCCGAAGAAATTCGGATGGGGCGTCCATTACGACGAAGCCGGCCGCATCGCGATCGTTCCGATGGAGTCGGAGGAATACCAAAAGTTCTTGGAACGCGCGGATTTGAAGCAAGAGTTCGCGATGCGAAACAAGAAGGCGGGGAGCGCGAAATGATGAACGCAGAAAGATTAGGCCGCACGATCGAAGCGATTCGCCGGAACGTCGGGGCCGTCGTCGTCGGGAAGGCGGAGACGGTCGATTTATTGCTTGCGGCGCTGCTCGCGAACGGGCATGCGCTCTTGGAAGACGTGCCGGGCACGGGGAAGACGCTGCTCGCGAAGACGCTCTCCCGCTCGCTCGGCTGCGACTTCAAGCGAATCCAGTTTACGCCCGACTTGCTGCCGTCCGATGTAAGCGGAATCAATTTTTATAACCAAAAGAGCGGGGAATTCGAGTTTCGTCCCGGACCGTTGTTTACGAACATCCTGCTTGCGGACGAGATTAACCGCGCGACGCCGCGGACGCAGTCGAGTCTCTTGGAATGTATGGAGGAGCGGCAAATTACGATCGACGGCGTGACGCATCGGCTTACGGCGCCGTTCCTCGTCATCGCGACGCAAAACCCCGTCGACAACCAAGGGACGTTCCCGCTGCCGGAAGCGCAGCTCGACCGGTTTCTAATGCGCATTCCCGTCGGGTATCCGTCGCATGCGGAGTCGCTGTCGATGCTGCACCGGTTCCGCGAGGACAACCCGCTCGAGACGCTCGAGCCGGTCGCTACCGCCGCCGACGTCGTCGAAGCGCAGCGGTTCTCGCGTTCCGTCGCCATCCGGGAGGAGCTGCTCGATTACATCGTGCGCCTCGCCGAGGCGACGCGCGCCGACGCGGACGTCCTGCTCGGCGTCAGCCCTCGCGGCTGCCAAGCGTTGATGCGGGCGTCGCAGGCGCACGCGGCCGTCAAGGGACGGGACTACGTCTCGCCGGACGACGTCAAGGCGGTCGCGGTGCCGGTGCTTGCGCACCGCATCTTGACCCGCGGCGCGGCGCGCTCGCGCGATTCGGGCGGCGCCGACGTCGTACGGAAGTTGTTGAACGGCCTGGAAGTGCCGTCCGAGCCGGCGCCGTCGGCCCGAGGGTAGCGAGCGATGCTCGCCTGGATGTTGGTCAACGCGGTCGTCCTGCTCGGACTGATCGCATGGGTGTACGGTAAGTTCTCTTTAAATCATGTCGGATACGCGCGGTTTTTCTCGAAGCACGCGGTGTTCGCGGGAGAAGAAATCGAGATGGTCGAACGGATCGTCAACCGCAAGCTGCTGCCGCTGCCTTGGGTGCGGCTCGAGTCGATGATGGCGCAAGGGCTCGTCTTCGGCGAACAGCAAAATCTCGACATTCGCGGCGGGGAGAAGTTCCAAAACCATATCAGCCTCTTCAGCCTGCGTTCGTATCGCCAGATCGTCAGGCGCCACCGCGTCGTCGCCGCGAGGCGCGGATATTACGTGCTCGATTCCGCGACGATGACGGCGGGCGACCCGGTCGGCTTGACGCGGCCGTCGCGCCGGTTCCCGCTGGCGCTTACGCTGACCGTCTATCCGGAGGTCGTTCCGATGCGCGAGGTGCCGCTGCCCGCCCATAGCTGGCTCGGCGACGTGACGGTGCGGCGCTGGATCGTCGAAGACCCGTTCCTGACCGCCGGCACGCGCGAATACCGTTCGGGCGACGCGCTTCGGTCCGTGAACTGGAAGGCGACGGCGCGGACGGGGCGGATGCAGGTGCATCGGAACGATTACACGGCGGACCATCGGCTCATGATCTGCATCAACCTGGAGACGCACGACCGCATGTGGAGCGCCGTGCTCGAGCCGGAGCGCATCGAACGGGCGATCAGCTACGCGGCGTCCGTCGCCGTCTACGCGATGCGGCAGGGCGTCGAGACGGGGCTGCTCTCGAACGGTTGGACGTTCGGCGGACCGAAGCTCCCGGTGCGTCACGATCCGGGCGGCGGCGAAGCGCAGCTGACCGCGCTGCTCGAGACGATGGCGAAGCTGCAGCTCGAGACGGCGGTGACGATGCATGCGCTGTTCGACGACGAATTGTCGGGAGACCCGTCGGACACGGACTACTTGATCATTTCTTGCCATCGCGGAGCCGAGCTCGAGGAGCGCGTCGACGCGCTGCGCCGCCGAGGCAACGGCGTAGAATGGCTCTACGTCGAGGGAGAGGGGGACCGTCGTCGATGAACGCGATCTTGCGTCTGCGAACGTTGTGGATCTCCTCTTCTATCGAGCTGCTGCTGCTGCTTCCCGTATGGCTTGCGTTGTACGCTTGGCTTCGTCCGCCCGGGGTCGCGTGGGCCGCGGTCGGGATCGCGGCTGCGTCCTTCGCGGGCGCGGCGGCGAGCTTGCGCTGGAATCGCCGGTGGCAGCAGCTTGGGCTCGGGCTGTTGATCGGAGCGGCTTTCTTCGGATCGCTCCTGCTCGCGGGCGCCGACGAACGGCTCGCCGCCGTCGGGGCGGGCGTAGGCTTCATCGCGGCGCTGCAGGGGTTGACCGTTCGGGAACGGAACGAAGCCCCGCAATGGCTGTGGTACGGCTTGGCGCTTTATTTCGTCGCCGCGATCGTTTACCCGCGCGTCGACGCGCTGCGGGATACGGTGACGGCGCTCACGATCGGCGGCGCCGTCAGCCTCGCGGTCGCGTTGTTCGCATCGAACGGCACGTTCCTGCGCGGCGCGTCGCTCGCTTCGAGCCGTACGCGAAGCGTGCCGGCGACGCTGCGGCGGCATAACCGCGCCATGATGGCCGCGGTGCTGCTCGTCGTCATCGCGCTGACCGCCGCTTTCGGGAACGCGTTCGGCAAGCTGTTATTCGCGTTCTTCCGATGGCTGTTCGGCCTGTTGCCGAACGAAGCGCCGGCGGAAGAGGCGCCCGCGCCCGAGCCGCCGCCGCAGACGATGCCGGAAGGACTGCCGGCGGCCGAGGGGGAGCCCGGGTTATGGGCGCAAATCCTCGACATCATCGGGTATGCGATCGGCATCGCGGCGGCGCTTGCGCTGCTGTTCTGGCTCGGGAGATGGCTGTACCGCAACGCCGGCGAGCTTCTTCGCGAATGGCTGCGCAGACTGGCGGCGTTCCTGACCCGGTCGGGCCGCGCGCCGGAAGACGCGGCTTACGTGGACGAAGAGACGACCGTCTTCTCCTGGGAGTCAGCATTCAAGCGCGTCCGCGAATCTTGGCTCGGCCGCCTCGTCGCGCGCAGCCGCGCCGAGCGGTGGGAGGATCAGCGCACGAACGCGGAGCGGGTGCGGTACTTGTACCGCCGTTGGCTGCGGACGGCGGTCGACGCCGGATACGAGTCGCGCCGCCATCTAACGCCCCGCGAAACGGAGGCGGACGTGATCGCCTGGGCGGCTTCTCGGCCTACCGGTCGAAGCGGGATGCCGGCGAGCGACGGGGACAAGGCATCGGCGCTCGTCGAGCTGTACGACCGCGTGCGGTACGGCGACGCCGTTCCGAGCGACGGGGACGTCGAACGTACGCGCCGCTCGCTCGAGTCCAAAAAGTAGAGTTCTAAGTCTTCGCGCACCGCTTATCGACCTTATGCTTGACGGCGGTTCGTATTTCCGCGCAGGCAGGACGTTCGGTATCCGAGGTTTAAGTATTCCTTGGAAGGAATATTCCCGTTAATGTATATTATGAACATCAGGTCTGCAAGTATCATCTATTACTCTTGAGAGGCGGCTTACTCCTATGGAAACAGAAAAGAAAGTAACGATCACCGTAGAAACCACAGTACATACCCCGGTCGAAGAAGCGTGGAAGCACTGGACGGAGCCGCAGCATATCGTGAAGTGGTCTTTCGCCTCGGAGGAATGGCACGCGCCTAGAGCCGAGAACGATGTAAGAGTCGGAGGAAGCTTCGTTACGAGAATGGAAGCGAAGGACGGCAGCTTCGGATTCGATTTCGGCGGCGTATATGACGACGTAAGAGTCAACGAGCATCTCGCTTACACGCTCGGAGACGGACGAAAGGTCACGATCGATTTCATTCGCCAAGGAAACGACACGAAGATCGTGGAAACATTCGAAGCGGAAGGCACCAATCCCGTCGAAATGCAACAAGCAGGCTGGCAGGCGTTCATGGACAACTTTAAAAAATATAGCGAATCCTCCAAGTAAGGATATAAATAGGGACCGCCTCAAGTCGAATGACTTGAGGCGGTCCCTTCGTTCCATCGAAGAGAAGGTTACAAGCGGAAGCGGGAGGAGGCGTCCTTCAGCTGCCGCGCCAGATCGGCAAGCGAGCGAGCCGACTGCTCCATCGTCTCCATGACGGCGAGCTGCTCCTGCGAGGCGTCGGAAATTTCCTGCGTCGCCGCGGCGGATTTGGAAGAGATGTCCGCGATCTCCTGGATCGACGCGGCGATTTCCTCGGAGCCGGCCGACATCTGCTCCGACGCGGCCGTCGTCTCCTCCACTTGGCCGAGCACGAGCCGCGCCGCGGCGTCGATCGTGCGGAACGACTCGCCCGTCCGGACGACGAGCTCGGCGCTCTCCTGCACCTCGCGCTCGCTCGCCGTCATCGACGCGACACAATACTGGATGTCGTCGCGAATCTTCTCGATCACCTGGCGAATGTCGTCGGTCGAGCGGTCGGACTGTTCGGCCAGCTTCTTGATCTCGCCGGCGACGACGCCGAAGCCGCGGCCGTGTTCTCCGGCGCGAGCGGCTTCGATGCTCGCGTTAAGCGAGAGCAGGTTCGTCAGGCGCGCGATGTCCGAGATCAGCTCCAAGATCGTCGCGATCTCCTCCGAGCGCCGTTCAAGCCCGTGGATCGTCGACGAAAGCTCGCGCACCGCGCCGACCGCCTTCTCGATCTGCCGCACGGCTCGTTCGACGGCTTCGACGCCGTTAGCGGCGGTAGACGTCGCTTGTACGGAAGAGTCGTACGCGACGGACGACGTCTCGGCGATGCGCTGGATGCCCGAGGTCATCTCCTCCATGGCGCGCGCGCTTTGCGCCGCGGCGGCGGACTGGGAGTCTACGCCGTGCGCGATATTGCGGATCGACAGCGCAACGCCGCGCGTCGCCTGCGCCGACTGACCGGCGGAAGCGGCCAGCCGATGAGAGGCGTCAAGGACGTTCGCAGCGCCGTTCGACACCTGCGACACGAGCGCCCGAAGATTGATCGCCATCGTGTTCGTATCCTCCGCGAGGAGGCCGGATTCGTCGCGCCGCTTCACGCGAAGCGGCGGGGCGTTCAGCTCGCCTTGGGCGATGCGGCGCAGCTGCGCGGAGACGAGCGAGATCGGGCTTGTTATGTAATAGGCGAACGCGACGGTCGCCGCGAGACCGACGACGAGCGCGACGGCGACGGTGACGGCGATCGCCTGCTCGATACGCTGTTGTCCTTCGTTAAAATCCTGAATATACGAGCCGGCGCTGACGATCCATCCCCAGTGAGGTTCTTTCTCCGCGTAGGTAATCTTCATCGCTTCCTCGGTTACGCCTTCGCCCGGCAGCGGCCAAGCATACTCGGTAAAGCCGCCGCCGTTCTGCGCCTTGGCGATCAAGTCTTGAATAAAGAAGAACCCGTCCGAAGATTGCTCCTCCCATAAGCTTTGCCCTTCGCGCTTCGGGTGGGCGACCGCCGTGCCGTCGTCGGCGAGCACGAAGAAGTACCCGTTCGCCCCGAGATCGAGGTTTGCGTTGATGGGCCGCGTACCGTCCGCTTGGCGGGTCCCGAGGAGCATGTCTTTCATCTGGGATTGCGCTTGTTCGAGCGGCAGCAACCCGGACTTCACTTGTTTGTCCAATAGTCCGATCGACTCGACGACGAGACGAACGTTGTTCTTCAGATTGTCTTCCATCAGGGCGTCCGTTTCCGTCATCGTGGTTTGGAAGGCGATCGTGCCTAACGATAGCGTGGGGACGGCCATGAGCAGAATGGAGACGATCAACAATTTCCAGCGAAGCGAAAAGCGGGGGCGTAAGGCTTGCATGCAACGGTTCTCTCCCTTAGGTTGGATACATTTTCCTAACAGTATAATAGATCGATAGGCCCGATAGAAGAGGGGGGATATGAATATTTTATTGCGTTAACAGTCCGACAAAAGGATTGACAGGCGATGGAAACGAATGCGAAAATGTACACGTGTACATTCAATCGTCGGGAGGGATGGCTTACGTCGAAACGCAAACAAGTGGCGGAGCTCGCCGGCGTATCCGAAGCTACCGTGTCTCGCGTCATGAGCGGCGTCGGCCCGATTCGCGAGGAGACGAAGCGCCGGGTTCTCGAAGCCGCGGACCGGCTCGGGTATACGCCCAGCGCGATCGCCCGCAGCTTCGTGACGCAGCGAAGCGGGAACGTCGGCGTGATGCTCCCGGTCGTGCCGAAGGTGCACCTGTTTTCCGCGTATTATTTTTCCGAAATATTATCCGGGATCGGCCATGCCGTAGAGAAGCGCGGATACCACCTTCTCCTGCAGTTCCGGCAAGCGGATGCGGCGCCCGACTATGAAAGCGCCTTCCGCATGCGCAAGGTCGACGGCTGCCTCATCCTCGGCGCCAAGTCGGACGTATCCGAAGCCCGCGCGCTGCGGAAGCTGCACGAGCGAGGCTGGCCGTTCTGCGTCGTCGGCCAGCGGTTCGACGAGCCGTACGACCAGGTCGACGCGGACCACAGGGAAGGCGGGCGACTCGTCGCCGAGCATCTGCTCGACTCCGGGCGAAAGCGCATCGCGCTCGTGAACGGGCCGGCGTCGTTCTCGAACAGCGTCGACCGGCGGGACGGCTTCGTCGAGCGGCTTCGTTCGGGCGGCGTCCGGTTCGACGAATCGCTCGAGTTCACGGGCAATTACAGCCGCAAGAGCGGGTATGCGTTAGCCGAGACTTTGTACGAGCGCAGGAAGGAATTCGATGCGGTGTTCGCAGCGAACGACCGGATGGCGATCGGCTTGATGCAGGGGTTGAAGGAGCGAGGCTTGCGGGCGGGAGCGGACTACGCCTTGGTCGGCTACGACGATTCGGACGCGTCCCGGACGACCGATCCGCCGCTCTCGACGGTGCATGTGCCCTTCTTCGAGATGGGCTTCCGCGCGGCCGAGCGTCTGCTCGACGCTATCGCGGGAGACGCGGAAGGGGCCGGGCCGAGCGCGCAGCGACTCGAGACGAGGTTTGTGACGCGGGAATCTTCCCGCTTGTCATAAAGGAATCATTTTTCCAGAGGAGGAATGCGTTGTGGGCGAAATTCGCGTAGGCATGATCGGGTATAAGTTTATGGGGAAGGCGCATAGTCACGCGTACCGGGATTTGCCGATGTTTTTCCCGGAGACGACGAAGCCGGTCATGGCCGCCTTGTGCGGCCGCGACGAAGCCGGCGTAAGCGCGGCGGCGAAGCAGTTCGGCTGGGACGGCTATACGACGGATTGGCGGGAGCTCGTGAAGCGGGACGATATCGACTTGATCGACATCAACGCGCCGAGCGACGCGCACAAGGACATCGCCATCGCGGCGGCGGCGGCCGGGAAGCATCTGTTTTGCGAGAAGCCGCTCGCGCTGACGCTGGCCGACTCCCGCGAGATGCTGCAGGCGGCGGAGCAAGCGGGCGTGAAGCATATGGTCGGCTTCAACTACCGGTTCGCGCCGGCGGTGCAGCTCGCGAAGAAGCTGGTGGACGAAGGCCGGCTCGGTCGCATCTTCCACTTCCGCGCGTGGTTTCTGCAGGATTGGATCATCGATCCGGACTTCCCGCTCGTCTGGCGGCTGCAGAAGGAAGTGGCCGGCTCGGGCTCGCATGGCGATCTCGGGGCGCACCTCATCGATCTCGCGCACTACCTCGTCGGCGATATGAACGAGGTGATCGGCATGAACGAGACGTTCATTAAGGAGCGCCCGATGCCGTCCTCGATGACGGGCCTCAGCGCGAAGGGCAGCAAGGACGCGCCGCGCGGCCCGGTCACCGTCGACGACGCGACGCTGTTCATGACGAAGTTCGCGAACGGCGCTCTCGGCAGCTTCGAAGCGACGCGCTTCGCTGCGGGACACCGCTGCACGAACTCGTTCGAGATCAACGGCAGCAAGGGCAGCGTCAAGTTCGACTTCGAGCGGATGAACGAGCTGCAGGTGTACTTCACGGACGATGCCGACGACGTGCAAGGCTTCCGCCGCGTCCTGGCGACGGATCCGTCCCATGCGTACGCCGCTGCGTGGTGGCCTCCGGGTCACACGATCGGTTACGAGCATACGTTCATCCACGAGGTGCACGAGCTGATGGAAGCGTTCCGCGAAAATCGCCAGCCGGTGCCGAACTTCCACGACGGCGTGAAGTGCCAGTCGGTGCTGGAAGCGGTAGACCGATCCATCGACGAACGTCGTTGGGTAGCGATCGAAGAGATGTAATCCGGCGTTCGGCGTTTTCGACAATACGGAGGAGGAACCATACCATGGGCACGAAGAAAGCGTTAATCGTCTGGGGCGGCTGGCTCGGACACCAACCGGAGGAAGTCGCAGGCTTGTATAAGGGGATTCTCGAGCCGGAGGGCTTCGAGGTCGAAGTGTCGGATACGCTCGACGCGTTCGCCGATCCAGAGAAGCTGAAGGCGCTCGACTTGATCGTGCCGAACTGGACGATGGGACAAATCGAGGGCAAGCTCGCGGGCAACGTGCTGGCGGCCGTTCAATCGGGCGTCGGCATCGCGGGCACGCACGGCGGCATGTGCGACGCGTTCCGGACGAACGTCGACTGGCAGTTCATGACGGGCGGCCAGTGGGTGGCGCATCCGGGCAACGACGGCGTGGAGTACACGGTCAACGTGAAGTACAGCTCTAGCCCGCTGCTCGAGGGCATCGAGGACTTCGAGGTGAAGAGCGAGCAATATTATATGCACGTCGATCCGGCGGTCGAGGTGCTCGCGACGACGCGGTTCCCGAATCCGAACGTGCCGGGGCCGCATTCGCCGAACAAGGCGGTCGATATGCCGGTCGTCTGGACGAAGCGTTGGGGCGCAGGGCGCGTGTTCTATTGCACGCTGGGGCATCAAGCGAACATTATCGCGATGCCGCAGGTGACGGAAATGATGCGCCGCGGCTTCCTGTGGGCCGCGGAAGGCAAGGCGAAGGCGACGGCCGCGGCGGCGGGATCGTATACCGGCATGCAGGACAACATTTTGTAAGAGGAGCCCTAGACGAGACATGACAAAGATTCGGGTAGGCATTATCGGAACCGGCAATATCAGCGGGATTTACTTTAAAAATTTGCAAGCGTTCGAAGGCGTCGAGGTCGTCGCCTGCGCTGATCTCGACATCGAGCGGGCGAAGGCGAAGGCGGCCGAGCACGGCGTGGCGAGAGGCTGCTCCGTCGACGAGCTGCTGGCGAGTCCGGACGTCGACCTCGTCGTCAACCTGACGATCCCGGCGGCGCACGCGGAGGTATGCATTCGCGCGCTGGAAGCCGGCAAGCACGTGTACGTCGAGAAGCCGCTCGCGGTGTCCCGCGAGGACGGTCGCCGCATCGTCGAGCTCGCGGCCGCCAAGGGGCTGCGAGCGGGCGCCGCGCCGGATACGTTCCTCGGCGCGGGCATTCAGACATGCAAGCGCCTGATCGACGAAGGCGCGATCGGCGAGCCGTTGTCGGCCGTCGCGTTCATGATGAGCCGCGGTCACGAGCATTGGCATCCGGCGCCGGAGTTTTATTATCAAGCCGGCGGCGGCCCGATGTTCGACATGGGTCCGTACTATTTGACGGCGCTCGTCGCGCTGCTCGGACCGATCGCGGAAATTTCCGGCATGACGCGCATCACGCATAAGGAGCGCACGATTCTGAGCGAGCCGAAGCGCGGCCAGACGATTCAAGTCGAGGTGCCGACGCACGTAACGGGGACGCTCCGCTTCTCGAGCGGCGCGATCGCGACGATGATCACGTCGTTCGACATTCCGGCGGGCAGCTCGCTGCGAAACATCGAAATCTACGGTACGAAGGGGACGCTCGCGGTGCCGGATCCGAATACGTTCGGCGGTCCGGTGCGGCTGCGCCGCTTCGGCGAGACCGAGTGGGAGGACGTTCCGGTTACGCTGCCGTACGACGGCAACTCCCGCGGCGTCGGCGTGCTCGATATGGCGAACGCGATCCGCGAGGGACGTCCGCATCGCGCGAACGACGCCCTCGCGTTCCACGTGCTCGAAGCGATGCACGGCTTCCACGACAGCAACGACCAGGGCACGGTGTACCGGATGAGCAGCTCCTGCGCATCCCCGGCGCCGCTGCATCCGTAACGAAGAGAACCCCGGCCGGGCCGGCGAGCGGATCGATTCCGCCGCCGGCTCGCGGCCGGGGTTTTTCTTTGGTTACCCTCCGGAGGCAAGTCCGTCGTCCCGCCCTTGTTCTTCCCTCGCTCTCGTCAGCGACAGCCGTAGCGCGAACATGACCGCGAAGCCGATCACAGTAAGGCCCGAGCAGAGCAGGTACAACGTATGCGGTCCGAGCCGCTCGTACAAGTAGCCGCCGAGCGACCCGGCGATCGCCATCGAAAGCGCCCCCTGCACGAGCGCGTACATCGTCTGGCCGCTGGCGCGGAACGACCGCTCGGTCAAGTACTCGACAAGCTGCGCGGCCGTGTAAATATAAAACCCGAACGACAAGCTGTGCATGCATTGAATGAGCACGATGTGCAGCGGGGTCGTCGCGAAGCCCATGAGCAGCCAGCGGACGACGTACATGACCGTGGCGAACAGCAGCAAGTTGAGCATCGAGCGGGCGTTCGGTTTGGACCAGCGGTCCAGCAGCAAGAACAGCGGCACCTCCAGCACCGCGGCCGCGAACATCGACCAGCCGATGCTCGAGGGCGTGCCGCCGAGCTCCTCGATGAACAGCGACAAATACAGCGCCGTTACCCCGTTCGGGATGAAGATAAGCAGGCTGGCCGCCAGGAACAACGCGAATCGCCCTTGCAGCAGCGAGCGGATCGTCTCGCGGAACGTAATCGTTCGCCGGGCGGACCGCCCCTTCGGAGGCGCGGGACGGTGCAGCAGCAGGCCGAACAGGATCGCGACCGCCATCGCGCCGCCGTACACCCAGCCGAGCTGCCAGATGCCGAGCGCTTCCATGATCGGGCCGGCGGCGAGCACGATGACCGCGTACCCGAGCGAACCCCAAATCCGGAAGCTGCCGAAGCGCAGCGGCGTGTTCTCGATCGTCTGGAACACCTGCGACGTGTTGATCGGGTTGATCGACGTATTAAAAAAGTAAAATAGCATCATCGCGGCGAACACCGCCCAGAACGGCCGGAAGTGGAACAGGAACTGGCTGGCCGCGAGCGAGCCGAGCATCAAAATCAGAAGCACCAGCTTTACGTTCTGCAGCCGGTCGCTGACGTATCCCCACACCGGATTGGCGAGCAAAGCGACGACCGGTCCGATCGTCAGCAGCCAGCCGATTTCCGCAGGCGTAAACCCGTAGTGCTGCAAGTACAACGGCAAATAAGGCAGAAACAAGGCCACCGGGCCGAACATGAAAAACATGAACGACCGCAGGCGAAAGTAAATCATCCGATCCGATTTCCAGACCGTACTCCATTTCGACATCAAGGCGCATCTACTCCAGCTGTAAAAAAAGGATACTACAGGTCTATCATATTTCGTTGCGGAAAGGAACCCTTTTTTACTGGAACGGCGCCGATGCATCGATGCCGAGCGGTCTGGCGCTGCCGAGCGCCGGCCGCCGGCTCATCGCATCGTTCGTCGACGCGCGATGCTCGGCAGCGTCGCCGCGGACGTCAAGCCGCTTACGGCGCCGTAACGCGAAGCCACACCGTCATCTCCCCGACGCCTCTGTTGCCCCATACCGCGTAGGGCACCGCCCGAAGCGCGACCGGCCGGATCTCGCGGCGGAACGGACGATACGGCTCGTCGTCCCAGCCGTCCGCGGCGTCGCGGAAGCCGTCGCCCTCGAGAACGACGACCCCGCCGAGCAGGTCGGGGTCGTACCGCGGCGTCCAGACCGCGCCTTCGCGGATCGACAGCGCCGACACCAGCGCGCCGTTGTCCGCTTCTTCGAAGCAGTACACGAGCGGACCGCGCTGCAGCGCGGCTTTGCCCGCGTTCGCCCGCACGTCCGGGCGAGCTTCCAGCAGCAGGACGGGCGTCGCGAGCGTCCATTCGACCGTATCCCCGCCCTGCCAAACGCGCTCGACGTAAGCATAGCCGTCGCGCGCTTCGTACGCGGCGGCGACGCCGTTCACGCGCAGCGCCGCGTCCCCGCCGCACCAGGACGGCACGCGCAGCGCCAACGCGAACCGCCGCTCCGGGGCTTCGGGCGACACGATGAAGCGGACGTCGCCCGTCCGCGGCAGCGATGCCGTCTGTTTGAGCGTCACGCGGCCGCCGCCGACCTCGAAGGACGCCTCGCTTCCGATGAATAGATGAACATGGACGGTGTCTTCCGTCGAAGAGTAAATGTATCGATCCAGCGAACCGAGTAGACGAGCGACGTTCGGCGGGCAGCAGGAGCAGCCGAACCATGGCTGACGGACCGGTTTTACGTGCCGCTTCCCGGGATTTCGCTCGCAAGCCTCCGGCCACACCTCGAGCGGGTTAACGTAGAAGTAATGCTTGCCGTCCAACGCCATGCTGCCGATGACCGTGTTGTACAGCGCCCGCTCCATCGCGTCGGCGTAAGCGGCGCGCGCTTCGAGGCGCAGCATGCTGGAAGCGAAGAAGATGAGCCCGATCGAGGCGCAGGTTTCAGCATAGGCGGTATCGTTCGGCAAGTCGTAGTCGAACGTGAACGCTTCGCCATGGTGCGTCGAGCCGATCGCGCCGGTCACGTACATCTGCTTCCGCGTCATGTTGTCCCAGAGCGTACGGCAAGCGGAAAGAAGCGACGCGTCCCCCGTCTCCCGCGCGACGTCCGCCATGGCGGCGTACATGTAGACCGCGCGCACCGCATGTCCCGTCGCGACCCGCTGCTCGCGTACGGGCAGATGCGCCTGGTGATATTCGGGATTCGGTTGACTGTGGTTGCCCTTCCAATAGGAGACGCGGCCTCGACGCTCCCATTCCTCCACGAGGAAATTCGGCGATCGCCCGCGCTCGTCGAGAAAGTACCGGCTGAGCCGGAGATATGTCTCGTTCCCCGTGACGCGATACAGCTTCGCGAGAGCGAGCTCGATTTCTTGATGCCCGTCGTAGCCGCGCCGCTTGCCTGCTTCGAGTCCGAACGTGCGGTCGATATGATCGGCGAGGCGGCAACACACGTCCAGCAGCCTTCGCTTGCCCGTCGCTTCGTAGTAGGCGACGCCCGCTTCGATGAGATGACCCGCGCAATACAGCTCGTGGCAATCGGTTAAGTTCGCGTACCGGTTCTCGGGTTCCTTGACGGTAAAGTACGTATTAATATAGCCGTCCGGCCGCTGCGCGCCGGCGATCAGATCGATCGCTTCTTCTGCCCATCGCTCAAGCGCGGCGTCCGGCGCTTCGGCCAGGGCATAGGCGACCCCTTCCAACCACTTATAGAGGTCGCTGTCTTGGAATACGAACCCGCCGAACGTCCCTTCGGCGAGTCCGGCCGCGATTCGGAAATTTCGGATCGCGTAGCTCGGCTCCGCGCCGGGCACCCGATCGTTCAGCGCCTCCCATTGATAAGGGAGCACCGTCTCTCTCACTAGCTTCCTATACTTCGACCAATAGACGTCTTGAATCGTGACCTTACTCGATTGCACCTGTTCCATCCGAACCCCTCCGCCGCGGTACATATTTTGGAAAACCTTTTGTCATCTTGCATTGTACCGTTTACGATAGAAGGGGAGAACGCATGCTTCTAACTTCTTTTTTATAAAATTTCACACAAAAAGGGATGGGGAATCGCGATGGAAGAGACGGCGTACGTTTCGGTGGAGGTGCCGCCGCTGCCTTATTTCTTGGAGTGCGGCCGCACCGCGTACGAGCCGGGGGAGCAGCACCCGGCCCGCAGCGGCTTCGCCGTCTTCGATCTGCTCGTCGTCGACGAAGGCGTCCTTTACATGGGCGAGGAGGGCCGGCATTGGAACGTAGAGCGAGGGCAGTCGCTCTTGCTGCTGCCCGGACGGCATCACTACCCGGTCAAACCGTGCGACGTTCGGACGTCGTTCTACTGGATTCACTTCGACGCGCCAGGCGCATACGTCGAAATTCGGAACGGGAACATCGCTTGGGAGGACCCGCGCCGCGCGCACAAACCCGGCTGGCACGATTGGTTCGCCCCGCGCGCGCTGCGCCTTTCGAAGAGCGGCCCGGTCCCGCTGCCGGAGGAGACGTTCCGGGCGCTCAAGGAGCTGTACGACGCCTCCGCTCAGGGACGATACGTGTCGTTCTGGAACGATCAACGGCGGTTCCACGACTTGCTGCGGTTGCTGGAGCTCGGGCGGCCGCCCGAGACCGGCGCGAACGTGTGGCGGGTGGCGGAACGCATCGAAGCTTATATCAAACGCCATTATGCGGAGGACGTTACGAACGGGACGCTCGCCGAAGCGCTGCATTTCCATCCGAATTACTTGCTGCGCTGCATGAAGGAGACGTTCGGGTGCACGCCGCTCGCCTACCTGCAGCGCTATCGAATCGAACAGGCGAAGCTGCTGCTCGCGACGACCGATCTTCGCATCGCGGAAGTAGCCGAACGGGTCGGGTATGCGTACGCGCCGTATTTTACGAATAACTTCAAACGGGAGACGGGAGAGACGCCGATCCGGTTCCGAAGCCGCTTCCGCGAGCGGGGGCGCGTGTAGCGCGAGCAGCATGCATGGAATGGCTCCCGTTCCAAAATTCGGCCGTTCCCAGAAAGGCGAGCGAGCGGTACGCTTAGATGAGAGCATAATTTCTAGCGCTTGTCGGCAAGGAGGGGATCGCTATATGGAGACGACTCGGTTTTACGATCGACTCCCGCAAGACGTGCAGACTTTCGTCGACCGTCAATACCGTGACGCGTACGCCTTGGTCGACGCCTGCCGCAACCCGCGCACCGGGTTGTACGGCGACGCGTACATGACGATGGGCGTCAACCCGGAGTCGCGTTGCTCCATCGCGGCGACCGGCGTCGGGCTGATCGCGTTGTGCGTCGCCGATTTGGAGGGATGGGACGACGAGGCGATGGCGAAGGCGATCGTCACGCTGTGCGGCGCGACGGGCCGCGTCGAAGGCTGCCGTCCGGCGAGGGACGCGGCGACCGGATTTTTCGCGCACTTCGTCGATATGGAGACCGGCGAAAATTTGCATTCCGAAATCTCGACCATCGATACGTCGCTGCTCGTGGCCGGAGCGTTGTTCGCCGGGCGGCATTTCCAAGACCGGACGCCGGTCATCGCCGAGATGGCGGACGCGCTGCTGCGGTCGATCGACTGGCGCGTCGTCGTCGCCGATAAGCACGCTGGAGCGATCCATATGATCGTGAGGAACGGTCGCGGTACGGCGCCGCTTCCGGCGTTTAACGAGTACGTGCTCGTCTCGTACCTCGCGCTGCTCGGCCGGCCGGACGACGCGGACATTCGAGAGCTGTGGGAGCGCAGCTTCGCCGAGCACCGCATCCCTGAGCTGCCGCAAGCGCGTTACCGCGACATTCCGGTCTTGACGGACGCGACGAGGGAAGGCGCGTTCCTATCGTCGTTCGTGCATCAATTCCCTTTCTACTTGGTAGGAGATTACGCGAAGAGCCCGAAGTATCGACAATTTTTCGAAAATGCTTGCATGGCCGACCGGTTGAAGTGGAAGGAAGCCGTCGACGTTCCTTCGTACGTGTGGGGGTACGGGGCCGGGGCGAACGACGGGCTGTACCCGACGTATCATGCGGACAAAATCAACGACGCGCCGGGCGACATCGCGTCGGCTTATATCGTCGCTGGATTTCTGCCGGTGTATCCGGCGGGCGTCTTCGACTTGTATGCGCTGTATAAGCTTCATATCCCGTACGACCGGTACGCGAACCCCGAACGACCGGAGGACGAAGCCGACTTCCGGGCGGCTTACAAGTACGGACTGCATCGGTATTCGTGGCGGCATCTGGAGCTGCCGAACCGGTGGTATCCGGAGAAGGTGACCGTGATCGATTGGAGCTCCATGCTATACGGGTTCGCCGCGTTTAAGCGAGGGATGGCGTTCTTCGCGGAGCGGCTGCCGGAAGCGGCTTCGATCGTCGCCGGCTTCGACGACGAGATGGCGGGGTAAGCCGGCCGACGCTCCCGAACGCGACTTCGCGCGGGCGGCGGCCCCGACTTAGGTCGCTTGCCTTTTCCAGTGCGAGGGCGTTATCATTATCCGGTCAAGCCTCGTACATAAGGAAGGAGCAATGGAGAATCAATGGACTTTTTTACGATTTTAAAAGCGATCATTCTCGGACTGGTCGAAGGGATGACGGAATTCGCGCCCGTCTCGTCCACCGGACATATGGTGATCGTCGACGACTTGTGGCTTCGCTCCGACGAGTTTCTGGGTAAATACGCGGCGAACACGTTCAAGGTCGTCATCCAGCTCGGCTCGATCTTGGCCGTCGTCGTCATGTTCCGCAATCGGTTCATCGACCTGCTCGGGCTCCGGCGGTTCGTCGGAGGGAAGGCGGCGTCCTCCGCGCCGGCCGGCGAGCGACTGAAGCTGGCGCAGGTGATCGTCGGCTTGATCCCGGCGGGCGTACTCGGCGTATTGACCGAGGATTACATCGACGAGCACTTGTTCAGCGCGGAGACGGTGCTCATCGGCCTCGTGCTCGGCGCCGTGCTCATGATTATCGCCGACCGCTTCCGTCCGAAACGGCCGAAGACGGAGACGCTCGACCAAATCACCTACAAGCAGGCGCTCATCGTCGGCTTGATCCAATGCTTTTCGCTCTGGCCGGGCTTCTCCCGGTCGGGCGCGACGATCTCCGGCGGCGTGCTGATCGGCATGAATCATCGAACGGCGGCCGACTTCACGTTCATCATGGCGGTGCCGATCATGGCCGGCGCGAGCCTCATCTCGCTCGTGAAGAACCTCGAATATTTCACGGTCGACGCGATCCCGTTCTTCATCGCAGGCTTCGTAAGCGCGTTCGTCTTCGCCATGATTTCGATTCGCTTCTTCTTGAAGCTCATCAACCGCGTCAAGCTCGTGCCGTTCGCGATTTATCGGCTCGTGCTGGCGGCCGTCATCTATTTCGTGTTTTTCTTCTAAGCTTCGTCTTCGGGAACGAAGAAGCCGCCTCGTCCATTGCGACGGGGCGGCTTTTATTCTGAACGGCCGGCTCGACCGCTTCGCGCGAACGAAAGAAGCCTCCCGCGGCGATTGCGGGAGGCGATTCGGCTTTCAGCAGGAACGGCTGTACGCCGCCAACGGCCCTTCGTACACGGGACGAAGCCCCTGCGCCGCCATGAAATCGTGAGGGGCCGTCGCGTTCGGCGGCTTCTTCAGCAAGTCGATCCCGCCGTTTCGCAGCACCGTCGCCACGAACTCCGAGCAGAAATACGAATTCCGATTGCGGAACTCGCAAGGAAACAAGAAATTAAGCAATCCGAGAAAATTATACCCGTATCGGTCGGCCTCGCTTTCGAAACGCCGGATTTCCCGGACGACCCGCTCATATCGTTCGTCGTCGAGACGGAGCTCGTAGACGACGCAGGTCGTTCGCTTCAGCACCACGTAGATGCCGCCGTCCCGCCGCTCCCTTACGAATCCCGCGTTCCACGGCAGCCGCAAGCTCTTGCGGCCGAAGCTGTAGATGTCCCCGAGCTCTCCGTCCAGCGCGATCGACGCATGGTTGTAGGGCGCTTTCGTGAACCGCTTGATCATCCGCGTGAACAACGTGCCCGTGTCCGTTAATACGATGTATACCGCCTTCATTGCCGTTCCTCCAACCGATTAAATCTGTTGTACTCATTGTATGAGGTTGGAGCGAACGAATCTAGGGCTTTGCGATGGGAACCGAAGCCCGACTTAAGTCTGGGTTTCCAAGCAGGCCGCGCGTGCTTCCCGGTCGGACAGCTTGCCTAGAATCGTCGCGGCGAACAAGATCATGCCGAGACCGACGGCAAGGAACACGCCGCCGACGCCGATCCAGGACGCGAGCGCGGCGCCGAGCAGCGGAGCGACGAGCATGGAGCCCGTCTGGAGCGCGTTCGCCAGCGCCGACACCGGCGCGATCGTCGCATCGGTCGTCTCCGTCTGGAGTACGTAGCCGTACGGCACCGCGTCGAACCCGCCGAGGAAGCCCAGGACGACGAACACGGCGCACCACAGCCACAGCGACGCCGGCAGCCAGCCGAACGCGCCGATGCCGACGACGGCGATGAACGCGCCGGAGACGATGCCGAGCCGGCTCATCAGCTTCAGCGGATACGCCTTCCAGAACGTCCACCTCCCGGCGGCGAGCGAGCCGAGCACGCTGCCGATCCCCACGCCGCTCATAAGCACGCCGAGCGACGCTTCCCCGAGCCCGAGCCGCTCGGTGAACAAGACGAACAGCGCATCGTACAAGAAGACGAAGAACATCCATACCGACAGGTACATAATCGCGTACAGCAGCGCGGGCCGTCCCCGCACGTACTTCAGCGCGTCCTTCATGTCGTCCTTGAACCGCGTCTTCGCCCGTTCGGCGGCCTCGCCGATCAGCCGCGGGAGCCCCGCCAGAATGACCGCGGACAGGAGATACAGCCCCGCGCCCAGCCAAAACGGGGAGAAGGCGCCCCATAGGGCGATGCAGACGCCGCCGACCATCGGCGCGATAATTTTCGTCCCGTTCACCAGGACTTGGCTAAGCGAGCTCGCCTCGGCGATACGGTCCTCGGGCACGAGGCGCTTAATGGACGCTTGCCGGACCGGATCGAATACGGAGGAGGCGCACATCTTGATAAACACGAGGGCGAAGAGCGCGGGCAGCGACTCCGTCCACAGCATGGAGATCACGGCCGCGAATCGAAGGACGTCGCAGAAGACGAGTACCGCTCGCGCGTCGAGGCGCCCGATTTTCAAGCTGACGAACGGGCCGACGGCGACGTAGGGAAGGCCGATGCAAACCGAAAGCAAGGCGAGCTCGAGCGCGCCGTGCCCCCAGACGTACACGACGACCGTGCTTAACGCCAGAAAATCGGACCAATTGGCGAAGTCGGACAGCGCTTGCCCCGCGAACAACCGACGGAAGCCGGGCAGGCGAAGGGGGGACCATAAGGTAGACATGAAAAAAACCTCCTGAGTTCTATCTCTGTACGCGTATCGTATCGCGCGAATGTCAGAGAAAGATCAGAAGGCTTTCGCGTATCGAAAATTTACAGCAGCTTTCGAAGCTCCGCCTCGATCGCCGGAAGAACGTCGAGCATCTCCGTGTCCGACAGCAGCCGCTCCCACTCGGGGCGGTATCGATTCGCGAGAGAGGGCTTGCCTTCGGCTGCCGCGTACCGCAGAACGGCGTCGAGCGCGCCGGCCAGATGCGGAACGAAACGCGTGCGGCGCAGCGTGGCGAGCCCGTCGTCGATGCGTTCGAGGCCGGCCTCGGGCCGTTCGCGATACAGCGCAAGGCCCGAAAGCACCGCGAATCGACCTTCTTCCCGCTGGAACGGGTATTTCCGCATCAATTGCTCGATCCGTTCGATCTCGCGCTCCGCTTCGTCCCAACGCTTGCGAAAGATACACGACTCCAACCGAAGGTTCGCGAGATACGGCACCAAATTTCCATACTCTCCGTCCAGCGCCTCCGGCCACAGCTTCTCGAGCTTCGCCGCCGCGGCGTCCGTCTCGCCCCAGTCCATGAGCATAAAGATGATATTGTACAGCTCCACTTCAGTATGCCAGATGTCCGGCATGACGCGTTGCCGCAGCGCCGCTTCGACATAGGGCCTGCTTTCCCGAGGTTTCATGAGGTGGAACAAGTGCAGCAGGAAGAAGACGCGGTCTCCGAACGGCATGCGGTCTTCGACGAATTCGCGGAACCGCCCTTCCAGGAACGGAACGAACGACCGCAGCGGCGCGTCGAGCTCGAAGCCGAACACGTCGGGGCGAGTCGCCAGCGCCAGCAGCGCGTCTCCGTTCCCGTAGAGCAAGTTCGTATCGAGCAGCTCGCGCATCCGCTCGGCATGGACCGGGTCCGCGAGCAGCGGGTTCGCGCGGCGTTCGGCGGGCGCCGCCTTCGCCTCTAACCGGTATCCGGCGCCGCGGACCGTGCGGATTGCGTACGCATCCCGCCAAGCCGCGAGCTTCCTGCGCAGCCGATAGACGTGATCGTCCACCGTCCGGTCGATCGGCGATTCGAGCGCCCATACCGCGTCGAGCAGCTGCTCCCGCGACAGCGTCTTGCCGACGTGACGATGAAGCGTCTCCAGCAATTGAAATTCTTTCGGCAGCAGTCGTACGGCTTCTCCCAGGCAGGTCGCCGTCCAGGTGCCGCGATCGAGCTCGATCGGGTGCATCGTGATTGTCCTCTCCGTCTCATCCAAGGCATGCGATGTCGATATTATATCAGGCGGAGGGACATGTTCGCATGCTTTTCCGATTCGTGAATACAATGAAGTATTCTGGAACGGAGAGGTGCGCATGGCACAGCAATCATTCATACGCGGAACGTTCGTCTTGTCGGCCGCCGCTTTCGTCAATCGGATTCTCGGATTCGTCAGCGGCATGTTTCTCGCGCGAATTCTGGGGGCGGAAGGGATCGGGCTGCTCATGATGGCGCATCCGCTCGTGCCGCTCGTCATCACGGTCACGGAGCTCGGGCTGCCGGTGGCGATTTCCAAATTCGTCGCGGAGGCGGACGTGAAAGGCGATCGGACGAAAATCAAGCGAATTTTGTTCATATCGGTGCTCGTCACGGGGACGCTCAGCGTCATCTTGACGGGCGTCTCCTTGCTCGGCGCGGAGTGGATCGCGTCGCTCCTGCTGACCGATCAGCGAGCCTACTACGCGATGCTCGCGATCACGCCGATCGCGCCGATCGTCGCCGTCTCCGCCGTGCTGAAGGGGTATTTCCGCGGGAAACAGCGGATGACCACGATCGCCTTCTCCGACATCTTGGACAACACGGTGCAGCTTGCCTGCGTCTTGGCGCTCGTCCATATTTTGATGCCGTACGGCATCGCTTACGCGGCGGCCGGCGCGATGCTGGCTTCGGTCGCGGGCGAAGCGACGCAGCTGCTCTTCCTGTCCGCGAGCTACAAGGCGTTCCGGGAGAAGGGAGTCGTCAGGGAATCGTTCGCGGATCGTCTCCGGCACGGCAAGAGCACGCTGCGCGAGCTGCTGCAGATGGGGCTGCCGACGACCGGTCACGGCGTCATTCATTCCATCTACGGCGCGTTCCAGCCGATGCTCATCACCAAGAGCCTTGCGCTCGCCGGCATCGGCACCGCGCTCGCGACCCAGCAGTTCGGGATGCTGGCGGGGTATGCGTTCCCGCTGCTGTTCTTGCCGAGCTTCGTGACGCATTCGCTGTCGACGGCGCTCATCCCGGCGATCAGCGAGGCGAACGCGAACAAGAACGGACTGCTCATGCACGAGAGGATGGATCAGGCGATGCGGCTCGCTCTCTTGATCGGAGCGCCGAGCACGGTCATCTTGTTCGAGTGGGCGACGCCGCTCACCACGTTGATTTACAACTCTCCGGAAGCGGGGCCGCTGTTGAAAATTCTTGCGCCGATGTTCTTCCTGCATTATTTCGACGCGCCGCTGCACGCGATCTTGCTCGGTCTCGGCAAGGCGAACGCGTCTATGTGGAATTACATCGTGGCCACGGCGTTCAAGGCGCTGGCGTTGTTCGTGCTCGGCAGCGAGTTCGGCATCGTCGGCATCGCGTACGGTCTCGGCATCGGCATGATTATTTTGACGGGGTTGAACTTCATGTCGATTTCGAGCGTGATCGGATTTTACATGGACATTCGCAAATACGTGAAGGTCGGCATCTGCATGGTGCTGATGGGGATTACCGGCCAGCTGCTGTATGCGAGCTTGATCGAGTCGGGTTTTACGATGCTATGGGCGATGGTCGGCTCGATGGCTGCGGCGCTCGCCGTTTACTTCGGTGCGCTGGCGCTCAGCGACACCATCGGACCCCGGCAAATTCGCAACTTGGCGCTGACGATCGGCGCGCGGATGCGGTAACGTTCATGAAACGGACGAAGAAAAGGCATCCTAACTGTAAATTTACAGTATAGGATGCCTTTGCGTTGCAGGAATTGGCGATTACGCGCCGCGCGACGGGAGCTGCGCGCGCCGCTGCACGAGACGCAGCCGGATCGCGAAGCCGACCGCCGCGAAGGTGAGGCCGGCGGTGATGCCGATCCAAAAGCCGTACGGGCCGAGCGCTGTCCAAGACAAGGCGTAGCCGGCCGGAATGCCGATGATCCAATAGGCGATCAAGGCGGTGACGAACGGCACGGTGACGTCCTTGTACCCGCGGAGCGCTCCTTGCAGCGACGCTTGGGACGCGTCGGACAGCTGGAAGAAAATCGCGTAGATGAGGAAATGCTTAGTCATCGCGGCGACTTCGGGCGCTTCCGTAAACCAGGAGGCAATGAAGCCCCGGTTGAAATACACGACGACCGCCATGGCGGCGACGACGCTGACGGCGGCGGCTACGCCGATGATGCTGTACTGCCTCGCGTCGGCGGTCCGGCCGGCGCCGATCTCGTAGCCGACCATGATGGTGAGCGCCATTGAGATGCTGAGCGGCATCATGAACAAGAGGGCCGAGAAGCTGATCGCCGCCTGATGCGAAGCGATCGTCACCGTATCGAACGACGTGCCCATGAGCAGGGTCACGACCGAGAAGATGCTCGCCTCGAAGAAGATGGACAATCCGATCGGAACGCCGATCGCAAGCAGTTCCTTGAAGGCGCGCAGGGAAGGCTTCGGCCAGCGGCGGAACAATCCTTGCGCCCGAGGCGCTTCCAAGCGGAAGCATAGCGCGCCGCTGATCAGGAAGATGAGCCAATACGTCGCGGCGGTGGCATAGCCGGCGCCGACGCCGCCCATCGCGGGAAAGCCGAGCTTGCCGAAGATGAGCACGTAATTCAGTACGATATTGCACGGCACGGCGAACAGCACGATCGCCATCGTGATGCGCGTATACCCTTGCGCGTCGAAGTAATTCCGGATGACGCCCGACAGGAACAACGGCAGTATGCCGTAGGACAAGGCGACCAAATACCGCTTCGCGATGTCGTGCACGTCGGCGTCGAGCTTCATGATCGATAGGATCGGGTCGAGGGCGAGCGCGCCGGCGACGTAGACGAACGCGGCGATGATGGCCGACATGTAGAACGCCTGCGTCACCGACGGCGCGATGCGCTCGATTCGGCCTGCGCCGACGAGCTGGGAGACGGTCGGGGTGACCGCGATCAGCACGCCCGTTAGAGCGACGTACGCGGGCATCCAAAGGCTCGAGCCGATGGCGACGCCCGCCAGGTCGGCGGTGCCGGCGCGGCCGGACATGATCGTATCGAATAAGGTCATAGCGTTGTAGCCGACCTGCGTGACGAGGATCGGCCACATGATCGTTAGGAATAAGCGCAGTTTGTCTTTGGCGGATTTCGCGTGATACATGAGATTCCGTTCCCTTCGATTGATATGGACAGGCGAATCCTGCGGACGTACCGCTTTCCCGCCGGACCTGACCGAACGCGAAGGACCGGCAGTCGCGGAAGCGCCTGCCGGTCTTCGTGTTCGAACCTATATCATACAACAGGTTTACTTCAATTTCCATGCCATGTCGCTGAGGCGCAGCTCAGCGTCCTCATGTTTGGAAAAAGTTATTAATGAAGCGCCGCGTTGCGGATCGCCTTCAGCCGCTTCATGACGTCGTTCGCGCCGCGGCCGAAATAGTCGTGCAAGGCGTTGTATTCTTGGTACAGCTTCTCGTAGACGGCGACGTTCTCCGGGATCGGCTGGAACGTCTCCTCGCGCACGCGGGCCATTCTCTTCGCGGCGTCGACGATATTGTCGTAGCCGCCGTTCGCGGCGCCCGCCGCCACGGCGCCGAACATCGCAGCGCCGAGCGCCGGCGTTTGCTTCGAATCCGCGATTTTGATTTCGCGGTTCGTCACGTCGGCGTAGATTTGCATCAACAGCCGGTTTTTCTGCGGCAGACCCCCGCACGCGTACAGTTCGTCGACCGGGACGCCGTTCGAATGGAATGCCTCGACGATCTTCCGCGTACCGAACGCGGTCGCTTCGAGCAAAGCGCGATACATCTCTTCGGGCTTCGTCGAGAGCGTCATGCCGAGGAACAGGCCGCTCAGTTCGGTATCGACGAGCACCGATCGGTTGCCGTTCCACCAGTCGAGGGCGACGAGGCCCGTCTCGCCGGGCTTGTATGCGGAAGCCTTCCGCTCGAGATAGGCGTGAATGTTTTCGCCTTCCGCCTTCGCGGCTTCGTACGCATATGCCGGAACGCTACTGTCGACGAACCAGGCGAAGATGTCGCCGACGGCGGATTGTCCGGCCTCGTAACCCAGGTAGCCCGGAATGATGCCGTCTTCGACGACGCCGCACATGCCTTCGACCTCGCGTTCTTCGGTGCCGAGCAGCATATGGCAGATCGACGTGCCCATCGCCATGACGAGCTTGCCCGGCGCGACGACGCCGACGCCCGGAACGGCCGCGTGCGCGTCCACGTTGCCGACGGCGACGGCGATGCCGGCCGGAAGGCCCATCGCCGCGGCCATGCTTTCCGTCAGCTCGCCGGCCTTCGTGCCGAGCGGCACGACGTCGCCGCGCAGCTTCGTCTCGGCGATGGATTCGAGGCGGGGATCGAGCGCTTTGAAAAATTCCTTGCTCGGGTATCCTTCCTTCTTATGCCAGATCGCCTTGTAGCCGGCCGTGCAGCTATTGCGCGCGAAGCTGCCGGTCATTTGGTTGACGACCCAGTCGGCGGCTTCCATGAATCGGTCGGCGCGGTCGTAAATGTCCGGCGCCTCGTCGAGAATTTGCCAAGCTTTCGCGATCATCCATTCGGACGAAATTTTGCCGCCGTAGCGCGGCAGGAACGCTTCGCCTCGCTGCGCGGCGATCGCGTTGATTTTGTTGGCTTCGTCCTGCGCGGCGTGATGCTTCCATAGCTTGACCCAGCTGTGTGGATCCGCTTTCAACTCCGGCTTGAAGCAGAGCGGCTCGCCGGAAGCGTCCACCGGCAGCATCGTGCATGCCGTGAAGTCGATGCCGAGGCCGATGACGTCGGTAGGGTCGACGCCGGAAGCCTGCACGACGGCCGGCACCGAGCGCTTCAACACATCAAGGTAGTCGTTCGGATGCTGCAGCGCCCATTCGCGGCCGAGGCGGACGCCGGATTCCGGCAGCGCCTCGTCGATGACGCCGTACGGGTATGGCGTCACGTGGTCGGCGATCTCCGCGCCGTCGCTCAAGTCGACCAATACGGCACGCCCGGATTCGGTGCCGTAGTCGACGCCGATCGCATACTTTTTGGAACTCATCTGTGGTTAACCCCTTTCGGCGGTGGATTGTCCATAATAGGCGTTCGCCCCGTGTTTCCGAAGGAAATGCTTATCGAGCAGCGCTTGATCCATCGGCTGCGCCGCCGGGTTGAGGGCGTACGTGTGAAGCGCCATCTTCGCGCATTCCTCCAGCACGACCGCATTGTGAACCGCGTCGTGCGGATCGTTGAACGGCGCCTGGTTGTAGACGAGCACGCCGGGAATATGCATCGGGTCGGTGTCGCGGAACGTCTCGACGATGACGTTGCCCGTCTCGCGTTCGTATCCGTTCCGAATTTCCGCTTCGGTCATCGGGCGGGTGCAAGGGATCGCGCCGTACTAATAGTCGGCATGCGTCGTGCTGAGCGGCGGTAAGCGACCTTCGGCCTGCGCCCAACTCGTCGCCCAAGGCGCGTGCGGATGCACGATGCCCCCGATGCGAGTGAACGCTTGGTACAACACGAGGTGAGTGACACGACTGGCGACACTCCTTCCGGTACATTCGCATAAGGTTTGCTACAGCTTGCCACCTGTACGTACAATGTGACTATAAATTGTTTACCGACGACCGTTCGATGAGCACCGGTTCGTACAATTTGCCAGCATCCACTGCGATCGGGCCACCGCCTTCGCCCCTCTTGGCGATCATGCGCAGCAGCGCGTTCGCCGCGTCGGACCCGAGCTGCGCCTTCGGATGCGCGATCGTCGTCAGTTTCACCTCGGTGGCCGTCGCGAGCGGCGAATCGTCGAAGCCGACGATCGAGACGTCGTCCGGTACGCGCAGCCCGGCTTGCCGAATCGTCTCGAGCAGCGCGATCGCAAGCTCGTCGTTATAGCAGACGAACGCCTGCTCGAGAGCACGAGGCGGAAGCCGTTGCCGCGCAGCGTCGACTCGATCCCTCGCACGATGTGAGGGAAGATGTAGTCCGAGATATACGTCGTGACGACGCCGACCGTCGGCACGTCGTCCTCTCCCGCGGGGGGCAATCGGTCGGCGACGAACGTGCCCTTGCCCTGCACCCGGTAGATGCGGCCTTCGCGCTCGAGCTCGCCTACCGTCTGCCGAATCGTCTGCCGGCTGACCCCGAATCGCTCGGCGAGTTCATGCTCCGACGGGAGCCGTTCGCCGGGGGCGAACGCTCCGGCTTCGAGCCCCTGCAGAAGCTCCCGCTTGACTTGGACGTACTTCGGGACGTTCTTGTCGTTCATGCGTCAATCCACTCTTTTGGCGTAATGTAGTAGTTGGCACCAGTATAGCATTGTTTTGAGTTGTATGTACAACAATGTCGAGGCGAGAGCTGTTCCGGTTATGTCCGCGCTCGCCGAAGCCGCGATGAGCCGGAATGATAGGAGGAAGCGAAAAGGGTCAAACGTAATGAATACTGGGACTTTAACCGTGCTTCGGAAGGCCCCTTCGGTTCGACGGCGCCGTCCCGCGGGCTTCCTCGATCGATCGTCATCGACGGCCGCGTCCTGGAAGACAAACTGCAAGAGTTCTTGAAGGATCGGGAATGGCTCGAGCGGGAGCTCCGGAAGGCGGGCGTTGCGAGCGCCCGCGACGTCAGTTTCATGCAAACCGATGAACGAGGGAACGTCTATATCGATGTCCGGAACGATGTGCTACAGTAGGGGAAACGGGTAGAAACCAAGACGGGATGGCACAATGGTTTATTTATACGCATTCGCATATCATGAGGACGAACGGGACTTGTTCGAGATGGAGCGAAGGGCTTTATTCGGCGCAGGCGACGGCGTCCCGGCGGGGATGGCGGCTTTCCGATCCGAGCGGGAAATCGATCCGCGCCGCAGTCCGTTTCTGAAAAGTCGACTCGATGTTCGATTCGAGGGGGACTCGCCGGTCGAGCTGGCGGAGCGGATTCGGGAGGCAGGGGTGGCCGCTCCGTCGTTCAAAGTCGTGTACGGAAAGACGGGGGAGTCGGAGCTGTCTTACGAAGACCGGCGCGCCGTCGAACGAATCGTCGGCGCCGCCGTGCGCGGGACGGCCGACATGCGGACGCCGGCCGAGAAGTTCGGCGTCGCGGCTTACGGAGGGCGCTGGGCGTTCGGCCCGCTGAGGGAAAGCGGAGACGCGTGGCAGAAACATGCCCGGAAGCCGAGGCAGTACTCGACGGCGCTCGGCGCCCGTCTCGCGCGGGCGGTCGCGAATATCGCAGTGCCGGAACCTTCCGGCATCCGCGCGATCGACCCGTGCTGCGGCATCGGTACGGTGCTGCTCGAGGCGTTGTCCATGGGCGTCGACATCGTCGGTTCGGACGTCAATCCGCTGGCGGTGCTGGGCGCTCGGGAAAACGTATCGCACTACGGCTATCCGGACGTCGTCCGAGTCGCGGACGCGAGGGACGTTGCCGGCGCGTACGATGTCGCCATCGTCGACCTCCCGTACAATCTGTGCTCCGTGCTGCCGGAGCGGGAGCTCGACGAGCTGCTCGCCGCGGTTCGCCGCATGGCGATCCGGGCGGTGCTCATCGCAACGACGCCGATCGACGACGCCGTAAGCCGCGCGGGCTTTGCCGTTCGCGACCGGTGCGAGGCGCGTAAGGGATCGTTCCGACGGGAGGTTGTTGCTGTCGAGAGGGACGCAACGGTGACGAAGTTTTGAAATTTCTTTAATCCCCATCGAAACAGTAGGAATTATTTTCGATCCGTTGTATACTGTTGCTTGAGCGTTTCTTCCTGCGCTATAATTTTTTCCAATCCCATTCCTCACGACAAAGGAGTACATAATGGACAAGAAACTTATTTTCGGTCACAAGAACCCGGACACGGACACGATTTGCTCGGCGATCGCTTATGCGGACCTGAAGACGCAGCTCGGCGAGAACGTCGAAGCCGTTCGCCTCGGCGCCGTCAGCGGCGAAACGCAATTCGCGCTCGACAAGTTCGGCTTCGACGCGCCGCGCCTCGTCGAAACCGTCGCGAACGAAGTCAAAGGCGTTATCCTCGTCGATCATAACGAGCGACAGCAGAGCGTTTCGGACATCGAGCAGGTGCAAGTGCTCGAGGTCATCGACCATCACCGCATCGCCAACTTCGAGACGAGCGGACCGTTGTACTACCGCGCGGAGCCGGTCGGCTGCACGGCGACGATCCTCTTGAAGCTGTACAAGGAGAACGGCAAGTCGGTACCGAAGAACGTCGCAGGCCTCATGCTGTCCGCCATCGTCTCCGATTCGCTGCTGTTCAAGTCGCCGACGTGCACGGCGCAAGACGTGGCCGCGGCGAAGGAGCTCGCGGAGATCGCCGGCGTGGACGCCGAGTCCTACGGCCTCGACATGCTGAAGGCGGGCGCGGACCTGTCCGACAAGACGATCGCGCAGCTCATCTCGCTCGATTCCAAGGAGTTCACGATGGGCGGCTCCAAGGTCGAGATCGCGCAAGTGAACGCGGTCGACGTGAACGACGTGCTCTCGCGTCAAGCGGAAGTCGAAGCGGCGCTGTCGCAAATCATTACCGACAAGGGCTTGGATCTGTTCTTGTTCGTCGTGACGGACATTCTCAACAACGACTCCGTCGGCCTCGCGCTCGGCAAGAAGGCGAACGCGGTGGAGAAGGCGTACAACGTAACGTTGTCGAACAATACAGCCGTGCTGAAGGGCGTCGTGTCCCGCAAGTCGCAAATCGTGCCGGTGCTCACGGATACGTTCAACCAGATGTAATCTCGAAATCCATGGAAAAAGGGCAGAGGGTCGATTCATCGACCTTCTGCCCTTTTTTCATTTTGCCCGGCCATTGTCACAAATACTTGTAATTCTCGCCAAAAGGGACGAAAGCGTACAATACCTGCAAAAAGCAGTACATCTGGCGTAGGGGGCGGGTCCGCATATCGCCGTTCGAACCCGCCTTCGTCACCGCCAGAGCGGCACAGTCTCCGGCAGCGGCAGCAGCTCGGACACGCGGACGAACGCCGCTTCGTCCCGCAGCCGGTCTATCGCGCTTCGCAGGGCGGAGGCCGTAATGCGCCCCGGCGGCCCGACATGGCCGATCGCGATCGTATCGGATTGCTCGTCGACCAACCGAAGCAGCTTGCGCAGCTGCTTATGGACATGCGACGCCGTATAGATGTCGTCCAGGAACAGATCGTTCGCGACGAGCGGCACCCCGACGTCGTTCGCCGTCGTCTCTGCCTTGCTCTTGCCCGTCGTACGGCTGTCGAGGAAGTACAACCCCCGCTCCCGGCACACCTCCATGACGAGCCGCATGACGCGCGGGTCGGCCGTCGCTTTGGAGCCCATATGATTGTTCATGCCCCGGGCATGCGGCACGTCGTCGATCGCGGCGGCGACGCGGTTCTTGATTTCCCGGTCGGACAAGTCGGTCGTAATCGCGCCGGGACCGAGCCAGCTCCGCTTGCCTCGCACCGGCTCCATCGGCAGATGCACGATGACCTCGTGCCCGCGGCGGTGCGCTTCCTCCGCGTCGCGCTTCGTCGTCGGAAGGAACGGCATGACGGCGACCGTAATCGGCGCCGGGAGCGCGAACATCTCCTCGGTGCCGTCCATAGCGTTGCCGAAGTCGTCGATGACGATCGCGACGCGGCGCGGCTCCGCGCGCTCGGGAGCGGGCGCCGCGCCGGCGTCGGCCGTGAAGGAGAACGCGATCAGTACGGTCAAGAGCATTGAAAGCGCCGGACGTCGAAGCATAGAACCCACGTCCTTCCATATAGAATAGGGGTAACCTTTACCTTCCCACGCGAAGAGCCGCTTTATGCGAGAGGATTTCGCGCCGGAGGGAGGGATATTCTGGAATACGTCGAATTGGGACTAACAACCAATCCCGTGATCCCGAAAGGAGCCGTTATGAACGATCGTTCGAGCATGTCCGCCCGCATCTGGAAATACCGGTTGCATTATGTCATCGTGCTGCCGGCGCTGCTGCTGCTGTTTCTCTTCAAGGGGATCCCGTTTCTGATCGGGATATACCTCCCGTTCGTAGACTTTAACGTATTCAAGGGGATATTCGGCAGTCCGTGGACGGGGATGGGCAACTTCCGGACGCTGTTTCAGCTTCCGGAATTTCGCCAAGTATTGACGAATACAATCGCGCTCAATCTCGGCTACGTCGTCGTTTCGGGCGCGGCGGGCTTGCTCGCGGCGCTCGCGATGGCCGCGATACGTTGGGAACGGCTGCGGACCGTCTTCTCGACGTTGTTCTTGCTGCCCTATTTCGTCCCGTCCGTCGCGTTCGCATACGCGTTCGCGGTTATGATGTCGCCCGACCGGTCGCCTCTGTTCGCTTGGGACGCATTCTTCCTCGGCGATGCCGGACGGTTTCGTCTCGCGGCGATCGCCGCGGAGACGTTGAAGACCGTCGGCATTCCCGCGCTGATCGCGCTGACGGCGATCGCATCCAGGCACGAGGCCGCGTCCGGCGCCGGCTTCCCGCGGGGAGGGTACTTGCGCGACACCGTGATCCCGGCGGCGAGAGCCGTCTTCGCCTTCGCGCTGCTGCGGATGACGATGCCGCTGACGTCCGACTTCGATCTGATGAACTCGCTGGTCAACCCTTTGGTGTTTCAAACCGGGGACACCCTAGCCACGTTCGGCTTTCGCGTCGGCTTCGTTCAGGCGCAGTACAGCTTGGCTTCCGCCGCATGGCTGTTCCAATTCGCCATGCAGCTGCTCTTCGCATGCGCGGCGTACGCGCTTCTTCGAGGCGCCTTCGCGAACGACCTGTTCGGCCGCTTCGAGCGCCCTCGGATTCGGGCGGGGAGCGCGGCAGCCAACGGGATCGGCCTCGCCGCTTCGCTCGCGTTCGGGATCGCGGCCCTGCTCCCGCTCTACGTCTTGTTCGTCGTGCCGCTGACGACTCGAAGCGAGGCCGCGGTATCGGCGCGGGACCTCCTGTCCGTTCCGAACGCGCTCGCCTACGGTCTCTTGTTCTTGGCCGCGACCGTCGTTCATATGCTGATGACCGTCACGCTCGCCTTTCCCCTGACCGCGAAGCGGCTCCCGGGACGGCAGCTGTATAAGCTTCTTCTGATCTTCGTCGCGCTCATCGGTTCCGGCACGATCCACGAATATTTGTTTTTCCGCAATCTCGGTCTCGTCGACACCCGATTCGCGGCGCCGCTCGCGGGCATCGTCTCCGTCGTCCCGGCGTTCGTGCTCAAGAGCGTCTTCAACGCGAAATACGGGCGGCTGAAGGAGCAAGCGGAGGAGGAGGGCAAGGGGGAGCTTCATGCGTTCGCGACCCTATTCCTTCCGAACGTCTGGAAGCCGTGGATCGCGCTCGGCGTATTGCAGCTCGTCGCGCTCGCAAGCGCCTATCAGCCGTCCTTGCTGTATGTGGCGAATCCGGGAGCATTCCCGCCCGTCGTGCAATTCATGAACCTGTCGATGGGAATGTCGCCGGAACAGGTACCGCCGGGCGATCCGCTTCTGCTGGCCCTGGGCGCGATCATTAGCCTGCCGGGCGTCGCGCTGCTGCTGTTGTTCCGGCCGTGGCTCACCTCGGAGGTGCTCGTCAGCCAGGTCCGCAGAGGGTAGGCAGGGGAGAGCCGTCATGATAAGATGTGGAAAAAAGGTTACCGATAACTCTTCGCAGGAGGTTCGTATGGTGAGAATCGATTCGCATCAACATTTCTGGGTGTACGATTCGGAAGAATTCGGCTGGACGGGCGGGCCGGACAGCCCGATCAGCAAGAGCTTCGCGCCGGAGCAGCTCTCGCCGCTGCTCGCGGCGAACGGCTTCGGAGGCGCGGTGGCGGTGCAGGCTAGATCGTCGCTCGCCGAGAACGACTACTTGCTCGATCTCGCGGACGCGCATGATTTCATTCGAGCCGTCGTCGGTTGGGTCGACTTGACGTCGCCCGACGTCTCTGAGCAGCTGGCGAAGTACGCCCGGCATCCGAAGTTCAAGGGCGTACGCCATATCGCGCAGGCGGAGCCGGACGACGCGTTCTTGGCGAGGGAAGATGTCGCGGGGGGCGTCGCCGCGTTGGGCGAATTCGGCCTTACCTACGATATTCTCGTCTATCACCGGCAGCTGCCGGCCGCGATCGAGCTCGTGCGCCGCTTCCCGGAGCAGAAGTTCGTGCTCGATCATATCGCCAAGCCGGACATCCGAGGCGGACGTCTTGAGCCGTGGAAGAAGCGGATCGAAGAAATCGCTTCGTTCGATAACGTGATGTGCAAGGTGTCGGGGATGGTGACGGAAGCGGACGTCGCCGCGTGGAAGGACTCCGATTTCGCGCCGTACCTCGAGACGGTGTTCGAAGCGTTCGGTCCGAATCGGCTCATGTACGGCTCGGATTGGCCGGTTTGTCTGCTCGGCGCCGACTACGCCGGCGCGCTCGGCATCGTGGAACGCGCGGTGCAAGGGTGGAGCGAAGCGGATCGAGAGCGGTTGTTCGGCGGCAACTGCGCGGCGTTCTACGGAATCGAGTAGGGGAAGGGGCTCCTCGTGATGAAGCAGAACAAATACGACGATCCCGACTTTTTCGCGAAGTATAGTCGGATGCCTCGTTCCGTCGAAGGGTTGGGCGCCGCCGGAGAGTGGACCGCCTTCCGCGCGCTGCTCCCGGAGCTTCGCGGCAAGCGGGTGCTGGATCTCGGCTGCGGCTTCGGCTGGCATTGCCGGTACGCTCGCGAGCGAGGGGCGCGTTCGGTCGTAGGGATCGACCTCTCGGCCAAGATGCTGGAGCGCGCCCGAGCGGCGACCAATGACCCCGGA
The DNA here is from genome assembly GCF_031177825.1 of Paenibacillus sp. Taxonomy (GTDB): domain Bacteria; phylum Bacillota; class Bacilli; order Paenibacillales; family YIM-B00363; genus Paenibacillus_AE. The sequence goes on along the minus strand of NZ_JAPSKE010000002.1, from coordinate 386,471 downwards.
ATCGAATATCGGCGCAGCGCCATCGAGGACGCCGACTTCGCCGAAGGGGAATTCGACGTCGCGCTCAGCTCGCTGGCGCTCCATTACGTCGATCGGTTCGATCTCGCATGCCGGAACGTGCACCGCTGGCTCGCCCCCGGCGGGAGCTTCGTCCTGTCGGTCGAACACCCGATCTACACGGCGCGCGCGGCGCAGGATTGGCACTACGGAGCGAACGGGGAGAAGCTGCATTGGCCGGTCGACGACTACCATCGCGAGGGACCCCGAACGGCGAGGTTTCTGGACGACGACGTCGTCAAGTACCACCGAACCGTCGCTACCTACCTGAATGCGGTGCTGGCGGCCGGCTTCGGAATCGACGATGTGTCGGAGCTGACCCCGACTTCCGAGATGCTGGAGGCAAATCCCGCATGGCAGGAGGAGATGCGCCGACCGATGTTCCTCTTGATCGGCTGCTCCAAGCTTCCGAAATAACGAGTCGTCAGACGACACCCGGAGGAGCGGCCGACGACTGCCGGACGACGAGCTCGGACGGCAATACGATCTTACGGGGCGCGGCGCCGGCCGCGCCCTGAATGCGTTCGATGAGCAGCTGCATGCCGAGCGAGCCGAATTCGTAGGCGGGCTGTCGGGCGACGGTGAGGAACGGATCCAGCGCGATCGATTCGCCGAAGTCGTCGAAGCAGACGACCGACAAGTCGTCCGGCACGCGCACGTCGCGTACGCGCAAGGCCCGGATGACCGCGAGCGCGAGAAAGTTGTTCGCGGCGAAGACGGCGGTCGGCGGCGCTTCTGCCGACAAGAGGTCGTCGACGAACGCCATGCCTTCCACGGCCGTATACCCGACGTCGTGCACGAGCGCAGGGTCGAACGGAATGTCGGCCAGCTTCAGCGCCTCGAGGTATCCGGCGTAGCGAAGCCGCGCGGTGGAGACGTCCTGTCGCCCGCCCACCATGGCGATTCGCGTATGACCGAGGTCGAGCAGATGCTCCACCAGACGGCGGGCGCCTTCCCGGCTGTCCCCGAGCACATGGTCGGCTTCGATACCGGGCACCTCCCGATCGAGGATGACGAACGGCACGTTACGCCGCTGCAGCATTCGCAGATGCTCCGCCGAGCCGTCGCCCGCCGGAGCGAACAGCACCCCGTCGGCGCGCGTAGACAGTACCATGTCCACGTAATCGCGCTCCTTCGCATAGTCCTCGTCGCTGTTGCCGAACAGCAGCTTATACCCGTTGCGCATGGCCGTATCCTCGGCGCCGCGCGCCAGCGTCGTATAGAACGGGTTCGTGATATCCGTAATGAGCAGCGACAGCATCTTCGTCTCTTGCTTGACGAGGCTGCGCGCCATCGAATTCGGGACGTAGTTCAGCTCCTCCATCACCTGTTTGACGCGGGCGCGCGTCGACTCGCTGATCCGTCCCGTGTTATTGATAACTCTCGAGACGGTCATCGCAGAGACGTTGGCCAGCTTTGCAATATCGTAGATCGTAACGATGAGGGCTCACCCTTTTCCATATATGGCTTGGCTTTATTGTAATGGAATAATTGGATTGACAGCAAGGTGAAACCTTGGTAGTTTAGGGTTATCGGTAACATATTTTTTCGAAAACGAGGCGATTTGACGGATGGCTGGACAAGTGCAAGCCGGAGCGGACGCGATTCGCATGCACGCGGACGATCATGTAGCGACCGCGCTCAGGGATTTGAAGGCGGGCGAGACGATTTCGTTCACGTTCGCGGGAGAACGCTTTCAAGTAGCGATGTCGGAGGATGTGGCGTTCGGGCATAAGGTCGCGATCGTCGACATTCCGGAAGGGGCGCATGTGAAGAAATACGGAGAGACGATCGGCCGCGCGACGACGGACATCGCCGCGGGGCGGCACGTGCACGTGCACAACATCGAAGGCATTCGCGGCCGCGGCGACCAAGCGGGGAAGGGAGCAAGCGCATGACAACCAGCACTGCTACGATCATGGGTTACGAGCGAGCGAACGGCGATATCGGCATCCGCAATCATCTGTTGATCATTCCGACCGTCATCTGCTCGAACCAGGTATGCAGCCGCATCGCGCAGCTCGTGCCGGACGCGGTGGCGATTCCGCATCAGCACGGCTGCAGCCAGATCGGCTCCGATAAAGACCGGACGTTCGACGTACTCGCCGGCACCGGCAAAAATCCGAACGTCGGCGCCGTCCTCATCATCAGCCTCGGCTGCGAGGTCGTCGATCCGGTCGCGCTCGCGGAAGAAATCAAGAAGACGGGCAAGCCGGTCGAGTGGTTCGACATTCAATCCGCCGGCGGCTCGGTGAAGGCGATCCAGCATGGCGCCGACATCGCGCGGAGGCTCAAAGCGCAGCTCGACGCGGAGAAGAAGGTGCCGGTGCCGCTCTCGAAGCTGAAGGTCGGCGTGAAGTGCGGCGGCTCCGACGCGACGAGCGGCCTCGCCTCGAACCCGGCGCTCGGCGGCGCGGCGGACGCGCTCATCGCGCACGGCGGCGGCATCGTCATCGGCGAGACGACGGAGATCATCGGCGCGGAGCATGTGCTCGCCGAGCGCTGCGAGACGCCGGAGACGAAGGAGAAGCTGTACGAGATCGTGGACCGGTTCGAAAAGGAAGTCGAGCGCATGGGCGCCGACATGCGCGGCGGCAACCCGAGTCCCGGCAACATCGCGGGCGGGCTGTCGACGATCGAGGAGAAGTCGCTCGGCTGCATCAGCAAGTGCGGCACGGCGCCGATCCGCGGCGTCATCGAATACGCCGAAGACATTCCGGAAGGCGGCCTGTACTTCATGGATTCGCCGGGCAACGACATCGAATGCGTCTCCGGCATGGCGGCGGGCGGCGCGCACATCGTCTGCTTTACGACGGGGCGCGGCACGCCGACGGGCTCCGCGGTCGTGCCGGTCATTAAGATCACCGGCAACCGCCGCATGTTCGAGCGGATGAGCGACAACATGGACGTCGACGTCAGCGGCATGCTGACGGGCGAGATGAGTCTCGAGGAAGCCGGCGACGCGATCTGGAAGGAAATCGTCGAGGTGGCGGGCGGGAAGCTGACGAAAGCGGAAATTCTCGGCCACCAAGAGTTCAGCATCAACCGCATCGGACCTAGCTTGTAAGAAAAAAATTCGATCGAAGCACATACAAAGATGAGCGACCGCGGATTCGCGGAAGTTTTTCGGGAGGAACATACTCATGACAACGAAGAGATTGCAAGACCGCGTAGCGCTCGTCACGGGCGGCAGCCGCGGCATCGGAGAAGCGATCGTGTACCGGCTCGCCGAGGAGGGCGCTCACGTCGCGGTCAATTTCGCGTCGCCGTCCTCGAAGCCGCTCACGGAAGAAGTCGTCCGCAAAGTCGAGGCGATGGGCCGCAAGGCGATCGCCGTTCAAGCGGACGTCGGCAGCAAGGCGCAGGTCGCCGCCATGTTCGAGCAGGTGGAGCGCGCGCTCGGCGACGTCGAAATTTTGGTCAACAACGCCGGCATCGCGCCGTTCGAATCGTTCCTGAAAGTTACGGAAGAAACGTGGGACCGCACGTATAATACGAATGTGAAGTCGATCTTCTTAGCCTCCCAGCTCGCGGCCGGGAAGATGATCGCGAAGGGCTACGGCAAAATCGTCAACGTCCTGTCGACGGCGAGCCTCGTCGTTACGAGCCCGGTCATCCCGCACTACCAGTCGTCGAAGGCGGCGGCGCACATGCTGACGAAGGGGATGGCGATCGAGCTCGGCAAATACGGCATCAACGTGAACGCGGTCGGCCCGAGCACGGTCGATACGGACATGTGCACGGATTACTTGGCCGATCCGGCCATCCGTCAGAAGGAAATCGAGGCGAATCCGATGAAGCGTCTCGGCACCGCGCGGCAGATCGGCGACGCCGTCGTGTTCCTCGCTTCGGAAGAAGCGATGCAAGTGAACGGTCACCTGCTGATGGTGGACGGCGGCCTTACCGTGAAGGCGGCGCAGCCGGACGACCATCTCGATCGCTAAGGAGGCCTGACCGATGGCGGCATCGCGCTGGGAATACATCCGTGCGAACGCGTTCGAGGAGCTCGCGGCGCTCGGCGAAGAAGGCTGGGAGCTCGTGAGCGTCGCGGCGAACGGGAACGGCGGAGAGACGTTTTACTTGAAGCGGCCTTGCCCTTCGATTCGGGAGGAGCTGACGAGGTCGCAGCGCGAGCAAGCGCTGCGTACGTCCGGAAGCGGCCATGCGAAGGGGGAGGCGCCATGAAGCGGGGCGGCATTTTGCACCCGACGTTGAACCGGATTTTGTCGGAGACGGGACACACCGATTTACTGACGATCTGCGATCGCGGCTTCCCGGTGCCTCCCGGGCCGGAGCGGCTCGACCTTGCGCTCGTGGACGACCTGCCGACCGTCATGGACGTGCTCGCCGCCGTCAGCGGCGAGTTCGTCATCGACTGCATCATCGTCACCGAGGAGATGGCGGCGGCGAGCCCGGAGCGATACGCTCAACTGCGTTCGACGTACCCGGAGCTCGCGTTCCGGGTCGTGCCGCACGAGCGGTTCAAGGCGATCTGCCCCGAGTCGCGGGCGGTCGTCCGCACCGGGGACGCGACGCCGTACGCCAACATTATCATCGTCTCCGGATAAACCTACGAGGGAGTGTAAATATGAGACTTGCGGACAAAGTTACTCTGATTACGGGCTCCGGCTCCGGCATCGGCAAATCGAGCGCGCTGCTGTTCGCTCGCGAAGGCGCGACGGTCGTCGTGAACGATTTGAACGCGGAGCAAGGACAGGCGACGGTCGACGAAATCGTATCCAGCGGCGGGAAGGCGGCGTTCTATCAAGCGGACGTCACGAATCCGGAGCAGGTCAAAACGATGATCGATCGTATCGTCGAAGACTTCGGCCGCATCGACGTATTGTTCAACAACGCGGGCATCAGCGGCGTCGGCCGCTTGCACGAAGTCGAGCCGGAGGCGTGGGACCGCGTCATGACGGTCAACATCCGCGGCGTATTCCTGCCGTCGAAGTACGTACTGCCGCACATGATGGAACGGATGAGCGGCTCGATCATCAACATGTCGTCCTGCATCGCGGAGATCGGTCTCGCGAAGCGCGCATCCTATTCCGCGACCAAAGGCGCGGTGTTGGCATTGACGAAGTCGATGCAGGTGGATTATGCTCCTTACAATATCCGCGTGAACGCGCTGCTGCCGGGAACGATCCTGACTCCGTTCGTAGAGGACTACCTGCGCAAGTCGTACGACGATCAGGAAGCGGCGTACGCCTCGCTGAAGACTAGACAGCTGAGCGGCGACTTGGGCCGTCCCGAGGACGTGGCGCAAGCCGCGCTGTTCCTCGCTTCGGACGAGTCGAAGTTCATGATGGGTTCGCCGCTGTATATCGACGGCGGCGTCGTGTTCGGAAAAAACGCATAGGAGAGGCTGGGGAGCATGAAGCTGCTAACGTTTGTTGAAAATGGGGAATTCCGTCTAGGCGTCGTAACGCCGGCGGGCGTCGTCGACGTCGCCGCGGCCGCGGCGCTGCTGCCGAACGTCGGCGACGCGCCGACGGGCGTGCATGCGGTCATCGAAGGCGGGAACGACGCGGTAGGCGCGCTAGCGAAGCTGGTCGAAGCGGCGACGGCGGACGCGTCCGTCGCTTCTCGCGTCACGCGCGTCGAGGACGAGCTGACGTTGGGACCGTGCGTCACGCATCCGAACAAGATCATCTGCGTGGGTCTCAACTACCGCAAGCATGCGGAAGAGACGAACGCGCCGATCCCGAAATATCCGATCTTGTTCAACAAGTTCAACAACACGCTTACCGGCAAGGGTCATGACGTGCCGCTGCCGCGCGTCTCGAACGAAGTCGACTACGAGGCGGAGCTCGTCATCGTCATCGGCAAGGAAGCGAAATACGTCGACAAGGCGGAGGCGCTCGACTACGTCTTCGGGTATTGCAACGTGAACGACTTGTCCGCCCGCGACCTGCAGATGCGCACGGCGCAGTGGCTGCTCGGCAAGTCGTGCGACAAGTTTTCGCCGCTCGGCCCGTATCTCGTGACGGCCGACGAAGTGGGCGATCCGAACGCGCTCGACATTCGCTGCATCGTGAACGGCGAAGTGCGCCAGAGCTCGAATACGTCGGACATGATTTTCCATTGCGACGAAATCGTCAGCTACATCTCGCAGCATATGACGCTCGTCCCGGGCGACATTATCTTGACGGGTACGCCGGAAGGCGTCGTGCTCGGCTTGCCGCCGGAGCAGCGCGTCTACCTGCAGCCGGGAGACGTCGTTACGATCGAGATCGAGAAGCTCGGTTCCCTCACGAACCGTATGGTCGCCGAATAATTCGGAACGCGGAACAAGCCCTTCGGATCGCCGAAGGGCTTGTTCTCGTCGGATAGGGCGTCTTCAACCGGTCCGGATCCGAATCGGCATCGTTCGATGATATCTCCTTAGTTGCTTATGTCTCTTCTCTATACGATACTGACGCCGATGCGCGCGCCGCGGTTGCAGACGGTGCGCTGCCAATGTTTTCCGCATCTTCGATGGCATAGGCGTCCGCCGCGACCTGCCGCAGGAACGGAGACAGCGGGCCGGCCGCGTACAATCGCAGCCGGTGCATCGCCCGGGTGCAGGCGGTATAAAACAGTTTGCGCTCCCGTTCTTGGCCGTATGCCCGCTCGGAAGCGTCCGCGATAAGCACGGCGTCGAATTCTACGCCCTTCGCCAAGTAGGAGGGGACGACGCACGGACCCTTCGGGAAGCGGGACGTCTCCCTCGTAACGAGCGCGAGCTCGCCGACGAACGGCTGCAGCCGTTCGAACGCGGCGGCGCTGTCCGCGGCGGTCTTCGCGACGACGGCGATCGATCCGTAGCCTTCCTCTTGAAGGCGGCGAATGTCTCTCGCGACGGCGACGTAGACGGCGTCTTGATCGTCCGCGCGGACGAGGACGGGGCGCTCGCCGGGCCGGTCGAACGGCACGATGTCGGGGCCGCCGTCCGCGAGCAGCCGCTTGGCGAAGCCGACGATCTCCCGCGTCGACCGGTAACAGCGCGCGAACGGCACGAAGGCGGTGTCCGCTTCGCCGTACAGCCGCAGCATGGCGTCGTTCTCGTGAAGCGCGGCGGCGAACGGGAAGATGGCCTGCCGGAAGTCGCCGACGATCGTCATGCGCGCGACCGGGAACAGCCGTTTAATATATTCCAGCTGGAGCGGGGAGTAATCCTGCGCTTCGTCGATGAGGACATGTCTTACGTCGCGCCGCTCGCGGCCCCCTTCCAACGCGTCGAGCAGGTGGAGGTACAGCGCCGCGTCGTCGTATGGCATCCGCTTCGCCTCGAGCGCTTCGGCGGTTCGCTCCGTCGCGGCCGCCCAGACGAGATCGTCGCCGGAACGCCTTGAACGAAGGAAAGCGACGTACAATTCCGGCACGTCTACGAAGCGAAGCCGTTTGACGCGGCGGCGCAGCGTCTCGAACCGTTCCTTCACGATCAATTCGCGAAGGATGCTCTCTTCGAGCGTGTTTTCGTTGAAGACGGCGTCTCGGCTTCTTTGCCGCTTCCGCACTTCCTTGTACGCCCGCCGCAGCAGGTCCGCATCGACCGTCTCCAGCTCCGAGCTCACCCAATCCGCATCGCGCTCGGCGACTTCGCGCTCGGAAAGCTTGCGAAGCAGCAGCTTCTTCGCGGCGAACAGCCGATCGGGAAGCTTCAGGCGTTCGTCCGTCGACGCGAAGACGGACTTGACGACGCTGCGGGAGACGAGCGTCTTGCCGTTCAGACGAAGGCCGCGGAACGGAATCGTCTCCGCCCCGAGCCGCTTGACGAAGTCGTCGAGCTCGGCGAGCAGCGAGGGATCCGACTTCGCGCGCACGGTTCGTTCGATTCGCTCCGCCGCTTCCTCGTCCGTCTCGCCGAGCAGCGTCTCCAGCGCGTCGAACGGATGCTCGACCTCGAATTCGCGGCCGAATCGATATTCTAAATACGCAAGGAACGTCGTCTGGCCGATCGGCTCCTCGCCGAGCTCCGGCAGGACGGTGTCGACGTAGCTCATGAACATCGGATTCGGAGAGAAGAGCAGCATCTGCTCGGACTTCAGCGTGTCGCGATGTTTATACAAGAGATAGGCGACCCGCTGCAGCGCGGCGGACGTCTTGCCGCTGCCGGCCGGCCCGTGCACGACGAGCAGCCGCTTGTCGTCGTTGCGGATGGCGGCGTTCTGCTCCTTCTGGATCGTCGAGACGATCGTCTTCATGCGCGCGTCGGAGTTCGTCGCGAGCATGCGGCCGAGAAGCGCGTCTCCGATCGTGACGCCGCTGTCGAACGCGCCGACCCAGTTCCCCCGCTCCGTCAGGAACTGGAGCTTGCGCGTCATCTCGCCGCGAACGAGCCCTTCGGGCGATTCGTAGCTCGCTTCGCCGGGCTGGTAATCGTAGTAGAGCGACGCGATCGGCGCCCGCCAGTCGGTGACGAACAGCGTCTCGCCGTCGTCGCCGAGCAGGGTGGAGGAGCCGATGTAGACGGAGTGTTCCGCGGCGGGCGAACCGCCTTCTTCGCGGAAGGCGACGAAGCCGAAGTAAGGCGTTTCGCGCAGCCGCTTCAGACCGGCGATTTGACGAACGAGCGCGCGGTGGGCGCGTTCGCGTTCGCCCACCAGTCTCGCCTGCTGGGTGACGTTGGCGGCCGTCTCCAGCGCTTCGTCGTACGAGCCGAAGTTCAAGGTGACGTCGTCCCAGAACTGCTTGCGCAGATCGACGACGCGATCGCGCTCTTCGACGATGAGGGGCTCGAGCCGTTCGAGCCGCTCGACGATGAGGCGCCGCACGTCCTCGAATCGGCTTCGTTCCGCTGCCCAGGGGTCGGATGGATGCAAAAAAACCACTCCTTGAAGAGGATGTTGACATTCGTGCGAGTAACTGATACAATATAATTGAGAAGATTATAAGTATCGGCTGATGTCGCACGACATGCATTTCTATAGTGTACATTATGAAACCCTTACGTTCAAGATGAGGTCGCCTTATTGGCGACTTTTTTGTTGTTCCTATTCCGCGTTTCGCGCCCCGCGCATCGAACGAACCGCCGCAGACTCGCCATGCACCTGACGCTTCGCATCTCCCATGCCGTTCGATCTCTCGCATTTCGCGGCACCCGTCGTTACCTTGCCGATTGCCCGTCGAGCCTGAACCTCCGCGAACGGATTAGCGGGAAACGTTCCATGGAATTCAAGGGGGATATCACGCAGACCCAAGACAATCGCCCAAATTTCTGTAAGCGGTAACATTTTTGTTGAAGGATGTTTTCTTTACGTCTAGAATAGGTATATATATATTGTCAGAATATCACTAAAATTCAGACACCTTGTCCGAGGTTATGTACCATTTTTCACAAACGAAAGGATGATCGCTCGTTGCTGCACATCGTCGTATGCGTAAAGCAAGTGCCCGACAGCCGCGAAATCCGCATCGATCCGAAGGACAATACGCTGATCCGCCAAGGCGTGCCCAGCATCGTCAACTTCTACGACCTGCACGGTCTCGAAGAGGCGCTGCGCATCAAAGACGAGCTCGGCGCGCGCGTCACGGTCGTGACGATGGGGCCGCCTCCGGCGGAGAAGGGGCTTAAGGAATGCATCTCGCTCGGCGCCGACGAAGCGGTGCTCGTCACCGACCGCGGCTTCGCCGGCGCGGATACGCTGGCGACGTCGTACGTCGTCGCGAAGACGATCCGCAAGGTCGAGGAAACTTGGGGGCCGGTCGACCTTATCTTCTGCGGCAAGCAGACGCTCGACGGCGACACGGGACAGGTCGGACCGGGCGTCGCCTGCCGGCTCGACACCGAGCAGCTGACGTACGTCTCCAAGGTCGTCGAGGTCGACGAACCGTCCCGTACGATTACGGTTCACCGCCATCTCGAAGACGGGGTCGAAGTCGTGCAAACCCGGATGCCGGCGCTCGTCACCGCGCTCAAGGAGCTCAATAAGGTGCGCCGCGCGACGCTGCCGGGCATGCTCCGAGCCGCCCGGTATAAGCCAGTCGTCTGGACGACGGCGGACTTCCCCGACATCGAGCGGTCGAAGATCGGACTGAAGGGATCGCCGACGATCGTCTCCAAGACGTGGGTGCCGGAAGCGCGCAAGGCGAATACGACGATGCTTCCGGCGGATACGCCGCAGCAAGCGGCGGAAGCGCTGGCCGACAAGCTGTGGGCGAGCGGGCTGCCCGAGCGGCTCGGCTGGATGTAACGGAGAAGGAGGGACGATCACGAATGAGCGAGAGGGATAAGGATACCGCCATGCCCGATTGGTCGGCCTATCGAGGCGTCTTGATTTTCGTCGAGCAGCGCGGCGGGCGGGCGAAGAGCGTCTCCTGGCAGCTGCTCGGCGAAGGGAAGAAGCTGGCCGACAAGCTGGAGGTGCCGCTGAAAGCCGTCGTCATCGGGCACGGCGTCGAGCGGCTGGCGCAGGAAGCGGTCTGCTACGGGGCGGACACCGTCTACCTATGCGACGCTCCGGAGCTGAAGGAGTACCGGACGCGTCCGTACAGCCGGGTGATGCTTCGCCTCATCGAAGACGCGAAGCCCGAGATCGTCCTGTTCGGCGCGACGGCGACGGGGCGCGACCTTGCGGGCGCGATCGCGACGCATCTGCCGACGGGGCTGACCGCGGACACGACGGAGCTGGACGTGGAGCCGCATCCGTCGCGGCTGCTGCTGGCGAGCCGGCCGGCGTTTTCCGAGAAGATGATGGCAACGATTCTATGCAAGCAGTACCGGCCTCAGATGGCGACGGCGCGGGCCGGCGTGTTCCAGGCGCTGCCGCGCGACGCGTCGAGGCAAGGCGAGATCGTGCGGATCGAATGCCCGCTGAAGGAGGAGGACATCGCGACGCAGGTGCTGGATTTCCTCGAGGAAACCGGCGGCGTCAACCTCGAGGAGGCGGAAATCATCGTAGCGGGAGGCAGAGGGCTCGGCGGGCCCGAAGCGTTCCGCATGCTGGAAGCGCTTGCGGACGCGCTGGGCGGCGTCGTCGGCGCCTCCCGGGCGGCGGTCGACGCCGGGTGGATCAAACACGAGCACCAGGTCGGCCAGACCGGGCAGACGGTGCGCCCGAAGCTATATTTCGCGATCGGCATCTCCGGCGCGGTGCAGCATACGGTCGGCATGTCGAACGCCGAGACGATCGTCGCGATCAATCGGGACGAGAACGCGCCGATCTTCCGCATCGCGCATTACGGCATCGTCGGCGACTTGTTCAAGATCGTGCCGGCGATTACGGAGCGAATTAAGGCGCGGCGAGGCGTCGGCGGCATCGCCCGGGCGAAGGCGTCGGAGACGGCGTAGACGGCGTAGGATCATTTTCCGAGGGGGAAGGGGTTGGGCGTATGGCGGAAAAGTTCGACGCGGTCGTCGTCGGCGCGGGACCGGCGGGCGCGGCGGCGGCCATGACGATGGCGCGGGCCGGATTGTCCGTGGTGCTGATCGAGCGGGGCGAGTTCCCCGGCGCGAAAAACTTGTTCGGAGGCGTGCTGTATCGCAAGCAGATCGAAGAGCTCGTGCCGGAGTTTTGGACGGAGCGGAACGCGCCGATCGAACGGCATATCGTGGAGCAGCGCATCTGGCTCATGGGCAAGGACTCGATGGTGACGCTCGGTCACCGGAACGAGGCGTATAAGGCGCCTTACAACTGCTTCACGGGCCTTCGGGTCAAGTTCGACCAATGGTTCGCGAACAAAGCGGTCGAGGCGGGCGCCATCCCCGTGTACGAGACGGTCGTCACCGACGTCATCCGGGAAGGCGACAAGGTCGTCGGCGTGCGGACCGATCGGGAGGACGGCGACCTGTACGCGAACGTCGTCGTCATCGCCGACGGCGTCAATTCGCTGCTCGGCAAGGCGATGGGCATTCATCGGGAATGGGAGCCCGATCAAGTGTCGCTGGCGGTGAAAGAAGTCATCGCGTTGCCGCGGGAGAAAATCGAGGACCGGTTCAACCTCGAAGGCGACGAAGGCGTCACGATCGAGTTCATGGGCGAGACGTCGCTCGGGATGGCCGGCATGGGATTCCTCTACACGAACAAGGAGACGATCTCGCTCGGCGTCGGCGTCATGGTGAACCACCTGCGCGACAAGAAGGTGAAGCCGTACGCCGTGCTCGACGCGGTGAAGCAGCATCCGATGATAAGGAAGCTCATCCAAGGCGGCGAAACGAAGGAATATTCCGGACATCTCATTCCCGAGGGCGGGTATCATTCGATTCCGCCGCTGTCCGGCGCCGGCTGGGTCGTCTGCGGCGATGCGGCGCAGCTCGTCAATTTCGTGCACCGCGAGGGCACCAATCTGGCGATGACGTCGGGGCGGCTGGCGGGAGAAGCGATCGTACGGGCGCGAGCGGTCGAAAATTATTCCGCACCCTCGCTCTCGTCCTACGACCGTAACATTCGCGAGTCGTTCGTGGCGAAGGACCTTAAGAAATACAAAGGCATGCATCAGCTGCTGAAGGACGAAGATCCGGAGCTGTTATTCGAGAAGCTGCCGCGCGCAGTGAACGAGGCGGCGTACCAGATGTTCCTCGTGGACGGGGAGACGAAGGCGGCGAAGCAGCGGAAGGCGGTCGAGATCATCAAGAAGGCGGCCGGCGGCCCGGTGAACCTGATGAAACTCGGCTATAAGGGATGGAGGGCGATGAATGGATGAACGGAAACAGCGCGGTAACGGATCGGCTGTTCACGATTCGCTACAAGTGCGACGACCAGTCGCACTTGATCATTAAGGAGCGGGATACGTGTCTGAAGTGCACGACGAAGGATTGCAATTATTTCTGCCCGTCGGACGTGTACGAATGGGACGGGAAGCAGAAGATTACGACCGTCGCCTATGAAAATTGCATCGAATGCGGCACCTGCCGCATCGCCTGCCCGTCGCACAACATCCATTGGGTGTATCCGAAAGGAGGGCACGGCATCACGTACAAGTACGGTTGAGCTTCGAGCGGGCCGAGGGGAAGCGGCTTACGTCCGGTATTCCCTCGGCGACATGCCGGTCCAACGGCGAAACTGCTTGCTGAACGTCGCGGGGTCGGCGTAGCCGAGCTTCGCCGCGATCGCCTCGACGGAGAGGAACGGGTCGAGCAGCAGCAGCTTCGCTTCGCGGAGCGTGACGGCGGAACGATACGCGCGCGGCGACATGCCGTACGCTTCCCGAAAGACGCGCGCGCAGTGCGACGGGCTGTAGCCGAGCGAGCGGGCGATTCGCAAGATCGCGTCGTCCTCCGCTTCGCCGTCCGCGCCTTCGGCGACCGATCGTTCGATCCGACTTGCGATCGCTTCCGCGAGACGCGCGGCGGCCCCGGCAGGCTTGCCCTCGTTTCGCCGCTCAGGCTCCGGCTCCTCGGCGAGGGCGGCGAGCAGCGCATAGACGGCGGACAGCGTCCGCATGCGGAGCGCGGCGGATTCCGCGTCGGCCTCGGCGGTGGCGAGCTCGATCAGGCGGGAGATCGCCGGACCGATCCGCCGCTCGACCTCGGAGCCTTGCGGATACAGCCCGCGATCGAGCGCATGCAGGCTTCGCCGCAGCGACGGGTCGTCCGCTTGGAAATGAAGGCAGAAATAAGCCATCGCGTCCCCGTCGTCCGCCGTCGCCGCATGGCGTTCGCCGGGACGGACGATCGCGATGTCCCCGGCGCGCTGCTCGTGCGTCTTCGACTCGATCGAGAACCGCTGTAGGCCTTCGGTCACGACGTTCAGCTCGAACATGGCGTGGGCATGCGGCGGGTAAGACCACGGCGCGTCGACGCGCCGCAGGTGCGCGGCGAACAGTTGGAACGTCGTTCGAACGTCCGGCAGGACGTGAACTTCCTTCGTGCCGTGCAGGCGCATGCGCCCATCTAGGTCCTCCATAGCGTCCCCACTCTCCTTCCGGCTTCCATTATACACGATTCGACGAACCTCGCAGGAGTGACGCATTCGGCAAAATGGTGACGGATTTCGGCGGTTTCCTCAAAAAAAAGGCCTTATTCCTAACGGAATGAGGCTTTCATTCTATCCAATCATTGGCATTTAATGGTATAATGAGGCAAAATTCGACGTCGAGAGGCTTTGAGGACCGATGATTGGGTTTAAGGGACTATGAACAATCTCACATCCATCCTGCTGAATGTCATGCTTACCGCTTTTCCGTTTCTCGTCATTCAGACGTTCTCGCAGCGCTTGCCGTTCCACCGCACCGGTCCCCTCGCGATCGGTTTTTTCATGGGCGTTCCGCTCGTCGGCTGCATGTTTTTCCCCTACACGTACGGTCACGGTCTCACTTACGACCTGAAATTCATTCCGCTCATCGCCGGAACGTTATATGGAGGCTGGCCGGTCGGTCTCGGGCTGTCGCTCGTCTCCGCGGCAGCCGGGTACTATATCGCCGAAGCATACTGGCTCGAAGAGCTGGCTGTCGCTACGCTTACCGCGTCGCTCGTCGCCGCGGCGCGGGCCAAGTTCTTCGCGGCGTCCTGGCTGAAGAAGATTCTGTGGGCGAGCGTCTTCTCCGTCGCGACGGTGGCGATGACGCTCGCCGGCGTCGCGATGTTGGGCGAGACGCTGCCGATCGACGCGGCGCTGCTCTTCGCCGCCGTACAAACCGGGCTGCTGTTGATGACGCTTGCGCTCGGCGAGCATATCCGCGAGACGGATTCGGTCCGCACCGAGATCGCGCGGATGGAGAAGCTGACGGTCAGCGGAAGCCTCGCGGTACTGATCGCGCATGAGCTCCGCAACCCGCTGACGACGGTCAACGGCTTCCTGCAGCTGATCAAACGGCAGCATCCGTCCGAGCAGATTCTCTACTACGTTAATACGGCGATGCAAGAATTGAGCGAAGCGGAGAAGATCATTCATACCTACTTAACGATCACGACGCTGAAGGAGGCGGAGAAGAAACACGTCTCGCTCTCGGCGGGCATCGACGGCGCGCTCCGCGACATCTGGCCCGTCATCGAAGCCAAGAAGATCGACCTCGTGAACGCGGTATCGGACGATATTACGCTGTATTGCAACGAAGAGCAGCTAAGATTATGCCTTATGCATCTGCTGCGCAACGGCGCCAACGCGCTGCACCGCGGAGGTCGGCTGACCGTCTCCTCGTATTGGAAGGGCAAGGAACTCGCGATCGTCGTGTCGGACAACGGCGTCGGCATGACGGAGGAGCAGCTGGAGCAGCTCGGCATGCCGAAGTATAACACGCGCAGCAGCGGGACGGGGACGGGGCTGATGTATTGTTTTCATTTCGTCCATTCGCTGCAAGGCCGGCTCCGCATTCAGAGCCAGCCCGGACGAGGAACGACCGTCACCGTGACGGTTCCGGCGCTTCGGACGACGTAGTCGGAGCGCCGTCTTCGGCATGCAAATACGGATATAAACAGATCAGTCCGGCGAGATACAGAACGACGAGCGCGTACACCGGCAGCAGATGCAGGAAGTCGGTATATCCGATCGCCGCATGAATGCCGAGACCCGCGGCGAAGCCCGGAATTCCGGCGAGAAGCAGCATGCGCCAAATCCACCTTTCCCCTTGCTGCAGGCCCCACAGCGCCGTCATCAGCACGGCCAGCGCGTCCGCGAAGAGCGCGCCGCCGAATCCGGCGCGGTCGTGCGCGATCACCGGCACGAGGCGCGGATTCGCCGCGTCCAGATGAGCGGCGTGCGAGCCCAGGTAGGCGAGATCCGAAGGCACGAACACCTGCGTCACGCCGACGCCCGCGATCGCGAGGCCGCCGACGGCGAGCCCGACGCCGACGCAGACGAAGGCGAGCTGGCCGTACAAGGCCAATCGCCATCTTGCGTCGTTCGCGTCGTTCGGTTTTCGCCGCGACGGTTCGTCCTTCGAATCCCGCATGGCGAAGAGGAACATCGGAAGCAGCGCGGCGGAGACGGCCGCATGCAGCGGGTCGAAATACCCGTACCCCAGGTAAAGGAAAAATCCGGAAAACCCGGCGGCGCCGGACGTCATCGCCGCCATTCGGGCCCAATGGAGCCTGCGGCGCATCCCGTACCCGGCCAGGCCGGCGTACATGATCCCGATCGACATCATCGTGCCCGCGAGCGTCATCCGATCATGCGACATGAACGGGAGCAGATGTTCGTTCCATTGATGGATCGTCTCGCGGTCGACGCCGAGGAAGCGGATGTCGTAGGGGAGCAAGACGGACGTCGCCGCCAACGCCGCAGCGATCGCGCCGCCGACGAGCATCCCGATGCCGAGCAGCAGCATCCAGCCCCATTGCCGCCAAAACGAAGGGGGCTTCGGGGCGGGAGCGTCCCGAAGCGTCTCGTAGAGCAGCGCTTCGTTCGCCCGCTTCGGGAGGCCCGGCCCGGCGAAGACGAGGCCGGCGTTCAGCTCGATCAGGTCGGCGCCGGCCCGGCGCAGGTCGACGGCGTCCTTCGGCTCGACGACGCCGCCGGCGGCGACAAGGACGAACGGCCGCGGGAGTCGGGCGCGCAGCGACGCGACCGTCCGGCGGGCCGCGTCGCGGACGGCGGCGCCGGAGCGCCAGCCGCTTCGCGAGTCGCCCGCGGCGGCGCCGACGACGACGCCGTCCCAGCGCTCGCGCGCCAAGGCGGCCGTCGCCTCGAGCGCTCGCTCCGCCTCGTCGGGCGCGACGTACAGCAGCAGCGGCTTCTCCGGCGCGGCCGCGCGGACCGCTTCGCCGATCCGCCGGAGCGCGGCGCTTCGTAGCGGCTCCGCCCACCGCTCGTCATCCGCGTCGACGACGAACGCCGCCGCGTACGGCGCGAGCCGGGCCGCCAGACGGCCGTACTGGGCGGCCGCCTCTTCCGGCGGCGCCCCGACGTCGTGACGCAGCCGCAGGAAGAGCGGCTTCTCGAATTTGCCGCGCCCGCGGTCGCGGCGGATCGTTCGCTCGAACCGCTCGACGCCGTCGTTCGCGAACCGGTCGGCGACGTGGAGCGATTGCGCGTCCGTCTCGCGTCGAATCGGGGACGGCGCCGTCCCTCGCTCCGAGATCGGTCCGATCTCGAGGTAGCCGAAGCCGAATTGCGACAGGGCGACCCGCGCTTCTCCATGGGGGTCGACTTCGCCGCCGAGCCCGACGGGACAGTCGAAGCGGAGCCCCAACAGATCGACGCTCATCGCTTCCGGCGTCTCCAGATGTCCGAGCGTACGGATGAGGAACGGCCCTCCGGGCAGACGCCCGACGGCGCCGATCGCGGAAAGCGTAAGCTTTCGCGCCCGCTCCGGCGGAAGCGCGAACAGCAGCGGCTTGAATAAAGGATGATAGGACCAGTCCGGCATGGGAGAACCTCCTTCCGGAAGATGTGTGTTCCATTGTAACATAGGGCGGAATGGTCTATACTACTCCACATATTCTAGCAGGAACGAAAGGAACGCCAGGTGCTATGATCCCTTTTTCCCATGCATGGCCGTATGAGACGCTCGGGGAGGACGTGTACGTCTCGGAATGTCCGTTCTGCGGGACGAGCAATGTGATTCTGCCGATGCGCAAGAAGGAACTGAAGGAGATTCGCGAGGGCAAGAAGAAGCTGCTCGTCTTCCCGTGCTGCAAGGGCAGCGTCTATATCGTCGATACCGACGCCGATTATTTGTTAGCCAATCGCCGGCTGCGCAAATAGCCGGCGTTTTTTCTTTTCCCCCGGGCATTCGCCTAATTCCAAGCGGAAAACTCAACTTTATATCAAAATGGTCGAATGATGTCTGGATAAGCAAAAATTATGACTTTAATTTAAAAGCATTTAAGAAAATGAGCAAAAGTTTATGCCAAAATAGAAAAAACTACGGTATAATGAACGTAACAAGCATCATTCGGAAAGGGGGGGATCGCCGTGCTGCGAACCGGGCTGGAGAGCGGTATCGAATTGAACCGCCGCACATGGCTGGAACGCTTCAGAATGCTGCCGTCGATTTTCCTCTGCTTCCTCAAGATCGGTCCGGTCACGTTCGGAGGCGGCTTCGCGATGATTCCCTTGATCGAGAAGGAAGTCGTCGAACGCCGGAAGTGGCTCGCTTCCGAGGACGTCGCCGACGTCTTCGCGGTAGCGCAATCGGTTCCCGGGGCGGTGGCGATCAATTCGGCCACGTTCATCGGTTATCGATTGGCCGGAACGGCCGGCGCCGTCGCCGCGATGGCGGGCGTGCTGCTGCCGACGTTCCTCATCGTGCTCTTGCTGTCCGCTTTCTTCTTGCAGCTGCACGACCATCCGAAGGTGGAAGCGGCGCTGTCCGGCATTCGGGCCGGGGTCGTCGCCTTAATCTGTTATGCGGGATTCAAAATCGCCAAGACGGCCGTCGTCGACAAGACGACGCTCGGCGTCGCGATCGCGACGATGCTGGCGCTGTTCGCGGGGCTGCACCCGTTGTTCGTCATCGTCGGCGGCTTCGTTCTCGGCGTCGGCCTCGTCGCCTGGCGCGCGCGTCTCGGGTTGAAGACGGAAGCGAAGCCGAAGTCGGAATCGGAGGATTGGGGCTACATGATGGGAGATGGCATCTAGATGGATTCGGCGACGGTGTTGTGGGAGCTGTTTGCAACGTTTCTGATGATCGGAGCCGTGTCGTTCGGCGGCGGATACTCGATGATCCCCGTCATCGAACGGGAGGTCGTGCACCGGCACGAATGGATGACCTTGCCGGCGTTCACGGACGCCATCGCGGTCGCCGGCATGTCGCCGGGGCCGATCGCCACGAATTCCGCGATCTTCGTCGGCTTCCGGATCGCCGGCGTTCCCGGCGCGACCGTCGCTACGCTCGGAACGATCCTCCCGTCCTTGATCTTCATCTTGATCGCGGCGTCTTTCTTCTATAGAGTGAAGAGAAGCAAGGTGGTAAAGAACGGCTTTTACGGGCTGCGACCGATCGTCGCGGCGCTGATCTTCTATGCCGCGATCACGTTCGCGGTCGGCAACGGCCTCGTTCCGACGAACCTCGAAGCGTTCGGCTGGGAGACGGTCGTCTTATTCGCGATTTTCGCGGGTTCGCTTCTCGCGCTGTTCAAGTTCAAGACGCATCCGATCGTCGTCATCCTGCTGTGCGGTCTCGTCGGAGCGGCCGTATTCAGTTAATCCAGAGGGGGGAGATCGCAGTGGCTTTTAAAAAAATCGAATCCGTGCCCTCCTGCTGCGCGCCGATGCGCGAAGGGGCGGCGCCGGGCGCGGAGCCGAAGACGGACCTCGGCGCCGGGAACGGCGCAGGAGACCAAGCTCGGGACGGGGGCAAGGGCGGTATGATTCGCCTCCCCGGCGGCGCGTTCCTGATGGGAACCGACGACGAAGAGGGCTTTCCCGCCGACGGGGAAGGACCGATTCGGGAAGTGACGGTCGGCCCGTTCCTCATCGATCCGTACGCGGTGACGAACGACCGATTCGCCGCCTTCGTCGACGAAACCGGCTACAAGACGGAGGCCGAACGGTTCGGCTGGTCGTTCGTCTTTCATTCGCTCGTGCCGGAGGAGGTGGCCAAGTCGGTCACGCAGGTGCCGCGGCAGACGCCGTGGTGGTATACGGTGCATGGCGCGTATTGGGCGCAGCCGGAGGGCCCCGGCACCTCCGTCGAAGGCCGCGGCGACCATCCGGTCGTACATATAAGTTGGAACGACGCGGAGGCGTTCTGCCGATGGGCCGGCAAGCGGCTCCCGACGGAAGCGGAGTGGGAATACGCGGCGCGCGGCGGACTCGTCGGCAAGCGGTACCCGTGGGGGGACTTGCTGAAGCCGGAGGGCAAGCATATGTGCAACATTTTCCAAGGCAAATTCCCCGATAAAAACAACGCCTCCGACGGCTATGCCGGCACGTGCCCGGTCGACGCGTTCGAGCCGAACGGCTTCGGTCTGTACAACGTCTCGGGCAACGTCTGGGAATGGTGCGCGGACTGGTTCCATCCGACGCATCATCGGGAAGCGAATCCGCTGCATCCGAAAGGTCCGCCGGACGGGACGAGCCGGGTCATGCGCGGGGGTTCGTACTTGTGCCATAAATCGTACTGCAATCGGTATCGCGTCGCGGCCCGCAGCTCCAATACGCCCGACAGCTCGACCGGCAACGCCGGGTTCCGCTGCGCCGCGGATGCATAACATTACGCAACGACCGAACCGCCCGCAAGGCGGTTTTTCTTATGGACTTCGAGAAGGCTCGCATGGTTCGCCCCTTCTTGTTACATGCTAGCCAATAGCAGATGTTAACAAAAGGGGATATGCATCATGGGCGGCACACGAACGACGAATGGCGATTTCAAACCGAAGTACGCGTACGACGAGTGGTCGGTCGTCGAAGACGGATGGGACGAAGCGACGAACCTCGTGGACGAGACGATCTTCAGCCTCGGCAACGGGTATCTCGGCATGCGGGGCAATCTCGAGGAAGGGTTCCGCGGAGCGGAAGGGCGTTCGACGCGCGGAACGTACATTAATGCATTTTACGAAACCGAGCCGATCCGATACCCGGAGGACGCGTACGGCTACGCGCGGGTCGGTCAGACGATGCTGAACGTCGCCGACGCGAGGGGCATCGAGCTGTACGTCGACGGCGAACGCGTCGATCTGTTCGCCTGCAAGCTGCTCGACTACAAGCGGACCCTCGATTTTCGCAGAGGGACGCTCGTGCGGACGATGCGGCTCGAGCTGTCGAACGGGAACCAGGTGGACGTCCGCATCGAACGGCTGGTCAGCTTGACCCGCAAGCATGTCGCCGCCATTCGGTACGAGGTGACGACGGTCGACTTTCACGGACTGATCGGTCTCGTCTCGACGATCGACGGCGCGGTGCGCAATCAGGTGTCCAAGGGCGACCCGCGGCTCGGTTCGGCGCTGACGGAGCCGGCCTTAACGACGATCGACCGCGCGGCGGTCGGGACGCTCGCGTTCCTTCACCAACGGACGAAGCGTTCGGGATTTACGGTCATGTGCGCGGCGGAGCATCAGCTCCAGGCGGAGGAGGCCGCCGCGATCCAAGCCGAGACGTCGGCGGACGGCGCTGCGATCCGCTTCTCCTTCGCTTCGCCTCTGGGGGTGCCCGCGACGCTGACGAAGACGATCGCGTACCATACGTCCAAGGAAGACCCCGGGACGCTGGACGAGCGTAAGTTGCGTCTAAAGGCGGAGCAGACGGTCCAGCGGGCGAAGACGGACGGCTTCGACGCGCTGCTCGAAGAGCAGCGGGCGTTCCTCGAGCGGTTCTGGGAGCGGACGGACGTTACGATCGAAGGCGATCCGGCGCTGCAGCAAGGCGTTCGCTTCAACGCGTTCCAGCTGCTCCAATCGGTCGGACGGGACGGGGAGACGAACATAAGCGCGAAAGGGCTGACGGGGGAAGGGTACGAGGGGCATTACTTCTGGGATACCGAGACGTACATTTTGCCGTTCTTCCTCTATACGAACCCGGACATCGCGAAGCAGCTGCTGACGTACCGGTACGGCATCTTGGACAAGGCGCGCGAGCGGGCGCGAACGATGTCGCAGAAGGGCGCCTTGTTCGCTTGGCGGACGATCGGCGGCGAAGAGACGTCGGCGTATTTCCCGGCGGGCACGGCGCAGGTTCATATCAATGCGGATATCGCGTACGCGCTGAAGAAATATATGGCGGCAACGGAAGACGACGAGTTTTTGATCGACAAGGGGGCCGAGCTCCTCTTCGAAACGGCGCGCCTCTGGGCGGACCTGGGGGACTATATTCCGCATAAGGGGTTCTGCATCAACGGCGTCACCGGTCCCGACGAGTATACGGCGCTCGTAAACAATAACGCGTTCACGAACGTGATGGCGAAGGACCATCTGGAGTATGCGGCGGCGACGGCGCGTCGTCTGCGGAGCGAGCGGACGGACGCGTACCGGGACATCGCGAGCCGAATCGCGCTGGACGACGCGGAGGTCGACGCTTGGCAGCGCGCCGCGGAACGGATGTACGTCCCATACGATGCGGGGCTCGGCGTGACGCTGCAGGACGACGCGTTCCTCGATCGGGCGGAGTGGGATTTCGCGAACGCCCCGGCGGACAAATATCCGCTGCTGCTTCACTATCATCCGCTCGTCATTTACCGGCATCGGGTGCTGAAGCAGGCCGACGTCGTCTTGGCGTCGTTCCTGCAGAGCGACCGGTTTTCGCTGGCGCAGAAGCGCCGCGATTACGAGTTTTACGAGCGGCTCACGACGCACGATTCGTCGTTGTCGCCGTGTATCTACAGCATCGTCGCGGCCGAAATCGGGAAAATCGACAGAGCGTACGATTACTTCCTCCGTACGGCGCGCATGGACCTGGACGATCGAAACGGGAACGCGAAGGACGGCCTGCACACCGCGGCGATGGCCGGGACGTGGCTGTCGCTCGCGAACGGGTTCGGCGGCATGCGGGAGCAGGACGGTAAGCTCCGCTTCCGCCCGTCGATCCCGGCGCGCTGGACGGCGTACGCATTCGTCGTCGCGTTCCGCGGGCGGCGGCTGCGCGTTCGCGTTACGCCGGACGACGCGACGTATTCGCTCCTCGAGGGCGACGACCTGACGATCGAGCACGAAGGCCGGGAGCTGCGGCTCGCGTCCGGGCGTCCGGCGGTCGTCTCCATGCGGCGCAAGCTCGAAGCGGTCATCTTCGATCTCGACGGCGTCATCGTCGATACAGCTTCGTTCCATTACGAGTGCTGGAAGCGGATCGCCGACGAGCAGGGCGTTCCGCTCGATCCGTCCGTGAACGAACGGGTGAAGGGCGTCGACCGGCGGACGTCGCTCGACATTGTGTTGGAGCGCGCGAGCCGGCCTTATTCGGAGGAGGAGAAGGCGGCGCTCGCGAACCGAAAGAACGAGCTCTACGTCGAACGGATCGAGCAGCTGACGCCGGAGGCGCTGCTGCCGGGGATCGAGGCGTTCCTCCGCGACGTCAAATCGCGGGGCCTCAAGACGGCGATCGCGTCCGCGAGCCGGAACGCGCGGCTCGTCGTCGAAAGGCTGGGCGTCGGCGCGTACTTCGACGCGATCGTCGACGCCGGGTCGGTGGCGAAGGGCAAGCCCGATCCGGAAATTTTCTTCGCGGCGGCCGAGGCGCTGGGCGTGCCGTACCGAAACTGCGCGGCCATCGAAGACGCGGAAGCGGGCATCGCGGCGATCCGGGCGGCGGGCATGTTCGCCGTAGGCGTAGGGACGGAGGCGCGCATGCGCGGAGCCGACTGGCTGCTCCCCGTCACGGAGATGCTTGCGCTCGACGAGCTGTCGGACCGGTTTTCCGGCAGTCCGCCGGCGCCGAAGCGGGACGACGAGCCGAAACCGGAGCCAGTCGGCGCACAATAATCGGCTATCGACGGTGGAAACCCTTTCCGGTAAGATAAGAACTAAACATTGATTTTACCGGGGGGAACGTACGAATGTTGTTGCGGCACGGGCAGACGTTGGTTATGATCGGAGATTCCATTACGGATTGCGAGCGGGCGCGTCCGCGCGGGGAAGGGCTGTTCGCCGCCATCGGCAAGGGGTATGTCGCGCTCGTCTCCGCGCTGCTGAACGAACGGTATCCCGAGCGGGCGATACGAGTCGTCAATATGGGAACGAGCGGCAACACGGTGCGCGACTTGAAGGCGCGCTGGGAGACGGACGTCGTCGAGCTGAAGCCGGACTGGGTGTCGATCATGATCGGCATTAACGACGTATGGCGCCAATACGACACGCCGACGATCGTCGAGGGGCATGTGCTCATCGAAGAATACGAAGCTACGCTCGACGCATTGATCGAGCGGACGAAGCCGCTGGTGGAAGGACTTGTGTTGATGACCCCGTACTACATCGAACCGAACCGGGACGACGCGATGCGCGCCGACATGGATCGGTTCGGCGCGGTCGTGAAGCGGCTCGCCGAGAAGCATGGCGCGAAATTCGTCGACACGCAGGCGGCGATCGACCGGCTGCTCGAGCACATCTATCCCGCGACTCTCGCCTGGGACCGGGTGCATCCGAACATGACGGGACACGCGGCGCTCGCGCGCGCGTTCTTGAACGCGGTCGAATTCGAGTGGAACTGACGTTGCGCAAGGCCGACGGGGGGGAATCCGTCGGCCTTTTTCACCTTACCTTTCGCATATTTCTGACGCAAGAAGGGGGATGGGCGCGATGTTGGACCATGTGTTTCGCGAATTGCTGTTGAACGTCTTTATCGTGTTGCTCCCGCTGCTGCTCTATCAGTATGCTTACCGCTGGACGAGCTCCGGCTGGCGGCACGGCGCGGCCGTCTTCCTTCTATACGTACTTCCCTTGCTGTTTACCATGACGTACCCGGTCTATATTTTCGGTTCGGCGATCGATTTCCGCTCCGTACCGTTCGTTACCGGCTCCCTTTACGGCGGGCCGATCGCGACGATCTGCCTCCTCGCCGCTTTGCTCGTTTACCGGGACGTTCTGGGCGGGATTACCATGTTGCATTACGTAATCGCCCTCGCTCCGGCGGTCGCGCTCCTCTTCGCCGCGCACCGGCGGTTCGAACGATTCGGGTTTTGGGAGCGGGTCTGGACGGCCGTCGGCATCTGTTTCGTGCTGCGAATCGGGTCCGTCTTCATCTATTTTGGATTGCAGGGCGATTTCGCAAACGCTTACAATAACATGCTCTCGCCTCAATTCCCGCTGATCGTCGCGCAATGCGCGCTAATCGGGTTGAACGTCTACCTCATCGAAGCGATTCGCAAGCACCAACGGATGAAGAGAGACATCTTGGACGCCGAGAAAATGAAACTCGTCAGCGAGCTCGCCGCCTCCGTCGCTCACGAAGTGCGCAATCCGCTGACCGCCGTGCGTGGGTTCATCCAGCTGCTCGGCGACTCGGCGCTAGGCGACGAGAAGCGCGCCTCGTATTCGGCCATCTGCTTGGAAGAGCTCGATCGCGCGCAGCTCATCATCTCGAACTACCTCGCCCTCAGCAAGCCCGAGGCGGAGGAGAAGGAACGGCTGTCCGTGAAGGAAGAGTGCCACTACATCGCTAACATATTGAATTCCTATGCGAATTATCAGAACGTGACGATCGTGAATCGCGTCGACGGCGACGGAGCGGTATACGGCAACCGTTCGAAATTTCGCCAAGCGATGATCAATCTCGGGAAGAACGCGATCGAATCGACGCCGAGCGGAGGGGCCGTAGAATTTTGGTCGCTCGAGAAGGATCAGGGGGTAGAGCTGTACGTCATCGATACGGGGAGCGGGATGACCCCGGAACAGATCGCCCGCTTGGGTACGCCGTATTACTCGACGAAGGAGAAGGGAACGGGGCTCGGCACGCTCGTTACGTTCAACATCGTTCGCCAAATGGGCGGAACGATCGAGGTGAGGAGCCGCATCGGCGAAGGAACGACGTGCAAGGTGACGCTCCCGTATTTCGAAGAAGGGAATAATCGGAAGAAATCGTAGCCGAAACCCGATGGATTTCGTGTACAATGGATGTTACAACCAGAATCTGCGTGAGAGGGGCATTCGAACAAGGGGGCGGAACGGACGTATGGAGAGAGAGCTTGCGTTGGAATTGGTGCGGGTGACGGAATTGGCCGCATTGGCCTCGGCGCCTTGGATGGGACGCGGCGACAAGGACGGGGCCGACGGGGCGGCCACGGAGGCGATGCGCGCGATGTTCGACTCGGTCTCCATTAAGGGGACGGTCGTCATCGGCGAAGGCGAGATGGACGAGGCTCCGATGCTGTACATCGGCGAATCGGTCGGCAACTTGGACGGACCGGAAGTCGACGTGGCGGTCGATCCGCTGGAAGGGACGGAGATCGTCGCCAAGGGGCTGAACAACGCCTTGTCCGTCATCGCGGTCGCGAACAAGGGACAGCTGCTTCATGCCCCGGACATGTACATGGAGAAGCTCGCGGTCGGTCCGAAGCTGAAGGGGAAGCTCAGCATCGAACGGCCGCTCGAGGAGACGCTTCGCGTCGCCGCGAAGGAGCTCGGCAAGTCGATCTCGGATTTGACGGTCATGATTCTCGATCGATCGCGGCACGATACGCAAATCAAGACGCTGCGCCGCGTAGGCGTGCGGATCAAATTTTTGTCCGACGGAGACGTGGCCGGCGCGATCGCGCCCGCCTTCGAAGACGCGGGCATCGACCTGTACGTCGGCTCGGGCGGGGCGCCGGAGGGCGTGCTCGCGGCGGCCGCGCTTCGCTGCCTCGACGGCGAGCTCCAAGGCCGTCTGATGCCGGCGAACGCCGAGGAATTCCAACGCTGCATTCGGATGGGCATCACGGATCCTTATAAGGTGCTGACGATGGACGATATGGTCGGCACGGAGGACGTCATCTTCGCCGCGACCGGCGTTACCCCGGGCGAAATTTTGGGCGGCGTCCGGTATTTCGCCGACCAGCGCGCGGAGACGCAATCCGTCGTGATGCGGGCGCGGACGCGAACGATCCGGTACGTGCGATCGCTTCATTATTTGCCGAATAAGCCGATTCTCGAGAAGCTCAAAGGGAGATAACTTATGTACCTATATGTCGGCAGTTACGAGCAAGCCTCGAAGCCGGGCATTCACCGGTATCGGTACGACGTCGAGAGCGGGGCGTTAACGTACGAAGCCGGATTCGCCGGCTTGGAAAACCCGTCCTTCTTGACGGCGAACCGCGCGGGCACCGCGCTGTACGCCGTCGGCGAGACGTCGGAAGGCGCGGTCGTCGCGTTCGGAATCGGTTCGGAGGGGGAGCTGCGACCGCTCGGTCGACGCGAGACGGGCGGGGCGCACCCGTGCCACCTGACGCTGTCGGCGGACGAGACGCGGCTGTTCGTCTCCAATTATTCCGGCGGGAGCGTCGCCGCCTTCCCCGTGCTGGCGGACGGTTCGCTCGGAGCGCGTTCGAGATTGACCGCGCACGAAGGCAACGGACCGCGAGCGGATCGGCAGGAGGCGCCGCATCCGCACTCGGTCAACCTGTCGCCCGACGGGCGGCATCTGCTCGTGCCGGACCTCGGCATCGATCGGGTGGCGGCTTACGCGATCGAAGGGGACCGCTTCGAACGGGTCGCGTCGATCGCCTTGGCGAACGGCGACGGACCGCGGCATATGGCGTTCCATCCGACGCTTCCGGTCGTTTACGTCGTGAACGAGCTTTCTTGCACCGTCGCTGCGTTCCGAACGGCGGACGGCGACCCGGCCGCATACACGGCGCTGGGGACGGTCTCGACGCTGCCGGCTGGGTTCGACGGGGACAACGCGTGCGCCCACATTCATGTATCGCCGGACGGCCGTTTCGTCTACGCCTCGAACCGCGGGCACGACAGTTTAGCCGTTTATAAAGTGCAAGACGAGGGGCGTCTCGAGCCGGTCGGCTTCGCGCCGACGAACAGCAAGACGCCCCGTCATTTCGCGATCGCGCCGGACGGCCGATTCGTGTTGGTCGCGGCGCAGGATTCCGACGCCATCCGCGTCTTCGCCGCGGACGCGGCGACCGGGCGGCTGGAGGAAGCGCATCGGTACGATTCGATTCGCCGCCCGGTGTGCCTGACGTTCGTCCGTTGACGGGTTCGTTCGTTATACGCGGGACGGACGCGGATTCGTCGGCTCGCCGCGCTCCTGATCGGCGAGCAGCCCGAGCAGCAGCTCTTGTTTGATCAAAGCGTATTCGGGGGGCGCGTACAAATTGCGGCGCTCTCCCGGATCGTTCTTTAGATCGTATAGTTCGCCGAACGGTTCGCCGGTATAGAGGGCGAGCTTCCATTCCGGCGTCACCCAACACTTGAACCGGATACGATCCGGTTCTTCTTTGTATTCGATGCGCACGCCGGTCCGCTTCGGCGGTCCCTCCCCGCGGAGCATCGGAAGCAAGCTGACGCCTTCGCGCCGAATCGAATCGGCGATGCCGGCCGCGTCCGCCAACGTCGGCAGCACGTCGACGAGCGATGCGCACGGCTCTGCCGGAGCTTGGGGCTCGAATCCGTCAGGATACCTCATTAGAAGCGGGATTTTCGTCACGCCTTCGTACACCAGCGGACCCTTCTGCCCGATGCCGTGATCGCCGAGCATCTCGCCGTGATCCGACGTGAACACGACGAACGTATTCCGGGCGAGCCCGAAGGCGTCGAGCGCATCCAGGAGGCGGCCGACTTGTCGGTCGATCAGCTGGACCATCGAATAATAATAAGCCCTCGTCTGCTTCGCGAATTCCTCTCTTTCGAAATAAGGCTCCCAAGCGTATTTGCCGTTGCCCGCCATCTCGAACGTACCGTTGAAGCGGCTCTCGACAAGCGTGCCGTTCCGGAACAGCGGAACGTGCTCCGCCTCGTCCGCCTCCCGATCGGCGCGCGCCGCGGGCGGGGGCACGACCTCCGGATCGACCCGTTCGAGAAAGTCGGACGGTAAGACGTGGGGATGGTGAGGGTCTTGAAACCCTAGATTCAAGAAGAAGGGGCGATCGTCCCCGTCCTCGCGCCGTTCCATCCATCGGATCGCCCGTTCGGCGACCCAGGCCCCATGGTGGTAGCGCTCCGGCAGCGCGGAATCGCCTGTGCCGTTATAGTCTCCCTGCCCCTTAAATAGAAACTCGACGCGGATATCGGCGGGGTCGAGGCCTTGCGCTTCCAACCATGCGCCGTAATGGCCCGAGGTCGCGGCCCAGGGACCGTGGCCTCGGGAAAGCTCGGCGGTATCGAAGCCGGCGAAGTCGCGGCACGGCTCGCGCGAGCGTTCGGGTCCGAGCGTCTCCGGACTCGGCGACTCCCAAGGGTACCAATGCGCTTTCCCGACGTGATGCGTCCGGTAGCCGTTCCGGCGAAGCAGCGAGCTAAGGAAGAGGGATGGATCGGAGACGGCGGTGCCGATATTGTAGGAGCCATGGCGGGACAGGTGCAATCCGGTCATCATGGATACGCGCGACGGCGTACATACGGTGTTGGGACAATACGCCCGGCGGAACGTTACGCCTTCGTTCGCGAGACGGTCCAAATTCGGCGTGCGCAAGAAGGCGCTTCCGTTGGCGGCGATACTATCGTGGCGCTGCTGGTCGGTGGAAATGAGAATAAGATTCGGCCTCGAGGACATAGTATACGTAACCTCCGGTTCAGGGAATTGTGTGGAATTATGGCGCCATTATAGCATGAATGGAAGATTCCCACAGGTAAATGTCACAGAATATAGGAAAACCACATAAAACAACGCTAAATATTGTTGAAAGCGCTAAATTCCTTATTGACAATGCAACATGATGTGTTGATAATAAGGGATGTAGCCAAGAAACAACATTGAAACCGCTTCAAAGTGTTGCCTTGTGTGTGGTCTTGGGGAGTTTCTAATACTTAGGGGGAGTGCCACAGTATGAAGAAGGTAAAGAAATCAATGTTCCTGCTTCTGGCGTCGGTCGTCAGTTTGTCGGCATTGCTGGCCGCTTGTTCCGGAGGCAACAACGCAGAAGAACCTGCCGAGGCGCCGGCTACGGGGTCCGAGACGCCGGCGGAGCAGCCGGCCGTCGACAAGCCGAAAGAGAAGGTCGAACTCGAATTTTGGACGCACTGGGGTTCCACGACGCGCCGCCCGATTATCGAGAAGATCGTATCCGACTTTAACGGTTCGCAAGATTGGATTACCGTAAAGCACGTCTTCCTGCCGTACGGCGAAGGTTGGACGAAGGCGCTCGCGCAAATCGCAGCCGGCAACCCGCCGGACGTCATCATTCACGAAATCGCGAAGGTCGCGCAGCGCGCCGACAAAAACCAAGTGGAAAACTTGTCTCCGTTCCTCGCGAAGGACGATATCAGCGGACGTTTCCACGAGAACCTCTTCGAAGCGATGAAGCACAACGGCGACGTATACGCCCTTCCGTTCAACACGGATACGCGCTTCTTGTTCTACAACAAGAAGATGTTCGCCGAAGCGGGTCTCGACCCGGAGAAGCCGCCGACAACGTGGGCGGAGATGGAAGAGTACGCGAAGAAGCTCGACAAGATCGGCGCGGACGGCAAGATCGAACGCCTTGGCTACCACCCGTTGCTTGCAGGCGGTTTCGAATTGTTCATGTTGAACGCAGGCAAAGGCGAGGCGTGGGTCGGCGTAGACGGCAAAGTCAACGTAGACACTCCGGAACATGTCGACGCTTTGAAATGGGTAATGTCCTGGGATGAGCGCCTCGGCAAGGAAAATGTCGAAACGTTCAAAGCGACGTTCGGATCGAAGACGAGCGAACCGCTCATCGCCGGCAAGCTCGCTATGAAAGCTGACGTAGGTACATTCTGGACGCAAATCCGCGACTTCGCGGCGAACCGCGACGACTTCGGCGTTGCTCCCCTTCCGGAATATAAAGAAGGCGCAGGTCATTGGAGCGTCGGCGGCGGCTTCTCGATCGAAATTCCGAAAGGCGCGAAAAATCCTGAAGCAAGCTGGGAGTTCCTGAAGTTCATGACGGATTACGACGCTCAGAAATATTGGGCGCAATTCAACTTCGACAACGTTGCGAACAAGGAAGTCGCAGGCGATGCGGACTTGATGGCCGATCCGATTTATGCGTTCTCCGTAGAAAACCTTGCCGTAACGAAAATGACGCCGGCTCCGGTTTCCGCGCCGGACTTCGCGACGCTGCTCAATCCGGAAATCGAAGCGGCCATCCAGGGCCAGCAATCGCCGGAAGACGCGCTTGCGAAAGCGCAAAAAGCGATCGAAGATCTCGTCGCGCAAAACCAGTAATTCGAAGGGCTTGAACGAAGGGTGGAGAGGTTCTCGAACCGCTCCGCCCTTTATTTCTTAAAGAAGGAGGGGTAGGGCGTGGAAACGGGTGCTATGCAACCAAAGCCGAAAAACAAAAGAAAACGGCTGTCATTGGATAGACGAGAGGCTGCACAAGGTTACATGTTTGTGGCCCCATGGATTATCGGGTTTCTTTGCTTTACCGGAGGACCGTTGTTATTTTCCCTCTATGCGAGCTTTACCAATTACGACATAACCTCTCGAATGGACTGGGTCGGGTTCCGGAACTATCAAATCATGTTCGATCGGGACCCGCTCTTTTGGATATCGCTTAAAAACACTTTGTATTATGTAGCCATCATGGTGCCGCTCACAACGATCGGCTCCTTGCTCGTTGCGGTGCTGCTGAACGTCAAAGTGCCGGGCATGCGGGTTTTCCGCACGATCTATTACTTGCCGGCCGTTCTGTCCGGGATCGGCGTCTACATGCTGTGGATGATGCTGCTCGAGCCGCAAAGCGGACTCGTGAACACCGTGCTCGGCTTCGTCGGTATCGACGGCCCGAACTGGCTGACAGACCCGGCGTGGACGAAGAATTCCTTGATTCTTATGAGGCTGTGGGCGGTCGGCGGCGGCATGCTCTTGTACTTGGCGGCGCTGCAAGGCGTGTCCGAGCAGTTGTACGAAGCGGCGGAGCTCGACGGCGCGGGCCACTTGCGCAAATTCTGGCACATTACGGTGCCGATGGTGACGCCGGTCATCTTCTTCGACCTTGTAACCAGCTTGATCGGCGGCTTCCAAGTGTTCCAGGAAGGTTATATTATGTCCGCCGACCCGTCGAGTCCGGGTTCGCCGATGAACTCGCTGTTGTTCTTTAATCTGCACATGTTCAACAAAGCGTTCAAGGTGTTCGACATGGGCTATGCGATGGCCATGGCATGGTTCTTGTTCCTGATCGCGATCGCCGTCACGATCTTCAATATGATCGCGTCTAAATATTGGGTGCATTACGAGGGAGGGGACAACCGATGAGCCGAACGACATCGAGCGGACCGTCCTACTTCGAAGGCCGACGCAACCGCGAGCGACTTCGGAAGACGTTGATCTTCATTTTGCTTATCGTCGGCAGCGCCTCGTTCTTAATGCCGCTCTGGTGGATGCTGCAGACGTCGCTCAAGTCGCTGGAAGAAATTATTCAGTACCCGCCGACTTGGTGGCCTGAGAAATTCGTCTGGAGCAACTATACGGAAACGTGGGCGGCGGGCAATTTCACGAGGTTTACTTGGAACACATCGATCATCGCGTTCTTCGTCGTCATCGGGCAAGTACTGTCGAACTCGTTCATCGCCTACGGCTTCGCGAAGATCAAGTTTCCGGGTCGCGGCGCGTTGTTTTTGATCATCCTCGGCACGATGACGATTCCGGGCTTCGTAACGTTGATACCGACCTATTTGTTGTTTTCGAAGATCGGCTGGGTCGGCTCGTACTTGCCGCTGATCGTTCCTTCGTTCTTCGGCGGCGCGTTCCAAATTTTCTTGTTCCGCCAATATTTTATGACGATTCCGAACGATCTGATCGAAGCGGCGAAAATCGACGGCGCGAACCACTTTTACGTGTGGGCGAGACTCATGATTCCGTTGTCGAAGCCGGTCATGGCGACGATCGCGATCATGGCGTTCAACGGCGCATGGAACGACTTCCTCGGACCGCTCATCTATGTCGCGAGCGAGGATATGTACACGCTGCAGATCGGCTTGCAGTCGTTCAAGGTGAGCTCGGGCGTCAATCAGTGGCATTATTTGATGGCCGGCTCGGTCTTGGTCTTACTGCCGGTGCTGATCCTGTTCTTCTTCTTCCAACGATATTTCATCGAAGGGATGAACATTTCCGCAGGGACGAAAGGGTAATGGCGATATGACGAAAAAGAAACTGGCGATCATTCATACGACGCCCGTCACGGTCGAATCGCTCAAGGCGCTCGTCCTGGATGAGATCGGTCCCGATTGCGAAGTGATCAATCTGCTGGACGATTCGATTCTTCCGGAGCTGGCGAAGAACGGGGCGGACGTCGGAGCGGTCGAAGCGCGATGGGTGACGTACGCGAAAATCGCGGAGTCGCTCGGCGCCGACGTCGTGCTCGGCGCCTGCTCGTCGGTCGGCGAGCTGGCGAAGGCGGCCTCTCGCGAGGTCCGCGTTCCGGTGCTGCGCATCGACGAGGCGATGGCCGAAGAGGCCGTCCGGCGCGGGCGCGACATCGGCGTCGCGGCGACGCTCGAGACGACGCTCGGACCGACGACGCGGCTGCTCGAAGAGAAAGCGCGGGAAGCCGGTTCCGATGCGACGTTCCACAAGATGCTTGCGGCGGAAGCCTACAAGCTGCTGATGGCCGGCGACCGGGTCGGCCACGACCGCGTGCTCGGCGAAGCGCTGCTCGAGCTGCAAGGTCGGTGCGACGTCGTCGTGCTGGCGCAGGCGTCGATGGCCCGCGTCGTCGATACGCTGCCGGAGGCCGTCCGCGGCAAGTTCCTGTCCAGTCCCACGCTCGGCGTCCGGCTCGCGAAACAACTGCTAAATAAATAATAATAATCGGACGAAACCATCAGATAGAGGGAGAGATAACGGCCATGACTACCAGAGAACGGCCTAGCAACGTATATACTTTGAAACAGGCGCTTGAGGTCGCGGAGAAACACGGATATGCGATCGGATCGTTTTCCCCGCGGTATACCGCGATGATTACGCCGGTGCTGCGGGCCGCGCAGAAGATGAACTCGCCCGCGATCGTGCAAATCTCGAGCAAGGAGCTCGAGCGCTACGGCATTACGCCGAAGCAATTCGCCGACGAGTTTTACGCGCGCGTCGCTTCCGAAGGCATTACGGTACCGCTCGTGCTGCACCTCGATCATACGAAGGTGATGAGCATTATCGAGCAGGCGGTCGAGGCGGGCTTCACGTCCGTCATGATCGACGCGTCGGAGAGCCCATTGCAAGAAAATATCGAGAGATCGAAGGAAGCCGCCGATTACGCGCACGCGCGCGGCGTCTCCGTGGAAGCGGAGCTCGGCATGATCGGCACGACGGACTTCGTGGAGACGGATAAGGACGAAGAATTGTACACGGATCCGAAGGAGGCTCAAGTTTTTGTACAAGGAACGGGCGTAGACGCCTTGGCGGTCTCCTGCGGAACGGCGCACGGCGTCTATATGGTGAAGCAGCCGAAGATCGATTACGAACGGCTTCAAGCGATTCGCAAGCTGACGCCGGTTCACCTCGTGCTGCACGGCGGCTCCGGCGTCCCGGCGGAAATGATGGCCGCGGCGATCTCGCTTCCGGGCGGAGGCGTCAGCAAGGTCAACATCGCGACGGATCTCGAGCTGTCGCTGCTCGGAGCGCTCGGCCGCACGGAGCGGATGACGAACGACGAGTGCGCGGCGCTCGACGCCGAGTCGCTGGAGCGCGGTCGCGCGGCGGTGGAAGCGACCGTGGCCGACAAGATCGCCAACTTCCTCGGCAGCGCGGGGAAGGCGGATCGGTTCGCGCTCCGATGAGCGGCGCGGCGGCCGCGCCCGTTCGCGGCGTCATCGAGGGATTTTACGGCGTATATTACACGTTTCAAGAGCGGGACGATATGATTCGATATATCGGCTCGCTCGGATTCAACCAATATGTGTACGGGCCGAAGAACGACCGCCAGCATCGCATGCGCTGGCGGGAGCCGTACCCGGAGGACGTCATGGAGTCGTTCTCCCGGACGGTCAAGGTCGCCGAAGAAGCCGGCGTATCGTTCGTCTATTCGATCGGCTCCGGCGTCACGATGAGCTACGCGTCGGAGGAAGATTTCCGACTCGCGCTCGAGAAGTTCGAAGCGTTCTACCGAATCGGCGTGAGAGACTTCAGCATCCTGCTGGACGATATCGCTTCGGAATTCAAGCACCCCGCCGACGGGGAGCGGTACGGTTCCTTCGCGGAAGCGCACGCCGACGTTTGCAACCGTTTGTTCGCGGCGCTGCAAGCCCGCGCCCCGGCTTGCACGCTGAGCATGTGTCCGACGGATTATCACGGCGCGGCCCCGTTTTCGGCGTATTTGCACGAGCTCGGGGAGCGCATGCGCCCGGAGGTAGCGATCTATTACACGGGCGAGGACATCTGCGCGAAAGAAATTCGCCGGAGCGACGCGGAAGCGTTCGGGACGGCGGCGCGGCGAAAGCCCGTGATTTGGGATAATTACCCGGTGAACGACCTCGCGATGCGGCCCGAACTGCATGTAGGGCCGATCCGGGGACGCGAAGCGGGGCTGCTCGAAGCCGTCGACGGTTATGTCGTTAACTTGATGGCGGAAGCGGAGGCGTCGAAGATCGCGCTCGCGACGTTCGCCGATTACTTCCGCGACCCTGTCGGGTACGATCCGGAACGTTCATGGACGGCCGCGGTCGAGCGCGTGGCGGGGGAGAAGAGCGCGGCCGCGTTCCGGCTGTTCGCCGAGCAATCGCTAGAGTCTTGCCTCGGCGAGCCGAATTCCGTTCGACTGAACGAGCTGACGCAGGCCGTCCTCGGCTCGTTCCGTTCCGGTACGCCGGGAGCGGCAGGCAGCGAAGAAGTGCGACGACTGGAAGAACTCCTGACCGCATTCGACGAAGGCTGTTACCATTTGAAAAATCGGATGAGCAACGTCGCGCTTCGAAACAATTCGCTGCTCTGGATCGAAACGCTGGAGCATTGGCTCTGGATGGCGAGACGGGCGCTGCTCGTCCTCGCGGCGATCGAGCGCGGCGAAGGCTTCGAGGGGCCGCTGCGCATGATGAAGGAGTCGCTCGAAGAGATCGACCGGGCGCCGAAGCGCATGACGGACGGCTCGCTGCGCGCCCTTGCGGCGTTCGCGCTCGAACGGGCGGAAGCGGCCGGAACCGGGAAGGAGTCTTCGCGATGAAAGAGCGGTTATGGAAGATCGGAGAGCCGGACGGCTCCTCCGATCAACTGCTAGATAACTATAAAGATCCGTGTAAGCTCGGCGACATCGTATGGGATGCGGACGTCGGGCGAAGCGCGGACGGCGGCGAACGATGGCCGATGTTTCAACCGAGCGAGGCGGACCCGGATTCCGGGTATCGCCTGCATCCGTATACGATTCGTTTCACGATTCGTCGGAACCCGGCGCCGGCGTATTTGCTGCGTCTGCATGTGCTGACGATCGCGCCGAGACTCGGCTATTTAGACCTTGGGGTGAACGGGACGTTCGGCGAAGTGCGGCTTCGAGCCGCGCCGTCGACATCCGGCGACATCGCGCTGCATTCCGGACTCCATACGACGATCTATGCGGACGGCGTCGCCGACGTCGTCATTCCGGGGCGCTTGCTTCGCGAAGGAGGCAACGAGCTGAAGCTGATCGGAAGGGATGCGGGAGAAATCGTCGTCGTCGACCGAGTCGAGGCGGTCAAGCGACTCGACCGAATGGCCAACGCCGCGGGCGTGCTGTACAAGTGCATCGAGCTGTTCGAGGCGGACGAAGCGGACGCGCCCGCGGAGCCGATTCGCCGCGCGGAAGCGGTATCGACGGTCGTCTACCGACAAGACGCGAACGACGAGCTTCGAAACGAGTGTTTCTTATATGTAGAGTTAGGTACGAACGTTCCCGCCGCGGAGCTGACGCTGACGCTCGAAGCGGACGGCGGCTTCTCGCAGACGTTGCCCGTCCGTCTCGACGCCCGCCCCTTCGGTCATCTGGCGTTCCCGTTCGCCATTCCCGACGAAGAAGGGGAAGTCCGTTATTCGTTATCCGGCGACGTCGGCGGCGTTCCGGTGTCCGCAGGCGGTTCGTTCCGTCGGCGACGGAAATGGACGGTGTACGTCACGCCGCACGCCCATACGGACATCGGTTACACGCATCGCCAATGGGAGGTCGCGGAACGGCTGTGCCGCAATCTCGATACGGCGCTGGATTGGCTCGAGTCGGAGGAAGGCGCGGCTGCGGCCTCGTTCGCTTATCACCTCGACGCGGGTTGGACGCTGGAGACGTACTTGCAGACGCGTTCCGAAGCGCGCATCGCACAGCTGTTCCGCGCGATGAAAGCCGGCAAAATCAGCGTCGCCGGCAACTACGTCGATCTGCTTACGCAATATGCGGGACTCGAAGACTTGATTCGCAACGGGGAGTTCTTGTCGGATACGCTGAAGCCGCATGGGCTGAAGCCCGAATTCGTCGCGTTCGTCGACGTCGCTTCGCTTACGGGCTCGCTGCCGGCGCTGTTGGAAGAGAGCGGCATTCCGTACGTCGTCCACGCGGATAATCAGGACCGCGGTCCGTTCCGTCTGAACGGCCAATTGCACAAGGTTTCTCCGTTTTACTGGGAAGGGACGAACGGCGGCAAAGTGTTGTGCTGGCTGGCGAAGATGTACTGCGAGCTGCGCAAGGTGTGCGGCAGCCCGCCGACGGCGTATGCGGCCGCCCGCGGATTGGACATGTGGCTGCAAGAATACGAGCGCGACGATTACGCGCCCGACGTCGTCATGTTGTACGGGCAAGAGGCGGATAATACGGACCTCGATCCGCAGCCGAACGATTTCGTCCGCCGTTGGAACGAGACGTATGCCTATCCCCGGCTCGTCCCGAGCGACGTGCTCTCCTTCTTCCGCGAGGTGGAAGCGAGATTCGGCGACCGGCTCGTCACCGTGCGCGGCGACGGCGGCGCTTATTGGGAGGACGGCGTCGGCTCTTCGATGCGCGAGACGATCGCCGTGCGCGGCGCGCAGGCGTCGCTGCCCGCAGCCGAGCGTCTCGAGACGCTCGCCGTGCTGCATAACGACGGATGGTCTTATCCGCAGG
This sequence comes from Paenibacillus sp., assembly GCF_031177825.1. Taxonomy (GTDB): domain Bacteria; phylum Bacillota; class Bacilli; order Paenibacillales; family YIM-B00363; genus Paenibacillus_AE. The sequence goes on along the minus strand of NZ_JAPSKE010000002.1, from coordinate 349,028 downwards.
GGCAGTTCGACGCCGCCTGGCGGGACGTCCTGTTATACGACGAGCATACGTGGGGCGCATTCCTGACGGGTCCGGAGCCCGAAGCGCTGCTGGCGCACGACCAGTGGGAGACGAAGCGGCTGATGGCCGACAACGCCGAGCAGTGGGGCAAGCGGCTGCTGCACGTCGCGGCGACGCGCCATTCGCTCTGCTGGAACAACGACGGCCGCGAAGTGGTCGTTTACAATCCGCACAGCTTCCCTGTCGGCGGTCCGGTCGCGGTCGAGATCGCGCCGGGGGAAGCGGCGTTCGAACCCGACACGGGGGCGATCGTGCCGCTGCGGCCGATCCGGACGCTGCCTACCCAAGCGGTGGTGGAGCTGTGGCTCGATCCGGTGCCGGGCTTCGGCTATCGTAGACTCGTCTTGAAGCCGTCGAACGAAGGGACGGCCGCCGCGAGCGGACCGGCCGTATCGCTCGGCGCGAAGCAGCGAACGCCGATCAAACTCGCGAACGAATGGTACGAAGCGACGTTCGATCCGGAGCGAGGCTGCTTAACGTCTTGGATCGACCGCGAGCTCGGCAAGGAGCTGCTGCCGAAGGCGGGCGCTTCGACGTACGGCTTCGGACAGTTCGTCTACGCTGAAGGCGGGGAAGGCACGCGCCTCATGGGCAACCAATCCGACTTGGCCGAAGGCCGCATGATTCCGAGGACCGAATTCAAGCTGGAGGAAGCGACGTTAACGGCGTCCGCCGTCGGCCGCACGCTGCGGCTTGCGGGCCAGGTGCCTTACGGCGAGCTGACGATCGAGTGGACGTTGTATGACAAGGCGAAGCGGCTGGACGTGAAGTATACGTATCGAAAAGCCGAGCGCCGGGAGAAGGAAGCGGTCTACATCGCGTTCCCGACGGCGCTCGAAGACGCCGCGGTCCGGTCCGATTCGCAGCTCGGCTGGGTCCTGTGGGATCGCGATCAGCTGCCGGGCGGCTGCAAGGAGTGGCTGCCGCTGCAGACGGGCATTCTGGTGGAACGTCCGGAAGCGGCGGTGTTCATCGCGTCGCCCGACGTGCCGCTGTTCACGGTCGGCGATATGGTGCAAGGCCGGTGGCCGAAGGAGAAGTCGCTGCGCAGCGGCACCGTATTCTCGTACGTGCTGAATAACTATTGGCATACGAATTACAAAGCTTCGCAGGGCGGGGAGCTTCGGTTCGCCTACACGTTCGTCAGCGGCGGCGCCATTCGCCCGGAGGAGGCGTACCGCGTCGGCTGGTCGGCGCGCAGACCGCTCTACGGGCAGCGCATGAGCTTCCAAGACTTCCGGGAGACGAAAGAGCCGTACCTCGCGGCGGGCGGCGGCGCGTTGGCCGCGTTCGATGCGGACGGACTCGCCGTGACGACGATCAAGCGGGCGCGGGACGGCGACGGGTACATCGTCCGCGTACAAAACATAAGCGGCGCGGAGGAGACGGGGACGCTGTCGTTCCCGAACAAGCGGATCGCGCGCGCCCGACGGACCGATCTTCTCGAGCGAAACATCGAAGCGCTCTCGCCCGGCGAAGACGGATCGCTGCGGATCGGGGCGGCCGCCTACGGACTTACGACCGTGCGCATCGCCTTCGCAGAGGAGGGAGGAACGCAAACATGAGTCACGCGGTAAAGCTGACAGGCAATCTATACGTCGTCGCCGGCGATAAGCTGACGCACGGCTGGGACGCCAGCGCCTATCTCGTGCTCGGCGACGAGCCGGCCTTGATCGACTGCGGCAGCACGGCTGGCTACCCTGCGCTGAAGCGCAACCTAGAAGGGCTCGGGTTGTCGCCGCGAGACATCAAGCGCGTATATGCGACGCACGGCCACTGGGACCACATCTCGGGATACGCCTTACTGAAAGAGGACAACCCCGACGTCGAGCTGCATCTTCACGAAGCGGCTCGCGCCTCGGTCGAGGCCGGCGATTCGGAGCTGACGGCGGCGTTCCTGTACGATCTGCCTTTTCCGAAGATGGCCGTGGACGGCCTGCTGGAGGACGGGGCGACGACGATCGGCGGCAACGAGACGAAGCTCATCCATACGCCGGGCCATACGCCGGCATGCGTCTCGTTCCTGCTGCAAGTCGGGGATAACCGCGTCCTGATCGCCGGGGATACGATGTGGGGCGGATTTCATCCGCGCATCGGATCCGACCTGAACGCCTGGCATCGCTCGCTGGCGAAGCTGGCGGCGGAGGAGTTCGAGTATATGTCGTTCGGCCATCTGCCGCCGACGCTCGTCGTCGACGCGAAGACGAAGGTCGTCGAAGCGCAGAAGCAGCTCGGGGTGTATTTTAACCCGTGGTTCAAGCCTTTCCATACGAAATTCATGTACTAAAAGAGAGCGGGGAGAAACCTTACTTATGGCAACCAAAAATATGAAAGACTACAAGTTCTGGATGATCGGCAACGCCCACCTCGACCCGGTGTGGCTGTGGCAATGGCAAGAAGGCTTCCAAGAAGCGAAGGCGACGGCGCGGTCCGCGCTCGACCGGATGAAGGAATACGACGACTTCGTCTTCACGAACTCGTCGGCGGCGATGTACGAATGGATCGAACGGAACGATCCGGGCATGTTCGAAGAAATCAAGCAGCGCGTCGCCGAAGGACGCTGGCACATCGTCGGCGGCTGGTGGATCCAACCGGATTGCAACATCCCGAGCGGCGAATCGTTCGTTCGTCAAGGCTTGTACGGGCAGCGTTACTTCATGGAGAAGCTGGGCGTGACGGCGAAGGTCGGCTACAACGTCGACTCGTTCGGCCACTTCGGCATGATGCCGCAAATTCTGAAGAAGCAAGGCATGGACTATTACATCATGATGCGCCCGATGCCGAACGAGAAGGGGCTGCCGAACCGTCTGTTCTATTGGGAATCCGACGACGGCTCGCAGGTGCTCACGTACCGTCTGCCGTTCGAATATTGCTCTTGGGGCAAGGATCTCGAGAAGCACATCCGCCGCTGCATGACGGAGCTGAAGGATCCGTTCAACGAGCTGGCGGTGTTCTACGGCGTAGGCAACCACGGCGGCGGTCCGACGAAGGAAAACATCGACAGCTTGAAGCGGATGAACGCCGATCCGGAGTTCCCGACGATCGTACTCGCGAACCCGACGGAATATTTCGAAGAGATGGAGCGCCGCGGCCTCCCGATTCCGGTCGTGCACGACGATCTGCAGCATCACGCCAGCGGCTGTTACGCGGCGCATTCGGGTATCAAGCAGTGGAACCGCCAAGCGGAAAACAAGCTGATGGCCGCCGAGACGTGGTCGGCGATCGCGAAGGCGACGACGGGCCAGCCGTACCCGGCCGACTATCATCGCGCGTGGAAGAACGTGCTGTTCAACCAGTTCCACGACATCCTCGCGGGCACGTCGATCGAGCCGGCGTACGAGGACGCGCGCAACGCGCACGGCGAAGCGATGTCGATCGCCGAGCGCGGGCTGAACTACGCGATCCAATCGCTCTCTTGGAACATCGACATCGAGCAGGAAGAAGGCATGAAGCCGCTCGTCGTGTTCAACCCGCATTCGTGGGGCGGCCCGATGAACATCGAACACGAAGTCGGCGGCATGAAAGAGACGTCCGTCCTGTACGACGACGCCGGCAAGCAAATTCCGTTCCAGCTCGTTCAATCGCAGGCGACGGCGGGCGGCCGATTCCGCATCTCGTTCATCGCCGATCTGCCGCCGATGGGCTACCGCGTGTTCAAGGTGTACCCGCAGCCGCGCAGCGCGACCGAGCCGAAGCTCGTCGCGCCGACGATCAAGGCGTCGGATACGTCGCTCGAGAACGACCGCATTCGCGTCGACTTCGACCCGAAGACGGGGCATATGACGAGCTTGTTCGACAAGAAGGTGAACAGCGAGCTGCTGCGTAAGCCCGGACGCCCGGTCGTCATGGAAGATAAATCCGATACGTGGAGCCATAACGTGTTCCACTTCCAAAACGAGATCGGCGACTTCCAGGCGCGCTCCGTCCGCCGCGTCGAGCACGGCCCGATCAAGTCGGTCGTTCGCGTAACGAGCGAGTACGGCAACTCGAAGCTCGTGCAGGACTTCGCGATGTACAAGGATCTCGACTACATCGACGTCAAGGTGACGGTCGACTGGCGCGAAGAGTTCAAGATGCTGAAGCTCGTCTACCCGATCAATCTGCACTTCACGAAGCAAACGTACGAAATTCCTTACGGCTTCAAGGAGCGCGAGCATAACGGCGAAGAGGAGCCGGGCCAAAACTGGGTCGACTTCAGCGGCATCCTGCCGAACGGCGGCACGGCGTACGGCGTGACCCTCATGAACGACGCCAAGTACAGCTACAGCATCATGAACAAGGAACTCGCGATCACCGTGCTGCGCAGCCCGATCTACGCGCATCACGATCCGCTCGTACCGGATCCGAACGGTCACTACACGTTCATCGACCAAGGCATCCAGACGTTTAACTACCGGATTTACGCGCATGAAGGCAGCTGGGAGACGGCGGGCGTCGTGCAGAAGGCATGGGAGCTGAACCGGAAGCCGACGACGATCATCGAGACGTATCACCAAGGCAAGCTGCCGCAGCGCAATTCGTTCCTGAGCGTCGACGACGACAACGTCATCGTCAGCGTGTTGAAGAAGCATGAAGACAGCGACGACTTGATCGTCCGCGCGTACGAGACGACCAAGTGCGCGACGAAGACCGCGATCCGCTTGCCGCATCTGGATCGCGTCATCGAAGCGTCCTTCGGGCCGTGCGAGATCAAGACGTTCCGCGTGCCGAGCGACGCGTCGAAGCCGGTCGTCGAGGTCGATCTGATCGAGTGGTAAATCGATAAGACGCAACGCATTTTCCAAGCTGTACACGGGGGGATCTCCATGTTCGTCGCGCAACGGCGCCATAAAATCAAGGAGCTACTGATTCAAGAACGCAGCGTCAAGGTTGCGGATCTCGTCAAGACGTTCTCCGTGTCGGAGGAGACGATTCGTCGCGACTTGAGCCAACTGGAGAGCGAGGGCATTCTCCGCAAGGACTACGGGGGCGCGATCCTCGTCGAGGATTTGCAGGACTCGCTCTCGTCCGTCCCTCCGGTGCAGCACCGCGTGCACTACTTCACGGAGGAAAAGGAAGCCATCGCCGAAGCCGCGGCGTCGCTCGTCGGTTCGGGCGACATCGTCGTGATGGACGCGGGCTCCACGACGCTCTGCCTCGCGAAGCATCTCGGCGGCATCGACGGCTTGACCGTGCTGACGAACGGCATGAACGTGGCGGAACAATGCAGCCAGAACGAGAACGCTCATGTGTTCGTCATCGGCGGCAAGCTCATCCGCAAGTCGATGAGTCTCGTCGGCTCGCAAGCCGAGTGGGAGCTGCGCAAGTACAACGCGGACATCGCCTTCCTCGGCGCGTCGGGCGTCTCGACGAACCGCGGCTTCGGCAGCTTCGATCTGTACGAAGCGGAGATGAAGAAGGCGATGGTCGCGGCCGGCCGGAAGGTGGTCATTCTCGCGGACCATAGCAAATTCGAGAAGCAGGCTCTCATTTCGTTCGCGTCGTTCAAGGACGTAGACGCGTTAATTACGAGCGATCTGGTCGATCCGCATTTGCTTCGATCGATCGAGCAGGCGGGGGTCCGCGTGATCGTCTGCTCGGTTCGGGGCGCGCTGCTTCGCGAAGAAGCATAAGCGGAATCGTTTTCCACATCTATGGGGGTGTCTTCGATCCGAACGCATATTTCGTTATCCGACCTCGATTGGCAGGTTCGCGGCTACTGGCCGTGGGTGCCGATCAAAGACCGCAGCATGGAAACCGGGCAGGAGCTGATCGGGGTGACCGATTGGATGCCGGCCCGCGTGCCGGGCGGCGTCCATGTCGACTTGTTCCGAGCCGGCTGGATCGAGGATCCGTACTACGAGACGAACAGCTTGAAATGCGAGTGGATCGAAAATCGATGGTGGGTCTATAAGACGTCCTTCTCTCGTCCGTCCGGGGATTTCTCCCGGGCGGAACTCGTGTTTTTGGGCATCGATTACGAAGCGATGATTTATTTGAACGGCACGCTGCTCGGCGAACACGGGCATATGTACGAGCCCGCGGTTTTCGACGTCACGTCGATGGTTCGCGGGGCCGCTCCGGGGGAAGCGTTCGAGCTGCGCGTCGTCATGAAGGGCGCGCCCGACGAGATGGGGCAGATCGGCAAGACGTCGATGACGCGTACGCAGAAGAGCCGGTTCAATTACAAGTGGGACTTCTCGACGCGCCTCGTCAATATCGGGTTGTGGGACGGCGTCGAGCTGCGCCTGCACGACGAAGCGTCGCTGAGGGACCCCGCCGTCGCCACCGACGCGGACGTCGTCGCGAACGTAGGCACCGTGCGGTTGTACGGTCGGGTGGAGCGGTTCGGATCCGAACCGGGCCCGGGATCGGGATTGACGCTCCGGCTCGCGTGTCTGGACCCGGACGGGGGCGTCGCGGCGGAGCGCGAGCTGCGGCTTTCCGCCGACATCTCCGAATACGATTGCGCGTTGACGGTGGCGGATCCGCGGCTTTGGTGGCCGAACGGATACGGGGAACAGCCGTTGTATACGGTCGCGGCGCGGTTGATGGCGGGGGACCGGCAGCTTGACGAATGGACGTTCCGCGTCGGCATCCGCTCGTTGGCGTACCGCCGGAACGAGGATTCGCCGGCGGACGCATTGCCTTACACGTTCGTGGTGAACGGGCGACCGATCTACGTTCGCGGCGTAAACTTGACGCCGCTCGACCACGTATACGGCGACGTCACGGAAGCGTCCTACGCTTGGCAGGTGTACCTCATGAAGCAAGCCAACGTCAACATGGCGCGGATTTGGGGGGGCGGCATTATCGAGAAGCCGGTCTTCTACGAGCTGTGCGATCGGAACGGGATTCTCGTGTGGCAAGAGTTCATCCAGTCGAGCTCCGGCATCGATAACGTTCCTTCGAAGCTTCCGGCGTTTTTGGATTTGCTGCGCCGGACGGCGGTCTCCGCGCTGCTCGGCCGCCGCAGCCACGTCTCGCTCGCGGCGTGGAGCGGCGGCAACGAGCTCATGAGCGCGCCGAACACGCCGTCGACCGTCGACGACGACGAGAACTTGGCGATGCTTCAACGGTTGGTCTCGGCATACGATCCGCAGCGCTTGTTCCTTCCGACGTCGGCGTCCGGCCCGGTGGAATTCGTTACGACGGAGAAAGGCGTCTCGCACGACGTCCACGGCGGCTGGCAATACCAAGCAAGGCAACCCATATCACTACGAGCTGTACGGCGAATCGGATCATTTGTTTCACAGCGAATTCGGCATGGACGGCGTCGCTTCGGTGCAGACGCTGCGGAAAATTTTGCATCCGAACAACCATGTGGCGACCCCGATGCGCGAACACGTCGTCTGGCGCCACCATGGCGAGTGGTGGGGCACGTACGACCGCGACATGAAGCTGTTCGGTCCGCTGCCGGACATGGAACGCTTCGCCCGGGTCAGCCAAATCGTGCAGGCCGAGGGGCTGCGCTTCATCGTCGAAGCGAACCGGCGCCGGCAGTTCCGACAGAGCGGCTGCATCGTCTGGCAGCTGAACGAGCCATGGCCGAACAGCTCGTGCACGAACCTCGTCGAATATTACGGCGCTCCGAAGATGGCATATTACGCGACGCGATCGGCCTATGCGCCGGTGCACGCGTCGCTGCTTTACCGCCGGATCGACGCCGCCGTCGGCCGCGAATTCCGCGCGGACGTGTTCCTGCACTCCAACGGGGTCGAAGCGGCGGAGCGGCGGGTGCGCGCTACGGTGTACGGGGAGGACGGCCGGGTCGCGTACGCGTTCGACTTCGCCGGAGCTTGCGCCGCCGATCGGACGACGCCGCTCGGGGAGCTACGTTTCCCGGTGGAGGCAACGCTTGGCGGCATGTTCTTCGTCGCGCTCGAGACGGACGAAGGCGGCGAGTTTCGGTCGGACGGCGGCGCGAACTTGTATTTGTTCGGCACGAGCGCCGAGACTCCGTACGCTCCGGTCTTGCGGAACGTCGACGGGCGGCTGGCGGTTTCGGCGATCGACGAATGGGCCGCGGGCGAGCCGTTCGAAGGGTTAGCGTTTTGGACGCGTACGTTCGAGGTGCGGAACGACGGCGCCTCCCCGGCGCTGTTCGTGCATCCGGTCGAGACGACGAACGCCTATTGGATGGAGGCGGACCGCGCCTATCTGACCCTGATGCCGGGCGGTTCGGCGCGGGTGACGGTCCACTGCACGGTCAAGCGCGGCGGCGGCTTCGCGGTCGTCGACCAGCCGGCGCCGGGCGCCGACGTGCCGATGCCGGAGATCGACGTTGAGTTTCTGCACAGTTCATAAGTGCGTAGAGGAGGCGTGCTTTCATGAAACGATATAACGTCTTTAAAATGAGGGGGAACTGACGTGGGGACGAAATTGTCGCTGAACGGCAGCGACTGGGAGTTTAAAGACTTCGTGGGCGAGGACTGGATTTGGCGCAATTCGGAGAAGCCGGACACGAAGGACGTCCGCTGGTGGCGGCGGGGCACGGTGCCGGGCACGGTGCTGCACGATCTGCTCGCCCTCGGCGAAGTGCCGGACCCGTATTACGAGCGCAATTCGCTGCTCGTCGAATGGGTGCCGCAGCGGACGTGGGCGTACCGCAAGCGGTTCGCCGTTCCGGCGTCGTTCCGCGGGCAACGACTGCGATTATGCTTCGACGGCATCGATTACGAAGCGCAAATTTTCCTTAACGGCAAGCGTCTCGGCGAACACCGGGGGATGTTCGTGCCGGCGGAATTCGACGTGACCGAACACATCCGGTTCGACGGCGACAACCACGTCGCGGTCGTCATCGAACGGGCGCCCGACGAGCAGCCGCAAGTAAGCAAGACGCGATACGTGCGCACGCATAAGAGCCGAATGACGTATTGGTGGGATTTCTGCCCTCGCCTCATTCATCTGGGCATCTGGGACCGCGTCTATCTCGAAGCGGCCGGGGACGTCCGCGTCGAGGACGCGTTCGTTCGCCCGGCGCTGACGGACGACTTCGCGGCAGCGGACGTCGCCGTGACGACGACGCTGCAATCGGCGACGGCGGCGACCGTCGAGACGGACATCGTGCTGTCGCTCGCAGGCCGCGAAGTCGCGAGGGCGTCGTCGACGCGCGCGGTCGAACCGGGGCGGTCGACGTTCGCGGAGACGCTGCGCATCGAGCGGCCGGAGCTGTGGTGGCCGAACGGAGCCGGAGCGCAACCGTTGTACGACGCGAAGGTGACGGTGTCGGCGCGCGGACAGGACGGGACGATGACGACGTCGGACGAGCGGACGACGACGTTCGGCATTCGGCGTATCGAATGGGCGCGCAACGAGACGCCGGACGAGACGGCGCTGCCGTACACGCTCGTCGTGAACGGACGCCGCTTATATATGAAAGGCTGGAACTGGGTGCCGATCGACGCGATGTACGGCGTGGAGCGGCCCGAGAAGCTGGAGCGGCTGCTCCGGCTCGCGCAGCGAGCGAACTGCAACTTGCTCCGCGTCTGGGGCGGGGGCCTTATCGAAAAGGAAGCGTTCTACGAAGCCTGCGATCGGCTCGGCTTGCTCGTCTGGCAGGAATTCATCCAATCGAGCTCCGGCATCGCGAACAAGCCGTCCGAGGACGCGGAATTCGTCGAGATGATGGTGCGGGAGGCCGAACGGTTCATCCCGCGCAAGCGCAACCACCCCTCCCTCGCCATCTGGTGCGGAGGCAACGAGCTGCAGCATGACGACGGCCGCCCCTTGGACGATTGCGAACCCGTGCTGGCGGCGCTGAAGGATGCCGTACGCCGTCTCGATCCGGACCGGCTGTGGCTGGCGACGTCGCCGACCGGCCGGCTGTTCAACAACACGCTCGAAAATATCGTAAAAGACCCGACCGGTCTCCACGACGTTCACGGTCCATGGGAGCACCAAGGGCTCGCGGAGCAATACCAGCTGTATAATCGCGGCACGTCGCTGCTTCACAGCGAATTCGGCGTCGAAGGGATGACGAACGCGAAGGCGCTGTTCAAGACGATCGCGCCGGAGCATCGCCTGCCCGCGACGCGCGACAATCCGATTTACTTCCATCGCGGCTCCTGGTGGAACAACGAACCGCTCGTGCAGCGCTCGTTCGGCGGAGGCATCGACGACGTCGAGACGCTCATTCGCGCCAGCCAGCTGCTGCAGGCGGAGGGGCTGCGGTATGCGGTGGAGTCGAACCTGCGCCGTCAATACCAAAGCAGCGGCACGCTGCCGTGGCAGTTCAACGAGCCGTTCCCGAACGCGTTCTGCACGTCCGCGCTCGATTACTATGCCGAGCCGAAGTCCGCGTATTACGCGGTCGCGCGCGCGTATCGGTCGCTGTCCGTAACGGCCGCGTTCGAGGCGCAAGCGTGGGCGGGAAGGGATTCGTTCGAGGCCGAGATTTGGGCGGCGAACGATAAGACGACTTCTCTCGAAAAGGTTTCGCTCACCGCATCGCTCGTCGATGGCTACGGCAACGCGCAGGCGTCGACGACGACCGCCGTCTCGATCGGCGCGAACGGTTCGACGCGGCTCGCTTCATTCGTTTCGTCATTGACGTCGCTTCGAAGCGATTGGTTTTTCCTCGACCTGACGCTGTCGGACGCGGAGGGCCGCAGGCTCGCCGAGAACCGGTACGTCTTCAGCGCGACGGCCGATCTAGCGCCGCTGCTCGCGGCGCCGCCGGCATCGCTGCGGGCGGAGACGGCCGCGGCGGCGGAAGACGCGGACGCGATCGCGGTGCGCGTAACCAACGCGGGCGACGTCGCGGCGATTCGGATGCGGCTCGAGGACGATCGGGAACTAGAGAAGAGGGGGGATGTCTTTTTCGAAGACAACGATTTCGATCTGTTGCCCGGCGAGAGCCGCACGGTGAACGTCTCGTTCTCGGGCGTGCCGAAGCCGGAGCGGCGCATCCTCCTGCGCGGGTGGAATACGGAGCCGATCCGCCTGGGATAACGGGACGTGCGTATGTCGTTCGCGGTCGCGCTCGGCGGGTAGGCGGAGCTGTTCAACGTGCAGAACGTGCGTTCTGGTTGTCGGTATGGTATGATAGGGGAAACGATTCGTTGTTGGAGGAAGTTCCGATGAAGCCGAAAAAAACATCCGACCTCATTGCCGAGACTCCAGTAACCTATGAAACGTATACAAGCCTGCCGGAAGACGGGCATCGATATGAAGTTGCGAACGGACGCTTGGAGCTAATGAGCCCCGCGCCGTCGCCTACGCATCAGTCGCTCAGTAATAATCTTGTTTTCCTTCTGAATTCCGGAGCCGGTTCGATCCGAAAGACTTGATTGCGTCTCGTTCACGATGAACGACTTGACGCGCGATCTCCCGCCGGAATGATTGGAACTATGGAAGGCCGCTCTCGACAGGCGCAACGCGCTTAATGGAGAGCGGCCTTTTTACCTCGGGAGAAGAGTGCCGATGTTAGCGGAACGTTCCGCTTCTAGTCACAGATGTAAGCGTAAAGCGCTGACGCAGCCGTAGAAAGTTCTGTCTACCCCCTGCCGCACCGGCGCTTCCTACAGCGACGCCTCCCCCGCTTTGACGCCGGCGAGGAACCGAGAGATCGCAAGGGAGGCGGCGCCGAGCGCGGCGGAATCGAGCCCGAGCGACGCGAACTCGATGCGGGAGCGGTCGCGGTGGTGGCGGAGCGAGTGGCGTTCGACCGCTTCCCGCAGCGGACGCTCGATCCAAGGCCGCGCCAATGCGAGCCGGTTGCCGATGATCGTCATCTCCGGGTTGAACGCATTGACGATCGTCGCGACGCCGATGCCGAGGTAGCGCCCGATCTCCTCCAGGATGCGGATCGCTTCCGCGTCGCCCGCCTCCGCGAGACGAAGAGCGCCTTCGAGCTCCGCAAGTTCGGGCGAGACGCTCGGGCGCGCCGTTAAGGCGATCTCGGAGGCGTACATCTCCCAGCAGCCCTCGCTGCCGCAGCCGCACGGGAGCCCTCGATCCGCCTGGATCGTCATGTGCCCGAGCTCGCCGGAGAAGCCGGAAGCGCCGCGGTACAGCTTGTGGTCGACGATGAGCCCGGTGCCGATGCCGACTCCGGCGCTGACGTAGATTAAGTCGCCGATGTCCTTCCCAATCCCGAACTGCTTCTCGCCGACGGCGCCGACGTTCGCTTCGTTGTCGATCACGACCGGCATCGAGACGCGCGTCTCGAGCATCTGCGCCAGCGGAGCGTCGCTCCAGCCGAAGTTCGGGGCCGTGAGCACGACGCCGGCGTCGTCGACGATGCCCGGCACGCCGAGCCCGACGCCCACGACGCCGTACGGCGACGCGGGCGCGCCGTCCGCGAGCGAGCGGATCGTCCGCGCCGCGACGTCGGCGACCGCCGCCGGGTCCGACACGCGCAGCCGATGCCGTTCCTTCGCGACGATGGCCCCGGACAAGTCCGTCAGGACGGCCGAAACGGAGTTGACGCCCAGGTCGACCCCGACCGCATACCCCGCGCCGGCGTTATATAACAGCATGACGGGCTTCCGTCCGCCGCTCGATTCGCCGAGACCGGTCTCGAGCACGAGACGTTCCTCCAGCCATTCGGCCACGAGGGAGGAGACGGACGCCTTGTTCAGACCGATCTTCGCCGAGATATCCGCGCGGGAGATGGGCGCATGCTCTCGAATCGTGTCGAGCACGAGCGATTTATTCATTCGTTTGATCAGCGTCTGGTCGCCGGTTAACTTCATGGCGCTTCGTTCGCTCCTATCGGCAGCAAGATTTCACTTATCATAGCACAATTTATGAAAATGATGAAACTTAGTTTGTTGTATCGACAAACGAAGTTGCTCATGGTAGACTGAAATCAGTTGGTCATACTAACGAAGAACTAAATCTTGGGAGGGCTTACAGGGATGAGCGTTTTCAAAGAAATCGGCAACATCCGTTACGAAGGCAAGGATTCGAAGAACCCGCTGGCCTTTAAACATTATAATCCGGACGAAATCGTTCTCGGCAAGCGGATGGAAGAGTATCTTCGATTCGCCTGCGCTTACTGGCATACATTCACCGGCGAAGGCTCCGATCCGTTCGGCGTCGGCACCGCGATCCGCCCTTGGAAGGGCTCCGGCCTTGACCTCGCGAAGGCGCGCGTCGAAGCGTCCTTCGAATTTTACGAGAAGCTCGGTATTCCGTTCTTCTGCTTCCACGACCGCGACATCGCGCCGGAAGGCGCCACGCTGCGCGAGACGAACAAGAATCTCGACGTCATCGTCGGCATGATGAAGGACTACATGAAGACGAGCAAGGTGAAGCTGCTGTGGAATACGGCGAATATGTTCACCAACCCTCGCTTCGTCCACGGCGCGGCGACGACGAGCAACGCGGAAGTGTTCGCGTACGCGGCGGCGCAAGTGAAGAAGGGTCTCGAGACGGGCCTCGAGCTCGGCTCGGAAAATTACGTCTTCTGGGGCGGCCGCGAAGGCTACGAGTCGCTGCTGAACACGAACATGAAGCTTGAGCTCGATAACCTGGCGCGCTTCTTCCATATGGCGATCGCGTACGCGGACGAAATCGGCTACAAGGGCCAATTCCTCATCGAGCCGAAGCCGAAGGAGCCGTCCAAGCATCAGTACGACTTCGATGCGGCGACGACGATCTCGTTCCTGAAGACGTACGGTCTGGAAGACCGCTTCAAACTGAACATCGAAGCGAACCATGCGACGCTGGCGGGCCATACGTTCGAGCACGAGCTGCACGTCTCCCGCATCAACGGCATGCTCGGTTCGATCGACGCCAACCAAGGCGACACGCTGCTCGGATGGGACACCGACGAATTCCCGACGGACCTGTATTCGGTTACGCTCGCAATGTACGAAATCGTGCAAAACGGCGGCATCGGCTCCGGCGGCGTCAACTTCGACGCGAAGGTGCGCCGTCAATCGTTCGAGGCGGACGACTTGTTCTTCGCGCATATCGCGGGCATGGACACGTTCGCGCGCGGTCTGAAAGTCGCGGCGAAACTCGTCGAAGACAAGGTGCTGGAGAACGTGCTGGAAGATCGATACGAATCGTTCCGTTCCGGCATCGGCCTCGATATCGTCAGCGGCAAGGCGGACTTCAAGTCGCTGGAAGCGTACATCATCGACAAGGGCGAGATTACGAACAAGTCCGGCCGTCTCGAGCAAATTCGCGCGACGCTGAACGATTACATTTTCTAAATCCATATTGAAAATGCAACCAAGGAGGGCTTCCGACAGGCGGCCCTCCTTCTTTAGGGAGGAGATTCAAGGATGAAGTACGTTATCGGCATCGACCTCGGCACGAGCGCCGTCAAGGCGCTGCTCGTAGGCCAAGACGGAACGATCAAAGCGGAGGCGTCGCGGGAATACCCGCTCCTTCAGGAGCGGTCAGGCCATAGCGAACAACGGCCGGAGGACTGGGTGCGCGGCACGATTCAGGCGATCCAAGACGTCGTCCGCTCCTCGGGGGCGCCTGCGGAGTCGATCGAGGGCATCAGCTTCTCGGGCCAGATGCACGGCTTGGTGCTGCTCGACGCGGCGCGCCGCCCGGTGCGCAATGCGATTCTGTGGAACGATACGCGCACGACGAAGCAATGCCGCGAGATCGAAGCGGCGCTCGGCGCCGAACTGCTCGACATTACGCGCAACCCGGCGCTGGAAGGCTTCACGCTGCCGAAGCTGCTTTGGGTGAAGGAGAACGAACCTGAGTTGTATGCGCTCGGGGAAGTGTTCGTGCTGCCGAAAGATTATGTACGGTACCGTCTGACGGGCGACATCGCCATGGACTTGTCGGATGCGGCCGGGACGCTTCTGCTCGACGTACGCGCGAAAGCGTGGAGCGACGAGGTCGCGCGGCGCGTCGGCGTGGACCGCTCGCTGTGCCCGCCGCTCGTCGAGTCCGGCGCGCTCGTCGGCACGCTGCTGCCGGAGATCGCCGCCGAGGCGGGGCTCCTGCCTGCGACGAAGGTGTTCGCGGGCGGCGCGGACAATGCGTGCGGCGCGACGGGCGCCGGGATCCTTAGCGAAGACGCGGCGATGTGCAGCATCGGCACGTCCGGCGTCATTCTCGCGTACGAAAACGATAAGAACCGCGACTTCGCCGGCAAGGTGCATTTCTTTAATCACGCCGCGCCGGACGCGTATTACGCCATGGGCGTCACGTTGTCGGCCGGCCACAGCCTCGGTTGGTTCCGCGATACGTTCGCGGCGGGCGTCCCCTTCGGAGAGTTATTGAAGGGCGTCGGCGACGTGCCGGTCGGCTCGAAGGGGCTGCTTTACACGCCGTATCTCGTAGGCGAGCGGACGCCGCACGCGGATGCCGTCATTCGCGGCAGCTTCGTCGGCATGGACGCGTCACATACGCGAACCGACTTCGCGCGGGCCGTCATGGAAGGCATTACGTTCTCGCTGAACGAATCGATCGAGCTGTTCCGCGCCGCGGGCAAATCGGTCGGCCGCATCGTCTCGATCGGCGGCGGCGCGAAAAATCCGGATTGGCTGCAGATTCAAGCCGATGTGTTCCGAGCCGAGGTCGTCGCGATGAAGAACGAACAGGGACCGGGCATGGGCGCGGCGATGTTGGCTGCGGTCGGCTGCGGCTGGTTCGGGTCGCTCGCCGATTGCGCGGAGACGTTCCTCGAATACGGCGCGGCATACGAGCCGAAAGCCGCCAACGTCGAGACCTATGCCGAGCTGTTCCAGGTTTATAAGGACGTATACGCACAGACGCGCGAGCTGAACGAACGGCTGGCGCCGTTCCGGGTGTAAATACGAACGGATAACAAAAAGCCGACGAATCGTCGGCTTTTTTCGCGTGCTCCGTTGTTTAGAGAATCGTGTTCTGGGCCGCGGATTGCGCTTGCTGCACCGCCTGCTGCGCTTGCTGCACCGCTTGCTGCGCTTGCTGGGCTTCCTGCTGCAACTGTTGTTGGGTCTGTTGGAACTGCTGCATCGCTTGCTGAGTTGCGGGCTGCGCCTGCTGCGAAGCGGATTGCGCTTGCTGCATTGTTTGCTGCGAAGCGGCTTGCGCTTGCTGCATCGCTTGCTGCGAAGCGGCCTGCGCTTGTTGCATCGCTTGCTGCAGCATCTGCTGTTCTTGCGCGGTCATTTGGGCGCCGAATTGCGTGCTCGCTTGTTGCAGCTGTTGCTGCGCTTGCTGCAGTTGTTGCTGCGCCTGCTGAATTTGCTGCGGATTCATGGACGCTTGCGCCTGCGTTAACGCTTGCTGCGCTTGCTGCGCGGTTTGGATCGCTTGCTGTACGGTTTGCTGGGCTTGTGCCATCGGTGTCGTCAACCTCTCGTCTCCGGATTTGTTGGATAGAAGAACCATCCGAACTTAACATGCGGCAATTCGGCTCGAATTATTACAGCCCAAGTCCGTGGACGGAGAGGAAACGCCCGACGCGCGTCGAAATGATTGGATTCGCACCGCATTTCAAATATTGGAGTGACTTCAATGAAGATTCGACTGAAACCGTTCGACTTGGACGAGACGGAAGCGCTCGTCTCCTTCTTGACCGGCCAGCCTTGGCCGTACCACGGCAATCCGAATCCGTCCGAAGAGAGCATTCGGGACGGCGTCGCGAACGGAAGATACACGGGAGAGGACACGCTGACGTTATGGATCGTCGAGGGGGACGAGAAGCTCGGATTGATCCGCTTGTTCGACCTCGGCGATCTGACGCCCGTATTCGATATCCGCATCGACGCCGCCCGCCGCGGGCAAGGCGTCGGAACGGCGGCGGTCCGCCTGCTGGCGGATTACGTATTCACGGAATTCCCGGACAAAATTCGGTTCGAGGGCCATACCCGGAACGATAATTACGCGATGCGCAAGACGTTCGCCAAGGCGGGCTTCGCGAAGGAAGCATACCACCGGAAGGCGTGGCCGACGAACGGAACGTTGTACGACTCGGTCGGCTATTCGCTCCTTCGCGAGGACTGGGCGGAGGGCAAGGTCAGCCCGATCGACTGGAACGATTTCCCTTATTAAGCTCGTCGCTTACCGCCACCTTGAACCACACATGGCGGTAATCGATCATGCCGAGCGCGTTGTGCTCCACGCCGCCGATCTTCGGGTCGAAGTATGCGTCGAAGGCGGAATGGAAGAGGAACACCATCGCGTGCGACGAGCGGATCGCCTCCGACAGTTCGTCGACGCAGCGCCAGCGGCCTGCGGGGGTCGGCTCGAGGAACATGCGGCGCATGAGATCCGCGGCCGTCTCGCGATGCGCGTCGTCGAGCAGATGCATGCCGACGGCGCTCGCGGGGGAGAAGACGAAGTCGACGAACGTCGCTTCGCCCTCTTCCATGACGACGCTGTAGTATACGATGTGGCCGGGCTGACGATCGACATTCGACTGGAAGTCGCAAAAACGGGAAATCCGAGGCTCAAGCGCGATGCCGTACCGAGCGGCGGATTCGCAGATGAGCTGCGTTTCCTTCGCTCGATTCGAGCTGGAATCGATCAAGAGCGTACTCCCGTCATAGCCGGATCGCTCCAGCAGCGATCGAATCCGCTCGGGATCGGGAGACGGCGTCGCGCGCTCCGCCCCTTCGACGAATCCGCTTGCGGGTCTGAGCCGATCGTCGCCGAGCGCCGCGATCATGGCCTCGCGATCGATCAGCTCGTCGAGCGCCTGACGGAACAGCGGATGATGCTGCGGTCCGGGGCGGCGAAGGTTGAACGTGAGCATGCGGCAGCTTCGGGCCGAAGACGTTCGGAGCTTGGCGTACTTCTCCGAATCGTCTCGGAACGCGAGTCCGCAAGCTCCCTTCTGGACGAGGTCGAGCCGGATCGGCAAGGAGGGCAGCTCGTTGACTTCGCTGATGAAGTGCATCTCCACGCGATCGAGATGCGGGCGTCCCAAGAAGTAGTGAGGGAACGCGTCCAGCACGCAAAGCCGATCCGTCCGTCGCGCGATCTGGAACGGGCCGGTCCCGACCGGCTCGTCGAAGAACGCGTCCCCTCGCAGCTCGAGCAAATCCTTCGGCAGAATCGAACCGCCGTCGAAACCGAGGATGCGCGGAAACCAGACGCAAGGCTCGCGAAGTTCGAATTCCACGACATGCGAGTGAAGCGCGGCTACGCTTCGGAGCAAGCCGTAGTTCGGATGCAGCCGCAACCGTTCGAACGTATAGACGACGTCGTCCGCGGTAAGCTCCCGCTTATGATGGAACAACACCCCTTTGCGTAAATACACCGTCCACTTCCGCCCCTCGGCGTCCGATTCCCAATGATGCGCCAGCCTCGGAACGACGTCTTCCCGTTCGGGATCGTACTTGACAAGCGTGTCGAAAATTTGCCGGCACAGATGACCTTCCCCCACGAAGTATATGCGGGCGGGATCGAGCGAGCCGATCTGGTCGTACACCGGAACCCGAAGCGCATCGAGCGCGCGCTCGGGTCGGTTTTCCCGCGTAAAGCCGAAAAATTCGTTCAGCCAAGACGAAAACCGCTCCGCGCCCTCGGCCAGGCGCCCTCGTTCCTGAACGAGCCGGATGGCGCCTCGTACGTCCCCCTGCTCCGCGAGCCGCCGGGCGACCTCCTCGACGATCCGCTCCCGATCCGCGAGCAGCTCGATCTCCGACTTGCGTCCCCGGCCTCGGCCCGGGTGCCAGGCGATCCACGAGATCTCTTCCATCTTGCGTAGGATGAACTTCGCGTTCCGTTCCGTGCATTGGAACACATGGGCGAGCCGCTCCAACGTTACGGGCGTTCGATCGCCGGCCTTCGCGACGTCCAACGCATCGGACAAATTCATGTAATGCGTCTCGAGCTGCATGCTCCGCTCCCCCTCCCTGCGTACTTGCTATCGAAAAGGTGAAAAGGAAAAAGTCTCAATTTCACTTTTCTTCTCCTTTTGAAAGTTTACAATGAAGATAGGAGAACGTTCAAGGGGGAATTCGCATGCATCATCCTTTTTTCGAAGAATGGAAGGCGCAGGAGGAAGCGAGAAGATTGGAAGAAGTCGGGAGAAGCGCTTGGAAGTCCGCCGCCGCGGAACCGCCGCTTGCGGAGCCGTCGTTCGCGGAGCGCTGCGGTGACCGCGTGTGGCGGCTGCGTCTTTCCTTCGTATCGCTTCAAGTATGCGTCTCGTTCCGCAGGAGCGGACAGCTCGACCGGTAATCGGGGATTTCCCCGGTCTTCCGACGGTTTCCCTTTCGCCGAAAACGCGATACACTAACCTGTAACGGCAAGGGAGAAGAGAGAGAGGGCATTCCGGTGGAGTTCGAGGCGTTGTTGGCCGATTTCGGCTATGCGGCATTATTTTTGGCTTTTTGCTTAGGGATCGTCGGGCTTCCGATTCCGAACGAGGTCGTCGTCATGTCGGGCGGCGCGTTGTCCTCGGAAGGTTTGCTGCTTCCGGTTCCGGCGTTCCTGATGGCGTTCGGCGGGATCAGCTGCGGACTGACCGTCGGCTTCGTCATCGGCCGATACGTCGGCTTGCCGATCTTGAAGCGGTTCGGAGCAAGGGGACCCAAATTCGAAAAAAATATCGAGCGGGCGCAGCAGCTCGTCGGCAAATACGGGAGCGCCGCGCTGTTATTCACGTATTTCATTCCGTTCCTTCGCAATCTGATGCCGTACGTCGTCGGCGCCAATGCGATGAAATACCGGACTTTCGCGTTGTACGCATACACCGGCGCGTTTTTATGGACGGCGGTCTTTTTTCTCGTCGGTTACTTTACCGGATCCAACGTTGCATGGGAAGCATGGGAATGATAAAGAAAGAACGATGGAGGAGAGCGTTCGGCCCCGCGGCTGAACGTTCTTTTTTTGACGCATAATACGGGTGTCTCGTCACAAGGAAGGAGGGATACCGATGGGCAGAGGCAATAACAAGCAGTCCGTGGACAACAACGAGTCCCAGATGCCGCAAGTGCCGAAGTACGACGTGCGCGACCGCGGCACCGCTTCGGAAACCGAGTTCGCGCAGGAGCTCGGAGACCGTTACGAGGTCGAGCGGAAGCAGGGCTTCCCGGCGACGGGCGTTCGAAGAAAGAACAAGTAACGCGCCGCTCCGCGTGCCGGGGCGCCGGATCTTACGCCGGCCGAGCTCGGGAGCGACGGATTGCGTCGCAAGCGATAGGAACGATGATCGGAAACGCGTCTCGCCGGACTTTCGGCGGACGCGTGTTTTCGTTCGGGAAGGAGGGCTATTTCCATGCTCGGCTTGATTTGCTATGATGCTGCTATCGACGAATATCGGGACGGTGCATAATGAAAAGAAAATGGTTGTCGGCATTGCTGATCGGCGCCGGCGTTCTCATTCTCGCTTATCCGAAGCTTTCCGAATGGTATTTCGACCGGCAGCAGGAAGCGTTGGTCGCACAATGGCAGGACGCGTTCGAGGCGATCGACAGCGTGGAACCAACGGAATCGGCGCCAGCCGATGTCGTTCCGGCCGGCACGGCATCTCCGGTTGCGGCGAGCGTGGACGCCGGCGAAACCGCTGATGCGGAGGCGGCTCGGCTGGACGAAAATATGGCGGGGATGCTATATATCGACAAGATCGACCTGGAGCTCCCCATTCTGCGCGGCGCGACGCAGAAAAACTTGAAGAAGGGCGCCGCCTCCATTGAAGGCGCCGGGGAGGCCGGTCAGGTCGGCAATTTCGCGGTCGCCGGGCATCGTAATCTAACGTACGGGCGCAATTTCAACCGTCTGGACGAGTTAGAGGAAGGCGACACGATCGAGGTCGACAACGGGGACGAAAGATATCAATACGTCGTGACCGAGAAGCTGTACGTGGAACCGCATGAAGTATGGGTGCTGGATTCGAAGGGAGACGAGAAAGAAATTACGTTGGTGACATGCCACCCCGTGAAAATAGCGTCGCATCGATTGATCGTCAAAGGCAAGATCGTGGAAGCGTAACGGAGACACGCAACTTTGGAACGAATTTTATCGTTCGAAACTCATAATGCCTATTCCTCGACCGGAGGAATAGGTATTTTTTTCATACTTTTTTCCTAAGAAAGGAAGTTTTTCGTCCCGTGTTCGACAGAACGGTTCCAGATTTGTAAAGAATCTGTACAGATTTGGCAAGTAAAATATGTATCGCCATCGGTGCGGGCAACGAGAATCAGCTCTAACAAGGAAAGCAGCTAAGGAGGGGAACGACAAAATAAAGGACGAAACACATCTAAAACCAGGCGGAGACATGGAGAGCAATCGGTTTGGAGGGAGAAATGTTTTTGACACGGAGATTGAAATCTACTAGCGCGTTTGCGCTGACCATCATGTTCGTCCTTCAAACCTTCCTCGGAGCGGGTCTCGCGCAGCCGGCGATGGCTGCGGGTACGGAGATCGCGGAAAACATCCTAGAAAACCTGCGAGTCACGATCACGGACAAGCACCAGTCCGTTACCGTATCCGTTTACGAGGGCGGGCAAGAGGCGCTGGCGAACATCGATTGGGAGCAAGACACCAAGGTTCGATTGGACTATGATTGGAAGCTGCAGGACGGTCATGGTTACACCGCGGACGATACGTTCAGCTTCTATTTGCCGGAACAGTTCAAGCTGTTCTCCGGCGACATCAATACCACGCTGCGCGACGAAGAAGAGGAGTTAGTCGCCTATTTCACCGTCGATGCAGTTACGAACCTAGCCGTCTTTCGGTTTACTGATTACATCCAGAAACATAACGGCGTCCAAGGAAGTCTCTGGTTCGAAGCGGGGATGGACCTGACCGATTTCGGAAACGACACGACGCAGGACATCGTGTTCGAGGTGAAAGGGCAGCAATTCTTGAGCTTCCAACTCCAATTCAAGCCGAACGTCGCCAGCGGCATCGAGAAGAACGGCGCCGCCAAGCCGGGCCCGTACAACGCGAAGACGATCGACTGGACCGTGGACGTCAACAAGGTGACGGACGCGGTATACGGCGCGCTCGTAACGGACGCTCTTCCGGACGGACTCGAGCTCGTGCCCGGATCGATCAAGGTGTCGGAGCTGGACGTCAAGTTGAACGGCGACGTCGCGATCGTGGCGGATGTCGATCCTTCCGAATACACGATCGGTACAACGGCCGAAGGCGACGATTTTACCGTAGCGCTCGGCAATATCGAGAAGGCGTACCGAGTCGCGTATTCGACGACGGTCGTCGATATGGCGAAGACATCGTTCGCGAACACGGCGACGTTCTCCCACGACGGCAACCCGGGCGGCGTCGACGACGACTGGACGGTAACCGTTCAGCGGGGAAGCCACCTGGCGAAGAAGTCGAGCGCCTATGACAGAGCTACGCAGCGGATCACCTGGGAAATCGAGTATAACTACGACGAGGCCACGGTGGCGGATCCGAAGTTGACCGACTTGTTCACCTCGTCTCAGGAGCTTGTGCCGGGAACGCTGCAGGTGCTGCCCGTGACGCTTAGCGGCAGCGGTACGGCAACGACCGGCGCGGCGTTGACCCTAGGATCGGATTATACCGTAGATCCGATCGCTGACGGGGCAATCGAAGCGGGGTTGCACGGGTTTACGATCGACTTTGCGAGCCCAAGCATCCAGACGGCCTACAAGATCGTATATCAGACCCGTTCGATCGATCCGGTCAAGAAGGCGATTACGGTTTCGAACAAAGTGTCCGAGCGGACGGACGGCGGATGGATCGGTCCCGTACATCGGGCGATTCAGCCGCTGGTCATCGAGAATAAGTGCGGTCCGTTCGATTACGCGGCGCAGACGGTCGGTTGGGAGATTACGGTACATAGCGGCGTCAACGAGATGCCGGCGGGGGTCGTTCTGTCCAGCGACATCGGAGCGAACTTGCAGTACTTGCCGGGAACGCTAGCGATCCGCGACGAGAACAATAACCCGGTCGATCTTTCCGTTGTCGACGTCGTGTATACCGGCGCACTCGACGAAAACTTCTCTATTACGTTCAATCAGCCGAGCCCGGAAAAGTATATCGTCAGCTACAAGACGAAATACGTCGACTTGGCCGGCGGCAGTATCACGAACTTCACGAACCTGGCGAGCGTTGCATGGACCGGACACGAGGATTTCACGAACAAGAGCGAGTCGCGGACTTGTACGCCTAGAGAGGAAATACAAAACAACGGGTTCAAAAAAGGCCAATATAACGCCAAAACTAAAGAAATAACATGGGACATCGGCGTCAACTACAACAGCGTGTCGGTCGCCGACGCGATTGTTTCGGATGAACTGCAGTCCGGGCAGAAGCTGGTCGTCGGTTCCATCAAAGTTTATCCGATGACGATCAACGTCAACGGAACGTACGCCGCGGACGAAAGCAGCTCGGTCGCGTTTACGAATCACTCTACTGCCGACAAAGTCGAGATCGGCTTAGGGAATATTACGACGCCATATTACATTACTTTCAAAACGACCTACGACGGAGCGTTAATCAACGACGACTCGGTTAACAACACGGCTCATCTGTTCAACGGCGCGACGAAGGTCAGCAAAGACTTGAATGCGACCGTTGAAGTGAAGCACGGCGGCGAATACGTGTCCAAGTCGGGCGTTCAAGACGGCTCCAAGATGAAGTGGACGGTGTACATCAATCGTGGGCTGTCCTATATCGAGAATGCGCGCATCGTCGACGCGCCGAGCGGCAATCAAGCGCTGATCGAGGACAGCTTTAAGCTGTACGACACGGCAGTCGCGGAGAACGGTACGGTGACGAAGAACGATCTTGTACCCGATACGAACTACGATTTCGAAATCAGGACCGACAGTGTCGCAGGCACGCAGCAATTCGAGCTTGCCTTCCCGACTCCGATCGAGGAAGCGTACATTCTAGAGTATGAGACCTTGATCGATGCGGAGCACGGCGAACAGGTCGGCAATTCCGTTACGCTCGAAGGATCCAACGGCGTCGTGCCGAAGACGGATGTCGAAACGGAAGTCGTATCCTTCTCCTCCGGCGGCGGATCGGGCAGCGGCGTTACGCGGAAGCTGACCGTCGAGAAGGTAGATGCGGACAACGAAGCCTTGAAGCTTTCCGGCGCGACGTTCAAGCTTGAGCGATTTAAGAACGGCGCATGGGAAGTCCGCGGCACCCAAACGACGACGGCCGGCGGTACGGCGGTGTTCGAAAAGCTGCTTTCCGGTACGTACCGGCTGACGGAGACCGGAGCGCCTTCCGGTTATGTGCTGAATCACGTTCCTCTCGAGTTTACGGTACTTACCACGGACGGCGACGTTCAGCAGAAAGTGGTAAACAGCAAGGTCCCGGTTCCGGCCGACCGAAAAATTACGGTAGAGAAGGTGGACGCGGACGACGCCGGCGTAAAGCTGGAGGGCGCAAGCTTCAAGCTGGAGCGGCTCGTTGCGGGCGTTTGGACCGAGCAAGAGACGGGGACGACGGATGTGAACGGCGAGCTCGTCTTCGATCAATTGGCTACGGGAGATTACCGAATAACGGAAACCGCCGCCCCGGCAGGATACGCGCTGAACGCGACGCCGGTCAACGTGACCGTGGCAGGCGTAGACCGCGAAATCCAGGTCGACAACGAGAAAGTCGTCGTCCCTCCGCCGGTGTACGATCTTAAAGTAGTGAAGGTCGACGCGGCCGACGCGGCCGAGAAGCTTGCAGGCGCGACCTTCAAGCTGGAGCGTCTCGCGGGCGGCATCTGGACCGAAATGGAAACGGGAACGACGGATGCGAACGGGGAGCTCGTCTTCGATCAGCTTCCGGCAGGCGACTACCGGATCGTGGAAACCGCCGCGCCGACGGGATACGTCCTGAACGCGACGCCGGTCGACGCGACGCTGACGAGCGCGAATCGGAACATCGTCGTGGAGAACGAGAAAGTCGTCGTCCCTCCGCCGACATACGACATTACAGTCGTGAAGGTGGACGCGGCCGACGCGGCCAAGAAGCTTGCAGGCGCGAGCTTCAAGCTGGAGCGTCTCGCGGGCGCCGTCTGGACCGAACTGGAGACGGGAACGACGGACGCGAACGGGGAGCTCGTCTTCGATCAGCTTCCGGCAGGCGACTACCGGATCGTGGAAACCGCCGCGCCGACGGGATACGTCCTGAACGCGACGCCGGTCGTCGCGACGCTGACGAGCGCGAATCGGGAGATCGTCGTGGAGAACGAGAAGACCCCTCCAGGCCCTGGACCAGGACCAGGACCAGGACCAGGACCAGGACCAGGTCCTGGACCGACTGACCCGGATCCAACGGATCCGGAGCCGACAGATCCTCCGGAACCTACGGATCCTCCGGAGCCGACAGATCCTCCGGAGCCGACAGATCCTCCGGAACCTACGGTCCCGGACCCGACAGACACGGATCCGACAGAACCTTCGGAACCGACAGAGCCTGCAACGCCGGAAACGCCTGAAACGCCGGAAGAAGAGGCGCAGTCGTCGGAGGAGCAACCGGGCGTGATTCGCTCCGAAACGACGGAAAATACGACGGTCGAAGGGCGCGTCGAAGTGCCTGTAGGCGGGACGGCGGCGATGTGCCGAAATCCGTCGAACGGTTCGGCTACCGTCTCCGAAGACGGCGTATGGAAATACACGCCGAATCCGGGGTATGTCGGCGCGGACCAATTCTGCATCGCTGTAACGGATGCCGAAGGCAATGTGACGGAATATCGATTGGCCGTCGACGTCAAGGGCGTTACGGTCGCCAATGGCCAACTCCCGGCTCAAGAGGGACGGGAAGGCGCCGTACTTCCGAAAACCGGGGAAACCTACCCGATCGCGGCGACCGTAGCCGGCGTGATCCTTATTGTACTGGGGTTGGCGGTGGGAATCCGACGGAGAACGAGCGTTTCGGATCGCTGATCCAGCTTTCCTTTCATTTGCAGGGCTGTTTCCTCGCCGATTTCCGGCGAGGGGCAGCCCTTTTCGTTTGTTCCGGAAGCCGTTTCGACGATGAAGTCAACCACAGTTAAATGATGACCCGTACTCCCCACCCGGAGTTAACCCGATCGTCGCGTTCGTATGGTAAGGTTAATAGCAGAACGGACGAAAAGGAGTAACGAACATGAAGCTATCCGTGTTTACGGTCGCGACGCCGGATCTAACGCCGGCCGAGCTCATCCCGATCGCCAAGGAAGCCGGTCTGGACGGTCTGGAATGGCGGTATACGTCTACGGCTCCGGAGCGGAGGAACGAAGCCCCGTCCTTCTGGGGCAACAACTTATGTACGATCGACCCGGCGACGACGACGGACGAGGAGCTCGACGCCCTCGCGGAAGCGGTTCGCGGCCATGGTTTGACGACGGCGGCGCTGACGCCGTATTTAACCGCCGGCGACGTCGAAGGGACCGAGCGGGCGATGCGCCATGCGGCGCGGCTCGGGGCGAAGGCGATCCGCGTCGGCGTACCGCGGTACGACCGCACGGCCGATTATAACGACTTGTT
Organism: Paenibacillus sp.; assembly: GCF_031177825.1. Lineage (GTDB taxonomy): Bacteria > Bacillota > Bacilli > Paenibacillales > YIM-B00363 > Paenibacillus_AE. The sequence continues at coordinate 322,665 of NZ_JAPSKE010000002.1, read as the reverse complement.
TTCGAAAGCGGTTGCGTACCTGGAGTCGGTCGAGGCGCTGTCGAAGAAGTACGGCGTGAAGGGACTCGTCGAGACGCACCACCAGACGATCACGGCAAGCGCTTCGCTTGCGCATCGTCTCGTCGGCCGGTTTTCTCCAGAGCACGTCGGCGTGCTGTACGACCCCGGCAACTTGATCCACGAGGGCTACGAGAACTTCCGCATGGGACTGGAGCTGCTCGGGCCGCACCTCGCTCACGTGCACGTGAAGAACGCGGGCTGGTTCCCGGGGGAGACCGCCGGTGCGCCGTGGACATGCCGATGGGTCGCGATGGACCGGGGCATCGTCGATTGGAAGCAGGTGCTCGCCGATTTGAAGTCCGTCGGGTACGACGGTTGGTTCGGCGTCGAGGATTTCAGCGGCACGCACGACACGAAGACGATGCTCGCGACGTATGCGGTTTGGTTTCGCTCCTTGGCGGAGCAAGCGTAAGGATACCATTTTCGAACGGGGAGAGATCAAGCATATGAACCAAGTCAGAATCGGCATCGTCGGCATGGGCAACATGGGGTGGGGGCACGCGAAGTACCTTACGGAAGGCAAAGTGAAGGGCGCCGTATTGACGGCGGTCAGCGACTTGTTCGAATCGAAGCGACAGCAGGCGAAGGAGACGTTCGGCGAAGGACTAGCGACGTTCGAATCCGCGGAGGAGATGTTCGCCTCCGGCCTCGTGGACGCGGTGCTCGTCGCGACGCCGCACTACGATCACCCGGAATGCGCGATTCTCGCGTTCCGTCACGGGCTGCATGTCCTCATCGAGAAGCCGGCAGGCGTCTATACGAAGCAAGTGCGTCTCATGAACGAAGCGGCGGCGGCGAGCGGGAAAGTGTTTTCCATCATGTACAACCAACGCACGAACCCGATCTATATGAAGCTGCGCGATCTGATCGCCTCCGGCGAGCTGGGGGAAGTCCGGCGGACGAACTGGATCATCACGAACTGGTACCGTTCGCAAAGCTACTACAACTCGGGCGGCTGGCGCGCGACGTGGGCGGGCGAGGGCGGCGGCGTCTTGATCAACCAAGACCCGCATCAGCTCGATCTATGGCAGTGGACGATCGGCATGATGCCGACCCGCGTCCGCGCGTTCTGCCATTTCGGCAAGTACCGCGACATCGAGGTCGAGGACGACGTAACCGCCTATGTCGAGTACGCGAACGGCGCCACCGGCGTGTTCGTAACGACGACCGGCGAAGCGCCGGGCACGAACCGGTTCGAGGTGACGGGCGACCGCGGCAAGATCGTCATCGAAGACGGCAAGCTGACGTTCTGGCGTCTGCGCGTGTCCGAGCCGGAGTTCAATGCGACGTACACGGGCGGCTTCGGGCAGCCGGAATGTTGGAAATGCGACGTTCCGATCGTGGGGACGAGTCCGGAACATATGGGCATTACGCAAAACTTCGTCGACGCGATTCTGAACGGCGCGCCGCTTATCGCCCCAGGGGAAGAAGGCATCAAGGGACTCACATTGTCGAACGCGATGCATCTGTCTACCTGGACCGACAACTGGGTCGATCTTCCGATCGACGAAGAGCTGTATTATGAGCTGCTACAGGAGCGTATTCGCGCTTCGACGTTCAAGAAGCCGGAGGCTTCGGGCGACAAGGTGCTGAGCGTCGGCGGCACGTTCAATTCATAAGGGCGGGGGATATTGGAAAATGGTGCAAAAAAACGACGGCATGAACTATGCCCCGCAAGGGAAACCGAAGCCGGTCGTGGAGAAGGGCGAATTCGTCTTCGCCGCGACGGCGCTCGAGCACGGTCACATCTACGGCCAATGCAACGGCTTGGTCGAGGCGGGCGGCACGCTGAAGTGGGTGTACGACCCCGACCCGAAGAAGGTCGAAGCGTTCGTGGCGAAATACCCGGGCGTACGGGTCGCTAGTTCGTTGGATGAAATTTTGCAGGACGCCGACGTCCGTCTCGTGGCGGGGGCGGCGATCCCTTCCGAACGATGCGCGCTCGGCCTTACGGTCATGGAGCACGGCAAAGATTACTTTACGGATAAGACGCCGTTCACTTCGCTCGAGCAGGTGGAGGCGGCTCGGGAAGCCGCGACCGCTACCAGCCAGAAGTATATGGTGTATTACAGCGAACGGCTGCACGTCGAGAGCGCGGTGTTCGCGGGGCAGCTGATCGCGGACGGCGCGATCGGGCGCGTCGTGCAGGTGATCGGCACGGGGCCGCATCGATTGAATGCGCCGTCGCGGCCGGACTGGTTTTTCAAGAAAGCGCAGTACGGCGGCATTCTGTGCGACATCGGCAGCCATCAGATCGAACAGTTCTTGTTTTATGCGGGCTGCTCCGACGCGCGGGTCGCGTCGAGCAAGGTCGCGAACTATCATAACAAAGATTATCCGGAGTTGGAGGACTTCGGCGATGCGACGCTTATCGGCGACAACGGCGCGACCAACTACTTCCGCGTCGACTGGCTGACGCCGAACGGACTCGGGACGTGGGGCGACGGCCGGACGATCATCCTCGGCACGGAAGGCTATATCGAGCTTCGGAAGTACATCGATATTGCGCGGGAGAAATCGGGAGATCATCTATACTTGGTCAACGGCGAAGGGGAGAAGCACTTGTCGCTCGGCGGCCAGGTCGGGTATCCGTTCTTCGGCGAATTGATCTTGGATTGCCTGAACCGAACGGAGAAGGCGATGACGCAAGCGCACGCGTTCAAGGCCGGCGAATTGTGCGTCCGTGCGCAGCTGCAAGCCGAGCGGGTAGAATAAGCGAGGCGGATCTTGTACAATGGGGGAAAGCCTGATTCGGGAAGGATCCCTGGACATGAGACCCGTAGAGCTCGGACATCGGAAAGATCACCCGTTGAAGATGACGTTCCATTCGCATCCTCACTATGAAATCTTCTTCTTTCACAGCGGACGATGCAATTACGTCATCGGGCCGAACGTCTACTCGCTGTTGCCCGGCGACTTGATCTTGATGCACGGCATGACGCTGCACACGCCGAACCCGGATACGCGAGTGCCGTATGTGCGGAGCATGATTCATTTTCAGCCGGAGTTTCTGCACGAGTTTATGAATCGGAAATATATCGCTCCGCTGCTGAGGCCGTTCGAGGAGCTGCGCAATTATCGGATGCAGACCGGGGCGCGGAAGGACGAGGTCGAGCGGCTGCTCGCGGATATGGCGGCGCTGCAGGACTCGCCGGAGGAGCGCGCCTACGAGCGGTTCCTACTGCGTTTTATCGACTTGCTGTACGTCGTGGGCGAGCTTTGCCGTTCGCCCATGGCGGCGGACGCCGTCGACGGCGCGCGACCGGAGCGGGAGCATCATGTGCAGCGCGTGATCGACTTCATCGAATCGCATTACGCGGAGGACGTCTCGATGGAGGACGTGGAGCGAGAGCTGCATGTCAGCCGGCATTATCTCGCCAGGGTGTTCAAGGCGTGGACCGGCTGGACCGTGTTCCAGTTTCTGTATCAGCGTCGGATCAATCAAGCGAAGACGTTGTTCTTCATCGACGGCGAGCTGTCCGTTTCCGAAGTGAGCGAGCGCGTCGGTTTCAAGCACTTATCGCACTTCAGCCGCGTCTTTAAGCAGTGGGAGGGTTGCGCGCCCGAGCAATACAAGCGGTCGCTCGCCGCCTCGCCCCGTACGTGGCGGAGTTGAGCGGGCAGCGCCGAGCGTGGTAGAAAATCATCATCGTTAGTGCCTTTTACGCGCAAAGCATGCGCCGTCGGCCTCTTGGCCTGCGGCGCTTTTTTTGTTGCGCTTTGTATCCGGAGGGGAGAGGGGCATTGATGTTCGAGGACCGATTCGAATCGTGGTTTCGGGATCATCTTGAAACAAGCACGGGAGAACGTCGCCGACGTTTGAAAGAAAACTACGGGGATGCGGAAAAGTAACGGCGACGATTCGCGGACGAACGCAGAAGGGACGCGAGTTTGCAGGGTGTGGGTTGGCGCATCGCCCGGTTTGCGTTTGACGACATCAACGAGAAGCCTTGGGTTTGCCGTCGGCTGTTAGAGATGATCATGAGTGGACCGGCGAAGGGGAGGGAGGGGGATTCAGAAAGCTTCAGCAAGTACAGAATCGTTAGGCATGCGATGGTGTTGGGAGGGACCATTAGCGTGAGGGAGGCCCGGGGGCTCCTTGGACTCAGCGATAAGCCAACGCTTGCCCTGGGCCGGTGGAGTCGGAGGTTTCCGACTCCTGTTACGCGCCGCCGTAGATCGTCTGCCGCACGGAAGCGTCGACCTCGTCGGGGCGGCCGTCGAAGACGACGCGGCCTTCGCGTAAGCCGACGATCCGATTGCAGTACGCGAGGGCGAGCTCGACGTCGTGCAGGTTGACGACGGTGACGCGGCGGGCGTCCTCCCCGTGAATGCGCGCGAGGAGCTCGAGGATGCCGCGCGAGGTGACCGGGTCGAGGCTCGACACCGGCTCGTCCGCGAGCAGGACCGTCGGGCGCTGCACGAGCGCGCGCGCGATCGCGACGCGCTGCCGCTGGCCGCCGCTGAGCTGCTCGACGCGGCGCGGACCGAAGCCGCCGAGCTCGACCGCTTCCAGCGCGGCCGCCGCCGCGGCGCGTTCTCGCGCGCTAAAAAAACCGAGCGCATTGCGCCATGCCGGACGCTGCCCGATCGCGCCGAGCAGCACGTTCGTCAGCGCGCTCGTGCGAGGGACGAGCCCGAATTGCTGGAACACCATGCCGATGCCCGCGCGGCAATCGCGCAGCGCCCGCGGACCGAGCCGCGTCACGTCCCGGCCGTCGATCTCGACCGAACCCGACGATGGCTTGACCAGCGCGTTGATGCAGCGGATGAGCGTCGACTTGCCCGCGCCGCTGCGACCGAGCACGCCCGTCATCTCGCCGGGGCGGAAGTCGATCGTCACGCCGCGTAGCGCAGGCAAGGCGCCGCCCGAGGCATAATCTACGGTTACCCGCCGGAGTCGAACGGTCATGAACAACGCCGCCTTTCTTATATCATTTTTCTTCGCGCCCAAGCGCTGAGCGCGTCGGCGAGGAGGACGAGCGCCATAATGACGATTACGTCGACCGTCACTTGGGCGTACTTGAAAATTTTAAAATGCATGAACAATTGCTGTCCGATGCCGCCGGCGCCGATGAACCCCAAGATAAGGGATGTGCGGATCGCGACCTCGAACCGATAAAAGTATTGCGAGACGACGTTCGGCGCGATCTGCGGCAAGATGCCGTACAGCGCCTCCATGCCGCGCGACGCGCCCGCCGCGCGGAGGGCCTCCTGCGGCGCGGGATCGGCCGCTTCGACCAATTCGGAAACGAGCTTCCCGAGCACGCCGACGTTATGAAGCAGGATGGCGAGGACGGCCGGGAACGGACCGAGCCCGACCGCGACGACGAAGAGCAAGCCGAAGACGATCTCCGGGACGGAACGCAGAAAGCTGAGGAACGCGCGTACGGCGCCCCTCAGCCATGGTGTCGCGACGTTGCCGGCCGCAAGAAAGCTGAGCGGCAGGGCGATGAGCAAGGCGAAGAAGGTGGACAGGAAGGCGATCATGAGCGTATCGATCGACAGCCGCACCGCGTCGCCGAGTACGCTCCAGTCGGGAGGCAGCCAGTCGTTGCGCAGGAAGACGACGATATTCGCCGCCGCGGCGAACTTCGTGACGTCCAACTCGAGCCCGATCCAACTCAAGGCGAGCAGGACCGCTAACGCCGTTCCTAAAGCGACCGTACTTTTCTTGAGCCAAAGCATACTTGCGTAGCCTCCGTTATTCGAGGCGGCCCTCTTGTTCCGCGACGACGCGGATGGACTCGTAATCCTCGTTGCTGGTCGGCGCGAAGCCGGAGATGCCGAAGCCGGACAAGATCGACTCGTCGGAAATAGAGACGAACGTATCCTGCAGCTTCTTAATCAGTTCGGCGTCCGTGCCTTTCTTGACGGCCCATGGATATTGATACAGTTCATCGGATCGCCAAATCACCTTGAACTGATTCCCGTCGATCGTGCCTTGTTCGACGAGGTTGTCGTAGATCGCGCTGTCGATCGCGCCGGCGTCCACATCCTTATTCTGCACCGCGATCGCCGTAATATCGTGCGACCCCGTATAGCGAACTTCCTTCAGCTTCGATTCCGTCTCCGAAACGAGCACGCCCCGCGCCTTCAATTCGACGCCCGGCACAAGCGAGCCGGAGGTGCTGCTCGGGTCTCCGAAAGCGAACGAGACGGCGCCCGGGTCGGCGAACAATTCGTCGAGCGAATTCCAAGGGTTGTCCTTGTGCGTAATAATGTAAGAATAATAGAGCGGCTTCCCCTTCACCAATTGGACGACGATCGCTTCCGCGCCGCTCTTGTGATGCGCGACGACGTAAGTCAGCGGACCGAAGAACGCCATATCGACATGGCCGAAGTTCATCGCTTCGACGACGCCGTTATAATCCGGATAATCCGAAATCTCGACTTCGCGGTCAAGCGCGTCGGACAGAATCGTCTGCAGCTTCTTCATCGCTTCGCCGAGCTGCCCTTCGGTTTGTACGGGAATGACGGCGATGTTGAACGGCTCGTCCGCCTTGGCGCCCGATCCCGCGCAGCCGGCCAGGGCGGTCAGCGCCAGTACAATGGATAATAAAGACAGTAATGCGGTTTTGGAAAATGTCATCCTCTTCTTCTCTCCGTCTCTCGTAGGTTTCCTGAAATTCACGACCCTAATGAAAAATATTCAACGATTACTGTAACAAACGCCCTTCGCATTTGTAAAGACGCGAAGGGCGCTTTTTCGTTACCTATAGATTTCGGCAGCGTTGTCGAGGAACAACCGAATCATCGGATCCGACGCGCGAGTCGCTTCGAAGGCGGCATAAAAGCTTCGGTCGGTCGGCAGCTCGGCGATCGTCCGCAACGCGCGCGGCAGCGACAGCGCCCAACGGGAGACGACCGTGGCGCCGACGCCGGCTTCGGCGAGCGCCATCGCCGATTCCGTCGAGGACGATACCGCGGCCGTCTTCAAACTAGCCGCGGACAGGCCGATCCCCGCGAGCGCCCGATCGAGCGCCTGCCGCGTGCCGGAGCCTTCCTCCCGCAGGACGAAGGGCAACGCGGTCCAATCCGGACGGGCGCCGGCGGAGTCCCCCGTCTGAGGTTCGAGGACGGCATCCGCAGCCGCGACGACGACGAGCATGTCCGGAACGACCGGGACGAATTGCAGGACGGGGGAGGGGCGGCGAACGCCGACGAACGCGACGTCGATGTGCCGCTGCTCGAGCCGCGACAATACGGCGTCCGAGCCTTCTTCGACGACCGACAGCTCGACATGCGGATACCGCTCGATAAGCCGCTTCGCGATGGCCGGGAGCAAGTAGGAAGCGGGTACCGTCGAGGCGCCGATGCGGAGCTTTCCCGAGGGGACGCCGGCGCGCGAACGGCATTCGGCCGCGAGCGCATCCCACTCGGCCAGCATCGCCTTCCCGCGCTCGTAGACGAGCCTCCCGGCCGCGGTCGGCTCGACGCCCCCGGTACGGTGGAACAACGGGAGCCCGAGCTCGTCCTCCAGCGCTTTGACTTGCTTGCTCAGCGCGGACGGGGTTAGCCCGAGGGCGCCGGCCGCTTCCGTAAAGCTGCGGCGATCGACGATGTTCACGAACGATTGCAATCTTTTCAGCTGCATGGCGAAAAGCGTCACTTCCTTTTTACGCACGAGGATCTTAAGTGTAGTATACACGTCTGAAAGCCGACATGCGTTGGAATCTAATCTTTTTGTAAATCTACTTAAATAAGTAGAAAAATGTGGTAGAATCTGGACGTTGGTCAAAAAACGCGAATGGATCCGAGAGGGGAAGCGAGCATGCGCAAGAATACATGGAAGCAAGGCGTGTTGGCGGCGACAGTGGCATTCAACGTAATGGCGGTGCCGGTATGGGCGTCGGCGGCGGAGGAAACCGGGCCGGTCGTCAAGCTGCGAGTGTTGGAAACGACGGATTTGCACACGAATATGGTCAACTACGATTATTTCGCGGACAAGCCGACGGACGAATACGGCTTCGCTAAGACCGCGACGCTCATCAAGCAAGCTCGCGCGGAAGCGAAAAACAGCTTGCTGTTCGATAACGGCGATCTCATTCAAGGCAACCCGCTCGGCGATTACGTCGCCAAGGTGGATCCGCTGCAGCAAGGCGAGACTCATCCGGTCTATAAAGCTATGAATCTATTCGGATACGACGCGGGCAACATCGGAAACCACGAATTCAACTTCGGCTTAGATTTCCTGGCTACGTCGCTCGCAGGCGCGGATTTCCCATATGTGAACGCGAACGTATACGTCGATGACGGCGACGCGGACGAATCGAACGACCGTCATTATTTCGAGCATCCGTACCTTATTCTCGACCGCGAAGTCGTCGACGAAGCGGGGAACAAGCATACGATCAAGGTCGGCGTCATCGGCTTCGTTCCTCCGCAAATCATGGCATGGGACAAGGCCCATCTGGAGGGGAAGGTCGTCGCGAAGGACATCATTAAGACGGCGGAAGCGCTCGTACCCAAGATGAAGGAAGAAGGCGCGGACATCGTCGTGGCGATCCCGCACTCCGGCTTCGAAACCGTCCCGCAAACCGACAATATGGAAAACGCGACATACTACCTGAGCGAAGTGCCGGGCATCGACGTCATCCTGTTCGGACATGCGCACAAGAACTTCCCGGATCCGTCCTTCGCGAATACGCCGGGCATCGATTTGGAAAAGGGTACCATCAACGGCGTGGCCGCCGCGATGCCGGGATTCTGGGGCAACCATCTCGGCGTCGTGGACCTTGTGCTCACCCAAGTCGACGGCGAATGGACGGTGTCGGATTCGAAGGTCGAGCTGAGGGAAATTTACGACGCGACGGCGAAGACAGCGCTCGTCGAAGCCGATCCGGCCGTGGTGGAAGCGGTGGAAGCCGAGCATCACGCGACGATCGAATACGTTCGAGGTCCGGTCGGCGAGACGTCGGCTCCGATCACCAGCTTCTTCGCGCTGCTGCAGGACGACCCTTCGATTCAGATCGTAACGGATGCGCAGACCGCTTATATCGAGAAGGCGCTGCAAGGCACGGACTACGAAGGTCTGCCGATTTTATCCGCGGGCGCTCCGTTCAAGGCGGGCGGCCGTCAAGGTCCGAACTATTATACGAACATCCCCGCGGGACCGCTCGCGATTAAGAACGTGGCGGACCTGTACCTGTACTCGAACACGGTGCACGCGGTATGGCTGACGGGCGCGGAAGTGAAGGAGTGGCTCGAGTGGACGGCGGGACAATTTCTGACGATCGATCCGGCTTCCGCGGAGGCGCAGCCGCTCGTGGATCCTGCGTTCCCGACGTACAACTTCGACGTCATCGACGGCGTCACGTACGAGCTCGACGTGACGCAGCCGCCTCGCTACGACGCGAGCGGCAAGGAGCTCGCGAATCCGGATTCGCATCGCGTCGTCAACCTGCAATATAACGGCAAACCGATCGATCCGGAGCAGAAGTTCGTCGTCGCGACGAACAACTACCGCGCTTCGTCCTCGCTTCGCGCCAATCCGGACGGCCAACGCATTATCGTGAAGGCGCCGGACGAGAACCGCCAAGCGGTCATCGACTACATCCGCGACAACGGAACGATCAACCCGTCGGCGGACGGCAACTGGAAGCTGGCGAACACGTTCGGTTCGGCGAAGGTGACGTTCACGACGTCCCCGGCCGCGGCCGCGTTCGCGAAGTCGATGGATACGCTGCAATACCTTGGCGAGACGGCCGACGGCTATGCGGAATACCGCGTCGTCTTGAGCGGCAAGTCGGCGCAAGCGGCTGAGCCTACGCCAGCGCCTGCTCCAACGCCGGACGCAGAGCAATCTTACGTCGTGAAACCGGGGGACAACCTTACGAAAATCGCGAAAACGTACGGCGTCGCTTGGCAGCAAATCGCGAATCGCAACCAACTGAAAAATCCGAATCTGATTTATCCGAAACAAGTGCTCGTCATTCCGACCAAGTAAGACGATTCGGCCTGATTCGACCCGGGGGGAAACCCTCGGGTTTTCTTTTTCATTTTCGAGGGAGGAGAACGCATGAAAATGGACGCGACAGCAAAAAATACCAACGGTGAACCATAACGGGGGGAGCGCCATGGCGATGCGCAGGGATCGGCGGACGTTCCGCCGGAAAATCGCGGAAATCAGCATGTTCGGAACGACGCATATGCATTTCCGCAACCCGTGGGTCGTCGCTTGGTGGTCGGCGGCGTTCCCGGGAACGGGACATCTGTTGCTGCAAAAATACATGCGGGGATTTCTGCTCTTCATCTGGGAGATGTTCGTCAACACGAAGTCTCAGCTGAACATGGCGATGGTATATTCGTTTAACGGACAGATCGAGCAGGCCAAGGCGGTGCTCGATCTGAGGTGGATGGCGCTGTACGCGCCGGTGTATTTGTTTACGATCTACGACAGCTACCGGACATGCGTGGACATGAACAAGTTCACGATGCTCGCCAGGCACGAGAACGCGCCGATCCGCAGCTTCTGTCTCGGGCCGTTCGAGATCAATTATTTGGATAAGCGGAAGCCTTGGATCGCCTTCGCATGGTCGCTGCTCGGGCCGGGCATGGGGTATTTTTACGCGCATCGGATCGTGAACGCGTTGTTCGCCACGGTCACTTGGATCGTGTTCGTCTATTACTCGAAGCTGTACATCGTGTTTTATTATTCGCTCCTCGGACAGATCGATATAGCGCTTGCCGAGATCGATTGGGAGTGGTTTATGTTTATCCCGTCGATCTATTGTTTTACGGCGTACGACGCTTATGTCAGTACCGTAGAATCCAACAAGCTGTTCGACCTGGAATTGAAGCAGCACTTCCGGAACGTGTACGGCTCGAAAGAAGCGCTCCCGAGCTTGAAGACGAAGGAAAGTTGAGGAGAGTCGAATTGCACGTCATCGCATCCTTCCATTACTCCACGTATATCGAGATCGCGTTGGCCGAACTGGAGCAGCAGGGCATCGATCGCAAGCGCTTGATCGCCGTACCGTTGGAGACGCGTCCTAGCGGCCGCACGCTAGTCGATACGATGTATCGTTCGGACGGAGAATCGCTGATCGACGCCGGAATGGCGCTCGGCGCCGCCGTCTCCGTCGTCACGGCCTCTCTTGGCATGACGCTCGCCTGGGGGCCTGTGTATTGGGGGCTGATCGGCGCAGCGGGAGGCTTTACCGTCGGCTTTCTCATCGACTGGTCGCTGACTCGCAGGCGAAGGCGCAGGTCCGCTCGGAAGAAAGGCGGCGAAGTCGTCTTGGTCGTCGATTGCGAGCCGCATCAAGCGGACCGAGTGGCCGACACCTTGTGGCGGCATCAGGCGCTTGGCGTCGCGGTAGTGTCTTGAAGACGCCGGAATCGTACGTACGAAACTTTGAACTCGACGTTGTAGGAGGAATTGGTTTGAACCGTAAAATGCGTCCCGTATTGGCCGTCGTCGTCCCATGTTACAACGAAGAAGCCGTGTTGCCGGAGACGATCCGCCGGATACGGCAGCAGCTCGACCGGCTGAGCGGGCAAGGAAGCATCGCGCCGGACAGCTATATGTTGTTCGTCGACGACGGGAGCGCCGACAGCACGTGGCCGATCATCGCCGCTTATCACGAGCGGGACGCCGCGGTGCGCGGCCTGAAGCTGGCGTGCAACGTGGGTCATCAACACGCGCTCTTGTCCGGTTTGATGCACGCGAAGGACGACGCCGATTGCGTCATCTCGATCGACGCGGATTTGCAGGACGACGTGGAGGCGTTCGGCGATTTCGTGGAAGCGTATCGCCAAGGCAGCGACATCGTCTATGGGGTGCGCGCGGCGCGGAAGGAAGACACCCCGTTCAAACGATGGACCGCGGTCCTGTTTTACCGGTTGATGCGTCGGATGGGCACGCCCGTCATTCACAACCACGCCGATTATCGGCTGATGAGCGCGAAGGCGCTGGAGCAGCTTGCCTGCTATCGGGAGTCGAATCTGTTCCTGCGGGGACTCATTCCGCAGCTCGGACTGCCTTCCTCGGTCGTGACGTACGACCGGCACGCGCGTTTCGCGGGCGAGTCGAAGTATCCGCTGCGCAAGATGATTTCGTTCGCTTGGAACGGCATCACGTCGCTGAGCGTCGCGCCGATCCGGCTCGTCATGGCGGCCGGTCTGACGGTGTTCGCGGCGGGCATGCTGGCCGGGGCGTATGCGCTTTACTCGCACGGCCGAGGCGCCGCCGTGCCCGGCTGGACGTCCATGATGCTGACGGCTTGGCTGCTCGGCGGCATCCAACTGATCAGCCTCGGCATCGTCGGGGAATATGTGGGGAAGGTGTATAAGGAGACGAAGCGGCGGCCGCCGTATTTCATCGAAGCGACGGCCGGCGCTTCCCGAGGCGAGCTCCATCGGCAGCGAGCGGGCGCGCCGGCGGTTCACGCGGAGGAGCGCGCCTCCGCCGAAGCGCTGCAGTAAGCTTCGAAAAAACAATAGAACCCTCGCCTCCGTTGGGCTACAATGGAAGCAGACGACTTGGGACGGCGAGGTGGAACGCATGTTTTACGCGATACGAATCGACAAGAAGGTAGTATGGGGCCTATTCGGCGTTTATACTGCCTTTTTGCTTTATATGATGCTTCTCGGATTCGGACGAACGCTGCCCGGCGGGCAAGCTCTCGAGTATCGATGGAATCTCGTTCCGTTCGATACGATTCATCGGTACGTGTTTCACTCGAATGCGTTCAACACCGGGACGTGGGCGATCAACTTGTTCGGCAACGTCGGCGTCTTCATTCCGTACGGGCTGCTTCTGCCCGCGCTGCTGAAGCGTTGCCGGTCGCTGCTCGGCATGCTTGCCGCGTTCTTGTCCGGTCTGTTCGTGGCCGAGCTGCTCCAGCTTGTTTTTCGGGTCGGAAGCTTCGATGTGGACGACTTCATCTTGAATAGCTTGGGGGCTTGCTGCGGGTATGCCGCATATGCGTTATGGCGCCGGCGCAGCCGATCGGGGGGAGCTCCGTGAATCGAACGACGCGCCCCGTCGTCGTCGCGTTCGGCGAGCAAGCGATGATCGTCTCGTTCGGGGAAACGTTCGATCCGGGGACGCATCGACAAGTCGTTCGGCTGTCGCGAGAGCTCGAGACGGCGCCGTTCCCGGGGTTTATCGAGGTAGTGCCCGCGTATGCGTCGGTGTGCGTTTATTTCGATGCGCTCTCGATGATCGATCAAGGGTTCGCCGGGGACGGTTCGACGCCGCACGAGGCCGTTCGCCGATGGCTGGAGGAACGGATCGACCGGTTGCAGCCGGACGCCGCGGAGAGAGACGGGAAGACGGTGCGTATCCCCGTCTGTTATTGCGAGCGGTGCGGCCCGGATTTGCCGGCGGTGGCGTCAGGGAGCGGGCTCGCCGCGGAGGCGGCCGCCTCGTTGCACGCCGGAGCGCGACATACCGTGTCCATGATCGGATTTCTGCCGGGGTTCCCGTACCTGAGCGGGCTCCCGGAGCCCCTCTTCGCGCCGCGGCTCGATACGCCTCGCGCGGTCGTGCCGCGGGGCAGCGTCGCGGTGGCGGGGCGGCAGACCGGCATTTATCCCGCGGCGAGCCCGGGAGGCTGGCGCTTAATCGGCCGGACGGCTGCGCTTCTGTTCGACGCGGAACGGGCCGCGCCTAGCCTGCTGGAAATCGGCGACACAGTGACGTTCGAGCCGATCGCTCACGAGGAGCTGGAGCGGGGCATGCGAGAGAGGGGGTGGCACTCGTGACGCTGCTCGTGCGAAAGCCCGGGTTGTGGACGACCGTGCAGGACGGCGGGAGGCGCGGGTGGCAGCGCTACGGCGTTCCCGTCGGCGGACCGATGGACGCCGCGTCCTTCGCCGCCGCCAATGCGTTGGTCGGCAACGGAGACGATGCGGCGGTTATGGAGCTGACGTTCGCAGGCGGGATCTACGAGGCGGCCGCCGACTTGACGATCGCCGTGTGCGGCGCGGACTTGTCGCCGACCGTCGACGGCGAACCGCTTCCGATGTGGCGTCCCGTCGACGTGCCGGCAGGCTCCGAGCTGCGCTTCGGATCGGCGCGAGTCGGGCGATACGCCTACCTTGCGGTCGCGGGCGGCTTCCGGACGGCCGTGGCGCTCGGCAGCCGCTCGACCGTGCCGCGGGACGCGCTTCCGGGCGCCTCCGGCCGACCGTTGGCCGACGGCGACGCGCTGCCGACGGCGCCCGTCGCGGCGGGCCGCCGTCCGCGCGGCCCCTATGAAGCGGCAAGCTGGTTTCTCGGCGAGCCGTGGCGCTTCTCCGCGCCGGCCGTCGCGGGCGAGCGCGTCGTCCGCGCGATGCCCGGCGCGGAATGGGAACGCTTCGACGCGGTGACGCGCCGGGCGATCGAGGCCGGCGAATGGACCTGCGTCGTTCGCGCCGAGTCGGATCGGATGGGCTATCGGCTACGGCCGGTCCGTCCGCCGCAGCTTGCGGGCGGGGCGAGCTTGCTGTCGTCGGCGGTGACGTTCGGTACGGTGCAGGTGCCGCCCGACGGCCAACCGATCGCGTTAATGGCCGACCGGCAGACGACGGGCGGGTATCCGAGAATGCTGCAGATCGCGGCGGCCGACGCAGGATGTCTTGCGCAGGCGAGGCCCGGCGACGTCGTCCGGTTCCGGCTGATCGCTCCGGAGGAGGCAAGCGCCGTATGGATCGAACGAATGCATCGGCTTCGTTGGCTGCGGTACCGCGTGCGTTGGGCGGAACGCGAGAGGAACAGGTAGAAAGGGAGAGAGACACATGATCGTCGAAATCGATCTGAACTGCGATACGGGCGAAAGCTATGGCGCGTACCGCCTCGGCGACGACGACGCCTTGCTTCGGCGCGTGAGCTCGGCGAACGTCGCCTGCGGCTTCCATGCCGGAGACGCGACGGTTATGCGCCGCACGGTGCGAACGTGCTTGACGCACGGCGTGCGGATCGGCGCCCATCCGGGTCTGCCGGACTTGCAGGGCTTCGGCCGGCGCGCCATGGCGCTGTCTCCCGACGACGTGTACGATATTGCGCTGTACCAGATCGGCGCGCTGCAAGCGATCGCGGCAGCGGAGGGCGGACGCGTCGAACACGTCAAGCCCCACGGGGCGCTGTACCATATGGCCGAAACGGACGACTCGGTCGCGGAGGCGCTCGCCCGCGCCGCCGCGCGGACGGGCGGGCTGACGCTCGTCGGGCTGTCGGGCGGCCGGCTGGTCGCCGCGGGACGCGCCGCCTCGGTACCCGTGTGGGAAGAGGCGTTCGCCGACCGCGCATACCGGAGCGATGGCGCCTTGCTGCCGCGCTCCATGCCGGGCGCCGTCCTCGATACCCCGTCCGCCGCGGCGGAACAGGCGCTGCGGCTCGCAAGAGACGGGGAGGCGATCGCGAGCGACGGGCAGGTCGTATCCCTCAAAGTCGATACGATCTGCATTCACGGCGACGGTCCTCATGCGGCGGAAACCGCGGATGCGATCCGCGCCGCCTTGGCGGCTGCAGGCATACGAATCGGGAGGGGAACGCATGGAACGACTTGAGCGGGAAGAAAAGCTCCGCCGGGCGAAGCAAGTCGCGACGGCCGCGGCCGAAGCCGCGGGCCGGTACGCGAAGGAACGGTTCTTGACGACATACGACGTTACGGAGAAGGACGAGCACGGCGATCTCGTCACGGATGTGGATGTCGAGGCGGAGCGTCTCATTCTCGAGACGATCCGCGCCTCGTTCCCGCACGACGCGATCCGCAGCGAGGAGACCGGCTGGAGCGGCGTCGAAGGCGACTGGCTCTGGCTCGTGGATCCGCTCGACGGGACGAACAACTTCGCGATCGGCCTACCCGCCTTCGGGGTTGCGATTACGCTCCTGTATCGGAAGGAGCCCGTCGTCGGCGTCGTGTACGAGTCGGTCACCGAACGGATGTACGCCGCCGTCGCGGGGCAGGGGGCAACCTGCAACGGAGTGCCGCTCGACGCGTCGGGCGCCGGGACGGTGAAGCCGCTTCGGAATCGGACGGTCGGCTGGATCCAAGGACACCGAGTCCAGAAGGAACCGGGAGCGATGCGGCTGAAATCGCTGCTGGACGAATCGTGCAAGCGCGCGCTGCGATTATGGGCCCCCGCGCTGCTGTGGACGATGTTGGCCCGCGGGCAGCTCGACGGCATCGTATTGTACGATTCCGAGGGAGACGATCTATACGCGGGCGTCTTGATCGCGAAAGAAGCGGGGGCGGCCGTTCTCCGCTTCGACGGTACGCCGTTCGACGGAATGGACGAGTCTCCTTATCTCGTCGCCGGGCGCGGGGATGTTCCGGAGCAGCTGCTACGACTCGCGAAAGACGCCTCTTCCGCATAAAACTGCTCTTCCGGCAGAACGCTAATCGTACCGCGGGTCGCAAGGCGACGCGGCAACGAAGGCGAACGAAGGAGGGGGAGCCACGATGTCGGATACGTCCGAATTCGTACGGAAGGTTCACGAGACGCAAGCGAAGGACGAGAAGAACAGAAAGCTGCAAGGCGCGAATCATCCGGATGAAAAACTGCCGAACCATCAGCATCGCAAAGGCAGAGGAGACTAATCGCAACGAACGCGAGCCCCGCTCGACCCTCGAAGCCGCCGACCCGAACGGGAGGCGCCGAGCGTCCTGCGGGGCTCTTCCGCATGCGTCGGGGGGAAGGTCAGCCGGCCGCGCTGCGATTCGCCTCGATGAGCTTGTTCTTAATGAATTGGATCTTCTTCTTAGCGAAAAAATCGAGCGGCGCGCCCGACAACTCCTTCGGCCGAATTGTAGCGTTCGTAGCGTTGTCGAAAATGGTGACCGTGCCGTTCGGATAAAACCGGAACGTGTAATCGTAACCTCGCTCGATGAATCGATAATTCTGCAGCTTTGTTGTCATGGGATACACCGCCTTATGGGAACGTTTGTTTGTATTGAGTATAGCAAACATTCGTTCGGTTGTGAAGGGATAATTTCCATTATTTCGACGGTTGTTCGCGGGGAAGGAATTTTTCCGGGACGGCCCGAATACATAAATGAGAATTTATACAAAAGGCGGCGGTAAAACACATGTTCGGTAAGAAGTTCTTGCATGCGGCGTGGGATTGGGGCAAGACGGGGGTCGTCGCGGTCGTCGCCGCGATTTTGATAAATTCCTATGTCCTACAGGCGTTCCAGGTCAAGGGAGAGTCGATGCTGCCGACGCTGCACAATGCCGATTCGACGTTCGCGTTGAAAATTCAGTCCGCTTACGATTACGGAGACATCGTCATTATCGACAGCCGGATCGGCGAACCTCGTTCTTGGCTCGACCCGGTGCTGGAGCATCCGCTGATCGCCCGGCTGCGCGGGGATGAGGCGGAGTACCTGTGGGTGAAGCGCATCGTCGGCAAGCCCGGAGACAAGCTGGAGTTTCGGGACGGGCAAGTCATCCGCAACGGGACGCCTGTGGACGAGCCGTACGTACTGGAACCGATGCAAGCCGCGCCCGAGCCCGTCGTCGTTCCGGAAGGGAAGCTGTTCGTCATGGGCGACAACCGCAACAACAGCACGGACAGCCGCATCATCGGAAGCATCCCGCGCGAGAACGTGATCGGCAAGGTCATTTTTACATACTAGGATTTTACACACTAGAATCGAGAGAGGCTGCGACATGAACGACAGGCATCCTGAGAGTACGCTTTCGAACCGCTGGCTGGTCGAACGTTCCATCGCCGGACTCGGGGACGCGCTGCGCCGAGGCGAAACGACGAGCGAACGGCTCGTTCTTCTTTACATCGAACGGATTCGGGAGCTGGATCGGGAAGGCATGAGCATCAACTCGGTCCTCGAGTTGAATCCCGACGCGGCGCGCATCGCGAGGGAGAGGGACCGGGAGCGCGCGGAAGGAACGGTTCGCGGACCGCTGCACGGCATTCCGATTCTGCTGAAGGACAACATCGACACGGCCGACCGGATGCATACGAGCGCGGGGTCGGTCGCCTTGGCCGAGTCGTTCGCGGACGAGGACGCCTTCGTCGCCGCCAAGCTGCGGCAAGCGGGGGCGGTTCCGCTCGGGAAGACGAACATGACGGAGTGGGCCAACTTCATGGCGGAAAATATGCCTTCCGGTTACAGTTCCAGAGGCGGACAAGTATTAAATCCTTATCATCCGGGCGTCGCGTTCGTCGGCGGCTCGAGCTCGGGCTCCGGCGCAGCGGTCGCGGCGAGCTTCGCCGCCGCGGCGATCGGAACCGAGACGTCGGGCTCGATCATCTCTCCGGCGAGTCAGCATAACGCCGTCGGCATCAAGCCGACGATCGGGCTCGTCTCGCGCACCGGCATCATTCCGATCGCGCACAGCCAAGACACGGCGGGGCCGATCGCGCGCACGGTGGCCGACGCGGCGGCGGTGCTTACGGCGATCGCCGGCGCCGATCCCGCCGATGCGGCGACGTCCGCCCTCGAGGGTCGGCCGCCGCTCGACTATACCGCTTACCTCGACGCCGATGGGCTTCGCGGCGCGCGAATCGGCGTCCCGCGGGCCTACTATAAGGAGCTTCCCGAGGAGACGGCCGTCCGCATGGAGGAAGGGATCGCCGCTCTTCGCGCGGCGGGCGCGGTCGTCGTCGATCCCGTTTCGATCCCGTCGGAAGGCGACGAGTGGGACTACGTCGTCCTGAAATACGAGTTCAAACCGGATTTGAACGCCTATTTGTCCCGACTCGGTCCGCACGTCCCCGTCCATTCGTTGGAGGAGCTGATCGCCTACAACGAGAGGCATGCCGATCGGGCGCTCAAATACGGGCAGTCCGTCTTGATCGAGTCGCAGGCGACGTCCGGTACGTTGCTGGATCCCGAATACGTCGAAGCGCGGCGCGCCGATTTGGAACGTTCTCGAACGCAAGGCATCGACTTCGTTCTGGCCGAACATCGCCTCGACGCGCTCGTCTTCCCGAACAATTGGGGCTGCGGCATCGCATGCAAGGCGGGCTATCCCCTCGTCACCGTGCCCGCGGGGTTCGCCGGCCGCGATCCGGTCGGTCTTACGTTCACGGCGGGCGCCTTCTCCGAGCCCGACTTGATCCGCTTCGCGTACGCGTTCGAACAAGCGACGAAGCATCGCCGCGCGCCCGACGGGTTCGCCGGCGAGTAGGACGGGCCGTTATGCATTCGAGGAACGGTTTTGTTATGATAGGAACGAACGAGTACAAGGAGGTTCACAACCATGTCGAAACTTAGAGTCGCCGTCATCGGATGCGGTTCGATCGCCATTCATCGCCACGTCCCCGAATATGCGGCCCGCGAAGACGTCGAGCTCGTCGCCTTCGTCGATCCCGTCGCCGAGCGCGCGCAGAAGCTGTCGACGCAGTACGGCGGCAACGTGTACACGGACCACAATGCGATGCTCGCGGCGGAGAAACCCGACGCGGTCAGCGTCTGCACGCCGAACGCGCTGCACGCGGCGGTTTCGATCGACGCGGCGAACGCGGGCGCGCACGTCCTGTGCGAGAAGCCGATGGCCGTCTCCGCGGAAGAAGCGCGGCAGATGATCGACGCGGCGCGCAAGAACGGCGTGTATTTGATGATCGGACACAACCAACGGTATATGCCGCCTCACGCGAAGGCGAAGGAAATTTTGAAATCCGGCAAGCTCGGCAACGTATTGACGTTCCGCACGTCGTTCGGTCATCCGGGGCCGGAGGGCTGGAGCGTCGAGGGCAAGGGCGGCTGGTTCTTCCAGAAGTCCAAGGCGTACGTCGGCGCGATGGGCGATCTCGGCGTACATAAGGCCGACTTGATCCGGTGGATGTTGGACGACGAGGTGGAGGACGTAGGCGCCTTCGTAGGCACGCTGCACAAGGAAGACACGGACGTCGACGATAACGCGACATGCATTCTGCGCATGAAGAGCGGCGCGATCGGCACGCTCGTCGCATCCTGGACGTACTACCGCGGCGAGGACAACAGCACGGTGCTCTGGTGCGAGAACGGCGTCATGAAGATCGGCACGGACCCGGACGACCAAGTCATCGTCGAGCTGCGCGACGGTTCGGTGGAGAAGCATAAAGTCGGCGGCATCTCAACGAACGAAAAGCAGCTGGCGAGCGGCGTCATCGATGCGTTCGTCGCTTCGATTCTAACGAAGACGCCGCCTTCGATCTCCGGCGAAGAAGGCGCGAAGTCGCTGGCGGTGATCTTGGCCGCGATGGAATCCCAAGCGAAGGGCACGATCGTCAAAGTAACGTAAGCCTCTTTCGCGCAAGCAAGCTCCCCGCTCCGGGTCGTCCGGATCGCGCGGAGCTTTTTCTATTGGTGGGGACGGAGGGGCGTCCTTCGCGGATATCCATCGGAAAAGGCGGCCGCCGCTTTGACGGGAACGTCATTTTCGTGCACAATTAAAGTACTATTCTCAGGAGAGCGGAGGAACCAAGCATGCTGGCGCAAGAGATGATCGATGCGATGTCGAAGCGCGGGCTTCGCGTGACCGACCAGCGCCGCACGTTGGCGCGGCTGTTCGCAGAGGCGCCGGGCTATTTGTCCGCGAAGGACGTATACGAGGAAATGGGCAAGACGTACGGCGGGCTCAGCTTCGATACGGTGTACCGCAATTTGCGAGTGCTGCAGGAGATGGACGTGCTCGAGCAATTCGTCTTCGAGGACGGGGTGAAGTTCAAGGCGCACTGCCGGGAGCACGGGCACCATCATCATGCGATCTGCCTGCATTGCGAGAAGACGTATGCCGTCCCGTTCTGTCCGCTGGACATTCAAGTGGAGCTGCCGCAAGGCTTCAACGTCGTGAAGCATAAGTTCGAGTTGTTCGGTTACTGCGAAGCGTGCGGTCCGCAAGCGGAGGCCGGAGGGGCCGAGCGATGATGCGAAGCATCGTCAAGGCGCCGATCCACGTATATCGCAAGGCGATCTCGCCGCTGCTGCCGCCGATGTGCCGCTATTACCCGAGCTGCTCCGCGTACGCGCTCGAGGCGATCGACGTGCACGGGCCGCTGCGGGGCGGATGGCTGGCGGCCAAGAGAATCGCGCGCTGTCATCCGTTCCATCCCGGGGGAGTCGATCCCGTCCCGCCGAAGCGGGAGAGGTAGGGGCATTCGCCCCTCGACGGAGGCATCCGCGCAAGAGCCGGCACGGCTCGCTTGACTTCCGAAAGCCGGACCACTATAGTGTTGAGTAAATACACACAATCGTTTCCATGATGAGATGAGTACGGAGCGTTCGATTATCGCAGAGAGCCGGGACAGGTGAAAGCCGGCATAATCGGAATCCGGAAGATGGTCTCGGAGAAATGGCCGTCGAGCGGACTCGAATCCACGATTCGTCGCGCAAGGCGGGCACGTCATCCGGCGTTAACGGAGCTTCAGTTCGGCGCATCGTCGAACTCGACAAGCCGAAGCGGCGCGAGCTCTTCGGGAACTTGGGTGGTACCGCGTGAGCGCAATCGGCTCTCGTCCCTTGATCGGGACGGGGGCTTTTTATTATGCATATGGAGGAATCGAAAACATGAGCGAACCACGGAAAACCTTCTACATCACGACCCCGATCTATTATCCGAGCGACAAGCTGCATATCGGCCACGCATACTGCACCGTCGCGGCCGACGTCATGGCGCGGTACAAGCGACTGCGCGGCTACGACGTGCGCTTCCTGACCGGCACCGACGAGCACGGGCAGAAGATCGAACGCAAGGCGAAGGAGAAAGGCGTTACGCCGCAGCAATACGTCGACGTCATCGTCGCCGGCATTCAAGATTTGTGGACGAAGCTGCAAATTACGCACGACGATTTCATTCGCACGACCGAGGAGCGGCATAAGCGGTCGGTCGAACGCATTTTCCAACAATTGCTGGATCAAGACGACATCTACCTCGGCACGTACGAGGGTTGGTATTGCACGCCGGACGAGGCGTTCTTCACGGAGCGGCAGCTCGTGGATGGCAAATGTCCGGACTGCGGCCGCGAGGTCGAGAAGGTGCGGGAGGAATGCTATTTCTTCCGGATGAGCAAGTATGCGGATCGGCTGCTGCAATTTTACGAACAAAACCCCGGCTTCATCGAACCGGAGTCGCGCAAAAACGAGATGATCAACAACTTCATCAAGCCCGGCCTCGAGGACTTGGCGGTGTCGCGGACGACGTTCGATTGGGGCGTGAAGGTGCCGTCCGATCCGAAGCATGTCGTCTACGTCTGGATCGACGCGCTGTCGAATTATATTACCGCGTTAGGCTACGGCTCGGGCGACGGTACGTTGTACCGGAACTACTGGCCGGCGGACGTGCACTTGGTCGGCAAGGAGATCGTCCGCTTCCACACGATCTATTGGCCGATCATGTTGATGGCGCTCGGGGAGCCGCTGCCGAAGAAGGTGTTCGCGCACGGCTGGTTCGTGACGAAAGAAGGCAAAATGTCGAAGTCGAAGGGCAACGTCATCGATCCCGTCGTTCTCATCGATAAGTACGGTCTGGATGCGCTGCGCTACTTCTTGATGAGAGAGGTGCCGTTCGGTACGGACGGAACGTTCACGCCGGAAGGCTTCATCGAGCGGATCAACTACGATTTGGCGAACGACCTCGGCAATTTGCTGAACCGGACGATCGTGATGATCGACAAATATTTCAACGGAAAGATCCCGGCTTACGCGCCTAACGCGACGGAGTTCGACGCTTCGCTCGTCGAGACGGCGACCGAGACGGTCCGCAAGGTCGAGGAAGCGATGGACGCGATGCAGTTCTCCGTGGCGCTGACCGCGATCTGGCAGCTGATCTCGCGCACGAACAAGTATATCGACGAGACGCAGCCGTGGAGCCTCGTCAAGGAAGAAGGCAAGCGCGAGCAGCTCGGCTCCGTAATGTACCATCTGGCGGAAAGCCTGCGCATCGTCTCGGTGCTCATTCGGCCGTTCATGGTCGCGACGCCGGCGGCGATGCAGGCGCAGCTCGGCCTTGCGGAGACGGACTTCGATTGGGAGAGCGCCGCGACGTTCGGGAAGCTGCCGAGCGGCACGAAGGTGAACAAAGCGGAGCCGATGTTTCCGCGTCTGGACGCGGAAGCGGAAGTCGCGTACCTCGCGTCCAAAATCAGCGGCGGCTCCGCGGCCCCGGCGCCCGCGGAAGCGCCGCAGCCGAAGGCGGAGACGCCGAAGGGCGAATCGCCGCTCGGCGAACAACCGGAGGGCGTCGCGCTCATCGGCATCGACGAGTTCGCCAAGGTCGAGCTGCGAGTCGCGCAGATCGTCGCCGCCGAGCCGGTGCCGAAGGCCGATAAGCTCCTGAAGCTTCAGCTCGATCTCGGAACGGAGCGTCGTCAGGTCGTCTCGGGCATCGCGATGTATTACAAGCCCGAAGCGCTCGTCGGCAAGAAGATTATTTGCGTGACGAACTTGAAGCCGGTCAAGCTGCGCGGCGAGCTGTCGCAGGGCATGATTCTTGCGGCGTCGGCCGGCGATATGCTGACGCTTGCGACGATCGATGGCGAAATTCCGAACGGAGCGAAGGTTAAATAGTAACATTTACGATTAAACCGTTGACATCTTTCCGAGATCGACCTTATAATCTGTTTAGCAAATCGGAACGTTTACGATTAACAATACGCAGAGTTGCGGCGATCTCGGAGGATACTAT
Organism: Paenibacillus sp.; assembly: GCF_031177825.1. Lineage (GTDB taxonomy): Bacteria > Bacillota > Bacilli > Paenibacillales > YIM-B00363 > Paenibacillus_AE. The sequence goes on along the minus strand of NZ_JAPSKE010000002.1, from coordinate 299,040 downwards.
GAAACGGAAAACATTATGGACGATTAGTTTGGCGGCGGCGCTCGTCGTCGCTTCAGGTTGCTCCTCGCAAAGCGGAGCATCGACGGTGGAAGAGGGGAAGGTGAACGTCGTTACCTCTTTCTTCCCGTTATACGATTTCGCGCGAACGATCGGCGGGGAACGCGTTCACGCGATCAATATGATTCCGGCGGGCGTGGAGCCCCACGATTGGACGCCGAAAAGCCAGGACATGGCCAACATCTCGAAGGCGCAAGTATTCGCTTATCAAGGCGCAGGCTTCGAGGGCTGGACGGACGACGTGCTCGGCGGGATCGATACGGAAGGTCTCGTCATCGTGGAGGCAAGCCGAGGCATATCCTTAATGGAGGCGGCGGAATCGCTCGAAGAAGCCCATGCTCACGATGAGCATGCCGAGGAGGGTCATGAGGAAGGGCACGAGGAGCATGCGGAGGACGAGGCGCAAGACGAGGCGCACGACCACGGCGACTACGATCCTCATACATGGCTAAGTCCGCGCTCCGCCCTGCAGATGGCGAACAATCTGCTCGACGGCTTGCGGCAGGCCGATCCGGAGCATGCGGAAGAATACGAGCGGAATTACGCGGAGCTCGAGGCGCAGCTGGTCGCGTTGGATCAATCGTATCAGGAACGGCTATCGACAGTCTCGAACAAGGAGATGGTCGTCTCCCACCAAGCGTTCGGTTACTTGGCCAGGGATTACGGCCTCGTGCAGATGCCGATCATGGGCATTACCCCCGACGGCGAGCCGACGGCGCAAGATTTGAAAAAAATCAGCGAGTTCGTCAAGGAGCATAACGTGACGTACATTTTCACGGAGGCGCTGGTGTCGGACGAATTGGCGAAGTCGCTCGCGAAGGATCTCGGGGTCGAGACGCTGCCGCTTCATCCGCTGGAAGGCTTGACGGAAGCGGAGCAGAAGGCGGGAGAAACCTACATTTCCCTCATGGAACAAAATTTAGAACAGCTTGCGAAGGCGCTAAAATAAGGAGGGGAAGATCTTATGGCATCGGTCATCGACGTGCGGAATGTAAGCTTCTCTTACGATGACAAGAAGGTCATCGAAGACCTGAGCTTCCAGATGAACGCGCGCGATTTCGTCGGCCTGATCGGCTCCAACGGCGCCGGCAAGACGACGCTCTTGAAGACGTTGGTCGGTCTGCTGAAGCCGACGTCCGGCGAGCTTTTGTTATTCGGCAAGCCGATCCGTCAGTTCGACGAGTGGCATCGAATCGGTTACGTCCCGCAGAAGAACGCGTTGAATCCGCTGTTCCCGGCGACGGTGAGGGAGGTCGTCCTCTCGGGGCTGTACGGCAAGCGGAAGCTGTACCGCCGCGTGACGGCGGCCGACCGCCAGCGCTGCGACGATGCGTTGTACGCGATGCAGATCGCGGATTTGGCGGACCGCCGGATCGGACAGCTGTCCGGCGGCCAGCAGCAGCGGGCGTTCCTCGCCCGGGCGCTCGTCGGCAATCCGGAGCTGCTCATTCTGGACGAGCCGACGGTCGGCATCGACGCGGAGACGCAGCGCGCGTTCTTCTCGATGCTGCGCCACATGCACGCGCATCATAACATCGCGTTCCTGATGGTGTCGCACGATGTGGACATGATGCGGGCGTATCTCGGAGACCGTCCGGTCGTAACGTCCGGAAAGCTGAAATTTTACGTGAAATCGATGGATAACGCGGCATCCTGCCGCGAGACGGACTTGACGCACGCGCTCAAGGATTGGCCGGGAACGGGCGATCCGGTTCCCGCGTACCAATAGGAGGCGGGCCTTTACGCATGTGGGATATTTTTACGTTTCCGTTTTTCCAACGCGCCTTGATCGGAGGCCTCTTGATCGGCGGGATGGCGCCGCTGCTCGGCATGTTTCTCGTGCTGCGGCGGCTGTCCATGATCGGAGATACGATATCGCACGTCTCGATCGCCGGCATCGCGCTCGGTTTTCTGATCAATGTATACCCGGTCGGCGTCGGATTGATCTTCTCGCTGCTCGCCGCGGTCGCGATCGAGCGGCTTCGCAGCGCCTATCGGACGTATGCGGAGCTGTCGATCGCCATCATTATGTCCGGGGGCGTGGCGTTGGCGACGTTCTTGTTCACCCTCGGGCAAGGATTTAACATTAACGTGACGAGCTATTTCTTCGGAAGCATCTACTCGCTCGATACGATCGACGTTTATACGATTCTAGGAGTATCGATCATCGTGCTCGGCGTTATCGCCCTGCATGCGAAGGAATACTTCTTGTTGACGTTCGACGAAGACGCCGCCAGCGTCGGGGGCCTCCCGGTGCGCGCGTTGAATTTGACGCTGACGGTGCTGACGGCGCTCGTCATCTCCGTCGCGATCAAGATCGTCGGCGCGCTGCTCGTCTCCGCCCTGCTTACGATTCCGGTGGCCTGCAGCTTGCTTGTGGGGAAGAGCTTCAAGCATTCGCTCGTTTGGGCGGTCGTCTTTTCCGAGACGGCGGTTTTACTTGGACTCGTGGGGGCCGGCGTGTTCAATTTGGCGCCGGGGGCATCCATTGTGTTACTATTAATTGCGATCTTGATCGGACTTCTGACATTGAAGAAGGGGTTCCGGTTGTAGCGCGGAGGAGGGGTCCGAAATATGGACGTTACGATCTGGGTGGCGTTCGCCGCGGGGCTGGCATCGTTCATCTCGCCTTGCTGCTTGCCTTTATATCCGTCCTATCTTTCGTACATTTCCGGCATTTCGGTAGCGCAACTGAAAACCGACCAGACGAAAGAAGTGCGGCTGCGAACGCTCAGCCACACTTTTTTCTTCATTCTCGGTTTCTCGGTCGTTTATTACGCGTTCGGCGCCGGCGCAGGCTTCGTGGCGGAACTGTTCCGCGACTATCAAGAGCTGATCGCCAAGCTGTCCGCCGTATTGCTCATTCTCGTCGGTTTGTTTCTGCTCGGCATCTTCCAGCCCCAATTCCTGATGCGGGAGATGAAGCTGAGCGTCGGCGGCAAGCCGGCGACGTACGTCGGCTCGTTCCTGATCGGCATCGGCTTCGCGGCCGGCTGGTCGCCTTGCATCGGGCCGATCTTCTCGGCCATTATCGGCCTCGCTACGACGGAGCCTGGGATCTGGTTCCGCTTGACGACCGCTTATACGCTCGGCTTCGCCGTGCCGTTCTTCCTCATGGCGTTCTTCCTCGGCTCCACCAAGTGGATTTTGCGGTATTCGAACGTCATTATGAAAGTCGGCGGCGTACTCCTGATCATCTTCGGCATCCTGCTCTATTCCGGGCAGATGCTGCGCATCACCGTATGGTTTAATGCGATGACGCCGGAATGGCTTAAGTTCTAAGCGGTCGCAGTCGGCAGGCCGCTACGTAAAGTAATCGATCGACGCCTTCGGGAAGTTCGCGAAGATTTGCTCCGTGATCCACTCCCGGAGGGCGGTCGCCTGCTCGTCCGGGTACACGTATTTGCCTTGCCCCCAACGTCCCCACTTATACTTCCGCTTCGCCTCGTCCATCTCCAGCTTCGACTTCGGATACCGCGCCTCGATGACCCGTTTGGCCGTCTTCGTGAAGCGGTGCTGGATCAATTCGAACGTCAACGTCGGCTCCGCCTCCGGCGGCACCTCGGCCTTCAACTTGCGAAGCAACTCCGCATAGCCGTCCTCCCAGCCTTCGTGCCAAATAATCGGCGCGATGATGAACCCGAGCGGGTAGCCGGCGCGGGCGACCTTGCCCGCGGCCTCGATACGGTCGGCAAAGCTGGACGTGCCCGGCTCGAAGTGCCGGATGACGTAATCCGCGTTCACGCTGAACCGAATGCGCGTATGGCCGTTATGCTCGAGTCCGAGCAGCGGTTCGACGTTGTTGAACTTCGTCACGAACCGGAGCCGTCCGTGCTCCTGCTTCGCCATAAATTCGATTAAGCGCGCAAGCGATCCGGAGATGTGCTCGAGCCCGACCGGGTCGGACGTACAAGCCGCCTCGAAGCGGGTAAGCTCGGGTTGGCGTTCTTCGATGTATTTCGCCGCGCGAGCGATAATGTCGTCGATATTGACGTAGATGCGCACGTACGGCTTCGCGCCGAGCGTCGTCTGAAGATAGCAATAATGACAATGCGCCATGCAGCCGGTCGCGATCGGAATCGCATATTCGGCCGACGGCTTCGACTGGTCGAAGTCGAGCGTCTTGCGGACGCCGACGACGAGCGTGCGCTTCGCGATGCGGTACTTCTCGAGCTCGCCCTCGCCGGGCAAATTCGTGATGCGGTTGTGCGAAGTCGTCATATGGATCGACAAGCCTTGATCCTGAGCCCACTTGCGAATGCGCTCGCCCATCGGGTACGTCAGCGCGTCCGGCTCGAAATAGACGAGCTCCGGAATGAACGTCTTCAGATTGGGGGTCGGCTGGACTAGGGTTTCCGTCGCCATCGTCGCGCCTCCTTTTTTCGCTTAGGTTGCCTATGACCGACGAGGAGCAATCGAGGGAAAAAGAGGTCGTTTTCTTGCGTTGGGCGGCTTCGCACGGTATAGTACAAGTACGCAATCCAATTGGAAGGGGAAGCTGGGTGTGCCGACGCCAAGCATGGAAGATTATTTGGAGCGCATCTACCGTCTGATCGACGAGAAGGGTTATGCGCGGGTGGCCGACATTGCCGAAGGCTTGGAAGTGCACCCTTCGTCCGCGACGAAGATGATCCAGAAGCTGGATAAAGACGAGTATTTGGTTTACGAGAAATATCGAGGGTTAATCTTGACGCCGAAGGGCAAGCGAATCGGGAAGAGGCTCGTCGAACGCCATCATCTGCTCGAGCAATTCCTCGAGACGATCGGCGTGAAGGAAGAGAACATTTATAAAGACGTCGAAGGCATCGAACATCATTTAAGCACGGATTCGATCGCTTGCATCGAATCGCTCGTCGAATATTTCCGCCGGGAACCGGAGCGGCTGGAGCAGCTCCGTTCGGTGAAGGAACAAATGGATTTGGAATCGTAAAGCATCCGAAGCGTCCGTATCGGACGCTTTTTTTTGTTGTTGGCATCGGGACGCGCCGCACTCGCATACATACTTGTGATGAACGTTCATGAGGAGGCGGCGGCGGATGCGAGTGAACGGCGTGTTTCAAGGCGGCGGGGTGAAGGGAATCGGATTGGTCGGCGCCGTCTACGCGGCGGAGCGGAGAGGCATCACGTTCCATCAGACGGCGGGGACGTCGGTCGGTGCGATCGTGGCGGCGCTGCTCGCGGCCGGCTACACGGGCGAGGAGATGCGGGATCTCCTCTTGGAGACGCCGTTCGGCAGCTTCGTTCAGAAAAACTGGGTTCATTATATATATGTCGTCGGTCCGGCGATTCGGCTGTTTCTTAAAAAAGGGTTGTATTCGGGCGATCCGCTCGAAGAGTGGATCGAAGACGTGTTGGCTCGCAAAGGGATTCGAACGTTCGCGGATTTGCCTCCGAACGCGCTGCGCGTCGTGGCGTCCGACATATCCCTCGGCAAGATGCTCGTATTGCCCGAAGACATCGCGCAATACGGCGTCGACCCGATGCGGTTTTCCGTCGCCAAGGCGGTGCGCATGAGCTGCAGCCTTCCGTTCTTTTTCGATCCGGTCAAATTTCGCGTCAAGCGGCGCGAGCCGGGGAAGCGGGGGCCGGTGTTCGGGAAGCCGACGTATATCGTGGACGGCGCGATTCTCAGCAATTATCCCCTCTGGATCTTCGACCGGGATATTAAGGAGTGGCCGCTGAAGGTGCCGACGATCGGTTTCCAGCTCGTCGGTTCGAAGGAGCCCGGCCCTCGCGTCATTCGGGGACCGATTACGATGCTGCAAGCGCTGTTTTCCACGATGTCGGCCGCGCACGATCTCCGATATATCGAGAGACATAGTCGATTCCGGACGGTGAAGATCATGTCCGATATGGTGCATACGACGGAGTTTTCGATTCAGGACGATAAGCTGAAGGAGCTGTTCGAATCGGGGGTGAAGGCCGGGGACGAATTTTTTTCCGGATGGACGTTCACCGGCTATTCGAACGAATTGGATCAGTGGATCAAGAAAGTACGGCCGGAGCTTGCAAAGAAAAAAGCCGGGGACCCATCGTCGGGCCCTCCGGCTAAAAAGCGGATTCAATGATATTTCGGCTTGTCGTCGTCGTCCGGTTTATTGCCTTGAATGACGCGGAACTTGGCTCGCTTCGTCGTGCGGCCCTTCCGAACGCCTCCGTCCGACGCGCCCCGCATCGCGGAGCCGTCGCGACGGTTGTTGCGTAGAAATTTCCAGCGTTGGGGCGGGTACTTGTAAAGCAGAAAGACGCCGCCTAACACGACGACCGGGATCATCGCCCCGCCCGGGTTCCGAGCGATCATGCTGAGAATGCCGATGCCGATCAATCCGACGATGACGTAAAACAGCCAGTTCTGCTTACGCGGTCCTCTCATGTCGTCACGCTCCTACGGCTTTGCCCGGTTCCACGAGGCGGACGGCGTTGTTGCGGTCCGCTTCCAGCATGCGCTGGAACGAGAGAATCGCGACTTCGACCTGATCGTCCGTCGGCTGTTTCGTCGTGAGCAGCTGAAGCCACAGACCCGGATATCCCAAGTAACGGAGCAACGGGATGTCGCGCACGCTGTTCGTAAAGCGAAGCACCTCGTACGATACCCCGATGACGACCGGCAGCAGCAGGATGCGGATGCCGAGACGCTCCCAGATGGAATCCCACGTAAAAACAGGCAACGAATATAGTAAGATGCCGACCAGTATGGTCAATATAAGAAAGCTGCTGCCGCAGCGGTAGTGCAGCGTGTTATACTTCTGGACGTTCTCGATCGTCAGCGGGTCCCCGTTCTCGTAGGCGGTAATGACCTTATGCTCCGCGCCGTGGTACTGGAACAACCGCTTGATGAGCGGCGTTTGGGCGATCAAGAGAATGTAGCCGATCAAGAGGACGAGCTTAATGCCGCCTTCGATCAAGTTATGCAAGAAGATGCTTTCGAACCGGTTCTCGAACAGCATGCTCTCGAGCGCGGCCGGGACTAACGTAAAAATCAGCTTGCCCGCCAGGAACGACAGGACGCCGACGACCGCGACGCCGAGGATCATGGTCAAGTTGTCGGACATCGACTTCTTCTCCGGCGCCTTCGGCGCGGCGGCTTCCTCCGTTTCTCCCGCTTCGCCCTCGGCGTACGACTCCGCGGAAAAATTGAGATGCTGCGATCCCTTCGCGCTGGAGTCGAGCAGGGCGACGATCCCCCGCAGGAACGGAATTTTTTTCAGCTTCGTCACCCAAGCTTTCTCGGTTCTGGGGGACTCGAAATATGCGATGGAACGGTCTTTCTTCCGTACGGCGGTGACGTTGACGGTCCGACCGGCGAACATAACGCCCTCGATGACCGCTTGTCCGCCATAGGCGACCGGTGCTTTCACTTCAGACAATTGGCGTTCCTCCTCGCGTCTCGCGATTATGCGTTTCCTTCATTGTACCGGATTCCACCCCCGTTTGCCACCGGAAACCCTCCCCGCTCGTTTATGACCGGCGCCATTGAAGCATACTACTGCGTATCTGCGATCCAAGAAGGAGTGACCGAACAACGATGCCACATCCTAAAGATTCCGACCCGAAAGCGGCCGGCGTCCAGACGATCGTCCGAACGAAGAAGCTTCCCTTCGCCCTTAACCTAGGCTTCTTCGCGGGAGCGATCTGGGGCGGCGTCCGGTGGTTGTTCTACTATTTCGGCTTCACCGACGTCGTTCCGGGCTTTCTGGTGGAACCGTTCTTCCTGCACGATTTTCTGGCCGGAACGGGCGGCTTTCTCGTCGGGTACGCGTCCTTCATCGTCATGTCGATCGTCGCCGCGCTGCTTTATACGTACACCGCTTACAAGCTGAAGGGGCCGTGGCCCGGCGTCGCGTTCGGCGTCGTCTGGTTCGTCGCCGTCTACTTGGTGATCGGTCCGATGGTCGGCATGCTGCTGCCCCTCGGCCGTCTCGATTGGGATTCAATCTGGTTGGACGGCTCGATCTTCGTCTTGTGGGGCGTCTTTATCGGGTATACGGTCAATTACGAATTTACGGACGAGGAGCGCAGGAGTAGCGAAAATCCGGTGGCGCCCACCCACTGAAACCGGCTCCTCCGCCGCACTTTCCATTGGGCTGTTCTCAAACCGGGGAAATCTATGGTAAAATGGCTCTTGGTGCAAAAAGAGAAGGTGGTGCGGCTCTTGAAGACGGTGCTGGTGCTCAACGGACCGAACTTAAATACGCTCGGCTGGCGGGAGAAGAACGTATACGGCACGATGTCTTTGGCCGAAATCGAACGAAACCTGACCGCCCTCGCGGAACGGCTCGGCGTTGAGGTTCGTTGCTTCCAATCGAACCATGAAGGCGCGTTGATCGACGAAATCCATCGGGCGCGGGGGACGGCCGACGGCATCGTCATGAACCCCGGCGCATTCACGCATTACAGCTATGCCATTCGGGACGCGATCGCCGCGGTGGAACTGCCGGCGATCGAAGTGCATCTATCCAACGTATATAAGCGGGAGCCGTTCCGTCACGTCTCCGTGACGGCTCCCGTCATGCTCGGCGTCATCGCCGGTCTCGGTCCGATCGGGTACGAGCTGGCGCTGAAGGCGATCGTTGCACAACTTGACAACGTAAAGGGTGAGTGACATGGCCAATACCGAACATCGGCTGAAGAAGCTCCGCGCCGCCATGGAAGGCGAGGGGCTCGAAGCGCTGCTCGTGACGAATCCGGTCAACCGTCGGTATCTATCCGGCTTTACCGGCTCCGCGGGGTACGTCGTCGTAACCGCGAGCAGCGCGCTGCTGTTCACCGACTTCCGTTACGTGACGCAGGCGAGCGAGCAGGCGTCCGGCTTCGACATCGTCGAGCACGGAACGAGCCCGCTCTCCTCCGTCGGCGACGCGCTTCGCGCGGCGGGCATCGCGCGGCTCGGGTTCGAGCAGCAGCACGTCAGCTACGGCGCGTATATGTCTTACGGAAGGGACCTCGGGGGCATCGAGCTGACGCCGACCGACGGCATGGTCGAGAAGCTGCGACGGATTAAGGACGAAGCGGAGCTCGCCGTCATCCGCAAGGCGGTCGCGATCGCGGACGCGGGCTTCGAGTTTATGCTGAAGACGCTGCGCCCGGGCATGCGCGAGATCGACGCGGCGCTCGAGCTCGAGAGCTTCATGAAGAAACAAGGCGCGAAGGGTCCTTCGTTCGACACGATCATCGCTTCCGGCGAACGTTCCGCGCTGCCGCACGGCGTCGCCGGCGAACGCGTCATCGGGACGAACGAATTCGTCAAGATGGATTTCGGCGCGTTGTACGAAGGGTATTGCTCGGACATGACCCGCACGGTCATGATCGGCACGCCGACGCCGAAGCATCGGGAAATTTACGACATCGTGCTGGAAGCGCAGATGACCGCGCTCGCGGGCATCAAACCCGGCATCACCGGACGCGAAGGCGACGCGCTCGCGCGGAACGTCATCGCCGCGCGCGGGTACGGCGACAACTTCGGTCACGGCACGGGACACGCCGTCGGTATGGACATTCACGAGAGTCCGCGCCTTAGCAAGACGGAGGAAGCGAAGCTCGAGCCCGGTATGGTCGTAACCGTGGAGCCAGGCATCTACTTGCCCGGTTTCGGTGGCGTTCGCATCGAAGATATCGTCGTCGTAACGGAGAACGGCTGCGAGATCCTGACGAAATCGACGAAGGACTTTATTACACTCTAGGAGGACGAACCAGTGATTTCAGTTAACGATTTTAAAACGGGTCTTACCATCGAAGTAGACGGCGATATTTACACCGTCATCGATTTCCAACACGTAAAGCCGGGCAAAGGCGCCGCGTTCGTGCGTTCCAAATTGAAAGGCCTACGTAACGGCAACGTCGTCGAGAAGACGTTCCGCGCGGGCGAGAACGTCTCCCGCGCCGTCATCGACAACCGCGCGATGCAGTATTTGTACAACTCGGGCAGCGAGTATACGTTCATGGACAACGAGACGTACGACCAAATCACGCTCGCGGAGAAGCAGCTCGAGTGGGAGAAGAAGTTCTTGATCGAAAACATGGTCATCAACATCAGCTCGTACCAAGGCGAAATCATCGGCATTCAGCTGCCGAACAGCGTCGAGCTGAAGGTAACGGAGACGGAGCCGGGCATTAAGGGCAACACGGCGCAGGGCGCGACGAAGAACGCGACGCTCGAAACCGGCCTTACGGTTCAGGTGCCGCTCTTCATCAACGAAGGCGACGTGCTGCTCATCGATACGCGGGAAGGCAAGTACATATCGAGAGCGTAATCCCCCTAGACCGCCGCTCGCAGGAGCGGCGGTTTTTTGCTGCGCGCGCTTTTCGATATTTTGTCATGATTGCGCACTGGCCCTATGGTATAATGTTTCAATATGCGTGTTGGAAAGAAAGCTTAAGGGAGTGAGAGTTCTTGGCGTTAGTGGTGATGAAGTTCGGGGGAAGCTCGGTCGGCGACGCGGAGCGCATGAAGCGCGTCGCGAAGCGGGTCGTAGAGAAGAAACGCGAAGGAAACCGCGTCGTCGTCGTCGTATCCGCCATGGGCGACACGACCGACGACTTGATCGATTTATCGAAGCAACTGACCGATCAGCCGTCCGCGCGAGAGATGGACATGCTGCTCACGACCGGCGAACAAGTATCGGTAGCGCTGCTGTCGATGACGATTCATACGCACGGCGAAGGAGCCGTCTCGTATACCGGCTGGCAGGTGGGCATGATGACGGAAGCGGCGCACGGCCGCGCGCGCATCAGCGACATCCGCCCGGACCGCATTCATAAAGCGCTGGACCAGGACAAGATCGTCGTCGTGGCCGGCTTCCAAGGCATGACCGAGGACGGCGAAATCACGACGCTCGGCCGCGGCGGTTCGGACACGACGGCCGTGGCGCTCGCCGCCGCGCTCAAGGCGGACTTGTGCGAAATCTATACGGACGTCGACGGCATCTATTCGACCGACCCGCGCATCGTGAAGGTGGCGCGCAAGCTGAACGAAATTTCGTACGACGAGATGCTGGAGCTCGCGAATCTCGGCGCGGCGGTGCTGCATCCGCGCGCGGTCGAATACGCGAAGCATTATTCGGTGCCGCTCGTCGTACGGTCCAGTTTTACTTACAACGAAGGTACGATCGTGAAGGAGGACGCATCCATGGAGCAAGGCGTAGTCGTCAGCGGCATCGCGTACGACAAGAACGTGGCGAGAATCAGCATTTTGGGCGTGAAGGACGTGCCGGGGCAGCTGGCGAAGGTGTTTACGGCGCTCGGCGATGCCGGCATTAACGTCGATATCATCGTACAGAGCGGCGTTCAGAACGGCAAAGCGGATTTCTCCTTCTCGACGGGATCGAGCGACGCGGAGCAGGCGGTGACGATTCTGCGCGGCATGCAGAACGACGTCGGCTTCGACGACGTGACGAGCGAGACGAATCTCGTGAAGGTATCCATCGTCGGCGCAGGCATGGTGAGCAACCCGGGCGTGGCGGCGAAGATGTTCGACGCGATCTCGAGCCAAGGGGTCAGCATCAAGATGGTCAGCACGTCGGAGATCAAGGTGTCCTGCGTCATCGACGCGGAGAAATTCCAAGACGTCGTGCGCGCCTGTCATACGGCATACGGATTGGATACGACGGAGCAAGCGTTCGTCGGCGGACCGTCCGAGCGACGGTAGTTCTGCAAGAGGCTGTTCGGTTTGAGTGTATCGACTCGAACCCGAACGGCCTTTTTTCGTGTCCGCGCGTAGCTTTGCTCCCTTTCCCCGAAGTCGCCTCTCCTCGACTCCAATAAAATAACCGCCGGGCGTCGATCGCGCCGAGCGGTTCGAAGTTTTCCATCCATCCGGGTCACCACTTGAACTTATCGAACAAGAAGGTGAATACCTTCAGCAGGAACGCCGTAATGCCAGCGGCCATAAGGGGACCGACCGGTATGCCCCGCAAAAACAAAATGCCGAAGATCGATCCGATCACGAGCCCGACGATGAGCTCGGGGTCAAGCTTCAGCAAATCCAAGCCTTTGCCGTTCATATAGGTGGCGATCGCGCCGCCGAGAAGGGCGAGAATGCCGGGCCAGCTCGTAAACACGGCCAAGATGTCCTTCTGCGCGATCCGCTCGCTCGCGAACGGAACGAGGACGCCCATGGTCAAAAACAATAATCCGAACTCGAGACCGCGTCGTTCGATCGTGGGCAAATACCGCTCGAGGGAGACCAGCTTGATGATAAGCAGGACGCAGGCGGCCGTCGTAATGATGTGGGATCGGCCCACCATGCCGATGATGATTAGAACGACCAATAGCAATTCACCGTTCATCGCGAGACTCCTGTCCTATTGGATTCTCTACATTCTATGAACGGCGTCAACGATTCTAGAACACTCCTTGTCTACACTCGAACGGCCGCAGCTCCCCGCCGGCCATGACCGGCGTAAGCCGGTAGACGTCGCGCCGAGCGCAGAAGACGACGTCCTCGCGATATCCTAACGCGACGAGGCGGCCTCCCGTGTCCGAGCTTAAGAGCGCATCGTCCAGCCGATGCTCGAAATGACGGTACGCCCCTTCCATCGCGGCGGCCAAGTCGTCGGTCGCGACCCGGCGGCCGGCCTCTTCCTTGATCCGCTTGGCGATCATGCCCGCGCACAGTCCGTCCTCCAACGCGAACGCGTCCTTCGTGCCCGAGCACAGCAGGACGACGTCCCGGTTCAACCTCAGCGCGGCTTTGGCGCACGCATCGGCGTTCAGGAACGATCCGACGAGGATCGTCGCGGCTTTCGCCGCTTTCTGGATGGCGCGGGTCCCGTTCGTCGTCGTCATGACGACGCGGCGGCCGCCGACGGCTTCCTCCGTAAATTCGTGCGGCGACAGGCCGAGCGCAAAGCCGGGGATCTTCTTGCACAGCCGCTCTCCCGCCAGCACGTCGCCGGGTTCGGCCGACTGGCGGGCCGAGGCCACGGTATCGGCCGGCGCGACGGACTTGGCGCCGCGTTCGAGCGCCGTCACCATCGCGCTCGTCGCTCGAAGCACGTCGATCACGATCGCCGTCTTGCCGGCCAAATCGCGTCCGAACGTCTCGCTAACCGTAGAGATGCAGTCGATACGCAACCGTCTTTCACTCCTTACCGCCGGCTATACTCTCGCTTGCATGCCGAGGTGGAACGTATCCGACCGAAGGCCGCGGCGAAGCGCTTCGAGCGACAGCACGTCTTCCGGCGCGACGTTGCCGATGTTCAGGTTCGGGCCGAGCGCTTGCAGCAGCTCCGCCTGCTGCGACTTGAGCGGCGCTTCCCACATCAACACGGAGCTGTCCGGCACGCAGTGCATGATCGCGTCCAGATCGTCCGTTTTGCAGGCGCCGTTTTCGTCGAAGATGCCTACGCCCTTGCCCGACTCCCTCGCTTCGATCGTGACGAACGTCGCCCCGAGCGCCGTATCGATCTCCACCGTTCGGGCGAGCTCCTCCGTTTCGATCCCCGATCCGAAAATTTTCTTGCCGTACTCCGTCACGACCGTGAAGCCGGCGTCGATCGCCTTCACGATCAGCGCGCTGCGTTGGTCCCGGTTCATCTCGATCGTGCCGTCGGACACTTCGACCGCCGTGAAGCCGAACCCCCGAGCGGTCGCCAGGAACGTGTCGACGAGGTTTTGCGATACGGCGACTTCGAGGAACGTGCCGCCCGGCATAATCAGCAGTCCGGCCTCGCGCGCCGTCTCGATCTTACGCCTTAGCGCCTCCTCGGGGTACAACGCCGAGGTGCCGAATCCGAGCTTCACGACGTCGATATGAGGCGCCGCCACCCGGAGCATATCCTCGAACGCGCGGAGCCCGAGTCCCTTGTCGATCACCATGGTGCGGCCGGTCGTCCGGGGTTTCGCGGTCCTTCGTCCGGTCGGATCGGCGAGGGACGGATGCCAATCCAATCTAGAAGTTTGGTCCATTCGAATAACTCCTCGCTGTTTTAATAGAATTGTTCGTTTCTGAATGCAATATATGCGTGGCGAGATGGGGGTGTGCCCATGATGCTAAACCGAGACGAGCCCGCATATATATGTACAAGTTTGTTCGCGATAGCGGGGGAGGACGCGGTATGGTCGATAAAATCGTTGTCAGTATGGCGCTGCTCAGAGTGTTGTCGGGGTCCATCGAGTTGATGGCGGCCTTTCTGATTTACAGGCTCGCAAGCGTAGAGAAGGCGCTCGTCATCAATTCGTCGCTGGCCTTGGTCGGGCCGATCATCTTTATTTCCATTACGGCGCTCGGGCTCGTCGGCATTACGGATAAGCTTTCTTTCGGCAAGCTGGCGTGGGTCGCCGTGGGGGTAGCTTGTCTATTAATCGGTATTCTGAAAAAGTAGCTTGTCATAATTCGATAGGCCAAGCATACATATGGTTGTAAGTTAGGCCAAGCCGGACTTACGACAACCGCCGACGCGGCGAAAGGGGCGATGACGATGTGGAACGCCGTGCTGGAGTGGCTGCCGGGTTCGATTCGAACCGTTCTGTCGCGCATGTCCGCGGATTGGACGTCCCGAGCCGAGGAAATCCGGGTGCGGGACGGGCGTCCGCTGGAGATCGTCGCGGCGGGCGACTACACGTTCGTAGAGCCCGACGGAAGCCCGACGCTGCGGGTCGAAACCGCCTTCCGGCCGACGCGCGACGATTGTCTGAAGCTGCTGGACCGCATTACGAACCACTCGGTGTACACGATGGAAGAGCAGCTCCGCCGCGGTTACATTACTGTGCAGGGCGGCCATCGCATCGGACTCGCGGGTCGGGCGGCGCTGGAGCGCGGAGCGATCAGAACGCTGCAGCACATCGGCGGCTTCAATCTTCGCATCGCCCGCGAGGTGAAGGGCTGCGCGAGCGCGCTTCTCCCTCGGCTGTGGGACGCGGAGTCGCGGCGGCTGCATCATACCTTGATCGTCTCGCCGCCGCAGCGCGGCAAAACGACGCTCCTGCGGGACGCGGCCCGCCTCGTCTCGACCGGCGGCTGGGCCGGGCGGACGGCGATCGATCGGCGGGACCGGGCGCGCAAGGTCGGCATCGTCGACGAGCGGTCGGAGATCGCGGCCGCCGTCGACGGCAAGCCGACGTTCGACGTCGGCCCGCGGACGGACGTGCTGGATGCCTGTCCGAAGGCGGAAGGC
Organism: Paenibacillus sp.; assembly: GCF_031177825.1. GTDB lineage: Bacteria > Bacillota > Bacilli > Paenibacillales > YIM-B00363 > Paenibacillus_AE. Next base: position 283,870 of record NZ_JAPSKE010000002.1, on the reverse strand, counting down.
ATGATGCTGATGATCCGCGCGCTGTCGCCGGAGGTGCTCGTCGTCGACGAGCTCGGCCGTCCGGAGGACGCGGAAGCGGTGATGGAGGCGCTTCATGCCGGCATCGCCGTCATCGCCACCGCGCACGGCCGAGACGCGGACGAGGTTCGCGGCCGGCCGTCGCTTGCCGCCCTGTTCGAAGCGCGTGTGTTCACGCGCATCGTGACGCTCGCCGCCAGCGGACCGACGGGCGAGGTGCTCGACGTGCGCGACGCCGAAGGGCGCCGGCTGCCGCCTTGGCGGCCGATCGAGGCGCCTTCGGCGACGAAGCGGGCGGTCGGAGGCGACGGTAGCGCGTCGACCGGCGAAGCGGAACGGAAGGGGGCAACCAGATGCTGAAGTGGATCGGCGCGACGATGATCTTGGCCGCCGGCACCGCCTACGGTTTCGCGCAGGCTTCCCGATACGCTCGTCGCCCCAAGGAGCTGCGCCTGCTCGGGGCGGCGCTAGGGACGCTCGAGTCGGAAATCGTCTACGGGCTGTCTCCGCTGCCGGAGGCGCTGAACCGGGTGGCGTCGGCGACGCAGAAGCCCGTGTCCCGCCTGTTCGCGGACGCGGCGGCGCGAATGGCCGATGCGCGATCGGAGCGGACGGCGGGAGACTGCTGGAAGGAGGCGGTGAACGCCGCTTGGCCGGCGACGGCGCTCCAAGGTCCGGAGAAGGCGTCGCTGCTCGCGTTGGCGCCGACGCTCGGGATGACCGATCGGGACGACCAGGCGAAGCATCTTCGGCTCGCGATCGCCCAATTGCGCGCGGAGGAAGAGACGGCGCGGGAGGAGCAGGCGCGGTACGGCAAGATGTGGAGAAGCTTAGGGGCGCTTACGGCGGCATTGGTCGTCATTTTAATGTACTAAGGACGGTGCCAGGATGAACGAGGATGTCAATGCCATATTTCAGATCGCCGCCGTCGGCATCATCGTCGCCATGATTCATACGGTGTTGAAGCAAATGGGAAAAGAGGATTACGCGCACTGGGTGACGTTAATCGGCTTTGTCGTGGTGCTGTTTATGGTGATACGGAAACTGGATCAGCTGTTTCAAGAAATTAAAACGATCTTCTTATTTCAATAGGCGGTGGCGCCGTGGATATGATCCAAGTGGTCGGCTTCGGTCTGGTCGCCACCGTGCTCGTCCTGATCGTCAAGGAGCAAAAGGCGCCGGTCGCCTTCCTGCTCGCCGCCTTCGCGGGCATCGTCATTTTCCTGGCGTTGATCGGGAAAATTTCCGAAATCATCGCGATGCTCGAGCGGCTGGCCGATCAATCGAACGTGAATATGGTGTTCTTCCAAACGATATTGAAAATCATCGGCATTGCGTATATCGCGGAATTCGGAGCGCAAGTCGTTCGGGACGCCGGGCAGGAAGCGATCGCATCGAAGATCGAGCTCGCCGGCAAAGTGCTTATCATGGTGCTCGCCATCCCGATCATCTCGGTGATCGTCGAGACCGTCATGAAGCTGATGCCCGCATAAATCGAGGCGGATGTTCGTCGGAATGTTGAGGAGGGGTGGGCGTGTCGGCAACCGCAGCTCCGGGCGCAGACGAGGCCGGCGCGGTCCAGGATTGGGTCGACGCCCAATCGGAAATCGTCCGTACGGACGAAGTAGAGCATTATTGGGACACGCTCATGCGCCAATACGGCGGATGGTTCCCGAACGGGAACCCGTCGTTCCAGGAAGCGCTTATGCCGGGAGGCGACGGGTTTTCCCTGGCGAACGCGGCGAGCGGCCTGCTGCAATTTCTGCTGCACGAGGTCGTCGTGAACGGGAAGCTGCTGGCGATGATCGTCATTCTGACCGTGTTCAGCATTGTGCTGGAGACGCTGCAGACGGCGTTCGAGAAGACGACGGTGAGCAAGGTCGCTTACGCCATCTCGTATCTCGTCATCGTCGTCATCGCGATCAACAGCTTCCATATCGCGATTCAATTCGCGAAGGACGCCATATCCGGCATGATTCACTTCATGACCGCGATGATGCCGCTCGTGCTGACGATGCTGGCGTCGATGGGGAACGTCGCGACGGTGTCGATCATGCACCCGCTCATCGTGTTCATGATCCATACGGTGGGGAACCTGGTTTTCTTCTTCATCTTTCCGTTATTGTTCTTCTCCGCCGTTTTACATATTGTTTCGACGCTGACCGACAAGTACAAGGTGACGCAGCTCGCGACGCTGCTCCGCAACGTCGCGATCGGGACGCTGACGGTATCGCTCACGGTGTTCCTCGGCGTCATCTCGGTGCAAGGCGCCACGGGCGGCGTGGCGGACGGGGTGACGCTCAAGACGGCGAAGTACGTGGCGGGCAACTTCGTCCCGGTCGTCGGCCGCATGTTTTCGGAGACGACGGATACGGTGCTCAGCGCTTCGCTGTTGATGAAGAACGCGATCGGCCTCGCCGGCGTCGTCATCATCGTTCTGATCGCCGCGTTCCCGGCGCTGAAGATTCTAGCGTTGGCCTTCATCTACAACCTGGCGGCAGCGCTGCTGCAGCCGCTCGGCGACAGTCCGGTCATCGGCTGCCTGCAGACGATCGGGAAGAGCATGATCTTCGTGTTCGCGGCGCTCGCGACGGTCAGTCTCATGTTTTTCCTCGCGATTACGATCATTATCGCCGCGGGGAACGTGACCGTAATGATGCGATGAATGCGAACGAGGAGGCGTTGCTGCGATGATGGAGGCGCTGACCGGTTGGCTCAAGCAGATCGTACTGGTGGTGCTGCTGGCGACGTTCATCGATCTGCTGCTGCCGAACCGAACGATGCAGCGGTACGTCAAGCTCGTCGTCTCGCTGTTCATCCTGATGACGATTCTGTCGCCGGTGCTGCAGCTGATCGGCTCGAACGCGAACGTGCGGATGCTCGCCGCATCCGTCGGCGGCTGGTCCGTCGCCGGGACGGCGGCGCCGGCGCCCTCCGGAGCGTCGGGGCCGTCCGGCGGCTCCTCGATGCCCGCCTTGGGCGAGCTGCTCTCCGAGGGGGAAGCGATCGCGAGAGCGCAGAGCGAACGGTCGATCGACATGCTCGAGAACCGGATCGAAGCGATGGTCGAAGAGCATGTGCGGTCGAAGCACGAAGCGGAAGCGAGCGTCGAGGCCGAGGTGGACATCGACGGCGACGGCCTGCCGACCGTGAAGAGCATCCGAATCCGCGTCGGCGCGTCGTTGGCGGCCGCCGAGGCGGCGTCGGCGGAAGTCGAAGGGGGCGACGGCGCCGAGTCCGCGCCGGCGCCGTCCGACGGGGTGAACATCGAGCCGGTGATCGTCGAACCGGTGGTCGTGGAACCGGTTCGCATCGGCGAGACGCGGGCGGAAGAAGCCGCGGCGGACGACTCGGCGCCCGCGCCGGTCTCTGCGGCCGAACGCAAGGCGATCGCGAAATCGGTCGCGGAGGCGTGGGCCGTCCCGGTCTCGAAAATCAAAGTGGAATGAACGGATGCGTCCGGCGAAGGAGGTGATGCGAATGGCGAAATGGTGGAAGACGTTCGAAGAGCGGTTCGGCGGCGGTCCGGGGGGCGCGAGCCGCATGAACACATTCCGATGGCTCCTGATCGTGGCGGGCGTCGGCGGCGTCTTCATGATTCTGAATTCGTTCCTGACGGTGGAGAACGTGCCGCCTCCGTATGAGAGCGGCGGGGTTCCCGAAACCGCGGCGAGCGGCGCGCCGCCGGGCGGCGGCGACGTTCCCGCCTTCGGAACCGGCGCGGCGAAAGACTCGAAGTTCGCGGCGTACGAAGCGAGCTACGAGGACGAGCTGAAAGAGATTTTACAAAAAATCGTCGGCGTCGGGGAAGTGAACGTACTCGTTACGATCGAATCGACAGAGGAGATCGTAGCCGAGCGGAACGTGACCGAGACGGCCCAGGAGACGAACGAGCGGGACGCGAACGGCGCCAATCGACACATTACGCAGACGTCCCGATCCGGAGAAATCGTGTTATATACGGAATCCGGCGACAGCGTGCCGCTCGTGCGCAAGACGATCCGACCGACGATCCGCGGCGTGTTCGTCGTCGCCGAAGGCGCCGAAAATCTAACGGTGAAGAAGATGATGATCGAAGCGGTCGAACGGGGGCTCGGCGTGCCGTCCCATAAAATCTCCGTAGCGCCCAGCAAGAGGTAACCGCGCCGAACCGGCGTCCACATATTCCTAAAAAAACCAATTCAGAAAAGCACAAGGAGGAAACAAGAATGAATACAAGAAGACAAACGGTGTGGCTCGTATCGATGCTGGGGTTGATGGTCGTCCTGTCCGCGTATTACTTGTTCACCGACGAAGCGGATCAAATTCCGGTGCCTACGGAGCAAACGGCGCAGAACGAAATCATCGTCGAAGGCGTCGGCATGATGGATCCGACGTCGGCGCAGCCGGACGTGACGATCGACGATATCGCGACGCTCGAGGAGGACGCCACGGCGGATGGCGCAGCCGAAGGGACGGCCGAAGGCGCGGCGGAGAGCGCGACGGACGGCGTCGCGGAAGGCGCGGATCCGGCGACGCCGGAAGACGCGACGGCCGAAGCCGAAGAGACGATCACGGACGAGCAAGTGCTCGAGCAAGTGTCGAACCGTTCGAGCGCGGACGCGATTACGGCGATGCAAATCGAGCGCGATTCCGACTTCTCCAGACAGATCGAAGCGCTGACGGCGGCGATGACGAACGAAGAAGCGTCGGAGCAGCAAATCACGGAAGCGATCAACAAACACAGCGCCCTGATGGATTTGGAAGCGAAGCTGATCGCTTTCGAAGAGAAGCTGCTCGGCGACTACGAGAACGTTGCGGTCATGTACGACGATCAGAAGCAGCATTTCACGGTTCACGTCTCCGCGGCCCAGCTCGAAAAGAGCGAAGCGGTTTCGATCGTCACCGAGGCGATGAAAGACCTGAACATCGCGATTCATCAAATCACCGTCAAGCTGTATAACTAACGATCAGGCTTCGTCGACCGCGCGGCGCAAAAAAAATCGGAGGGAGCCCGGGGAAACTGGGCTCTTTCCATTTACTTCTTTTAAGGGTATAATTACAACGTCGCTTTTGGGGGTTGGCAAGACGCTCGCGACGGCGCAGACTCATTCGCTTGAGGAGATGAAAGCAAGACGATGTATAAACTTAACGAAATCAAAGAACTCATTCGATTGGTGGACAGCACTTCCATACAACATCTGGAGATCGAAAACGAGAACGGCAAAATCAGCATCAAGAAGCCCGAAGCTCCGGCCGTTCACGTGACGGCGCAGCCGACGGCGGCCATATCGGCGCAGCACGCTTTCGCACCGTCGGCTCCGGCTCCGGCGCCCGCCGCTCCGCAAGCGCCCGCGGCTCCGGCCCCGGCGCAAGAAGAGCGGAACGCCGATCTGCACCCGATCGTCTCTCCGATGGTCGGCACGTTCTACGCCGCCCCGTCGCCGGACGCGCAGCCGTTCGTCAAGGCGGGCGACGCCGTCAAAGAGAAGACGATCGTATGCATCGTCGAGGCGATGAAGCTGATGAACGAAATCGAAGCGGAAGTGAGCGGGCAGATCGTCGAAGTGTTGGCGCAGAACGGCCAGCTCGTCGAGTACGGCCAGCCGCTCTTCTTGGTGAAACGGTAAGAGCGACAACGGGAGGAAAATACGGATGAAGTTTCACAAAGTGCTGGTCGCGAACCGGGGCGAGATCGCAGTCCGCATCATTCGCGCTTGCAGAGAGCTGGGCATCTCCACGGTCGCGGTGTATTCCGAGGCGGATCGCGAGGCGCTGCACGTTCGACTCGCGGACGAGGCGTATTGCATCGGTCCGGTATCGTCCAAAGACAGCTATTTGAATTTAACGAACATCATGAGCGTCGCCACGTTGACCGGCGCGGACGCCATCCATCCGGGGTACGGCTTCCTTGCGGAGAATGCGGACTTCGCCGAAATTTGCGAACGCTGCAACGTCGTCTTCATCGGCCCGTCCCCGGACGCGATCTCCCGCATGGGGGACAAGTCCGTGGCGAAGCAGACGATGCGCGACGCCGGCGTTCCGGTCATTCCGGGCTCGGTCGGTCTCGTCGAGACGATCGAAGACGCGGTCGCGATCGCCCGCGACATCGGCTACCCCGTCATCATTAAAGCGACGGCCGGCGGCGGGGGGAAGGGCATCCGCATCGCGGCATCGGAAGAAGAATTGATCCAAGGCATTATCGCCGCGCAGCAGGAAGCTCAGAAGGCGTTCGGCAACGCCGGCGTCTATCTGGAGAAGTTCCTTACCGGCATGAAGCATGTAGAAATCCAAATCGTCGCCGACAAGCACGGCAACGTCGTGCACCTCGGCGAGCGGGATTGCTCCGTGCAGCGCCGGCGTCAGAAGCTCGTCGAAGAGGCGCCTTGCCCGGTGCTGTCGCCGGAGGTGCGCCGCCGCATGGGCGACGCGGCCGTCCGCGCCGCCCACGCCGTCAATTATTCCGGAGCCGGAACGTTGGAGTTCTTGCTCGGTCCCGACGAACAGTTTTATTTCATGGAGATGAATACCCGCATTCAGGTCGAGCATCCGGTAACCGAGATGGTGACCGGCGTCGATATCATTAAAGAGATGATTTCCGTAGCGGAGGGCCATCCGCTCAGCATGCGTCAATCCGACGTCGTCATCAACGGCCACTCCATCGAATGTCGCGTCAACGCGGAAGATCCGGCGAAGAACTTCATGCCGTCCGCGGGACGCATTAATTTCTACCTGCCGCCCGGCGGCGTAGGCGTGCGCGTCGACAGCGCCGCTTATCCGGGGTACGTCATTCCGCCGCATTACGACTCTATGATTGCGAAGCTAATCGTGTGGGCGCCGACGCGGGAAGAAGCGATCGCCCGCATGAAGCGCGCGCTCGGAGAGTTCGCGGTCGACGGCGTGCATACGACGATTCCGTTCCATATGAGGCTGATGGATCACCCGACGTTCCAACGCGGCGATTTTGACATTAAGTTCCTGGAAGAACACGAAGTATAGCGATCGGACTATGCCGATTCGCCCGATTCTCCAAGGTTTGTCATAATTTTGGACGGGTGGTATAGTATTTAAGTATAAGACAAGGGGAGGATGATCGATAATGAACACGATTGCCCCGGAATTCACGAAGACCGAGATGGGGAACATACAGATCGCTCCGGAGGTCATTGAAATTATCGCAGGCCTCGCAACGATCGAAGTGGACGGCGTCACCGGCATGAGCGGCGGGTTCGCCAGCGGCGTGGCCGAGCTCCTCGGTCGGAAAAACCTGTCTAAAGGCGTCAAAGTCGAAGTCGGTCAACGCGAAGCGGCAGTGGACGTGTCCATCGTCATCGAGTACGGAAGACGCATTCCGGAAGTCGCGTCCGCCATCCAGGCGAACGTCAAGCACGCGATCCAATCGATGACCGGACTGAACGTCGTCGAAGTGAACGTTCACATCCACGACGTTATGTTCAAGGGTCAGGAACGGATCGAAGAAGAAGAAGGTCCGATTACGACCCGCGTGAAGTAACCGAGCGGCGCGGGTCGCGCGGAACGAATGGACATACCGAAATCCCCCGGGCGTCGCCGTTCGGGGGTTTCCTCGTCGTAGCCTTGCGCAACGCGGCGGGAAGCGGCATTCGGCAAGGACGTACCAGTGGAGGGAGCTGCAGTCATGGGCAGAGTCGCGGACAAATTGTTTTTGTTTCTGTACAGCGTGGCCATTTTGATCTTCTCGGGGATCGGGCTGATCGTCTCGATGGAGTGGGTGGCTCCGGCGTTCGCCGAATCATTCGTCGATGCCATATATATGACGGGTCCGGCCAAATATGCCGCGATCGCGGTATGCGCCGCATTATTTCTGCTGTCGATCCGATTTCTGTTCGTGTCGCTGCGCAAGAGCCGCGAGCGGAGCGGCTCCATCGATCAGCGCACCGAATTCGGCGATATCCGCATCTCGCTCGAGACGGTGGAAAATCTAGCGCTGAAGGCGGCGAACCGCGTTCGAGGCGTGAAGGACTTGCGCGCCCGCGTGCGCGTCGACGACAGCGGCCTCGACATCCAGCTTCGCTCGGTGGTCGACGGCGAATCTTCGATTCAACAGCTGACCGAGGAGATGCAGCGCGGCGTGAAGGAGCATGTCGAGGACATTACCGGCATTCCGGTCGCCATGGTGACCGTATACGTCGCCAACGTCGTGCAATCCCAAACGTTCAAAGCCCGAGTGGAGTAGGTGACGCCGATGTGGAAGAAACTCGCGGATTCGATTCTGGAGTGGGCCCTCGCGGGGCGCGTCGGGAGAATCGTCGGAGCCGCGGCGGGCGTGCTGCTCGGATTCGTATATTTGATTTGGGGCTTCTGGGATATGCTGGCTTTCGCATTGATCGGGTTTACGGGGTACACGCTTGGTTTAAAATCGGACAATCGGGAAAAATGGGTGGATAGAAACGCCATCGCCCGATGGTTCTCAGACAGATGGTATCGATGAATCCCATGGCTGTGGGATTTTTTCGTTAGGAGGAGTTTATCGATGAAGCGAAGGTCCGCGCGCGTGGTAGCGGTGCAATGTTTGTATCAGATGGAGATGAATCGAGTGCCGGCGCACGAGGCGCTGCAAACCGCGATGGAAGAGGCGCTGAACGACAACGAGTCCGGCACGGACGTCAGCGACGCGGACGCGTTGCTTGCGTACGTTCGGGGATTGTTGGACAAGCTGGTTCCGCTGATCCCGGAAATCGACGGGATGCTGACGGAGTTCCTGCAAGGCTACCAAGTAGACCGCCTGTCGAGGGTCGACCGAGAGGTGCTTCGTCTCGCGGTGTACGAGATGATTTATGCCGACGACGTTCCCCCGAAGGTAGCGGTGAACGAAGCGATCGAGGTCGCGAAGCACTTCGGCACGGACGAATCGGGCAAATTCGTCAACGGCGTGCTCGGGAAGATGGTTAAACAAGTAGACGAGTTGAAGGCGAAAGCGAACGCGTAAATAACGGGCGAAAAACGGAGGCGTTACCAACCATGACGGCATTGATCCTCGACGGAAAAAAAATCGCGAACGAATTGATGACTAGATTACATAAGGAAATCGACTCGCTGGTCGAGTCCGGCGCGCGTCCGGGACTCGCGGTCGTGCTGGTGGGCGAAGACCCGGCTTCGCAGGTATACGTACGAAATAAGGAAAAGGCTTGCGCCGATCTCGGCATTCATTCCGTCGTGCACCGTTTAGACGCGGACACACCTCAGGATAAGCTGATCGAGCTCATTCGCGCGCTGAACGCAAGCGCCGAAATTCACGGCATCCTGGTGCAGAAGCCGCTGCCGGGCCACATCGACGACAAGGCGGTCATCGGCGCGATTTCGGCAGAGAAGGACGTCGACGGCTTCCACCCGATCAGCGTCGGCAACCTGCTCATCGGCGACGAAGGCTTCGTGCCGTGCACGCCGGCGGGCGTCATCGAGATGATGCGCTCCGCAGGCATCTCCGTGGACGGCAAGCGCGTCGCGGTCATCGGCCGGAGCAACATCGTCGGCAAGCCGATGGCGGCGCTGCTCATCCGCGAGAACGCGACCGTGACGGTGTGTCACTCGAAGACGGCGAACCTGCCGGAAGTGACGCGGGAAGCGGACGTCATCGTCGCGGCGATCGGCCGGCCGAACTTCGTGACGCCGGAATACGTGAAGCCGGGCGCGGTCGTCATCGACGTCGGCGTCAACCGGCTGCCGGACGGGAAGCTGGCCGGGGACGTCGACTTCGACGCGGTGAAGGAAGTCGCGTCGGCGATTACGCCCGTTCCGGGCGGCGTCGGCCGGATGACGATCGCGATGCTCATGAAAAACACGGTGGAAGCGGCCCGGAAAGCGTTGGAGTCGTCGCGGTGAATCAGGGGCAAAACCAGAAGGTATTTTCGGTACGGGACATCACGAGATATATCAAAATGAAGATGGATGCCGACGCCGTACTTCAGAACGTATGGGTGCGCGGCGAAATTTCGAATTTCACGCGGCATTCCAGCGGGCATTTATACTTTACTTTGAAAGATAAGGACAGCCGCATCAAGTGCGTGATGTTCGCGGGACAAGCGTCCCGTCTGCCGTTCGCGCCGAAGGAAGGCGCGAGGGTCGTGGCGAACGGCAGCGTGTCGGTGTACGAACGGGACGGGCAGTACCAGATGTACGTGAACGGCATGCAGCCGGACGGCATCGGCAGCCTGTATCTCGCCTTCGAGCAGCTGAAGAAGAAACTCGAAGACGAGGGGCTATTCTCCGCGTCGCGGAAAAAGCCGATTCCGACGTTCCCGACGGCGATCGGCGTCATTACGTCGCCGACCGGGGCGGCCGTGCGCGACATTATCATCACGCTGCAGCGGCGGAACCCGGCGGTGCCGATTTTGCTGTATCCGGTTTCCGTGCAAGGCGAGACGGCGGCGCCTTCGATCGTGAAGGCGATTCGCGCCATGAACGAACGCCGCGAGGTCGACGTGCTCATCGTCGGCCGCGGCGGCGGCTCGCTCGAGGAACTGTGGGCGTTCAACGAAGAGGCGGTCGCGCGGGCGATCGCGGCGTCCGACATCCCGATCATCTCGGCGGTCGGCCACGAGACGGACACGACGATTGCCGACTTCGTCGCGGATCTTCGCGCGGCGACGCCGACGGCCGCCGCGGAGCTCGCCGTGCCCAGCCGACTCGAGCTGCGCGACACGATCGGTCATCTGCGCAGACGGATGACGGGGGCGCTGCAAGGCGCGGTGCAGTCGCGCCGCGAAGCGCTCCTGCGGCTTCGCCGTTCGCCGTTCCTGACGAATCCGAAGCGGCAGCTGATGATGCAGCAGACGGAACGGCTCGACCGGCATACGGCGGCGCTGCACTATCATGCGAAGACGGCGCTGCGAACCGCGGGCGACCGGTTCTCCCGGCTCGATCGGCGCCTCTCTACGGTCAGCCCGAGGGAAGCGGCGCGCCATGCCGCGAAGGGGCTCGACGTGGCGAAGCTGAAGCTGCTGCAGCGAATGAACGCGATCATGAAGGAGCGCGGCCACGCGTTCGACATGCACGCGAAGCGACTCGACGCGCTCAGCCCGCTGAAGGTGATGCAGCGGGGCTACAGCCTCGTCTACGACGAGAACAAGCGCTTGGTCAAGACGGTTGGAGACGTACAGCTCGGCGACATGGTCCGCGTGCGGCTCGCCGACGGCGAGCTGGATTGCACCGTATGGTCGATGAAGGGGGAAACAAGCAGTGACTGAACCAACGATCGGCTTCGAAGAGGCGATGGAGAAACTGGAGACCATCGTCGCGAAGCTCGAGAGCGGCGACGTGCCGCTCGAGGAAGCGATCGAGCTCTTCCAGGAAGGCATGCGGTTATCCCGCATCTGCAGCCAGAAGCTTGAAACCGTGGAACGGAAAATCGAGATGCTGCTCGAAGAGGACGGACAGACGGTGAAGAAACCGTTCGGGGCCGCGCTCGACAAGGGGGATCCCGTTGAATAACGCTATAAGCGAATCGATCGAAGCATATTTGGCTTCCGTCGCCGGTCGCGTCGCGGACGAGCTCGGCACGATCGTGCCCGAAGCGTGGGACGTGCCCGCGCCGCTGCGCGAGTCGATGGCGTATTCGCTGCTCGCGGGCGGGAAGCGGCTGCGTCCGGCGTTCGCGCTCGCCGCGGCGGAGGCGGCCGGCGGCGAGCCGGCAGAAGCGCTTCCGGCCGCCTGCGCGGTGGAGCTGATCCATACTTATTCGCTCATCCACGACGATCTGCCGGCGATGGACGACGACGACTTCCGCCGCGGACGCCCGACGAACCACAAGGTGTTCGGGGAGGCGATGGCCATCCTCGCGGGCGACGCGCTGCTTACCCACGCGTTCCACGTGCTTGCGACGATGCCGGAGCGGTTCCCGCGCGTGTCGGCGTCCGCCGCGCTGCGCATCGTGAAGGAGCTTGCGGCGTACGCCGGAGCGCCCGGCATGGTCGGTGGTCAAGCGGCCGATATGCTGGGCGAGCAAGGGGAAACGACGCTCACGCAGCTCGAGTACATCCATCTGCATAAGACGAGCGATCTCGTCGTGGCCTCCCTTCGCGCCGGGGCCATCGTCGCCGGAGCGAACGAAGAGCAACTGGCGGCGCTCACCGTCTACGGGCGATCGATCGGGCTCGCCTTCCAAATCCAAGACGACATTCTGGATCTCATTGGCGATGCGTCGAAGCTCGGGAAGAGCACGCAAAGCGACGTCGCGCAAGGCAAGGTGACGTATCCGTACCTCGTCGGTCTTGCGGCGAGCAAGGCGAAGGTCGAGGAGTTGACGGCGGCCGGCAAGGCGGCCGTCTCCGGCGGCGCGTTGCCGGCGCCCGAGCGGCTGCTGCAGATGGCCGATTATTTGATTACGCGAGAATATTAGATTGCTAGGAACGCCCTCCGGCGACGGCCGGGGGGCGTTCCGTTCTTTCGGAAGGCGGGCAACATTCCCTCTTCCGTTGAGCACCCTTTTCCCGATGTGGTATAATAGCAGAAGGAATACGGAGTGGCGCAGTATTCTAGTCGGCCTACCGCTTTGAGGGCGAGCCTAAAAATTCGCCGAAGGGCACATCGATGAAGTTCCTGGTGCCGGCTTTCGACGCCCAGTCGGGGGCTGGTGGTGGGAGTTAAGGTTGCGGGGCGATCCGCAATGGCATGCGGGCGTTGACCCTGCTTCCGCGGAGGCCCAAGTGCGTGGCGCGAGCTTGTCGTCTTGCCGACGATCGGGCAATCGGCCATGGCTCGGGGTATGAACCTGTCATTCGTTCCCGCGTGATTTTGAAGTGATCCTAATCGCTTATCGGAGATACGCGGGGGCGGTGCAGCGTAGCCTGCCTTGAGTGGGCCAGCAGGGAGTATAGATATAGGCGCGATCGACCTAGGCCAAGGTCGGCCGTAGTAGCCCACGCTATATGAAATCTGGTCTGCAAAAGAGGCTAAGAAGCGGTTCTTGAGCTGCCCGAGGAAAACTCCTAGACTGTTCATATCCATGGGGCTTCTTGGGGATTATAGTGTGGACTAAGTGGTAATCCAGTCTGGCGGTCGGCGACGGCGTCAAGACGTTCTTAAAGGGGAACCGCCCTACCGGCGACGGGGGGTGATCGTCTGGGAAAACCTACTGGACCTAAGCCACAGCATTTACTCGAGAAGCTGCCACTCCTCCCATTCCCGAAGAGAGGACCATAAGAAACGAGAATGAAATCCATTTGGAAGCACTCCATGCGATGGAGTATTTTTATTTCTATAATTACGTTTATATTGGCAAGCGTGTTTTCCGTCGTATCCACCGCGATGCTGCAGGGCGTCGTCTGGGCTGCGGGCGTGGTCATCGTACTGTTCATCGTCCTCGTCGGCATAGGATTCGATATGATGGGCATCGCCTCCGCTTCCGCGAACGAGCGCCCGTTCCATGCGATGGCCGCCGAGAAGGTGCCGGGCGCGAAGCAATCGATCTTTATCGTACGCAACGCGGACCGGTTTTCGAATTTCTGCAACGACGTCGTCGGCGATATTTGCGGCATTATCAGCGGAACGGCATCCGCGCTCGTCGTCGGCAAGATGATCGTAAGCTCGCCGGGCGGCGACGGGTTGTTGACCGCCGCGGTGACGGTCGTCTTCTCGGCGGTCGTCTCCGCCCTGACGGTCGGAGGCAAAGCCGTCGGCAAGTCGTTCGCGATTCACTACTCGATACCGATCGTACTCTGGATCGGCAGATTCTTTTTCCTGCTGGAACGCCGGTTTGGCATACGCATCTGGGGCGGCAAGAAGAAAACAAACGGAAAGCGGGGAAACAAGCGTGCTGCTCGATCGAATCACTCAGCCTAGCGATCTGAAATCGCTCGACCTCGCCCAGCTCGAACAGCTGGCGCAGGAAATCAGAGAATTTCTCATTACGACGTTGTCGTCGACCGGGGGGCATCTCGCTCCGAACCTAGGCGTCGTAGAGTTGACCTTAGCGCTTCATTACTTGTTCGACAGCCCGAACGACAAGCTGATTTTCGACGTCGGGCACCAAGCGTATGTTCATAAGCTGCTTACGGGACGCAAAGACCGCTTCTCGACGCTTCGAAAATACAAAGGCTTATGCGGCTTCGTCAAGCGCTCCGAATCGGAGCACGACGTGTGGGAGGCGGGGCACAGCTCCACCTCTCTTTCGGCTGCAATGGGCATGGCGGCCGCGCGGGATTTGCAAGGGAAGAAAAATAAAGTCGTCGCGCTGATCGGGGACGGGGCGCTGACCGGCGGCATGGCGTTCGAGGCGCTCAACCATATCGGGCACGAGAAGAAGAACTTGACCGTCGTGCTGAACGATAACGAGATGTCGATCGCGCCGAACGTCGGCGCGCTGCACAACTACCTATGCAAGGTGCGCTCCGACAAGACTTACATAAAGACGAAGGAAGAAGTCGAATCGCTGCTCAAGAAGGTTCCCGCGATCGGCGGCACGCTCGCCGCTTGGGCGGAGAAGGTCAAGGACAGCCTGAAATATTTGGTCGTCTCCGGCGTGTTGTTCGAGGAGCTCGGCTATACGTATTTCGGGCCGATCGACGGACATCATTTGTCCGCGCTGCTCGAGACGTTCCGGCAGGCGGAGAAGGTCGAAGGGCCGGTGCTCGTGCACGTCGTGACGACGAAGGGCAAGGGGTATGCGCCGGCGGAAGCCGATTCGCATACTTGGCATGGCCTCGGCGCCTACAAGATCGAGTCGGGCCAAGTCGTGAAGTCGGCCGGTCCGCCGATGTATACCGAGGTGTTCGGCAAGACGCTGATCGAGCTCGCGGAGCGGGACGAACGCATCGTCGCCGTCACGCCGGCGATGCCCAGCGGCTCGGGACTGATCAAGTTCGCGGAGAAATTCCCGAACCGGATGATCGACGTCGGCATCGCCGAGCAGCATGCCGCCACGATGTGCGCGGCGATGGCGATGGAAGGCATGAAGCCGGTATTCGCGGTGTATTCGACGTTCCTGCAGCGCGCGTACGACCAGGTCGTACACGATATCGCGCGGCAAAACCTGAACGTGGTGTTCGCGATCGACCGGGCGGGCTTCGTCGGTCCGGACGGCGAGACGCATCACGGGGTGTACGATATCGCGTATTTGCGCCATGTGCCGAATATGACGATCATGATGCCGAAGGACGAGAACGAGCTCCGGCACATGCTGTATACGGCCGTTCAGTACGACGGCGGCCCGATCGCGGTCCGCTACCCGCGCATTCAAGGCACGGGCGCGCCGTGGAACGACGAGCTGCGCACGCTGCCGATCGGCCGCTGGGAGACGGTGCGCGACGGCGACGACGCCGTCGTTCTGGCCGTCGGTCCGATGGTGCAGCTTGCGCTGGAGGCCGCCGAGAAGCTCGCCGCCGAAGGCGTATCGCTGCGGGTCGTGAACGCCCGCTTCTTGAAGCCGCTCGACGCGGCGATGCTGTCCGCCCTTGCGGACGAACGTCTGCCGATCGTCACGATCGAGGAGGGCGCTTCCGCCGGCGGGTTCGGCGGGGCGGTGCTCGAATGGATGTCCGGGCACGGCGTATACGACGTGCCGGTTCGCGTCATGGGCGTGCCGGACGCGTTCATCGAGCACGGCTCGATTCAGGAGCAGCGCGCGGAGGTCGGTCTCACGTCCGACCGGCTCGCGGAGACGGTACGGACGATGCGCGCCGGCGTACAGGCGTCCTACGCGGCGAAGCCGCTCATGACCGGCACGAACAAGTAACGGACGAGAGAAGCTGGGGATATGAATCTATGACAGAATCGAATTACTCGGGATCGGGACCGGTTCCGGATCGCCCGGAGGACGTTCCGCGCGGGAAGACGAGCCCGAACGCCAAGGAACGCATCGACGTGCTGCTCGTCGAGCGCGGCTTGTTCGACAGCCGCGAGAAAGCCAAGGCCGCCGTCATGGCCGGCCTTGTGTTTTTGGACGGAGAACGGATCGAGAAAGCGGGCATGAAGGTGTCGGCCGCGAGCGCGTTTACGGTGAAGGGCGACCTCCATCCGTACGTCAGCCGCGGGGGCTTGAAGCTCGAGAAGGCGATTCGTCACTTCGGTCTGGACTTGACGGGGGCGGTCATGATCGACATCGGCGCCTCGACCGGCGGCTTCACCGATTGCGCGCTGCAGCACGGGGCGTCGTTCGTCTACGCGATCGACGTCGGGTACAACCAGCTCGATTGGTCGCTGCGGAAGGACGAACGGGTGCGCGTCATGGAACGGGTCAATTTCCGATACGTGACGCCCGCCGACCTCGTAGGCCCGCCGGCGACGTTCGCGGCGACGGACGTATCGTTCATCTCGCTGCGCCTCATTCTGCCGCCGCTGCGGCCGCTGCTCGCGCCCGGGGGATTGCTCGCGGCGCTCATTAAGCCGCAGTTCGAAGCGGGACGCGAGCTCGTCGGGAAGAACGGCATCGTCCGCGACCCCGCCGTTCACCGCGACGTGCTGCAACGCATGATTCGCTTCGGGGCGGAAGCCGGGTACGCCTTGGAAGGCTTAACGTACTCTCCGATTACGGGAGGCGAGGGCAATATCGAGTTTCTCGCCTTGTGGCGGCTCGCCGAAGGACCGCTCGAGCCGCCGCCGGACGCGGACAAGCTCGCGGCGGACGTCGTGCGCGAGGCGCACGAGACGCTGCACCGCGCGTAAGGAAGCGAAGCAGGGTAGGAAAAAGCAGGAAACCGACGCCGCATCTCGAATACGTAACGGTGGAGGTGCACCGTCGTGAACGATGACGTGGTAGTGCTAATCTTCGTATTGCTCGTATTCGCGGTATGGGGCCTCGTCTTATTCCGGCGTTGGCTGTACCGAACGCCCGACGTAAAGACGCCGGTCGCGCAAGACGGCCGGAAGCCGAACGACGAGGTGACCGAACTGCTGGCCGACCATGGGTACGAGGTGACGCACGGGAAGTGGAAGGTGAATCTCACCGTGCGCGTCGACGACAAGGAGCTCGGCAGTCAGATGTTCGTCGATTATTTCGCGAAGCGGGGCGACGGCATCTACGTCGTCAAAGTCGCCAAGTCGCGCAAGCCGCTCGATCTGACGGTCGGAAGCGCGATTCGGGAGCGGCTGCTGGCGTACGCGTTGTTGTACGAAGAGACGGCCGGCGTCCTGTACGTGGACGTCGCGGCGCGTCAGGTTCATCAAATACGATTCGAGTTGGAGTTGTGAAAGCGTTATGAAGGGGCAGCGGCATATCAAAATCAGGGAAATCATAACGGGACGCGAAATCGAGACGCAAGACGATCTGGTCGACGCGCTGCGGGCGGCGGGGTATACGGTCACGCAGGCGACCGTGTCGCGCGATATCAAGGAGCTGCAGCTCGTGAAGGTGCCGCTTGCGGACGGAAGATACAAGTATTCCCTGCCTTCCGACCAGAAGTACAACCCTGCGCAGAAGTTGAAGCGAGCGCTCATCGATTATTTCGGCTCGATCGATCATGCCGACAATCTCGTCGTCATGAAAAGCTTGCCGGGGACCGCCAACACGATCGGCGAGCTGATCGACAATCTCGATTGGCCGGACGTGATGGGCACGATCTGCGGCGACAATACGGTGCTGATCATTTGCCGCAGCGGGGAAGCGAGCCAACGCGTCGTGGACGAAATCTTAAGCATGCTTTCGTAGGGGGAATCGCAATTGCTCCTTGAGCTTTCCGTCAAACATCTGGCCGTCATCGAAGAGGTGCGCGTATCGTTCCGAACCGGGTTTCACGTCTTTACCGGGGAGACGGGCGCGGGGAAATCGATTTTGATCGACGCCTTAAGCTTAGCTATCGGAGGAAGAGCTTCGGCCGACCTTGTGCGTCATGGATGCGACAAAGCGGAAATTGAAGCTCTTTTTGACGTTCCGGGGAACCATCCGGCGAGGGACATCCTGCGGGACAACGGGATCGAAGGTCCGGAGGACGAGCCGATCATCGTCCGCCGCGAAGTGACGGCGGCAGGGAAGAGCACCGCTCGGGTGAACGGGCAGCTGGTGACGATCGTGGCGCTGCGGTCGATCGGCGAGACGCTCGTCAACATTCACGGGCAGCACGAGCACCAGTCGCTGCTCCGCGCCGATCGGCACTTGGAATGGCTGGACGCGTTCGGGGGGGGCGGCATCGCGCCGGCCAAAGCCGCCTATCGCAGCGTATACGACGAGTACGCCGAGACGAAGCGCCAGCTGGAACAGGTGAGCCGATCCGGGAAGGAAGCGCTGCAGATGGCCGATTTGTACCGGTTCCAATGGGAAGAGATCGATGCGGCGAAGGTAAAACCCGGCGAGGATGAATCGTTACAGGAAGAAAGGCAAAGACTAGCGAATAGCGAGCGCCTGTTTGCCGCGGCCAATGACGCGTTCGAGGCGTTGTACGGCGGCAAACGCGGGCTCGATTCCGTGACCAGGGCGGTACAGCGAATGTCGGATATTTCCAAATACGATCCGGACTCGCTGCAGCCGCTCGTGGAGCAGATGCAGTCGGCGTTCTACCAACTGGAGGACGCCGCGTTCCAAATTCGCGATTACCGCGAGAAAATCGAATTTAACCCGGACAAGCTCGAGCGAATCGAACAGCGGCTGCAGACGCTCCATTCGCTGAAGCGCAAGTACGGCGACTCCGCCGAAGACATCTTGGCGTACGCGGCCAAGATCAAGAAGGAGCTCGACGACGTCGACAACCAGGAGGAGCGCATCGCGGAGCTGTCCGCCCGCCTCGGCGACCTTACGGCGACGCTGCGGACGCGGGCCGAGGCGCTGACCCGAGCGCGCCGGGCAGCCGCCGAGACGCTGTCCAGAAAACTGATGGAGCATCTGAAGGACTTACATATGGAGAAGACGAGGTTCGAGGTCGAGCTCCGTTCGAACGAAGGCGCGTTCCGGCCGGACGGCTGGGATACGGCCGAATTTCTGATCGCGCCGAACCCGGGCGAGCCGCTCCGCGGACTCGCCAAGATCGCTTCGGGCGGCGAGTTGTCGCGTATCATGCTCGCCATGAAGTCGATCTTCGCCGCGGTCGACCGGGTGCCGTCCCTCATCTTCGACGAGGTCGATACGGGGGTCAGCGGCCGCGCCGCGCAGGCGATCGCGGAGAAGATGGCCCGCCTCGCGGGACAAGTGCAGGTGTTCGCGATCACGCATCTGCCGCAGGTGGCCTGCATGGCCGACGCGCATTACGCGATCGAGAAGAAGGTGAAGGGCGAGCGGACGTTCACCGAGGTGAACGCGCTCGGCGCCGGCGAACGGACGGCGGAGCTGGCGCGCATGCTGGGCGGCGTCGAAGTGACGGACACGACGATGCGCCACGCGCAAGAAATGCTCGCGTTGGCGGATAGCAGAAAGTCCGGGTGGATGTAGGGCGTCAGGAATCATTTCCGAGTTTAAAACGAGCGGGGCGGGGATACCTTATAGGTACGTTATTGGCGACCGCGCCAAAGTGCCTAAGGCGTGAGAACGAAAAGGAGCGTGAGGCGTTTGACTTCCGGCACCAAGAAAAAACTTTTCGGACTTATGCTCGTCTTTCTCGTATGTCTTATTTCATGGTCCCCGCCGTTCCAGCGGTACGCATCGTTCCCGGAGACGCTGCATGTGTTCTCCGGCGAGGGGAAGGAGCTTTCGCTTAGTATGCCCGTTCATGCGGTCGGATCGGTGAAGGACCCCGAAATCGTTCAGGTGAACGGCTCTTCCGAGCCGACGTTCGATCTGAACTTGGAGGAGCCGATCTCCCTCCAAACGTACAAAGCGGGACAGACGGAGATGCAGCTGAAGCTGTTCGGGAAAATTCCGTTCAAGACGGTCAAGGTCGACGTCGTTCCGGATCTGAAGGTCATTCCGGGCGGACAGACGATCGGCGTCAAGATCAAGTCGAAGGGCATCCTCGTCGTCGGCCACCACTTGGTCCAGACGGAGGATCGCGGCAAAGTGTCTCCCGGCGAAGAGGCGAAGCTTAACGTCGGCGACGTCATCCTCGAGATGAACGGGAAGAAGCTGAACGACGTCAACAAAGTGGCGGACATCGTGCAGCAATCGGGTAAGGCCAACCAACCGATCGAGCTGCTCGTCCTTCGCGCGGGCGAAAAGCTGAAGTCGTCGATTACGCCGGTGTACGATCCTTCCGATAAGGCGTACCGGCTCGGCATCTACATTCGCGACTCCGCGGCGGGCGTCGGCACGTTGACGTTCTATGCCCCGGATCAGAAAGCGTACGGCGCGCTCGGACACGTCATCACCGACATGGATACGCAGACCCCGATCGTCGTCGGCGGCGGGCAAATCGTGCATTCCAACGTAACGTCCATCGACAAGAGCGAGAACGGCGAACCGGGCGAGAAGCGGGCGGTGCTGATCGACGAGGATAAGGTGCTCGGCGACATTCGGAAGAACACCGACTTCGGCATCTTCGGCAAGATGTACGAGGCTCCGGAATACGCCAGCATGAAGGAGCCGATCCCGGTGGCGTTCGCCGACGAGGTGAAGGAAGGTCCGGCCCATATTTACACCGTCGTCAACGGGCAGAAGGTCGAGAAATTCGACGTGGAAATCGTCCATGTGGCGAAACAGACGTTCCCGGCGACCAAGGGCATGATCATCAAAATTACGGATCCGCGGCTCGTCGCCAAGACCGGCGGCATCGTGCAGGGCATGAGCGGCAGCCCGATCATTCAGAACGGCAAGCTGATCGGGGCGGTAACGCACGTATTCGTGAACGATCCGACGAGCGGCTACGGCTGCTTCATCGAGTGGATGCTGCGCGATGCGGACATTTTAATGGATAACCAAGCGAATCCTAAGGCGAGCTAAGCGGCCTTGGGTTTTTTTGTCGAAAATTAAATCTTTTTCGACAAAAGGAATTCAGCCTCTCGTGTCGAATCCAATAAAGACCAAAAAATATGGCGGATCGCTTCCAGCTGTGGCCAAGACGTCTAAGGAGGATTTGCATTGCATAAGATCGAGGTTTTGTTGGCGGACGACAACCGGGAATTCGCGAATTTGTTGTCGGAGTACATCAGCGAGCAAGAGGATTTGTCTGTTGCCGGGGTCGCGTACAACGGGGAAGAAGTCATGGAGATGATCGAGGAGAAGGGGATCGTGCCCGATGTCCTCATTTTGGATATTATCATGCCGCATCTGGACGGGCTCGGGGTGCTCGAACGGCTCCGAGAGCTCAATTTGGATCCGGCGCCGAAGATCGTCATGTTGACTGCGTTCGGCCAGGAGAACATTACGCAGAAGGCCGTCCAGCTCGGCGCTTCGTACTACATTCTTAAGCCGTTCGACATGGACGTGCTCGTCAATCGGATTCGCCAGCTGGCGGCCGGACCGGTTCCGCAAGTGAGCAGCGGCAGCTCGGGCGGCACGTTGTCGTCGATCTCTTCGCAGATGCGCAAGCGCCCGTCGCTGCTCTCTTCGAAGCCGCAAGGCAAGCCGAACCTCGACGCGAGCATCACGAACATTATTCACGAGGTGGGCGTGCCGGCCCATATTAAGGGGTATCAGTACTTGCGCGACGCGATCACGATGGTGTACAACAACATCGAGCTGTTGAGCGCCGTCACGAAGACGCTGTATCCGGCGATCGCCGAGAAATACCGCACGACCCCGTCGCGCGTCGAGCGGGCCATCCGCCACGCGATCGAAGTCGCTTGGACGCGAGGCAACATCGACAGCATTTCGCATTTGTTCGGGTACACGATCAACATCTCGAAGGCGAAGCCGACGAACAGCGAATTTATCGCGATGGTCGCCGACAAGCTGCGCATCGAACATAAGGTTAGCTAAAGTTTCGAACATACATATATGCGAAAAAGGAGAGGAGTCCCTAACGGGATTCCTCTCCTTTTTTAGTTTCGGCTGACGTAGCGGTCGAACACGAACGGTCCGAACGGCAGCACCGCGGCGACGACGGCGCCCAACACGCGGGGGAGGCGCCAGCCTGCGGCGAATATCATGTACGCAGCCGCGGCGAGGTACAAGGCGAACAGAACGCCGTGAAGCGCTCCGACGACGGCGACGGCCTCCGGCATGTCCGCGGCGTACTTCAGCGGCATGGCGACGAACAACAGGAGCAGGAACGAGACGCCTTCCAACAGGCCTACGGCGCGGAATCGTCCGAGCGGGGTGCGAAGCATTTTCGGAAAACCTCCATTATGAATGCTATTCTCATCTACGTTGTATTGTAGCACGGAGGCGAAAAATAGAAAAAGACCCGGTTTCCCGGGTCTTCCGACGGCGCCGTTGGTTGATTTCACATCTTCAATGAGAAAGCTGTACCGGTATCGCTACCGATGGCGTCTAAAGCCGTCAAGCGTCTTTAGCACATCCCTCGCCCTCTATTTCGAGTGAGAACCCTCCTGGCTGTTCGTTTCCGCTGAATTCCTTACGTCCTCCAACGTAACCACGACCTTTCTCGTCGCCGTCTGAGTATATTATGTCCGGCATGCGGCGCTTTAAACATGGCGGATGCAGGAAAATTTCCCCTTCAGCGCTTCCGCGCGGGTATCGAGCGTTCCCCTTTCGGAAACACTAACGGTACGACAAGTACTGACAAGACCCGAGGAGGGGCAACCGCATGAACGGACTGCTGCAGTGGATTAACAAGCTGAATTTGATGTTGACGTTCTTGGTTTTATTCGGGGCGCACGGGCTGCTTTATTTCGCTCTCGGCAACGGAGATTGGTTCTTCCTCGCGTTGTCGGCCGCGCTCGTCTGGACGGGCGTGCTCGCCTTCGCGCAGCTGTTCGCGAGAGGGCGCTCCCGTTCCAAGTGAGCGGGGAGCCCGTCTCGCCACCGGGGCGAGCAGCCATTCGGGCCGCAGATGCTCGGGCAGATCGTCCCGCACGTACTTACGAATGTCTTCCCCCAAATACTTACGCATGCGAACTTCGGTCTCGGCTTTGGCGAAATGCCATAACATCTCGAAGCTCGCCTTATATCCGCGGCACCAATACACGCATCCGACCCCGTCTTCGTCGCGCCGCTCTTCGGTCATCTTGATTCCCTTCTCCTTCAGCCGGCGGCGCAGTCTCGCGAGGTCCGCCGTGACGTCGTCCATCGCCCGCTGCAGCAGGTCGACGTACGGTCCTTTGGTCTTTAATTTGCTGTCTTGAATCACCTTGATGTCTCGGTCGAACACCGTCATCAGGAGGCCCAGGATCAACGCTTCCTTGATCGTCCCGAGCTCGTCGACGGCGGTGACCGGCGGGATCATCGGCACGCGCTCTTGCTTCGCCATTGGCTGTTCCCCCACGACCACGAATGTATGTTCTCGAATGTATGTTCTTATTTTATGCCAAAGCGGCTCGGTTATGCAAGGGCATCCGTCCTTTTGCACGTCGGGGACGAGTATGATATAGTTACTTTTGGCCTCGGGCCGCGGAGAAACGTTCGAAAATTCGTCATGTTTGGAGGGAGAACGGTTCTCCCAAAAAGCGGGCGAGTCTTTATAATAATAGGATGTATATTGTTTGAGGGGGAAGACGACACATGCACAAATGGATTATGGCGGTTCTGTTTTTCGGAGCGGCCGCACTCGGCGTCGGCATCTTGTTTAACGAGCTTCCGCAGCCGCCGAGCGAGGAAGAATTGGCGGCAGCCGAAAATACGTTGGAGATCGTAGCGAAGAACTGGGAGTTCGACCAGACCGAGTACGTCGTCGAAGCGGGATCCACGATGACGGTCGCGCTGAAGAACGACCAAGGCTTGCACGGCATCTCGATTAGCGGCCTCGGCGTAGAGCTGCAAGGCGCGTCGTTGTCGCAGGAAGTGACGTTCGGCGAAGCGGGCGAAGTGTACGAAGTGAGCTGTATCGTTCTGTGCGGTCAAGGCCACGCGGAGATGACGGCGAAGATCGTCGTCCAGTAAAAATACGAATAACAAAAAAACAGCACCTAGCGGCGCTGTTTTTTCTTTTCGCGGAAACGAGGAGCGACGTAATTGCGCTTGCGGTCGCGGTAAAAAATCCAACCGCCGATGAAGGCGACGCCCGCCGCGAACAGCAGCAGCCCGGCCGCGAACTTCAGCCAAGGCAGCGCGCCGGGGCCGAACGATTCGAACACCGAGTTTTTCATGAGCAAGAAACCGTATGTGGCCATCCAGCCCGGAATGACGAGCAGCAGGACGGCGATGAATCGGGAAAATTTCGTGGGCATGCCGACAGCGTTCCTTTCAAAGTGCCAAGTCGAGTGATTCATTCATTTTACCCTATCCGCCCTTCCTACAAAAAGGGTACAATAAGAAAGAGTCTGACAAATTCATGAACGGCTTGTTATTACATAGAATCAGAGTAAGGGAATAATAGTAAAGTATAGTTTCGGAGGAACGTCCATTGACTCGTACATATGATATCGTAGTGCTCGGCGGAGGGCCGGGCGGTTACGTGGCGGCGATCCGGGCGGCGCAGCTCGGAAAGTCGGTAGCGGTAGTAGAGAAAGCGGGGCTCGGCGGGACATGCCTGCATAAGGGCTGCATTCCGAGCAAGGCGCTGCTGCGCAGCGCGGAGGTACTGGCGACGGTGCGGCGCGGGGCGGAATACGGCATCGAGGTTTCCGCCGCGCCGACGATCGATTTCGGCCGCGTCCAGTCGCGCAAGGCCGCCGTCGTCGAAGAGCTGCACCGCGGCGTGCAGCACCTGATGAAGAAGCATAAGATCGACGTCGTGTATGGGAAGGGGCGCCTCATGGGGCCGTCCATCTTCTCGCCGCAGACGGGAACGATCGCGGTGGAGACGCCGGACGGGGAGGCGGTGACGCTCGTCAACGACCGCCTCATTCTGGCGACGGGCTCCCGGCCGCGCGTCATTCCGGGACTCGAGCCGGACGGACGCTTCGTCCTGACGAGCGACGAGGCGCTGGAGCTGGAACGGCTGCCGGCTTCGCTCGCGATCGTCGGCGGCGGCATCATCGGCGTCGAGTGGGCGTCGATGATGAGCGACTTCGGCGTCGCCGTCACGGTGCTGGAGGCGGCGGATCGGCTGCTGCCGACGGAGGAAGAGGACGTGTCGCGCGAGATGGCGTCGTCGCTCGCGAAGCGGGGCGTACGGGTGCTGACCGGCGCGAAGGTACTGCCGGAGACGCTGAAGAAGCGGGAGGTCGGCGGCGCCTCCGAGGTCCGCGTCGAGGCGGAGCGCGCGGGCGAACGCGTCGCCGTCGAGGCGGAGGCGCTGCTCGTCGCGGTCGGCCGCGCGCCGAACGTGGAGGGCATCGGCCTCGAGAACGCGGACGTGGCGCTCGAGCGCGGCGCGATTCGGGTGAGCGGCTTCATGCAGACGAGCGAGCCGCACATCTACGCCATCGGCGACGTCGTCGGCGGGCTGCAGATGGCGCATGCGGCGAGCTATCAGGGCATCGTCGCCGTCGAGCACATTTGCGGCGTCGCGGACAAGCCTTACGATCCGTCGTACGTGCCGAAATGCGTCTTCTCGCATCCGGAGGTCGCGTCGATCGGCCTCACCGAGCGGCAGGCGAAGGAAGCCGGCCATCGGGTGAAGGCGGCGAAGATGCCGTTCCGCGCGATCGGCAAGGCGCTCGTGTACGGCGAGCCGGAAGGCTTCGTCAAGGTCGTCGCGGACGCCGAGACGAACGACGTGCTCGGCGTGCATATGATCGGCGCGAAGGTGACCGAATTGATCGGCGAGGCGTCGCTCGCGCGGCTGCTCGAAGCGACGCCGTGGGAGATCGGAGCGGCGATCCATCCGCATCCGACGCTGTCCGAGGCGCTCGGCGAAGCGGCGCTCGCGGTTGACGGTCGGTCGGTAGGGTTGTAAGATGAACGTGAAGGGGATTATGACCAGGTCATAATACTCGGTCTTAAGGAGGGCTCCCGATGATCAACGAGCATGAGTTGAAGAAAGGGCAGTCGAGGCACGCGCAGGCGGGCTTAAGCGACGACGATGCGATACAGATGTACGCCTTGATGGTCAAGGCGCGTAAATACGACGAGCGGGCGACGGTGTTGCAGCGCGCCGGCAAGGTGGCGTTCCACGTGTCCGGCATCGGGCAGGAGTGCGCGCAGGTGGCCGCCGCGTTCGCGCTGCGGCCCGGCACGGACTTGTTCTTCCCGTACTACCGGGACTACGGCTTCGTGCTGTCCGTCGGCATGACGCTGCGCGAGCTGATGCTGGCGCTGTTCTTCAAGGCGGAGGACCCGAACAGCGGCGGCCGGCAGATGGCCGGCCACTTCGGGCATAAGCGCCTGGGCATCTTCTCCGGCTCCAGTCCGGTGACGACGCAGGTGCCGCATGCGGTCGGCGCGGCGTACGCCGCGAGGCTCCGCGGCGAGGAGAGCGTGTCGTTCGTGACGTTCGGGGAAGGCTCGAGCAATCAGGGCGACTTCCACGAGGGCTGCAACTTCGCGGGCGTGCACAAGCTGCCCGTCATTCTGATGTGCGAGAACAACCGGTACGCCATCTCGGTGCCGGAGCGGCAGCAGATCGCCGGCCGCATCGTCGACCGCGCGATCGGCTACGGCTTCCCGGGCGTCCGGGTCGACGGCAACGATCCGTTCGAGGTGTATACGGCCGTGAAGCAGGCGCGCGAGCGCGGTCTCGCGGGCGAAGGCCCGACGCTGATCGAAGCGATGATGTACCGCATCTCGCCGCACTCCACGTCGGACAACGATCTGTTGTACCGGACGAAGGAAGAAGTCGAGGAGCATAAGTCGAAAGACGGCATTCCGAAGATGCGCGCCTACTTGGTCGAGCACGGCCTGTGGGACGACGCGAAGGAAGCGGCGCTGCTCGAGACGATCGACGGGGAACTGCGCGAAGCGGCGGAATACGCCGAGCAGGCGCCTTACCCGCGCCCGGAAGATACGCTGCTGTATGTATACGGCGACGATCATGCGAGCGAGGGGGACATCGGCTGATATGGCGGTCATGAAATATCTAGAAGCGATCCGTTCGGCGATGCACGAGGAGATGGGGCGCGATTCGCGCGTGTTCGTCCTCGGCGAGGACGTCGGCAAGGGCGGCGTCCTGAACGCGACGAAGGGGATGCGCGACGTCTACGGCCCCGATCGCGTGCTCGACACGCCGCTCGCGGAATCGGCGATCGCCGGCGTGGCGATCGGCGCCGCGATGCACGGCATGCGGCCGATCGCCGAGATGCAGTTCGCGGACTTCATCTTCCCGGCGACGAACCAAATCATCTCGGAAGCGGCGAAGATCCGCTACCGTTCCAACAACGATTGGCACTGCCCGATCGTCGTGCGCGCGCCGTACGGCGCCACCGGCGGCGGAGCGCTGTATCATTCGCAATGCCCGGAGTCGGTGTTTTTCGGCACGCCGGGCCTCAAGATCGTCGCGCCGTCGACGCCGTACGACGCCAAGGGGCTCATGCTGGCGGCGATCCGCGACCCCGATCCGGTGCTGTATTTCGAGCATAAGAAGTGTTATTTATCCGTCTCCGGCGAAGTGCCGGAAGGCGACTACGTCGTGCCGATCGGCAAGGCGGACGTGAAGCGCGAAGGCGAAGACGTAACGGTCATTACATACGGCATGACGGTGCATTTCGCCTTGGCCGCGGCGGAGCAGCTGGCCGCAGAGGGCGTCAGCACTCACGTGCTCGACCTGCGGACGCTGCAGCCGCTCGACAAGAACGCGATTCTCGCGGCGGCGGCGAAGACCGGCAAAGTGCTGATCGTACATGAGGATAACAAGTCGGGCGGCGTCGGCGCGGAAGTGTCCGCGATCATCGCCGAGGAGCTGCTGTACGACCTCGACGCGCCGATCATGCGGCTGTGCGGTCCCGACGTGCCGGCGGTCGGCTCGAGTCCGACGACGGAGAAATTTTTCTTGTTGAACGCGGACAAGGTGAAGGAAGCGATTCGGACGTTGGCGTCGTATTAAGCGGCAGCGGCAGGATGGAGAGGAGTGCGTAAGTTGAGCGATACGAAGACGATCGACGGGATTCCAGGGATCGCCGTCACCGTGCCGCACTTGGCCGAGAGCCTCGTGTCGGCGACGGTCGGCAAGTGGCTGGTCTCGCCCGGCGACTACGTGAAACAATACGACGTCATCTGCGAGCTGGTGACGGATAAAGTAACGACGGAGATGCCGTCGCCGGTGGAGGGTGTCGTCACGCATCTGCTTGTTGCGGAGGGCGTGGAGGCGGCCGTCGGCGAGCCGCTCTGCGTCGTGGCGGGCAAGGACGCCGTCGCCGCGGGAGCGGCGGCGGGCGCAGTCGCGCCGGCGACGGGAGCGGCCGCGGCCACCTCCCGCGGCGAAGCCGCGCAGGCGGGCGGCGCCCCAGCCGCGGACGGCGCGATGCGCCGACGCTATTCGCCGGCGGTGCTGGCGCTCGCGGCGGAGCACGGCATTCGGCTCGACGAGGAGCCGATTCCGGGCAGCGGCCACGAAGGCCGCATCACGCGCAAGGACGTGCTCGCCTACGTCGCGAGCGGCGGCCCGCGGGCGGCGCAAGCGGCCCGAGCGGCCCAGGCGGCCCAGAGCCAGAGCCGTCCTGCCGCGGCGGCCGTGCCGTTCGCGCCGGCGAAGGAAGCGGACGGACCGGTCCGGACGACGGGCCTTCATCTGTCGGAGGAGCCGCGAATTCCGGCGATCGAGGTCGAGAAGGGCGACGAACGGGAATACTTCATCGACGTCACGCCGATCCGCAACACGATCGCGAGCCGAATGCGGCAGAGCGTCAGCGAAATTCCGCACGCCTGGACGATGATCGAGGTCGACGTGACGAATCTCGTCAATCTGCGGAACAAGATGAAGGAAGAGTTTCTGAAGCGCGAAGGAATCAATCTGACGTACCTGGCGTTCGTGCTCAAGGCCGTCGTCGGGGCGATCAAGGACTACCCCATCATGAACTCGGTGTGGGCGGTCGACAAAATCATCGTGAAGCGCGACATTAACCTGACGCTTGCGGTGGGCACGGAGGACAGCGTCATGGTTCCCGTCATCAAGCAAGCCGACCGGAAGAACATCGCCGGCCTCGCGCGGGAAATCGACGAGCTCGCCCGAAAGACGAGAACCGGCAAGCTGACCCCGTCCGACATGCAAGGCGGGACGTTCACGGTCAACAATACCGGTTCGTTCGGTTCGATTTTGTCGCAGCCGATCATCAATTATCCGCAAGCGGCGAATTTGACGTTCGAGTCGATCGTCAAGCGCCCCGTCGTCATCAAGGACATGATCGGCGTACGATCGATGGTCAACCTATGCCTGTCGCTCGACCATCGGATTCTCGACGGCGTCATCTGCGGCAGATTCTTGCAGCGGGTGAAGGAAAACCTGGAGAGCTTCGACGAATCGACGAATTTATACTAGGCGCCGACGAAGCTGACTCCCATGAGAATCGTCGACAGCAGCATCGAGATCAAGACGGCCCAGACGACGACCTTGATCCAACCGCGATTTTGCATGAGCGGAATCACGCTCCTTTCGATAGGAAAAAGAAACAGGGCATTCTAAGCCTGTCCCCATTGTAACGCAACGACATGCCGGGAGGAAACTGGAACATGGTGATGGAGCAACGATTGATCGACGAGTTTTTCGAACTGGTGCGAACCGACAGCGAGACGAAGCACGAGCGCGTCATCTGCGATCTGCTCAAGCGGAAGTTCGCCGAGCTCGGCCTCGACGTATATGAAGACGATACGGCGACGAAGACCGGACACGGCGCGGGCAACCTGTTCGCGACGTGGGCCGCGACGCCGGGCATGGAAGACGTGGCGCCGTTCTTGTTCACGGGCCATATGGACACGGTCGCGCCGGGCAACGGCATCCGGCCGCGCATCGACGACGACGGCTTCATTCGCAGCGACGGCACGACGATTCTCGGCAGCGACGATAAGGCGGGTCTCGCCGCGATGTTCGAAGCGATCCGCGTCGTCAACGAGTCGGGACTGCCGCACGGCCGCATCCAGTTCGTCATTACGTCGGGCGAAGAGAGCGGTCTCGTGGGCGCGCGCGCGATGGACAAGAACCTGCTCGATGCGAAATACGGCTTCGCGCTCGACTCCGACGGCAAGATCGGCGAAATTTGCACCGCGGGGCCGACGCAGACGAAGCTGCGCATCACGGTGACGGGCAAGTCGGCGCACGCCGGGGTCAATCCGCAGGACGGCATCAGCGCGATTACGGTCGCCGCCAAGGCGATCTCGCGGATGCCGCTCGGCCGCATCGACCACGAGACGACGGCCAACATCGGCCGCTTCGAAGGCGGCGGCGAGACGAACGTCGTCGCGGAACAGGTCGTCATCACGGCGGAGGCGCGCAGCCTCGTGAACGAGAAGATGAGCGCGCAGGTCGCGAAGATGCGGGACGCGTTCGAATCGGCGACGAAGGAGTTCGGGGCGAAGTACGAATTCGTGGAAAATTACTTATACCCCGCCTACAAATTCGACGACGACGCGCCGGTCGTGCGGGTCGCGGCCGACGCGTTCGAATCGCTCGGCATCCCGTGGAGCACGTTCCCGTCGGGCGGCGGCAGCGACGCGAACATGTTCAACGGCATGGGCGTGCCGACGGTCAACCTCGCGATCGGCTACGAGCACATCCATACGCCGAAGGAGCAAATCCGCGTATCGGATCTGGTCGGCGCCGCGCGCATGGTCGTCGCGATCATCGAGCAGTCGGTCAACGTAAAAGCGTAAAAGCGGAAAGCGCGTTTCATAAAGCAAGCCGCCGGTTCGAGAGGGGAAAATCCTCCTCCGAATCGGCGGCTTTTTCGTTTACGTAAACAACGGGCTCGTCGGTTTACGCCATCGGATACGAACGGGAATCCGCGATCGAGTCGCGGGGGGAATAGGCGGGGGCGGAGCGGATGGACGCCGACGCGAGGGCGGGCCGCAAGGCGGGCGGTTGCCGAAGCCATGCCGCCAGCGTCGTCGACGGATCGTCGGTCTGCCGCTGGATTTGACGAAGCTTCTCCCGTACCTCCCATCCTTTGCCTACCAGTCGCAGCCGCTTGCTTCCGTAGTACCCTTTCATCGTGTCCAACGCACCCTTTCCGCAGGTTTGGTATAATCACCCTATGCGCGTATGGGAAAGCTTATGACGGGGAGGCTATACGAAATGGAGAAACCGCATTTGGATTTCACGGAAAAGACGATTTCGACGAAGCCGATTTTTCAGGGGAAAATCATTTCGCTGCAGGTGGACGAGGTCGCGCTGCCGAACGGCGGCACGGCGACGAGGGAAATCGTGAAGCATCCGGGGGCGGTGGCGGTCATCGCCGACGTCGACGGGAAGCTGCTCGTCGTCGAGCAATACCGCAAGCCGCTCGAGCGGCTCCAAATCGAAATTCCGGCCGGCAAGCTGGACGGCGGGGAGGACCCGGCCCAGGCGGCCGCGAGGGAGCTGCGGGAGGAGACGGGATACGCTTGCGAACGCGTAACGCTTCTCCATTCGATGGCGACGTCGCCCGGCTTCGCGGACGAGGTAATCCATATTTACGTAGCCGAAGGGCTTCGCGCGGGCGAGGCCGCTCCGGACGAAGACGAGTTTCTGAACGCGTTCGCGCTGACGCCGGAGGAAGCGTCGCAAGCGATCGCGAAGGGACGAATCTGCGACGCCAAGACGCTCCTGGCCGTTTACGCTTGGCAGCGGTACCTGACGACGGGAACATGGGGAGTCTGATGACGACGTGAACGAGGGTCTGCGCACGGTATACGCGGATTTGCACATTCATATCGGACGGACGGAAGCGGGAGCGCCGGTGAAAATCAGCGGGTCCCGCGACTTAACGTTCTTCAACATCGCGAGGGAAGCGAGCGTACGCAAGGGGATCGACGTTACCGGCATCATCGACTGCCAGTCGCCCGCCGTGCAAGACGAGATCGAACGGTATTTGGAAGCCGGGGAGATGGAAGAGCTCGCCGGGGGCGGCATTCGCTACGGCAACACGACCGTGCTGCTCGGCAGCGAGCTGGAGGTGAAGGATCCGGGCTGCGGTCCGGCGCATCTCTTGTGTTTCCTGCCGAAGCTGTCGGCGATGAAGGAGTTCACGGCATGGCTGTCGACGCGCATGAAGAACGTCTCCTTGAGCTCCCAGCGCGTCTACGCGTTGGCTCGGGAGCTGCAAGCGGAGACGGTGTCCTTGGGCGGGCTCGTCATTCCGGCGCATATCTTCACGCCGCACAAGAGCCTATACGGCAGCTGCTGCAGCCGGATGGAGGAGGTGCTCGATCCGGAGGACGTCGCGGCGGTGGAGCTGGGACTCAGCTCCAACACGGACATGGCCGATACGATCCCCGAGCTGCGCCGGCACGCCTACGTCACGAACTCCGACGCGCACTCGCTCGGGAAGATCGCAAGGGAGTATAACGCCTTCCGCTTGACGGCGCCCACGTTCGAGGAAGTCGCGAAGGCGCTGCGCGGCGAGGACGGCCGCGGGATCGAGGCGAACTACGGCCTGAAGCCGCAGTTGGGCAAATACCATCGCACGTATTGCGAGCGCTGCGACGCGCTCGTCGAGCTGGAGGACGGCCAAACGGAGAAGAAGTGCCCCGCCTGCGGCAGCGGCCGCATCGTGCGCGGCGTCTTCGACCGGATCGCGGCGCTCGCGAAGCCGGACGACGCGGCGGCCGCGGCGCGCGCCGCGATGCATCGGCCGCCGTATCGGAACCAGGTGCCGCTCGAATTCGTGCCGGGGCTCGGGCCGAAGAAGCGCGAGGCGCTGCTCGAGCGGTTCGGCACCGAGATGAACATTCTCCATCGCGTCCCGGAAGCGGAGCTCGCCGAGACGGTCGGCGCCGGTCCGGCCGCCGTCATCGCCGCGGCCCGAACCGGCGACGTCGCCGTCGCGTCGGGCGGCGGCGGACGCTACGGAAAAATCAAGTAAGTCTCGCACGCCCGTCATAGTTTCCTTCCTAGCTTCATATATTCGTATAACGAAGCAAGCTGGAAGGAAGGGAAGCCTCCATGACGGGCGTATTTCGCGTATATACCAAGGATTTGTTGCCGTTATACTTATTCGTATGCATCCTGTTCATCATGGGCGTCGTCTTCGGCGCGCTGCTCGTGAACGCGCTCACGCTGCAGCAGAAGCATGACGTCGGCCAATACGTCAATACGTTCTTATCCGGCTTCGGCGGCTCGGCCGCGGGCCTGGGAGGAACCGGCGCGGCGGAGCTCCGGCCGGCGGGCGCCGGCGCCGTATGGGATGCGTTCGGGGCGCATGCGCGGTGGGTCTTTTTCATCTGGATTCTCGGGTTGTCCGTCGTCGGCGTCCCGCTCATTCTGCTGCTTGATTTCTTGAAGGGCGTGCTGATCGGCTTTACGGTCGGCTACCTCGCGGGCCAATGGTCGTGGGACGGCATCGTCTTCGCGATCGTGTCGGTCGCGCCGCAAAACCTGGTCGTCGTACCGGCGATCATCGTGTGCAGCGTCGCAGCCATTTCGTTCAGTCTGCTGCTCGTGCGCGGCCGGCTGCTGCATCGCAGCGGAACGGTGAAGCAGCCGCTTGCGTCCTTCTCGCTGACGGCTCTGCTGCTGACGGGCTTAATGCTTGCCGTATCCCTCTTCGAGGTGTACGTCTCGCCGGGGCTGCTCGAATGGGCGGCGCCGATGCTGCTCGACGCCGTTTGACTTGATCGATGGCCTCCCTCTATAATGATTAGAAGAGTTCATAGAGACGCGTGAGGGGGGACTTCGACGTGGAGGCGCGCATCGAGAAGATTAAACAACAGCTTCAGTCGCAAGGATACAAGCTGACGCCGCAGCGAGAAGCGACCGTTCGCGTCCTGCTCGAGAACGAGGAGGATCATCTGAGCGCCGAGGACGTGTTCATGCTCGTCAAGGATAAGGCCCCCGAGATCGGTCTCGCTACCGTGTACCGGACGCTCGAACTGCTCAGCGAGATGCACGTGGTCGAGAAGATGAATTTCGGCGACGGCGTGGCGCGGTACGATCTGCGCAACGACAGCTCGCACCATCACCATCACCACTTGATTTGCGTGCAGTGCGGCGCGGTCGACGAGATTATGGAGGACTGGCTGGGCGAGCTGGAGGAACGGCTGGAGAAGGAGTTCCGGTTCGCCGTGTTGGACCACCGCCTCGACTTCCAAGGCATCTGCCACCGCTGCCGGGATAAGGGCGTGACCGTGCCCAAGCGAGGGTAACAACCGAATAGACATGTTTTGACACTCCGACGGGAACGGCTCGGAGTGTTTTTTGTCGCGCCTACATATTTTCCCATGAGAGAAGCAACCTATCTCTATCAGCGCAAGCGCATTAGGAATGACCGCGAAGCGACGAAGGGAAGGAAGGTTGAAAAGGTCATGGTCATGTCTTTATTTACGAAGGACGACAAGAAGGCGGAGCCGTCGACCGGCGCGAACGGGGCGCCCCGGCGCCGCAGACTCGAAGGGAAGGCGGCGGTCGTCACCGGCGCGGGCTCGGGCATCGGGCGGGCCGCGGCGATCCGGATGGCGGAGGAAGGCGCGAAGGTATGCCTCGTCGATCTGAAGGAACGGAACGCCGAAGCGGTGGAGGACATCATTACGGCGGCAGGCGGCGAAGCGATCGTCACCGATACGGACGTCTCCGACCCGGCCCGGGTCGAAGCGGCGATTCTCGCGGCGGTCGACGCGTTCGGGCGGCTGGACGTCGTCTTCGCCAACGCGGGCATCAACGGGACGATGGCGCCGATCGAGACGTTGACGCCGGAGCAATGGTCGCATACGCTCTCGACGAATCTGAACGGGACGTTCTACATCGTCAAGTATGCGATCCCGCATCTGAAGGAAGACGGCGGGAGCATCATCGTTACGAGCTCGATCAACGGCAACCGGAAGTTCAAAAATTTCGGCGGCGCGGCGTACAGCGCGTCGAAGGCGGCTCAAGTCGCCTTCGCGAAGATGGCGGCGCTCGAGCTGGCGCAGTACCGGATTCGCGTCAACGCGATCTGCCCGGGCGCGATCCAGACGAACATCGGCGAAAATACGCAGCAAACCGACGAGGTCCAATCGATCGAAATTCCCATAAAATATCCCAAAGGCAGCCAACCGCTCGCGCATCGGGCCGGAAGGCCGGAGCAGGTCGCCGACCTGGTGTTGTTTCTCGCGTGCGACGAGTCGAGTCACATTACGGGTACAGAGGTATACATCGACGGCGCCGAGTCGTTGCTGTAACGGTAGAGGAGGAACGGACGCATGATCGTGGGGGTACCGAAGGAAATCAAGAACAATGAATTTCGGGTCGCCTTGACGCCGGCGGGCGCCGGCATGCTCATGGCGGCCGGGCACGAGGTCGTCGTCGAAGCGGGCGCCGGCGCGGGCAGCGGCTTCGACGACGAAGATTACGAGCGCGAGGGCGCCCGCATCGCTCGCGACGCCGACGACGTCTGGTCGGCGGCCGAACTGATCCTGAAGGTGAAGGAGCCGCTGCCGGAGGAGTACGGGCGCTTCCGGGAGAAGCAGATGTTGTTTACGTACTTGCATCTTGCGGCGGCGGGCGACCTCGCCGACGCGCTGCTCGCGAGCAAGGTGTCGGCGATCGCGTACGAGACGATCCAGGCGCCCAACGGCTCGCTGCCGCTGCTCACGCCGATGAGCGAGGTCGCCGGACGCATGTCGGTGCAGATCGGCGCGCGCTATCTCGAGGCGTACAACGGCGGCCGCGGCATTCTACTCGGCGGCGTGCCCGGCGTGCCGCCCGCCGAGGTCATCGTTATCGGCGGAGGCATCGTCGGCCTGAACGCGGCCCGCATGGCGCTCGGCCTCGGCGCGCAGGTCGTCATCATCGAACGCAGCGCCGATCGCATGCGGTACATCGACGAGCTGTTCGCCGGCAGGGTGTCCACGCTGATGTCGAACCCGTACAATATCGCGAGCGCGGTTCAGAAGGCCGATCTGTTGATCGGCGCCGTGCTCATCCCGGGCGCACGGGCGCCGAAGCTCGTCACGGAAGAGATGGTGACGCGCATGAAGAAGGGGGCCGTCATCGTCGACGTGGCCGTCGATCAGGGCGGCTCGATCGAGACGATCGACCGGGTGACGACGCATAGCGATCCGACGTACGTGAAGCACGGCGTCATCCATTACGCGGTCGCGAACATGCCGGGGGCGGTGCCGCGCACGTCGACGCTCGCGCTCACGAACGCGACGCTGCCGTACGCGATGCAGCTCGCGAACAAGGGGCTTCGCCAGGCCGCGCTCAGCGACGTCTCGCTGCTGTACGGCGTCAACACGTACGACGGGCGCGTCGTGCACCGCGCCGTCGCGGACGCGATCGGCAAGCCGTACGTACCGGTGCAGGACATCTTGTCACAGACATAAAGCCGGGGACAAGTTCATATGTTGTACGAGATCGCGAGATTGTCCGAACGGCTTGTTCGCGGGAGGTGCCCGAACGTATGATCGTTCCGCTAAGGCGTTGGATCCATCGCCTGAAATTCATCTTACTGTTTCTTGCGCTCACCTACGCGGCGTATCATCTTTTCGACGCCGTCGCCGCATGGATCGAACCGGATAAATACCGGGAACCCGGCGGCCGGGCGGTGAAGGCGTTCCGGCAGGAACAACCGTCCCGGATGGAGTACGACTCCGCGTGGGAGCGGCTGCGCGAGTTTTATTGGATCGGCGAGTGACCGCGGCGAGAAGGCTAGACCGAGGGCATCGGCGGAGCGACCGCCGGTGCCCTCGCTGCGCTTGAAGGAATCGGCTCGAGCAGGAAATCGCGGCGCCGGCGGCGAAATGAGTCGGCAAGACAAGCTCGGAGGAAGTTCTTTCCGCCGACAAACAAGGGGCGCGCGACGTTGAAACAGCATCTTCGGTTATTTATCGATTACTTGTCGGTGGAACGCGGGCTCGCCCGCAATACGCTCGAGGCGTACGAGCGCGACTTGACGTTATATCTGGATTATCTAGAACAATCGGGCGTCGCCGACGTCGCCGAGACGACCTCGACGCACGTGCTCGGCTTCATGGCGGCGGGCAAGCGGAGCGGCAAGGCGTCCGCGACCGTCTTTCGGCGGCAGGTGGCGGTGCGGGCGTTTTATAAGTTCCTAACGGAAGAACGGGTGATCGCGGCGGACCCGACGTCGACGATGGGAACGCCGACGCCCGGCAAGAAGCTGCCGACGACGCTGACGACCGCGGAGGTCGAACGGCTGCTCGCCGCGCCGTCCGTCTCCACCCCGCACGGCGTGCGGGATCGGGCGATGCTCGAGCTGCTGTACGCGACCGGCATGCGCGTCTCCGAGCTGCTCGACCTTGACCTTAGCAGCGTGCATACCGGGATGGGCTTCGTGAAAGCCGTCGGCAAGGGCTCGAAGGAGCGCATCATTCCGATCGGCCGGATGGCCATAGCCTGCTTGAACGATTATTTGAACGGCGCGAGAGGGAAGCTGCACAAGGGGAAGAAGGCGGAAGACGCCCTGTTCCTGAACCATCTCGGCGGGCGTATGACGCGGCAGGGTTTTTGGAAAATCATCAAAAAGTACGCTCTCGAAGCGGGCATCCGCGCGGAGCTGTCGCCGCATACGCTGCGCCACTCGTTCGCCACGCATCTGCTCGAGGGCGGGGCGGATTTGCGCGCGGTGCAGGAGATGCTCGGCCATGCGGACATCTCGACGACGCAAATTTATACCCACGTCGCCAAGTCGCGCCTGAAAGAGGTATACGATCGGACGCATCCGCGCGCGAAGAAATGACGCCTTTTTGCATTCCCCGCCCGGGGAGTGAGATAATGGAGGATGCCACCAATTTCAAAGGGGGAAGTGCACTCTTGCGCACATTCGATAAAATTTGCATGATCGTCCTCGACAGCGTCGGCATCGGCGAACTGCCGGACGCGGCCCGCTTCGGGGACGCCGGGGCGCATACGCTCGGCCACATCTCGGAACGCGTGCCGACGCTCTCGCTGCCCCATCTTCGGGAACTCGGACTCGGCAACATCTCGGACATGCCGGGCATCCCGCCGGTCGAGTCGCCGAAAGGCTGCTACGGCAAGATGGCCGAGACGTCCGTCGGCAAGGACACGATGACCGGCCATTGGGAGCTGATGGGCCTGAACGTGACGATTCCGTTCCAGACGTTCCCGAACGGGTTTCCGGACAAGCTGATCGACGCATTCGAAAAGGAGACCGGCCGCCGCGTCATCGGCAACAAGCCGGCGTCGGGCACCGACATCTTGGACGAGCTCGGGGAAGAACAAATGAAGACGGGCGCCTGGATCGTCTACACGTCGGCGGACAGCGTGTTTCAAATCGCCGCGCACGAGGACGTCATCCCGCTCGAAGAGCTATACGACGCTTGCCGCATCGCGCGCCGCCTGACGCAGGGCGAATTCGCCGTCGGCCGCGTCATCGCGCGTCCGTACGTCGGCGCGCCAGGCGCCTTCCGGCGGACGAGCAACCGACACGACTACGCGGTGAAGCCGCCGGCGCCGACCGTCATGAACGCGCTCAAGGACGCGGGACTCGACGTCATCGCGGTCGGGAAAATCGGGGACATCTTCTCGATGGAAGGGGTCACCGAGTCGCTGCCGACGAAGAGCAACGCGGACGGCGTGGACAAGACGATTCTAGCGATGAAGAAGCCGTTCCGCGGCTTCTGTTTCACCAACCTCGTCGATTTCGACTCGCTGTACGGCCACCGGCGCGATCCGCAAGGGTACGCGCAGGCGCTCGAGGCGTTCGATCGAGCGCTCCCGGCGATCATGGAGACGTTCACGGAGCGGGATCTCTTACTTATTACGGCCGACCACGGCAACGATCCGGTGCACGCGGGCACGGACCATACGCGGGAGTACGTCCCGATATTGCTGTGGAGCCCGGCTTTGGCGGGCGGCGCGTCGATCGGCGTGCGCGGCACGTTCGCGGACGCGGGCGCGAGCATATTGGACAATTTCGGCGTGCAGCCGATGGAGCACGGCACTTCATTTATCAAGGAGCTGAAGTAAGATGGCGCAAGCGGCAGGCGGGAACGGCATGATGGCTTCGATTCGGGAGGCGGCTGCTTATCTGGAGAGCCGGACGAGCGTTCGGCCGGAGATCGCGCTCGTGCTCGGATCGGGGCTCGGCGTGTTGGCCGACTCGATTCAGGACGCGGTGACGGTCGATTACGCGGACATTCCGCATTTTCCGGTATCGACGGTGGAAGGGCATGCGGGCGAGCTCTTGATCGGCACGCTGGCGGGCAAGCCGGTGCTGCTCATGAAGGGCCGGTTCCATATGTACGAAGGGTACGGGGCAGAGACGGTATCGTTCCCGGTGCGCGTCATGAAGGCGCTCGGCGTGAAGACGCTGCTCGTCACGAACGCGGCGGGCGGCATCAACGCGTCGTTCCAGCCGGGGGACCTGATGTTGATTTCGGATCACATCAACTGGATGTTCCGAAATCCGCTGATCGGTCCCAACGATCCGGAGGTCGGCGTACGGTTCCCGGACATGTCCGAGGCGTATAGCAAGCGGCTTCGCGCGCTCGCTCGCCGCGTCGGCGAGTCGGTCGGCGTGACGTTCCAAGAAGGCGTCTACGCGGGACTGCTCGGCCCGACGTACGAGACGCCGGCGGAAATTCGGATGCTGCGCACGCTCGGCGCCGACGCCGTCGGCATGTCGACGGTGCCGGAGACGATCGCCGCGCGCCATTCCGGCATCGAGGTGCTCGGGATTTCCTGCATCAGCAATATGGCGGCGGGGATGCTGGATCAGCCGCTCTCGCATCAAGAGGTCATGGAGACGGCCGAAAAGGTGCGGGAGACGTTCATTCGCGTCGTGACGGGCATCGTCGCCGAGCTTCCTGGCTCTAGCGACTAAACGGGAGGATACACAAGGATGGCTACATACTACGAACAAGCGCAAGAAGCGGCGGACGCGCTCCGCCTGAAGCTGGGCGGCCGCGAGCCGAAGATCGGTCTCATTCTCGGCTCGGGTCTCGGCGACCTCGGCGACGACGTCGCGAACGCGGTGAAAGTGCCTTACGACGAGCTGCCCCACTTCCCCGTGTCGACGGTGGAAGGGCATGCCGGACAATTCGTGATCGGCGAGCTCGAAGGCAAGCCGGTCATCGTCATGCAAGGGCGGTTCCATTACTACGAAGGGTACTCGATGCGGAAGGTCGTGTTCCCCGTGTACGTCATGAAGCTGCTCGGCGTCTCGACGCTCGTCGTGACGAACGCGGCCGGCGGCATGAACAAGTCGTTCGCGGCAGGGGACCTGATGCTCATTACGGACCATATTAATTTCACGGGCGACAACCCGTTGATCGGCGCGAACGATCCGCGTCTCGGCGTGCGATTCCCGGACATGTCGACGGCGTACGACGCGGAGTACCGCGCGACGGCGCGGCGTTTGGCCGCGGACGTGCGGGGCGAAGACGGCGAGCCGATGCGGCTCGTGGAAGGCGTCTATTGCGGCGTCAGCGGCCCGACGTACATGACGCCGGCCGAGCTGATTTTGCTCGCGCGCGCCGGCGGCGACGCGGTCGGCATGTCGACGGTCGGCGAGACGATCGCCGCGCGTCATGCGGGGCTGCGCGTGCTCGGCATCTCCTGCATTACCGACATGGCGATCGGCGAGGAGCTGGAGCCGCTGACGCACGAGCAGGTCGTGGCGGTGGCGAACCGCACGAAGCCGAAGTTCAAGACGCTGATTCGCGCTTTCGTTCGCGAAGTAGAGGTGTAGAACGATGCGCGCGGTCGATCTCATTCAGGCGAAGCGGGACGGGGCGGAGCTGTCGGAAGCGGAAATTCGCTTCCTGGTCGACGGCTACGTCTCCGGCGCGATTCCGGATTACCAGATGTCCGCTTGGGCGATGGCGGTCTATTTCCGCGGCATGACCGCCGCGGAGACGGCCGCGCTGACGCTCGCCATGGCCGAGTCGGGCGACACGGTCGACTTATCGGCCGTGCGCGGCGTCAAGGTCGACAAGCATTCGACCGGCGGGGTCGGCGATACGACGACGCTCGTGCTGGCGCCGCTCGTCGCGAGCGCCGGCGTGCCGGTCGCCAAGATGTCCGGTCGCGGCCTTGGCCACACCGGCGGGACGATCGACAAGCTGGAGGCGATTCCGGGCTTTCGGGTCGAGCTGACGCAGGACGCGTTCACCGCGCAGGTGAACGCGCTCGGCGTCGCGGTAATCTCCCAGTCCGGCAATATCACGCCGGCCGATAAGCTGCTCTATGGGCTGCGCGACGTAACGGCGACGGTCGAATCGATCCCGCTGATCGCGAGCTCCATCATGAGCAAGAAGATCGCGGCCGGCGCCGATGCGATCGTGCTCGACGTCAAGACGGGCGGCGGCGCGTTCATGAAGACGATCGACGACTCGATCGCCTTAGCTAGAGCGATGGTGGCGATCGGCACCGAGGTCGGCCGCCGCACCGTCGCGGTCATCAGCGGCATGGACCAGCCGCTCGGCAATTCGATCGGCAACGCCCTCGAAGTGCGCGAGGCGCTCAGCGTGCTTCGCGGCGAGCCGGGCGTATCGCCGGACTTGATCGAGGTGTGCCTCGCGCTCGGCGCGCACATGCTCGTGCTCGGCGGCGGCGCCGAGTCGTACGACGCGGCCCGGGCCGCGCTTCGCGAGAAGCTCGCTTCCGGCGAGGCGCTGCGGAAGTTCGCGGCGTTCGTCTCCGCGCAGGGCGGGGACTCCGCCGTCGCCGACGAGCCGGGCCGCTTGCCGGCCGCCGCGCGCGTCGTGCCCGTGCCGGCGCCCCGCGCCGGGTACGTCGGCGCGATCCGCGCGGAGGACCTCGGCACGGCCGCGATGTGGCTCGGCGCGGGGCGCGCG
The DNA here is from genome assembly GCF_031177825.1 of Paenibacillus sp. Taxonomy (GTDB): domain Bacteria; phylum Bacillota; class Bacilli; order Paenibacillales; family YIM-B00363; genus Paenibacillus_AE. The sequence continues at coordinate 242,217 of NZ_JAPSKE010000002.1, read as the reverse complement.
ACGAAGGACGCGACCATCGACCTTGCGGTCGGGATCCGCATGCTGAAGCGGATCGGCGATCGGGTCGATGCGGGCGAGCCGCTCGCGGAGCTGCACGTCGGCGAAGCGACGGGCGAAGCCGCCTTGGCGGAGGTCGTCCAGAAGGCGAGCGACGCCTACGCGCTGCAAGATGCGCCGCCCGCGAAGCCGCCGCTCATCTACGCGGTCGTGACGCAGAGCGGCGTGGAACGGCTGGCTTGATCGCTCGACTTTCCAAGAGATCCTCCGAATGCGGAGGGTCTCTTTTTTTCGAAACGCGGATGTAACAGAGGGGGAGAGCGACTGCGATCGGCGCGACGCGCGCGTCTATTTTTTTGTCGGCCCAGACCAAGGCGTCGTAGGGACGATACGACAAAATTATACGCAGAGGGTATACATATATAAATAATACCGGTATAAAAATGATTGACAAACCTAATTTCCAGTTATAAAAATATACTTGTAATTAAAATCGAGTATAACAGAGGTGTCCAACGATGTTGGTCCTTGAAGCGAATGGCGTTACGAAACGATACGGCTCGGCCAGAGGCGTGCAAAGCATCGAATTCGCCGTGGCGGAAGGCGAGGCGTTCGGTTTTATCGGGCCGAACGGCGCCGGCAAATCGACGACGATTCGAATGCTCTTAGGGCTGTCCCGTCCGGATGCGGGGGAAATTCGTCTGTTCGGCCGGCCCGTCCGCGCGGACGCGCCGGAGCTGCGTCGCGCCGTCGGCTACTTGCCGTCCGAGGTCAGCTTTCCGAAGGAGCTGACGGGCGATCAGGTGCTCCGCGCGACGGCTCGCGCATACGGGCTGGAGCTGGAGCGCACCCGTGCGAGAGCGTATGCCGAGCGGCTCCAATTCGATTCGTCGCGCAGCGTGAAGTCGTATTCGCTCGGCAACCGCAAGAAGCTCGGCATTATCGCCGCCCTGCTGCACGAGCCGAAGCTGCTCGTGCTCGACGAGCCGACGTCCGGTCTCGATCCGCTGATGCAGCAGCAATTTTTCCAAATTCTTCAAGAGCGGAAAGCGGCGGGGAACACCGTGTTTTTCTCGACGCATGTGCTGACCGAGGTCGAGAGGCTGTGCGACCGCGTCGCGTTCATCAAGGACGGCGAAATCCGGCACGTGTCCGCGATGAGCGACATTCCGGGACGGAGCCGGCTGCGCATCTCGGTGACGTACTCGGAGGAGGGCGACCGAATCGAGGCGTACGGGCTAAGAGAGATCGATCCGAACGTCGAATATCGGGACGGGGAACATCGCTTCGCCGCGAACCGGGACATTCACGAAACGCTGCAGCTGCTCGCCCGCTATCCGATTCGGGATATCGCCATTCGGAAGCCGACGCTTGAAGAGCTCTTTATGCAATATTACGAGCAAGAGGGGGAGCGGATATGATCAAACGCAACCTGATGCGTCTCGAATGGAAGCTCGGCCGCCGCGGGTGGATCGTCGCCGCCGTCGTCGTCCTCTCGTTTCAAGCGATGTTCGCCGGCCTCGCCGAAATTTATATTAGCAACGACGAGCTGTCGAGGCTCATCGAATCGTATCCGCCGGCGATGCTCGCGGCGGTCGGCATCGAGCCGGACGCGCTCACGACGTTCGAAGGGTGGATGTCCACGCAGCCGTACACGTTCTTTACGCTGATGCTCGGCGTATTCGCCGCGATCTGGGCGTCCGCTTCGATCGCGAAGGAGCGCGACCGTCAGACGGCGGAGTGGCTGTTTTCGCTTCCGTACGGACGCGGGGAAATCTTTTTCTCGAAGGCGTTGACGCATTGGCTCGAGGTGACGGCCGTTTATGCGTTAAGCGTCGCCGTGACGCTCGGTTTCGGCTACGGCACGACCGACGTGAACGCCCCGGGCGCCGTCGTCTTGCTGCTGACGGCAGGGTATTGCATCGCCCTCGCCTTCGCCGGCATCGGGTACGCGCTTACCGCCGCATTTCGGTCCGAACGCGCCGCGATTTCCGCGGCGTCCGGCATCGTCGTCGTGTCGTTCCTGCTTCAGATGCTGAACGGACTCGACGACAGCGTCAGCTGGCTCTCGAATTTCAGCCTGTTCCAAGCGTTCGACGCCGCCTCCATCCGACGGGACGCCGTCTTGACACCTTCGGGCTTGGCGACTACATTAGGGATATATTTCGCCGGACTCGCCGCCGGATGGGCGATGCTGCGAAGGCAGGACGTCTGAGACGGACGGCGCCGGGCACGCGGGGGAGCCGGGACGGTAGTGAGCGACACAAGGACCAAGAGAGAACGCCAGAAGCTGTCGGCGATCGCGGGGGCCGCGGAGCGGCTGTTCTGCGAACGCGGCATCGCGGAGACGAGCATGGACGACATCGCAGAAGCGGTGCCCGTCGCGAAGATGACGTTATACAAATACGTCGGCAGCAAGGAGCAGCTTCTCGATCACGTGCTCGACGCGCTGCTCGAGAAGGGCGAGGCGGATTTCGCCGAGATGCTGGAGCGCTCGCCGTCGCCGTTGGACGCGCTGAAGGCGCTCGCGCAATACCGGGGGATGGATCATATGAACGGCATCTTCGTGCGGGATTTGATGCGGCTTTATCCGGACAAAGCGAAGCGCATCATCGCGATGCAGCAACGCATCGTCACGCCGATGATGGAGCGTCTCATCTTCGAGGGACAGCAGCGGGGTCAGCTGCGGAAGGATTTATCGCCTCATGTCGTGCTCCTCTTCATGATGGGGCTCAAGGACTTCGTCGCCCGGTCCGATGCGATGGGCGGCCCGCTCGATTTGCATACGGTCGGCGAGCAGCTGTTGTCGATTCTGTACTATGGCATCGTATCGCCGGATCAGGTATAATCGAAGCGATATCGAATTTCGGTCGCGAAGCACGCGCCGCTTCTTCTCGGGAACGAGAAGAGCGGCGCTTTTTGTTGTTTACGCGCGAACGACGAAGGGGCGGGAACGAGTGTATGAAGACGTTCGACTCGGAACATGAAGCATGGTTCGACGCGGCGCTGCGCGGGAAGACGCGGAAGGCGCGGGAGGCGCTCGAACGGGGACACGGACACGGCGAGCGGCAGTTTCTGCGTAACGTCTGGTGGCCGGCGTTCGGCTCGTTCGAACATCTGCACCCGCAATACGAGGTTCGGAATTTCGAAGGACGGGCGATCCGCCTCGACTTCGCCTTCCTGCGGCCTCCGTTCCGCATCTGCATCGCGGTGGACGAGGGTTCTCGCGTCTCGGAGAGCGAACCCCGCGCAGAGCGATTGAGCGCGGATTTTTGGGTCGTCCTTCGGTTCACTCTCGAGGACGTCCTGCAGGATCCGCTCCGTTGTCAGCGAACGTTGATCGAGGCGTTCGGCCGAATGTTCCGGGACCGAACGACGGATCCGAATCGTCTGTCTCCCGGGGAGAAGGAGATCCTCCGTCTTGCCGCCCGCTCCGTCCGTCCGACGAGGCCGTCGGACGTCATGCATGCGCTGCAGGTGTCCGACAAGACGGCTCGCTCGCTGCTGAAGTCGCTCGTCGACAAGCGGCTGCTCCGGCCGGCGGGGGCCGGTTCCCGGCGCATTCGCGCGTACGAGCCCGCGCTGGAGCCGCAGCTGCTGCTGTATATGGTCGGGTGAGACCCGGCCGAGGAGACGAAAGCCCCGAGCGGGAAAGCCGCTCGGGGCATTTGTCATGGTTCGACTCTAGGCTCATATGGATTTCCCCGCCCTTTTTGTCTTCCAATGGCTCCTCGGACGGATCTTTGCGTTCTACGATTTTTTCCTCGTTCGACAGTACCCCGGGTTTCTTCTCGGTCGCGGTACGACGCCTCCTTGTCTAGTTTCGGTCGAATACGCCGAGAAGGCGCGCCGCGACCCGGTATAAAACGATTCTCCCCCGTCAACAATGGTAAGAGCGCAAAAACCGCATTTTGCCAGTCTCGAAAAATAGGTTCGTCATTTCTTAGGAGGGGTAGAAGTTGATCACAAACAAGATGAGCAAGAGATTCGCCGTCGCCATCCTCGCCATGCTGGTCGCTCTGACGCTGGGCGCGGGCTCGGCGGCCGCCTCGATCGGCGCGGACGAAGCCGAGTCGGCCGAAGCGCCGGTCGTCGATCTGGCGCCGAACGCGCGCTCGGCGATCTTGATGGACGCCGACACGGGCACCGTCATTTTCCAAAAGAACGTATCGGAAAAGCTGCCGCCGGCATCCATCACGAAGGTGATGACGATGCTGCTGATCATGGAGGCGCTCGACGCGGGCAAGATCAAGCTCGACGATAAGGTGTCGACGAGCGAATACGCGGCATCGATGGGCGGCTCTCAGATCTTCCTGGAGGTCGGCGAAGAGATGACCGTCGACGAGATGCTGAAGGGCATCGCGATGGCGTCCGGCAACGATGCGTCCGTCGCGATGGCGGAGAAAATCGCGGGCAGCGAGCAGCAATTCGTTCAAATGATGAACGAGCGCGCCAAGGAGCTCGGGATGAACAATACGAACTTCGTGAACGTCAACGGATTGCCTGCGGAAAATCACTATACGACGGCCGAAGACATCGCCATCATGTCCCGCGAGCTCATGAAGCACGAAGAAGTTACGAAATATACGAGCGTATATCAAGACTATCTCCGGAAGGAATCGGAGAAGCCGTTCTGGCTCGTGAACACGAACAAGCTCGTGCGGTTTTACTCCGGCGCGGACGGGCTCAAGACCGGATATACGAGCGAAGCGAAGTTTTGCCTTACGGCGACGGCGAAGCGCAACGACTTCCGCGTCATCGCGGTCGTGCTCGGGGAGCCGAACACGAAGACGCGCAACGCCGAGGTGACGTCCATGTTCGACTACGCGTTCGCGCAGTACCAGAACCATACGCTGATTAAAGACGGCGATCAGATCGGCAGCATTAAAGTCGAGAAGGGTCAGCAGGAACGGATCGAGTTGAAAGCCGACCATCAATACAGCGTTCTGCTGAAGAAGGGCGACAACACCGACGAGATTCGTTACGAGCTCAAATACGACGAAAACCTGAAAGCGCCGATCGCCATCGGCCAGCCGATCGGCAAGATCGTCGTGTACAAGGGCGACGCGGTGCTTAAGGAGTACGACCTCGAGTCGCCGGTCGACGTCCCGGAAGCGAGCTGGTGGACGATGCTGAAGCGCACCGCTTCCAAGCTGTTTCTGATCAAGTAACCGAGCGTCCCGGCGTCCCGAACCGCCCCCCGTCCCCGCCTTCCGAGGCGGGGGCGGAGGTTCTTTTTCCATCGTTCTATCAACCTCCCGCCTGAAGGCCGACCGCGAAATAGAGAGGAAAATGTCGCTATTCTTCTAGTTTTGTCGTCAGGCAGGAAAGGAAGAGCCTTCCGTAGAATTGGAACGAACAAGACCAGGAAGGAGATGGAACAGCATGAGCTTCGGCATTCATATGGAGCAGCACCGGCAGGCGTTGATCGTCCGGCTCGAAGGCGAGTTGGATCACCATGCCGCCGATTCGGTACGCACCCAAATGGAGGATGCTATCATTCGGGGGAACGTCACGCACCTCATTTTAAGTTTAAAAGAGTTATCCTTCATGGACAGCTCCGGCATCGGAGTCATCCTTGGACGCTATAAGCTGATTACGAGCCGAGGCGGCAAGATGGTCGTCTGCGACGCGTCGCCGGCCGTCTATCGATTGTTCGAAATGTCGGGACTGTTCAAGATCGTCGCGATCGAGCCGAGCGAGAAACAAGCGCTTACGAGTCTGGGGGTCGTATCATGAGCGAGACGAATTTCATGAAGCTAGAATTCTCGAGCCGCTCCGTGAACGAAGCGTTCGCCCGCGTCGCGGTCGCCGCCTTCGTGAGCCAGCTGGATCCTACGCTCGACGAGCTGACCGACATTAAGACGGTCGTCTCCGAAGCGGTGACGAACGCGATCATCCACGGGTACAACGAGGATCCGAACGGCGTCGTCGCGATCCGGGGGCGCATCGAAGGGGATACCGTGTATTTGACCGTCGAGGACCAAGGCGGGGGCATCGACGACCTCGACCTGGCGCGCACGCCGCTGTACACGTCGAAGCCGGAGCTCGAGCGTTCCGGCATGGGCTTTACGATCATGGAAAACTTCATGGACCGATTGGACGTCGTCTCCGAGCCGGGCAAAGGCACGAAAGTCGAGATGGTGAAGCGCATCGAGTCAAAAAAAGTGATGTATAACTAGGAGTTGGGCTATGGATGTCGATGTAAAAAACGCCTCCCACAGCTATCTCGACGACGCTGAAGTCAAGCGCCTGATCGCGCTCAGCCAAGCCGGCGAGACGACCGCAAGGGACACGCTCGTCAATTGCAACATTCGTCTCGTTTGGTCGGTCGTGCAGCGGTTCTTGAACCGCGGCTACGAGCCGGAAGACTTATTCCAAATCGGGTGCATCGGATTGCTCAAATCGATCGACAAGTTCGACTTGTCCTACGACGTCAAATTTTCCACCTATGCCGTCCCGATGATCATCGGCGAAATTCAACGATTTCTCCGGGACGACGGCACCGTGAAGGTGAGCCGCTCGCTCAAGGAGATGGCGAACAAGGTGCGGAAGACGAAGGACGAGTTGTCGAAGCGGTACGGGCGTCTGCCGACGATCAGCGAAGTCGCGGAAGAGCTCGGCGTCACGCCGGAGGAAATCGTTTTCGCGCAGGAAGCCAACAAGCCGCCGTCCTCCATTCACGAAACCGTGTTCGAGAACGACGGCGACCCGATCACGTTGATGGACCAGATCGCCGACGATTCGCAGGAGCGTTGGTTCGACAAGCTGGCGCTCGGGGAAGCGATCAACGCGCTGTCCGAACGCGAGCGGTTGATCGTCTATCTACGCTATTACCGGGACCAGACGCAATCCGAAGTCGCCTCGCGCCTCGGCATCTCGCAGGTACAGGTGTCGAGGCTCGAGAAGAAAATATTGCAGAGCATCAAAGACCAGATCGCCCAATAGGGGCGGTCTGGTTTTTCGTTCTCGCCATCGCCTCCCGGCGTACGAAGCCGTAGCGCTCGTACAGTCCGTGAGCGTCGCGGGTGGCAAGCCCCATATTCGTATCCCGGATGGCCGGGTGCGAGAGGGCCGTCTCCATCAACCGCTTGCCGATGCCGCCTCTCCGGTGCGCTTCGTCTACGACGACGTCGCAAATCCAGGCGAACGTCGCTCGATCCGTCACCGCCCGCAGGAAACCGACCTGAAGTTCTCCGACGAACGCCGACAAACAGAGCGATCCCCGCACGCTCGCCTCGACGGTTCTCCTGTCCCGGTCCGCCGCCCAATAAGAAACCGCCAGCATCTCGCATACCTTGTCAAGATCGACGAGCTCCGTCTCGTCCGTAATCCGCAAGTCTCCCCATGTCCATTCCATTCGATATTCTCTCCTTCTCTAGTATCGTTCCTTCGATGACCGACCGGTTTTGTAAGGGTACAGATGTCGAAAAATCGGTGGTTCGGAGGGTACAGAATCATTATTATGGAAATGAAGGACGGTAGGAAAGAATCGATTCCTGCTAGTGTACGGGTACAAATTTCTGGGAGGGCGGGGACGATGCAAGAAGGAAGCAAGTACGGAAATATCGTTCGATATGCGCTCGAGCGGATCGGCGACGGCGCATGGAAGGCGGGGGCGAAGCTGCCGTCCGTCCGAGCGATGGCGGAGCGGAACGGGTGCAGCGTGAATACGGTGCTGCGAGCTTACGAAGCGCTTCAAAGCGAAGGATATGTTTACGCGAAGCCGAAGGCGGGGTTTTTCGTGGCGGCCGATCCGGATCGGCCTTCGCCTCGGGCGACCGCCGCGATCCCGTTCGATGCGGCTTCGCCGGACGAGTCGGCGATGCCGTATAAAGAATTTTTCGAATACATGACCAAGGCGGTCTTCCAACGCAGAGGCGCCTTGTTCGACTACGGCGATCCGCAGGGGCTGCCGTCGCTCAGGCAAACGCTCGCGAAGCATCTGCAGGACGTCGGCTTGTTCGTCGACGCGCGGCGGATCTTCGTCGTCTCGGGATCGCAGCAAGCGCTCCAGCTGCTCGTCTCGATGCCGTTCCCGAACGGGAAGACGCATGTTCTCGTCGAACAGCCGGCGTATCACGGCATGCTTCGCGCCTTGCGAACCGCGAACGTGCCGGCGATCGGGCTGGAGCGGACCGAGAAGGGCATCGATTTGGAGCGATTGGAGCGGCATTTCCAAAGCAATCCCATTAAATTTTTCTATACCGCGAGCCGGTTCCATAATCCGACGGGCTGGTCGTATGCGAAGGCGCAGCGGGAAAGCATCGCGAGACTCGCTCGAAAATACGACGTGTACGTCGTAGAGGACGACTATTTGGCCGATCTGGAGCTCGATTCCCGGAACGAACCGATCGCCGCGAACGACGGCTGCGACCGAGTCGTCTACGTGAAGAGCTTCTCGAAGACGTTGCTGCCCGGCATGCGGCTCGGGCTGGCCGTATTGCCGCAGCCGCTCGAAGGAACGTTCCGCGAGCATAAGCTTTGCGCCGACTTCGGGACGTCGTCGCTGTCGCAGAACGCGCTGGAGCTGTACCTTCGCAACGGCTTGTTCGACGTCCACCGGAAGAAAGTCCGAGCGACGTACCGCGACCGCATGACGGAGCTGATCCGCGTTAGCCGGGAGACGCTGCCGCCCCAGGTGACGCTGGACGCGCCGACGGGAGGCATCTTCGCCTCTCTGTTTCTGCCGAAGACGCTGCCCGAGGCGGAATTCGCCCGCGCGCTCGAAGCGGCCGGCGTTCCGACGGTGCCCGGAGAACGATTTTTCTTGCCGGGCTTCCCGGGGGCGACGCCCCTTCTGCGCATCAGCGTCATTCGCGCCGACGAAGCCGCTATTCGCCGCGGCGTCGAGCTCGTCGCCGCGGAAGCCCGGCGGCTGCTTCGCACGACGCCGAAGGAGCGGGCCGAAGCTTCCGGAGTTCATTGGATCTAAGTCGCGCATGTTCGGCGAGCGTCCCACCTATACTATGGGAACATAGCAGGGGGGGACAGCGATGAAGCCAATCGTGTATTTGCGGCTGCGCAAGCGCGCGCGGCTGCCGAAGGGTCGCGCGATCCGGCTGCGGGACGTCGCGCAGCTGTTGTCGGAACCGGAGCTGGAGGAGAAGCTGTACGATCTCGTCGTCCATCGGCCCGTATCCGGCGATGGCAATCTGGTGTTGGTCGACATCCTTCGCGTCGTCTCGGTCATCCGGGAAGCGGCGCCGGACGCCGCGATCGAATCGTTCGGGGAACCGCACGCGCTGGTCGAGCTCTACGCGAAACGCCGACCCGCGAACCGCATCGCCTTCGCGCTCGTATGGCTGTTGTTGTTTTTCGGGTCGGGTCTTGCGATCATGAACTTCCACGAAGACGTCTCGATGCCAGCGGTGCATCAGCGCATCGCCTTTTTGCTGACCGGGCAGACGATCGATCACCCTTTCTTCCTACAAATCCCGTATTCGTTCGGGATCGGACTCGGGATGGTCATCTTTTTCAATCATGTGTTCAAGAAGAAGATCAACGAGGAACCGAGCCCGCTCGAGGTGGAGATGTTCAAATACGAGGAAAGCGTGCATCAGTACGTCGTAACGGAGGAGTACCGGAAGCTGGACGGGCGGCGTCGCGAAGAGCGGAAGCGATGACGGCGACGATGAGCGGGGCGGTCGCGGGAGCGGCGCAGGCGTTCCTCGGCCTGGCCAGCGGACTCGCGGTCGGGAGCGGGCTCGTCGCGTTCCTCGTCGTGCTCGACGTCATTCCGCGGCTCGCGCAAATTACGGGGACGACGTCGCGCGGCGCGGATTTGGAACTCGCGGTCGTGTTCGGGGCAGTGTTCTGGACGTGCGCGGACTTCTTCGGATGGTCGCTTTCCTGTCCGGAGGCGGTTCTGATCGGCGTCGGGCTGCTCACGGGCGGCTTCGTCGGCACGGTGGCGGCGGCGCTCACCGAGGTATTGAACGTCTTTCCGATTCTGGCGCGAAGGCTCCGCCTGGAATCCCATCTGCGATGGCTGCTGGCCGCCATGGTGCTCGGCAAGGTGCTCGGTTCGTTGTTTGAATGGCTGGCGTTCCGGGTACAGTAAAGGGAACGTCGTACAACTGAGGAAAGAGCGAGGAGTGTAGGAATGCCATGAGCAGGACGGACGAACGCGAGCCGAACCACGACCAAACCATCGTCTTCATTCCCGAAGGGGATTTCGACGCGACCTTCGAGCCCGATGACGGGCTGGTCGACGACGCGAAGCCCGACCTGGAGGAGCGCATCCGGGAAGGGATTCCGCCGGCGAAGAAGCCGCCGGAATCGGACTTATACCGATATACGGAGCAGGAAGAGAAGTTTCTGTTCACCGACGACGTTCCGGAGAAGCTCGAAGACGTCAAGCGGGTGATGGAGGAGCGGGCGGGCTTCAACGCCAGCTTCGACGCGATCGCGCGCGATATGACGTACGGCGGCAAGCCGACGTCGTTGTATTATTTGAACGGCTTCGTCAAGGACGAAGTGCTGACGATGATCATGTCGCGCTTGTCGTTGCTGCCGGGGAACACGCTCAATACGGAAGCCGTGCGGAAGCTGTTCGAGCAATACATTCCGCATATTCAGGTGGACAAGCTCGATACGATGACCGAAATCATCGGCAAGGTGCTCGGCGGAGGCAGCGCCTTGTTCATCGAAGGGGAACGGTCCGCCATCGTCATGGACGTCAAGAGCCTGCCGCAGCGGGGCACCGACGAGCCGTCGGTCGAGAAAGTCGTGCGCGGCTCGAGAGACGGGTTCATCGAGACGCTGCTCACGAACGTGACGCTGCTCCGGCGTCGGCTGAAGGATCCGCGGCTGAAGCTCGAGACGATGCAGGTCGGCCGCCGCACGCGCACGGACGTGTGCGTCGCGTACATTCAAGATATCGCGGACGTCAGTCTGGTGAAAGCGATCAAGAAGAAGATCGAGGCGCTGGACATCGACGGACTCGCGATGGCGGACAAAGAGCTGCAGGAGCTGATCATCGATCGGGGATGGAACCCGTTCCCGGTCGTGCGCTATACCGAACGTCCCGACGTGGCCGCCTATCATCTGCTGGAAGGACATGTGTGCTTGTTCGTCGACACGAGTCCGAGCGTCATCATTTTGCCGTCGACCTTTTTCCACCACGTGCAGCACGCCGAAGAATATCGGCAGACGCCGTTCGTCGGCACGTATTTGCGGTGGGTGCGTTACTTCGGCGTCTTCGCGTCGATCTTCCTGCTGCCGCTTTGGTTCTTGTTCGTCCTCAAGCCCGAACTGCGCCCGATGGTGTTTACGTTCATCGGACCGCAGGAAACGGGAAGGATTCCGATCCTGGCGCAGTTCTTGATCGTCGAGATCGGCGTCGACATGATGCGGCTCGCCGCCATTCATACGCCGACGCCGCTCGCCTCCGCGATGGGCCTCATCGCCGCCATCTTGATCGGGGACATCGCCATCAAGGCCGGACTGTTCGTTAACGAGGTCATCTTGTACATGGCCGTCGCCGCGATCGGCATGTTCGCGACGCCGAGCTACGAGCTCGCGCTGGCGAATCGGCTCGTCCGGATCGCGTTGCTCGTGGCCGTCGCGCTGTTCGGCGTACCGGGCTTCGCCGTCGGCACGGTGCTCATCATGCTGATGCTTATTTCGCAGCGGTCCCACCATACGCCTTACATGTGGCCGTTCATTCCGTTCGACGGCAAGGCCTTGCTCGACATCGTTCTGCGAAGACCGTTCCCGACGCAAAAATTCCGCATGACGTTGACGAAGCCGCAAGACCGGACGCGGATGGCGGCGAAGATCGGGTTGAAGAAGAAATGACTGTTTTTCCCCTTGGTTTTGTGATAATGTCAGTCAGAGAGCACTGATTCGACAGAATAATGAAGGGGATAGGACGATGTATTTGCACGGAACGACGAAGATCAACCGTCACGGACGTTTGGAAATCGGCGGCGTCGACACCGCCGAGCTAGCCGAACGGTTCGGGACGCCTTTATATGTAGTGGACGAAGCGCTCGTACGCGAGCGCTGCCGGCAGTTCATGGACGCGTTCCGCGCGTCCGGGGTGCCGTTCGAAGTGTCGTATGCGAGCAAGGCGTTCTGCGTGAAAGCGATCGTCCGCGTCGTCGAGGAGGAAGGACTGTCGCTCGACGTCGTGTCGGACGGAGAGCTGTACACGGCGCTGGAAGCCGGGTTCCCCGCGAAGAAGATTCACTTCCACGGCAACAACAAGACGCCCGAGGAGATCGCTATGGGGCTCGACGCGGGCATCGGCTGCTTCGTCGTGGACAACTTCACGGAGATCGCGCTGCTGAACGCGATGGCCGGCGAGCGGGGCCTTCGCGCGAAGGCGCTGCTGCGCATTACGCCCGGAGTCGAGGCGCATACGCACGAGTTCATCTCGACGGGACAAGAGGATTCCAAATTCGGGTTTAATCTCGCGGGCGGCGCCGCGTTCGAAGCGGTGAAGGCGACCGTCGCCGCTCCGCATCTGGAGCTGCTCGGCGTTCATTCGCATATCGGTTCGCAAATTTTCGAAGTGGAAGGTTTCCGTCTGGCCGCCGAGAAGGTCGCCGACTTCGCCGTCGAAGCGAAGTCGAAGCTGGGCGTCTCGTTCCCGGTCGTCAATCTTGGCGGCGGCTTCGGCATCCGCTACGTCGAAGGCGATCGCCCGCTGCCGGTGGCCGAGTACGTGAAGGCGATCACCGACGCGGTGAAAGAACGCTTCGGCGCGCACGGCCTTCCGCTCCCGAGCATCTGGGTGGAGCCGGGTCGCAGCATCGTCGGCGATGCCGGCACGACGTTATATACGGTCGGCTCGGTGAAGGACATCCCGGGCGTGCGCAAGTACGTCGCGGTGAACGGCGGCATGACCGACAACCCGCGCCCCGCGCTTTACGACGCCGTCTACGAGGCGGTGCTCGCGAACCGGGCGAACGACGCGCCCGAAGAGACGGTTTCGATCGCGGGCAAGTGCTGCGAGAGCGGGGATATGCTCATCTGGGATCTCGAGCTGCCGAAGGTGAACGCCGGCGATACGCTCGCGGTGTTCTGCACGGGCGCGTACAATTATTCGATGGCGAGCAACTACAACCGGCTTCGCCGCCCGGCGGTCGCGTTCGTGAAGGACGGCGTCGCGGAGCTCGTCGTGCGTCGAGAGACGTACGAAGACTTGGTGGCGAACGACGTCGTGCCCGAGCGGCTGCGCAAGCTTCCGGCCGTGAACGGGCGGTAAGCGGCGCTTCCGGAAAAGCGGGGATTTGTCCCGAGCTCTCTGTTCGGGTACAATACTGTAGAAACCGAACCGAAGCAGGAGAGTGGGATAATGATGACGAAGCAAGCGTTGATCAAGATGGCCGACGGCCATGAAGTGAAAATCGAGTTGTTCGATAAGGACGCGCCGAACACGGTCGCGAATTTCGAGAAGCTGGCGAACGAAGGGTTCTACGACGGATTGTCGTTCCATCGCGTCATTCCGGGCTTCGTCGCGCAAGGCGGCTGCCCGAAGGGCAACGGCACCGGCGGTCCGGGCTACACGATCAATTGCGAAATCAACCCGAACAAGCACGAGCGCGGCGCGTTGTCGATGGCGCATGCCGGTCCGAATACGGGCGGCAGCCAATTTTTCATCGTGTACAAGCCTCAGCCGCACCTCGACGGCGTTCATACGGTGTTCGGCAAGGTCGTCGAAGGCATGGAGCATGTCGATACGTTCCGCGGGCAGGACAAGATGGAATCGATCCGCGTGACGGAAGCGTAAATTATTGACCGAAATCGGCTCTTCGCATGCGAAGAGCCGATTTTTTCGTTTCCGTCAATAGCGGGTTTCCTTGCAAAATGAGATATTAGGTGATATTATCACGACAAACATATATCCTTCGGGGCCGGGTGAAATTCCCGACCGGCGGTGATGCGCGTGAACTCGCGCTCAGTCCGTGACCCGACGCGACGGAAGGCGGCGACGCCAAAGCCGACGCGGCGGTGGACTCGGTGAAACTCCGAGACCGACAGTGACAGTCTGGATGGGAGAAGGAGACGCAAGATTTTTTTACGGAGATCTCATGTGCAATTTTTCACATGGACCGACCGTTCCTTTGCGTTGACCAAAACCGGACGCCCCCGATGTGAGGGGCGTCTTTTTTTCGTCGCCCCCTATAGGATGGGAGTGGATGCGTACATGGAAGACGAAGATTATATGCGATTGGCGTTGACGCTCGGCAAGGCCGCGCTCGGGCAAACCGGGACGAACCCTTCCGTGGGCTGCGTCGTCGCGAAGCGCGGTCGGATCGTCGGCATGGGGGCGCACCTGAAGCAAGGCGAGGCGCATGCCGAGGTGCATGCCCTCCATATGGCCGGCGCGGAGGCGGCCGGCAGCACGGTATACGTGACGCTGGAGCCTTGCAGCCACCACGGCCGGACGCCGCCCTGCGCCGACCGGCTCGTGCGGGAAGGCGTGAAGCGCGTCGTCGTGGCGGTGCAGGACCCGAACCCGCAGGTGGCGGGTCGCGGCATCGCTCGGCTTCGGGAGCACGGGATCGAGGTTACGGTCGGCGTGCTGGGCGCGGAAGCCGCGTCGCTGCACGAGGCGTTCTTCTACGGGATCCGCCGCGGCCGGCCGTTCGTCGCCGCGAAGACGGCGATGACGCTGGACGGGCGCATCGCCGCGAAGACGGGCGACAGCAAGTGGATTACGAACGCCTCGTCGCGCGCGTTCGTACATGAGCTTCGCCACCGGTATCCGGCGATTCTGGTCGGCGTCGGCACGGTGCTGGCCGACGACCCGTCGCTGACGGCGCGCGGCGACGCGGCGCCGAAGCGGGATCCGGTGCGCGTGATCGTCGATTCGCGCCTGCGCACGCCGCTCCATGCGGCGGCGCTGTCGCCCCGGGCCGACGGCGAGCCGCCCGCGATCGTGCTGACGACGTCCGCCGCGGACGCCGCCGCGAGAAGCGCGCTCGAAGCGCGCGGCGCCGTCGTCGTCGACTGCGGGCCGGGCCCGCGCGTCGACCTCGAGCTGGCCTTACGCGAGTTGTACCGGCTCGGCATCGGCGCCGTGCTCGTCGAGGGCGGCGGCGCCGTGACCGGCGCGCTGCTCGCCGGCGGGCTCGTCGACAAGACGTACGCTTTCGTCGCGCCGAAGATCGTCGGCGCCGGAGGGCCGTCCGGCTTCGAGTTCCCGAGCGTCGACCGGATGGCGGATGCGATCCGGCTCGACCGTCTCGAGGTGCGGACGTTCGACGGCGACGTCCTGTTCGAAGGCTATCCCGTCTATTCGAAGGAAACGAGGTGACCGCTGCCACATGTTTACCGGACTTATTGAAGAGGTTGGAACGTTGCAACATATAAGCAGACAAGGCGAAGCGCTCGTGCTGACGATTCGGGCGAACAAAGTGCTCGAGGGCGTCCGCATCGGCGACAGCATATCGGTGAACGGCGTATGCCTCACGGCGATCCGTTACGACGCGTCGACCGTCGCCATGGACGTCATGCCGGAGACGTTCCGCAAGACGACGCTCAGCCGGCTCGTTCCCGGCGATCGCGTCAATTTGGAGCGGGCGATGCTCGCCACGGCCCGCTTCGACGGCCATATCGTCCAAGGCCACGTCGACGGGACGGGAGTGATCCGGGAGCGGGGTTCGGTCGACAACGCGGTATATTTCACGATCGAGCCCCATGATCCTTCTTTGTTCCGTTACATCATCGCCAAGGGCTCCATCGCGATCGACGGCATATCGCTCACGGTCGTGGACAGCGCCGAGCGGACGTTCCGCGTATCGATCATCCCGCACACGCTGGCGGAGACGGTGCTGCAGCATAAGGCGCCGGGAGACGACGTCAATCTCGAGACGGACATCGTCGGCAAGTACGTCGAGCATCTGCTCTCGTGGACGGGCGGGAACGGCGCGCCGGGACGCGGCGCCGCAAGGCGCGGCGGCGGATTGTCGGAGTCCTTTTTCAAAGAACACGGCTATATGTAAAGAGATAAGGAAACGGAGGAGAAACCGATGGAGAAAGCGAATGTCAAGTTCGATTGCATCGAAGACGCGATCTACGATCTGATCTTGGGGAAAGCGATCATCGTCGTCGACGACGAGAACCGCGAAAACGAAGGAGATTTCATCGCGCTGGCCGACATGGCGACCCCCGAAGTCATTAACTTCATGATCAAGGAAGGACGCGGCCTCGTCTGCGTGCCGATCACGGAAGAGCGGGCGGCCGAGCTGGAGCTGCCGCAGATGGTGCAGCGCAATACCGATTATCACGGCACCGCGTTCACCGTGTCCGTCGACCATGTGTCGACGACGACGGGCATCTCCGCGGCGGAGCGGGCGATGACGGTGAAGGCGTTGATCGACCCGCGGACGAAGGCGGGCGACTTCCGCAGGCCGGGCCACATGTTCCCGCTCGTCGCGAAGAAGGGCGGCGTGCTGCGCCGCGCGGGGCATACGGAGGCGGCGGTCGACCTCGCCCGGATGTGCGGCAGGGTTCCGGCCGCGGTCATCTGCGAAATCATTAAGGAAGACGGCGAGATGGCGCGGGTGCCGGATCTTCGCGTCATCGCGGATCAGTTCGGCTTGAAACTGATTACGATCAAAGATTTGATTCAATACCGCAACGAGAAGGAGAAGCTCGTCCGCCGCGAAGTGGAAGTCAACATGCCGACCGACTTCGGCACGTTCCGGGCGGTGGCGTACACAAACGAGATCGACGGCAAGGAGCACGTCGCGTTCGTGAAGGGCAAGATCGATTCGGAGCGTCCGGTACTGGTTCGGGTGCACTCCGAATGCTTGACCGGCGACGTGTTCCACTCCCATCGCTGCGATTGCGGACCGCAGCTGGCCGCGGCGCTTCAGGCGATCGACGCGAACGGCTCGGGCGTATTGCTCTATATGCGCCAAGAAGGACGCGGCATCGGTCTGATAAATAAATTAAAAGCCTACGAGCTGCAAGAGCAGGGATTCGACACCGTCGACGCGAATATTAAATTGGGGTTCGCGCCCGATCTGCGCGATTACGGCATCGGGGCGCAAATCTTGAAGGACTTGGGGGTACGAACGATTCGCCTCCTGACGAACAACCCGCGGAAGATCGCCGGGCTGGAAGGCTACGGCTTGTCCATCGCGGAGCGGGTGCCGCTCCAGATGAAGGAGAACAAAGATAACAGCCGGTACTTGCATACGAAGCAAGAGAAGCTGGGACATATGCTGCAATTCGAAGAGCAAGGCGAACCGGAACCGACCGGCAACTGATCAGCAACCGACTACAACCGACTAACAATTGATCAATAACCGACCAACAACCGACCAACAACCGACCAACAACCGACCAACAACAAGGAGGATTTTCCCCATGGTACATTTATACGAAGGTAACTTAATTTCGCAAGGCAAGACGTACGGCATCGTCGTCGGCCGATTTAACGAATTCATCTCCTCGAAGCTGCTCGGCGGCGCGCTCGACGCGCTGAAGCGCCACGGCGCCGCCGACGACGAAGTGAGCGTCGCGTGGGTGCCCGGCGCGTTCGAAATTCCGCTCATCGCCCAGAAGATGGCCGAGAGCGGCCGCTTCGACGCGGTCATTACGCTCGGAGCGGTCATCCGCGGCTCCACGCCGCACTTCGATTACGTGTGCAGCGAAGTGTCTAAGGGCGTGGCGGCCATATCGCTCAAGACCGGCGTTCCGACGATCTTCGGCGTACTGACGACCGATTCGATCGAACAAGCGGTGGAGCGGGCCGGCACGAAGGCGGGCAACAAGGGCTGGGAAGCCGCTGCGACCGCGATCGAGATGGTCAATCTCGTCTCTCAGTTTCAGAAGTAAATTCTAGAACGAATCTCGCCGGATACGCGGGACGGACGGATCTATAAACTTAATGCAAACGGAATGAAGCCGGAATGAGCGTAACCTACAAGCTGTCCTCTTTCGAAGGGCCGTTGGATTTGCTGCTTCACTTGATCGACAAGGCGGAAGTGGACATCACGAATATTCCGATCAGCGAAATCACGGACCAATACATGGAATACGTCTCGCTGATGGAGGAGCTGGAGCTCGAGGTCGCCAGCGAATTTCTCGTTATGGCCGCGACGCTCTTGTCGATCAAAAGCAAGATGCTGCTCCCGAAGCCGCCTCCGATCGAGCTGGACTACGAATACGAGGAAGAGCCTGAGGATTCGCTCGAGGAACTCGTCCAGAAACTGATCGAATATCGGAAGTACAAGTCGATTGCGGAGCATCTTCGAGACAAGGAGCTGGAGCAGAGCCTCGTCTATTCGAGGGAACCGGTCGACTTGTCCCCGTATGCGGTCGAGGAGAAGAGAAACCCGGTCGAAGGACTCGAGACGTTCGACCTGCTGCTTGCGTTTCAGAAGGCGCTGCGACGCGCCGCGAACCGGAATTCGGTGGCGAAGATTCGCCGCGACGAAGTGTCCGTCAAGGATCGGATGCGCGACGTGCTTCGACTGGTGCGGCAGCAGGGCGGGCGCGTCTTGTTTTCCCGTCTGTTCGACGAGACGACGACGCGAGACGAGCTGGTGGTGTCGTTCCTGGCGCTGCTCGAGCTGATGAAGATGAAGAAAATTTCTTGTTTCCAGCACGGCCGGTTCGACGATATCGTCATCCAGGCGAAGGAAGGAGCGGAGCTCGATGACGAAGAAGAAGAACTGGAACGAGTGGAAGTCGATCATTGAAGGCCTCTTGTTCGCGGCCGGCGACGAAGGTCTCGACGTTCGAGAAATCGCTGACGTGCTCGAGCTCGACTGGCGCGTCGCCGAAGAGCTGATCGACGATATGAAGGATACGTACGTGAAGGAGAAGCGCGGCTTCCGAATCGCGAAGGTGGCGGGGTCGTATCAACTGACGACGAACCCCGAGCATGCGCCGTACTTCGCGAAGTTGGCGCAGGCGCCGACGCGAGGCTCCTTGTCGCAAGCGGCGCTCGAGACGTTGGCGATCGTCGCCTACCGGCAGCCGATCACGCGCGTGGAGATCGACGAAATTAGAGGCGTGAAGTCGGACCGGGCTTTGCATACGCTCGTCGCTAAGGAGCTTATTCACGAAGCGGGACGCGCGGATGCGATCGGACGGCCGATTTTGTACGAGACGACGAAGCAGTTCCTCCACTATTTCGGCTTGTCCGCGCTAAGGGACTTGCCCGATGCCGAAAAGATGGTCGGCGAGATCGATCTCGAAGCGGAAACCCGCATGTTGTTCGAGAAGTTGGAGGAGAAAGAAAAGCAGATTACGATCGACGATTTGCCGGAATCATCCAATCCCGAGAACGACGCATGAAAATACGGCCTCCGACCCGATACTAAGATGCACTGTATTGGGAACGGAGGTTTTTTTATGTGGTGGTGGATCGTATCCGCGGCGGCGCTCGCCGTCCTGTTCGTCGTCGTGCTGCTCTCTAGCGTGCGCGTGCGTTTGAAATATTACCGCGAAGGCGAAAACGACGAGATCGACGCATCGCTCTCCGCGTTGTTCGGGCTCGTCCGGCTGCGGTATAAAGTTCCGACCGTGGAGCTGAAGCCGTGGCTGCGGGGCATTCGACTGAAGGTGGCGCCTGAAGAGACGAGCGGGGTGCTGCCGGAGTTCGACTTCGCGCGGGAGGAAATCCGTCGCTTCGTCGAACGCGTGCGCAAGCTGATCGTGCATATGAAAAACTATAAGCGATTTTTCGCGGACACCCTGAAGCATGTTCATGTCGTCGAGCTGCGCTGGGATACTCGCTTCGGATTGCCCGACGCGGCGGAAACCGGCATGACCGGCGGAGCCGTCTGGGGTTTGAAGAGCGCCGTGCTCGGGATCGCTTCCCGTTGGATGACGTTCGAGCGGATTCCGTCCGTCACCGTGACGCCGGTGTTCAATCGACCGACGTTCCGAACCGAGATCATGATCCGGACGCAGATGAAGGTGTTTCGAATCATCGCCATCGGCGCGATGCTAGTATATCGCGTCTTGAAGCGGCGCGGCGGGTGGATCGTCTGGCTGCGCGTCCTGCTCGGCCGCTCGCCGAAGGAGTCGGCTGCGTAAAAGCATCGCATATTTTTGTCGAGGGACGGGGAAATTAGCGTAAGCATGAGGTCCATTCAGGGTTCATGAGAACAGAAACAGCATCCAAGGAGGACAACGACCCATGAGCGAACATCCGATTCAAGGTCTAA
Source organism: Paenibacillus sp. (assembly GCF_031177825.1). Taxonomy (GTDB): domain Bacteria; phylum Bacillota; class Bacilli; order Paenibacillales; family YIM-B00363; genus Paenibacillus_AE. The sequence continues at coordinate 222,076 of NZ_JAPSKE010000002.1, read as the reverse complement.
TGCGTACGGCCATGGAAAACCTCAAGCAAATGGTCGACGTAAATACGATCGTAGGCGATCCGGTGACGACGCCGGACGGTACCTTGATCCTGCCGATCAGCAAGGTAGGCTTCGGCTTCGCGGCCGGCGGCAGCGAGTTTACGGTGGATAGCGAAGAAGAGCATCACGACGTCGAGCGGCAGGTTACGCCGTTCGAATCGAAATCGACGGCGGCGGTCGGGTTTCCGTTCGGCGGCGGCAGCGGCGGCGGCGTTTCGATTACGCCGATCGCGTTCCTCGTCGTCGGCACGCACGGCGTCAAGGTCGTGCCGCTCGACAATTCGACCCGCATGATGGAGCGGATTTTCGACTCCGCGCCGCAGCTGTTCGATAAAATCACGAGCATGTTCGGCGGAGACAAAACGACGAACGTGTCGCTCACGGAATTCAACGACGTAACGGTCGCGAAACCGATGGAGCCGATTCCGAACAGCACGATTTCGTAATTTCGGGTTCAGGCGTCGCAAAGAAAGCGGCTGGCCGAGGGGAATACAACCTCGCCGGCCGCTTTCTTTGCGTTTGAAGAAAGAAAGGAAGAAACTGAAACTATTGGCATGTCCCGCAAGGCGGGTTCCCCAAACGGCAGAGGTCCTTTATACTGTAAAGTAATAAATTATAGGACAAGCAAGCGGAGGGATTCATTTATGTTCATGCGCAAGACTATCGGGAAAGCGCTGGTCGTCGGCGTCGTCGCGGCGCTGACGGCGTCGGGGTTCGGACCGGACCGTCCCGCGGAAGCGGCGGCATTCAAAGATACGGAGGGACATTGGGCGGAGGAGACGATTCAATGGGGAGCCGAGACGGGGATCGCGAACGGATTCCCGGACGGGACGTTCCTCCCGAACGGCGCCGTCACGGAAGCCCAATTCACGGCGATGCTGTTCCGGGCGTTCCCGGAATCCGCTCCGGCGGAGAAGAAGCCTTATTGGTATACGGCGTATTACGATGTAGCGGAATCGTGGCTATGGCCGGTCGACGAAGCGAACGCCGCCGTGCCGCTCCGCAGAGGGCAGGTCGCGCAAATCGTCGCCGCCGCGTTCGGAACGCAGCTGAGCGTCGAGGATGCGGTCGACTTCCTGTTGGATCGCGGATTGGCATCGGGACGACTGGCGGAGAACGGCCGAATCGACTTCGGCGAGACGGCGACGCTGACGCGAGCGGAAGCGGTGCAATTCGTTCGGAACGCGACGTCCTCGGGGCTTCCGATCGGCAAGGCCGACAAGGCGCCGTCTTCTGCCGCGAAGACGAGCGATGCGCCCGTCAGCGTGAGCGGTATCGCCGTCGGAGATTCCGTCGAAACGCTGCTTGCGGCATTCGGCGAACCCGCGCGGAAGGAAGCCAGCGAGTACGGGTTTACCTGGTATGTCTACAACGGCGATTATAAACGGTTTTCGATGTTCGGCGTGAAGGACGGCAGCGTGAAGGCGCTCTATGCGAACGGCGCGAATATGAGCCTGAAATCGTCGCTCGGCGACCCGCTCTCCTTTCTATTGAAAGGCAATACGAGATTTCTGATCGACTCGGACGGCGAATACGACGTATTCGACGCCGGAACCGCTTATGTGACAGTCTTCTACGACGTACACGAGAACCGAGCGGTGAGCGCCGTGCAAGCGATCGAGAAGAAGACGGAGCAAGCGCTCGTCGGCTTCTACGGCAAGCCGTCCGAGGCGCTGGCCGGAAGCTTCGAGCGGCTGTCGCTGGAGCTCGCGAACAGCGCCCGGGCGAAGCGCGGACTGCCCGCGCTCGAGTGGGACGACGGCGCGGCGAATGTCGCCGAAGGACACAGCGAGGATATGGCGGCGAACGACTTCTTCGACCATACGAACCTGAAGGGGGAAGGGCTGGGTGAGCGGTTGACGAACGGCGGCGTCCCGTTCCGCTCCGCCGGGGAAAACATCGCCTATGGCCAGACGAACGCGATCTTCGCCCATGAAGGATGGATGAACTCGGAAGGCCATAGGAAAAACTTGCTCGGCGCCTTCGAACGGCTCGGCGTCGGCGTACGATTTTCCGAAGACGACGCACCATACTACACGCAAAACTTCTTGACGAAGTAACGAAACGACGGGTTTCCCGCGGACGGCGTACGGCCGGACGAAGGCGGGGGCCCGTTTTTTGTTGTTCGAATATCCGAGATGGAAAAGCATATACATGTACTACGTGTCGTACGGACAAACATATCCGCTTTTTCTCGGGAGGTCACGATGAAACCTGCATTCCGCTTTCGCGCCGTTCTCGCTGCCATCGTAACCGCGGCCGCCTTGCTCGCTTCCGCGGGACAACCGCAGATCGCCAAGGCGGAACCGCCGCCGATCTCGTCTCATGCGGTCGCCTCGTCGGTCATCGACGTCGCGTCCGGCCGCATCGTCTTTCAAGAGCGCGGGGACGAACAGCTTCGCATCGCCTCGCTGACGAAGGTCATGACCGCGATCGTCGCCATCGAGCACGGGACATTGACCGACACGGTGAAGGTCGGTCCCGCGGCCTACGGGAAAGAAGGCTCTTCGATCTATCTTCATCTCGGCGAGGAGATGACGCTTCACAACATGCTGTACGGGCTCATGCTTCGTTCGGGCAACGACGCGGCCACGGCGATCGCCGAGCACGTCGGCGGTTCGGTCGAGGGCTTCGTCTATTTGATGAACGAGAAGGCCCGGTCGCTCGGGATGAAACATTCGAGCTTCAAAAATCCGCACGGCTTGGACGACGAGGGACATTATTCGTCGGCGAACGACATGGCGGTGCTAACCGCGTACGCGCTGAAGAACAAGACGTTCCAGGAAATCGTCAAGACGAAGGTGAAGTCGGCTCCGAATCCGAACGAGGATTGGGATTACCGCTGGATCAACAAAAACAAGATGCTGAACATGTACGAAGGCGCGGACGGCGTGAAAACGGGGTATACGACGCTCGCGCGCCGGACGCTGATTTCGTCCGCTACGCGGGGCGGCCAGCAATTCGCGGTTGTGACGCTGAACGACGGCGACGACTGGAACGACCATAAGCGGCTGCTGGACTACGCCTTCAAGCACTATCCGTCGACGTCGATCGTGAAGAGCGGCGAACGGGTGCAGAGCCCGAATCTCGTCGTCGCCCGGTCGTTCGATTACCCGCTCGCCGAAGGGGAGATCGGGGAGCTTCGGAAGAAGATCGTCTTGGAGGACCAGACGACGACCGATTATAGGCTCGGAATGCGCGGCAAGCTGGAATTGTATTTGAAGGGCGAACGCATCGCTTCGCTTCCGTTGTTCGAAGACGGCAGCTCTCGTTATAAAGCGCAGGAGCAGGCAACGTTTCAGTTTGCGAAATTCGAGCAGGAGCAGCGACACGCGAACTTCGCCGACATCTTCCGGACGTTGCTGAGAGCGGTGTTCACGGGCGAAACGAAGGAAGGTTGACGCGAATGGTCAATTGGATTTGGTTGTTCTTCATCGTCGCCGGCTTCGTCGTCGCGGCGATCAACGGCCGCATCGACGCCGTCACCGAGGCGGCGTTCGAAGGAGCCAAGACGGGCGTGACGGTGTGCTTCGGACTCATTAGCGTGCTGGTGTTTTGGCTCGGTCTGATGCGTATCGCCGAAGACGCGGGGCTGCTGAAGAAGATGTCGAAGCTGCTCAGCCCGTTCGTGCGATTTCTGTTCCCGAGCGTCCCGCGCGACCATCCGGCGTTAGGGTACATCTTGTCTAACATGAGCGCGAACATTCTCGGCCTCGGCAACGCGGCGACGCCCGCCGGCATCAAGGCGATGCAAGAACTCCAGAAGCTCAATCCCGACAAGCAGTCGGCCAGCGCGGCCATGAGCACGCTGCTCGCGATCAACACGGCTAGCATCACGCTGATCCCGACGACGATGATCGCGATCAAGATGAATTTCGGCTCGAAGACGCCGACCGACATCGTCGGGCCGACGCTCGCGGCGACGGCGATCGCGCTCGTCGCCGCGATCTTGCTCGACAAGTGGTATCAGCGCCGTACGCCGCCGCCGCCCTCCCAGCCGCCTTCCGCCGATACTTAAGTAGAAAGGGGATCGATTCCGAATGTCATCCGTCCTTACCGCCGTGTCCGCCTGGGCGATCCCCGTCATGGTCGTGCTCATTCCGCTCTACGCCGCCTACCGCAAGGTGCCCGTGTACGAATCGTTCACGGAGGGTGCCAAGGAAGGCTTCGACACTGCGATCCGCATCATTCCGCATCTCGTCGGCATGATGGCGGCGATCTCGATCTTCCGCGCCTCCGGCGCGATGGACATGCTGGTCGGCGCCGTCGCGCCGTTGTTCGCGAGGCTCGGCGTGCCCGCGGACGTGTTGCCGCTCGCGCTGCTCCGGCCCATTACCGGCGCCGGCTCGCTCGCGTATACGACCGACCTGATGAAGACGTTCGGGCCGGATTCCTTCGTGTCGCAAATCGCGGCTACCGTTCAAGGCAGCACTGACACGACGCTATACGTTTTGACCGTCTACTTCGGCGCCGTCGGGATCCGCAAGGCGGGGTACGCCCTTAAGGTCGGCCTCGTGTCGGACCTGATCGGCTTCTTCGCGGCGGTCGCCGTCTGCTACCTCGTCTTCGCGTAAGCGTTCGAACCCCCGAGCTCTCCCCCGCATACCTTGTAACCATCGATCCCGGAAGGAGTGACCGACGGATGAGGGTTACAGGCTTCGTCATTCATCAATCCCGCTGTACGTCGATTAACGGCAAGGGGTTCGATTTCTTCGTCGCGCGGTCGGGCATCGTCATTCCCGGCGCCGAGACGACCGAACCCGGCCGCGTCCATATTTGCCTGGAAGGCGACTTCGCGACGAACGACGGCTCGCTCGATCCCGAAACGGAGGAGCAGCTATTCGTCGCCGCCCGGCTGATCGCCCGGCTCTCCGAAGCGTTCGGCGTGCCCCCGGACGCCATCTCTCCGCACCGGGACGGATGCCCCGGCGCCCGGTTCCCGTGGCGGAAACTTGTGCTTTCCATATCGGATGGGTATCATTAGCTTTGAGGTGAAACCCATCAATGGAACGATTGCAGAAAGTGTTGGCCGCCGCGGGAATCGCTTCGCGCCGCAAGTGCGAAGAGATTATCACGCAGGGCCGGGTGACCGTGAACGGCAAGCCCGTGACGGAGCTCGGCGCGAAGGTCGATCCGACCAGCGACGAAATCGTCGTGGACGGCAAGAAAATCGCATCGCAGCAAAAAATATATTTGGCTTTCCATAAGCCGAAGGGCGTGATTTCCAGCGCCAAAGACCCGGAGGGGCGCCAGACGGTGATGGATTACATGCACGGCATTAAGGAACGGGTATACCCGGTCGGCCGTCTGGATTACGAGACCGAGGGCCTGATTTTGCTGACGAACGACGGCGAGTTCGCCAATCTGCTCATGCACCCGAAGTTTCACGTGCCCAAGACGTATATGGTGCACACGAAAGGGGTGCCGCACGGCGCTCTGTTGGACAAGCTTCGAACCGGCATCGAGCTCGATGACGGCATGACCGCGCCGGCGGAGGTCGAATACGCGGACGCCGACCCGGACGGCAAGGAGGCGATCGTGCAGATCACGATCACGGAAGGCCGGAACCGGCAGGTGCGGCGCATGTTCGAAGCGATTCGCACGCCCGTCGTACGATTGAAGCGGATTCGGTTCGGTTCCGTCTTTCTCGGCGGGTTGCAACGAGGGAAGTACAGACACTTGACGAAGGCAGAGCTCGCCGAGCTCCGAGAGCTCGCGGAACAGCAGTCGACACATAAAGTTCAAAAAGGGGACTGAACGAGGTCCCCTTCCTTTCGTTATAATGGAGTGTAGGGTGAATAGCCATGGGAAAACATAGAAGATGGATCCAAATTTCTATCTTCGCTTTCGTGCTGCTTATCGTCGGCTATACGGTCGCGGGCAGCTTGTTCAAAAGCGAAGAGCGGCCTCCCGAGGCCGGCGATCCGGTCGCGCCGTTCGAATTGGAAGCGCTCGGCGGAGGGTTGGTCGGCACCGAGACGTACGAAGGACGGCCGATGGTCGTGAATTTCTGGGGGACGTTCTGTCCGCCTTGCGTCGAAGAGACGCCGGCGCTGCAGCGGATGTACGAAAAGTACGAGGATCAAGGCGTCGTCATTCTCGGCGTCAATCTCGGCGAGAAGCCCGCCGTGCGCATCGAGCAGTTCGTCGATCGGTTCGGCGTCACCTATCCGGTGCTCCTCGATCCCGATCTGGACGTGCGCGACCGCTACGGCGTCCGATCGTATCCGACGACGTTCTTCGTCGATGCGTCGGGCGTCGTTCGCGAGGTGAAGGTAGGCGGCATGACCGAAGGCTACATCGAGGCCGGTATACAACGGCTGCTACAACAATGATGCGGGGCGCCGACCGGGCGCTCCGCAAGCGGGGGTGACGCGCGTGAACGAGACGCCGAAGCCGTTCGACATGCGCTACGACGGCGCGCCCAGACGTTCGCAGAAAGCCGACAAGGACTGGCTCGACCATGTGTGGAGCTTCTTCTCGTCGGTGAGGGTCGGGATGTGGCTGATCGTATTGACGCTGCTCGGCGCGGCGATCGGATCCGTCTACCCGCAAGAGGAGGCGTTCTTAACGCCGCCGGGGGTAGATTATTATACGGAACGATACGGATGGACCGGCAAGTGGTATTACCTGCTTGGACTGAGCCACACCTATACGTCTTGGTGGTTCCAAGTCATCGTCATTATGCTCGGCGCGTCGATCGTCATCGCATCGCTCGATCGCGCGATTCCGCTGTATAAGGCGTTAAAGAAACAAAAGCCCGACCGCACGGTGGATTTCCTACGGCGTCAACAGGTGTCTTACGAGACGGATCTAGCGTTCCCGACGGCCGCCGACGCGCAGTCGGCCGAAGCGTCGCGCCTCGCGGACGAAGCGGAGAAGGCGCTGAAGAAGCTGCGCTTTCGGACGAGCCGGGTCGGCAACGCGGTGCTCGGCGAGAAGTACCGGTGGTCCCGCTGGGGGCCTTACGTCAATCACCTCGGTTTAATTATCTTCCTTCTCATCGTGCTCGTCCGCACCTTGCCCGGATTTACGCTCGAGGAATACGTCGACGTGCTCGAGGGCGACACCGTGCGAATCGCGGGGACGAATTTTTACGTGAAGAACGAACGGTTTACGGTGGAGTTTTATGAAAACGAGGAGCTTCGCGGGCAATTCCAAGAGGAAGAGCGCGTCGTTCCGAAGCTGTTCAAGACCGAAGCGGTGCTCTACGAATGCACGGACCGATGCGGCACGTCCGATCCGGTACTGGTAGAAGCGACGCGGGGCGACATCCTCGTCAATCATCCGCTCGAATATCGCGGCTTGTCGATCTATCAGTTCGGCTACGAAGCCACGCCGCAAATTCGGAGCGTCGCCGTCTCCCTGATCGACAAGAAGACCGGCGAAGCGTTCGGCACGTTCACGCTGAAGACGGTAAATCCCGATCTCGCGTACGAAGCTGGGCCGTACAAGCTCCGCCTTCACAATTATTATCCCGAATTTTCGCTCGACGCGAACGGCGAACCGACGACGGTGTCGGCGGAGACGCCGAACGCGCCGGCCTACATCTTTATGATTACCGGTCCGGGGTTGCCGGAAGCGGGGGCCTCGTATTTGTATTTCCCGAGGGAGATCGACAAGGAGCGCTTCCGGCAGGACGATATCAACGCCGCGGTCGGCACGGGCGAACGGTTCGACATTCGGGCCGGCGGGATGGAAGACGTCGAAATATCGACGTATACGAGCACGTTGACGGCGCGCAAAGACTTGACGGTGCCGTACTTGCTGCTAGGCGGCGCGATCTGCATGCTTGGGCTTGTCATGGGATTTTATTGGCAGCATCGCCGCATCTGGGTGCGGATCGACGGAAATCGACTCACGCTCGGCGCGCACACGAACAAAAATTGGCACGGCATGAAACAGGAGACGGCGAAGCTGTTGGCGGCGCTCGGTCTCGACGCTTCGGCCGCGCTTTCCGGTAAATCGAAAGCGGGGGACCCTTCTTGAGTTTGTACGATATCAGCAATACGGCGTTAGTGATCGCCTTGTTTACGTATATCGCCTCGTTCGTCATGTTCACCGTCAGCATCACGGGGCGCAGCTTCGGAGGCGCGGAGACCGGGGCGACCCGGTCCGCCGCCAGAGGGCGCCGCGCGTTCGCGGTAGCCATGGTCGGACTCGGCTTGCACTTGATCTTTTTCATATTGCGATGGATCGCCAACCGGCATATTCCGGTCAGCAATTTATTCGAATTCATGACGTTCCTCGCGATGATGATCGTCGTCGCGTTCGCGATCATCTACCGCATCTACCGCAGGCCTTTGCTCGGCGCGTTCGCGACGCCCGTGGCTTTTATCATTCTCGCGTACGCAATGGTGTTCCCTTGGGAAGCGCAGCCGCTTATTCCGTCGTTGAACAGCTATTGGCTGTACATTCACGTGACGACGGCCGCGGCGGGCGAAGCGTTCTTCGCGGTCGCGTTCGCCGGCGGACTCATGTACTTGCTTCGCGTCGTCGATTACGACGCGAAGGGGCGGCGGGCGACGCTCCAGAAGGCCGGCATCGAATTCACGCTGTTCTCGGTGCTGATCGTCGTCGGCTTCATCCTGGCCGCCTTCGCGTTCCGCGGCATCGGCTACGAAGCTTCTTTCGTCGGCCAGCAGACGGTCGAGGGTCAGACGTCCGAGGTGACGGTGGAGTATACGATGCCGCCGATCTATGCGCCTCACGGCTACGAATTGGTCGCCATGGATTCGTTCCTCGGCTCCGAGCAGCCGCTCATGACCGCTCCCGAATGGATGAAGGGCGTGAACGCGGGGCGCAAGCTGAACACCGCGGTTTGGTCCGTCCTGTTCGGCATCGCGTTATACGCCGTTCTCCGACTCGCGTTCCGGAAGCCGCTCGGCCGCGTCATTCATCCGAAGCTGGCGGAGATCGATCCGGACGATCTCGACGAAATTACGTATCGAGCCGTCGCGATCGGCTTCCCGATCTTCACGCTCGGAGCGCTCATCTTCGCGATGATCTGGGCGCATATCGCTTGGAACCGGTTCTGGGGTTGGGATCCGAAAGAAGTATGGGCCCTTGTCACTTGGCTGTTCTACAGCGTATACCTGCATCTGCGGCTCGGACGCGGCTGGCAGGGGAACCGGTCGGCTTGGCTCGCCGTCATCGGATTTATCGTTGTGATGTTTACGTTGATCGGCGTCAACCTGATTATCGCCGGTCTGCATTCCTACGCCGGCGTGTAAGGCGCGTCGACCACATTTTCCCTCTAAGGGGTAAGGAGTTGTGGCTCCATGAGCGATAGACAACATACGATTCTCGTCGTGGACGACGAAGAGCGCATCCGCAGACTGCTGCGGATGTATCTCGAGAAAGAACATTTCCTCATCGAAGAAGCGGAGGACGGCGAGACGGCGCTGCACATGGCGCTCGAGAAGGAATACGACTTAATTCTGCTGGACGTTATGCTGCCGGGCATCGACGGCGTCGAGGTATGTTCCCGGCTGCGCGTACAGAAAGCGACGCCGGTCATCATGCTGACCGCGAAGGGCGAAGAGGCGAACCGGGTGCAAGGGTTCGAGGTCGGCGTCGACGATTACGTCGTGAAGCCGTTCAGCCCTCGCGAGGTCATCTTCCGGGTGAAGGCGATCTTGCGCCGGTCGTCGACGACGGCGTTCCTGACGAAGGAAGCGCCGTCCAGCAGCACGATCGTGTTCCCGCATGTCATGATCGAACACGACGCGCATCGCGTCACCGCGGACGGGCAAGAAGTGAGCTTGACGCCGAAGGAATACGAGCTGCTGCATTATTTGGCGGTGTCGCCGGATAAGGTGTTTTCCCGGGAGCAGCTGTTGAAGGACGTCTGGAATTACGAGTTCTTCGGCGATCTTCGCACGGTGGATACGCATGTGAAGCGGCTGCGAGAGAAGCTGAACAAAGTGTCGCCGGACGCCGCCGCGATGATTACGACCGTCTGGGGCGTCGGTTATAAGCTCGAGGTGCCTCGGTAAGATGAAACAGCTTTGGCGGAATATCGTCATTAAGTTGTGGGGCACCATCATCCTGCTCGTCGCGTTCGTGTTATCCCTGCTCGGCGTCTTCCTGCTGCCATATATCGATATGGAGTTTACGTCTAACTCTTATGAGATCAAGCGGCTGTTCGTCATCATCTGTATCATCGGGTTTTCGCTGACGACGTTCTTCGCGTTCTTCCTCTCCTCGAAAATTACGCAGCCGTTGCTGCAGTTAAAGCGCGCCGCGGACATGATTACGATGGGGCATTACGATACGAAGGTCGGAATTCGTTCGAGCGACGAAATCGGACAGCTGGCCGTGGCGTTCAATCATATGGGCGAGAAGCTGGAAGGCACGATCCGGGACCTGAATTACGAAAAGGAGCACCTCGCCAGCATTCTCGGCTCCATGACGGACGCCGTCGTGACGTTCGACGCGAGCGGCAAAATCATCTCCTCGAACCCGCACGGCGAGACGTTCCTCGCGCTATGGAGGGACCTGATGGAGAACGCCGCGGAGGGGGGGGCGGCGTTCCCGCCCGGAAACGGCGGGCGGAAGCGAATCCCGCAGCCGCTCGAGGAAGTGTTCGAGGCGGTCGTCGCCGAGGAGAAGGAAGTGACGACGAAGCTGCATGTCGGGGGCGGCGTCTGGTCCGTCGTCATGGCGCCCCTATATACGTCAGGGACGCTGCGGGGCGCCGTCGCCGTGCTGCGGAACGTGACGGAGGAGGTGCGGCTCGAGAAGCTGCGCAAAGATTTCGTCGCGAACGTATCCCATGAGTTGCGGACGCCGCTGTCGATGCTGCAAGGGTACAGCGAAGCGCTGCTCGACGACATCGTCTCGACGCCGGAGGAACGCCGGGAGCTGGCCCAGGTCATCCATGACGAGTCGCTCCGCATGGGCCGTCTCGTGCAGGACTTGCTCGACCTGGCGCGGCTGGAGACGGGCGTGCTCGAGCTGCACGGCGTCGAGACCGATCTGGCGCCGCTGCTGCAGCGGGTGCACCGCAAGTTCGCGGCGCTCGCCAGGGATCGGGGCATCGCGGTAGAGCTCGAGACCCCCGGCGGCGAAGGGGCGCTCGTGCTGGCGCGAGCCGACGAGGATCGGCTCGAGCAGGTGTTCACGAATTTGCTCGACAACGCGATTCGACATACGCCCGAAGGAAAGCGCATCTTCCTCCGCGCGTCGCGGATCGAAGCCGACAACGGACCTTCGCTGCGAATCGAGGTGGAGGACCAAGGCGACGGCATTCCGGCGGAAGACTTGCCCTACATCTTCGAGCGGTTTTATAAAGCCGACAAGTCGCGCAAGCGGACGTCCGGCACGGGCTTAGGACTTGCGATCGTCAAAAACTTGGTCGACGCCCACGAAGGCGCGATTCACGCCCGAAGCCGAATCGGACACGGAACGACATTCACCGTCACGCTTCCCGTCGCGCCGAAATCGGTTGCTGTTGAAAAAAGAAGATAATTCTTGTTGTTCGTGGAACACTTGTCGAAGGTAAAGGGCTGTCCCAAAAGTCTTATTGGACTAGGGGCGGCTCTTTCTTATAACATACACATAATAAGCATCCTCGATTTCCGGGGATGCTTATTTTCCACATGAACGAATCCTAATTTTCTAATGGTGGTGAAGCGGGATGTTAAACATTCTCGTCGTCGATGACGACAGTTTCGAACGCGAAGGCGTCAAATTTCTCATTGCGAAATACGATCTGCCGCTCGAAGCGGGGGAAGCGGACAGCGGGGAGAAGGCGATCGCGAGAATCGAGGAAGGCGGAGTGGATATTCTGCTCACGGATATCCGCATGCACGGCATGGACGGCCTGGAGCTGGCTCAACGCGCGAAAGCGTACGATCCATCGATGAAGGTCATTATGATGAGCGCTTACGGAGAGTTCGAATACGCGCAGCGGGCTATCGACCTGAGAGCGATTCGGTACATCCTGAAGCCTGTCGAGGTGAACGAGTTTTTAAAGGTGATGTCGCAGGTCATCCAGTTGTGCGAGGAAGAACGGCAAGCGAAAGATCAGTACAAGAAGCTCGAGGAGGCGTATTGGAGGGGCGTCCATTTCGAAAAGCAAACGATCGTCGCCCGGATGCTGCACGGCGAAAGCCCGGATGCGGCCGGGACGCCGTACCTGCCGGCGATAACGCACTACGGCGGGCGCAGCGTGCGGCTCGTCTTGCTGGATACGGGCAGCCGCTTCTTCGATCTGTTCGACCGTAAAGTGGAGGAGGAGCTGTCGGAGTTGGCGCCGGGAACCTTCGAGCTCGTGCACCTGCATCCCCTGCAAAGCTTACTGTTGATGAATGCCTCCGTCGGGGAGGAGGAGACGTTAGCCTTCGGCGAAAGGCTCGTTCGGTGGTTCAAGGAAGTGTACGATCGGGAGATGACGATCGTCGTCGGCGGAGAGGTAAGCGACGGATCGCAGTTCCCGCATGCCTTCTTCGAGTTGGAGGCGGTGTTGGAGCGGAAGTTTTTTTTCCGGGAAGGTACGGTCCTCCTCGCCCGGCCGCCGCGGCGGGAAAACGAGGAGAGACGCGTTTCGGCCGAAGAGGCGTTGTCCGGCATCGCGCTGCAGCTTCAGAAGAAGCAATACGAGGTTGCGAAGGTGCAGTTCGAGCAGGTGATGGATCTTCTTCAGGCGGGAGGAACCTACTCCGTCGTTTACGTAAAGCACCTATGCATGGAGATCGCGAAGGCCATGTACGGCGCGGCGATCAAGAAGGAGATTTATAGTTTCGAAAAGAGTCTGGAGGCCATCTACAGAGCGGAGACCTTGGAAGCGCTGAAACAATATATGCTTTCCTTGTTCGACCAAGGCGGAGAGCTTCGGGAGCAGTCGGCGGATTCGAAGCGTAAGGCGATCGAGGACGTCATCGATATCATCGCGAACGAATACGGATCCGATTTGTCGTTAGAGCTCCTGGCCGAGAGAGTGTACCTAAGCCCAAGCTACTTGAGTTATCTGTTCAAAAAACAAACGGGCATCAGCATCAACAAATATATTACGATGTTCCGCATGGAGCGGGCGCGTCAGCTATTGACGACGACGAATCAGAAGATCGTTTCCATCGGTCAATCCGTCGGTTACCCGAACTTCCCGTATTTCAGCTCGCTATTCAAGACGCATTATGGGGTATCCCCCTCGCAGTACCGGGAGGAGATGGGCAGATGAAGCGTTCGATCGATCTCCTATTCAACCGGCTGCGGTTGAACCAGAAGCTGTTCCTGTCCTATCTGACCGTAATTATCGTACCGATCTTCGTGCTGGGCATGTACGCCTACGGGCAATCGAGGGAGCTGTTGGATTACCAAGCGGAACAAAGCGTGGAACGCGATGCGACGACGCTGGCGCAGAGCATCGGGGGTTCGATCGAGCAGTATAACCGGGCCCTTCAATCGATCGTATACAATCGAACCTTCCAACGGATCGTCGCGAACGATTACCTCGACTTGGTGAACTTGTCGCGGGATTTGAACGAATACCTGGCGCCGTACTTTACCATGATGAGGACGGTCGACTCGAATATCCGGGATATCAAGTTTTACACGCAGAGCGACGTTCCGGAATATGGAGAAGCCGTCGTGTCCGCCGAGCGGGCGAAGGGCGAGCCGTGGTACGAAGAGGCGATCGCGGGGGAAGGGGAGCATTGGGTTTTCGATGGGGAGGAATTGCTGTTCGTCCGCACCTTTCCCCGCTTCTTCTCCGACCCTTACATCAACGCGGCGGTAATCCGGATTCATCATCGCGGTCTGTTCTTCGGCGTTACCGACTTAATGGACGGTTACGGCGTGGCGATCACGGACGATTCGAACAAGCTGCTGTATGCGAATCGGAACGACTTGCGGGAAATCGCGACCGAAGTAACGAAGCGGGTCAATCCGACGGACAGTACCGTGACGGTAGAAGATATCAAGTATTTCGTCGTTAAGAAGACGATTTCAGAAACCGGCTGGACGCTGCATTGCTTCGTGCCGGCGGAGCGCGTAACGCCGAATGCCGGCTCGATCCTGAATGCGACATTGATCGTTATCGCGTCTTGCATCATCTTCCTGCTGTTCATCATTTCCGTCTTTTCCCGTACGATGATTCGCCGTATCCACCAACTGAACAGCTTTATGAAGCGAGTGGAAAACGGGGACCTGCAGCTTCGCGTACAGAGCGCGTCCAAAGACGAAATCGGAGAGCTGATTAACCGATTCGACAACATGGTGTTTCGGTTAAACGAGTTGATTCGAGAGTCTTACGCCAGCAAGATCATTCAACAAGAAGCGGAGCTGAAGGCGCTCCAGTCCCAAATAAAACCGCATTTCCTGTATAATACGTTGTCTTTCATCAATTGGGAGGCCGTGAAAAGCGGGCAGACGCTAATTAGTCACGTCGTGACAGCCATGTCGAAGTTTTATCGGACAACCTTGAATAAAGGCGATCATCTCATTCCCGCGAAGGACGAACTTGAAACGGTAAAGTCGTATCTGGAAATTCTGTTGATCATGAACGACGACGGCTTCGATGTGGACTACGAGATCGATGAAAGCGTGTACTCCGGCACGATGCTGAATATGACGCTCCAGCCGATCGTCGAGAACGCCGTCATGCACGGGATCCAGAAGAAGGAAGGCGGAAGAGGGAAGCTGCGCGTGGCGGCGGCGACGGTCGGACCGGCCATCGAGTTCATCGTCGAAGACAACGGTCCCGGAATGGACGAAGAAACGGTCGAGAGTCTACTCTCGGAACAATCGGTCGGATACGGGTTGAAGAATGTGAACAAGCGGCTGAAGTTGTATTTCGGGACGAAGTACGCGTTGCGAATCGAAAGCGAGCCGGGGAGAGGAACGAGAATGAGGATCGCCGTACCTGCCAACGGCCGTCCCGATAAGTAAGCGGGGCAAACTACGTAAGAAATCGAATCATTTCGAAAATGTTTGATAATTTCATTACCCTCGGAGCTTGGTATAGTTAATTCAAGAAATGAAAGCGAATACATGGATAGGGGGCGGGAGTCATGAACCGAGCGGCCGCGCCGGTCCGTTCGAGCGGACGCCTTCGATTCGGGGCGGATCGGTGGAGGCGTTGGAAAAAGTATCGCGTTTTGTTGCTCATGCTCGTGCCGGGGATGATGTACTACGGTGTTTTTCACTATCTCCCAATGTACGGGGTCGTACTGGCGTTCAAGGATTTCAAAATTACGCAAGGTATTTTGAACAGTCCATGGATCGGGTTCCATTGGTTTGAAAAGGTGTTCTCGGATCCGTATTTTTACACGGTCCTTAAGAACACGCTCGTTATTAGTTTCTACAAGCTCGTTTTCGGTTTCCCGGTACCGATTTTATTCGCGCTCTTGCTAAGCGAGGTATCGAGCGCGAAATTCAAGAAGGCGGTTCAGACCGTGTCGTACCTCCCGCATTTCATTTCGTGGGTCATTATGGCGGGAATCTTCTTCACGATCTTCTCGATGGACGGCCCGATCAATGCAATGTTGCAATGGTTCGGCGCGGACCCGATGCTGTTCCTCGCGGACGATCGATATTTCCGTTCGATCTTGGTGGTCACGAGCATCTTCCAAGGTTTCGGGTGGGGGTCCATCATTTACTTCGCGGCGATCTCGAACATCGACCCTCAGCTGTACGAAGCCGCCGTCATCGACGGAGCCGGACGATTCAAGCGTATGTTCTTCATCTCCATCCCGATGCTCGCGCCCGTCATCGCGATCATGTTGATTCTTTCGATGTCCGGAATATTGGACGCCGGCTTCGACCAAATTTTCAACATGTATAACCCTAGGGTGATGAACGTGTCGGACATCATCGATACGTATGTGTATCGAAGGGGCCTCGTCGAGATGGATTATAGCTACGCTACCGCCGTCGGTTTGTTTAAATCGGCTGTCGCGCTGTTGTTAATCCTCGTCGTCAATCGCATCGTGAAGGTCATCGGCGGGAAGGATCACGCCTTGTGGTAGGCCCGGATCGCAACGCAGGGAATCACAGCATGAGGAGAGATGGTCATGATCAACATCAAGAAGTCGCCGGGGGATAAGGCGATCGACGCCGTTCTGTATTTCGTACTCGCGATCGTGGCGCTTACGACTCTCTATCCGTTCTGGACGCAGGTCGTCATCTCGCTGGACGGCGCGGGGGTGAACAGCTCGGCTTACGAATCGGGATTCATCTTATTTCCCGCCGAACTGACTTTCGAAAGCTATAGACTCGCGCTGCGCTTCGATGCGCTGTGGTCGGGATACGCGAATACGCTTCTTCGCACCGGCATCGGCGTCGTCTTATCGCTTGTATTCACCGCGCTGACCGCGTACCCGCTCGCGAAGGCGGATTTGCCGTTCAACCGCGGCTTCACGGCGGTCATTCTGTTCACGATGCTCTTCAGCGGCGGTACGATTCCGAGTTACTTGTTGATTCGAGAACTAGGCTTGTTCAATTCGGTGTGGGCCCTCGTCCTGCCGGGCATGATCAGCGCCTTTAACGTGTTGATTATGCGCAATTTCTTCCGCGCGCTGCCGGAGGAACTGGAGGAATCCGCCCGGGTGGACGGGGCGGGGTATGCTCGAATTTTTACGCGAATCGCCTTGCCGTTATCGAAGCCGGTGCTCGCGACGATAGCGTTGTGGGTCGGCGTCGGCCATTGGAACGCATGGTTCGACAGCATGATCTATATTACGGATCCGAACAAGCAAGTGCTTCAAGTCGTGTTGCGTAAAATTATTATTCAGAACAATATGACCGACATCAATTCCGTGATCCAAAACTTGGGGACGAAGACGGTGTTTTCGGGACGCCAACTGCAAGCGACCGTCATCATGTTTTCGATCATACCGATGCTTCTCGTTTACCCGTTCATTCAGAAGTATTTCGTGAAGGGCGTTATGATCGGCGCTATTAAGGGGTAACCCCCTTTTAATAGAAAAAAAGACTTGAGAGGAATGAGAGGGTTGAAAAAGAAAAGGATGCTTTGGCGGACGGCGATAAGTTCTCTTGCATTGATCGTCTTATTAGCCGCTTGCAGCTCTGGCGGAGGGAACGGCTCGAACGAGCCGGAAGGAACGGAGACGACCGACCAAGGCGTCGATCCGTCTGCGAAGCAAGAAGCCGCAAAATCGGCGGAAAAGCCCGTGCTGAAATTTTGGAATTTAGACGGATTGACGAACACGGATTCGTACGGGGTTCGGGCGATCGAAGAGAAGTTCGGCATCGAAACGGAGTTCGTCGCCGCCGCCAGGGATACGTTCACGGAGACGCTCAATCTTCAGATCGCTTCCGGCGAAATTCCGGATTGGTGGAAGGAGCCGTCCTTCCCGGATTACGACAAGTTTTTACAGCAGGGCGTAGCGGCGGAAATTCCGCAGGAGCTCATCGAACAACATATGCCGAAGTACGTGGAATGGCTGAAGCGGTTCCTCGGCGACGATCCTTATCAGTACGTAAGAAGAGACGGCAAAATTTACGCACTCCCCGTACTATGGGACATCGGCATCGACGGTCTGCAGCTTGGCTTCCGCGGCGACTGGCTGAAGAATGTAGGCATCGAGAAGGCGCCGGAAACGTTGGAAGAGATGGAAGCGGCGCTTACCGCTTTCCGGAACGACGATCCGGACGGGAACGGGCAGAAGGATACGTACGGCATGACAGGCTCCGCAAGTAATATCGAATCGTTGTTCAGCTCCGTGTTCGGCGCATTCGACGCTTATCCGAACATCTTCCGGGAGAAGGACGGCAAGATTGTCCGCGGGGAGATCGAACCCGGCGCGAAACAAGCGCTCGAAGTATTGAAGCGTTGGCATGATCTTGAATTGATCGACCCCGAATTCGTCGTCAACAAGGGAAATAACGTAGAAGATAAGGTGCTGACGGCGAAAGCGGGAGCGGTCGAATATTACTGGTGGTCGTTCCTGCCCGGCAGCGCGTTCCTTGGCGGCGAGCAATGGTACGATAAATTGAAAGCGGCGAATCCCGAGTTCGCTTGGGAAACTGTCGGCGGCGTCAAAGGACCGGAAGGGGCGTATGGTATCTCGCAATACCACCCGAGCTTCGCCTCCGGCGTCATGTTCGGCAAGCAGCTGGAGCAAGACCAAGAGAAGCTTGTCAAGTATTTACAAGTTTTCGAGGCGTCCCAATTCGACCCGGAAATTTACGAAAAGCTGAACTTCGGCGAGAAGGATAAAATGTGGAAGTTGAACGAGAAGGGCATCGTTGAGTTCATCGCTCCTTACGACGACGAGCAAGTGCGCAAACGCGAAGGAATCGGCGGATACTCGATGGCGGGCTCCTTCAACGATTACGACTTCCAAACCTCCTATACGTCGGACACCGACTTGCGCGAATTGGCGAAGGAGACGCGGGCGAAAGGCACGAGGGTGATCGATATTTTGGCGCCGTATAACAAACCCGTCTACAACGAGTACCAAGATAAATTGGAGCAGTTTACACTGCAAACCTTTATCGACTTCATCACGGGGCGCAAGTCGCTCGACGACTTCGACCGATTCGTCGACGAATGGAAGAAGATGGGCGGAGACCTTGTTATGGAAGAGGCGCAGCGTATTTACGAAGAAAGCCGCGAATAGACAGAAACTAACTTTTGGGAGCTAAATAAACATGCATCGACTGCGTACGGAGCACTTCGAAGTGGAGTTCGACCGCATCGGTAACCTTATCGGCCTCCGTTGCTCGAAGACGGGCCGGGAATTCGCATCCGGCCGTCTGAAGTCGCCCATCGTCCGCGTTCGGACGAACGGCGCGACGGAAGCGCCGTCCGGCTTCCGCCGGACAGGCGCCGGCATGATCGCGCTCGAATTCAAGGAGAGCGGCCTACAGATTGAGGTGAGCGTGGAAGAGCATCCCCTCTACCTCACGTTCGAGGTCAAGCGCATTACCGGGCCCGCGCCCTCCGTTTTGCTATGGGGACCTTATGCGACGACGCTCTCGGCCTCCATCGGCGAATCCGTGGGCATCGTCCATGACGGCGAATACGCGATCGGCATCCAGACGTTAAACGAGAAGACGATCGGCGGTCATCCGGTCGACGTCCCAGCGGGACCGGTCGCGGCGTATGCCGACGCGAAGATGGATTACTCCGTTAGCGCGGCTTGGCCGACGGCGGAAGGCGGCAGCCTGCTTCAGGCCTACGTTCGGAACCGAACCCGCGCCGAGCGGCGCGCGGTGTGGGGGCAGTCCGATATTTTCGTTGCACCGCTATCCGGGTTCGACGCCGAGCTCGAAGGCTCCCGGATCGCGTTGTTCGGTTGTCCGGTCGACCGCGTGCTCGATACGCTCGAGACGATCGAGCTGGGAGAGGGGTTGCCGCATCCCACGATCGATGGGGCGTGGGCGAAGACGTCGCCGGCGGCGAATCAGTCATACCTCATTTCGGATTTCTCGGAATCGACGATCGGCGAAGCGGTCGGTTATGCGAAGCAAGCCGGGCTGCGCTATGTGTACCATCCCGAACCGTTCAACAATTGGG
The DNA here is from genome assembly GCF_031177825.1 of Paenibacillus sp. GTDB lineage: Bacteria > Bacillota > Bacilli > Paenibacillales > YIM-B00363 > Paenibacillus_AE. The sequence continues at coordinate 202,551 of NZ_JAPSKE010000002.1, read as the reverse complement.
GCCACTTCGAGCTGAACCCTTCGTCGTTCCCGAACGGGGATCAAGGCATGAGGTCATGCGTGGAGCTGGCGGAGCGGGAAGGCGTCTATCTCGGCGTCCATACGTTGACGAATTTCACCTCGTTGAACGATCCGTTCGTCACTCCGGTTCCCGACCCTCGGTTGCAACGGGCGGGTTCGGCTCGCCTAACGGCGCCGGTCGGCGCGGAAGACGCCGAGATCACGGTGGATGATCCGGTTCCGTTCCGATTGAGCTTGTATCGGCGTACGGTCGTCGTCGGCGGGGAGTTGATCGAATACGAAGCGGTATCCGATTCTCCTCCTTGGACGCTGCTCGGGTGTAAGCGGGGGGCGAACGGCACGACGGCCGCCGCTCACGCCGCCGGCATGGACGTAGGCCGACTGTGGGACCATCCGTACGACGTTTTCTTCCCGGACCTCGCCCTTCAGGACGAGTATGGCGACCGCTTGGCGGAGCTCTTCCGAAATACAGGCTTGCGCCAAATTTCCTTCGACGGCCTTGAGGGGGTATATGCGACCGGGCACGAGGATTACGCGGCCAGCCGGTTCGTAAAGCGATGCTTCGACGGATGGGACCGCGAAGTCATCAACGACGCCAGCATCGTGGTGCCGAATTTCTTGTGGCATGTGCATACGCGCTTTAACTGGGGAGAGCCGTGGGGGGCGGCAACCCGGGAAGGGCAGCTCCAGTGGCGTCTGCATAACCAGCGTTATTTTGCGCGCAACTTCATCCCTCGGATGCTGGGTTGGTTCCTCGTCCGATCCGCCTCGAATGCATTCGAGGCGACGACGATGGACGAGATCGAATGGGTGTTGTCCAAGGCGGCCGGCTTCGACGCGGGCTTCGCGTTGGTCGCAGACTTGGCGGTGCTGCGCCGCAACGGCAACGTCGAAGCGCTGCTCTCCGCGGTTCGCGAATGGGAGCGCGCCAGGCGCATGAAGGCGTTCACGACGGAGCAGCAAGCGCGCATGCAGGATCCTAAGAGCGACTGGCATCTCGAGCCGATCGATCCGAATCGATGGAGCTTGTATGAGGTCGACGTCGCCGGCGGGTTCGTCTGCAGCCCGGAAGAGCTGCAGCCGGGGCAGCCCGGGGGAGCCGATTGGGCGTTCTACAACCGGTTCGGCGCGCAGGCGCTGCGCTTCTCGCTGAAGGTTTCGTCCGCTTCCGGCGCCGCGGACGCCTGCATTCGCCGCCCCTCGTTCCAGTTGCACGGCCAGTATCTCGCCTTCGAAACGGAGATCGCCGTCGGCGAGTACCTCGTCTGCGACGGCGACGGAATCGGCAAAGTATACGATCGCAACTGGAACCTGCTGCGATCCGTCGCGGCCGCAACGGAGCCGCCGACATGGAGGAGCGGCGGACAGACGATCTCGTTCAGCTGCAGATTTTCTGGGGAGCCGAAGCCTACCGTCGAGGTAACGTTTTTCACCCGAGGCGAGCCTGACATCGTGCGCGCGGCGGAGTGATCGGAAGTCGTACGCAGCAATAATGGGGTAAACAAAGACAACGGCCGGGATACCTCTCCCGGCCGTTGTCTTTGTTATTACGCGAAACCGTTATACGCGGCAGCGTCTTTATAGCGTAATTTCGATCGCGTCCGTCAAGTCCGGCAGCTTCTTCAGCTCGTCGATGACGGCCTTCGGCGCCGGCTTGTCGATCGTGAGCACCATGATCGCGGAGCCGCCGACGACCTTCCGGCCGACCTGCATCGTCGCGATATTGACGTCGTTGACCCCGAGCAGCGTGCCGACGCGGCCGATGATGCCGGGCTTGTCCGTGTGCGAGATGAGCAGCAGATGTCCTTCCGGCGGAATGTCGACCGGGTACGGATCGATCTGCACGATTCTTGCGCCGTAGCCGTTGAGCAGCGTGCCCGCGGCGGAATGCTTCCCTTCGCGGGTGCGAATCGTTACGGTGATCAAGTTCGTGAAGCCTTTGGCCGCCGTCGACTTCTGCGTGATCACTTCGACGCCGCGCGTCTTCGCGAGGTGGAAGGAGCTGACGATGTTGACCTGCTCCTTGTCGAGGTGATGCGATAGAATGCCGGTCAGGATGTAGCGCGTCAGCGGCATTGTGTCGACGTCCGACAAATCGCCGGAGTAGCTGACCTGCACTTCGTTGATCGCGCCCTCCGCGAGCTGCGCCAGGAACGAGCCGAGCTTCGTGCCGAGCTCGAAGTACGGCTCGAGCTTCGCCCGCACGGCTGGCGGGATCGGCGGCATGTTGACCGCGTTCTGGAACGCTTCGCCGCGCAAAATATGAAGCACCTGTTCGGAGACGTCGATCGCGACGTTCTCTTGCGCTTCGATCGTAGAAGCGCCGAGGTGCGGCGTTACGATAATCTTCGGATGCGTCAGGAACGGATGATCCGGCTTCGGCGGCTCCTCCTCGAAGACGTCGAACGCGGCGCCGGCGACGATGCCTTCGTCGATCGCTTCCTTCAGCGCCATCTCGTCGATGATGCCGCCGCGCGCGCAGTTAATGATGCGCATGCCGCGCTTCATCCGATCGAATTGCGGCTTCGCGATCATGTGATGCGTCTCGTTCGTGAGCGGCGTATGCACCGTCATGAAGTCGGCTTCCCGAATGATGTCTTCTACAGAGCCGAGTCGCACGCCCATCTTCTCGGCGCGGTCTTCGGACAAGAACGGGTCGTAGCCGATGACTTCCATCCCGAACGCCTTCGCGCGCTTCGCCACTTCGGAGCCGATGCGGCCCATGCCGAGGACGCCGAGCACTTTGTTCCGCAGCTCTACGCCGAGGAACGACTTGCGATCCCACACGCCTTCGACCGTCTTGCGGTACGCTTGCGGGATGTGGCGGGCGAGCGCCATCATCATGGCGAAGGTGTGCTCGCACGTCGTGATCGTGTTGCCGTCCGGCGCGTTAATGACGATGACGCCCCGCTTGGTGGCAGCGTCCAGATCGATGTTATCGACGCCGACGCCGGCGCGGCCGACGACCTTCAGGCGCGTGCCCGCGGCGAGAATGCGCTCGGTGACGCGCGTCTGGCTTCGCACGAGCAGCGCGTCGTATTCGCCGATAATGGCGACGAGTTCGTCCTCCGACAGGCCGGTCTTTTTCTCTACGGCAATGTCGGCTGCGTCCGTCAGCTGCTGCAGACCCAAATCGCTGATCGGATCCGAAACTAAAACTTTAAGCATGGTCCCTTCTTCTCCTCCCGAATATGGAAAAATGGAAAACAAAAAACTCCCGACCCTCATACGGATGCCGTATGAAGGGACGAGAGAATCGTTTCGTGGTACCACCCTACTTCGCCGCCTGTTCGCACCTGCGGCCTCGGTCGGTCTTAAATAAGACCCGGAAAGGTAACGGCTTCCGATTCGCCGGCTGCGTCTACTGATCCGCATCGAAGGGACGTTCAAGCAGCAACTCCAGAGCGCTGAAGACAAATCGCGTTCGCCGATTTCCACCGACCATCGGCTCTCTGAGGAACGCGCGCGATGTCTCTTCTCCATCATCGTCTTTTATTCGTCTGTTAACACTTGCAAAATAATGTAACATGACGTGGTAGTCGTGTCAATATGAAAAGCGCGACGAGGATAAGGTATAATAATCTGAATGCAATCATGCGAAGCATGTCTAAGGAGGAAGACCCATGTCGAACTACGAACATATCTCGCCGGGCGAATTTCTTCGTTTGTACGAACGCGGCGAATTGAAAAACGGCCTCGTCATCGATGTACGAGAGCCGTTCGAATGGGATTATTATCATCTGGACGAGACGATCTTGATGCCGTTGCAGACGATTCCCGCTTCGCTCGGAAGATTGCCGTCGGATCGAAGGATTTACGTCGTCTGCGCCCACGGCGTGCGCAGCGAATACGCGTGCCGCTATCTCGCGGAGCAAGGGTACGAGGACGTCGTCAACGTCATCGGCGGCATGGCCGCGCTGGCGGCCGCCCGCGGCTTCGCATACGATTAATAGAAGAACGGAAGCTGCGGCAGCGTCTCGCCTTCGTAATGCTTCTCCTTCGACCGGAAGAAGTCGTTGCTTCGCACGGCGCCGGTCGAAAGGAGCATCTCGACGGTGGAGCGCAGATTCCCGAGCTGCAATTGGCCGATTCGGCCTTCCGCGTCGAGATCGTCGATTCGGGCGGCGACGTCTTGCGGGTAAAACGGCGTGAACGCGCCGGCGGCGGACAGCGCGCGGGCGAGGAACAAGTTCTTGCCGTTCAGAGGCAGCTTGCGCCATTCCTCGAACGTCAGGTTGTCCTTCGCGACCGCGTCGGCGCCGACCAGACCCGGGTCGTTCGCCTCGTTCCACTTCCAAATCGATTCGTAATATTGCGCTTGAGCGGTTAACGCGAAGCCGGCCGCTTCGGCGACGTACGGATCCTGCCGCATCGTCTCCGCGAGCGCCGCGCCGTCCGGTCCGTCCTGCAGACGATCGGTCGCTTCCGCGAATAAGGTAAGACTCTTCAGATAATTCGCTTGCGACTCGCGAAGCAGCGGGGACACCTCGGGGATCGTCGTGGGCTTGATTTCGCCGGCGATTTCCCGCGCGAGCCGACCGAGCTCCTTCAGCAGCGCGTCGGCGTCCGTGGAGCCGCCGCCGGCTTCGATCGTCTCCGAATGACGGAACCACGTGTCTTGAAACTCTCGAAACGGAAGCAGCACGGTGTGGTAAAATGAAACGAGCTGTTGTTGGTGATACGATACGTTGTCCTGATTTTTCTCGTCGGTCAATTCCGCGATCATCGCTTGGTATTTCGCGTCGGTTTGCTCCTTGCCGGTCTGTAGGCCGAAGAAGAAAGCGCCGACGCCGACGACCAGCGCGAAGATGAATCCGAGCGCCATCAAGATGTCGAACTTTGTCAATTTTTTATCCATGAGAACCCCTCTGCCTTCCGTGGCGATTACTGTATCAGTATAGGGGATAAGCGGCTAAAAGGGAATTGTTGACTATGAAAAAATACGATTTTAAAAAATGGAAGCAAGTCAAATTTCAGAAAGTCGACATGTCGAACCTTGACGATCGAACGCTGCTTCTGAACGTCTATTTGACGCAAGCGCTGACCTTGCTTTTGGGGGTCGTGCTGCTCTGGATTCAGGGACGAACCGTTTGGGGCGTTTTGGCTTTGCCGTCCGGCTGGACGCCTTGGCTGTGGGGCGCGGGCTTGGCCGTCGTCGTGCTCGTCGCCGACGGCGTCTTGTCCCGATTCGTGCCGGAGGACGTGACGGACGACGGCGGGATCAACGACATGCTGTTCCGAACGCGCCCGGTGTGGCACATTATTCTCTTGTCGTTCCTCGTGTCGGTGTGCGAAGAGGTGCTGTTCCGAGGGGCCGTTCAACATTGGATGGGGCCTTATTGGACGAGCATTCTGTTCGCCGTCGTCCACGTTCGATATTTGAAGCATTGGCTGATGACGGGCATCGTCTTCTCCATCTCTTACGGCCTCGGCTACGTCGCCGTCCGGACGGGTACGTTATGGACGCCGATCGCCGCGCATTTTATCATTGATCTCGTGATGGGACTCATTATTCGGTATCGGAGGGCGGAATGACGTGACGAACTACGTGTCGGACGCGGAACAGGACGAAAAAAAAACGGACGGACCGCTTCCGCCGAGAAGCAAGCTCCATCCGTCCAATAAATTGAAGATGACTCGATTGTTTTACCATTTTCTAGTGATATGCTTTTTGTTGTTGACGGCCGGCCTCGTCGTCTGGGGCATTCAATTCTTGGAATAGTCCGGATCGATCCGCTCCGGATCCAAGAATCCGTATTCGCGCTCTTCCAGCTCGGTCAGCAGCTCGTCGAGCGCTTCGTCCGTCCAAGCGAGCTCGTGCATCAGAATGTTGCTGCCCGGATGGAGCTGCTCCAGCACGCTGTCGATAACCTTGCGCGGTTCGTCGTACCCCTTCTCCCAGTCGCGGGATCCGTTCGACCAAGTCATGTATAACATCCCCGCATCTTTCGCCTTCTTCTTCACCGCGTCGCCGCCGGAGCCGAACGGCGGCCGGAAGAACGTCGGCGCCTGGCCGACGATGTCCCGCACGAGCGCTTGAACGTCGTCGATCTGCTTCTCCATGCTTTCCTGCGGCTCCTTTTTCAAGTCGATATGATCCCAACTGTGGTTGCCGATCGTCTGGCCGCGCTCATGGATCAGCTTCACGAGCTCGGGCTTCTTCTCGGCGCGATACCCGTTCAGGAAGAAAATCGCCTTCGCTCGGTGTCGCTCCAGCGTATCGAGCATCGACGTCAACGTCTCTTCGTCCTTCGGACCGTCGTCGAACGTCAACAGAACGACCTTCTTCGGATCGGATTCGTCTTTCGGACGAAGGATGTAGCTTCCGTCCATATAATAATCTTTCTCGACGGTCGGCGTCTCGGCCTCGGGCTCCGGTTCGGGCTTCGGCTGCGCTTCCGGTTCCGATTGCGGCGGCTGCGCCGTCTCCGTCTCTTCCGTCTCGGCGTCGCCCTCGGAAGGGACGACGGAGTCCGGGGCCGCCGACTCGGCCGGCGGAGGGGAGGCGTCCGTGCCTTCGCCGGCGCTTCCGCAGCCCGCCAGGGCGGCGACGAGCAGCAGCCCCGCCGCGATCCATCCGATGTTTCTCATGCGTAGCATCACACTCCTGCAGTCTGTTCATCCCGCGTTTCGCACATTGTAGCATGCCCGACGTCGATGCGGTATCCGCCGGTTTCCCTTATTTTCATCAGCATGAATCGGAGCGGCTCGAGACAAAATAGGGCTGTAGTTATTTTTGAAATGGAGGGATTTCCGTTGAGAATGAGCGGGATCGTGGTCGGCGGATTGCTTGGGGCGGCCGCCGCAATGTATTTCAGCCGCAACAACCGGACGTTCAGTTTCTCGGGCATCAGCTCTGCCACGCAGGCGTTGGACAGCATGGTCGAGAAGGCGCGCAGCAAGATGATGTCGCCCGACAAGCGGTCGTATTACGGCGACAACGCGAGCGGCGCGAACGCGACCTCGACAGGCGCGATGACGTCCGACATGAGCGGTATGACCGGTATGACGGGCATGGGTTCGACGAACGCTTCTACGTCTTCCCAGCCGACCGGACTCGACCGCGTCGAGTCGATCGTCAAGCAAGACCCGGCGCTGAAAAGCCAAGTGAACGACATCTTGAGCGAAAGCCGGGACGCATCGACGATTCGTTAAGGGAAGCGGCCCGAAAGCCGCCGGAGCGCAGAAGCTCCGGCGGTTCTTTTGCGTTGGGGAAAAAGGGGGCGTTTACATAGTGCAATCGAGGGAATTTAATGATAACATGGAAGTACGGCGAGACAAGCGAAGCGAAGACGCTTCACTTTTTCGTTCACCATTCCGAGGTTTGAACATACCTTGGAGTAACCGGATTTTTTTCGAATAAAGGAGGATCCTGCGATGAAAATCGAGAGGCTAAGCCATGATAAGATTCGGATTTTCCTTACATTCGACGATTTGACGGAGCGGGGCATCCAGAAATACGACATGTGGCGCGAAATCCCGAAGGTTCACGAGTTGTTCAACGAGTTGATGGACCAAGCCTATTCGGAGCTCGGCTTCGAGACGAACGGCCCGCTCGCCGTCGAAGTGTTCGCGATGCCGGCGCAAGGCATGGTCGTCATCGTCACGAAAGGCAAACAATCGGAGAAACGCGGTTCGTATCCCGACGAAGACGATGAAGACATGTTCGAGATGGAAGTGACGCTCGAGGAGAGCGACCTGATCTCTTACACCTTCAACGATTTCGAGCACGTCATCTCTGCGGCGAAACGAATCGGACCTCAATATACGGATGCAGGCGCGCTATACGCCTACCAGAACAAGTGGGTGCTCCAGCTGGAGTACGAAGCGGAGGACGATCGCCGGTTCGACAACCTGATCTCGGTCTTGTCGGAGTACGGCGAGGCGAACTCCTACACGGACGCCGTACTTATGGAATACGGCAAGGTCGTCATCGCGGAGGGCGCCATCGGAGTCGTCCGCGCCCAGTTTGCATAGGTCGTAAGGAATCGGCGAAGAAAGCATCTTTTGTCAGCCCCCGAGCGGGGCGGAAAGATGCTTTTTGTCCGTACCGGAATGAACCGACTTCCGCCAACGAACAATAGCACTTAGAACGTTCGAGATTACGGCATGCGAGGTGGAGAACGTGACCGCAACGGATAACGGCAACGTCCTGACGTCGACGCAGACGATCATCGGGCAAGCGTTGAAGCGGCTGGGCTACACGGAAGAAATGTACGAGCTCCTGAAGGAGCCGATGCGGGTGCTGACGGTCCGCATTCCGGTGCGGATGGACGACGGCGTGGTCAAGGTGTTCACCGGGTATCGGGCTCAGCATAACGACGCCGTCGGCCCGACGAAGGGCGGCGTTCGGTTTCACCCCGACGTCACGGAGGACGAGGTGAAGGCGCTGTCGATTTGGATGAGTCTCAAGTGCGGCATCGTCGATCTTCCGTACGGAGGCGGCAAAGGCGGGGTCGTGTGCGATCCGAGACAGATGTCCTTCCGAGAGCTGGAACGGCTGAGCCGCGGGTACGTCCGCGCCGTCTCGCAAATCGTAGGCCCGACGAAGGACATTCCGGCGCCCGACGTCATGACGAACTCGCAAATCATGGCTTGGATGTTCGACGAATACAGCCGCATCCGCGAATTCGACGCCCCCGGCTTCATTACGGGCAAGCCGATCGTGCTCGGCGGCTCCCACGGCCGGGAAACCGCGACGGCCAAGGGCGTCACGATCATGATCCGCGAGGCGCTGAAGAAGCGCGGCATCGACGTCCGGGACGCGAGAGTCATCGTGCAAGGGTTCGGCAACGCGGGAAGCTACTTGTCGAAATTCATGCACGAGGCCGGCGCGAAGGTCGTCGGCATCTCGGACGTATACGGCGCGCTCTACGACCCTGAAGGGCTCGATATCGAATATTTGCTCGACAAGCGCGACTCGTTCGGCACGGTGACGAAGCTGTTCGAGAAGACGGCGATCACGAACGAACAACTGCTCGTGCAGGACTGCGACATTCTCGTGCCGGCCGCGATCGAAAATCAGATCACGGCCCGCAACGCGCACGAAATCAAAGCATCGATCATCGTCGAAGCGGCGAACGGGCCGACGACGCTCGAGGCGACGAAGATCGTCTCCGACCGAGGCATCCTGCTCGTGCCGGACGTGCTGGCCAGCGCGGGGGGCGTCATCGTTTCGTACTTCGAATGGGTACAGAACAATCAAGGCTATTACTGGACCGAGGAAGAAGTACACGAGAAGCTCGAAGCGATGATGGTCAAGGGCTTCGACAACGTGTATCAAACCCATGCCACGCGGGGCGTCGACATGCGGCTTGCCGCATACATGGTCGGCGTTCGCAAGATGGCGGAGGCCGCGCGGTACAGAGGCTGGGTGTAACGAGGGGCGGCACGCGCGCCCTATTCTAAAACGGAAAGGGGGGCGACGCATGGCTTTGTTCTCGATCGCGGCGGCCGCCGCCGCTCCCGGGATCGCGCTGCTGTCCTATATTTACCTGAAGGACCGATACGAGGCGGAACCGATCGCGATGGTCGCGAGGCTGTTTCTGTTCGGCATGATGTCTGTGTTTCCGGTCATGGTGCTGCAGCGAGGCTTCGAGCTGTGGCTCGGGAAGGACGATCCGTTCGTGTTCTCGTTCGTGACGACGGCCGGCCTCGAAGAAGCGGCGAAGTGGCTCATCGTCGCGATCGCCGTGTTCCGCCACGCCGAATTCGACGAGCCGTACGACGGCATCGTCTACGCGACCGCCGCGTCGCTCGGTTTCGCCACGATGGAAAATATGCTGTACGCGTTTTTCGAACCGTTTTCCATATCCACCTTGCTCGTCCGCGCTTTGCTCCCCGTGTCCGGTCACGCGCTGTTCGGCGTCGTCATGGGCTATTACTTCGGACAGGCGAAATTCGCGAAGGAGGAGCGCGGCAAGTTTTTCGCCTTCGCGTTCATGTTCCCGGTATTCTATCACGGCATGTTCGACTTCCTGCTGACGACGGCGAAGTCGAGCTGGATGTGGCTCATGGTGCCGTTCATGGCGTATCTTTGGGCAAGAGGGCTTTGGAAAATGAAGCGCGCGAACCATCACTCGCCGCTTCGCATGATTCGTCGCGAGGAAGAGTTTAAAATGTGACGCGTCCGTCCAAACTGGGTGAAGCATCCAATGGTAAAGGACGGGAACACGATGAATTCTCGCGTGAAAGTATCGATTCGCTGCAACCGGTGCGGCGAACGCTTCGTCTTGCGCGGCAAGAAGGAGAAGGGCCGCATCGAGACGGGGTTCAAGCGCTGTCTGTGCGATAACGATCACGATTTTCTAATCGATGAAGAAAGTGTATAACGTCGACGCCTTCAACGAAAGCTAACGATAAGTTTTCGTTGAAGGGGGACGTCTAGAGTGTACCAACGTTTAAGCGCCGTCCTGTTCCCGATCGTCACGATTCTCCTCGTGGGAGCCGGGCTGTGGGGGTATCAGGAGCACCAAGAGAAAAACCAAATCCTGGTCAAGGCGGAAAACCAATATCAACGCGCTTTCCATGACTTGTCTTATCATATGGACCAGCTGCACGAGGAGCTCGGCAACACGCTGGCCGTGAGCAGCGCGTCGAACTTCCACCGCAAAGGTCTTATCAACATGTGGCGTCTGACGAGTCAGGCGCAATCGGAAGTGAATCAGCTTCCGCTCACGCTGATGCCGTTCCACGAGACGGAAGAGCTGCTGGCGAACATCTCCAAGTTCTCCTACAAGACGGCGATGCGCGATTTGCAGAAACAGCCGCTGACGCCGGCCGAGATGAAGATCCTTACAACGTTGTACGAGCAGTCGAAGGAGATCAAGACCGATCTTCGGAAGGTGCAGGAATCGGTCATCAACAATCGCCTTCAGTGGATGGACGTCGAGGTGCTGCTCGCTTCCGGCGAAGAAAATTACGACAACGACATCATCGACGGCTTTAAGCTGATGAACAAGCGGGTCACCGAGAACGGCGACATCGACTGGGGTCCGACGATGACGGCGATGAATCGGCGCATGTCGATGCAGGGCGTGGAAGGCGCGCCGATTACGGCGGAGGACGCCGAGCGCAAAGCTGCGGATTTCCTCGGATTGAAGGATACGTCGGGCATGAAGACGGTCGAAAACGGCGCCGATACCGAGTTTACGACGTATACGGTTTCGGTGCCGGCGAAGGATCAGTCGACGCGCCAGTTGGAATTCACCAAAGCGGGCGGGAAGCTCGTGTACTTCTTGACGGAACGCGCGGTCGAGAACAAGATCGTGGATATCCGCGGGGCGGTGGAAGCCGGCACGGACTTCCTGCAGGAGCACGGGTATGAAGGCATGCGAGCGGTCAGCTACGACGAATACAATAACGTTGCGAGCGTCATGTTCGCCCGCGTCGTCAACGGCGTAACGATCTACCCGGAGAAGGTGACGGTGAAGGTGGCGCTCGACGACGCGGAAGTGACGGGCCTCTCCGCCGGCGAGCTGCTGTTCCATCCTTCGACCGAGAAGATCGACGAGCCGGCGATGACCGAAGCCGAAGCGAGGAAGCTGCTGAATCCGAACTTCAAGTTGAGGGACGCGTCGCTCGCCGTGATCCGGAACGACTTGGACGAGGAAGTGCTGTGTTACGAGTTCTTAGGGAGCATTAACGGCGGCGATTACCGGATTTACTTCAACGCCGACAACGGCTTCGAAGAAAAAATCGAGCGGATCCGCGATTCCGACGCCGAGGCGTCCGGGACGTAACGGAACCGATCGGACGAGCGAGCGCAAGGCGGGAACTCCGTCTTGCGCTTTTGTCATTCCTTTTCTCCCTCGCGGTTGGTATAATACCAGTATTAGGTCATGGGACGAACGAACCAGGTCATCCGCAAGGTTCGGTTCCGCAGGGGAGGGCCCGAGCGAGTGAAAATCAATCAAACGTTATTTCTTCAAGTGGCGTCGCTCGACGAAGAGGAGAGCAAGCGACAATATAAAACGCGCATCGCCGACGTCAGCGAGGAGAACATCGCCGTCGAGCTGCCGATCGACGAGAAGACGGGACGGTTCAAACGGCTCGACGCGGGCGATCAAATATCCGCCCATTTCGTCACGGGCGACGGCGTGAAAAACTTCTTCGAAACCGAGGTCGTCGGCCATCAGACGGACGTCGTCCGACTCGTGATTTTGCGGCGGCCGGACCCCGAGACGATCACCCGCGTACAGCGGCGCACGTTCCTTCGCGTCCCGGCCACGCTCGAGATCGCCTGCCGACTCGGCGATCACCTCCAATTTCTCGCGGTGACGGAAGACGTCAGCGGGGGAGGCATCTCGATCGTCTGCGACGGGCACATCCCGATCAAAGCGAACGATTCGCTGCATTGCTGGCTGCTCATCCACTTCCGCAACGGTTCCATCGAGCATGTGCCGTTCAAATCCGAAGTCATTCGCATCAAGCCGCTCGAGACGGGCAAGCAGCTTGCGATGATGCGCTTTCTCGACATCGCGGGCGTCGAACAGCAGAAGATCATCCGATATTGTTTCGAACGACAGTTCGAAATGCGAAAGTAGCGCCGAGTCCACCATGCATAATTTTCCTATTGCGTAGCAACCTATCGGGAGCGAGACCCGATAGGTTTTTTTATGAAGGAGGAGCGCGATTGGCGGCGAACGAACGGCGCGAAGAAAGCGCGGAAGCGTATATCGAGCGGTTTCTGCGGCTGTCCGATAAGGTGGAGAAGCGGCTCTTGCGAGGGATCGTCCTTTTATTTTTCATCCTGGTGCTATTGCAAGCATTGCTGACGATCGACGCCGTACGGGAGCGAATCGTAGAGGTGGACAGACTGGAAGGGCGTTCCTACGGTTTTGCACCATCCCCCGAACGTGTGCTATACTAAACGAGCGCGAAAGCAGGCCATGCCTGCTTTTCTCTGCGAGACGGCGACGTCTGCAGCGGTCCACTCGCTTTAGATGAAAGGAAGTTCTCGGATTTGAATTGGCCTCCTACTGCTAAGATTAATGTCGCGATCGACGGACCGGCCGGTGCGGGGAAGAGCACGGTGGCGCGGAAGGTCGCCGAAACATTGGGATACATATATGTCGATACGGGCGCGATGTACCGGACGGTGACGTTGAAGGCGCTTCGCGAAGGCGCGGATTTGGACGACGCGAAGGCGCTTGCGGGGCTGGCGGAGCGGACCGACATCCGGCTCGTCCCCGAGCCGGGCGGGCAGAAGGTGATCATGGACGGCGAAGACGTCACGGAGCCGATCCGGACGCAGGAAGTGACCTCGTTCGTATCGAAGGTGGCGGCCGTCCCGACGATTCGCAACGTGTTGGTACGATTGCAGCGAGACATCGCCGATCGGCGCGGCGTCGTCATGGACGGCAGAGATATCGGCACGAACGTGCTTCCCGACGCGGAAGTGAAGGTGTTCATGACGGCCAGCGTCCGCATCCGCGCCGAGCGCCGTTGGCTGGAGCTGAAGGAGAAGGACCCGGAAGTTACGGTCGAGGGCTTGATGGAAGCGATCGCCGCCCGCGACAAGAGCGACTCCGAACGGGCGACCTCGCCGCTGAAGCAAGCGGACGACGCGGTGCTGCTCGACACGTCGCACCTGACCGCGGACGAAGCGGCGGAACGCATCGTCCGCTTATGCCGCCGGGCGTTGGAGGTGTAACGATGGTATACGTCGTCGCTAGAGCGATCGTCAGGAGATTGCTCTCGATCATCTTCCTTGTGAAGTCGGTCGGGGCGGACCGGGAACCGGCTTCCGGCCCCGTCGTCGTATGCGGCAATCATCGCAGCTTTCTAGACCCGCCGATTATCGCATGTTATTTGCGAAGGCAGGTCACGTTTCTGGCGAAGGCGGAACTGTTCCGCATTCCGGTGCTGTCCTGGTTCATTCGGTCCTGCGGCGCTTTCCCCGTTCAACGGGGCGGCATGAGCATGGAAACGATGAAAACCGCGATCAAGGTACTCAAGGAAGGCAGCATGCTCGTCGTCTTCCCGGAGGGCACGAGACAGAAGACGGAGAAGCTCGGCGAAGGCAAGAAGGGGGCGGCCAGCATGGCGCTCCGCAGCAAAGCGAACATCCTGCCGGTCGCGATCATCGGATCGTATAAGCCGTTCCGGCGGTTGAAGGTCGTCTACGGGGAACCGTTCGACGCCGCCGAAGCCGTCGCGCATCTGCCTCCGGCGGAGCAGACGGACGCGCTCACCGCCCGAATTATGAGCGCCATCCAGGACTTGCTGGATCGACATCGTTGATTACAAGTTTCCGAATACCGAAGACGTACATTGATTTCTAACGTATGGAAATGGTATTTTGGAATTATACTACATTCATCACAAATGGGTTTTTGGAAATCTGAGGAGGGTATCGTTATGACGGAAGAGACGAAGGTACAAGCAAACGAGCAAGCGGCGGCGGAATCCGCGGACACGGTGGACATGAACGAGGTGTCGACGGTTAAGAAGGGCGACATCGTCACAGGCACCGTCGTGAAGGTGGAGGACAATCAGGTGTACGTGGACATCGGTTACAAATACGATGGCGTCATCACCGCCCGCGAGCTGTCTTCCGTCCCTCTTGACAATATATCGGACGTCGTTCAATTGGGACAGGAAGTTACTTGCAAGGTCGTCGGCATCAACGACGCGAAAGAAACGCTAACGCTTTCGAAGAAGCAAGTCGAAGGCGAGAAGGCTTGGGACAAAATGCAGGAGTACCTCGACAACAACGAGACGATCGAAGCGAAAGTCGTCGACGTCGTGAAGGGCGGACTCGTCGTGGACGTGGGCGTTCGCGGCTTCATTCCGGCTTCGATGGTCGAGCGTCACTTCGTCGAAGACTTCAGCGACTACAAGGGGCGCACCTTGAAGCTGAAGGTCAAAGAAATCGACCGTCCGAACAATAAGCTCATTCTCTCCCAGAAGGACGTTCTGGAAGAGCAATACCAAGCGCAAAAGCAACAGGTCATGGAGCGTCTGAGCGTAGGCGACGTCATCGAAGGCACGGTTCAGCGCCTGACGCAATTCGGCGCGTTCGTAGACGTCGGCGGCGTGGACGGCCTCGTTCACATCTCCGAGCTTTCCTATCAGCACGTCGAGAAGCCTTCCGACGTCGTGAAGGAAGGCGACAAGGTGAAGGTGAAAATCCTGAAGCTCGATCCGGCCAACGAGCGCATCTCCCTCAGCGTGAAGGCGGCACAGCCGGGTCCGTGGGAGCAAGCGGGCGGCCAATTCCAGATCGGCGACATCATTCAAGGCACGGTTCGACGTCTTGTCGACTTCGGCGCGTTCGTCGAAGTGGCGCCTGGCGTCGAGGGCTTGGTTCACGTTTCCCAGATCGCTCATCGCCGCATCGGCACGCCGCATGAAGTCCTGAAGGAAGGACAGCAAGTGAACGTGAAGGTGCTCGACATCAACGTAGCGGAGAAGCGCATCTCCCTCAGCATCAAGGAGACGGAAGAAGCGCCGGAGCAGCCGCAACGCCAAGATCGTCCGGCCCGCGCGCCGCGACAGCCGCAAGTCGACATTCCGGACGCGCAATCGCTTAACCTGACGCTCGGCGAGCGCTTCGGCGACAAGCTCAGCAAGTTCAAGTAATCGACGAGCGACGGGGAGTCGAAACGAATGACGCGAATGTCGCGCAAGATGGATCATGTTCGCCATGCGCTCGCTTCCGGCCAGAGCGGCCGGAACGGCCTGTCGGACGTGAGATTCGTGCATAACCCGCTCCCCGACACGTCCGTGTCCCATATCTCGCTTACGACCCGAATCGGCGAACTCACTATGAGCTCGCCGATTCTTATTAATGCGATGACGGGCGGGGCGACGGAGACGGAAGAAATCAATTACGGCCTCGGGGAAGCGGCGAGGCTTACGGGCGTCGCGATGGCGGTCGGCTCGCAGATGGCCGCTTTGCGCGATCCGGAGCTCGAAGCGAGTTATGCGGCCGCGCGACGAGCCAATCCCGAAGGGCTGCTGTTCGCGAACTTGGGCAGCGAGGCGACTCCGGAGCAAGCGAAGCGCGCCGTCGAGATGATCCGGGCGGATGCGCTCCAAATTCATCTGAACGTCGTGCAGGAGCTGGTCATGCCCGAGGGCGATCGCTCCTTCGAAGGGGCGCTGCGCCGCATCGAGCGAATCGTGCGGAGCGCGGACGTCCCGGTCATCGCGAAGGAGGTCGGCTTCGGCATGACCATGGACGCGGCTTCCCGCTTGCTGTCGGTCGGCGTCGCGGCCGTCGACTGCGGCGGAACCGGCGGAACGAACTTCGCTCGAATCGAGAACGCTCGCCGGGAACGGCCGCTTCCGTGGTTCGACGACTGGGGCAACACGACCGCGGAATCGCTGCTCGAAGCGAAGGAAGCGGCGCCGGCCGGCCGATTGATCGGCTCCGGAGGCATCCGCACGGGCTTGGAAGCGGCGAAATCGATCGCGCTCGGCGCGGATGCCGTCGGACTGGCCGGCGCGCTGCTGCGCAAGCTTCGCGAGGAGGGGGTCGAAGCGGTCGCCGCCTCGATCCGCGAGCTGGAGGAGGAGCTGCGGCTCGTCATGACCGCCGTCGGCGCTCGAACGATTCCCGAGCTCCAATCCGCGCCGGTCGTGATCGTCGGCGAGACGGCCGATTGGTGCGCCGCGCGGGGCATCGACATCCGGAAGTACGCAAGGCGCGCCGCGCGGCCGGAGCGGGAGGCCGACTCGGAGTAAAACGAGGCGCTTGGAGCGATAATAGGGGAAAGAACCGATTCGCGGAGGTACGAGCATGAATCCGGGCTTTCTCTCTTATATTTTGCTCACCTTGTCCCTGATCTTGATTTGCTTCGGCTGGAGATCGCATGCGATCGGCGGGGCGTCGGCGCGGGCGGCGTCGCTGTTTTGCCTCGGCTGGATCGCGGCCGCCGCCGTCGACTGGAAGGCGGGAGCATGGGCGGGGACTGCGGCGTACGCGCCGCTGCTCGCGCTCGCGGCGCTCGGGCTCGTCTCGCCGTTTTCGAGGAAGGACGCCGCGGCTGCGCTGTCGTTCGGGTGTTTGCTCGGCGCGATCTTTTCGCTCGTGCAGCTCGTCGAACGAGTCGACCCGCTGGCGATCGTCCTGCATCCGACCGTCGACCCCGTCGCGTTGATCGCCCTCCTGGTCGTCTGCTATACGAGGCGCGCCGCGGCGCAGCTCGCGATGCTGTCGATCGCGCTCGTCGTGAACGACGCTTATATGGCGCTGCTGTACGCAAGATGGCAGCCGCCCTTCTTCGGGGGCCGCGAATTTCAAGACGCGTGGTGGGTGGCCGCGGCATCGGCGCGCGTGCTTTCGGTCGCGTCCGCGGCCGTCGTCGACCGGGCGAAGCGGGAAGGCGGAAGGATCTGGGCATGGCTTCGGGTGCGAAGGTAAGACGCCGTTTTCGCATTCGGGGCTTCTTTTTGTTATGATGAGGTCAGTTCAAACGAAGTCGTATACATAATAGGAGAGTGAATGTATGGCCAGACCGATCGTGGCCATCGTCGGCCGGCCGAACGTCGGCAAGTCGACGATCTTCAACCGAATTATCGGGGAACGATTGGCAATCGTGGAAGACCGTCCGGGCGTGACGCGCGACCGGATTTACGGAACCGCCGAATGGAACGGCAAGCCGTTCAGCATTATCGACACGGGCGGCATCGAAATTTTCGGCGAAGACGAGCTGCTGAAGCAAGTGCGGATGCAGGCGGAGTTGGCCGTCGAGGAAGCGGACGTCATTCTGTTCATCGCCGACGCGAAGGCGGGCCTGACCCCGGCGGACGAGACGATCGCGCAGCTGCTGTTCCGCTCGAACAAGCCGATCGTGCTCGGCGTCAACAAGATGGACAATCCTGCGAGCACCGACGAGATCTACGAGTTCTATTCGCTCGGGTTGGGAGATCCCGTAGGGTTATCCGGCACGCACGGCATCGGCGTCGGGGACTTGCTCGACGAGATCGTGAAGCGTCTTCCGGAGAAGCCGGAAGAGCTGTACGGGGACGAAGTGATCAAGATCGCGTTGATCGGCCGTCCGAACGTCGGCAAGTCGTCGCTCGTGAACGCGCTGCTGGGGGAAGAGCGCGTCATCGTCAGCGACATCGCCGGTACGACTCGCGACGCCATCGATACGCCGTTCGAGAAGGACGGACAGCAATATGTCCTTATCGACACCGCCGGCATACGCAAGCGCGGGAAGGTGTACGAGGCGACCGAGAAGTTCAGCGTCATGCGATCGATGCAGGCGATCGAGCGCGCGGACGTCGCGCTGATCGTCATCAACGGCGAGGAAGGCATCATCGAGCAGGATAAGCACATCGCGGGGTATGCGCACGAGGCGGGCCGAGCGGCCGTATTCGTCGTGAACAAGTGGGACGCGGTGGAGAAAGACGACAAGACGATGCAGCGCTTCACGGAATCGATCCGGGATCACTTCCTCTTCATGTCGTACGCGCCGATCGTCTACGTTTCGGCGACGACGAAGCAGCGTCTGCACAAGCTGCTGCCCGTCGTGCAGCACGTCGCGGAGCAGCATTCGATGCGCGTGCCGACGAACGTGCTGAACGATATCGTGGCGGACGCCGTCGCGGTCAATCCGCCGCCGACCGACAAGGGCCGTCGTCTGCGCATTAATTACGTCACGCAAGTCGCGGTGAAGCCGCCGACGTTCATCTTGTTCGTGAACGAACCGGAGTTGATGCATTTCTCGTACGAGCGCTATTTGGAAAATCGGATCCGCACGGCGTTCCCGTTCGAGGGCACGCCGGTACGTATCGCGACCAAACGGAAAAACGACGGGGAGTAACGAAGGAACCGCTTTTAGCGTACCTACCGAGCGTACGCGATGCGGTTCCGACGAAACGGATGTAAGACCAGGAGTAAGGGGAGAAGGACAACGTGAATTACGTTCTCGCGGTCGTCATCGGCTATTTGATCGGTTCGATCAGCTTTAGCTTCTTATGGGGAAAAATGTTTCAAGGCATCGACATTCGCAAGCACGGCAGCGGCAACGCCGGCGCGACGAATACGCTGCGCGTGATGGGCGTCGGTCCGGCGCTCACCGTGCTGGCGCTCGACATCGCGAAGGGCGTGCTCGCGGTATGGGTCGGCTGGTGGCTCGAACCCGGTTCGTTGCTGCTGCCGATTCTCGCCGGCTTCGCGGTCATCATCGGCCACAATTGGCCCGTTTTCTTCGCGTTCCGCGGCGGCAAGGGCATCGCCACGATGATCGGCGTCGTGGCGACGCTGTGCTTCGTGCCCGGCCTCGTCGCGGGCCTTGTCGGCATCGCTTCCATCGTCGTCACGCGATTCGTCTCGCTCGGCTCGCTGCTGTTCGCGGCGCTGCTGCCGGTGTCGCTCTGGGCGTTCGGCCGAGAGCCGGAATTGATCGTATTCAGTCTGGCGCTCGCCGCCCTGGCGTTCTATCGACATCGGAGCAACATCGTGAAGCTGGCGCAAGGGAAGGAAAACAAACTTTCGTTCCGCCGCTCGAACCGATAAGGGGAGGGGAACCACGCGAATGAAGAAAGCGACCGTATTCGTGGCGGGCAGTTGGGGAACGGCGCTCGCCGCGGTATTGGCCGACAACGGCCTCGAGGTGCTGCTCTGGACGCGCGGCGAAGCGCAGGCGAAGGAAATCAACGAGCGCCGCACGAACGAAAAGTACGTACCCGGGACGAAGCTCGCGCCGAGCGTCCGCGCGACGACGAGCATCGAGGAAGCGACGCGGCACGGGGACATCCTCCTCTTCGTCGCGCCGTCGTCCGCGATGCGCGACGTCGCGCGTCGGGCGAAGCCGTACGTGCGCGGCGATCAATTGATCGTGCACGCGACCAAAGGATTCGAAGCGGACACGCTGCTCCGCATGTCGCACGTGCTGGAGGAGGAGTTCGCGGACGTCCTCGAGCCGGGCAGCGTCGTCGTCTTGTCGGGGCCGAGCCACGCGGAAGAGGTCATCCAACGCTCGCCGACGACCGTCGTCGTCGCCTGTTCGCGTCCCGAGCTCGCGGAGGCGGCGCAGGACGCCTTCATCACCCCGGCGTTCCGGGTGTACACGAACCCGGACGTCGCCGGGGTGGAGATCGCGGGCGCGCTTAAGAACATTATCGCGCTCGGCGCGGGCATGTCGGACGGCCTCGGCTTCGGCGATAACGCGAAGGCGGCGCTCCTGACGCGGGGGCTCGCGGAGATCGGGCGCTTAGGCGTCGCGATGGGAGCGAATCCGCTGACGTTCGCGGGACTCGCGGGCGTCGGCGACCTCGTCGTGACGTGCACGAGCCGGCACAGCCGCAATTGGCGCGCCGGCTATAAGCTCGCCGAAGGGGCGCCGCTCGAAGAGGTGCTCGCATCGCTCGGCATGGTCGTCGAAGGCGTCCGCACGACGAAGGCGGCGATCGCCCTCGCAGCCAAATACGGCGTCGAGCTGCCGATCGCCGAGCAGCTGCACGCCGTATTGTTCCGCGGCAAACATCCGCGCTCGGCCGTCGAGGCGTTAATGGGCCGCGGCCGTACCCACGAGATCGAGGACATCGTCCGCGAAGCCGCGGCGGCGTTCCGCGATGCGCCCGCCGACTAACGTCTTCGCGTTCGCGACGCGCCCGCCTACACCTTCCGCTAGTCCCCATCATACGATGGAGAAAACGGCGGAGGGAGGAACGCGAATGGCGAAGCCAATCGGCAAAGACGTGCTCGGCGTGGTCAAGAAGAAGACCGGAAAGACGATCACGGAGAAGGACATCAACAAACTCGCTAGCGGCGTGAAGCCGTCGACGATGCAGAGCGAAGCCGAGCTCAAGCAGCTCATCAAGAGAGTCGGCGCAATGGCCGGCGTACCGGTATCGGATTCCCTGATGAAGGAAATCGTGACGGCGGTCAAGAAGAGCGGCATGAACCCGAACAGCATGGAGCAGCTTATGAAGATGATGATGAAATAATCCCGCGCGTTTCGGGCGGGGTACCAAAGCGGGCGTCCGTGCAAGTCATACGGGCGCCCGCTTGCGTGTCGGGGAAATCGCTGTGTATACTGTTATGAAAATGAATCTCGTTTCGGAGCCCGAAGCCCGGTCTCCGGAGCGTACCGGGAGAAGAGAATATGTCGCCGCTCGACAAAATGTGGGCGTCCTTCGTGGCGCTGGGATTCATGGCTGTCGCTTCGCTGCTCATCACATACGCGCGCGCAAAGACGAAGGGGGCGGTACGCGTCGTCCTGTCGATCGTCGCGTTCGCGCTGCTCGTGCTGATGGTGCCGTTCGCGCTGCTATCCATGTTTTAGTAGAAAAGAGGACAAGCTATGCTGACGTTGAAGGGACGAACCGTCGTCAAGACGGTGCCCGTCGAAATCGGAAAGTCGCTGCTCGACCATGCGCTCGCGAACGGGATCGATCTCGGGTTTTCCTGTACGCGGGGGACGTGCGCGCGGTGCCGGGTGTACGTAGAAGAAGGCCGCGAGCTGCTCGGCGAGCCGAACGACGCGGAATACGATCGCATGGACGAAGAGGAGATCGAACAAGGGTATCGTCTCGGCTGCCAAGCGACGGTAAAGCGCGAAGGCGAAATACGCGCCGTCAACCGCACTTATTTTTAGAATCGAGGGGTAGAACCATGACTTCGGCTCAATTGCCGTCCGCGCTGGCGGAGGCGCTCCGCACGGCGGCCGATCGCTGGTCGGCCGTGCCGTCGCCGTGGCTCGTCGGCGGCAGCTGCGGCCTGACGTACCACGAAGTGCCGATCGCGGCCGCGCCTCGGGATTTGGACATCTACGTCGACGCCGATGGCGCCGTCGCGTTCCATCGCGCGCTCGCCGACTTCGCGGTAGACGAACAACAATACAACGAAACCGAACGGTACCGCTCGGTACTGTCTCACTATGCGATCGGAGGCGTGACGCTGGAGCTCGTCGCCGGCTTCGAGGTACGCGAGCCCGGCGCCTTGTACCGCGTCGATATCGCGGGCGCGATGCGAACGCACGCGCTGCGGGCGGAAGCGAAGGGCGCTTCGATCGGCGTCATGCCGCTCGCTCACGAGCTGGCGTTCAATCTGCTGCGCCACCGCCAAGACCGGTACGAAAGCATCGCCGCCGCGATGCGGAGCGACTTGACTTCGCATCTGCCGGCGCTGATTCGGATTCTTGAGGACAACCGGTTCGACGAGAACTGGCGCGCACGCCTTCTTGGGCTGCTGGACGTACCCGGCGATCTCCTCGGAGCGGCCGGGGAGGCGACCGCATGCCGCGAGTGACGTTCCAACCCGAAGGGAAGACGATCGACGTTCGGCCGGGCACGACGCTGCTGGCCGCGGCGCGTCAGGCCGGCGTCGCGGTGCGTACGCGCTGCGGCGGCGTCGCGGGGTGTCTAATGTGCAAGGTAAGGGTGGTCGATCCGTCGACCGTTACCCCGCGGACCGACGCCGAACGGCGCAAGCTGGGGGACGGCGCGGACGAACGGTTGTCCTGCCAGACGAAGGCGACGAAAGACGCGACGGTCCTCGTGCCCGAAGACCCGTTGAAGGCGGCCGTGCGCCGCCAGCTCGAACGGCAGAAGGAAGAGGAGGAGGGGGGCTTATGGTGATTCGGCGTTGGTCTCGAGTCCTGTTCGTTCTGCTTGCGGCGGCGATGCTGACCGGATGTATGTATCGCGGCGAAATCGAGCGCCGGCAAGCGAATCCGGCGTTCGTCCGCGAAGAGATCGACCGCGTCGCTGCGGCGGTAGAACGTTATTACAAGGCGAGAGGCGTCTATCCGATCAAGAACGCCGACGAATCGACGTCGGCGTTCGAGAAATACGTCATCGACCTGAACCGGCTCGTGCGAACGGACATGTTAAGCTCCATCCCGGCGAACGCGTTCGAGGCCGGAGGACATTATTATTATTTGCTCGTTCATCCGGAGACCGAGCCGGTCGTCATGCTGATGGACCTGTCCGCGGTGCAGCAGGTCGCCGATTTGCAAAAGGACGTCGATCGTTATCGCGACGCGAACGGCAAGCTGCCGGCCGGCGCCGAAACCGCGCCGGGCTTCTTCGCCATCGATTACGCCGCGCTGAAGCGGGAGGCGCCGGACATCCGGAGCCCGTTCACGAATCAAATTTTGTCGGTGCTGCTTCATGCGTCGGGGGAGACGTTGATCGACTACGGCCTCGATATTATGGAGGCGTCCCGCCAGGCGGGCGACGCGCCCGTCGCCGAAGGCGAAGACGCGCGGGAATGGCTCGCGAAGGCGTCTCCGCTCGCGCCGGCGCTGTCGTATCCGTACGTCTGGAAGAACGGCGAACCGGTGCTGACGGCGCCGGAAGGGAAGTAATTGAATCAGGTGATTCGCAAGGCGCGCGCGCTTCCGGAAGGACGGAAGGCGTGCGTTTTTTTATAGAAACCGACTATAGACAGTAAACCGAACATTGTTCACGCGGATAATACACCTTTTCGAATCGAGTAGAGTAAACAAGGCCGGCGATCCGTGCGATGCTAGGAACGGAGAGGGGGGAGGTCGAAGCAGCGTCCCGCTGGCAGACTGTACATCCATAGGGACCAATGTAGCGAAAGGGCTAACGAACGAGTGATGAAAAGGAGGAAGGTAACGAATGATGAGGACACGAAAAAGGATCGGCCGGTTTTTGACGAACGCGGGCATCGCGTTCACGTTGTTGCTTCCGGTCGTTCCGGTCCAGTCGGCGCTTGCGGCGACGATTAATGTAACCACTTACGGCGCTAACGGAGGCGATGGAGCGGACGACAGAGCCGCGCTTCAGAATGCGATCAACGCCGCAAGTTCGGGAGATACGGTCTATTTACCGGCGGGTACATATTACCTGGCATCCGGTGGATTGGTCGGCAAGTCGGGCATAAAGATCCAAGGGGAACATCGGGATACGACAATTGTGCGGTACACCGCGACGACCGATGGATTGATGTTGAACCTCAACAATACGAGCGGCACGGAGGTATCCCGGCTTACGTTCTGGGGGAACAATCATACGCTGGCAGGAATCAATGTCGATAACTCGGGCGCAAATCAAGGCAATCACAAATTTCATCACAACTTGTTCAAGGAGTTCACCAAGTCGGACGGGTTCGCGCCGTTCGGCATTATGACCGCCAATTCGGACAATAACGAAATCACCGACAACGAGTTCATCAACATGGGCGTCAATTCCACCTGGGGCGCCGGGATCCGCGCCGGTTGGAATTCCAACGGGACGAAGATTCTCCGCAATATCGTAGACGGCTCCGGCCGCGGAGCGATCTTCGCCAACGACGGCTGTCAGAACGTCGTCGTCTCGAACAATACCGCTACCCGTTCCGGCTTGAAGGAGCACGGGTTGTCGATCGAGTTGCATACCAACTGCAACCACTCGGTCGTTGAAGACAACCATGTCGACCACTGGCTGAGCGTCGTCCGCTCCCAGTATACAGCGACGCGCCGCAACTTCGTCGGCACGAACGACGGAACGGTGCAGGGAATGGGTCTGGAAATCATGGCCCCTCATTCGATCGCGACCGACAACATCGTCGATAACGGCCAGCAGGTCGGCATCCAGCAATCGTCCGGCTCCGGGTATCAATATTGGGGCTACAACACCGTCAAGAACATGGTCATGTGGGGCATGCAGCTCCAAGGCGAAGGTGCCGAAGCGCCGCAGCAATATCAGTATTTCTATAAGAATACCTTCGAGAATACACAGCGGGGCAATCCGGCGGCGGCATATCCCGGATACGACGGCAACGCGGTCCGGATTCACGGCAACTCGCTCAATATGACGTTCGACAGTAACACGATCAAGAACAACGGCCGGAAAGCGATCGAAATTACGACGTCTCCGGGCACGGATCGCTTGAGCTTCATTAACAACGTCATTACCGGAAACCAAGACGCTTCCATCGACCAATACCCGTCCAGCGCGGCGCATCTGGAGTGGAGCAACAACACGGTCAGCGGCAACGGCACGAACACGCAGCTGACGAGTCGCGGTTTCACGAATCCGAAGCCGACGGCGAACTTTACGGCGCCAACCTCGGTGCAGTTGGGACAATCGGTGACGTTCACGAATACGTCCTCCGACAATGGAAGCATCGTGGAAAACCTGTGGGATTTCGGCGAAGGCGTTCCGTCTACGGTCGTAAGCCCGACCTACACATACCAAAAAGCGGGCACGTACCGAGTCACGCTCGTCGTGTGGGACAACGAGGGTCGCGCGAGCCTCAAAGAACATACGATCAACGTTTACGCGGGTCCGCCGGATACGCAGGCGCCCTCCGCTCCGACGAATTTGTCCGCCCCTTCGAAGTCCAACGTGACGGTCGACCTTGCTTGGTCGGCGTCCACGGATAATGTCGGCGTATACGGCTACGAAGTTTACAAGAACGGAACGCTCGCGGGCGCGACGACAGGCGCCAACGCAACGACCTTTACGGTAACCGGCCTCACGCCGAGCACGACGTACGGCTTTACGGTCAAGGCGAAGGACGCGGCAGGCAACGTCTCGGCGGCGAGCAATACGCTGAGCGTGACGACCGACGCCGGCGACACGCAGCCGCCGACGGCGCCTGCGAATCTGACCTCCACGGGGAAAACAGATACGTCTGTAAGTTTGTCCTGGTCGGCGTCAACCGACAACATGGGCGTAACCGGCTATGACATTTACGCTGGTTCCACGTTGGTCTCCTCGACGACCGGGGCGAGCGGCACGAATCATACCGTTACCGGCTTGGCCCCGAGCACGACGTACAGCTTTACGGTGAAGGCGAAGGACGCGTCGAATAACGTATCGGCCGCCAGCAACGCGGTTTCGGTGACGACCGATCCGCTCGCGAATTGGGTCAACTGCGCTGGCGAAAACCAAACGTGCAGCTTCGCAGGAACGAAAGAAGTGCGCTACGGCGCGAACGGCAGCTATGTCAAAGGCACGTTCACGAACTCTGTCGTTTGCTCCAACAACGCGTTCGGTACAGACCCGGCTCCGGGTTATTACAAAACCTGCGACGTGAACCTCGCCGGCACCGGCGGCGGCGGCGGCGACACGCAAGCACCGACGGCTCCGTCGAACTTGACGTCGCCTTCGAAGACGAGCAACAGCGTGAGCCTGTCTTGGTCGGCGTCGTCCGACAATGCGGGCGTCACGGGCTACGACGTCTATAACGGTTCTTCGCTCGCGGGAACGACGACGAACACGACGTTTACGGTCTCCGGCTTGTCGGCCAGCACGACGTACACGTTTACGGTGAAAGCGAAGGACGCGGCGGGCAACGTCTCCGCGGCGAGCAACGCCGTAACCGTGACGACGAATGCATCGTCCTCGGCTAACTGGGTGCCTTGCGCGGGCGAAAATCAAACGTGCAGCTTCAGCGGCACGAAGGAAGTACGTTACGGAGCCAATGGAAGCTATGCATACGGGACGTTCACGAACTCCGTCGTGTGCGGTAACAACGTGTTCGGCGATCCGGCTCCGGGTCAATACAAAACTTGCGACGTGAACGAAGGCGGAAGCGGCGGCGGAAGCGATACGCAAGCGCCTGCGGCCCCGTCGAACCTGACGTCGCCTTCGAAGACGAGCACGAGCGTCAGCTTGTCTTGGTCGGCCTCGACCGACAACGTCGGCGTCACAGGCTATGACGTCTATAACGGTTCCTCGCTGGCGGGTTCGACCTCCGGCACGGGCTTCACGGTCAGCGGACTGACGGCCAATACGGCGTACACGTTCACGGTGAAGGCGAAAGACGCGGCGAATAACGTCTCCGCGGCCAGCAACGCGGTTACGGTGACGACCGACGCGTCGAGCGGCGGCGGCGGGAGCGTCGTGCGCGAATACTGGACGGGGATCGGCGGAAGCGGCGTCTCCAGCATCCCGCTCGGCAGCGCGCCGACCGGAACGGATACGTTGACCAGCCTGCAAGGTCCGACGAACTGGAACGACAATTACGGCACGAGAATTCGCGGCTACATTACGCCCGCCACGAGCGGATCGTATACATTCTACATCTCGGGCGACGACGAGAGCCAATTCTGGCTCAGCGCGAACGATAATCCGGCGAATAAGACGATGATCGCGAACGTACACGAGTATACGGACCCGCTGCAGTGGAATAAGTTTCCCAATCAGCAGTCCGGCGCGATCTCGTTGACCGGAGGGCAGGCGTATTACTTCGAAATTTTGCATAAGGAAGGCGGCGGCGGAGACAACTTGGCGGTCGGCTGGACGGGACCGGGCATCTCCTCGATCGCCGTCATCTCCGGCAGCTATCTGTCGGCCTATTAATATAGTTCCTTATCGCGCTCCGAAGCCGGCGTCGGAAAACACCGCTGCGTGTTGCCTTCCGACGTCCGCGCCCGGGGCGCTTTTCATTTTTTAAACATAATCGTTCGTTCGAAACATACAACTAAAAAAGGCTGAATTGTTTTGCGTCGTCTATGGGCAAGGGGGCGAAAAAAAGCAGAAGGAAAAAGTCATAACGGCCGTCATGGCACATATATTGATACTAGTCCATTTGCATGTACGAGTTCCGGCGTCTCACGGGCTTGCCTAGAGCGGCGTACGGCGACATCCTCATGACGAAACCAATACTAACTGGGAGGAGATCTCATTGGAAAAAGTCGATATTTTCAAGGACATCGCGGAGCGTACGGGAGGCGACATTTACCTAGGAGTCGTGGGAGCGGTCCGTACGGGTAAATCCACATTCATCAAGCGCTTTATGGAGGCCGTCGTGCTTCCGAACATCCCGAACGAAGCGGAGAGGGCGCGCGCGATCGACGAGCTGCCGCAGAGCGCGGCGGGCAAGACGATCATGACGACCGAACCGAAGTTCGTGCCGAACCACGCGGTTCGCATTCGCGTCGCGGAAGGTCTCGACGTGAACGTCCGCATGGTCGACTGCGTCGGCTACGCGGTGGAAGGGGCCAAAGGGTACGAGGACGAGAACGGGCCGCGGATGATTTCCACGCCGTGGTTCGAGGATCCGATTCCGTTCCAGGAAGCGGCCGAAATCGGCACCCGCAAAGTTATTCAGGAGCACTCTACGCTGGGCGTCGTCATCACGACGGACGGCACGATCTCCGACATTCCGCGCGTCTCTTACGAGGTCGCGGAGCAGCGCGTCGTCGACGAGCTGAAGGAAGTCGGCAAGCCGTTCATTATGATCGTGAACTCGACGAAGCCGCGCGCTCCCGAGACGCTCGAATTGCGATCCGCCTTAGCGGAGAAATACGATATTCCGGTCATCTCCGCCAGCGTGGCCACGATGACCGAAGACGAAATCTACGGCGCGCTTCGCGAGGTGCTATACGAGTTCCCGGTGCACGAAGTGAACGTCAATCTGCCGAGCTGGGTCATGGTGCTCGACGAGCGCCACTGGCTGCGGGCGAGCTTCGAAAACTCCGTCCGCGAGACGGTCAAGGACATCCGCCGCCTTCGCGACGTCGATCGCGTCGTCGGGCAGTTCGGCGAATACGAGTTCATCGAACGTGCCGGTCTGTCCGGCATGAACATGGGGCAAGGCGTCGCCGAAATCGACCTGTACGCGCCGGATGAGCTGTACGATCGGATTCTGATGGAGATCGTCGGCACCGAAATCCGCGGCAAGGATCATCTGCTGCAGATGATGGTCGAGTTCACGCACGCGAAGAGGGAGTACGACCGATTCTCCGAGGCGCTCGAGATGGTCAAGACGACCGGCTACGGCATCGCCGCGCCGTCTCTCGAAGAGATGGCGCTCGACGAGCCGGAGCTGATCCGCCAAGGCTCTCGCTTCGGCGTGCGCCTGAAGGCGACGGCGCCGTCGATCCATATGATCCGCGTCGACGTCGAGAGCGAGTTCGCGCCGATCATCGGCACCGAGAAGCAATCCGAAGAGTTGGTCCGATACCTGATGCAAGACTTCGAGGAAAATCCGGTCAAGATTTGGGAGTCCGATATTTTCGGCCGCTCCTTGCACTCCATCGTCCGCGAGGGCATTCAGGGCAAGCTCGCGATGATGCCGGACAACGCGCGTTATAAGCTTCAGGAGACGCTCGCCCGCATCATCAACGAAGGCTCCGGCGGACTGATCGCCATCATCTTGTAAGCGTCTCGCGAACCGAAGACTCCCGATTCGAAGCCTTTCGAATCGGGAGTCTTTTACTTTACGTCGTAAATTAGATGCTTGCAAAGGATCATAGGTTTGATTTATGATATTCATTGTCCCGGTTTCCATGGGAAATCCTTGGAAAAGTTCAGCGTTTTCTTACCCTCGGATGTATAATCTTGATAGAAAACGTGAAGACAAAGAGTAAGACTCTTAAGCGTATTGGGAGGTGACATGGAATGAATAAGACGGATCTGATCGCCAAGGTCGCGGAAGCGACGGAATTGTCCAAGAAGGACGTAACGAACGTGGTGGAAGCCGTGTTCGACTCGATCGCCGACGCGCTGCAGAACGGCGATAAGGTGCAATTGGTCGGCTTCGGCAACTTCGAAGTTCGCGAGCGTACGGCGCGCAAGGGCCGCAACCCGCAAACGGGCGAAGAAATCGATATCCCAGCGAGCAAAGTTCCCGCTTTCAAGCCGGGTAAGGCACTGAAGGACGGAATTAAATAAGCGATACATAGGGATTGAGGAGAGGCCGTGGACGATTTCAGTTCGCGGCCCTTTACTGTTATTTGGGAACTTGCTATAATAGCTTTTGTGTTCCGGTTTCGGGGTATGGCGCAGCCCGGTAGCGCGCACCCTTGGGGTGGGTGAGGTCGCAGGTTCGAATCCTGTTACTCCGACCATGATAGAGACATCGTCGAAGCCGGTGTCTCTTTCTTTTTCCCCGGATTCTACAAGTCGTCCATAGGAGGAGTCGCCAATGGAAAGCGGCCAGAACGATTACTTCGTCGTGAAGGCGAAGGAGAACGGGGTCCATGTCATCGGTTTGACCAGAGGAGCGGACACCCGGTTCCATCACACGGAGAAGCTGGATAAAGGCGAAGTGATGATCGCGCAGTTCACGGATCACACGTCCGCTGTGAAAATTCGAGGGAAAGCCGTCGTCATGACGAAATACGGCACGATCGAGACGGACGCCTGATTTCCTCAGGCAATTCGGACGCTTTCGACTTTTGAAAATGTTGGACAACCGGCAGGCATAGCCTGCCTTTTTCATTTGTACAATGTTTTAAAAGGATCGGAAGGGGTAAGCCTTTATGAAAGCGTTCATTCGGATCGGTACGGCGGCGGCGCTGGCCGTCGCCATCTCGTTGTTGATATCTTGGGTCGGCGAGCTCGACGGCAGCGTGCTGTCGCCGAGCGGCGAACCGATGACCGTCTTCAGCGATCATACGACCGGCGCGCTGACGCCGGAGACGGTCGTCGACGCGCTGGTCGATCTCGGCTTGTCGGCGGAAATTCGAAGAGTGTCGGTCCGTTCGTCTTTGCTGGAGATCGACCTCGCCCTCACCGGCGACCAGGTCGACGAAGCGTCGGTCCGCGCCGACATGGGTGCCGTCGCGGGCCTTGCGCTAGCGAGGTCGGACAATATCTCCCGCGTCTTCGTGCGCGTGCTGGAGCCGGAGCGCGAAGGAAGCGGCGCGAAGCTGCTGCTGGCGTTGTCCGGCGCGAAATCCGAGTTCCGATCGACGGAGCTGCAGCGGCTTCGAGACGGGGAACCGATGCCGGACGCCTGGCTCGAAGAGAAGATGCGGCTGACGGCCACCGACCGATGGCGCGAGCTCGCGCATTAGCGCCGCCGCGCGCGGCTCGCCGTGCGTCCGTAATATCGTTATGCTATAATGTCAAGAATGAATGCGAACGAAGGACGACATCGGAGGAGTGCCTGGACACGCATGGACGGATTTAAGGAAACAGCCAAAAAGTATACCGAGCATGACTTGATCAGCACGCACACGAAGCTGCCGGAATATCCGGAGCTTCGTTCGAACGTGCTGACCGCATTTTTGCAGTACGCCGCTTCGACGTCGGCGCACCCGAAGCTGCAGGAGGCGATCGGTCTCGCCGTGTCGCTCATGCAGCACGGACTCGATACGCACGAGCTCGTTGACGGCAAGGGCGAGACGCGCCGTCGGCAAATGACGGTGCTCGCCGGCGATTATTTCAGCAGCCGGTTTTACCAGCTGTTGTCGCAGGCGGAGAGCGTACAGACGATTAAGCTCGTGTCGCAGGCGGTGTGCGACGTGAACCGGCTGAAGATGAACTTGTACCTCAAGGCGAAGCGGCTGCTGCTGACCGCGGAGGAGTACGTCCGCGCCACGGTAGACATCAACACGCACTTGTTCGTGACGTTCTCTTCCTGGATGGACGTCATGTATCGCAAATCCTGCCCCGCGATTTTGCGCGCGATCGCCGAATGCGAGCTGATCGCCAGCGAGCTCGGCCGGGTGCGGCCGGATAACGTGAAGGACGGCTTCGCGTATTGGTACGTCGTCGAACACGGCACGACGGAAGAAGTGGATTTGTTCGTCGGAGGGAAGATCGACGAATCCCGGCTCCAGTCCGTATTGATCAAGTATAACTTGATCGGACGGCTGACGGACCGATGGGAGTCGAAGATCTCGGAACTCCGGCATCTGCTGCGCGGCATCGGGTCGGACAAGCTCGCGGAGGAGCTGCATCGCCTCGCCGAGCCGCTGCTCGCCCACGGACATACAACCAGAGCGCAAGAAATATGAGGTGAATGCGGTGAGCGTACGAAACAAAGAGAAGCATGTTCATTCGGTATTCGAGACGATCGCTCCGAATTACGACCTGATGAACGACGTCATCAGCTTCCGCCGGCACAAGGCGTGGCGAGAGTATACGATGCGGCGGATGGACGTGAAGCCGGGGCAGTCGGCGATCGATCTATGCTGCGGCACATGCGATTGGACGATCGCCCTCGCCAAAGCGAGCGGGACGGGCGAGATCGTCGGACTCGACTTCAGCCGCAACATGCTGGAGATCGGGCGCGCCAAGGTGGAGAAGGAGGGGCTCGGCGGTTCGATCGAGCTCGTCCAAGGCAACGCCATGGCGCTGCCGTTCGAGGACAACCGGTTCGACTTCGCGACGATCGGCTTCGGGCTGCGCAACGTGCCCGACCTCGACGTCGTCTTGAGGGAGATGGCGCGGGTCGTGAAGCCCGGCGGCAAGGTCGTCTGTCTCGAGACGTCGAAGCCGACGGCGGAGCCGTTCCGCACGGTGTATTATTTATATTTCGAGCATATATTGCCGCGGCTCGCGAAGTGGTTCGTCAAGCGGTACGAGCAATACAAGTGGCTGCCCGAATCGCTCGCGGCGTTCCCCGGACGGGAGGAGCTCGAGGAGCGCTTCCGGCAGGCGGGAATGACGGACGTGAAGTCCCGCGCGTTCTTCATGGGCGTCGCCGCGCTGCATATCGGAACGAAGGTGTAACGAGAGATGAATAAAATCAAAGTGTTTTTAGAGATGATCAAGTTCGAGCATTCGATCTTCGCGCTTCCCTTCGCGTACATGGGAGCGATTCTGGCCTCGATCGCGCTGAACGATTCGCTGCCCTCCTGGTCGGATATCGGCTGGATCACGCTTGCGATGGTCGGCGCACGCAGCGCCGCCATGGGCCTCAATCGATTGATCGACGCCGCCATCGACGCGGAGAATCCGCGCACGGCGCTCCGCGCCATTCCCGCGGGGCTGCTGTCCAAGAAGGAAGTCCTGATCTTTATCGTCATTTCGTTCGTCTTGTTGTTTTACGCGGCTTCTCGGTTGAACCCGTTGTGCGTATGGATGCTGCCGGTCGCCGTCTTTTTCTTGACGTTCTATTCGTATACCAAGCGCTTTACCTGGCTCTGCCATGTCGTGTTGGGCCTGACGATCGGTCTTGGTCCGCTCGGCGGTTGGATCGCGGTAACCGGCGCCTTCGACTTGATCGGGCTTGTGCTGTATGCGACGGTCGCCTTCTGGACGGCCGGCTTCGACATCTTGTACGCCTGCCAAGACACCGAGTTCGACCGGGAGAAGGGGCTCCATTCGATCCCTTCGCGATTCGGCGTCGCCAGAGCGCTGCTGATCGCGAGAGGCTTCCACGTCGTCACCGCGGCGGGGCTAGTAGCCGTCTGGTGGATGGCGGACCTGAACTGGATTTACTTGATCGGTCTAGCGATCGCTTATGTGGTCTTGTTCTACGAGCATGCGCTCGTCAAGCCGAACGACTTGTCCCGCATTAACACCGCCTTCATGACGATGAACGGCATTCTCAGCATGGTCATGTTTACGTTCACGCTGATCGACGTGGCGGTTCTATGAGCGAGACGGCGGCGAAACGCGGGTGGATCGTAGGTCTTACCGGCGCCAGCGGGGCGGCGTACGGCGTTCGATTGGTCGAGCGGCTGCTCGACATGGGGTATCCCGTTCATCTCGTCGTAACGGACGCCGGCTGGCGCGTGCTGAAGGAAGAGCTCGATTGGGACGCGGCGAAGCGCGCGGCGACGATCGAAGCGAAGTTCGCGGGTCGGAACGCGCAAGCGACGTATTATCCGATCCAAGACATCGGCGCGGCGGTCGCCAGCGGCACGTTCCGCGTGAACGGCATGGTCGTCGCGCCGTGCTCGATGGGGACGCTCGCGGCGATCGCCCACGGACTGTCCGACAACTTGTTGGAACGCGCGGCCGACGTGACGCTGAAGGAAGGCAGAAAGCTTGTGCTCGTGCCGCGGGAGACGCCGCTGCATGCGATCCATCTGGAGAACATGCTGAAGCTCGCCCGAATGGGCGTAAGCATCGTCCCGGCGAGTCC
The DNA here is from genome assembly GCF_031177825.1 of Paenibacillus sp. Taxonomy (GTDB): domain Bacteria; phylum Bacillota; class Bacilli; order Paenibacillales; family YIM-B00363; genus Paenibacillus_AE. The sequence continues at coordinate 168,846 of NZ_JAPSKE010000002.1, read as the reverse complement.
GGGGTTGTATCATCGCGCTCAGACCGTCGAGGAGCTCGTCGACTTCATGGTCGGCAAGACGCTGGACAGTATGGGCATCGATCACGAATTGTATCGACGTTGGGGAGAGGGATCGCCGCATGACGAGGCAGAATGAAGAGACGGAACGGCAACGAGACATTCGCCTCGGGAAGATCGTATTTACGAACGTATGGCCCGTGTTTTACGGCTTTCCGCCCGCGGGACTCGAGTCGCGCATCGAAGTGACGACGCGGACGCCGACGGAGCTGAACGCCGCGTTGTCCCGCGGCGAGATCGACGTCGCGTCGATCTCCTCGTTCGCGTATGCGAAGCACGCGGACGAGCTGCTGCTGCTGCCCGAGTTGTCCGTCGGGGCCAAGGGATCCGTCGGCTCGCTCTTCCTGTTTACGAAGCGTCCGCTCAATGAGGCGCTGCCGGAACGGATCGCGCTCGCGACGACGTCCGCGACGACCGTGCATTTGCTTAAGATCATTATGGCGAAGCGTTTCGAATTTACGCCGACCTATGTAGATATGTCGCCGATTTTGGATACGATGATGAGTACGTGCGACGCGGCGCTGTTGATCGGCGACGACGCGATTCGCGCGAGCCGACCCGCCGAAGCCCGCGGCTATCACCGATACGACCTATGCACGCTCTGGACCGAATGGACGGGCTTCGGCATGACGTTCGCGGTGTGGGCCGTTCGAGAGGCGTGGGCGGCGGAGCGGGCGGATGACGCGGCGCTGGTGCACGAAGCGCTGCTTGCGTCCAAGCGGCTCGGGAAGCGTCTTCCGAACGATCTGTTGGACGAAGCGTCGCGGAAGGTCGGAGAGGATCGGGAGTTTTGGCGAAGGTACTTCGGCGGGCTCGACTATGATTTCGGGGAGTCGCAGCGCCAAGGACTCGAGCTGTATTTCCGCTTCGCGCACGACCTCGGCTTTCTCGACTCCGCGCCGCCGCTGCGGGTATGGCGAAATCCCAACGTAACGCAGGTGAATGAATGAAGCTATTGGACATATACGCGAAAATGCAAGACGACATCCAATATATCGAGCGGAAGTTGGAAGGCAGCGTCCGCACCGAAGAAGCGGAGCTCAACGACGCTTCGCTGCACCTGTTGAAGGCGGGCGGCAAGCGGATTCGGCCGATCTTCGTTCTGTTGTCCGGCCGCTTCGGCCGGTACGACATCGAACGGCTTTCGCATGTGGCCGTCGCTCTGGAGCTGATCCATATGGCGACGCTCGTGCACGACGACGTCATCGACGACGCGGCGACGCGTCGAGGTCAGCCGACCGTCAAGGCGAAGTGGGACGAGCGGATCGCCATGTATACCGGCGACTACATTCTCGGCAAGGCGCTCGATACCGCGGCGAACTTGGAGCAGCCCGACATTCACCGCATCTTGTCCAAAGCGATGGTGCAGATGGTCATCGGCGAGATGGAACAGTTCCGACTGTTCTACCAGCTTGACCAGTCGGTTCGCGATTACTTGCTTCGCATCCGTCGGAAGACGGCGCTGCTCATCGCCGTCTCCTGCCAGCTGGGCGCGCTGGCCGCCGGCGTATCGGTGCCGCAGTCTCATCGGCTGTATAAGTTCGGGTACAACGCGGGCATGGCGTTCCAGATTCGGGACGACATCCTCGACTTGACCGGGACCGAGAAGCAGCTCGGCAAGCCGCCGGGGAGCGACATGCGGCAGGGCAATATTACGCTGCCGGTCTTGTGCGCGATGCGCGACGCGCGCGTCAGAGAGGCGGTGGAGGCCGCGACGCGCGGACCGACGCCGGACGAAGACGCGCTGAAGCAGGCGCTGAAGCTCGTTCGGAAGAGCCCGGGCATCCGAGAAGCCGACGAACTGTCGCATCGGTACATCGACAAGGCGATCGGTGCGCTGAACGAGCTGCCGGACATTCCGGCGAAGAAAGATTTCGTCGCGATCGCTAAATTTATCGCGGATCGCTCGCATTGACTTTTTCCTTGGAGTTTTAAAAAACATACATATACTTGGAGGAATCACAATGCAAAGAACGTACTTAATGGTCAAACCGGACGGCGTCCAACGCGGACTGATCGGCGAAATCGTGGCTCGCTTCGAGCGCAAGGGCTTCCAGCTCGTCGGCGCGAAGCTGATGCAGGTGACGCGAGAGCAAGCGGAATTCCATTACGAGGAGCATAAGGAGAAAGCGTTCTTCGGGGAGTTGGTCGATTTCATTACGTCCGGTCCGGTATTCGGCATGGTGTGGCAAGGCGACGACGTCATCGCCCTGTCCCGTCTCATGATGGGCAAGACGAACGTGATGGATTCGCAGCCGGGCACGATCCGCGGCGATTTCGCGGCGCACACGCCGAAAAACTTGATCCACGGCTCCGACAGCCCGGAGAGCGCGGAGCGGGAGATCGGCAACTTCTTCAAGCCGGAAGAATTGCTCGGTTACGATAAGGCGATCAACCGCTGGATTTAGCGAAACGCCGCTCGCCACGGGAGGTGGGGAACGCATGGGAGAAGAGGGACGCGAAGGGGAATACGATCCGGATTTCGCCGCGTTCGTCGCAGGATTTAAAGGGTTGACGGGGATCGACCTAGCTTTATATAAGGAAGCTCAGATGAAACGTCGGCTCGCGACGCTGCGGCAGCGCAGGGGATACGACACGTTCGCGACGTATCTTCAGGCGGTTCAACGGGATAAGGAGCTGCTCGCGGAGCTGCTCGACCGAATGACGATCAACGTGTCGGAGTTTTGGCGCAATCCGAACCGATGGGAAGTGCTCGAGAACAAATTCATCCCGGAGATGCTGCAGCATTCGAGACGGCTGAAGTGCTGGAGCGCCGCATGCTCGACGGGCGAGGAGCCGTATTCGCTCGCGATGATCCTGGCGAGGCGAGGAGCGCTTCCGGACGCGAAGCTCGTCGCCACCGACATCGACGACAACGCGCTCGCGAAGGCGAAGCTCGGCGTCTACCACGAACGGAGCCTGAAGGACGTGCCGAAGCCTTATATCGACGCGTACTTCCGCCGGGAAGGCGAGTCGTATTTCGTAACCGACGAGCTGAAACGAGGCGTGTCGTTCGCGAAGGGCAACCTGCTGACGGACGCCTTCGATACGGGATACGATCTCATCATCTGCCGCAACGTCATGATTTACTTCACGGACGACGCCAAGACGCTGCTGTATCGGAAGTTCGCGGAGGCGCTCCGGCCCGGCGGCATCTTGTTCGTCGGCTCGACGGAGCAAATTTTCACGCCGGGCCAATACGGCCTCGCGTCGGCGGATACGTTCTTCTATCGCAAAACGTTGGCCTCCGACCATGTATAAGCATTTCCAACAATTCCTATACTAGGACTACGGAACTGTTTACTTGGTCAGGAGGAGCCATCCGAGAATGGACAAACGCAAAGTAATAACCGCTTATCGCCGCGGGTTTCTTACGATTCAGGAATGCGCGCAAATTTTGGGCATCGACTCGCCGCAGATCATGAAGTTGGTGAACGATCCGTCGATGTCCGAAACGAAGCCGTTCGCCTTGCCGAAATCCGCAGCGAAGACGGTTTGATTCGCAGCCCAAAACCCCCGGAAGCATGGCTTCCGGGGGTTTCGTTTTCTTGCCAAGGATGATAGATTAACTTATAATAGTTCAAAACGCATTCGCGCATAAAAGCGTTAAAGTCTCGAAGAGTACGGGGTCGGACTGGGGCAGACAAAAGGAGGAACCGGTTGTGAGGTATTTAACGGCGGGGGAGACGCACGGACCGCAGCTGACGGTCATTATCGAGGGGATGCCGAGCAACGTGCCGTTGACGGCGGAATTCATCAACGAGCAGTTGGCGCGGCGCCAGAAGGGCCACGGCAGAGGCCGTCGGATGCAAATCGAGAAGGACGAGGTCGCCATCGTCGGCGGCGTTCGTCACGGAAAGACGACGGGAGCGCCGATCGCGCTGGTCGTATATAACAAGGATTGGAAGAATTGGACGTCCGTCATGGGCATCGAGCCGGTGGAAGAAGATTCGGAAGCGAAGCGGCGAGTCAATCGCCCGCGTCCCGGCCACGCGGATCTATCCGGCGGCATCAAATACAATCAGCGGGATCTTCGGAACATTCTCGAGCGCTCGAGCGCGCGGGAGACGACGGTTCGCGTCGCGGTCGGCGGCGTGGCGCGGGCGCTGCTCGCCCACTTCGGCATCGCGGTCGGCGGCCAAGTCGTCCGGATCGGCGAAGTGGAAGCGCCGGCGAACGAGCTTCCGCTCGACGAGCTGATCGCGCTTACGGAAGCGTCGCCGGTTCGCGTCGTCGACAAGGCGACAGAAGAGAAGATGATCGCGGCGATCGATGCGGCGAAGGCCGACGGCGATACGCTCGGCGGCATCGTCGAAGCGATCGTCGAAGGCGCGCCGATCGGCCTCGGTTCCCACGTGCAGTGGGACCGCAAGCTGGACGGGCGCATCGCGCAGGCGGTCGTGTCGATTCAGGCGTTCAAAGGCGTCGAGATCGGCATCGGCTTCGAAGCGGCGAAGCTGCGCGGTTCGAAGGTGCACGACGCCATCCATTTCGACGAAGCGAAGGGCTTCGTGCGGCCGACGAATCGCGCCGGCGGCTTCGAGGGCGGCATGACGACCGGCGAACCGATCGTCGTTCGCGGGGTCATGAAGCCGATATCGACGCTTTACAAGCCGTTGGCGAGCGTCGATATCGACACGAAGGAAGCGTTCACCGCCCAGGTGGAGCGATCCGATACGTGCGCGGTTCCGGCGGCCGGCGTCATCATGGAGAACGTCGTCGCTTGGGAAGTCGCGCGGGCGATGGTCGAGAAGTTCGGCGGCGACTCGATCGAGGAGATGCGTCGAAACTACGATTCGTACCTCGCGTACGTGAAGGATTACTAGGATGAGCGGCAATCCATCGCGCGAGCTGACCGTCGAGCTGGGCGAGCGATCGTATCCGATCTATATCGGAGAGGGGCTGCTCGCCGGCTTCGGACGGACGGCGGAGAAGCACGGACTGCCGAAGAAGTCGCCGATTCTCGTCGTCACCGACGAGAAGATCGCCCCGTTGTACTTGGAGCGAGTCGTCGCGTCGCTGAGGGAAGCGGGTTACGAAGCGGCCAGTCACGTCATCGAGTCCGGCGAGCAAGCGAAACGGCTCGAGGTGCTCGGCGACGTCGTGACGACGGCGCTCCAGGCCGGACTCGACCGCGATTCGACGATCGTCGCTCTGGGCGGCGGCGTCGTGGGCGATCTCGCGGGCTTCGCGGCGGCCTCGTACATGAGAGGCGTCCGCTTCGTTCAGGCGCCGACGACGATCCTGGCGCACGATTCGAGCGTCGGCGGCAAGGTGGCGGTCAATCACCCGCTCGCCAAGAACATAATCGGCGCGTTCCATCAACCGGAGTTCGTCCTCTACGATACGGAGACGCTTCGGTCGCTTCCCGCCCGGGAAGTCCGCTCGGGGCTCGCCGAGGTGGCGAAGCACGGTCTCATCAAGGACCGCGCGTTCGCGGCTTGGTGCGACGCGAACGCGGAGAAGCTGCTCGCGCTCGACCCGGAGTCGCTCGCATACGCGCTTTACGTCGGCTGCGGCGTGAAGGCGTGGGTCGTCTCCCAAGACGAGAGGGAAGGCGGCCTGCGGGCGATTCTTAATCTCGGGCATACGATCGGACATGCGCTCGAGGCGGTCGCCGGATACGGCGAGCTGACGCATGGGGAAGCGATCTCGATCGGGATGTGCGGCTCCGCGCGTCTAGCCGAGAAGCTCGGCGTCGCGAAGGAGCCGGTCTACGAGCCGACGCGGAAGCTGCTCGCGAACCTCGGGCTCCCCGTGGCGCTGCCGGCGCACTTCGATACGGACGCGATCATGGAAGCGATGATGCACGACAAGAAGTTCCGCGGGGGGCAGATGGTATTCGTGCTCCCGCAGGAGATCGGCGCGGTCGACATCGTGAAGGGCATTGCGTCGACGCTCGTGCGAGACGTCGTCGAATCGTTGAAACAGGGGGAGAGCGAGTAAATGTACTGCAGGGGAATTCGGGGAGCGACGACGGTAGAACATAACGAGGAACGGGATATTTTACACGCCACGGCGGAGCTGCTGTCGACGATCATCGCGGAGAACGGGCTCTCGCCCGAAGACATCGCTTACGTCTACATTACGGTCACGAACGATCTGGACGCGACGTTCCCGGCCCGGGCGATCCGCGGCATGGAAGGCTGGGACCTCGTTCCGCTCATGTGCGGCCTGGAGATCCCGGTGAAGGGCGCGCTGCCGCTGTGCATCCGATTGCTTGTAACCGTCAATACGACGAAAACCCAGAAGGAAATGAATCACGTGTACTTGAACGAAGCGCGGGTGCTGCGGCCGGATTTAGCGAGGCGTTGACCGCGAACGGACCGTTGGTGTATAGTGGGAGGTAGCCGAGTAGAGCCTAGCTAGTTTTTTAGATGAGTGGAGATCAGTCGAGACGAGAGATAAGCGTACCCCGAAACCGGGCGGACGTCGCTTCGCGTTACCGCGATGCGCGACCCAGGCGGCAGGAGGGCAGGCTTCCTTTTCCATTGATAATGAATCCACCGGCCTCTACGTTCCGTAGAGGCCTTTCGTTGTTTTTCAGGCTCTTGCGCGGCAATCACGAGACGGAGGCGTTCCTATGATGTACCCAGATCGCGAATCGTTCGGGCGGTTCGCCCGCGATTACAACTTGATTCCGGTGACGCGCACGCTGCTCGCCGACACGGAGACGCCGATCCGCGTGTTCCAGCAGTTCAGCGAGGAGCCGCACGCGTTCTTGCTCGAGAGCGTCGAAGGCGGGGCGAAGTGGGCCCGATATTCGTTCATCGGCACGGACCCGTTCCTCGTCGTCCGAGGCAAGGAAGGCACGCTCGAGGTCGAGCGCCGCGGCACGTTCGAGACGTATGCGGAGCAGCCGGTCGACTTCCTTCGCGGAATGCTGGACCAATACCGAAGCCCGCAGTACGACGGTTTCCCCCGATTCATGGGCGGGGCCGTCGGATTTTTCGGCTACGATCTGCTCCGGTATTACGAGAAGAAGCTGCCGCCGCATCGCGTCGACGATTTGAAGATGAACGACGTACAGTTTATGTTCTGCGACCAACTGATCGTATTCGACCACTTGAAGCAGCATATGGTCGTCGTCGCCAACGCGCACCTGCCGCATGGCGCCGACGAGGCTCGGCTGGACGAAGCGTACCGGGACGCGGAAGCGAGAATCGACGCGATGATCGCGAGATTGCAGGGCGGCGGAGGAACGGCCGTTAACGCGTTCACCCCGCGATCGCCGCAGGAGCCGGCGACGATTCGAGCCGAGGAGCTCAAGTCGAATTTATCGAAAGAAGCGTTCCTCGCGAACGTCGGTAAGGCGAAGGAGTACATTCGCGCCGGGGACATTTTCCAAGTCGTGTTGTCGCAAAGATTCGAGATGGACACCGCCGTCTCCCCGCTGCACGTGTACCGCGTGCTGCGGACGATGAATCCGTCCCCGTACATGTATTATTTGAAAATGGGCGAAGAGCGCATCGTCGGCACGTCGCCGGAGCTGCTCGTCCGCGTCGAAGGCGGCAAGGTGCAAACCCGGCCGATCGCGGGAACGAGACCGCGGGGCAAGTCGCCGGAAGCGGACGCGGCGCTCGAGCGAGAGCTGCTCGCCGACGAGAAGGAGCTCGCGGAGCACCTGATGCTCGTCGATCTCGGACGCAACGATATCGGCCGCGTGTCCGTGCCTGGCACGGTGAAGGTCGACGCTTACATGGAGATCGAACGCTACTCGCACGTCATGCATATCGTCTCGAACGTCTCCGGTACGATGCGGGAGGATAAGGATTTCTATGACGCCTTCCTCTCTTGCATGCCGGCGGGGACGGTGTCGGGCGCGCCGAAGCTGCGGGCGATGGAAATTATCGCGGAGCTCGAGCAGGAAGCTCGCGGCGCTTACGCCGGGGCGATCGGATACTTAGGCTTCTCGGGCAACCTCGATACGTGCATCACGATCCGGACGATCATCTTCCGCGAAGGCAAGGCGTATGTGCAGGCCGGCGCGGGCATCGTGTGGGACTCCGTGCCGGAGAAGGAGTACGAGGAAACGGTGAATAAGGCGAAGGGCATGTTGACGGCCATCAAGACGGCCGAGAGCGTCTTCGGCGCCTCGATCCGCGAATCGGTCACCGTGAATCAAGACTACTACGCAAAGCCCTAGGGAGGGGACGGACGATGAGTGAGTCGGTAATGAAGTCTGCGCTCGCGACGCTGCTGGACGGAAGGCCGCTGACGCGAACGGAAGCGCAAGAAGTCATGGAGACGATTATGGACGGCGAGGCGACGCCCGCGCAAATCGGAGGTCTGCTCTCCCTGCTGCGGGTGAAGGGCGAGACGGCCGAGGAAGTCGCCGGCTTCGCGGAAGGCATGCGGTCGCGCGTGAACCGCGTCCCGACGCTGCAGGAGGGACTGCTCGACACATGCGGCACCGGCGGCGACGGGCAGCATACGTTCAATATTTCGACGACGGCCGCTCTCGTCGCCGCCGCGGGCGGCGTACGCGTCGCGAAGCACGGCAACCGGGCGATGTCGAGCAAGAGCGGCAGCGCCGACGTATTGGAGGCGCTCGGCGTGAACATCGAGCTCGGCCGGGAACAGGCGGCGGAATGCCTCCGCGAGGCGGGCCTCTGCTTCATGTTCGCGCAGGTGTACCACCCGTCGATGCGGCATGCCGCGGCGCCCCGGAAGGAGCTCGGCTTCCGCACGGTGTTTAATCTGCTCGGACCGTTAACGAATCCCGCCGGCGCGGACCGGCAGCTGCTCGGCGTCTACGACCGGACGAAGACGGAGCTGATGGCGCACGTGCTTCGCAAGCTCGGGACCGTGCGGGCGCTCGTCGTCGGCAGCCACGACGGCTTGGACGAAATCAGCTTGTCGGCGCCGACGCGGGTGACGGAGCTGAAGGACGGCCACCTCCGAACGTACGATATTACGCCGGACGATCTGGGGCTGCGGCCGTGCGCCGTGGCCGACATCGTCGGGGGAGACGCCGCGGAGAACGCCGAGAAAGTGCGAATCGTCCTCTCCGGAGAGAAGGGGCCCTACCGCGACATCGTTCTTGCGAACGCGGGCGCATGCTTCTATGTGTCCGGCCTGAGCGGCACGCTGCAGGAAGGCGTGAAGCGGGCGGCGGACGCGATCGATTCGGGCGCCGCGGCGCGCAAGCTGGACCAATTGGTGAAGACGACGGAGGCGCTTAGACATGTTTCTCGATAAGATCGTAACGGTGAAAAAGCAAGAAGTCGAGCGCCTGAAGGCGTCGACGAGCGTCGCCGAGCTGGAGCGGAAGATCGCGGGCATGCCGGCGACGGTCGGGTTTCGATCGGCGCTCGTCGAGCGCGCGAACCGGCCGACGGGGCTCATCGCCGAGGTGAAGAAGGCATCGCCGTCGAAGGGGCTCATTCGCCCCGACTTCGATCCGGTGGCGATCGCCGAGGCGTATGAGCGAGCGGGCGCGGACTGCTTGTCCGTCTTGACGGACGAGCCGCACTTCCAAGGCGCTAACTCGTACTTGACCGCGGTTCGCGCCGCGGTCGGTCTGCCCTTGCTGCGGAAGGACTTCACGATCGACCCGATTCATATTTACGAGGCTCGCGCGATCGGAGCAGACGCGATCCTGCTCATCGCGGCGATCTTGTCGAAGGAAGAGCTTCGCTCCTTCCTCTCGGAAGCGGCGTCGCTCGGACTCGATGCGATCGTCGAGGTGCACGACCGCGAGGAGCTGGACGTCGCTCTGGAGCTCGGCGCCGATCTCGTGGGCATCAATAATAGAAATTTGAAGACGTTCGCGACCGATCTCGCGGTGACGGAGGAGCTGCTTCGGACGATCCCGAAGGATCGCTTCGTCATCAGCGAGAGCGGGATCTCGAAGCCGGAGGACGTGGCGCGCGTCTCCGCGGCCGGCGCCCGCGCGGTGCTCGTCGGCGAGCACTTCATGCGCCAGCCGGACGTAGCCGAGGCGGTCGCCGCGCTCATGGGCGAGCCGGCCGCGCGATGAGCGCGCCGCTGCTGAAGGTGTGCGGCCTGCGGGACGCGGCGACCGCCGCTTCCGCCGCGCCGCTCGCGATCGATTACATCGGCTTCGTGTTCGCGCCGAGCAAGCGCCGCGTGACGGCGGAGGACGCGCGACGCATGATCGAGGCGATGCGGATGGCCGAGGGGCGGCAGCGGTTCGTCGGGGTGTTCGTCAACCCGACGTTGGATGAGCTCGACGCGCTGCTCGGCGTCGCGCCGCTCGACGCGCTGCAGCTGCACGGCGCCGAAACGCCGGCGTTCGTCCGCGCCTGCCGCGACCGCTTCCCGGGCGTCGCCGTCTGGAAGGCGATAGGCGTCGCGGGCGAGGCGGATCACGGCGACGCGGCCGTGTCGGCGCGCCTTGCGCCGTACGACGGGCTGCTCGACGCGCTGCTGCTCGACGCCTACGATCCCGTCGCGGGCGGCGGCACGGGACGGACGTTCCGTTGGGACGTCATTCCGGCGTATCGGCGATGGACGCAGGCGCAGGGCGTTCCGTTGTTCGCCGCGGGCGGGCTGCACGAAGGGAACGTCGGCGAGCTGCTCGCCGCGGGCATCGTCGACGGGGTCGACGTCTCGAGCGGCGTGGAGGCGGACGGAGTGAAGGATCTACACAAGATACGTACATTCGTGAAAAGGGTGAAACCATAATGGCGATTTCGTTCGTTCCCGACAATCAAGGCCGCTTCGGCAAATTCGGCGGGCGCTTCGTGCCGGAGACGTTGATGAACGCGCTTCTCGAGCTCGAGGAAGCGTACGCGCATTATTCGAAGGATGAATCGTTCCAACAGGAAATCCAGGAGCTCTACCGTCAATATTCGGGCCGGCCGACGCCGCTCTATTACGCGGAACGGCTGTCCGAGCATCTCGGCGGAGCGCGCATCTACCTGAAGCGGGAAGACCTCAATCACACGGGCGCGCATAAGATCAACAACACGATCGGACAAGGCGTGCTCGCGAAGCGGATGGGCAAGAAGAAGGTCATCGCGGAAACCGGCGCGGGCCAACACGGCGTCGCGTCCGCGACGATCGCGGCGCTGCTCGGCATGGAGTGCAAGGTGTTCATGGGCGAAGAAGACACGAAGCGGCAGCAGTTGAACGTGTTCCGGATGAACCTGCTCGGCGCGGAAGTCGTTCCGGTGACGTCGGGCTCGCGCACGCTGAAGGACGCGGGCAACGAAGCGCTTCGCTACTGGGTCAGCCACGTCGACGACACGTTCTACATTCTCGGCTCCGTCGTCGGGCCGCATCCGTATCCGATGATGGTCCGCGACTTCCAGCGCATTATCGGCGACGAGACGAAGTCGCAGATGCTTAGGGACCACGGCCGGCTGCCGGATGCGATCGTCGCCTGCGTCGGCGGCGGCAGCAACGCGATGGGCATCTTCTACCCGTTCGTGGACGATACCGACGTACGGTTGATCGGCGTCGAGGCGGCCGGCGAAGGCGTCGATACGGAGCGGCACGCCGCGACGATGACGCACGGGACGGCGGGCGTGTTCCAAGGCTCGATGAGCTACCTGCTGCAAGACGAGCACGGCCAGGTGCAGGAGGCGCATTCGATCTCCGCCGGCCTCGATTATCCGGGCATCGGTCCGGAGCACTCCTATTTGAAGGATATCGGACGGGCGGAATACGTCCCTGCCAGCGACGCGGAAGCGCTCGAGGCGCTGCAGTTGCTCTCCCGTAAGGAGGGCATCATTCCGGCGCTCGAATCGGCTCACGCGATCGCGCATGTGCTGCGCCTGGCGCCGACGATGTCGAAGGATCAGATCATCGTCGCGAACTTGTCCGGCCGCGGCGACAAGGACGTCGAGTCGATCATGAAGTATTTGGGAGGGAACGTACGATGACCGTGGAACACGTTGCCGTGAACGCCATCGATACGACGTTCGCCGCATTGAAGACGGAAGGGCGGACGGCGCTCATTCCGTTCCTTACGATCGGCGACCCGGATCTGGACGCATCGCTCGCGTTGATCCGCGAGTTGGAGGCGGCCGGCGCGGACATGATCGAGCTCGGCGTGCCGTATTCCGACCCGCTCGCCGACGGACCCGTCATTCAACGGGCGTCGCAGCGCGCCTTGAGCGGCCGGCTGACGACGATCCTGGACGTGATCGCCATCGCGCGGCGCGCGAAGGAAGAGGGCGTGAAGCTGCCTTTCATTTTGTTCACGTATTACAATCCTATACTCCAGCTCGGCTTCGACCGCTTCTTCGACCTGCTGCAAGCGAACAATATTTCCGGCATGATCGTGCCGGATCTTCCGATCGAGGAAGACGAAGAGCTTCGCGGGCTCGCGGAGTCGCACGGACTGCATCTCATTCCCCTCGTCGCTCCGACGTCGAGCCAGCGAGTGAGCCGAATCGCGAAGAAGGCGCGGGGCTTCGTCTACTGCGTCTCGTCGCTCGGCGTAACGGGGGAACGAGCTTCGTTCGCGAACGAGATCGAGGCGTTCCTCGACACGGTGCGCGGCGCGACCGACGTGCCGATCGCGATCGGATTCGGCATCTCGAACCGGGAGCAGGTCGCCCGCTTCGAAGGCCGCTGCGACGGCGTCATCGTCGGCAGCGCGATCGTGCGCAAGGTCGAAGAGCAGGAGGAGAAGCTCCGCAATCCCGCCACGCGGGCCGAAGGGGCTCGCGCCGTCGGCGACTTCGTGCGGGAGCTGAAAGGCGCGAAATAAGCGTGGATGCGGTTCGCCGTATGCGATACAATGGTTGTATTATTTTCACATGACAGTATGGGGTTAGGAGTGGGTTCGAGGATGCAACCGAAAGCGAGAATCATGCACCTGCCGGTATACCAGCCCGGCAAACCGATCGACGAAGTGAAGCGGGAGCTCGGGTTGACCGACGTTATCAAGCTCGCTTCCAACGAAAATCCGTTCGGCTGCTCGCCGAAGGCGAAAGAAGCGATCATCGCGCACGTGGATCAAGCGAACATCTACCCGGACGGCGCCAGCGTCGAACTGAAAAGCGCGCTCTCCGCGCTGCACGGCGTGTCGCCGGATCAGATCGTCTTCGGCGCGGGCTCCGACGAAGTGATCCTCATGATCGCGCGGGCATACCTGTCGCCGGGCGACGAGACGATTATGGCGGACCGGACGTTCCCGCAATATCGTCATAACGCGGAGATCGAAGGCGCGACGGTCGTCGAAGTGCCGCTGAAGGACGGGACGCACGACCTCGAGGCGATGCTTGCCGCCGTTACGGACAAGACCAAGGTCGTATGGGTATGCAACCCGAACAACCCGACGAGCACGATCGTCACGAAGGACGAAGTCGAATCGTTCCTGGCGCGCGTGCCGTCGAGCGTGATGGTCGTCTTGGACGAGGCGTACGTCGAGTACGTCGTCGACGAGCGTTTCCCGAACGGGCTCGAGCTTGTGAAGAAGTACCCGAACGTCATCGCGCTGCGCACGTTCTCGAAGGCGTACGGACTCGCGAGCCTGCGCATCGGCTACGGCATCGGCAGACCGGAATTGATCAAGTCGATCAATCAAGTGCGGGAGCCGTTCAATACGACCGGCTTCGCGCAAGCCGCGGCGCTCGCCGCCGTGCAGGATCAAGCGTTCATCGACAGCTGCCGCAAGGCGAACGCCGCCGGCATCGCGTACCTGCGGGAGCAGTTCGATCGCCTCGGCCTGCGCAGCTTCCCGGCGCACGGCAACTTCGTATTGGTCGATTGCGCGCGCGACGCCAAGACGGTGTACGAGGAGCTACTGAAGAAAGGCGTCATCGTTCGCGGAGGCCACACGGCCTCGATCGGGTTCCCGACCATGATTCGCGTGACGGTCGGGTCCGAAGCGCAAAATCGGACGTTCATCGAAGCGTTGACGGCCGTGCTGCAAGAGACGGCTGTGGCCGCCGAATGACGAAAATCGCGATTTTCGGAGTAGGGCTTATCGGCGGGTCGCTGGCGCTGTGCTTCAAGGGGCGCCCCGGCTTCCGCGTCGTGGGCCACTCGCCGAGGTCCGAATCGGTGCGGAAGTGCGTGGATCGCGGCGTCGTCGACGAAGGGACGACGTCGCTCGAGGAAGCGGCGGCCGATGCCGACTTTTTGTTTCTGTGCGTGCCGGTCGGCATGCTGAACGATTATTTGGAGGCGTTGTCCCGCTGCCCGTTGAAGCCTGGCGCGGTCATTACCGACGTCGGCAGCACGAAGGGCGAGATCGTCGAGGCGGCTTCGCGGCTCTCGTTCGGCGGCGCGGCCTTCATCGGCGGCCATCCGATGGCCGGCAAGGAGCGCTCCGGCGTCGAAGCCGCGACGTCGAAGCTGTTCGAGAACGCCTACTACGTATTGACTCCGACGCCCGCGACGCCGGAAGCGTCCTACGACGCGCTGGTGGAGCTGCTTGAGCATACGAACGCGAAGCTCGTCCGGATGGACGCGCGCACGCACGACGGGATCGTCGGGGCGGTCAGCCACCTGCCGCACATCGTCGCGGCGATGCTCGTCAACTTGGTCGCGCGCTTGGGCGAGTCGGACGACGGCTACGAGAAGCTGGCCGCCGGGGGCTTTCGCGACATCACGCGGATCGCTTCGGCCGATCCGACGATATGGCGCGACATCTGCGTGAGCAACCGCGAAGTGCTGCTGGAGCTGTTGCAGGCATGGATTTCGGAGACGGAGCGGTTCATGGACATCCTCCGCGCGGAAGACGGAGAAGGCATCGCGGCGCAGTTCCGCACGGCCTCCGCGTTCCGCAGCGCGCTGCCGGAGCGTCGGGTCGGGATCGCGACGACGCATTACGAGTTTTACGTGCAGGTGGCGGACGAGCCCGGCACGATCGGCAAGCTGACGACGATGCTCGGCAGCCGGCGCATTAATTTGCGGAACATCGGCATCTTGGAGCCGACGCCGGGCGGACCGGGATCGTTGCGGCTGTCGTTCGGCAACGAGGACGACTTGGTGCGCGCGAAGACGCTGTTGGAACAAGAAGGCTATCCCGTGCACTATTAGGATTTGTCAGCCGTCCCGTCGAGGGGCGGCTTTTTTTATCGCAGAACGGGGGAGGCGCTCGTTTTTCGCCTCCTTGTCCCCGAATTCCTTTCGCTCGGCTGGCTAAGGGGACGCCGCACAGGCGTCGGAATGGCGCGCTGGCAGCCGCGAAGGGGCCGTAGTCGAAGGAATGTCGATATCCCTAGTTCGGGGGCTTCCGACGCCTCCAGGCTCGCTGACGGCCTACCACGAGGGCGACAAACGGGCGGCGCGCGGTTGAAGGGAACGCGACGGAAGGCGGCGGGAAGGAGGAAGGCGATCGTCGCAAAAACAGCTGAAAGCGTTTTAAAAAAACTGTTGACAAAATGAAAACGGATACATATACTAAAAGTACAGTATGGTTTCTCTCCACTCCTATCCGATATATGGCACTATGTGCAACCGCCGCGAGGCGGTCTTTTTTTTGCCATTTTCCCCTGCTGGATCGCTAATTTCGGTGATATTTTCCAAATAGGGATAGTCAATATATGGAATTTCTAGTACACTAGGGTTTGGCGGAAGGAGGGGAACGTTGGGAATTGTCGAATTTAGCAGGATTTCAACGAAGAAACACGAATTATCTTTACATATCGAAATGTTGACAATAGGCGATTCGAACTAATTCATTTTATGAGATAAGGTACCGCAACTTTTCCGTTCGGGGATGGTATACACTTGTAGCCGAACGGAATCGCGCACGGAAACCGGCAAGGAGGTTTTCCATGACCGATTCCCAGCTGATTCGGGAAATCAAGGACGGCAACGTTCAGCTCTATAAGGAACTGGTCACGCGTTACGAGCGGAAAATCCTGCTTTTCATCTACCATATGTTGAAAAATTCGCGCATGGATCACATGGCCGAAGATATGTGTCAGGAGACGTTCTACAAGGCATACCGGAGCTTACACTCGTTCCGGGAGGTGGAGGCGTCGTTCTCGACTTGGCTGTACACGATCGCCCGAAACACGGTGCTCAGCGAGCTCCGGAAAAATCGGAACGGCAACGTGTATCTGGAGGACAGCGGGTACGAGCCGATCACGTCGACGGAGGCGCTGCCGGAACAAACCGTGCTCCGAAGCGAGAAGGTTCAGAAGGTGCGCGAAGCGATCAACAGCTTGCCGGAGAAGCAGCGTTCCGCATTGATCTTGCGTGAGTATGACGGAATGGATTACCAAGAAATCGCGAACATTCTCGGGCAAACCGTATCATCCGTCAAATCGTTGTTGTTCCGGGCTAGAGCTAGCGTCAAGACGCAATTGGAGTCTTACGTGGGGGAACCGATCCTAGAGGAATATGAAGGGATGAAACAACGATGAAGTGCGAAGAGATCCGGGAGTCGATGCCCGAATATTGGGATAAGCCGGAAGGCGACTGGAGCCGCGTTCGCGTAGACGAGCACGTGAAGCGCTGCGCGGCTTGCGCGGAAGAGTTCGAGCTGTGGCGGGAGAGCGGCGAGTTGCTCCAGAACGTGGAGTGGAGCGAATCGTTCGAGCTGCCGGAGCGCGGGAAGGTATCCGCCGGCGTCATGGACCGCATCTACGCCGACGAAGGCTGGCGGCTGCCGGTGGCGGATCGGCTGCATTCGATTCCGCATCGCCTGCGGTTAAGGCTGCTGTCGATCGTTGCCGGCTGCCTGGCGATGTTCGGCTGCGCGTTCTTATACCGATTGCTGTGGCCGGACGCGAACGGGGCGGCGCTGCCGAGCTCGGGTCTCATGAGCGTCAACGCCCTCGGGGGCGGCGAGACGAACGAGTTCGCGCTGGCGGGCATCGAAGGAGTACCGGTCGCTTCGATCGGAGATCCGGTCGTACTGGGCTTGTCGGTCGTGGATTCTTACCCCGATTATCTCTTCGTTTTATCGATGCTGGGGCTCATCTGCGCCCTCCTCACGATGAACTGGCTCGCCCGGGTCCGGGCGTAAGCGACGACGACAATGGCATACCGATTCGAGGAAGGCGCCTGCAACGAGGCGTCTCTTTTTGTGCCCAAAATTCGAAAAAAGATGCTTCCCGGCGAATACTTTTTGCAAAATGCCCAATAATGGGTAACAAAAGCAAGAGAATTCGAAAGGCGGGACGTCAAACGATGAATTTAGCTGACATGCTGAGCTATGCGGACATTCACCAGTTGAACCGAATCGCCGATCATTACGCATGCGATTGCAACACGAACTCCAAGAGAGAATTGATTCAGTCGATCCTCAACACCTTAAATCGCAAGGACGTGTTTGAACGGTATGTCGAGACGCTGTCGGTGGAAGACATCCGGTTTCTGAATTCGCTCGTCTTCGATCCGAGAGACGCCTATTCGCTCGAGGAACTGCTGGCAAGGGCGCAGATCAGCCGCTACGAAGCGGCGAAGCCGGCCGCGATCGGAACCGCGCCTTCGGAGGCGGGAAGCGAAATTCTGTCGACGATCACGGTCGACCTGCGCGGCCGGGAAGACGCCAAGCCTGCGAAGAAAGAGTCGAAGAAGCGGGAGTCGAAAAAGGCGAAGCCGCCCGCGGAGCCCGAGCCTCCGCAATGGAGTCCCCGGCAAATGATCGTGAAATTCGCGCATCAAGGGTGGCTGTTTAACGGGTATTCCCATCATACGAAGTATTTATACCAGGTGCCGGCGGACTTGAAGCGGCGATTCGGCGATTCCCTGGCCCGCGCGTTCCAAAAGCAGCTTCGCGTCATCGACGAGCCGAGCGCCTACCGGGACGAGCAGCGGATGCTCGTGGAGGATATCGGCAAATTGCTGTCGTTCGCGGATCGGTACGAGGTGGAGCTGAACGCCGAGGGCACGATGTACAAGCGTTCCCAGCAGATGATTCTGGAGACGTTCAACGTGAAAGAGGAGTTGGTGGGCAAGGGCGGGTGGCGGTTCGGGTACGGGCGGAAAATTAAAGATTACCCCAATCGCTTCTCCCTGATTTACGATTATTGTTTCTATAACAACCTGATCGAGGAAGCGGACGGGATGCTGCTGTTGACCGAGAAGGGCCGCGCCCAGCTTCTCGAAGGTCGGCCGGCGGATCCCGGAGCCGTGTATCAATTTTGGCTGAAGCTGTACAAGAACCCCATCCATAACGTGCAAACGCTCGTGCATTGGATCGAACGGCTGGCCGGACGCTGGGTGACGTTGGAGACGTTATCGCGGGTGCTGACGCCTCTGATCAAGCCGTATTATTACGATTCTCCGGAATCGATTCTCACGACTCGGATCGTGCTGATGATGATGCACCAAGGGCTGCTCCGCATCGGCGAGCACCCGGAAGAAGGCACCGTGGTCGAGATGACGAAGCTCGGCAGCAGCATCGTGCGGGGCGTGTACGTGCCGGACGACGAGAAGATCGCGCTGCCGGCCGACGCGGCTCCGGAGGCGGCGCCGTAACGCGGCGTTCGCTCGCCGCCGGGCAAGTGCATATTCCAACGACAAGAGGGTATTCGCCTTCGTCGGCGCCTCGCCCGACGAATATAATTTTTCTAGAAGGATACGCTCCGACGATTCGCGAGGTCCGTCGCAGGGGGCGTGCGTCTTCAAGGGATGGAGGGTGACGTATGGATAATAAAATGGTTCCGGCTAACGAAGCGTTCCGACTGCTAATGGCGGAACTGATCGTGGACAAAGCCATACGCGACTACCGGGAGAAAGAACTGTATCGCGAGATCGATAGGGCTTTGGCGCAGGGGGACGAAGCGGCGTTCCTGTTATTGACGAGCGAGCTTCGGTCGTTGCAGGGCATCGCATAGCGATTCGACAAGGGAATCGGTCTATGTCCGACGGGCATAGACCTTTTTGGGTTCGCCGGTGGTGTCCGCCCCGCGATTGTGATAGATTGAGGGGAGTGTCCGGCGGCGGAAACGCGGATCCGGACGGAATGGGGACACGAGGCGGGATCGAAGATGAAATTCAGCGAGATCGAACGAGAGCGGTGGGCGGAGCTGCAGCCGTATCTGGACACGGCGCTGCTGCCCCTTAGCGGACTGACGGGGAAGGAGTCGCCGCACGAGGCGACGGCGGCGCTGGAGCGGCTGCGCGACGCGCTGGACCCGATCGAGCAAGCGTACCGAGGACGCGTCGTAACGTACCCGGCGCTTCATTACGCGGCGGACGACGAGTCGCTCGCCGCGCTGGCGGACGAGCTGTGCGAGCGCCTGAAGCGAAGCGGCTTCCGGTACTGCGTCGTCGTGACGGGGGAATCGAGGCTGCGGAGCTTGACCGTACGGAACGCGTCCGCGGTATTGGGGCCGGAGCCCGAATCGCAGGAGGCGCCGAGCGAGTTATATCGCTCCTTCGCGAAGCGGACGATCGAAGGAATGTGGAGCGGAGCGGACGCGTGATCCGGATCTGGGGCGAGTTGTGACAATTTCGCAACAGTTTTCCGAGGAACGCGGCGCAACGGCGGTTTGCCGAGTTCCGCTTTCTTGACGCCCCCTATGCCGTAAGCTATTATAATTATGACTTTGCATGTGCAATTTTCAAGGCAAGATTTGACAGGTTTCGGCAAAGGGGGGTAACCGAATATGAGCGAACATCAACAACATGGAAACCACGAGTCCGAACACAAGGAGACGAAGCGGCGCGAGATGTCCCGCCGTCAGTTTCTTTCCTATACGCTTGGCGGGGCCAGCGCGTTCATGGCGGCAGGCGTCGTCATCCCGATGCTCCGTTTTGCCGTTGATCCGGTGCTCCAGGCGAAAGGCGCGGGCACGCTCGTGAAGGTGGTCGAGGTCGACAAGATTACAGAAGAGCCGGCGTCGTTCACGTTCAACGTGCATCAAGTGGACGGATGGTACGAAAGCGATCCGGAAATGGTCGCATGGATTTCCAAAGACGCGGAAGGCAACGTCTTCGCGCTGTCTCCGGTGTGCAAGCACTTGGGCTGCGCGGTGAACTGGAACACGAACGCGGAGTACCAGAACCAGTATTTCTGTCCATGTCACGGCGCGCACTACACGAAAGAAGGCAAGAACTTGGCCATCGCGCCGGCGCCGCTGGACGAATACCAGGTAGAGATTCAAGAAGGCTTCGTATACTTAGGACCGATCAAACCGAACGAACGGGTGTAAGAGGAGGCGTAAAGTCGCATGTTAAAAACCGTATACAACTGGATCGACGAACGTCTCGACATTACGCCGATCTGGAGGGACGTGGCGGACCACGAGGTGCCGGAGCACGTAAACCCGGCGCATCACTTCTCCGCGTTCGTTTATTGCTTCGGCGGGTTGACGTTCTTCATCACCGTCATTCAAATTTTGTCGGGGATGTTCCTGACGATGTACTACGTCCCGGATATCGTGAACGCCTACGCGTCCGTCGACTACTTGCAGCATAAGGTCGCGTTCGGCGTCATCGTCCGCGGCATGCACCACTGGGGCGCGAGCCTCGTTATCGTCATGATGTTCCTGCACACGCTTCGCGTGTTCTTCACGGGTTCGTACAAACATCCGCGCGAGATGAACTGGGTCGTCGGGATGCTGATCTTCGGCGTCATGCTCGGTCTCGGCTTCACCGGATACTTGCTCCCGTGGGACAACAAAGCGTACTTCGCGACCAAGGTCGGCATTCAGATCGCGGCGTCCGTGCCGTTCATCGGCGAATCGATCAAGGTGTTCTTACAGGGCGGCGACATCGTAGGCGCGCAGACGATCGCTCGATTCTTCGCATTGCACGTATTCTTCTTACCGGCTGTTCTGCTTGCGCTTCTCGCGGGGCACTTCTTCCTGATTCGGAAGCAGGGCATCTCCGGACCGTTGTGATAAGGGGGTAACATTAGCTATGGCCGGTTCGCATCATAACGGTAACGACAACAACGAAAAGATTGTTTACGTCGGAGACTCAAGGGTCCCGAAGCCTACGAAGGTATATACGCCGCGCGATTATACGGCGTTCCCAGGCAAGTCCGAAGCGTTCATCCCGAACTTCCTGTTGAAGGAATGGATGGTCGGGTGCGTGTTCTTGGTCGGGGTGCTCGTGCTTGTGGTTTCCCACCCGGCGCCGCTCGGCTATCCGGCGGATCCGACGAACACCGGCTTCATTCCGATGCCGGACTGGTACTTCTTGTTCATGTACCAGCTGCTGAAGTACCCATATATGTCCGATCAGTTCATCGTGCTCGGCACGGTGGGCATCCCGGGCCTTGCGTTCGGCGGCTTGCTGCTCGCTCCGTTCCTTGACCGCTCTCCCGAGCGCCGCTTCTATCGGCGTCCGGTGACGTCCGCGATGATGCTCTTGTCGCTCGCGGCGATCGTCTACTTGACGAACGTGTCTTGGACGCACTACCAACACGAGCTCGAAGTGAACGGCATCGTGCCGGAGCATATCGAGCGCGAAGAGAAGATGCGGGAAGAGCGGGAAGCGCTGAAAGCCGGCGAAGAACCGCCGAAGGAAGCGGAATCGATCGTGTTCGCGGACGACCCGGCAGCCGAGATTTATCAGAAGGCTACTTGCGTGCAATGCCACGGCACCGACCTGAGAGGCGGCGCGGCCGTCCTCATCGGCATCGGCGACAAGTATACGGAAGAGGAAATCGCGGATATCGTGCATAATGGCAAGGGCGGCATGGCGCCGCAATACGACGAGAACCTGAAGCAAGGTCTCACCGAAGAAGAAATGGATTCCTTGATCGCTTGGCTCGCGCTGCAGAAGGCAGAGAACGAAGGCAAGGAAGCGCCGGCGGCGCATTAAGCGTAACGACATAGCATCGACCCGATCGCCTAACCGCGGTCGGGTCGATTTTCTTAAGGAGTGAATCCGCGGGTGATCGACCGAATTTCTTGGATTTGGAGCCGTTCGCTGCTGCTCTCCCCTTGGTTTCTGCATGCGTTGCTGTGGGTCAACGTCTTAGGCACGCTGTACGGATACGAATGGTACCGAGGGCAGCTGGTACGGACTTGGAACGAGTACGGGGAATGGTTGGTCGTGTTCGTGCCCGACAGTCCGACGGCGAGTTTGTTCTTCAGCGTTACGATCTGGTATTTGATTCGCGACGCATCGCGGGCGCGCCGAGGCGTAGAGACGCTGAAGCCTGCCGGAGCCGGCTCTCCGCTCAGCTGGCGGGGCGTCTGGGAAGGGCTCGCCGTCATTACGCAGGTGAAATACGGCGTCTGGGCGGTATCGATCATCTTCTGGGGCGCTTCGCAAGGGGATACGATCGTGTGGCAGGAGTGGATGCTAGTGATATCCCACTCGGCGATGGCGATCGAGGCGCTGCTCTACATGCGCTTCTACCGTTTCACGGCGCTCGCGGTCGCGATCGGTGCGGTATGGACGCTGACGAACGACTTCATCGATTACTCGTTCGGCGTATTCCCGTATTTGCCCGCGCCGCTGTACGACAATGTCGGCGAGGTGCAGCTGTTTACCGTAGCGCTCTCCGTCCTCGGCATCGCTTGCGCCTTCTTCGGCGTACGTCTTGCCGCAAAATATCGCGTCTAAACCGGGACATCCCTCCATATCATGATGATAGGAGGGATGTCCTATGGTGTTTTTCGGGCGATTTCGCCGTTACGCCTTGATCGCGGCCGGCGCGGCGACGCTGCTGTTCGCGGCCGGCTGCGGATCGGACGAGCCGGTCCCGGAAGCGGAAGCGAAGAAGGTCGTAACGGACGTACAGCGGCAGACGATGCGATTAATGAACGAAGCCGCCGAAGGGGCGTACCAGAGCGTGCAAAAGGGCGACCTGGAGCAGACGAAGGTTCGCGTCGCGCAATTGTCCGTCTTATCGACGAAGTTGTCGTACGAAGGGCTGGCGACCGTGGAAGGCATCGAAGCGGTGACCGGTTCGATCAACGCGGCGATGCGCGCATTGAACGCGTCGTCTCCGGACCGTCAGTCGACGACGCTGAAGGTCGCCACCGCACGGCTCGCGGTGGACGCGTTGTCGCATCGGGAGCAGCCGATGTGGCTCGGCTTCCGCGATACGCTTACAGGCGATCTGGAGAAGATGGCGATGGCCGTCGAGTCGAGGAACGACCCGGCGGCGAGCGAAGCGCTCGCATCGTGGCGGGGGCATCTGACGATCGTCCGTCCCGCCGTCGTCGTGTCTCGCAGCGCATCCGACGCGGTGAAGCTCGATTCGATCACGGCGTTCCTGACGAACGCCTTGCGTTCGGGTGATTGGGACGGTCTTCGGCAGGCGATGCCGAACTTGGAGGCGGCGCTCGGGGAAGTGTTCGCGGAGCAGGACCGGGAGACGACGGTCACGCCGCTCGCGCCGACGGCGGAGCCGCCTCATCCGATTCTCTGGTCGTTGGGACTCGGGGCGTTCATCGTCTCGGTGCTTACCTACGTCGCGTGGAGACGGTACGAGGCCGATCAAGGCGTGGCGAGAGTGAAGACGGAGCGGGATTTCGAAGGGCGAGGCTGAGGCCTCGCCTTTTTTTATTTGTCCGAACCGGGATCTTCGGATTTGAAGCCTTCCCCGAGAACGTCCTGAACCTCCGATACGATGATGAAAGCCCGGGGATCGGCTTGGCGTACGATCCGTTCGAGACGCCGGGTTTCGTGACGATAGACGACGCAATACAGCATCTCCTTCGGCTGCCCGGTGAAGGCGCCCTTCGCCGGAATGAGCGTCACGCCTCGATCGAGCTCGAGCATAATCTGCTTCGAGATGTCCTGCGTCCGTTCGGAGATGACCGTGAACGCCCGCGCCGCGTATTCCCCTTGTTGGATGACGTCGATGATCTTGGCCGCGACGAAGACGACGACGAGCGTGTACAGCACTCGCTCCATGGAGATGAACAGCAGCGACACGGAGATCACGATCGCGTCGAAATACAAGAAGAACTGTCCGATGCTCCAGCCCTTCGTCCGATTGACGATCCGCGCCAAAATGTCGACGCCTCCGGTCGTTCCCCCGAAGCGAAACACGATGCCGAGCCCCGCGCCGAGCGTGACCCCCGCATAGAGCGAGGCGAGGAACAAATCGTCCTCCGTCGCGAACGGGACGATGAATCCCATATGAAGCACGCGCTCCATGATATAGAGGAAGAGAGTCAAGGACAGCGTGCCGAAGCCGGTCAACAGCATACCCTTGCGGCCCAGCAGCCTCCACCCGATAATGAACAACGGGATGTTGAGCAGCAGCGTGGACACCGAGAGCGGTACGCCGAACGCGTAGTTGAGCAGGATGGAGATGCCGGTGACGCCGCCTTCCGTCAATTCGTTCGGGACGATGAAATAATGGATGCCGAAAGCGTAGATCGCCGTTCCGAGCATGATGGGAAACAATTGCTTCGCTAGTTTGATACCGTTCTGGATACGCATCGGGAACACCTATTCTTTTCGAGAGTTTGGAAAGTCGGTTTCGTTCGCGTTTATTGTACCATTGTTTTCATCCACCGTTCAAAAAACAAGCCCGAAAGCGCCGCGCTTCCATTCTTGTGCAATCCCCCTGCTTTGCAGTAACATAGGGATAAACCTCAGGATGGTCGCGCAGGAGACCGGAAAGGCGGGGAAAGCCCAATGTCGGACAAGTCGATGCGGGAGATGCAGAAGGAAGTCGACGCGTACATCTCGCAGTTTAAGGAAGGTTATTTCAGCCCGCTCTCGATGCTCGCCCGCATGACCGAAGAAGTCGGCGAGCTCGCGCGCGAGGTGAATCATACGTACGGCGAGAAGCCGAAGAAGCAGGGCGAAGCGGACAATTCCATCGAATACGAGCTCGGCGACATCATGTTTATCGTCATTTGTTTCGCGAATTCGCTCGGCATCGACCTTCAGAAAGCGCACGAGATGGTGCTCGAGAAATTCAACACGCGCGACGCGAATCGTTGGACGAAACGGGACACCTAAGCTTCGCATCGCGAATATGCTGTACCATCATCCCTTGCACGTTGGTCATCCGCAAAGGAGGTGGTCACGATGAGCGGCGAGAAGGAATTGCAGAAGGCTTATGAATCGATCCTCGGGCAGCATTTCGAGCAAGCGGTGGAATGGTTCCACAAAGCGATCGAGCAAGATCCGGATAATCCGGATTATCACTATAAGCTGTCGATCACGTACGCGCGCAGCGGGCGGATCGACGAAGCGCTCGCGCATGCACGCAAGGCGGCGTCGCTTGCCCCGGACGGCGCGGAGTACGGCATTCAAGTGCGTACGCTGGAGGCCAAGCAGCTGATCGCGACGGCGGAGCGGCTGATCGCGGAAGGACCGGCGGGCGACGCGCTCGCGACGACGTATTTGCGTCAGGCGCTCGCGTTGGATCCGCTGGAAGAAGGGGCCTACGTACTGCTCGCTTCGACGCTGTATCGCATGGAGGAGTATACGTCGGCCATGGCCGCGCTGAAGGAGCTCCTGGAGCTCTCCCCGAATCACCGGACGGCGTCGGCACTGCTGGAACAAATCAAGTCATCATTCGCGGTTTATTTGGAGGAACGGACATGAACGAACGGAAAATACGCGTGGCGGTTGCCGGCGCGGGCGGCCGGATGGGCCGAGAGGTCGTCAAACTGGTGCTTAGCGAACCCGATTTCGAATTGGCGGCGGCGATATCGCCGTCTGCCCGCGGCAAAGACGCGGGCGAGCTCGTCGGCTTGCCGGCTTGTGGGATCGAGGTCGAACACGATCTGGAGGAGTCGCTGAGCGCCGTCCGAGCCGACGTACTCGTCGACTTTACGACGCCGCAGCTGGCGCTCCGCCACGCATACATAGCGATCGAACGTCGCGTGCGCCCGGTCATGGGCACGACGGGGTTTACGCCCGACCATATTTCGGATTTGGACATGCTGTGCCGGGACGCGGGGATCGGCGGCTTGATCGCGCCGAACTTCTCGATCGGGGCGATCCTGATGATGAAGTTCGCGCAGGAAGCGGCGAAATATTTCCCGCATCTGGAGATCATCGAATATCATGGCGACCAGAAGCTGGACGCGCCCTCGGGCACTGCGGTCAAGACGGCGGAGCTCGTCTCGCAAACGCGGGCCCGAATGAAGCAGGGCAATCCGAACGAACACGAGACCATTCCGGGATCCCGCGGAGGCGAGTACGACGGCTTCCGCATTCACAGCGTGCGGCTGCCCGGGGTGTTCGCCCAGCAGGAGGTCGTCTTCGGCGCCTTCGGCCAGACGTTGAAAATTCGTCACGATTCGTACGATCGGGCGGGATATATGCCCGGCGTCGCGACGGCGGTGCGCAAGGTGATGGAGACGACGGGCATGGTGTACGGCTTCGAACACATGATGGACTGACACGAGGGGACGACTAGGAGGGTACGGCATGAATATTTCATTGATCGCGCACGACCGCAAAAAAGAAGAGATGGTCGATTTCGCCATCGCTTACGAGCAAGTGTTGTCGCGGCACCGGTTGTTCGCGACCGGGACGACCGGTCAACGCATCATGGAGAATACGAAGCTGACGGTGCATCGGTTCCTATCGGGGCCGCTCGGCGGCGACCAGCAGATCGGCGCCATGATCGCTCAGAACGAGATGGATTTGATTATTTTCCTGCGGGACCCGCTGATGGCGCAGCCGCACGAGCCGGACATTATCGCGCTGCTTCGGTTATGCGACGTGCATAACATTCCGCTCGCGACGAATCTCGGCACCGCCGAGGTGCTCGTGAAAGCGATCGAGCGCGGCGACTTGGACTGGCGCGAGGTTGTCCATGGAGAGGCGTAACGACGCCGAAGCGCTCGACCTGCTCGTCTTCGGCGCTCATCCCGACGACGCGGAGATCGGCATGGCCGGCACGATGGCGAAACACGCGGCCGCCGGGCTGCGCGTCGGCGTCTGCGACTTGACGCGGGCGGAGCTGTCGTCGAACGGCAATCCGACGCTCCGCGCGGAAGAGGCGGAAGCGGCTTCTCGGGCGCTCGGCCTTGCGTACCGGTCCAATCTCGGGCTGCCCGACCGCGGGCTCGTCGGCGACGCGGGACAGTTGGAGCGCGTCGTGCGGGAAATCCGCGAGCGTCGCCCTCGGTTCGTCTTCGCCCCCTATTGGAAGGACCGCCATCCCGATCATGTCGCGTGCAGCGCTTTGATCGAAGCGGCGGCGTTCAACGCGAAGCTGCGCCGATGGATGCCGGACGTCCCCGCTTGGACGATCGAACGGCTTTATTTTTATTTCATCAACGACACGGACCGCGCGGACGTCGCCGTCGACGTAACGGACTATTACGAAGCCAAGACGGCATCGCTCGCCGCGTACCGGAGCCAGTTCGAGCCGACGGGCGACGACGCCGTCGCGACGCCGCTCACCCAAGGGTATTTACGGAAGGTGGAGCAGCGCGACAGCTTGCTGGGCAACGCGCTCGGCGTGCGGTACGCCGAAGGGTTCGCGACGAAGCAACCGCAGCTTCTGACTCTATTTTGACGGGATTGCACATATATAAAGAAAGATAAGAATCGAATTCAACGAATCGGGTCGGAGGTGACATCGGTGAGAGACAAATTAAACATCGGCATTACGTGTTATCCGTCGCTCGGCGGGTCCGGCGTCGTGGCGACGGAGCTCGGCAAGCTGCTTGCGGAGCGCGGTCATCAGGTGCATTTCATCACTCACAGCATGCCGTTCCGATTGACCGGCTACCACAAAAATATTTTTTATCACGAGGTCGAGGTTTCCGATTACCACGTGTTCAAATATCCGCCTTACGACTTGTCGCTCGCGGCGAAGATGGCGCAGGTGGCTAACATGCAGAAGCTGGACGTGCTGCACGTCCATTATGCGATTCCGCACGCCGTCTGCGCCTATTTAGCGAAGGGAATGATCGAACGGCCGCTGAAGGTCGTCACGACGCTGCACGGCACGGATATTACGATTCTGGCGCATAACGAAAGCATGGCCGATCTGATTCGCCTCGGCATCAACGGCAGCGACGCGGTGACGGCGGTATCCAACGACCTGATTCGCGAAACGCAGGAGCGGCTGCATATTACGCGCCCGATCGATCTGACGTACAATTTCGTCGACAAGCGGGTGTATTATCCGCGGGATTGCTCTCGCTATCGGTGCGACTTCGCGCCGAAGGGCGAGAAGATTCTCATGCACGTCTCGAATTTCCGGCCGGTGAAGCGCATCTCCGACGTCGTCGACGTGTTCCGCCGGGTGAACGAAGAGGTGCCTTCGCGCCTCGTCTTCATCGGGGAAGGACCGGAGCTCGGGAAGACGATGGCGCGCGTACGCGAGTACGGCTTGGAGGAGCGAGTGCTCTTCCTCGGCAAGCAGGACGAAGTGGCGGAGCTGTTGTCCGTCGCCGATATCATGCTGCTTACCTCGGAGAAGGAAAGCTTCGGCCTCGTCGCGCTCGAAGCGATGGCGTGCGGCGTCCCGACGGTCGGAACGACCGCCGGCGGCATTCCGGAGGTCGTCACGCACGGGGAGACCGGATTTTTATCGGAAATCGGCGACACGGATTCCATGGCCGACGATTGCATTAGGCTCTTAACGGATCCGACGTTGTACGCCCGCGTCTCGGCGAACTGCACGAATCGGTCCCAGACGGTGTTCTGCAACGATCTGATCATGGAGACGTACGAGGATATTTACTACCGCATTCTGGGGCGGGAGCGGGAGCGGGTCGTTCGGGAGCGAGTGTGCGCGGTCGAATGACGGACGGGATTTTCTTCGAAGACGAGATGGGGCGAGGCGGCGTTCGGCTGCTCCGGCGGCTGGCCGAATGCGGTTATGCCGCCTATTTCGTAGGCGGGTGCGTGCGGGACGCCTTGCTTGGCCGTCCCGTCAAAGATATCGACATCGCGACGGCGGCGAAGCCGGAGACGGTGCTCGAGTTGTTCCCGGAGGCGATTCCGACGGGGCTGAAGCACGGCACGGTGACGGTGCCGATCGGCGCCTGGCATTACGAGGTGACGACGTTCCGCGCGGAGTCCGATTATTCGGACGGCCGTCATCCGGATACGGTGTCGTTCCTCGACGACGTGGAAGGGGACTTGGAACGGCGCGATTTCACCGTGAACGCGATGGCTGTCGACGCGGACGGCCGGCTCGTCGATCCGTTCGGCGGACGCCTGGATCTGGAAGCGAAGCGGCTGCGCGCCGTCGGCGACCCGGCCGCTCGGTTCGGCGAAGACGCGCTGCGCATGCTGCGTTTCGTCCGCTTCGCGGCGGAGTACGGCTTCGCGGCGGACGAGTCGACCTGGGCGGAGGCGAAGCTCGGCGCGCCCGGGCTCGCCGTCGTCGCGATGGAGCGCGTCGCCGCGGAGCTGACGCGCATGATCGGCGGGAGCGATCCGTATCGGGCGCTGGCGCTGCTCCGCGAGAGCGAGCTGCTGCGGTGGACGAAGGAGCGTCTGCGTCTGCCGCGCGCCCTCGGACTCGCGGCCGACGCCACGGCGGACGATTCGTTGCGGCGCCTCGCCGAGGTGGAGGACGAGCTGGCTCGCTGGGCGCTATGGTTCGACCGGATGGAGCTCGGGCCGGACGAAGCCGAAGGCGTCTGCCGGGCGCTGCGAACGTCCGGCGCGTTCGAGAGCGCGCTTCGGCGGACGCTCGCGTTCCATGCGGCGCTGCGCGGGGCGCCGGCGGAGCTCGCGCGTCGGGCCTGGATCGGCGCGACGCTGAGGCAAGGCGAGGAGACGGCGCGGCGATGGCTGACGCTTGCGCCGGCGTATCGCGGCTTGCCGGAATTCGGATGGACCGCGCCGTATTTCGACGCAGGAGCCGCTTGGCTCGACGAGATGCCGACGAAGACGCTGAAGGAGCTCGCGATCGGCGGCGCGGACGTGTTGGCCGCGGCCGGAGGCCGAAGAGGCGGACCGTGGACGGCCGATCTGCTCGGCAGGCTGTTGGAGGAGACGGCGCTCGGGGAGCTGGCGAACGAACGCGAAGCGCTGCAGGCGCGCGTACGCTCGCTGCTGCCGAGGTACGGCGCCGGTACCGGAGGGGATGCATGATGGGGGCGAACGAGAAGCTGTTAGCGTGCTTTGAGGAGACGCCCGGCGCGTACGTATCCGGCGAACGGCTGAGCCGGGAGCTCGGCGTTAGCCGAACCGCCGTCTGGAAGCGAATCCGGCGGCTCGAGGAGGAAGGCTACGTGTTCGAATCGATGCCCCGGCTCGGGTACAAGCTGCTGCGAGGTCCCGATAAGTACCGGTTGGACGAGCTGATGCAGCGCCTCTCGGGAACGGCGTTCGGGAAGTCGGTGAAGCTGTACGACGTCGTGGAATCGACCCAAAACGCGGTGCACGAAGCGCTGCTCGCGGGCGCACCGGAAGGGGCGTTGGTTTTGGCTGAGGGTCAATCGGCGGGGCGCGGCCGCTTCGGCCGCGTCTGGTTTTCCCCGCCGGGGAAGGGAATTTACGCAAGCTTCCTCCTGAAGCCGAACGTGCCGCTCGCGGTAGCCCCGCAGATGACCTTGCTCATATCGGTGGCGCTGTGCCGGGCGATCCGCAAGGAAACGGGCGCGAACGCGACGATTAAGTGGCCGAACGACATCTTGATCGACGGCCGGAAAGTATGCGGCATTCTCGTCGAGACGATGCTCGAAGCCGACGTCGTGAAGGCGATGATCGCCGGCGTCGGCATTACCGCGAACGTTCGGCGGGACGAGCTGCCCGAAGAGCTCCGCGACCGCGCGACGTCGCTGCTGGAGGCGACCGGGGCGCCGGTGTCGCGCGAGGCGATCGTGGGCTCGTTCTTCGAGCAACTCGAATGGTTGTACGACGCGTACCGCAAGGAAGGCTTCGGACCGGTGCGCACGCTGTGGGAGGCGCTCACGTCGACGCTGCACGGGCGGGTTCGAATCTCGACGCCGCAGGGCGTGTCGGAGGGCGTGGCCGAAGGGATCACCGAGGAAGGCGCGCTCCTCGTCCGCGACGACGAGGGGCGCGTGCATACGATGTATTCGGGCGACTTGACCGTACCGACTTCCCCGTAACGGCGCGGTCCGGCAGACGACCTATGTACAAAATCGAACGGTTTGATATACTAAGGAGAACGCAAGGGGGACGGTATCCGAACGGAACCGTACCTCCGAGCCGTTGTCTTTTCTTTTTACTCCATCTATTTTCTGCTCTGAGCCGCAAGGACCGAGACGGAAAGGGACGCATCGCGCACGGCCGCCGACGGCGCCGGAACGCGCGAATTGGGTTTGCGCTGCCATCCTTCTTCGGCTCTGGGCCGGGAAGGATTTTTTTGTTTTCCAGGAAGGAACCCTAAGGAGGAATGTGCGATGCCGGAACAATCGTCATCGGGAACCCGTAAGCCAGTAACGACGACGCGGCTGCGGGCGATGAAGTCGAAGGGCGAGCCGATCGCAGTCGTCACCGCGTACGATTATCCTTCGGCGCAGCTGGCGGAGGCGGCCGGCGCGGACGTGCTGCTCGTCGGCGACTCGCTCGGCAACGTCGTGCAAGGTCGGGAGACGACGCTGTCCGTGACGTTGGATCACATCGTGTATCACGCGGAGATCGTCTCGCGGGCCGTGAAGACGCCGTTCGTCGTCGCGGATCTGCCGTTCGCCACGTACCACGGCGGCGTCGATGCGACATTGGCCAACGTCGCCCGCGTCATGCGGGAGGGCGGGGTCAAGGCGGTCAAGCTCGAAGGCGGCAACGAAATTGTGCCCGCGGTGCGAGCGGCCGTCGGCGCCGGCGTGCCGGTGATGGGCCATCTCGGCTTGACGCCGCAGTCGGTCCATGTCATCGGCGGGTATAAGGTGCAAGGCAAGCAATCGGCCGCGGCGGAGAAGCTGCTCGACGACGCGCTGCGTCTCGAGGAGGCGGGCGCGTTCGCGATCGTGCTGGAGCTCGTCACCGACGAGCTGGCGGCGCAAGCGACCGAACGGCTGTCGATCCCGACGATCGGCATCGGCTCGGGTCCTCGCTGCGACGGGCAAGTGCTCGTGTTCCATGACATCCTGCAATACGAGCTCGATCCGATGGCGAAGAAATTCGTGAAGGCGTACGCGAACGTAGGCGCGGTCGTGAAAGAGGCGATCCGCGAATACGTCGCGGACGTGAAGCAACGGGCGTTCCCGGAGGAGCGCCATACGTTCCATATGGAGGAAGCCGACCTGCAGCGGTTGTACGGCGGCGGCGCGGCGGACAAGGAGTGAGCGGTTATGGAAGTGTTCCGTACGATTGCATCTTACAAACAATACCTTAACGAAGTCGAAAATGAAGGCCGATCGATCGGCTTCGTGCCGACGATGGGCTATCTGCACGCCGGTCATCTATCGCTCGTCGAACGGGCCAAACGGGAAAACGACGTCGTCGTCATGAGCGTCTTCGTCAATCCGCTTCAGTTCGGGCCGAACGAAGATTTCGAACGGTATCCTCGGGACGAAACCCGGGATTTGGCGCTCATGGAGAGCGCCGGGGTAGACGCAGCCTTCCTGCCTACGGTCGACGAGATGTATCCCGGCGGCGGCGGGACGTCGAAGACGATCGTGACCGTCGGAGGGACGGTCGCGGAGCGGCTCTGCGGCGCCTCTCGCCCGGGCCACTTCGACGGCGTCGCCACGGTCGTCTCCAAGCTCTTCCATATTGTCGAGCCGCGGCGCGCGTATTTCGGCTTGAAGGATGCGCAGCAGGTCGCCGTCATCGAGACGTTCGTCAGAGACTTGAACCTTCCGGTGGAAATCGTGCCTTGCGAGACGCTGCGGGAACCGGACGGCCTCGCAATGAGCTCGCGGAACGTGTACTTGACCCCGGAGCAGCGCAAGAACGCGCCGGCACTCCGCCGGTCGCTGCTGGCGATCGACGAGTGGCTCGCCGCCGCGCCGGAGACGACGGCGCCCGAGCTGGAACGTAAGCTCGCCGACGCGATCCGCGCCGTCCCCGGCGCGGAGCTCGATTACGCGCAGGTGCTCGCGTATCCGTCGCTCGAGCCGATCGAAGGACCCGTCGCGGAAGCGGGACGGTTCATCGCGGCGCTCGCGGTGAAGTTCGGGGGAACGCGGTTAATCGACAATCGATTATTTCATGAAAACGAGAGGTGACGAGCCATGTTTCGCACGATGATGAAATCGAAGCTTCATCGCGCCGTCGTGACGGAGGCGAATCTGAACTACGTCGGCAGCATTACGATCGACGAGGATTTGATGGACGCGGTGGACATTCTGGCCAACGAGAAGGTTCAAATCGTCAACAATATGAACGGCGCCCGCTTGGAGACGTACGTCATTCCGGGTCGCCGCGGCGAAGGGACGATCTGCTTGAACGGCGCGGCCGCGCGGCTCGTACAGCCGGGCGACGTCGTCATCATCATCTCCTACGCGATGATGACGGAGGAGCAAGCAAGGAGCTATAAGCCGAAAGTGGCGATTCTGGACAGCAGCAACAACATCGTGCAAACGGCGAACGAAGAAGTTCACGCGACGATTTTGTAATCGAATCTATAGTCGAATAATGATTTGGCAGTATGAAATGCCTCCCCGGCGCAAAAAATGAGGGTACCCTCGCGTCGCGAATCCAACCGAAAGGTGGGAGGCCCATGTTCAAGTACTTGTTTCAATCGATGAACGAGAAGCTGGACGGCATCCTCGAGGCGCTGCCTGCGTCGCACGGAACGGAACACGAGTCGCTGCTCGAACAGCTGCAGGAGCTTCGGGAAATGAGCGACGAAATGATCGAGGAGTGGCTGTTGTTCGAGGAGAAGATGGCGAGAGCCAAACAGCGGCCTCAGCCCGAACCGGCGGCGGCCTCGACGAAGCCGCAAGCCCACGAGCCTCAAGACCTATTCGAAACGGTCGACGCCTTCGCCGAGACGCCGGCGCAGACGATGCAGTACCAACGAGGCGAAGGATACTTCAAGCTGTACATGTTTCCGGAAGCGGCCCGCGAATTCGAGGCGGTCGTCCGCGCATACCCCGATTTCCTGCAAGCGCGTTTGTTCTTGGCCTTATGCTTCTTACAAAGCGAAAACGTCACGGAAGCTTCCAGTCATCTTCAAATCATTATTTCGCTTGCGAACGACGGCAGGATGAAGGCGGTCGCGTACAATGCGCTCGGCTGCGTGCAAGCGGTGAGAGGGAATGTGGAACAGGCGTGCGAATGTTTCCGAACGTCCCATTCGTTGGATCCGAACTTTAAGGACCCCGTGTATAACTTGAAGGCTTGCCAGATCGACGGAGGCGTGCTGCAGCTCGGCGTCGCGATCGGCTGACGCCTTCGTTTTTTTTCTATGGATTCCCTCGCGAGAGGGTTTCTTCTATTTTCTTTTCCCCCTTCGGTTTGGTATCCTTAATGGTACGAACGACAACGAATCGAAGACGAATGGGGTACCCTATAGATGAAATTTGCGGTTTTGGATTTGGAGACGACGGGCGAACAGCCGGGCCGCGACGAAATTATTCAGGTCGGCATCGTCATCGTGAACGACTTCGCGATCGAACGTACGTACGCTTCTTTCGTTCGGCCGAGCGTCCCGATCCCGCCGTTCATCCGGTCCTTGACCGGTATTACGGACGAGATGGTGGCGGACGCCCCGGCGATGGACGACGTCGTGAACGAGATCGTTCCGCTGCTCGACGGCGCGGTGCTCGTCGCGCATAACGCGCCGTTCGACGTCGCGTTCTTGAAGCGCGCGCTCGCTTCGGCCGGTTATCCCGGCTACGACGGGCGAATACTGGATACGCTCGATTGGCTTCGCGTCTTGTTCCCGACGCTGACGAGTTATCAGCTCGGCTTCGTCGCGAACGCCTTCGGCATCGCGCACGACCGTCCGCACCAAGCGGACAGCGACGCGGAGGCGACGGCGGAAATATGGGTTCGATGCATGGAGAAGCTGTTCTCGCTGCCGCTCATGACGCTGCAGCGGCTCGGCTTCTTGTTCGCGCATCCGGATTTCGCCTCGCAGCAGGATCAAGCGTGGTTTCTCGAAGAGGTCGTCGCATGGAAGGAAAGCGCGGAAGAGCCCGTAAACCCGACGCGCTCCCACCGGCAATTCGCGCTCGGGGTCGACGACTGGACGAACGAGGAGGACCGGGATCGGGAGAAGTTCGAGGAGGACTTCGACGCATTCCAGGAAGCCTTGAAGCGGCGCATCCGGGAGCGAATGCCCGATTACGAGGAACGCCCCGCGCAAGAGCGCATGATGCAAGAGGTGTCGCAGTCACTGAAGGACGAACGGCATCTCGTCATCGAAGCGGGCACGGGCACGGGCAAGTCGCTCGGTTATTTGATCCCGTCGATTCATTACGCGCTGCAGACCGGCGATAAGGTCGTCGTCAGCACGCATACGATCAACTTGCAGGAGCAACTGCGGCAGAAGGAGCTGCCGATGCTGCACGAGCTGTCGCCGACCCCTTTCCGGTCCGCCGTGCTCAAGGGACGAAGCCATTACTTGTGCTTACGTAAGTTCGAGGGCAAGGTCAATAATCAAGATTTCCCGAATGAACGGGAAGACCGCGTGATCGCCGCGCAGATGGTCGTCTGGCTCGGCGAGACGAAGCACGGCGACGAGGAGGAGCTGAACCTCGGACAGAAGGGCGGCGAGTTCTGGAGCCATGTCGCTTCGGACGCGGATTCGTGCTTGAACCGGGCGTGTCCTTGGTTTCGCAAGTGCTTTTACCACCGGGCCCGGAACGATGCGGGGGCAGCGGACGTCATCATCACGAATCATTCCTTATTATTCACGGACGTGAAAGCGGAGCATCGCATTCTTCCCGCCTACGGACGTCTCGTCGTCGACGAGGCGCATCATTTCGAGGACGTCGCCAGTCAGCATCTTGGCGTCGATCTGTCTTATTTTTCGATGGTGAGCGCTTTAACCTCCTTGCTGAAGGACAGCCGCTCCGGCCAGCTCCCGCTGCTGAAGTCGCTGCTCGAGCAGCATCCGAACGCGAAGACCGAAGGCTGGGGCGAGCGCATCGGCCAACTGTACCCCGACATCGTGAAGGTGAAGGAAAATTGGGACGAACTGTTCGATGCGCTGTACGACCGATTCATCGCTCGCGCGGCCGCGGGGCAGAGCGAGGGCGGCGCGATCACGGTTCGTCTGAAGTCGGATAAGCTGCCTCACGACTGGAAGTCGTTCGTCGCGATGGAAGACAATTTGTACCTGACGTTGACGAGCGTGCTAAAGGTGCTGGACCGACTCGTGACGGAAGGGAAGGACGACGCGGAGGACTTCGGACTGGAGAGCCTGTTTACGGATCTGGCCGGCACGGTCAAGGACTTGTACCGGGCGCGCGACGCGCTGCGGCTGCTGCTGAAGGCGGACGATCCGAACATGGTGTATTGGATGGAAGCGACGCCGCACTTCAAGTCTCGGTCGCTGCGATTGTACGGGGCGCCGATCGACGTGTCGGGTTTGATGCGGGACTTCTTCTGGGAGCGCAAGGACGCCGTCGTCATGACGTCCGCGACGCTTACGGTCGAGAAGTCGTTCCAGTACGTCAAGGCGCAGCTCGGCTTGTCGGATCGGGACGAAGCGGAGGAGCGGCTGCAGACGGTTCAGCTGCCTTCGCCATTCAAATACCGCGACCAAGCGCTGGTGCTTATCCCGAGGGACTTCCCGGGCTTCAAGGGCGCTAACGCGGATCCGCTGTTCATGGAACGGCTGATCGAGTCGCTTCGCGACGCGGCCGTCGTGACGAACGGCAAGATGCTCGTGCTGTTCACGTCCCATAAGATGCTCAAGCAAGCCCACGGCCCGCTGCGGGAGGCGCTGCAGCCGCATGGCATCCATGTCCTCGGACAAGGGGTCGACAGCGGCAACCGGAGCAAGCTGACGCGGCTGTTCATGCAAGCGGGCTCCGCCGTGCTGCTCGGCACGAGCTCCTTCTGGGAAGGCGTGGACATTCCGGGCGATGCGCTGACTTGTCTAGCGATCGTACGTCTTCCGTTCCAACCCCCGAATCATCCGATGGTCGAGGCGAAGAGCGAATACCTGAAGGCGCAGGGCGAAAATCCGTTCACGAAGCTGTCGGTGCCGCAAGCGGTCATCCGCTTCAAACAAGGCTTCGGGAGGCTCGTGCGAACGGCGAAGGATCGGGGCGTCGTGCTGATTTACGACACGCGGGTCATCGAGACGTCGTACGGGAAGCACTTCCTCTATTCGCTGCCGGGGCCGAAGATCGAGCATTTGCCGAGCGAGTCGATCCCCGATCGGATGCGGGACTGGCTGGAATCGCCGGGCGCGGAGACAGGGACCGGATCCTCGGGAAAGGTGGAAGCGACATGAAGTTTCCTAAAATATCGGAAGCGGTCGTCCGCCGTCTGCCGATGTATCTTCGATATTTGAACGAACTCGCGAAGAGCGACGTCCAGACGGTGTCATCCCAGGATTTAGGCCGGCGTTTGGATTTGAATCCGGCCCAAATCCGCAAGGATCTCGCGTATTTCGGCGAATTCGGGAAGAAGGGCATCGGGTACGACGTCGGTTATTTGGTCGAGAAAATCCGCGGCATCTTGAAGCTGGATCAAGAAATCCGCGTCGCGCTCGTCGGCGCGGGCAATCTCGGCCAAGCGCTGTGCAATTATAACGCATACTTGAAGGATAATATGCGAATTTCCGCCGTATTCGACGCGAATCCGAATCGGATCGGCGAACGCATCAACCAATTGGCCGTTCAGCCGATGGAAGAGCTCGTGCGGACGGTCCGGGAGCAGAATGTGCGTATCGGCATCATAACGGTACCGGCGACGGAAGCGCAGCGCGTGGCGGACCAATTCGTGGAAGCGGGGGTGGAAGGCATTATGAATTTCGCTCCGGCGATCATTAAAGTGCCTTCCCAGATCCGCGTTCATTACGCGGATTTCACGATCGAGCTGCAAAGCTTGGCGTATTACTTGAACCGGGGCGAAACGGAGGAAGAAGAAGAATGACGAAACGTACGGTGATCCGAGGCGGAACGTTCCTCACGATGGCGGAAGGCATGGAGGGAACGACCGCGTTCGCGGGAACGCTGACGATGCGGGGGGACCGCATCGAATACATAGGCGCGGCGGATGTCGACGTCTTGCCAGGCGACGAGGTGATCGACGGCGCGGGCAAGCTGTACATGCCCGGCCTCGTCAATACGCACGGGCATGCGGCGATGTCGCTGCTGCGCGGACTGAAGGACGACGTGAGCCTGCAAGTATGGCTGCAAGAATATATGTGGCCGACCGAAGCGAAATTTACCGCGGCCAGCGTTCGAGCGGGAACGATGCTGGCGATGCTGGAGATGCTGAAATCGGGCACGACGACGTTCATGGATATGTACGACCATATGGATCAAGTGGCGGAAGCGGTGGAAGAAGCGGGCATGCGCGCCTGCCTCAACCGCGGGGTCATCGGTTTGTGCCCCGAAGACGTGCAACGAGCGAAGTTGGACGAGGCGATCCGGTTCGCCAAGACGTGGAACGGCGCCGCCGACGGCCGCATTACGACGGCGATGGCGCCGCATGCGCCGTACACGTGTCCGCCGGAATTCATCGCGAAGTTCGTCGAGGCGGCGCATGAACTGAACTTGCCGATGCACACGCATATGTCGGAGACGGCGCGCGAGGTGGAAGAGAACGTCGCCGCCTACGGCGTTCGACCGGTCGAGCATCTGCGGAGACTCGGCGTGTTCTCGCGTCCGTGTCTCGTCGCGCACGGCGTGCACCTGACGGACGAAGAGATCGACATCCTGGCGGAGCACGACGTCGGCGTATCGCATAATCCCGGCAGCAATCTGAAGCTGGCGAGCGGCATCGCCCGCGTGACGGCGCTGCGGCAGGCGGGCGTTCGCGTCTCGCTCGGCACGGACAGCGCAGCCAGCAACAACAACTTGGACATCTTCCGCGAGATCCGTCTCGCGGCGCTCATCCACAAGGGCGTCAGCGGCGATCCGACGGCCGTGCCGGCCGGCGACGCGCTGCGGATGGGCACCGTCGAAGGGGCGCGTTCGCTCTGGTTGAACGACGTCGGCACGCTCGAGGCCGGCATGAAGGCGGACGTGATCGCGATCGACGTGACGGCGCCTCATTATCAGCCGGAGGCCGATCCCGTATCGCACCTCGTGTACGCAGGCTCCGGTTCGGACGTGACGGACGTTTGGGCGAACGGGAAGCAGCTCGTTCGCGGCCGCCGCTGCTTGACGCTCGACGAAGAGCGCATCGTCGCCGAGGCGAACGCGGCGCTGCGGCGCCTGAAAGCGTAGGCGCCGCATGGCCGAACGATTCATGAGCGAGAGCTCGTCGAACCGGCGCCGAGCGATCAAGGCAACCGCCGTCGCGATCGTCTTGATCGGCGCGATCGGGCTGTTCGGCAGCCGGTTTTACCAGACCGTGCAGGAGCCGCATTGGGATGCGTTAAGCCGCGCCCAAGCGGAGGCGGTACAGCGGCTGAACCTGACGCGCGTCGATTCCGTCGAACGATTCGTCGGCGACCGGCCGTATTCGATCGTCTTCGGCGCGAACGCGAACGGAGAAGACGTCGCGGTATGGATGTGGGGCGAAGACGGACTGCATATCGAACGCCAGTCGGACGGCTTGACGCGCGACGAGGTGAAGTCGCGGGCGCTGAAGGAACGGCCGGAGATGCAGCTGCTTCGGATTTCCCCAGGAAAGCTCGGCGAGACGTACGTTTGGGAAGTGTTCTACGCGTTGCGGGAGCCCGGCGGAACGAGAAAATACTATGATTATTACGCGTTCCGGGACGGCACGAAGCTCGAGACGTACCGCCTTGCGTTGGAACGAGAGTAAGCCGGTCGGTGACGCCGGGAACGGACGGAGGGCGAACGACGCGTGAAGTGGTCGTGGAAGACGAAGGTGTGGTTCACGCTGACGGTGCTGTTCGGCGTGTTGTTGATCGCAAGCTTCTTTTATAAACCGTAAGGTGACTGTATCGCAGCCGTCCCGATCACTCGATCGGGGCGGCTTTTTTCATGCCGAGAGCAGGTCGCTTCGACTTCAGGTCGGGTTGCCTTCCACACATTGCATCCCATATCGTATGCCTAATATGATATACTCATGTATATACGAATACGATAGATAATAGAAAGGGGGACGAAGTGTGAAACTGCGTCTCTTACCTGTTGTTATAACGATCGTCGTGTCGTCCGGCATCTTGTTCGGCGGCTGGTTCGCCTATCAATCGTACGCCATGGAAGACCCGTTCTTGGAGAAGGTCGCCGCCGTGGAAGGTATCGCGGCTCCCGTCGTCGAGATCGATCGGGAGCGCGCGGTCGTTCGGATGACGATCGAGGCGGGCGCCAGCCTGCGCGAAGCGTATCGCGGCGTCGTGGAGGCGGGAGCCTCGTCCCTCGGAGACCGCGACATCGTCGTGGAAGCTTCGGGCGAATCGAACGATAAGCTCGAGGATTGGTGGTCCGAAGCGCTGTTCGACGTCGCTCAGGCGATGGAGACGAAGCAATATTCGCTCATTCCGCAACGTCTTCGCGAACTGGCGAAGGCGGACGGCTCGCTGCAAGTGACGACCGAGATGGACGAAACGAACGTATATATTACGATGGTCGACGGCCCGAACCGCAAGTATGTCATTTTGCCGCGACAGGCGGCGATGATGGGAGTGTGGCCGAATGAGTAAATACGGTAAAGAAATCGCGATCGGCTTCCTGCCCGTCCTGCTCGCGTTCCTCGTGTTCATCGGGGTCAATCCGATCCCGGTGCTGCTCGTCGGCGTCATCGTCGGCTCGCTCTTCCTCATGACGCGCATGCGGACCGGAGGCGGTCTCGGCATGGGCGAACGGAACAAGCCGAAGGCGAAGCTTCCGTCGTTCCTTACGTTCGATCATATCGGGGGGCAGGACCGCGCGAAGAAAGAGCTGATCGAAGCGCTTGATTTCCTCGTCAAGCCGGAGCGGATTCAGAAGTTCGGCATTCGCCCGCTGAAGGGCATCCTGCTCATGGGTCCTCCCGGAACGGGGAAAACGCTGATGGCGAAAGCGGCCGCGCATTACACGGACAGCGTATTCGTCGGGGCGAGCGGCTCCGAATTCGTCGAGATGTACGTCGGCGTCGGCGCGTCCCGCGTTCGGGACATGTTCAAGGAAGCGCGTCAGAAAGCTATTAAGGAAAATAAGCAAAACGCGATCATCTTCATCGACGAGATCGACGTCGTCGGCGGCAAGCGCGACGGCGGACAGCAAAAGGAGTACGATCAGACGCTGAACCAGCTGCTGACCGAGATGGACGGCCTGCATACGTCGGAGACGCCGCGCATCCTGATCATGGCGGCGACGAACCGCAAGGACATGCTCGATTCCGCGCTTCTTCGTCCGGGACGCTTCGATCGACACATACAGGTCGACCTGCCCGACGCGAAGGGACGTCTCTCGATTCTCGAGCTTCATGCACGCAATAAGCCGCTGGCCGAAGGGGTATCCTTGCAGAAGATCGCGGACCAGACGTTCGGCTTCTCCGGCGCCCAACTCGAGAGCTTAATGAACGAGGCGGCGATCTACGCGATGCGGGAAGGCCGCGAGACGATCGAAGAGAGTCAGCTGCTCCAGGCGATCGACAAGGTGATGATGGGAGAGAAGACGGATCGCGAGGCTGCGGCGGAGGAGCGCGAGCGAGTAGCGATCCACGAACTCGGGCATGCTATCGTTGCCGAGACGGTACGTCCCGGCTCCGTCTCCCAAGTGGCGCTCAGCCCGCGGGGACAGGCGCTCGGCTACGTGCGGCACAACCCGCCGTCCGACAAGTATTTGTACACCAAGGCGTACTTGGAGGACCAGATCATGGTGGCGATCGGCGGTTCGGCCGCGGAAGAGTTGTTTTACGGCGAACGGAGCACCGGCTCTCGCAACGACTTCGAGCAAGCGCTCGGCCTCGTGCGCACGATGATCGACTCCGGTCTCACCGAGCTCGGGATCGTAGATTCGCAGATGCTGACCAAAGAAGAGTATAATAAAGCGAACGGCGAAATCTTAGACGCGTTAACGACGCGGACGCGGGAGCTGCTGGCCGCCCGCCGCGAGGTGTTCGAGCAGTCGCTCGACATTCTGAAGCAAGAAGAGACGTTGTCGGGAGACCGGTTTCGCGATCTTCTTCACAGTGCGGAGCTCCAGCCTGCCGGATCATAGAGTCGTTCATAATGCTCCGGGTGCGCGCATGAGTCGCGCATGCGGAGTATCTTCATACATACATGGGGTGGAAGGGAATGGCAACGTTTAAGAAAATCGGCGTGATCGGCGCGGGCACGATGGGCCAAGCGATCGCTTCGATGCTCTCGCACAAAGGATTGGACGTTTATATAACGGAGAAGACGCAAAGCAAAATGGAACACGGCTTGAAGGCGATCGAGATGAGCCTCGACAAGCAAATCGAGAAGTGGGCGCTCACCGCGTCGGAGAAGAAGCTCATCCTCTCCCGCATCCAACCGATCTCCGATCTCGCGAGGCTCTCGGAGTGCGAGCTCGTCATCGAGACGATCAGCGAAGATTTGGACGCCAAGAAGGCCGTGTTCCAGACGATCGGGGACATCTGCGGCGAAGACGTCGTGCTCGCCACGAATACGTCTACGCTGTCCGTCACCGAATTGGCCGGCGCGACGCGTTACCCGAAACGGGTCATCGGGCTGCACTTCATTCATCCGGTGTCCAATATCGAGATGGTGGAAATTATCCGCGGCCTGCAGACGTCCGACGAGACGTTCGACCGGACGAAGTCGTTCGTGGAAGAGGTCATCTCGAAGAAGGGCATTCTCGTGTACGAGACGCCCGGCTTCGTTACGACGCGGCTTATCTGCACGTTGATCAACGAAGCGGTGCATACGTTGTCCGAGGGCGTCGCTTCCGCGGAAGACATCGATTCCGCCATGCGGCTCGGCTACGGCTTTAAGTACGGACCGCTCGAGATGTGCGACCGGTTCGGCCTCGATTCCGTATTGGCCGCGCTCGAGCGCATGTTCCGCGACTACGGCGACTTGAAATATCGCCCGGCGGTGCTGCTTCGCAAGATGGTCCGAGCCGGCCAGCTCGGGGCGAAGACCGGTTCGGGTTTCTTTCGTTACGACGAGGATGGTGATAAAATATGAAGGTGCTCGTCATTAACGCCGGCAGCTCGTCGCTCAAATATCAGCTGTACGATATGACGGACGAATCGGTGCTCGCCGCCGGCCGCGTCGAGCGGATCGGCATGGACACGGCCATTCTCACGCACGAACCGGCGGGGAAAGCCGAGGTGCGCGAGGTCAGCGAAATATTGGACCACACGACCGCCATCCGCAAGGTGCTCGCCTTGCTCGTACATAAGGAACACGGCGTACTCGAGTCCATCGCCGACATTCAGGCCGTCGGCCATCGCGTCGTGCACGGCGGGGAATCGTTCCGCGAATCCGCGATCGTGACGCCCGAGGTGAAGCAGGAGATCAAGCGGCTGTTCGACTTGGCGCCGCTGCACAACCCCGCTCATATGATGGGCATTCAAGCGGTGGAATCGAATCTGCCCGGCGTGCCGCAAGCGGTCGTCTTCGATACGGCGTTCCACCAGACGATGGACCGGAACGTGTACTTGTATCCGATTCCGCTTGCCCTCTACCGCAGACACAAAATCCGGAAGTACGGCTTCCACGGCACGTCGCATATGTACGTCAGCCGACAAGCGGCGGCGTTCCTCGGTCGACCGATCGAAGAGATGAAGATCGTGACTTGCCATATCGGCAACGGGGCGAGCGTCACCGCGGTGAAGGGCGGCCGATCCGTCGACACGTCGATGGGCATGACGCCGCTCGAAGGCTTGATGATGGGGACGCGGAGCGGGGATCTCGATCCGGCGATCGTCCCGTTCGCCATGGGCAAGGAGGATCTCACGATCGGCGAAGTGAGCTCGATGCTGAACAAGCACAGCGGCTTGCTTGCCATATGCGGCATGGGGGACATGCGAGAGGTACAGGACGCGATGGAGAACGGCGACGCGAACGCGAAGCTCGCGTTCGAAATGTACGAATATCGGCTGCGCAAGTATATCGGCGCTTATGCGGCGGCGATGAACGGTCTCGACGCGATCGTCTTCACGGCGGGCGTCGGGGAAAATTCATGGCTGCTTCGGGCGCGAACGTGCCTGAACCTGTCGTACCTCGGCGTCGAGATCGATCCCGAGGCGAACCTGGTTCGGTCCAAGGAGGCGCGTCGCATCTCGACGACGAAATCCAAGATCGACGTACTCGTCGTGCCGACGAACGAAGAGCTCGTCATCGCGCGGGACACGTACGAGCTGATCAAGAAGTAGCGCCGAGCGCGCGGGCGCGGGACATATCATTTTCATAGGTAAAGTAGGGATCGATGGCATGAATCAAGCAGAGGCGAACCAAACGACGATTCGGGACGTGGCGGCGCATGTCGGCCAAACCGTCCGCATCGGATGCTGGCTGACGCGCAAGCGGTCCAGCGGAAAAATTCAATTCCTGCAGCTGCGCGACGGCACGGGATTCATTCAAGGCGTAGCGGCGAAGAACGAAGTCGACGAAGCGACATGGGCGGCGGCGGATCGGCTGACGCAGGAGTCGTCGCTGTGGGTGACGGGCGTCGTCCGAGAAGAGCCTCGCAGCCCGAGCGGCTACGAGCTGTCCGTAACGGGGGTCGAGATCATTCATTTGAGTTCCGATTACCCGATCACTCCGAAGGAGCACGGCATCGACTTCTTGATGGACCATCGCCATCTGTGGCTTCGGTCGCCGAAGCAGCACGCGGTCATGACGATTCGCGCGACGATCGTGCGGGCGATCCAGGAGTTCTTCGACACGCGCGGATTTACGCAGGTCGATGCGCCGATTCTGACGCCGACGTCCGCGGAAGGCACGACGAATTTGTTCCATACGAAATATTTCGACGAGGACGCGTTCCTGACGCAGAGCGGGCAGCTCTACATGGAAGCGGCCGCGATGGCGCTAGGCAAGGTGTATTCGTTCGGGCCGACGTTCCGGGCGGAGAAGTCGAAGACGCGCAGACACTTGATCGAATTTTGGATGATCGAGCCGGA
Organism: Paenibacillus sp.; assembly: GCF_031177825.1. GTDB lineage: Bacteria > Bacillota > Bacilli > Paenibacillales > YIM-B00363 > Paenibacillus_AE. The sequence continues at coordinate 123,996 of NZ_JAPSKE010000002.1, read as the reverse complement.
GATGGCGTTCGTCGACCATGAAGAAAATCTTCGCGTGCAGGAGCAATTCGTCTCCCACGTCGTACAGACGGTTCTCGCCAAGAACGCCAAGGAATTGGCGACGCTCGAGCGGGATACGTCGAAGCTCGAGAAGGCGCTCGCGCCGTTCCCGCGCATTACGTACGACGACGCGGTGAAATTTTTGAACGCGAACGGCTTCCCCGAATTCGTCTGGGGCGAAGATTTCGGCGCTCCGCACGAGACGGCGATCGCCGAAAGCTACGAGAAGCCGGTGTTCATCACGCATTATCCGACGTCGCTGAAGGCGTTCTACATGAAGCCGGACCCGAACCGCCCGGACGTCGTCTTGTGCGCCGATCTGATCGCGCCGGAAGGCTACGGCGAAATTATCGGCGGCTCGCAGCGGATCGACGATCCGTCGCTCATGGAGCAGCGCTTCGACGAGCATCATCTTTCGAAAGAGACGTATTCTTGGTATTTGGATTTGCGGAAGTACGGCTCCGTGCCGCATTCGGGCTTCGGACTCGGTCTCGAGCGCACGGTCGCTTGGATTTGCGGTCTGGACCACGTGCGCGAGACGATTCCGTTCCCGCGCCTCTTATACCGCTTGTACCCGTAAGAGGAACGGAGGGGAAACGTTGTGACGGATACGGAATCGTACCGCGCGGGGCTTCGAGCCGGATTGCGGCTGGGCACGGTTTCCGTGCCCGGCATGCTGCTGCGCGGTTACGCGAGGCTCGGACTGTCGGAGATCGAAGCGATGCTGCTCGTTCACCTGTTGTATTACGCGGAGCGGGAACAGACGCTCTTCCCGACGCCGGACCAGCTGTCGTCCCGGATGTCCACGACGCCGGACCGGGTGCTCGCGGCGATCGAGCGCTTCGTGCGCGAAGGGTTCGTCACGATCGAGGACGACGTGGACGAAGCGACCGGCGTTCGGAGCGAACGATACGACCTATCGCCGCTCTACGATAAGCTGGCGGCCGCTTGGATGGAGGATCCGGAACCGGACGCGTACGCCGATTCGGCGGCGACGGACGACGCTTACGGGACGGCGGCGAAGTCCAGAAGGGAAACCGCCGCCGCCGCGGCCCCGCGGGGACGCGAAACGGCGGCGACCCGGCGGAAAGACTTGTTCACCGTCTTCGAGAGCGAATTCGCCCGTCCGCTGTCGCCGATGGAATACGAGACGATCGTCGGCTGGCTCGACCAAGACCGATATTCCGACTCGCTCATCATGACGGCGCTGAAGGAAGCGGTATTCGCGGGGAAGGTGCACTTCCGGTATATCGACAGAATCTTAATGGAATGGCAGCGCAATCGCATTACGACGCCGGAGGAAGCGAAGGCGTATACCGAACGGTTCCGGGGCGGACGATAACGTCGGCGCTCCGGTCCGACCGGCTTGGAAGACCGAACCGTCCGCGGGTCGGCGCGTCGCCTTGACGTCGCCGGTCCGCGGACGGTTTTTTCGCGCCCGGTCGGGTGTGGTAAAATGAGGGAAGCTTACCTAGATTGAGGAGTGGATCCCGGATGATGACTCTAAAGCTGCCTAGAGAACAAAAAGAAACGATGATCGCGGCGGTGCAGGCGTATTTCGAGACGGAGCGGGGCGAGTCGATCGGCTCGATCGCGGCGGAAGGATTCGTCGACTTCATGATCGGCGCCGTAGGACCGCATATCTATAATCAAGCGGTTCAGGACGCGCGTCGGACCGTCAACGAACGGCTCGCGTCGGTCGAGGACGACTTGTATGCCCTCGAGAAGCCGCTCCCTCGGCTCGGTCGATGATGAAGGAACGCGTCTGCTTGCTGCTGCACGGTTTCACGGGGGGGCCGTACGAGGTACGCCCGCTCGCCGAACACTTGGAATCGCGGGGGTGGATGTGCGAGGTGCCGACGCTGCCCGGGCACGACGGCCCGCTGCGCGACTTGTACCGCACCCGGTACGAGGAGTGGGTGTTGGCCGCCGCGGCGATCGCCGGGGAGCTGACGGAACGGCACGGGAGCTTCGATCTCGTCGGCTTCAGCATGGGCGGCTTGATCGCAGCGTACCTTGCGAATCGGTTCCCAGTGCGGCGCATGGCGCTGCTGAACGCGGCCGTCCATTACGTAAGCCCCGGCAGATTCGTTCGCAATGCGGTCAGGGTGCTGCGCTCCGGCGAAATCCGGGTGCTCCGCTCGAAACGGGAAACGCCGGTCGGTGCGGTCATCGAATTCGCGAAGCTGGTCCGTAGGCTGAAGCCCGAGATCGCGAAGATCCGGACGCCGACCTTCATCGCGCAGGGCGAGCTGGACGAAGTCGTCCACCCGCGGAGCGCCTTCTATATCGCTTCCCGCGTGAAAGGCGAGAAGACGATGACGGTGTACCCGCACTCGCGGCACATGCTTTGCTTCGAGCCGGACGCTTCTTACGTGTTCCGTCACGTGGAACGATTTTTCTCGGAGGAGGACCGGTAATGCGCACGACTTCCGCAAGGAACCCGCTCGGCAACGCCAAGGTCGCCGGGCTGCTGATTTTATTGTCGCTGGGCTGCTTCGCGATGGTATGGTTCCGGCCGTTCGTCTCGGGCGATCGGCTGTTCCTTTTTATGCTATGGAATTTGTTTCTCGCGTGGCTGCCGTATGCGGCGTCCGTCGCGGCGACTCTGATCGCAGGCGGCGGCAACCGCAGCGGCGGCGGACGCGGCCGACCCGCGCCGGGCGTCGCCGGGACCGGGCTCGTGCTCGTCCTGGGCGCGCTCTGGCTGCTCTTCCTGCCTAACAGTACGTATTTGACGACGGACTTCATTCATCTCATCGCGGGGCGTCACCGGTACATCGATCAAGGCGCCTTCGGATACCTCGTCTGGTTCGATATCGTCCTCTTTTTCCTCTTCGCGTGGTGCGGCGTTTTTCTGGCGTATTTGTCGACGTATCAATTTCAGCGGCTCGTCGCGATCCGCTTCGGGGGGGCGGCCGGATGGACGTTCGTCGGGGCCGTGTCGCTGTTGACCGGCTACGGCGTATTTCTCGGCAGAATCGTTCGGCTGAACAGTTGGGACGCATGGGTACGTCCGATGGAGTTGATCGGCGAAGTTTTGGGAAATCTACATTGGCGGGGGGCTTCGTTCAGCCTTCTCTTCGGCGTATTTATGGCGGTCACGTATTTGTTCTTGTACCATCTGCAGGAAGGCGATCGTTAGGGTGTTACGCGGGCCGGTCCATACATACACTGTATACGAACAACGAGAGAAAGGGGACTTGCCTTACGAAGGGATCCGGAAAGCTCGTCGTTTTCGATCTAGCGTTTTATGCCGTCATGCCTTATGCGATCTGGATGATCACGCGGCACTCGCTCTCGGATTACCACGCGCTCCTGCTGTCCACCGTCCCCGGCTTCGTCTATACGATCGGCCGGTTCGCCAAAGAACGGAGCTGGAACGTTACCGGCATCTTCCTCATCGCCGCGCTGCTCATCGGCACGACCGTCGACCTGTTATCGGGCGACGCGGAGACGATGATCCTCAATAATATTCGTACGCTGCTCGTCTTCGGCGTGTTCTTCCTCGCGACGATGCTGGCGAAGCGACCGATGGCGTTGTACTTCTTCGCGGATACGGCTCGGGTGCTCGGCTGGCTGCCGGAACATGTCAGAGGCCGCGACCGACTTCGCGACGAGGAGCTCATGCCGTATTTTCAAGGCCTTACGTTTCTGTTCGCCTTACGGTACGTCGCGATCGCGATCGTCAAGCTGGCGTTGTTTTCGATCCATGGGGTGGAAGGATACGCGTTGCTGATTTGGTGGCGGGTGGCGCTCAGCTGGGGCTTCGGCGCTCTCATCCTGCTGGCGTCGCTGTACGTCGCCGGCAGGGTGAGGAAGCGCATCGAAGGGTAGTAGGACGCGAGGTTATTTCGTGAGCAGCAGGTACTTGTACCGATGCTCGAACAAGAACTCGAACGCCTCGAGATGGCGCTTCGCCTCGAACGCATTGGCGCCCCAGGCGTAGATGCCATGGTTTCGCAGCAAAATTCCGGGGATTCCGGGACGGATGGCGCCGGCCACCCGTTCCGCGATTCGCGGAATTTTCGCGTAATTGGGGAGAATCGGCACTTCGATCGAAGCGTTCTCCTCCCAGATGTTGAACGCCTTGATGAGCTCGACGCCTTCGATCGGGACCGCCCCGAGCGACGCGTCGTACTCGGAGATGATGTTGTTATAGATCGTATGAACGTGGAAAATGGCGCCGCATCCCGTATGCTTGTAAATTTCGCAATGGATGAGCGTCTCGGCCGACGGCTTCAGCTTCGTCGGCTCGGTCGGCAAACCGTCCTGATCGACGATCAGGAAGTCTTCCGGCGTATTCGCGGCCTTATCCTTGCCGCTCGCCGTGACGGCGAAAGCGAACTGCTCGGGCGAGTACTCGCCGACGCGGACGGACAGATTGCCGCTCGTGCCGGGGAACCAGCCGCGCGCGGCGAAGTCGGTCTTGACGGCGCGCAGCTCGGCGAACGCCGCCATTCGTTGTTCCAATGGCAAATTCATTAGAGATTCTCTCCTTGCGAAGTTTCGGATTCGGGAGCGCCCGCGTCCGCGAGCGTCTCCAAGACGCGGATAACGTCGTAGAACGTGTCGTATTCGTGATGCGGCAAACCGAGCTCGCGGCATCGCGTCGCCAGATGCGATCTCGCGAACACGAGGTCGGCCAGCTTCGCGCCTTCGAAGTCGGTAATGCTGTCGCCGATCAGCATGCGGAAGTATCGGTCTTCGGGAAAGCGGCGGATGACCCGCGTCTTGCACATCCCGCAATCGTTCGTACAATGCTCGTCGCACGGATGCGGCCACAAAATTTCGATCCGGTCCCCGGCGAAGTCCGCCGAATTGCAGAAAATATGCGCTTCCTCGATATCGAACGGAGCGAGCAGCGGACGAAGGAAGAAGTCGATGCCGCCGCTCGTGACATAGAACGGAATTTCCTTCTCCCGGCAAAGCTTCAGCAGCTCTGCGAAGCCGGGCCGAATGCCGGCGGTGTTCAACACGTACTGCGTAATGTCTTCCTTCAGGGACGACGGCAGCAGCGCGAACATCTCGCCGACGCCTTGGCGAATGCTCTTGGCCCCGGAGACGATGTCGTTCACGATCTGCTCGCAGCCGGGCGGATCGTAATGCTTCATAATCGCGACGATGTTGTCGCTGAGCGTAATCGTGCCGTCGAAGTCGCAGAAGACGATGGGCTGTTTGCCTTGGGGCACGGTAGTCGGTCGGTTCAAGTTATTTCTTCACTCCCCATAGCTCGATAGCGGCTTTCAGCGGTTCGCGGCCCGGCTCCGCGGCGTAGGCTTCGAGCTCGACGCCTTGCAGCGCCGCGTCGATCGCCTGGCGGAACGCTTGTCCGCCCGCGGCCGTGCCCATCGGATGCCCGTGGATACCGCCGCCCGCATTCACGACCGAGCGTACGCCGAAGTCTTCGAGCAGCAGCGGCACCAGCCCCGGATGAATTCCTGCGGACGGCACCGGGAAGCTCGGCTTCAACGCCCCTTCGTGCTGCGTCAACGCCTCGGCGATCGCGAGCGTCTCGTCCTTCGGCATGACGACGGAGCCGTACGGCGACGGGAAGAGGACGAGATCCGCGCCAGCGAGCCGCATCAGCTTGCCGAGCAGCAGCTGCGGCGCGACGCCGTAATGCCGCGGCGGATACATCGCGCCGGAGAACGCAGGATGCGCCGCGATCGGGACGTTGATGTCCGGGTCCTCGGCGAGCTCCTGCAGCGCGTCGAAGCCGTAGGCGAGCACGTTGAACAAGAGCGCGTTCGCGCCGGCGTCGATCGCCTTCTTCGCCTGCGCTCTGAGCTGCGACGTGCGGCCGGTGACGTTCGCGGCGTACAACAGCTTCTGACCCGTCTGCGTCGAAGCCTCCCGCGCCGCCGCCATGCACGCCTCGACGCGCTTCTCGATGGGGGTGAGCGGATTCTCGAACAAGATCTCGTCGTCCTTGATCAGGTCGACTCCGCCGAGCGCTTGCTGGTAGAACTGTTCCTTCAGCTCCGGCAGCTCGTAGCCGACGACCGATTTGAAGATGCTCATCAGGAGCGGCCGGTCGTGAACGCCGAGCAGTTCCTGCACGCCTCGAATGCCGAACTTCGGGCCCGGGCACGCCTTGCGGAAGCCGTCCGACACGTCGAGGTCGAGCAGCCGGATGCGGCCGTCCATCGACAGCTTGCCGAACGCGGTAACGAGCAGCGCCGGGATGTCGCGGCTGAAGTTGACGTCCGGGTACGCGATCTTGATGTCCGCGTACCGTTCCGCCGCGAGGCTGCCCGGAGCCGCGCCGGCTTCGGGCTCGTGCACGTCGACCGAGACGACCTGGCCGAGATGCTTCTCCATGTCTTTCTTCTTCGCTTCGGGCAGCTCGGTCCAGCTGCCGACCGTCAGGCCGACGGCGATGCCGGTCGCCTTCTTATGAAAATCCGCTTTCTCGTCGAACGCGCGATACGTCGCGGTGCAAAACGAGGTCATCGGAAACCACCGCCTTCGTTAGGTTTGAACATCATTCCATTATACAAGAAAAGAAGGAAAGGGTAAATTTGGGCCGGGCGCAACAGAACCGCCCGGACGGCGGAGGAGCCGGTCCGGGCGGTCGGAAGGGGCGTGCGTTATTCCTTCGCTTGCTGCAGCACCGCGGTCGCGATGTCGTCGCCCATCTCGCCGGCGCGGGCGGACGCGCGGCCGATCGCCTGCACGAGGCCGTCCCGGAAGCGGAACGACTCCAGATGCTGAATGGCGGCGTACGTCGTGCCGTTCGGAGACGTCACTTTGGCGCGGAGCGCGGCCGGGTCTTCGCCGGTCGAATCGACCATATGCGCCGCGCCGAGCACCGTCTGGACGACGAGCTCGCGGGCCTCTCGCTCGGTCAGTCCGCCTTGCACGCCGGCGTCGATCATCGCTTCCATCAGGTAATACACGTACGCCGGACCGGAGCCGGAGACGCCCGTGACGAGATTCAGCAGCCCCTCGTCGAGCGGTACGGCTTTCCCGACCGCGCGCAGCATCTGCAGCGCCATCTCGCGCTGTTCGGCGGAGACGGAGGAGGAGAAGGCGATGCCCGTGGCGCCGAGGCCGATCGTCGAAGACGTGTTCGGCATCGTTCGGACGATCGGTTGCGCGCGGCCGAGCAGCCGCTCGATCGTATCGATCGACAGCCCCGCGACGACCGACAGCAGCAGCTGCTCGGGGCGGAAGGCGTCCCGGAATTCGGTCATGGCGGCGCCGACGTCCTTCGGCTTCACCGCGAGCACGACGATGTCGGCTTCCCGGACGAGGCGCTGCCGCTCCGCGTCGTCGTTCGTCTCCGGCACGCGGATGCCGTAGGCCGACTTCAAGTCGTCCAATCGGCTTCGGTTATGCCGGTTCAACACGACGACGGACAGCGAACGGACAAGCTTCGCCTCGACGATGCCGCGCAGCAGCGCTTCGGACATCGAGCCGGCGCCGATGAAGGCGATCGTTTGTTCTTTAAGCATGGGGATTCTCCTCTACTGTCGAATTTGACCGTCTCCGACGACGACGAACTTGGACGACGTCAACGCCGGCAAGCCCATCGGACCGCGGGCGTGGAGCTTCTGCGTGCTGATGCCGATTTCGGCGCCGAAGCCGAATTCGAAGCCGTCCGTGAAGCGGGTGGAGGCGTTATGGTAGACGGCGGCCGCGTCGACCTCTTGCAGGAAGCGGCGCGCGTTCGCCGCGTCGTTCGTGACGATGCACTCGGAATGACGCGTGCCGAACCGGTCGATATGGTCGAGCGCCGCATCGAGGCCATCGACGATCTTCACATTCAAAATATAATCGTTGTATTCCGTCGCGTAATCCTCGTCGCCGGCCGGCTCCATCCACTCGATAAGCCCTCTGGCGTCTTCGGATCCGCGCAGCTCCACGTTCCGTTCGCGGAACGCTTCGGCGAACGCCGCGAGGTGGACGGCCGCGAAGTCCCGGTGCACGAGCAGCGTCTCCATGCTGTTGCAAACCGAGGGACGCTGCACCTTCGCGTTGAGCGCGATGTCGAGCGCCATGGCCGGATCGGCCGACGCGTCGACGTAGGTGTGGCAAATTCCGGCGCCCGTCTCGATGACGGGAACCGTCGCGTTCCGCACCACCGTCTGAATGAGCGAGGCGCCGCCGCGCGGGATGACGCAGTCGAGCAGGCCGTTCAGCTTCAGCATCTCGTCGACGGAGCCGCGGCTCGGATCGTTCACGAGCTGCACCGCCTCCGGCGGCACGTCCGTCGCCGCGAGCGCGTCTTGGATCACCTGGACGATCTTGGCGTTGGAGGACAACGCGGAGGAGCCGCCGCGGAGCAGCACCGCGTTGCCGGTCTTGAGGCACAGCGACGCCGCGTCGACGGTGACGTTCGGCCGCGCTTCGTAGATGATGCCGATCAGCCCGAGCGGCACGCGCACCTGACGGATGCGAAGGCCGTTCGGACGCTCGATGTCGGCGAGCGGTTCGCCGACCGGATCCGGCAGCGCCTCGACTTCCCGTACGCCGTGCGCCATCGCTTCGATCCGCTGCGGCGTCAGCGCGAGCCGGTCGAGCAGCGACGTCGACATGCCGCCGTCGCGTCCGCGCGCCAGATCCTCCGCGTTCGCTTCTACGATTTCGCCGGTTCGCGCGATCAGCGCGTCGGCGATGCTCCGCAGCGCGGCGTTCTTCGCTTCCGTCGATAGAATTCCCATGCGGCTCGTCGTCCGCTTGGCGAGAGTCGCCTTGTCTCTAACTTCGCTCATTCGTTCATTCCCCCAACTCGGTACATAGTTAAAATAAGACCCATTCGTCGCGATGGATGACCTCGATGCGCGATACGTCCAGCCGCCTCAGCACTTCCTCCGAGGACAGGCCGGCCGCCGCTTGCAGCTGCCAAGCCGCGTAGTTGACGACGCCTCGCCCGATCCGCTTGCCGTCCTCGAGCGCGACCTCGATGACGTCCCCCGGGTGGAACTCGCCCTCGACTTGCTTGACGCCGGCGGGGAGGAGGCTCTTGCCGCCTTCCGCGAGCGCCCGGCGGGCGCCGTCGTCGACGACGACGCAGCCCTGCGGCACCGAGTGGAAGCCGACCCATTGCTTCTTCACCGACAGCTTCTGAAGCTCGGCGTCGAAATACGTGCCGTCGCCTTCGCCCGTCGCCGCTCGAAGCACGTCGCCCGGCGCGCTCGCGCGGCCGATGAACGTCCGTACCCCGCCGCGTATGGCGATGCGGGCCGCTTCGAGCTTCGAACGCATGCCGCCCGTGCCGACGGAGGAGCCGCTCCCGCCGGCCATCCGGAACAAGTCGTCGTTCAACTCGGAGACGCGGTCGATGCGACGCGCGTTCGGATTTTTCCGCGGGTCTTCGGTATACAGTCCGTTCATGTCGGTGCAGATGACGAGACAGCGGGCCTGCACGAGATTCGCGACCAACGCGGACAGCGTGTCGTTGTCGCCGAACTTCAGCTCGTTGACGGAGACGGTGTCGTTCTCGTTAATGATCGGGATGACGCCCCGATTCAGCAGCTCCTCGAGCGTGGCGGACGCGTTGCGGATGCGACCCCGCGCCGAGAAATCGTAGCGGGTGAGCAGCACCTGCGCTACGACGAGACCGCGGCTCGCGAACGCTTCGTTGTACGCTTGCATCAGAAGCGCTTGGCCGACGGCGGCCGACGCTTGCTTCTCGTGCGTCGCCTTGGGCCGCTTGGCGAACCCGAGCCGAGCGAAGCCGGCGGCGACCGCGCCGGACGTGACGAGCACGACCTGTTCGCCGGTCGCCGCGATCTTCGCAAGCTCCTCCGCGTAATAATCGATTTGTTCTCTTCGCAAGCCTCCCTCGGTCGCGGTGAGCGAGCTGCTGCCGATCTTGACGACGGTGCGTCGTCGATTCGTGCCGGTCATGACGGACGGCGCCTCCTTGTTTTCCCAAAATAAAAAGAACAGCCCTTCATCCTTCAATCGTTAAAGGACGAAAGCTGCTCGTGTCGGTTGCTCCCGCGGTACCACCTTTATTGACGGCAATCGGGCGACGCTCGCGCATCGCGCGTCGTCGTAAGGATGCCGTCCGGCTCCATGCCCTCATATCAGGAGAGCGCACTGTCCGACTCGTCGCCGGCCGTTCCGGGGTGGGTCGGCGTGTCCTGCGGCGACGGATTCTTCCAGCTGACGAATCCGTTCTCTGTACGCCCGTTCGAACGCTTACTGGCCCCTTCTTCACGTTAGGGTAATGAAGTTTTTCAATACTATACCATCCCGCGCCGCGGTTTGTAAATAAGCGTCCGCGCATTCGCCGCCCGTTCGCAACATCTTGGCGCCGAACGTCGTCTTCAAGAGTAAGAGGTGAGGCAAGTGTACAAAATGTCGTACGGCTCGATCCTTCTCATGTGTTTTCTCATCTTCGCGTTGGGCGGACAAGACCGTCTTTCTTGGGCGCCAGGGCCGACGATCCCGGAAACCGCCGTTCGAACGGAGGCGCGGGAGGAGGCGCGGGAGGAGGCGCGGCCGCAGGTGCGGATCGCCGCCGTCGACGATGCCGAGACGCCGCCGCCGGCGGCGGCCGGTGCGGGAAGGAAGAAGGGCGACGCCGTCGCGCTTGCGGGGCCGGTCGCGCTCGCGTCGCCGGTCGTGCGGAAGTCGCCGTCCGCCGAGGTCGCCTGCGCCGCGGGCTTTGCGTTGTCGCTGCCTCCGGAAGCGGATGACCGCTATCGGCAGCTCGACTGGGCGACCGTAGAGGGCGAGTCGGCGACGATCCGATTCGAATTCGCGAACGGCGGGCTGTTGGAGCTGACGCAATCGCCGATCGACGAACAACTTGACGCCTCCGGCTCGTCCGAATCGGTCCCGCCGTCGCCGTCGGCTTCGCCGCTGCCAAGGATGACCCCGGCCGCGCCGAAGCCGGCGATCGACATCGCTTGGCAGGACGGGAGCCGCCGGTACGCCGTGCGATCCTTCGGTTTAACGGAGAACGAAACGCGGGCGTGGATCCGCTCGCTCGAATCGGTCCGCGCCGGATGTTCCGCGCCGACGTCCTAGGGGCCGAGAGGACTAGATCCTCTCGCCTGCGCGGCAGCAGGATACGCATACATCCAGTACGACGGGCTGCTGGCGTTCGGTCCTCATCCGGCCGCCGCATCGACGCGGGTTACATCCGTTCCGGCGCCTTCACGCCGAGCAAACCGAGGGCGGCTTGCAGCGTATCGGCGGCCGCTCGCGCCAGACGGAGCTTCGCCGCGGCTTCGGCCGGGTCGTCGACGAGCACCCGCTCGGCGTGATAGAAGCGGTTGAACGCCTTGGCGACGTCGAGGGCGTATCGCGCTACGATCGAAGGCGCGAGCCGCTCCGCCGCTTCGCGCACCGCCGCCGGGTAACCGGACAGCTGCTTGAGAAGCGCCCATGCGTCGTCGCCGGCGAGCGCGGCCGGGCAGGGAGCCGCCGCCTCGAGCGCCGACGGTTCGGCCTTGGAGAGCAGCGTGCGAATCCGCGCGTGCGTGTATTGGACGTACGGTCCGGTCTCGCCTTCGAACCGGACCGCCTCTTCCAGCCGGAAGTCGATCGCCCCTTCGCGGTCGTGCTTCAAATCCCCGAACGCGACCGCGCCGATCCCGACCGCTTCGGCGACCGCCTCTCGGTCCGGCAGCGCCGGGTTTTTCTCGGCGATGACCGCGGTCGCCCGCAGGACCGCCTCGTTCAGCACGTCCTCCAGCATGACGACCCGCCCTTTGCGCGTCGACATCTTCTTGCCCTCGACCCGCATCAAGCCGAACGGCACGTGCGCGCATGCGTCGGCCCACGCGTACCCCAGCTTTTTCAGCACCTCGAACACCTGGCGGAAATGCACCGCCTGCTCCGATCCCACCACATATAGCAGCCGGTCGCCCTTCAGCGTCTCCCGACGGTAGATCGCCGTCGCCACATCTCTCGTCGCGTAGATGGAGGAGCCGTCGGACTTTAGGATGATGCAAGGCGGCAGTCCTTGGTCGTCGAGGCGGACGACTTGCGCGCCGTCGCTCGTCTCGAGCAGTCCGGCGGCTTGGAGCCGATCGACGACGGGCTGCATCTTGTCGTTGTAGAAGCTCTCGCCGAGCTCGTATTCGAATTCGACGCCGAGCCGGTCGTAGATGCGGCGGAATTCTTGAAGGCTCGTGTCGACGAAGAAGCGCCATAGCTTCGCGGCGTCCTCGTCGCCTTGCTCGAGCTTCGCGAACCAAGCGCGGGCTTCTTCTTCGAGCCGCGGGTCGCGTTCCGCTTCCTCGTGGAAGCGGACGTACAGCTCGAGCGCCGCGGCGAGCGGCCGGCGCTCGAGCGCCGCGTCGTCGCCCCAGGCCCGGTACGCGGCGATCATCTTGCCGAATTGGGTGCCCCAGTCGCCGAGATGGTTGACGCGGACGACGTCGTATCCGTCGGCCGTCAGGATGTGGCGCAGCGCGTTCCCGATCACGGTCGAACGAAGATGGCCGATGCCGAACGGCTTCGCGATGTTCGGCGACGACATGTCGATGACGACCCGCTCGCCGCGCGGCGCCCGAGAGGCGCGGAAGGCGGGCGCTTCGACGGCGTCGAGCCAGCGCGGCGCGAACGCCTCGCGGCGCAGCGCGAAGTTTACGTAGGCGCCGACCGCGCGGCACGTCAGCATCGGGTGCGCGATGCGTCCGGCAAGCTCCGCGGCGATCGCCTGCGGCGGCTTCCGCATTTCGCGCGCGAGGGCGAAGCAGGGCAGGGCGGCGTCCCCGAGCGCCGGATCCGGCGGCGTCTCGAGTCGTCGCGCCGCTTCCTCCTTCGGTACTTGCAAATACGGTGCGATCCACTCGCCGATCGTCTCCATCATCATCGCGTCTTCCTCCTTGGGTTGTTAGATTCCATTCGTTCCGATCCGCAGGCGGACGACAAAAAAACCTCTCGCCTCCAGGGAAATATCCCTAAGAGACGAGAGGTTGCGAACTCCCGCGGTGCCACTCTTCGTGCCGACCCTCGCGCGAACCGCGCCGCATCGACCGCTCGACGCCCGGTAACGGGGGCGACCCGGATCCGCCTGCCGCGTACCGACCTCGCCGAAGAAGGCGCGTCGGAGCATGGGCGAATCGTCTCGCGGGTGCGTTTCGCTTTACATACGCTCGTTCGGCGCCGGCTTCCACCATGCCCGGCTCGCTGTTCCGTCGGTCGCGCGCTACTGTCCCGGTCAACGACGATGGCATTTCAACTTCCAATGATTATCGAACTATTATACGAGTATTCCAGGCGCGTGTAAACGGTGACTCTTAGCGATGCTGCCGCAGCCCGGCGAACGCCGCCGGCACCTGCGAGATCGACTCCAGCCGCAGCAGCCTCTCCGATTCCCCGACCGGAATGTCGACCAAGTCGAACGCCCAATTGGAGAGCGGGGGAATGTACACCGCGCCGATGCCGCAGGCGACCGCCGGAGCGATGTCGGTGCGCAGCGAGTTGCCGATCATCCACGTCCGCGAACGGTCGAAGCCCATCGTCGTCAGAATGCGTTCGAGCGCTTCGGCGTTCTTATGTTGGGCGACGAAGATGCGATCCCCGAAGAACGGCCCCAGATTCACCTTCTCCACCTTGGCGCGTTGAATGTTCTCCACGCCGCCGGTGTACAGCGAGAGGAGATGCCCTTCGGACCGAAGCCGCGACAGCGTGTCCACGACATGCGGGTACAGCTCGAATTCGCTGTCGTACACCGTATAGCCCAAGTCGAGCAGGCGCTGACGTTCTTCCGGATCCGGGTCCCGTCCGAACATGTCGCTGTAATGGTCGTACGTCTCCGCGAACGATTCGGGGAACCGCTCCGCGGCGAACCCGTGGACGTGAATGCCCGCCAGATCGAGCTCGAGCTGTTTCTTCTTGATATCTTCCTTGGACAGCCGATGCGAGGCGAACCACGTCTCGAGCAGATCCGCGAATTGGTCGATGACCAAGTCGAAATATTTATTGCAATGGATAAGCGTATCATCCAAATCGAACAGCAGGTTGAGCGTCCCCGTGCGGGTTCCGATCTCCGTCATCCTAGCCAACTCCCGTCTCCTGAAGCGAACCTTCTCTCTAATTCCGACAATCTTCCATTATCCGAAAATGCCGAGCCGCCCGATCCGCGCCGCCGCCTCGCGCAGCCGCGCTTCGTCGGTGAGCAGCCCGAGACGAACGTACCCTTCGCCGTGCTCCCCGAAGCCGATGCCCGGCGCGACGACGATGTCGGCCTCGTCTAACAGCTTGTCCGCGAACGAAGCGGACGTGTAGCCGTTCGGCACCGGCAGCCAGCAGAAAAACGAGCCTTCCGGCTTCGACGGCCGCCAGCCGATTTCCGCCAGCGCGCCGTACAGCGCGTCGCGCCGCGATTCATACGTCGCTACGAGCGCGCGCACGGAATCCTGCGGTCCGAGCAGCGCCTCGCGCGCCGCCCACTGCACGCCGCCGAACAGGCTGCAGTAGAAATGGTCCTGCAGCAGGTTGATCTGCGCGACGATTTCCTCGTTGCCGAGCGCGAAGCCGACGCGCCACCCGGCCATATTGTAAGTTTTGGACAAAGTGTAAATTTCAATACCGACGTCGATCGCGCCCGGCGTCTCGAGGAAGCTGACCGGCCGTCGGCCGTCGAAGCCGATCGCCCCGTACGCGAAGTCGGACACCGCAAGAATGCCGTGCTTCGCCGCGAACTCGACCGTGTCCCGGTAGAACGAGGCGGGAGCCATCGCGGCCGTCGGGTTGTTCGGGTAATTGACGAACAACAGCTTCGCCTTTTCCAAATCGGACGGCGCGACGGCGTTATAATCCGGCAGGTAGCCATTCGCCTCCGTCAGAGGCATCGTCGTCATGCGGCCGCCGGCGATCGCGACGCCCGACCAGTAATCGGGGTAGCCCGGATCCGGCACGAGGGCGACGTCGCCCGGGTTCAGCATGATTTGGCTGATCTCGACGAGTCCGGCTTTGCCGCCGAACAGGATCGCCACTTGCTTCTCCGGATCCAACGTCACGCCGTAATCGAGCCGATACCGCTCGGCGACCGCTTCCTTCAGGAACGCGTACCCCGTGAACGGGGAGTATCTATGGAACTGCGGATTTTCCGCGCCTTGCTTCATCGCTTCGACGATCGTACCCGGCGTCGGACGGTCCGGATTGCCCTGCCCGAGATTGATGACGTCGCGGCCCGCGGCCGTCGCGGCGTTCGCCTTCTTCACCAAGGACGCGAAAAATTGCTTCGGCAGCTCCGTCATGCGGGCGGCCGGCTGAAAGCGCACCTTCGAATCGTTCATCTTCCATTGCCTCCGTCTATCACGTAAATGCTATTAATCTTATCAAAAACGCCAACCGCTGTATACCGTTAGACGTCTTGACATCGGCGGCGGGTAGCGTATGATGGGGGAAAACCATTCGCATAGTGGCGCAAAGGGGAACGAGAAACGCATGAAAGTCGCGGTCATTCAAATGGACGTGTCGATCGGAGAACCGGAACGGAACCGGGAGCGGGCGCTGGCCCGGATGGAGGAAGCCGTGAACGGCGGCGCGGAGAAGCCGGACGTGCTCGTCCTGCCGGAGATGTGGAATACGGGATATTCTTTGGAAAATATAGAAGAGATCGCCGACGAGAACGGCGAACCGACGCACGCGATGATGTCCGCTTTCGCGGCGAAGCACGGCGTGAACGTCGTCGCGGGCTCGGTGGCGAACCGGGCGGAAGGCGGCGTGAAAAATACGATCTTCGTCTACGACCGCACGGGCGCGCGCACGTCGGAATACTCGAAGATCCATCTGTTTCGGTTAATGGAAGAAGAGAAGTACCTGAAGCAAGGCGGCGAGCTCGGCCGGCTCGCCATCGACGGCGACGCCGCGGGCATGATGGTGTGCTACGACATCCGCTTCCCCGAGCTGACTCGGCGTCTCGCGCTCGACGGCGCGAAGGTGCTGTTCGTGCCGGCGCAGTGGCCGAAGCCGCGGCTGCATCATTGGCGCACGCTGCTGCTGGCGCGAGCGATCGAAAACCAAATGTTCGTCGTCGCGTGCAATCGAGTGGGCGTCAGCCGCGGCAACGAGTTTTTCGGCAACTCGATGATCATCTCGCCGTGGGGCGACGTGCTCGCCGAAGGCGGGGAAGAGGAAGCGATCCTGCGCGCGACGCTCGATCTCGCCGAAGCGGACCGCGTCCGCGGCACGATCCCGGTGTTCCAGGACCGCCGACCCGAACTGTACTAACCGTTCGAGAGCAATGTCGCCATGACGCGGTAGTTGTCGTGGCGGCGCAGCAGGAAGTCGACCTCCGCCTTCAGCCGGTCGACTTCGGCCTGCGCCTGACGAATGTCCGCGTGGAGCGGCCCGGTATACGCGCGGAACGCCGCGAGCCGGGCCGCTTCGTCGTTGTACGGCGCGGCGTCCGTCAATGGCCAGGCGGACTCTGCGTCGGCGAGTCGACCGCGCTTCTCGGCAAGCGCGTGCTGCGCGCCGTAATATCGCATCTCGGCTTTGCGCAGCAGCTCGGGCAGCAGCTGCAATTCGTCGATGATCGTCTCCGTCAGGAGGTGGCGCGTCGTTTGGGTAGTCATCGCAATCATTCCTTCGGTTTGGTGGACAAGAGTTACTAGGAATGTATGCGCGGGGTAGCCGACTTATGCTTTGCGCGCGTCGCGTTCCGACGCGGTCACTTCCATCAGCGTCTCGATGAACGCCTCCGCCGCCTTCGTGAAGTAGCGGCCGCGGCGTTCGGCGATGACGAGCGTGCGGCTCGGCGTCGGATCGGTCAGCGATTTGAAGACGGGGACGTACTTGCCCTTCTTCGACGCGGCGATCATGTTCGGGATGAAGGCGACGCCCATGCCGGCGGCGACGAGCGACATGACCGTCTCGATGTTGCTGCTCTCGAACACGATGCGGGGCGCGAAGCCGGCTTCGGCGCAAATGTCCGACGTAATTTGGCGGAAGCCCTGGCCCTTCTTGAGCACGATGAACGACTCGTCCGCAAGCGAACGTACCGGAATCGGCTCCGGGGCCGCCGCCAGCTCGTGCGTCTGGGGCACGGCGAGGCAAATTTCTTCCGTGGCGTAGGGACGGTAGTCGAGCGTCGTCTCCTCGATCGGCAGGGAGAGCAGCGCAAGGTCGACGGCGCCGGACGACGTCAGCTGCTCCAGGTTGGCGCTGGTGTCTTCGACGAGCGAAATTTCGATGCCGGGATGGCGTTTCGCGAAAGCGGGCAGGACGAGCGGCAAAATGTGGGAGCCGGTGATCGGGAGGGTGCCGACGACGAGCTTTCCTTTTCGCAAATTCGAAATGTCGTTCATCTCGCTCCGCAGCTGCTCGACGAGGTCGAGGATGACCTGGGCTTTATTTACGAAAATTTCCCCCGCGTGCGTCGGCTCCACGGCGTTCGTCGTCCGGTGAAACAGCGTGACGCCGAGCTCCTTCTCGAGCTTCGCGAGCTGCTGGCTTAAGGAAGGCTGCGCGATGTGGAGCTTTTCCGCGGCGCGGGAGAAATTCTTTTCATTATAAATTTGTACGGCGTACCCGAGTTGTCGAAATTCCAAGGTCGGTAGACCCCCTTATAGATATTACCAATCAAATATATAGATATTATATCTTGGAACAATGACGAAAGAAATGATAGGATACGTTATAGAGGAAATTGCAATTATCGCGAAAACGGGAGAGGTGACGGGAATGGCGAAACGTACATTGTTCGAAAAAATTTGGGACAATCACGTCATTCATCAAGAAGAAGGCAAACCTAGCATCATCTATATCGACTTGCATCTGGTGCACGAAGTAACGAGCCCGCAGGCGTTCGAGGGTCTCCGCCTCGCCGGCCGGAAGGTGCGCCGTCCGGACTTGACGTTCGCGACGATGGACCACAACGTGCCGACGAAGGACCGCTTCAACATCGCGGATCCGATCTCGAAGCAGCAGGTCGACACGCTGACGAAGAACGCGCAAGATTTCGGCGTGACGCTGTACGACCTGAACTCGATCGACCAGGGCGTCGTTCACGTGATGGGGCCGGAGCTCGGCTTGACGCATCCGGGCAAGACGATCGTATGCGGCGACTCGCATACGTCGACGCACGGCGCGTTCGGCGCGCTCGCGTTCGGCATCGGGACGTCCGAGGTCGAGCACGTGCTCGCGACGCAATGTCTGCAGCAGTCGAAGCCGAAGACGATGGAAGTGCGCGTGAACGGAAAGCTGCCGGCGGGCGTGACGGCGAAGGACTTGATCCTCGGCATCATCGCGCAATACGGCACGGACTTCGCGACGGGCTACGTCATCGAGTATACGGGCGAAGCGATCCGCGGGTTGACCATGGAGCAGCGCATGACGGTGTGCAACATGTCGATCGAGGGCGGCGCCCGCGCGGGCATGATCGCTCCGGACGAGACGACGTTCGAATATTTGCGCGGCCGTCAACACGTGCCTGCCGGCGCGGAATTCGACGCAGCCGTCGAGAAGTGGAAGTCGCTCGTTACGGACGAAGGCGCATCTTACGACCGCGTCGTCGAGTTCGACGCTTCGGCGTTGATCCCGCAAGTGACGTGGGGCACGTCGCCGGGCATGGGCACGAACGTGCTCGCGTCGGTGCCGAATCCTGCCGACTTCGCGACGGAGAACGAGCGCAAAGCGGCCGAGAAGGCGCTGGAATACATGGATTTGAAGCCGGGCACGCCGATGACGGAAGTCGCGATCAACTACGTGTTCATCGGCTCCTGCACGAACGGCCGCATCGAGGACCTGCGCGCGGCGGCGAAAGTCGCTCGCGGCTACAAGGTGTCGCCGAACGTAACGGCGATCGTCGTTCCGGGCTCGGGCCGCGTCAAGATTCAAGCCGAGAAGGAAGGCTTGGATAAAGTGTTTACCGAAGCGGGCTTCGAATGGCGCGACGCCGGCTGCTCGATGTGCCTCGCGATGAACCCGGACGTCTTGTCGCCGGGCGACCGCTGCGCTTCGACGTCGAACCGCAACTTCGAAGGCCGTCAAGGCCGCGGCGGACGCACGCACCTCGTTTCGCCGGAGATGGCTGCGGCGGCTGCGATCAAAGGACGTTTCGTCGACGTGCGCGACTGGAATTTCAAATCCGAACCGGTAACCGTGTAAGGGGGATATACGAACATGCAAGCATTCACGAAGTCTACAGGACTCGTTTGCCCGGTCGATCGCGTCAACGTCGATACGGACGCGATCATTCCGAAGCAATTTCTAAAGCGCATCGAGCGCACCGGTTTCGGCCAATTTTTGTTCTTCGAATGGCGCTGGGACGAGAGCGGGAACGTGATCGAGAGCTTCCCGATGAACCAGCCGCGCTACCAAGGCGCGTCCGTTCTGATCTCCCGCGCGAACTTCGGCTGCGGCTCGTCCCGCGAGCACGCGCCGTGGGCGATCCTCGACTACGGGTTTAACGTGGTCATCGCTCCGTCGTTCGCGGACATTTTCTATAACAACTGCTTCAAGAACGGCATTCTGCCGATCAAGCTGTCCGAAGCGCAAGTCGAAGACTTGTTCCAACGCACGGCGAAGCACGATGGCTACAAGCTGACGGTCGACCTCGAAAACAAGACGATCGCGGACGAGTACGGCCTGTCGATCGCGTTCGATCTCGACGAGCACCGCCGCCAGTTCCTGCTGCAAGGTCTCGACGACATCGGCCTGACGCTGCAGCACGAAGACAAGATCTCCGCGTACGAAGCGGCTCGCGCGTAATCGAATACGACGTTGTATGCGTCAGTGCAAAGCATGCGCTGTCTCCCGGATTCCGGGGGGCGGCGCTTTTTGTTTTTCGGTTTTCTGGGGAACTGGAAGTTTCGTCGAGGCGAATGAAGTTTGGCGCGTGAACACTTTTCTTTCCGGGAGGGGCGGTTGCGATGGAGTTGGACCAAAGTTTCGATGAAGCGTATGAAGTCTGGTTTCGGAAACACCTCAAGGAAAGCGCCGGGGACCGCCGGCTGCAGTTGGAACGACGTGCGGCGAAGGCGGATCCGAATGACCAAGCGTGTGCGGAGACGCGTTTTTTGCGTGAAGTCTGGTGGCCGGTTTACGGAGAGTTAGAGTCATTGATCCCGGAATACGAGATTGTAGATGGTTTGGGTAAGACTCGCTATCTCGATCACGCGATGATCCGATACCCGGTCTTGGCGGACTTGGAGGTGGACGGATATGCCTCTCACCAAAAAGATGCATCCCGTTGGAGCTTCGCCGACGACCGCCGCCGCGATGCGGGACTGCGCATGCTCGGGTGGGACGTTCTGCGGATCGCGTATAGCGATGTACAGGCGTATCCTCTCGCATGTCAGCAGTTGTTGAGGAGGCGGATGATTTCAATTGCGCCGAAAGCTACTCAGAAACAAGAGTGGGTGGAACGGGTAATTCAATATAGTATTTACCATTCACCGTTTACTATCAAAGATGTAATGGCGTTATTACGTATTTCAGAAAATCCCGCGAGAAAGCTTCTTAGAGAGCTTGTGGGGAAACAACTCATCT
Organism: Paenibacillus sp.; assembly: GCF_031177825.1. Classification (GTDB taxonomy): domain Bacteria; phylum Bacillota; class Bacilli; order Paenibacillales; family YIM-B00363; genus Paenibacillus_AE. Next base: position 103,542 of record NZ_JAPSKE010000002.1, on the reverse strand, counting down.
TATCTGCAGGTACCGGCGATAAAAGAGTAAGGTTCTACCAGAAGAATGATCATTATTTGAGGGGACGTAACCCACAAGTAATAAAGTTTTAAGTATGTTGGCGGTTAAACGGCGGATAAGCGCACAGGTGAGGTTAAAGCGACGGTTGGCGGGTGAAAAGGTAGAGCTAAGCGCACATGTGAGTTTAAAGCGGCGGTTGGCGGTTGAAAAGGCAGAGATAAGCGCACATGTGAGGTTAAAGCGGCGGTTGGCGGGGGAAAAGGCAGAGATAAGCGCATATGTGAGGTTAAAGCGACGGTTGGCGGTTGAAAAGAAAGAGTTAAGCGCGTATGTGAGGTTAAAGGCGGCATTGAAGAGGGTTATGGCTCTGGCGACAAGAGCCCGCGGGGCGTTACCCCCGCGGGCCGGCCAGGCCGTGCATCAAAAAGTCGATCGTACGCTCCGTCTCCGCCTCTTCATCCCATGGGTAGTCCGGCATTAAGATATGCCGGACGAACAAAAAACCGATGGCCGACGTGACCGTCAGCCGGATGACCGCGTCGGACGGGAAGTCCGCGCGCAGAGCGCCTTCGGCTTGGAACCGTTCCACCGTTCGGCGGATCCGGGGCAGGACGCCTTCGACAACTACGTCCTTATAAGGCTCCCGCAGCTCCGGGTGAAACGGAATCTCCTGCAGCATGATCCGCAGCGCCGGCAGATGCTTCCGCACGAATTCGGAGCGGTTGCGGATGACCGCCCGCAGAAAGCTCTCGTAGTTCGGGTACGGCGTCTCCAACACTTTAAAGAAATCCTTCAGCACCAGAGGGGCGACGAGTTTGGCGACGAGAGGAGAGACGATCGAAAACAACAATTCCTTCTTCGTCTTATAGTGACGGAAGATCGTGCCCTCGGCGACTCCCGCCTTGGAGGCGATTTCGCTCGTGGAGGCGGCGGAGTACCCTTTCTCGGCAAAGATTTCGATCGCGGCGTTCACGATTCTCGCCTGCTTATCCGTCATCTTCGGGTGGTCGTCCTCCGCCGCGCGAAGCAGCTCCTCGAGCCATCGCTCCTGCGCGCGTCTTTCCGCATCGTCTTTCTCCGACCGATCCATAGCGATCCCTCCTCCCCGCGGCGTAAATTATGTCTTGCGATATTTCCGAAGCGCCATGGCGTTCGCGGCCATGAAGAGTAAGGCGAAGCCGAGCAGCGCGAATACGTCGACGGCGATGTCGCTCCAGCCGCCGCCGCGAACCATCACTTCGCGGAGCGCGTCCGCGCCGTACGTTAACGGAATGACGTGCGAAATCCATCGAAGCGCCGGATGGATCGTCTCGAGCGGGAACAGCCCGCAGAAGAAAATCTGAGGCACGATGACGATCGGAATGAATTGGATCATCTGAAATTCGTTCGCCGCGTACGTCGACAAGAACACGCCGAGCGTCAGCGCGGCAAGCGCCAGCAAGGCGGTGATCAGCAGTACGTACCCGAACGATCCGACCAAAACCATATCCAGTATATCAACGGCGAACCATGCGATCAATCCGGCTTGAAGCAGCGTGAAGAGGCCGAAGCCGATCACGTAGCCGAGCACGATTTCGCCGCGGCGGAGCGGGGAGACGAGCAGCCGCTCGAGCGTGCCGCCGGTCCGTTCCCGCAGGAATGCGATGCCCGCGATCAAGAAGACGAAGAAGAACGCGAAGACGCCGATCAAGACGGGACCGAACCAGTCGAACGGGACGGACGACGCGGAACCGTGAACGTATTCCACCTCCGGGGCAAAGGAAGCACCCGAAGCGCCGGCGCCGGCGCCGGCCAACGCTTCGCCGATCAACAGCAGCGCGGCCCGGCTCTTGGCCGGGTCGCTCCCCTCGAGCGCGACGCGAGGGCGCCCGCCGGCGAACGAGAGCGCGGCGTCGACCTCGCCCGCGGCGAGCGCCTCCGCCGCTTCAGCCGCGGAAGCGGACGTGGCCTCCGCGCCGGCGGCTTCGAGCCGCTCCGCTACGGTGGCCGGCGCGTCGACGACGAGCAGCGAAGGCTCGTCGGGTTCGCCGTCGAACACGAGCGACATGAGCGTGAGAATGACGAGCGGCGCGACGAACATCATCGCGATCGTTCGCTTGTCGTGGAGGAACTGGCGGAAAATGCGCAGGATCAACGCGGCGACGCGGTTCATAAGACAGCCCTCCCGTACGCAAGGAACGCTTCCTCGATCGTGGCGGCGCCGGCCGCGGCTTTCAGCTCCGCCGGCGAGCCGACGGCGATAAGCGCGCCGTCGCGCATCAGGGCGAGCGTATCGCAATGCTCCGCTTCGTCCATGACGTGGGTGGTCACCAGGATGGAAGTGCCGCCCGCGCGAACGCGCTCCAGCTCCGCCCAAATTTCGCGCCGAAGCAGCGGGTCGATGCCGACCGTGGGCTCGTCGAGCAGCAGGACGGCAGGCTCGTGCAGCAGAGCGACGGCGAGGGAGAGGCGGCGTTTCATTCCTCCGGAGTAGCGGGACACCCGCTTGCCCCGGTCGGCGGACAGTCCGACGAGCTCCAAGACGGCATCCGAGCGCCGCTTCTTCGCCGCGCCGCGAAGACCGTAGAGCGAAGCGAAGAAGTCGAGATTTTCGCCGCCGGTCAAGTCGGAGTAGAGCGCGTCCGATTGAGCCATGTAACCGATGCGGATTTGGAGCGACAGCTTCGGCATGCGTTCGCCGAGCAGCTCGACGTCGCCGGAGGTGGGGCTTTCGATGCCGGCGATTATCTTCACGACGGTCGTCTTGCCGGCGCCGGACGGGCCTAGCAAGCCGAAGATGCGACCAGGCGGGACGTCGAACGAGACGTCGCGGACGATGGCGCGGTCGCCGAACGTCCTGCCGACCCGCGACAGCCGAATGACGGAATCCATTCAATCCACTCCTTAACTGGAAATGAGTAATTACTCACTCATATCATACGCGGTCGAATGTAATTTGTGAAGTGAGTAATCACTCATTTTTGTCGAAAAAGATTGAATCGTCGATTCGACCGAAACTAGCAACTTTTGCTATTCTCGCGCGTCTATTAAGTATCCTAGTGTCGGACGCTCTATTTTTATGTTCTTTTTTGGCGGTTTTTGATAGACTTAACATGGTTGCTAGATTCGGAGGGACTTATGAAGAACGGATGGAGAACCCTGGCATGGACGGCCGGAGGAGTGCTGGCGGCGGCGATTTGGCTGCAAGCGGCGCCGGGGACGGCGATGGCCGCCGCTTCGACGGCAACGCTCTTTGTTGACGGAGAAGAACGAGAATGGTCGGCCATATCCATCGACGGCGCGGCCTATTTATCGCTCGAGGCGATCGCCGGATTGGGCGGCGCCGCGAAGGCGGAGAAAGACGGGGAGACGTATACGATCTCTTCCGGACGGAAGGAAGTCCGCTTCACGATCGGGGAGAAGCAGCGCTTCGTCGACGGCGCGCCAGCGACGGGAGACCTGACCGCCCGCAGCGAGGAGGGCGGAGTATACGTTCCGGCATCTTGGTTGACGGATATGCTGGGACTGAAGGTCGTCAAGGATCGCTTCACCGATTCCGTGTACGTATTTCGGCTCCAGGCGGGCGCGAAGCCCATAACGACGATCCCGGCGCAGCCGAAGGAGAACGATCCGATCGTTTCGACGCCGCCGGCTTCGACGGATCCGGGGAAGCCGGCGACCGGCTCGCCCGTGACGGTGTCGGAAGCGCAACCGATGTTCCATGGGCTGACGCTGGACGGGGACGCGCTGCATATCGCGGCGACGGGCGAGGTGAATCCGACCGTATTCGTGCTTAAGTCGCCGGAGCGCATCGTCGTCGACTTGCCGAACGCGACGCTGGAACGCGGCCCCGACGGCAGCGCGAGCGGTACGCTCGCCGTGGACGCGAACCATCCGTATATCGCGGGCATCCGGTATTCGCTGTTCGCGACGGAGCCGTCCACGGTGCGGATCGTCGTCGATTTGAAGGCGCCTAAGCCTTATTCGCTTCGTACCGCGGCGGACGGATCGGGAGCCGTGCTGCACTTCACCGAAGCGAAACCGGTCAAAGTCATGATCGACGCCGGCCACGGCGGCAACGATCCGGGCGCGATTTCGCGCACGGGGAAATACGAGAAGGACTTGACGTTAGCCGTCACGCAGAAGGTGCTGGATCGGCTCGAGAACGAGAAACTCGTCGAGCCGTTCTCGATCCGCGAGGACGATACATACTTGGCTCCGGCAGAGCGCGCGAAAGTCGCCAACGCGGCGGGAGTCGACTTATTCATCTCCATTCACGCCAATACCGCCTCGTCGGCGACCGTGAAAGGGACGGAAACGTACTACTGGAACGACAACAGCGTCGAGTTCGCGAAACAAATTCACAATTCGGTTCTGCAAGCGGTCGGAACGGCCGACCGCAAGGTGAAGCAAGAACGCTTCGTCGTCGTCCGCGAGACGACGATGCCGGCCGCGCTGCTGGAGCTCGGCTTCCTTACGAACGCCGAGGACGAAGCCAAGCTGTACAACGATGCGGTCCAAGACCGAATCGCGGACGCCATCGTCGCCTCGATCAAAGCTTATTTTCGCATTCAATAAAGACTACTCGGGAGGAATCGCTCCATGAATCATAAAATACGTAAGCCGTTCGCCGTCCTGACGACCGTCGCTCTGACCGCCTCGCTCTTGCTCGGCACGGGCGCGACCGCTTTCGCCGCCGAGACGCCTGCGACAACGACGACGGCGGGCGTGAAGCTGACGTTCCCTGACATCGTGCCGACCCATTGGGCGAAAAGCCACGTCGCCAAGCTAGCGTCCGCAGGCATCGTCAAAGGATATACCGACGGCGGGTTCCGTCCGAGCCAGGACGTCACGCAACAGGAAGCGATCGTGATGGTCATCCGGATGGTCGGGCTCGAAGAGGAAGCGCTCGCCGGCTCCGGAGACATCGTCACCGGCTTCCAGGAGGACGCCTTCTTCACGAAATACGTCGTGAAGGCGCTCGAGGAACGCATTATCGACATGAGCGAAGAGACGGCCGCCGCGGCGTCTGGCACGACGCCGTGGGGCAAGCGTCCGGCGACGCGGGAATGGGTGTCGAAGCTGATCGTCCGCGCGCTGGGCGAACAGCCGGCAAGCGGGGCGCTCGGCTTCGCGGACGCGAGCGACGTGTCCGCCGGCGCCGCGGGCTATGTCGCGAAGTCGCAGGAGCTCGAGCTCGTCACCGGCTTTACGGACAATACGTTCAAGCCGAAGGACGCCGTCACGCGGGCGCAGATCGCCACGATCCTGTCGCGCGCGGACAAGTACATCCCGGACGACGAATCGAAGTATACGAGCGGCCTCGTGACGAGCCTCAGCGGCTCGTCGCTCGTCCTGCAGCCCGCCGGCGGCGGAGCCGCCCGCACGTTCGGCCTGAACGCGGAGACGCTCGTCTTCGACGCCGAGGGCGGATCGCTCGATCGGAGCGCGCTGACGAGCTTGACGCCGGTTCGCGTCATTCATCAAGGAGGCCAAGCTTATTATATTGAAGTGACGGGCGGCGCGGTCGAGCTCGAGTCGATCGACGGCGAGCTCGAAGCGCTCGATATCGCCTCAAGCTCGCTAGTATTGCGCCGGTCGAACGGCACGTTGGAACAGTACGATCTTACATCGACCGTCACGGTGACGAATGCAGGCGGAACGGGGTTGTCCTTATCGCAGCTGAACAAGGGCAGCGAAATTCGATTGCAGCGAATGGCGGGAACCGCCGAGGTGTCCGCGATCGTCTTGATCGAAGAAGCGTTCAACGCGAAGGGCACGGGAATCGTCCAGACGGTGAACGCGGCGGCTCGCACGGTGACGTTCACCGACGACAAGGGATCGATCGTGACGTATCCGCTCGTCGACGGCGCGACGTTGACGGTGAAGGGACAACCGTTGTCCGATCTGAGCGGAATTCAGTCCGGGGACACGATCGCTTACGAGATCGAAGACAGCGAGATCGTATCCATCGATATTACTGTACAGAAGTACGTCATGAAGACCGGTGACTTCCAAGTCATCGCCGGCGATACGATCACGATCAAGGTGAACAGCACGACGCCGGAAGCGTTCATCATGAGACCGAACGCCGCCGTCAGCATCGAAGGGTTGACCAATCCGACGATCAGCGATCTACAGGTCGGCGACGTCGTGCAGCTGCGCCTTTCGGGCGCCACGAATCAAGTGGATCAAATTACGGTGACGAATCGCAACGTGACCAAGCTGCAAAACGTCACGATCGATACGCTCCAAGCCGAGTACATGATCGTCAGGGATGCGAAGAACGCCGTGCATTTCTACAAAATCACGGATCGGTCCCTGTTCGTGCTCGACGGAACGGCAATGACGGAACAGATGTTTAAGACGTACGTCGCCGCAGGCCGCAAGGTGGATTTGAGCGTAACGTCCGATCAGCTCGTCCGCCTCGACGTCGTTACGAAGGTGAGCGGTACGGTGTCGGCCGTGAACACGACGGCGCGCACGATCACGGTCACGACCGCCGACAACGGGTCGACGACGCTGCCGTTCGCGCAGTACGCCGTCGTCGAAGTACCGCAGCAATCGAGCGCCGGCTTCGCGGACGTGACCGTGGGCGCGAAGGTCCATATGTCCATGGGATATAACACGAACGAAGTGCAGATGATTCAAGTCGAGAAGTCGTTCGTTTATACGCTGAACTCCGTTACGGCGGCGACTCGGACGGTGTCCGCGAAAGACGCGAAAGGTTCGTCCGTATCGCTGGCGTTGGACAGCGAAGCCAAGGTGCTCGGGCGCGACGGTCAAGCGATCGCGCTAGCGTCCTTGACGGTCGGTCAGCCGATCGTCGTCAATTACGCGGGACGCAGAGTCGTGTCCGTCCAAGAGCCGGCCGCGGTCGTCGGGAAGGTGTCGACGCTGGATACGACGGCCGGAAAGCTGTCCGTCACCGACTATAACGGCAACGTGAAGAACTACAGCTTAACCGGCGGCATTTCGATCCAAAAAGGGACGACCGTCTCGACGAGCGCTTCGTCGCTGCAGTTGAACGATCGCGTGTCGCTCATCGTCGATGCGCAAGGAAAGCCTTACGTCTACGTCGCGCAAGCGGAGACGCGGAAGTTCAGCGGCTACGACGCGGCGAAGAACGAGGTTTCCTTCAAGATCGCGAGGGTCGGCGATCAGAGCAAATATACGGTGGAGCCGAACGTCAAAGTCACTACGGCCGCCGGCGCCTCGATGACGATGAACCAGTTAAAAGAGAACGACACCGTCGTCGTATACTTGATGAACGGCAAGATCGTCGAGCTCGTGAAGCAGTAACGAGCTCGCGGAGAAAGCCTCCGGGGCGGGACGAGACGTCTCGCCCTCGTTTTTTGTCCAAAAAAGTTCGCAATGTGACGTCGAAACGCCCCCTTTTCCCATTGAAAAACGTTGGGCGGTTCGCTACACTAGAGTACGCTACGAAAAAACGACGAATTTCGAGGATACATACGCGAGAAGGAGGACGAACGGATGAACAAAGCGCAGGTTCGCGAGGCGCTCGACATCGTCGCCGGTATGTTCCCGGACGCGCACTGCGAGCTCGTGCATTCGAATCCGTTCGAATTGACGATCGCGGTGCTGCTCTCCGCGCAGTGCACGGACGAGACGGTCAACAAGGTGACGGCCGACTTGTTTCGGAAGTACCGGACGCCGGAGGATTACTTGGCCGTATCGCTGGAGGAGCTCGAGAACGACATTAAGCGGATCGGGCTGTACCGGAACAAGGCGAAGCATATCCGATCGCTCTGCAGGCTGCTCCTCGACGAATACGGCGGCGACATTCCGGAGGCGCACGAGGAGCTCGTGAAGCTGCCCGGCGTCGGAAGGAAGACGGCGAACGTCGTCGTCTCGACCGCCTTCGGGGTGCCGGCGATCGCCGTGGACACGCACGTGGAGCGGGTGTCGAAGCGGCTCGGCATCGCGGGCTGGGACGATTCGGTGCTCGAGGTCGAGAAGAAGCTGATGAGCAAGGTGCCGAAGGACGAATGGACCGCGACGCACCATCGGCTCATCTTCCTGGGGAGGTATCACTGCAAGGCGCAGCAGCCGAAATGCGAGGGCTGTCCGCTGCTTTCCTTGTGCCGCGAAGGGAAGAAACGTATGAAAACGCCGAAAACTAGAAAGACTGTAAAACATATAGAAGCATGACGCCGAGTAGACGCGCGTCGGAGAAGCAGAAGGGTGAGAGAAACATATGAAATGCATTTCCGTATACACGAAGAATTTCGAGCAATTTTCGGATATTTACGATAAAGTGCTTAGCACGAAGCTGAAGGAAGACGAAGAGACCGTCGTCGAAGGGGTGACGGTGACCGAGTCCGGCGCGGTGCCGGAGCATTACATCGACCGCATGCGGGCGAAGCGCGACGTCGTCGTCATGAAGGAGAAGGAACGCGACATTACGATTCTTCAGCATGGCGAAGTGTTCGAGATTTTGGTCCCGGAAGAACATGATTTGAAAGTCACCTCGGTCTAACTTCGGTAGATGCGAGTCGCGTCGACGCCCGTCCCGGCTTTTCGCCCGGGACGGGCGTCTTTTTTCGTTCGCGAAGGCGCGGTTACAGGGCGCGGGGGATTGTTGTATAATGACAGAGTTGCACGTATACAGAACGGTATCGGGTTAGGAGAGACACGAAGCATGATCGCGGAGAAGAGAAACCGAGTGATCGAAGAGCTAGAGGCGCTCGGAAGCGCCCTTCGGGAGCAGGGAGACGCGGCGCTGGCGGAGAAGGCCGACGCGCTCGCGGCGAAGGGGAGAAAGAGCGAGATTTATTTTGCGTTTTGCGGGCATTTTTCCGCGGGGAAGTCGAGTCTGATCAACCATCTATGCGGCGCGCGGCTGCTGCCGTCGAGCCCGATTCCGACGAGCGCCAATATCGTGGCGATTCGCGGCGGCGAGACGTCCGAGGCGGTGCTTCGGTATCGGGACGGGCGCGAGGCGCGAGTCAAAATCGAGGAGGCGTCCCAATACGCGAAAGCCGGCGAGGAGGTGCGGTCGGTCGAGCTGCGGCATCCGATCCCGATGCTCGGGGACGGGGGCGTGCTGCTCGATACGCCCGGCGTCGACTCGACCGACGATCTGCACCGGCAGTCGACGGAATCGGCGCTGCATCTCGCGGACGTCGTGTTCTACGTGATGGACTACAACCATGTCTTGTCCGAGATGAATATGGACTTCGCGAAGCGGTTGTCCGAGATGGGCAAGCCGCTCGTGCTCGTCGTGAACCAGATCGACAAGCATCGCGAGGAGGAGGTGCCGTTCGCGTCGTTCCAGGAGGGCGTCGAGAACGCGTTCCGTTCCTGGGGCGTGAAGCCGGCGGCATGCCTCTATACGACGCTGATGGCGCCGGATCACCCGAAGAACGAGACGAACCGACTTCGCGCGCTGCTCGGCGCCTTGGTCGAGGGCGGTCCCGAGTTGGCGCTCGCCGGTCTCGCGGCCGCGGGGACGGAGCTCGCGGAGGAAGGCGTTCGCGCGGTCCGGTCGCGCCAGGAGGAACGCCGCGCCGAGCTGGAGCGGCTCGCGGCCGGCGAGGATCGGGACGCCGCCGAGCGGTACGAGACGCTGCGGGCCGAGCTCGAAGCGCGGTCGTCCGTTCGGGAGCGATTGACGGACCGGCTGCGCGCGGAAGCGACGTCGATCGCGGACAACGCGAACATTACGCCGGCGACGACGCGGGACGCGGCGCTCGCGTTCCTGGAGAGCCGGCAGCCGGGCTTCCGGGTCGGGCTGCTGTTCGCCGCCGCGAAGACGGAGGAGGAACGGCGCCGGCGGCTCGAGGCGTTCCGCGCGGAGTTCGCGGAGCATGTGAAGGCGCGGCTCGTCTGGCACGTCCGCGACGCCGTCCGCAAGGCCGGACTCGAGCTGGGCCTCGGCGATGCCGAGGTGACCGCGGCCGTCGAGACGGTGGACGTCGAGGTGACGCCCGAATGGCTGATCGCCATGGTCCGCCCCGGCGCCGTCGCTTCCGGCGAGTACACGCTCAACTATGCGAAGGAGATCGCCGCCGAGGCGCGGCTGACGGCAAGGCGCGCGGCGGTCGCCGCCGCCGAGCGGCTCGCGGACGCGGCCGAAGCGATGTACGCGCAGGACGGCGCGGCGCTCGCCGCGGAGGCGGCGGCGCTCGAGGCGGCGCTGTCGCACCGGCGCGCGCTCGAGGCGTTGGACGCCGAGGAGGCGGCCGCGCGGGCGCGCCTGCTCGCGCTGCTGCCGACGGCCGCCGAGACGGCGCGCGCGGGGGCGACGCTGCCCGACGCGCGCAAGCTGCCCAACGCGGCGCCCGAAGCCGCGGCGGACGGCGCCTACGCGCATCCGCTGGCGCCGTCCAAGGCCGCCGCGCTGAACTTGTCGCAGGCGGCGTCCGGCCACGGGCAGCCCCGCGATACGGCCGGCGGCGTCGCTACGGCCGCGCCGCCTCGCGCCGAGCTGCGCGCGCGCTTCGCGGAGGGGGCCGCCCTCCTCGAGGAGGCGAGCGCCCTCGCGGCGAAGCTGCCGGCGCTCGCCGGCGCGGCGGAGGCGCTGCGGGAGAAGGCGCAGCGCCTCCGGGACCGCCGCTTTACGGCGGCGCTGTTCGGCGCGTTCAGCGCGGGCAAGTCGTCGTTCGCCAACGCGCTGCTCGGCGACGCGGCGCTGCCGGTGTCGCCGAATCCGACGACGGCCGCGATCAACACGGTCGTGCCGCCGACGCCGGATTGGCCGCACAACACGGCGCGCGTCACGATGAAGACGCGCGAGGCGGTGCTGGACGGCGTCAAGCATTCGCTCGACGCGCTCGGCGTCGCGACGCCTTCCGGCGCCCTCGAGATCGCCGAGCTGCCGAAGCGGCTTGCGGCGCTCGAGAAGCGCGTCGACGACGTGCCGCCCGGCGGCAAGCCGCACCTCGCGTTCCTGCGCGCCGTCGCGAGCGGCTGGAGCGATGCCGAGCCGCTGCTCGGCACGGACGTGCGCGCCGATCGCGAGCGCTTCCGCGCTTACGTGGCGGAGGAGCGCAAGTCGGCGTTCGTCGAACGGATCGAGCTCCACTTCGACTCGGCGCTCGCGCGCCAAGGCGTCACGCTCGTCGACACGCCGGGGGCCGACTCGATCAACGCGCGCCATACGGGCGTCGCGTTCAACTACATGAAGAACGCCGACGCGATCTTCTTCGTGACGTACTATAACCACGCGTTCTCCCGCGCGGACCGGCAGTTCCTCGAACAGCTCGGCCGCGTGAAGGACGCGTTCGAGCTCGATAAGATGTTCTTCGTCGTCAACGCCGCCGACCTCGCCTCGAGCGAGGCGGAGCTGCAGGACGTGCTCGAGCACGTCAAGCAAAACCTCGCCGCCTTCGGCGTGCGCCATCCGCGGCTGTTCCCCGTCTCCTCGCTGCAGGCGCTCGAAGCGAAGCGAGCCGGCGACGAGAACGCGGCGGCCATGTCCGGCATCGTCGCGTTCGAAGACCGGTTCGACCGGTTCGCGTCGACGGAGCTGGCGGGGCTCGCCTACCGCGCCGCGGGGGCGGAGCTGTCCCGAGCGGCGCATCTCGCGGCGACGGCGCTGCAGGGCGCCAGAGCGGGCGAGACGGAGCGACGCCAGGCGATGGAGCGGCTCGCGGCGAGCGAGTCGCAGGCGCGGGAGACGGCGCGCGCGTTCGACCTGGACGCGATCCGCGCCGAGGTCGCCAAGGAAGCGGGCGAGCAGCTGTATTACGTGAAGCAGCGGTTCCAGCACCGGTTCGGAGAATGGTACGCGGCGTCGTTCAACCCTTCGACGCTGCGCGAGGACCGCGGCGACGTCAAGACGTCGCTCGCCTTCGCTTGGCGCGATCTCGTACAGTACCTGCAGACGGAGCTGGTCAACGAGGCGCTCGCGGTGTCGCTGCGGCTCGAGCGGTTCCTGAAGCAAGCGATCGAGGCGTCCGTCGGCCGCTGCAACGAGCGGATCGCCCGGGTCGCCGAAGCGTACGAGCCTCCGGCATGGGAAGCGCCGGAATTCCGTACGCCCGAGATCGAAGCGGTCTGGGAAGGAGAGGCGCCCGACGCGAAGCTGCTGTCGTCGCAATACCGGAGCGCGAAGCATTTCTTCGCGGGCGAAGGACGGAAGGCGCTCCGAGAAGCGCTCGAGAAGCGTTGGCAGCCGGGCGTGAGCGAAGCGGTCGACCGGTTGGGCGCGACGTTCGCGTCGTGGATGGAAGACGAGCTGCGACGCGTCGGCGGGGAGATCGAGAACAAGCTCGAATCGGCGCTGGCGCAATCGTTCGAAAGCGCGCGAGCCGCTTGGGAGCGGCCGCTCGACCCGGCGGACGCGGAGCGGACATGGACGCGTTTGCAATCGCTTCGGGACGCCTTCGACGCGACTTCGCGCAAGGGGCAGTAATGTCGCTTGAAAACCGAAGATTTCAATGAATGATTCCCATTGTGTGAACATTTCGTGGAAATAAGGGAAAATAACCTGATTTATGCCGATTTCCCCTTTTTGAATGTTCCCTCCTACGGTGCTACACTGCATTAAGATTACAAAACCGATAGGGAAAAGCTCGCGCGACAAAGCGAGCGAGAGGGGAACCGGCATGGAAGTATTTAAACAGCTCCGAAGTTTTTATTGGCCCGGGAAGTTGAAGTATCTCATTTTCGCATCGATTCTCTGTTTGGCGGTTTCGACGGCGCTTGGTCTAGTGTACCCTTACATGCTGAAGCATCTGGTCGATGAGATCATCATGAAGGGGAACTACGGTCAAGTGCCGTTCGTTGCCTCTACCGTGCTTGTCGTCGTCGCGATCAAGGCGGGATTTCAGTTCCTGCACGGCCTCGCGGGCGGCAGACTCGGCAACCAAGTCGCCTACAATCTCAGAAAATCATTGTACGAGAAGCTTCAGTACTTATCGTTCCAATATTACGACAAGGCGCGGACGGGCGACCTGATGTCGAGGCTCACGGGCGACCTCGACGGCATCCGGCAATTCATCGGCTTCGGTTTCCCTCAATTTTTGAACGTCTTCCTGATGGTCGGCTTCGGCTCGGCCATGATGGCGGCGTTGAACTGGAAGCTGATGCTGATCACGCTCGCGACGATGCCCTTCCTCGTGTTTACGGCGTTCCGGTTCGAGTCGAAGATTCACCCGGCGTTCCGGGAAATCCGCAAGTCCATGAGCGATCTGACGACGGCGGTGCAGGAAAACATTACGGGCGTCCGCACGGTCAAGTCGTTCGCGCGCGAAGCGCACGAGGTCGAGAAGTTCTCGGTGCGCAACGATCAGTTCCGCGAAAACCTGACCGGCTCCGCGTTCATCTGGGCGCGCTATTTCCCGGTCATGGAAGTGTTCGCGAACCTGAGCATCGTCATCCTGCTGGCGACCGGAGGCACGTTCGTCCTGCGGGGCGAGATGACGACCGGCGAGCTGCTCGCGTTCTTCTCGCTCATCTGGTACATTATCGGTCCGATGTGGGGACTGGGCTTCCACATCAACAACTATACGCAGTCGAAGGCGTCCGGCGAACGCGTGCTGGAAATCTTGAATCAATACATTCATGTCAAGAACAACCCGAACGCCGCTCGGGTAGACGAAGCTCGCTCCGAAGGTCACGTCCGGTTTGAAAACGTCACCTTCGCCTATCCGGAAAACGCTCCCGCGCTCGTCGACTTCTCCGTCGACGCGAAGCCGGGCTCCGTCATCGGCCTGCTCGGCCCGACCGGCTCCGGCAAGTCGACGGTGTTCCAGCTGCTGATGCGGGCGTACAACGTCAAAGACGGCCGCATCCTGCTCGACGGGAAAGATATCAAGGAGCTGGAGCTCGAAAGCCTGCGTCAGCAGATCGCGATCGTCTTCCAGGAGACGTTCCTGTTCTCCTCGACGATCCGCAACAACATCGCGTACGGCCAGCGGGACATCCCGATGGACCGCATCGTCGAAGCGGCGAAGCTGGCGCAAGCGCACGACTTCATCATGGAGCTGCCGCTCGGCTACGACACGATCGTCGGGGAGCGCGGCATGGGTCTCTCCGGCGGGCAGAAGCAGCGCATCGCGATCGCGCGCGCGATCTTGGAAAATCCGAAGGTGCTGCTGCTCGACGACGCGACGAGCGCCGTCGACATGGAGACCGAGCACGTCATCCAGCAAGGACTGCGTCAAGTGATGAACGGGCGCACGACGTTCATCGTCGCGCACCGGATCTCTTCGCTCAAGCACGCGGACGAAATCATCGTGCTCGACGAAGGGCGCATCGTGCAGCGGGGAACGCACCAGGAGCTGCTGGCGCAGCCGGGACGTTACCGCGAAACGTATAACATCCAATACTCCGATCACCCCGACCTCGCGGCGACACGGATGGAACAACGAGGAGTGGCACACGGATGACGACCGAACGGCAAGAGAAACGAACGCAGGCGCAAGCGGCCGAAGCCGCCGAGCGGAAGAAGGCGGAACGCTTCGTCTATCAAGACGACGAAGTGATGGAGAAGCCGTTCGACTGGGCGCAATTTTCCCGATTGGCGGCGTATATCAAACCCTATGCGAAGCAGCTGCTGCCGGTCATTATCGTCGCGATGGTGCTCGGAACGATCACGAAGCTGCTCGTGCCGCTGCTGCTCGGCTATGCGATCGACGAGGTCGGGCCGGAAGGCGGCAAGAACGCGGCGACGCTGTGGACGTATTGCGCGGCGATCGCCGGATTGTTCCTCGTGCAATGGGGGGCGGGCTTCTTCCGCATCCGGTTCACGAACATTATCGGGCAGCGGGTCATCTTCGACCTGCGCGCCCATCTGTTCAAACATATTCAGAAGCTAAGCTTCCGGTTCTTCGACAAGCGTCCCGCGGGCTCGATTCTGGTGCGCATTACGAACGACGTCAACTCGCTGCAGGAGCTGTTCACGAACGGGGTCGTCAATCTGCTCATCGACTGCGTTCAGCTCGTCGGCATCATCGCGATCCTGCTGACATTGAACGTGAAGCTCGGCCTTGCGATCATGATCACCGTGCCGATCATGTTCGTGCTCTCGACGTCGCTGCGCAAGCGCATCCGACGGGTATGGCAGGATGTGCGGCAGAAGCAGTCGCGCATTAACTCCCACTTGAACGAGAGCATTCAAGGCATTAAGGTCACGCAAGCGTACACGCAGGAAAAGGATAACATGGCGTTCTTCGACACGATGAACACGAGCAACCGGAAGGCGTGGGATCTCGCGTCCTTGATGAACCAAGCGTTCAACCCGTTGATCGAAGTGACGGCCGGCGTCGGCTCGTTCATCTTGTTCTTCTACGGCGCGTATTTGATCCAGCAGGGCGAGCTGTCGATCGGGATGCTGCTCGCGTTCGCCACGTACGTCGGCAACTTCTGGGAGCCGATCAACCGGCTCGGCCAGATGTATTCCCAGCTGCTCATCGCCATGGCTTCGTCCGAACGCATCTTCGAGTTCATCGACGAGGAACCGACGGTCGCGGAGAAGCGGGAAGCGAAGGAGCTGCAATCGATCAAAGGCGACATCTCGTTCCGCGACGTCGTGTTCGAATACGAGAAAAACCGCCCGGCGCTGAAGGGCGTCAGCTTGGAAGTGAAAGCGGGGCAGACGATCGCCCTCGTCGGCCATACCGGCTCCGGCAAGAGCACGTTCATTAACCTGCTGTGCCGCTTCTACGACCCGGTCGGCGGGAGGGTAGCGATCGACGGCACGGACATTCGCGACGTCACGATCCAAAGCTTGCGCTCCCAGGTCGGCATCGTGCTGCAGGATACGTTCATCTTCTCGGGCACGATTCGGGATAACATCCGTTTCGGCAAGCTGGACGCGACGAACGCGGAAATCGAAGAAGCCGCGAAGGCGGTCGGAGCGCACGAGTTCATCGTGAACCTGCCGAACGGGTACGACACCCAGGTCGAAGAGCGCGGGAACGTGCTGTCGATGGGGCAGCGGCAGCTGCTGTCGTTCGCGCGGGCGCTGCTCGCGGACCCGAGAGTGCTTATCCTCGACGAGGCGACGGCGAGCATCGATACGGAAACCGAAGCGAAGATTCAGGAAGCTCTGAAGAAGCTGCTGCATGGCCGGACGTCGTTCATTATCGCGCATCGGCTGTCCACGATTCGTAACGCCGACCAGATCGTCGTGCTCGATCACGGAAGCATCGTCGAGCAAGGCGATCACGACGAACTCATGCGGCTGCAGGGTTATTATTACGGCCTGATCGAAGCGCAGTATCGGTTTTTGGAAGAAGTCAGTTAGTTCCCGCGAAGTCGGGACCCGGCGCGGCAAGCGCCGGGTCCCTTTTTGTCTTGGGGGCGCAGTGGTAAAATGGGACAAACGAAAACAACCATAAAGGGGAAGAGGCATGAGTTCGAAGGATCGCATCCAAAGGCTTCAAAGCATGCTCCGGGAGCAGCGTCTCGACGGCTTCGTCGCGACGCACCCGATCGATATTTTTTACTTGACGGGCACGATGCAAAGCGGGTTTCTCGTCGTGCCGGCGGCGGGAGAGGCCGTCTTCTATGTGCGGCGCAGCGTCGCGCGCGCGGCGGCGGAGTCGACGTCGACGCGGGTCGAGCCGCTCGGCAGTCTGAAGACGTGGAAGGAGCGCGTCGCGGCGAATACGCCGGCGCTCGCCGGCGCTTGCACGCTCGCCGCCGCGTTCGACACGCTCGTCGTGGACGGACTCGAGCGGTTGAAGTCGGCGCTCCCGCAGGCGTCTTGGACGAACGGCGCGGCGATCGTGCGCACGCTGCGCATGGCGAAGGACGAGGCGGAGCTGAGCTGCATTCGGCGCGCGGCGAAGCTCGTCGACGAAGCGCTCGCCGAGGCGGTGCCGAAGCTCGTCCCCGGCATGCGGGAGATCGAGCTGCTCGCCGAGATCGAATACGCGCTGCGCCGCCGCGGCCATCTCGGCCTTATGCGCGTGCGCGCGGCGGGCTCCGAGCTCGTGACGGGCATCGCGGCGAGCGGCGCCGCGGTGGCGAAGCCGTCGGCGTTCGACGGTCCGGCGGGCGGCGAAGGATTGCATCCCGCGTTCTCGAAGGGCGCGGGCTGGAGTCGGATCGAGCCGGGCGAGCCGATCCTGCTCGATATCGGCTGCAACGTCGACGGCTACGTCATCGACCAGACGCGCACGGCGGTCATCGGCGAGCTGCCGGCCGACCTTCTCGCGGCGTACGAAGCGTCGGAGACGATACTGCGGGCGATCGAAGAGCGGCTCCGGCCCGGCGCGATCTGCGAAGAGCTGTACGAGCTGTCGCTGTCGCTCGCGGCGGAGCTCGGGCTGGCCGAGCATTACATGGGCTTCGGTCCGGACGCGGTCAAGTTCGTCGGCCACGGCATCGGCCTCGAAATCGACGAATGGCCGGTGCTCGCCCGGGGCTTCCGGACGGCGCTCGAGCCCGGCATGGTGCTCGCGATCGAGCCGAAGTTCACGTATCCCGGCCGCGGCGTCGTCGGCATCGAGAATTCCTACGTCATCACGCCGGACGGCTTCGAGAAGCTGACGATTTCCCGCGAAGGGCTATGGAAGCTGTAAGCCGACAGGGGACTAACATGATAAGGAATTTGAATGGGAATAAGCCGTTTAGAAAACGCAAATCGAATAAGATTCGTTGATAAATTGTCCTCCGCCCGAATACCATTGGTAAAAAGGTTGAGAGGGGAATGATTCGATGAATCGTACTCGCACATCGCTTTTCGCTCTTGTCGTAGCGTTGGCTGGCGCGTTGGCGGCTTGCTCCGGCAGCGGAAGCGGGGACCCGGAAACGATCAGCATCGCCACCGGAGGCACGTCGGGTACATACTACCCGCTAGGCGGGGGCATGGCACAAATCTTTACGGACGAAGTCGTCAACGCGACGGCGGAAAGCACGGGCGCATCCGTAGTCAATATGCAGCTCATCAAGGACGGCGACGTCGACCTCGCCTTCGTGCAAAGCGACATCGCCGACTACGCTTCCAAGGGCGTCATGATGTTCGAAGAGGGCGGCGCGATCGAAAACGTGCAAGCCGTCGCTTCGCTGTATAACGAGACGATCCAGATCGTCGTTCCGTCCGGCAGCGATATACGAAGCGTCGAGGATTTGGCGGGCAAGAAGGTGTCGATCGGCGAGCCGGGCAGCGGAACCGAAGCGAACGCCAGGCAAATTCTCGAAATTCACGGCATGAGCGAGGACGATCTCGGGCAGGTGCAGCGCCTCGGCTTCGGCGACTCGACCAGCTACATTCAAGACGGCACGTTGGACGCGGCGTTCGTCACGGCGGGCACGCCGACGTCGGCGGTCAGCGAGCTCGCGGCCACGAAGGGGGTCCGCATCGTCGGCATGACCGACGAGAACATCGGCGCGCTCATCGAGAAGTATCCATATTATGCGTCGCAGACGGTGAAGGGCGGCACCTACGCAGGGTTCGACGAGACGGTGAACACGGTTGCCGTCAAGGCGCAGCTGGTCGTCCGCTCGGAGCTGAGCGAGGATCTCGTGTATCGGCTGACGAAAGCGTTGTTCGAGAATTTGGACGCGATGGTCGCCGTTCACGCGAAGGCGTCCGAGATCGCGCCAGACAAGGCGCTGGAAGGCGTAAGCCTGACGGTGCACCCGGGCGCGGCGAAGTACTTCGAGGAAGCGGGCGTTCAATAATCGCCGGTCATAGGAGAAGGGAGGGGAGGCGGCGCCTCCTCTCTTTTTCGAAATGGAGGCTGTTTATGAATATTCGCCGGAAGCGGATCGCCGCCTTGCTCGTCGCCGCCGTCGGCCTGGCCGGCGCGGCGTTGTTCGCGCCGACGCGGCTCGCGCTGACGGCGACGCTCGAACCGGAAGGCGGCCTTATGCTCGCCGTGCCGGTCCGGGCGGCCGATCCGTTCGAGATCCGCTTTATTCATTCCGTTCATCGCACGCCGGTGATCGAAAGGTATCGGGTCGGGAAGGATCGCTCGCTCGTTCTGGAGCAAGTCGTATACGAATCCTACGGCATCGGCAATCCGTCGTCCCCGGAGCCGGGCGAGCGGTTCCGGATGGAAGACGGGAAGTTCGTCATCGATCGGATGGATCGTCGTTTCCGTGTCCTTCGGCTCCGGATCGGACGGGAAGTGGCGAACCACGAGCTGACCGTCGCCGGCCGTACGTATCCGCACGCCGAGTGGAGCGAGCCCGGACGCCGGATCCGGCTGGAAGCGAAACGCGTGTCGGTTTGGGAGGTATGGAGATTAACATCGGGAGGAGCGGCCCATGGGTAACTTCGAAAGCATTCCGTCCGCGCCTGACCAGAACGAGCTGCTGGCGAAGTACGACCCGGAATCCAGGGTTCGACGGTTCGCCGGAGCGAAGGGGTGGTTCGTCGGCGCGTGGCTCGCAGCCTTTTCCATCTATCAAGTGGTTTTCTCGATTTTCCCGGCGCCTCCGGCGCAGCAGCATCTGTCGATCCATCTCGCATTCGGGCTCGGAGCGATCTACCTGTTGTTTCCGCCCGGGAAACGGGGGGATCGCGGCAAGCTGCCTCTCTACGACGCCGCTCTCGCGATGCTGGCCGTCGCGGCGGCGGCGTACTGGGTGTATCATTTCGACGGACTGGTTTCCCGAATCGGCAACTACTCGGCCGTCGACTACGCGGCCGGCGCCGTCGTCGTACTGCTCGTGCTTGAAGCGGCGCGGCGCGTCGTCGGCGTCCCGATCGTCGTCATCGCCTCGCTGTTTCTGCTGTATGCGCTCTTCGGCGGATTTCTACCCGGATTTCTACAACATCGGGGCTACGACTGGGATCGCGTCATCGGCCAAATGGTTTTCACGACGGAAGGCGTATTCGGTACGCCGCTGCAGGTGTCGGCCAAGTTCATCTTCTTGTTTCTATTATTCGGCGCGTTCTTGGAGCGAACCGGCGTCGGCGCGTATTTCAACGATCTGTCGCTGGCGATCGCGGGCCGACGGGTCGGGGGGCCGGCGAAGGTGACGGTGTTCTCTAGCGCTCTGCAAGGCACGATTTCGGGAAGCTCCGTCGCCAACGTCGTCATGTCCGGCGCGTTCACCATCCCGATGATGAAGCGGCTCGGCTATCGGAAGGAATTCGCCGGCGGGGTGGAAGCGGCTTCGTCCACCGGTGGGCAGATCATGCCGCCGATCATGGGCGCAGCGGCGTTCCTCATGGCGGAATTCACGGGCATCGAGTACTGGAGCATCGCGCTCGCCGCGGCGATCCCCGCCGCGCTGTACTTCGCGGGCATCTGGATCATGGTGCATCTGGAGGCGCGCCGCGTCGGGCTGCGCGGATTGAACGACGAGGAGATGCCGGACCGATGGGAGGTGCTGAAGCGGTCGTATTTGCTGCTCCCGATCGTCGTCATCATCGTTTCGCTCATGATGGGCGCATCGCCGATCCGGGCGGCGCTGTACGGCATCGCGTCGTCGATCGCCGTCAGCTTCTTTCGGAAGGATACGCGGCTGACGGTCACGGATTTCTTCCGGACGCTGCGAGACGGAGCGCGCTCGGCGCTCGGCGTCGTGGCCGCTACCGCGGCGGCCGGCATGGTCGTCGGCACCGTTACGCTGACCGGCCTCGGGCTCAAGTTCGCGAACGGACTGATCGACCTGTCCGGCGGTATTCTGCTGCTGACCTTATTTTTGACGATGATTTCGTCCATTCTGCTCGGCATGGGTACGCCGACGACGGCGAACTACATCATCACGGCGACGATCGCCGCGCCGGCGCTCGTTCAGCTCGACGTGCCGATCCTCGCGGCGCATATGTTCGCGTTCTACTTCGGGATCGTGGCGGATATTACGCCGCCGGTCGCGTTAGCCGCGTTCGCGGCGGCCGGCATCGCCGGCGGCGGGCCGATTCGCACGGGCATCGAATCGAGCAAGCTGGCGATCGCCGCGTTTCTAATCCCGTACGTGTTCGTTTTGTCGCCGGAGCTCCTCCTGATCGACGCGACTTGGTACGAGACGCTCATCGCCGTCCTGACGGCGACGGTCGGCATGTTCGGCGTCGGCGCGGGCATGATCGGCTTTTGGTTTCGACCGCTGCGTTGGTGGGAACGCGTATGGGCGGCGGCGGCCGGACTGTCGCTGATCGTTCCCGGATGGTTGACGGACTCGATCGGGATCGGCTCGCTGCTCGTCATTGCGCTCATGCAATGGACGGACATTCGCAACAAGCCCGGGCATTCGAACGCGACGCAAGAGATGTAAGCGGGACCTAAAGAAAAAAACCTCCCTTTCATTCACCGCCAAACCCGATATTTCGGGTTTCGGCGGATGAAGGGGAGGTTTTCTCGTTACAGCGTACATTCCCGACGAATTCGCTAAGTAGGGCGGCTTTAGCCCCGCGCGTCTACCGAGGGATGAACGCCCGCGGTAGCGTTGCGGCCGTATGCGCCTTACTCCGTCGGCGGCGTGAACGAACGCTTCGCGAATTCGGCGTCCATCATGAGGAACGCGTTCGAATCCTTTTCGATCAGCTTCAGCTTGTGCACGATGTTGTCGAAGAGCGCTTCTTCCTCGACCTGCTCGTCGATGAACCACTTGAGGAAGTGCATCGTTGCGTGCTCCCGCTCGTTGAGCGCGATGTCGGACAGGCCGTAGATGCGGCGCGTCACTTCTTTCTCGTGCGCGTACCCCTTCTCGAAGGCGTCGCGAATCGAATCGAAGTCGTTGACGGGATCCTTCATGCCGGTAACGACGGCGCGCTTCCCGAGCGTATTGATAAATTTGTAGATTTTCATGGCATGGAACTTTTCTTCCTCGGCTTGCACCTCGAAGAAATTCGCGAACCCGTCGAAGCTCTCCGCAGCGCAGTAAGACGCCATCGACAAGTATGTCTGCGAAGAGTAGAACTCGTAATTCATCTGCTCGTTTAACGCTTTCAGCAAGTTATCGCTTAACATGAGGTTCGCCTCCCCGGTTTTGGTAATCATTGTACACGATGCGGGCGCCGTCTTGCAAAAAACGGTAAGGTTCGGGGCAACGTATTAACAATCACGAAGGAAGAGGAGGAATTCGCCATGAAAGGTACGGATTGGATTTGGATGGCGGCGCTCATGACTTTAACCGGATTCGTCCTGCTGCGCCTCGTCGGCCGGAAGTCGATCGCGCAGATGACGATCCCGACCACGGTCATCATGATCTCGATCGGTTCCATCATCATCCAGCCGTTCATCGATAAGAGCCTCTGGAAGACGATCGGCAGCGCGTTCATCATCGTGCTGTTGTTGATCGCGGTCGAACGGCTGCAGCTTCGGTTCCCTTGGCTGGAAAAATTGCTGGGCGGCAAGTCGATGCCCGTCGTCGTGAACGGGAAGCTGGACGAGGCGAAGCTGCGCCGCCTTCGCATCACCGTCGATCAACTGGAGATGCGATTGCGCCAGTCCGGATACGGAAGCTTCGCGGAGATCGAGGTCGCGACGCTCGAGCCGAACGGGCAAATCGGCATTCTGCCCAAGCCCGAGCATCGCCCGTTGACGCGAGCGACGCTGCGCGAGGAGCTCGACGCCTACTTTGAAACCGTGCGGACGCGGGACGGCAGTTCGGAGCCGCCCCCGCTCTTCCGAGAGACGCTCGAGGACGGCCATACGAAGCGCGTGGATCCGAAGCTGCAGTGACGCGTTTCGGATCAAAATTTGCTTAAGGGCAATAAATTGCTTACTCTTGAAGTAAACCCATCGACGGAAAAGGGGGATAACCCTGCATGCAACGTTCTAGATGGCTATGGAGGGCGATCGCCGCCGTCTCCGTTTCGTTCACGCTGCTGTTCGTCGCGGGCTTCGCATACGCCGTCAAGACGGTCGTCGCTCCTCACGGGTTGATCCGCCCCGTCGCCGACGCGCGGGAAGAAGCGCCGTTCGAAGGCGAGAACAGCCTCGAGATCGTCGCGTTGGGCGACTCGCTGACGTTCGGCTACGGCGATTCGACGGGGCAAGGCTATGTCGGCCGCTTACGCGCCCTGCTCGAAGAACAGGCGGACGTCCCGGCGCATGTCGTGGGCAATTTCGCGGTGAACGGGTACACGACGGAGCAGGTGACGGCCGATTTGAAGGACCGCGAGGGAATCGCGGAAGCGCTGCGCCGCGCGGACATCGTCCTGATGACGGCCGGCGGGAACGATCTCGTGCGGCTCGGCGACGAGATCGACGTCGAGGCGTTCGAGGAGAACATTCCGGAGACGCAGGCGCATATTCGAGAAATTTTGGCTACAATAAGGGACATTACCCCCAAGGCTCATATCTACTACATAGGCTTATATAACCCGTTCATCGAATACGCGGAGATCGAGGGGACGTCGCTTGCGGTCCAGGCTTGGAACGCCGCCGTCTTCGAAGCGCTTACGCCGCTGCCGAACGCGACGTTCGTGCCGACGTTCGATCTGTTTCAACACGGGGGCGGGCGGTTTCTCTCATCGGACCGCTATCACCCGAACGACGAAGGATACGCCAGAATCGCCGAGCGGTTGGCGCAGCTGATGAAGTAGGGGGCAGCCATGACGGAACGGAAGGACGCGAACGCGGCGCCGGTATTGACCGTGCGCGGACTGAAGAAGCGGATCGGCGGCAGGGACATCATTCAGGGCCTCTCGTTCGACGTATACGGCGGGGAAGTATTCGGCTTCCTCGGACCGAACGGATCGGGGAAGACGACGACGATCCGGATGTTGGTCGACCTGATTCGGCCGACGGAAGGGCAAGTGCTGTACGACGGCAAGGACATCCGGCGCGAGCACGACGAAGCGCTCGCGAAGGTCGGGTGCATCGTGGAAAACCCGGAAATGTATCCGTACATGACCGGTTGGGAAAACCTAGAACATTTCGCGGCGATGCTTCCCGGCGTCGGCGCGGAAAGAATCGTCGAAGTCGCCGCGCTCGTCGGCTTGGATGCGCGGATTCACGACAAGGTGAAAACGTACAGTCTCGGGATGCGTCAGCGTCTCGGCATCGCTCAGGCGCTGCTCGGACGGCCGAAGCTGCTCATTCTGGACGAGCCGACGAACGGGCTCGACCCGCAAGGCATCAAGGAGCTGCGCGCGTTCATCCGCGGCCTCGCGGAGCAAGGGGTGAGCGTCTTCGTGTCGAGCCATCTGCTGAGCGAGATCGAGCTCATGTGCGACCGCGTCGGCATCTTATCCAAGGGCCGCCTGCTCGCCGTCGACCGCGTGGACAAGCTGCTCGCCCGTTCGACGGAGACGGTACTATGGACGGCGTCGCCCGCGGATCGGGCGCTCGCGTTGTTATCCGAAGCCGGAGAGGCGAGACTGGACGAAGCCGGGACGGTGTCGGTGCGCATGGCGCGGGAGGCGGCGGCTCGGTGGAACCGGAGGCTGCTCGACGCCGGCGTCGAGGTGCGCGGGATCGAGATCCGTCAACCGGCGCTCGAGGATTTGTTTTTGGAGCTGACGGAGGGGGACGCCATTGACTAGCCTAATGCCGCTCGTTCGCAACGAGACGATGAAAGTATGGCGAAAGAAGCGGTTTTTCGTCATCGTCGTCATATTGGCCGTCCTTATACCGATTTTTACGTACGCGCAGTGGAAGGCGGCGGATACGTTCCGCGCCCAGAGCGGCACCGACGATTGGCGGATTCGCGCGGAGACGCAAATCAACGACTACAACAACCGTCTAGGCAGCGCGCGAATACCGGAAGAGTGGAAGCAGACGCTTCGGGTGGAGGTGCAGCGGCTCCAATTCCACCTCGACCACGATATCGACCCGAATGCGCCCAGCGGCGTAACGTTCACGAAGCAATTCGCGGAAAACGCTATCGGCTTATTCCTGCCGCTCATGGTCATGGTCATCGCGGCGGATCTCGTCTCCTCCGAGCATGCGCAGGGGACGATCAAGCTGCTGCTCACCCGTCCGGTGAAACGGTGGAAGGTGCTCGCCAGCAAATACGCGGCGCTCGTCGTGTACGTGACGTTGACGGTGTTGGCGACGGCGCTGCTGTCGTACATGATCTCCGGCGCGGCGTTCGGTTACGCCGGCTGGCGCGTCCCGGTGCTCACCGGCTTCTCGGTCACGGCCGGGGGCATCGACACGACGAACGCGCATACGGTAGAGCAATGGCTCTATGTGCTCATGGTGCTCGGACTCGTCTGGTTTTCCTGCTTGGTCGTCGCCGCGCTCAGCTTAATGGTGTCCGTCCTCGTACGAAGCACCGCCGCGGGAATGGGCATCATGCTGGCGCTCTTGATCGCGGGATCGATTCTCGCGAGCATGGCGTCGAACTGGGAGCAGGCGAAATACTTTTTCATGGTCAACTTGAATACGGCGACGTATTTGGCGGGCCAGATGCCGCCCGTGCCGGGGATGACGCTGCAGTTTTCTCTGACCGTTCTGACCGTCACCGCGCTCGTCTCCGCGATCATTTCATTCGGAGTGTTTACGAGAAGGGACGTTTTGAACTAAAATAAGGCAGAATTGTGTTGCTTTCGAGATCGTTAGGGGGAACAGCATGGCCGATCAAATCGATCTGTTCGCGGACGCGCCTCAGACGTCGCCCGAGACTACGGGGTACGACGCGGACGATATACAAGTACTGGAAGGCTTAACCGCGGTTCGGAAGCGGCCGGGGATGTACATCGGCAGTACGACGACGTCCGGATTGCATCACTTGATTTGGGAGATCGTCGACAACGCGGTGGACGAGCATCTGGCGAAGTTCGCGAACCGGATCGCGGTAACGATCCATAAGAACAACTCGGTCACCGTCGAAGACAATGGCCGCGGCATTCCGACCGGCATGCATAAGACCGGCGTGCCGACGCCGCAAGTCGTCTATACGGTGCTTCATGCCGGAGGCAAGTTCGGCGGCGGCGGATACAAGAAATCCGGCGGTCTGCACGGCGTCGGCGCATCGGTGACGAACGCGCTGTCCGAGTGGCTCGAAGTGGAGATCCACCGCGACGGGAAAATTCATAAGATGCGGTTCGAATATTGGGTCGACCCGGACGGCAAAGAACACGTCGGGGAGCCCGTCACCGGTCTCGAAGTCGTCGGGACGACGAGACGGACCGGCACGAAGGTTACGTTCAAGCCGGACGCGCGCGTGTTCCACGGTAACGTGACCATCAACTACGATACGTTGTCCGAGCGTCTGCAGGAGCTGGCGTTCCTGAACTCCGGCCTCAAGATTTACCTGAAGGACGAACGCTCCGGCAATGAAGTCACTTACGAGTACGCGGGCGGCGCGAGCGAGTTCGTGCGCTATTTGAACGAAGATAAGACCGTGCTGCACGATTGCATTCATTTTTCCGGCGAGAAAGACGATATCGAAGTCGAAGTCGCGTTCCAATACAACGACGGCTACACCGAGACGATCGCGTCGTTCGTCAACTCGATTCCGACGCGGGGCGGCGGTACGCACGAAACCGGCTTTAAGACGGCGTACACGCGCATCATGAACGAATACGCCCGGAAAACCGGATTGCTGAAGGAGAAGGAAAAGAACCTCGAAGGCAACGATCTTCGCGAGGGCATGATGTGCGTCATCAACGTGAAGATGGGCGAGGTGGAATTCGTCGGACAGACGAAGGATCAGCTCGGCAGCGCATCGGCGCGCGGCGCGGTCGACTCGATCGTCGCGGACAAGCTGGCGGTGTTCGTCGAGGAAAATCCGCAGGTCGGACAGATGCTCGTGAAGAAAGCGGTGCAGGCGGCGAAAGCGCGGGAAGCGGCGAGGAAGGCGCGGGAGGACGTTCGAAGCGGCAAGAGGGGCAAGGGCGAAGGCAGCAACTTCGGCGGCAAGCTGACGCCCGCGCAATCGAAGGATCGGATGCGCAACGAGCTGTTCATCGTCGAAGGCGACTCCGCCGGCGGCTCCGCGAAGCAAGGGCGAGACTCGCGCCATCAGGCGATCCTGCCGCTGCGCGGAAAGCCGATGAATCCGGAAAAAGCGAAGCTCGGCGACATCATGAAGAACGAAGAGTATCGCATGATCATCGCCGCCATCGGCGCCGGCGTCGGCTCCGAAGTGGAACCCGAGGAAGCGAATTACGGCAAGATCATCATCATGACCGATGCCGATACGGACGGCGCGCATATCCAAGTGCTGCTGCTGACGTTCTTCTATCGGTACATGAAGCCGTTGATCGACGAGGGCATGGTATATATCGCGCGTCCGCCGTTATACAAGGTAACCCGGAAGGGCGGCCGCGGCGAAACGAAGATGAAATACGTCTACTCCGACGAGGAGCTCGCCACCGTATCCAAGGAGATGGGCGGGAAAAACATCGAGCTGCAGCGCTACAAGGGTCTCGGCGAGATGAACCCGGAGCAGCTCTGGGAGACGACGATGGATCCCGAGTCTCGCGTGCTGTTTAAGGTGTTGATCGAAGACGCCGCGAAGGCGGAGCGGCGCGTGTCGACGCTCATGGGCGACAAGGTCGACCCGCGGAAGCGTTGGATTATCGAAAACGTGGACTTTACGGAGTATGAAGAATAGATCAGCTTAGGACAGGGTGATAGCCGATGGGTACGTTGGAACAATTTATGCCGGTTGTGATGGAAGAGGTGGTCGGCGAACGATTCGGGCGCTACTCGAAATATATTATTCAGGATCGCGCGATTCCCGACGTGCGCGACGGGCTCAAGCCCGTGCAACGGCGTATATTGTACGCGATGTACGAAGCCGGAAATACGCCGGACAAGCCGTACCGCAAATCCGCGAAGACGGTCGGCGACGTCATGGGCAACTATCATCCGCACGGCGACAGCTCCATCTACGAGGGGATGGTGCGCATGGCCCAGCCTTGGAAGATGGCTCATCCGCTGATCGACGGCCACGGCAACTGGGGATCGATGGACGACGACCCGGCCGCCGCGATGCGATATACGGAGGCGCGACTGTCGAAGATCGCGCTGGAGCTGCTGCGCGATATCGAGAAGCGCACCGTCCAGTTCCGGGACAACTTCGACAACACGACGAAGGAGCCCGCGGTGCTGCCTTCCCGGTACCCGAACCTGCTCGTCAACGGCGTCAGCGGCATCTCCGCGGGCTTCGCGACCGAAATTCCGACGCATAACCTCCGCGAGGTCATCGACGCCTGCATTAAGGTCATCGAGGATCCGTTCGCGACCGTCGAGGACCTCATGGGCATCGTCCGCGGGCCGGACTTCCCGACCGGCGGAACCGTCATGGGCACCGACGGCATCCGCGAAGCCTACAACACGGGACGCGGCCGGGTCTACATCCGCAGCCGCACGGCGATCGAGGATTTGCGCGGAGGGAAGCAGCAGATCGTCATCACGGAAATTCCGTACGGCGTCGTAAAGTCGAAGCTCGTGACGGCCATGGAGACGATTCGGATCGAGAAGAAGGTCGAAGGCATCGCGGAAGTGCGCGACGAGAGCGGCCGCAATGGCCTCCGCATCGTCGTGGAGCTGAAGAAGGACGCCGACGCTCAAGGCATCTTAACGTACTTGCTGAAGAAAACGGACCTTCAGATCGCTTACAACTTCAACATGGTCGCGATCGTCAACAAGACGCCGAAGCAGCTGGGGCTGAAGGAGATGCTCGTCGCTTACGTCGAGCATCAGAAAGACGTCGTGACGCGCCGTTCCCGCCACGATCTGGAGAAGGCGGAAGACCGCGCACACGTATTGGAGGGGCTCGCGAAGGCGCTCGATATTTTGGACGAGGTCGTCGCCACGATTCGCCGCTCGAAAAACCGGCAAGACGCGCAAAACAACTTAATCGCGGAATACGGCTTTACCGAACGCCAATCGGACGCGATCCTGACCTTGCAATTATATCGACTTACGAATCTTGAGATTACTTCGATCGAGAAAGAGCTCAACGACGTTCGCAAGCTGATCGCGCACCTTCGCGGCATCCTCGGCAGCGAGATGAAGCTGCTCGGCGTTATCAAGAAGGAGCTGCTCGAGATTCGGGAGCAATTCGGCATCGACCGCCGTTCCGAAATCCAAGACGAAATCGAAGAGCTGAAGGTGTCGCTCGAGGTCATGGTGACGCCGGAGGACGTATTGGTGACGCTTTCCGACGAAGGGTACATTAAGCGGACGAGCAAGCTGTCGTTCACGCGTTCCGGCGGCGAGATCGAGAATACGGGCTTGAAGGAAGGCGACTTCGTACGCGAGCTGCTCGAAGTGAACACGATCGACAATCTGCTCCTGTTCACCGATAAGGGCCAATACTTCGTGCTCCCGGTTCACGCGGTGCCGGAGTACAAGTGGAAGGATAACGGCACGGCGTTAGTGAACGTCGTGCCGATCGCGAAGGAAGATCGAGTCGTCGCGGCCATCCCGGTGAAGGACATGCAAGAGGTCGGACGCACGCTTCTCTTCGCGACGAAGCGAGGTCAGATCAAACGGTCGGAGCTGAAGGAGTACGCGACGAACCGGACGACGGCGATCGCGGCCGTCAAGCTCGGCGACGGCGACGAAGTGATCGCCGTATGGCTCGACACGCCGGCTTCGACGGACATTCTTGTCGTTACGAAGCTGGGACAGAGTATCCGCTTCTCGGGACAAGAAGTGAATACGATGGGCCGGGTCGCGGCGGGCGTCCGAGCCATCGCGCTGCGAGAAGGCGACGAGGTCGTAGCGGCTCTGCCGGTACGAGGAGACGAAGGCGAAGTGCTCGTGCTTAGCGACCTTGGGTATGCGAAGCGATCGCTCCTGGCGGACTACAATTTGCAGGGACGCGGCGGGAAGGGCATCGCGACGTTCGAGTTCAAGGAAGGCAAGCGCGTGAAGCCGAACGGCAACGGCTTGGTTTGCGCCGTATACGTTCGCGAATCCGCCGGCTTCGTCGCCGTGACGAAGTCGGGCAAGACGAGCGGCTTCTCTTCGGAGTCGGTGCCGATCGCCGATTTGCGCGCGACCGGCTCCTCGGTCGTCTCGATGGACAAGGGCGACGAGGTCGTGGCGTTGGTTTCGTTGAAGATCGAAGGATAAACGGATAAGGCGAGTCCCGCAGCCGGCGTCGGCTGCGGGATTTTCGTTTCGTCTAGGCATCTCCGAACGAGACTGCCATGTAGCTTCATCCGGGCGCGAAGGGGGTTCGGCGGGGGGGCAGGGCGATCGATAGCGTCAGATATGACGTTATTTGCAGAGTTAAGCGCAATTGTGGCATTAGCGGCGGCGCAGTTCGGCTGGGCGTGGCGGTGCGGAGGGGGGCGGCGAACGCGGGAGAGCGGAGACGAGCTAGCAAGCAAGCAAACAAACTTGAGATTCGCTATGCACCGGGCAAGGACATATGCCGGGACGGAAGTCCCGTTTTCTCAGAAATGTTTCGCCATGCTTCGGAAGAGTGACGGCAACCGCGGGCGACGCGTGTTGAAAGCTGTCGTATGCGGTCGCCATCATGCGAGATTTATCGATTAATGTCTTAAAATATTAAAGAGCTAAAGCTTTCGCTCTCCCTTGGACAATGCTATACTTTGGATAAATTAACCGAATGGGGGACGAGGTTATGTATACGAACGAGTTTGCCAAGCTCTGGTTCAAACTCACGAAGGATTTGCGGATCCATATGGAGACGCAGCTTGCGCCGACGTTGACCGAAAGCCAATTAAACGTTCTCGAATATGTACTCGCCGCGGATCGCATGAAACCCTCCGACTTGATCCATTACTTGGCGACGACGCCGGCCGCCGTTACGACGCTGCTCGATCGCATGGAGAAGAACGAGCTGATCGAGCGCGTCCGCGACGACCGCGACCGCCGCATCGTCTGGATCCACGTCACCCCGAAGGGGATCGACGAAGCCAAGCGAGGGACGGAAATCCGGGAAAGCTTCCTGACCGAATACTTGAGCCGGATCTCCGCGCACAATCAACAACTGTTGGTTTATCTGTTAGGGAAAATCACGAATATCGAGCATCAACGGATATCGTAACTCGTCATTCCTTTTCCGCGACCGGGGCTTGTCCCGTTCCTGCGGCTGCCGCAAGCTTGTCCAAGTGACTATTCATCTCTTCGGATTTCGCGACCAGCGTGGATCTCATGCGAGGCGTCAAGAGCGGATCGCCGCTTTCCAACGTTACTTCATCCAGCGACAATACACGGTAGCGCGTCTTGCCTCCGTCTACATATTTATGGACCCAGGTCGGAATCGCATCGACTTCCGCGACGGTCGTTACGGCGGCGCCGTCCGCTTGGTACGTTTTCCGAAACGTGACCTTGAGGACGGCGCCGTATTCTTTGTAATCGCCGAACTGGTTGGACACGAAGTTGCCGAGAGAATACATAATGATGCCTTCGCGGGACGTACCGTCGGGATGGTCGACTCGATATCGTTCGTACGGCTGCACGACATGCGGATGGTGGCCGATAACGAGATCCGCGCCGGATTCGATCGCGAGCCGCGCGAGCCGTCGTTGTTCGTCGTTCGGTTCGCGTTGGTATTCGTTGCCGAAATGCAAGGATACGCTCACGAAGTCGGCGCCCGCCGACCGCGCCCGTTGGATATCCGCCGCGATTCGCGCGTCGTCGATCAGATTGACGGCGAACGGCTTGTCCTTCGGAATCGGGATGCCGTTCGTGCCGTACGTGTACGACAGGAACGCGCCGGCGACGCCGTTCTTCCCGACGATCGCGAGGGCGTCGGCTTCCTCCTGCGTCTCCGCCGTTCCGACCGGAACGACCCCGCGTTCGCGCAGCGTCCTGAGCGTCGCGGCGAGGCCCTTGAAGCCTTGATCGAGCGAGTGGTTGTTCGCCGTCGAGACGACGTCGAAGCCGGCGCCGACGAGCGCATCCGCCAGCGCGACGGGCGCGTTAAACATCGGATAACCGGGGAAACCCCGGTCGTCTCCGGCGATCGGCGTCTCCAGGTTCGCGACGGCCCAATCCGCCTCCTCGAAGACTTCACGAAGCGGCGCGAAAAATCCGGAAAAGTCGTACGTATCCGTCTCCTTGTCGTAGGCGCCGGGAAGCATCGGCTTATGCATCATGACGTCGCCGATCGCCACCAGCGTCGCTTCCACGGGAGGCGGCGGCGGCGGCGGTTCGGCGGGCTCCGGCTCGAGCGCCGGGGCATCGCCGGCGCCGCTCTCGGCGACGGGGGCCTGCTCCTGCTCGGGCGCCGGCTTCGCCGGGGCCGCGGACTCGCAGCCCGCGGCGAAGAACAGGGAAGCGGCCGCGAGGAGCGCCGCGAGGCGCATCGCCGCCACTTACGCTTCTTCCCAGCGGCACAGGATGCCCGCGGGAAGCACCATATCTTTGGAAGTGATCGGGAGTCCGATCTCGCCGCTCGTAATGCGGCCGCCGTACGTATCGGCGAGCGATATTCGAGCGATGTTGCCGAGCACGGTCGGGGAGATGCCCGTCGTATACGAGTTGATCAGGAAAAACAGCGGATTGTCCGACAGGATCGTCGTGCAAAGCTGTATGAATGGATACAAGCTCTCTTCGAGCTTCCATACTTCGCCGCCGGTGCCGCGTCCGTACGACGGCGGATCCATGATGATTCCGTCGTATTTGTTGCCGCGCCGCTGCTCGCGCTGGACGAACTTGAACACGTCGTCGGTGATGAAGCGGACCGGCCGCTCGGCGAGGCCGGACAACTCGAGATTTTCCTTCGCCCAGAGCACCATGCCCTTGGCGGCGTCGACGTGGCACACTTCGGCGCCGGCCGCCGCGGCGGCCACGGTGGCGCCGCCGGTATAGGCGAACAAGTTCAGTACGCGGATCGGACGACCCGCGCCGCGGATCTTGTCCATCATCCAAGACCAGTTCGCCGCTTGCTCGGGGAATAGCCCGGTGTGCTTGAAGTTCGTCGGTCGGATGTAAAACTTCAGGTCTCGGTACCCGATCGTCCATCGGTCCGGAAGCTTCGTCTTGTATTCCCATTGTCCGCCGCCCGAAGCGCTGCGGTGGTAGTGGCCGGCGACCGAACGCCAAAGCTCGTTCTCGTGCTCGAGCGGCCATATGATTTGGGGATCCGGACGCCGCAAGACGACGTGCCCCCAGCGTTCCAATCGCTCGCCGCCTCCGGCGTCGATTAATTCGTAATCTTGCCAATCTTTCGCAACAAACATCGTCGTTTTTCTCCTTACTTGTTGAAAGTTTTTGCCTTATCTCTTATCTTGGATGAAAGAAGCTTATCCGTTTATTGTACACACATGTTTCCATCCAATCAAAAGACGAGGAGAAAGACGATGACTGTACCCATTACCCGCATCTCGATTCGGCGAAAAGCAAGCCCCGGCCGGCTGCTTCTCTTGACGGCGTTGTTCCTTGCGATCTTCCTCTCGATCGGCGCCGCTCTCGACGCTTCCGGCGTCAAAGCGTTCGATGCGTCGATTCACGACGCGATGCGAAGTCTCAAGGGATCCGCGGCGGACGCGGTCGCCCGCGCCTTCGACGCGGCCGGATCCACCGTCGGCTTCGCGGCGATCACGCTGCTGCTCGCCGGCGTCTTCCTCGCCCTTCGGCGCGGTTGGGACGCCGTGATGATGGCCGCGGCGACGGTAGGCGCCTGGGGGCTGAACACGATCGCAAAGAATCTTTACGAGCGTCAGCGGCCCGAGCTCGAATCGCTGTTCGCGGCAGACGGCTTCAGCTATCCGAGCGGCAACGCCACGATCGGCGCCGCGTTGGTCGGCTTCGCGGCTTTAGCGTTCCTGTCGGAAGCGAGGACGCCGGCGGCGAAGACGTCGATCGCGATCGCGGCGGTCGCGCTCGTGCTGCTGTTCGGCGCGACGCGCATTTACGCGGGCGTTCATTACGCCACGGATATCATCGGCGGGTATGCATTAGGATTTGCGTATTTGACGGTCCTGGCGTTCCTTCGCCGGAGACTGCAATCGTAAGGCAGGGCAATACACTCTCAAGCGGGAGGAACCTGAATCGATGAGCGTACGATCCCTTAGCGACCACGACTTGTTTTTGTTTCACGAGGGCACGCTCCACCGCAGCTACCTCACGATGGGCGCGCATCTGACGACGTCCGACGACGGGATCGGCGGCGTCCGATTCGCCGTCTGGGCGCCGCGCGCCGAAGCCGTCTCCGTCGTCGGCGACTTCAACGGCTGGGACTCGGCGGCGAATCCGCTCGAGAAAGCTTCGCACGGCGTGTGGGCCGGCTTCGTTCCGCGCGTCGGAGAAGGAACGGTCTATAAGTATGCCGTTCGATCGACGGACGGACAGTGGAAGTTCAAAGCGGACCCATATGCGTTCTACGCCGAATTGCGCCCGAAATCCGCATCGATCGTGTACGACCTGACGGGCTACCGATGGAAGGACGCGCTCTTCCGCAAAGGCAAGGAACGATCGCCGCATTACGAACGGCCGATGAACATCTACGAGGCGCATCTCGGCACGTGGAAGACGAAGCCGGACGGCACCGCGTTGACGTACGAGGAGCTCGCCGAGGAGCTGGTCGATTACGTCGCCGATCTCGGATACACGCATATCGAGCTGCTGCCGATCGCGGAGCATCCGTACGACCGTTCCTGGGGCTACCAAGCGACGGGCTTCTTCGCGGCGACGAGCCGGTTCGGAACGCCGAAGCAGTTCATGGCGTTCGTCGACCGGTGCCATCAGCGAGGGCTCGGCGTCATCCTCGATTGGGTGCCCGGCCACTTCGGCAAGGACGACCACGGCCTCCGCCGCTTCGACGGGACGCCGACGTTCGAGCCCGAGGACGACCGGCTCGCCGAGAAGCTGGAGTGGGGCACGCTCGCGTTCGACTTCGGCAAACCCGAGGTGCGGAGCTTCCTCATTTCCAACGCGCTCTTCTGGATGGATTTGTTTCACATCGACGGGCTTCGGGTCGATGCCGTCGCCAGCATGTTATACCTCAATTTCGGCAAACCTCGAGACCGCCACGTATACAATCGTTTCGGAGGGGAAGAAAACCTCGAAGCGATCCAATTCCTTAAAGATTTGAACGCCGCCGTCTTCGGGCGGTATCCGCACGCGCTTATGATGGCAGAAGATTCGACCGCATGGCCGCTCGTCACCGCTCCGGTGCACGAGGGCGGGCTCGGTTTCAATTACAAATGGAACATGGGCTGGATGAACGACATGTTGAAATACATGGAGGAGGATCCGCTCCATCGGAAGTACCATCACGAGCGCATCACCTTCTCGTTTTTCTACGCCTTTTCCGAAAATTACGTCCTGCCGTTCTCCCACGACGAGGTCGTGCACGGCAAGAAATCGCTCCTTGACAAAATGCCGGGCGACTACTGGCAAAAATTCGCGAACCTTAGACTCCTTCTCGCTTATATGATCGCGCATCCGGGCAAGAAGCTGCTGTTCATGGGCTGCGAGCTCGGAATGTTCTCCGAATGGAAGGATCTCGAACAAGTGGACTGGCACTTGCTCGACTATCCGATGCACGCCGCGACCCGCGATTTCGTCCGCGAGCTGAACGGATTTTATAAGAAGCAGCCGGCGCTATGGGAGCAGGACCGCAGCATGGACGGCTTCCAGTGGATCTCGCCGCACGACCGGGATCAGAGCGTCGTCTCGTTCATGCGGAGAGGACGCGACAAGGCGGAAACGTTGATCGTCGTCTTCAACTTTACGCCCGTGGTCCGAAGCGACTATCGGATCGGCGTGCCGGCGCCCGGCGTCTACCGGGAGCTGTTCAACACCGACGAGGAGCGCTACGGCGGCTCCGGGGTGTCGGCGGGGGGCCGGGTGCCGGCCGAAGGTCTGCCTTGGCACGACCAGGCGTATAGTATAAGCGTCGCTTTGCCGCCGCTCGGCGCCGTGATGCTGAAGCGTATGGACTCAAACTCTAGAACCAGGAAGGAGCAAGGCGAATGAGACGCAAAGAATGCGTAGCGATGTTGCTGGCGGGAGGGGAAGGACGCCGTCTCGGGGCGCTCACGAAGCATCTCGCGAAACCCGCGGTCCATTTCGGCGGGAAATATCGGATCATCGATTTCACCTTATCCAATTGCACGAATTCGGGCATCGACACGGTCGGCGTGCTCACGCAGTATCAGCCGCTCGTGCTCAATTCGTACATCGGTATCGGCTCGCCTTGGGATCTCGACCGCAAGAACGGCGGCGTGACGGTGCTGCCACCGTTCATGGAGCAGAAGGGCGGCAACTGGTACAGCGGAACGGCGAACGCGATCTATCGGAACATCGGATTCATCGAGCAATACGATCCGGAGTACGTCCTGGTCATCTCCGGAGACCATATTTACAAGATGAATTACGACGCGATGCTCTCGTTCCATAAGGAGCAGCAGGCGGAGGCGAGCATCGCCGTCATCGAGGTGAAGTGGGAGGAAGCGAGCCGCTTCGGCATCATGAGCGTCGACGACGCCCATCGGGTGACGGAGTTCGCGGAGAAGCCGAAGGAGCCGAAGAGCAATCTGGCGTCGATGGGCATTTACATTTTCAATTGGAGCGTCTTGAGGTCCTACTTGCTGAAGGACGAAGCGAACCCGGATTCGTCGAACGACTTCGGCAAAGACATCATCCCGAGCATGTTGGACGAAGGCGTCCGGGTCAAGGCGTATCCGTTCGAAGGCTATTGGAAGGACGTCGGCACGATCCAGAGCTTGTGGGAATCGAATATGGACTTGCTCGACAACGAGACGCAGCTCAACTTGTTCGACCGGTCCTGGCGCATCTATTCGCTGAGCCCGTATCAGCCGCCGCAATACATCGCGCCGACGGCGAAGGCGACCCGCTCGCTGCTGAACGAAGGCTGCTTCGTGTACGGGGAGGTCGATCATTCGGTGTTGTTCTACGGCGTGCGCGTCGAGAAGGGGGCGCTCGTGCGCGACTCGGTCATTATGCCGAACGTGACGATCGGGGAAGGTGCGAAGGTGTACCGCGCGATTATCGGCGAAGGGACGGTCGTCGAGCCCGGCGCGGTCATCGGCGACCCGAACGCGGCTCCGTCCGAAATTACGCTCGTC
This sequence comes from Paenibacillus sp., assembly GCF_031177825.1. Lineage (GTDB taxonomy): Bacteria > Bacillota > Bacilli > Paenibacillales > YIM-B00363 > Paenibacillus_AE. Next base: position 66,773 of record NZ_JAPSKE010000002.1, on the reverse strand, counting down.
GGCAACAACGAAACGGTGCGAAAGGAAGTGTCCGCATGAAACGGATCATGGGCGTCATTAACTTAATCAACGAACCCGACCGGCTCGAGGAGCTTACGCTCGGCCGATGCCTCGCGTCCGTGCCGTTCGGCGGCCGCTATCGGCTGGTCGATTTCCCGTTGTCGAATATGGTCAACTCGGGCATCGAGGACGTCGCGGTGTTCACGCACCATAAATACCGCTCCCTCATGGACCATATCGGCTCCGGCAAGGAGTGGGACCTCGATCGCAAGCGCGGAGGCTTGTTCGTGCTTCCGTCGGTGCTCGACATCCCGAGCGGCATCTCTAAAGGAGACCTGTTCCAGTTTTTCTCTCATCGGGATTACTTCTACCGCGGTCGTCAGGAGTACGTGCTCGTGTCGCGCAGCCATATCGTCTGCAACATCGATTATCGCCGCGTCTTGGAGCGGCACGAGGAGACCGGCGCGGACATTACGTGCGTCTATCACGAGACGGACGACGCGGACGACGCGATCTATCGCAAGCTGACGGTCGAGGCGGACGGCCGCATCACGGCGATGCAGGATCGGACGGGACGGCTCGACAGCCGGAACGTGTCGATGGAGATGTATTTGATGAGCAAGAGCCTGCTGCTCGACATCGTCGAGACGTGCCTCTCCCAAGGGGACGATCATCTCGTGCGGGACGGCATCATGAAAAATATATCGAGATTGAATTTATACGGATATAAACACGAGGGCTACACGGGCATCGTCAATACGATCCAGAGCTATTACCGCCACAGCATGGGGCTGCTCAAGCCGGAGCTGCTGCGCGAGCTGTTCTTCCAAGGGGCGCCGATCTATACGAAGGTCAAGGACGAACCGCCGACCAAATATACGGAATCGGCCGGCGTCTCGAACTCGCTCGTCGCCAACGGCTGCGTCGTCGAGGGGATCGTCGAGAACAGCCTGCTCTCCCGCGGCGTGAAAATTCACCCCGGCGCGGTCGTGCGCAATTGCATCTTGATGCAAAACTGCGAAATCGGGAACAACGTCGTCATCGAACACGCGATTCTCGACAAAGACGTCAGCATCGACCGCGGACGCGTGCTGAGCGGCGCGACGAGCGCGCCGTATATCGCCGCGAAGAAGAAGGTGATCTAGTGTCCGCGAACGTATTGATGATCGCCGCGGAGGCGGTCCCCTTCGTCAAATCCGGCGGACTCGCGGACGTCGTGGGCTCGCTGCCGAAGGCGCTCGTCGCCGGCGGCGCGGACGTCCGCGTCATGCTGCCGAAGTACGAGGATATCCCCGCGAATTTGCTTGCAAGCGCGGAGCCGGTCGCGGAGTTTACCGTGCAGGTCGGGTGGCGGCGGCAATATTGCGGCGTATCGCGGCTGTCGCACGAAGGGATTACGTATTATTTGCTGGATAACGAATTTTACTTCAAGCGCCCCGGACTGTACGGCTACGGCGACGACGGCGAGCGGTTCGCGTATTTCTGCCAGGCGGCGCTCGAAGCGATCTCGAGGCTCGGCTGGAAGCCGGACGTGCTGCATTGCCATGACTGGCATACGGCGCTCGTCCCGGTGTTCCTGCGGGCGCACTACGGCTGGAATGACTTCTATGCGGGCATGCGCTCCGTCTTCACGATCCATAACTTGAAATACCAAGGCGTGTTCGGCTACGGGGCGTTGCGGGACTTGCTGAACTTGGGAGACGAGCACTTCCATGCGAACGCTCTCGAGTTCTACGGCAACGTCAACTATATGAAGGGGGCGCTCAATTACAGCGACTTCCTGACGACGGTCAGCCCGACGTACGCGAAAGAAATCCAGACGCCGCATTACGGCGAAGGGCTGGACGGCACGCTGCGGCATCGCCGCGACGCGCTGCTCGGCATCGTGAACGGGATCGACTACGACGCGCTCGACCCGGGTACGGACCCGCATCTGCCTGCGCATTACCGGCTGTTCGCGAAGGACGATCCGGGGAAGGCGGCCAACAAGGCGGCGCTGCAGCAGGAGCTCGGTCTGCCCGTACGGACGGACACGCCGATCGTGTCGCTCGTGACGCGTCTCGTCGAGCAGAAAGGCATCGATCTCATCTCGCACGTGCTCGAGGAGCTCTTGCGGGAGGAACTGCAACTCGTCGTGCTCGGGGCGGGGGAATCGCGGTACGAGAAGCTGTTCCGCGACGCGGCGTACCATCATCCGGCGCGGATGTCGACGAACTTAAAGTTCGACGAAGGGCTCGCACGGCGCATCTACGCGGGATCCGACTTGTTTCTAATGCCGTCGAAGTTCGAACCGTGCGGCATCGGGCAGATGATCGCCATCCGGTACGGGACGGCGCCGATCGTCCGGGAGACGGGCGGCCTCGTCGATACGGTGAAGCCCTATAACCGTTATACGGGCGAAGGGCACGGCTTCTCGTTCACCCATTACAATGCGCACGAGATGCTCGATACGATCCGCTTCGCGCTCGGAATCTATCGGGACGAAGCGCATTGGTCCGCCGTTCGGAGCAACGTCGCGGCGCAGGATTTCAGCTGGAACGCGTCCGCGAAGCAATATTTGGAGTTGTACGCAAGCTTGATTTCGAAGTGAAGCCGGAGGTTATTTACTTATGACGTTGATTCGTAATTTAGAGCCGCACGAGCTGGACGCGTCGCTGACGCTCAGCGAGTTCGCCTTCCAATACCGCGTGGCGCCGGACGAGCGGGAGGCGCGTCTCGCGACGATGAAGCCGCACCAGCAATGGGGAGCGTTCGTGGACGGCGTTCTCGCGGCGAAATATACGCTGCTCGACCTCGAAACGTGGATTCACGGGGTCAAGTTCGCGATGGGCGGGCTGGCCGGCGTGGCGACGTGGCCGGATTACCGCCGGCAAGGGCTGGTGGCGAAGCTGCTCGGCCATTCGCTCGAGACGATGCGGGCGAACGGGCAGACGGTGTCGTTCCTGCACCCGTTCTCGTTCCCGTTCTACCGCAAGTTCGGATGGGAATATTATACGGATGTGAAAAAATACGAAATTTCGTTCGCGAAGCTGCCGCCCGCGCCTCCGGAGACGGCGCGCGTTCGCCGGGTCGCGAACGACGGCTCGCTTCTCGACGCGACGTACGCCGCTTATGCGAGCCGCTACTCGGGGACGCTCGTTCGTTCCGAGGAATGGTGGCAGGAACGTATCTTCTACCGCTCCCAGGAAACGACGGCCGTCTATGAAGATGCTTCGGGCAACATGCAAGGGTACGTGTGCTACGAGGTCAAGGACCGGACGTTGTCGGTCAGCGAATTCGTCGCGCTTACCGAGGAGGCGCGGCGGGCGCTGTTCGGTTATGTCCGCAATCACGACTCGATGGCGGAGACGCTTACGCTGTCCGCCCCGGCGGACGATCCGCTCGCCTTCCTGCTGCCCGACCCGCGGGTGAAGCAGGAGCTCGTGCCGTATTTCATGGCACGGGTGGTGGACGCGGCGGCGTTCGTCGCCGCATACCCGTTCGTCGCGGGGGCCGGCGCGACGGTGCGGCTGCGCGTGAGCGACGCGCACGCGCCGTGGAACGACGGCGCGTGGACGCTCGCCGTCGACGACGCCGGGCGCGGCACGCTCGCGCCCGACGAGAGCGGCGCCGCGGACGGCGCCGCTCTGCTATGCGGCATCGCGGCGTTCACCGCGATGACGATCGGCGCGCGGCGCCCGGCCTTCCTGCATGCCGCCGGCCTGCTGCGGGGCCCCGCCGACGCGGTGGAGGCGCTGGAGCGCGTTCTGCCCGCGCGACAGACGTATCTCGCCGACTTCTTCTAATCTGCCGTCTTAGCCCTTCCCCATGAAAATCGGTTCAATCCGGGCGAAATCATGGTATGATAAGGGGAAAGGCGGTGGACATGCGACGATGGAAGACAACAATCCGACGACTCGAAAACAAATCGTGACCATGCTGCGGAAGCGCGGGCCGCTGAACGCGAACGATATCGCGAAGCAGCTGGGCATCTCCGACATCGCCGTGCGCCGTCACTTGAACAACCTCGAACGGGATCGCATCATTCGCTCCGAGACGGTGCGTCAAGCGATGGGGCGGCCGACGTTCGTGTATTCCTTGACCGAGCATGCGGAGGATTTGTTCCCGAAGCATTACGCGGACATTACCCTAGAGTTCTTGAACGACGTGCGGGAGCTGCAAGGACCCGGCGCGATCGACGCGCTGTTCGAACGTCGGGAAGAGCGGCTCGAGCTGAAGTATAAAGAACGAATGCACGACAAGCCGGCGGGCGCAGGCGGAACGGAAGCGCTGGCGGCCCGCGTCGACGAGCTGGCCGCGATTCAGGAAGAGCGCGGCTATATGGCGGATTGGCGCGAGGAGCGCGCCGAAGGCGGCGCTTCGTACGTCATTACTGAACACAACTGCCCGATCCACGCGATCGCCCACAACTACACGCAGGCGTGCGACAGCGAGCTAAGCTTATTCCGCAAGGTGCTCGAGGCCGAGGTGGAGCAGGTGGAATGCAAGGCGAAAGGCGGACAGCGGTGCGTGTACGTGGTGAAGCCTAAGACATAGCTCGACCGCGACCCCCATGCTCTGCGAGCCTCCGGCGTCCGTACGCCGCCGGGAACGAACCGAACAACCTTAGCCGAAGCGCCGGCTAAGGTTGTTTTTCGTTCCCGCGGTCTTTACGAATCGCAGAAGTAGGGAAGGGGGCGGGGCATACGGAACTTCTTAGCCGGCGTCGCCTTTTCGTGACGACTTGTTGTTTTCTCATGACCTATCGTCAATCGATCCGCCGCGGCGCTTCTGTCCATGGCTTTTCGCGCTTATGGCGATCCCGTCTACTTGTGTGCTTGGTCGAGTGTGCCGGAGAGCGCCTACCCCCGAGACCACCGGTACCGGCTCTTGTTCCCGCTGCCGGTGGAGAGGGAACAAACATGAGCGCGGGCGAATCCCCATGGATGAAGGACGCGTTGGCTCGGGCGGTCGCCAAGATCGTCGCGAACAGCCGGCGCATCGGCGCGTCGTTCCCGCACAAGGCGGGAGTTTATCCGGCCGGACGGCTCCTGTCATCACATCGTCCGCTTCGATCCGCGCACGGGCCGACGGGAACGAGCGCTCGCCGGGCAAGGCTATCGGGAGGACTCGGCATGGAGCCGAGGACAGGCATGGGCGCTGTACGGCTTGGCGTCAGCGCATCGCTACACGAAGGAGCCCGCGTACCTGGCCGACGCGGGCCGCGTCGCGGATTTCTTCCTCGAGGGGGTTCCGGAAGGCGCCGTCCGCATCTTGAAATCCGTTGGACGAGCGTTACGGCGCGTGGAATCGCTCGGACGAAGAAGGGCTGATCGTCAAGGGGGCGGTCGCTGCCACCAAAAACGGCAGGTGTCCCTGATCTACGGCGACTTCTTCTTCGCCGAGGCGCTGCAGAAAGCCGCAACCGGACACCATTTCTTTTGGTAGCGGATACTCCCGCGCCGAACGCCTCGGGGAAGTTTCCCCCGAGGCGTTTTTCCGGTTAGGAGCCCTTACTTTCGGACTATGCCGTAAAAATTTAATGATGTATAATATTGCCTGGCGAGAGCAGTCTTTTTTTTTGCTAGGCGGCGTGGATTTTCCGCTCGCGCATGATACATTATGTAGAGAAGCCGTATCGGGGGAGGCGCCGCATGTTCGTATACGATAAAATCAGCATTTTGGTCACGTTATTGAATATCGGCCTGGCCGGCTTCGTCATCTTCCTTGAGCGGCGGAACGTCGCGGCCACCTGGGCGTGGCTGATGGTGTTGTTGTTCCTGCCGATCGTCGGGTTCGTCGCCTACGTGTTCTTCGCGCAAAATTTAAGCAAGCGGAAGATGTATAAGCTCGAACGCGAAACCGAAGCGAGGCTGGCGGGCATCATCGAAGCGCAGCGTTCGGAGTTCAAAGAGCGCGCGCTGCCGTTCCGGGATCCGGTCATGAATCGGTACCGCGACCTGATGTATATGAACTTGATGAGCAGTTCCGCCGTCTTCACCCAAAACAACGACGTCCGCATCTTTACCGACGGGCGCGAGAAGTTCGAATCGCTGCTCGCCGATATTCGAGACGCGAAGGAGAGCATTCATCTCCTGTACTATATCGTCAAGGACGACGCGCTCGGGAATCGGATTCTCGACGCGTTGATCGAGAAGGCGGAGGCAGGCGTCGAGGTTCGCTTCCTGTACGATCAGATCGGCAGTTACCGGCTGTCCTCGAGCTTCTTCCAAGGCTTGACGAAAGCGGGCGGGCATGCCGCCGCCTTCTTCCCGTCGAAGATTCCGTATGTGAACATCCGCGTGAACTATCGGAACCACCGCAAGCTCGTCGTCATCGACGGGAGGTACGGATACATAGGCGGCTTTAATATCGGAGACGAGTATCTCGGACTCGATCCGCGGCTCGGCTATTGGCGCGACACGCATCTGCGCATCGTCGGCACCGCCGTGCTTCAGATGCAAATTCAGTTCATGTTGGACTGGAATTTAGCCTCGCACGCGAAGATTACCGCGGACGAGAAGTATTTTCCGGCGTCGGGGCTGCAGGGCGAGGTCGGCGTCCAGATCGTCTCGAGCGGTCCGAACTTCTCGATCGAGCATACCCGCAACGTCTACTTGAAAATGATTCACGCGGCGAAGGAGCGCATCTATATCCAGACGCCGTATTTCATACCGGACGAGAGCGTCCTGACCGCGCTGAAGATGGCCATCCTGTCCGGCGTCGACGTCCGGGTCATGATCCCGGGCAGGCCGGACAAGCGGATGGTGTATTGGGCTTCCTATTCGTACTTGGGCGATTTATTGCAATTGGGGATGCGCTGCTTTTTGTACGACCGCGGATTTCTGCACGCGAAGACGATCGTCGTCGACGGCGAGATCGCCTCGGTCGGCACCGCGAACTTCGATATTCGCAGCTTCCGCTTGAATTTCGAAGTGAACGCCGTGCTGTACGATACCGACACCGCCGGCCGGCTGCGGAGCATCTTCGAGGAGGATATGACGTATTGCCGCGAATTGACGTTCGAGCAATATCAGAACCGCACGAAGGGGGAGCGGTTCCGCGAATCCTGCATTCGGCTGCTGTCGCCGATCTTATAGTTTCCTTAGGCGGTTTCGGTGACGGAGTCGCTCCTCGGCGCTTCATCGGCGAAGCGCGCGTTGATCCGCTTGCTCAGGACGAGAGACACCGCGACCAAGGCGAGAATGAAGAGCAGGCGCCATGGCTGCTCGAAGTAAACGCCGGGATCGTGCCCGAAGTACGAGATCGTGAAGATCATAATCGCTTTGCCCCCGGAGACGGCGAGGGCGAACGATCGAACGTTCATGCGCGTCAAGGCGGCCGCCGTATTGACGACGACGAACGGTCCCGCCGGGAGAATGCTTAGCAAGAACACGTAACTGAACGCACGCTGTCGGATCCAGTGCATCGCCCTCGCGACCTTCGGTCTGCGGCCCCACCGCAGCATGATCGGATGCTCCGCGATTTTGCGGACGATCAGGAACGTCGTAATACAGCCGGCGACCATGCCGATCCACGTATACAGAAACCCTACCCACAGACCGTACACGACGGCGTTCCACCCGACGATGACGATCGTCGGAAGCGGAGGGACGAACGACTTGAGGAACGGGACGAGCAGACCGGGCAACGGCCCCCACGACCGATAACGGTCCAGCCATTCCGCGAGACGTTCCTCGGTCAGCATAGAGAGAAGGTCGGCGATCATGCTAGCGCTCACCCGTTTTCGATAAATTTTTTAACGACGGCATCTGTTCCATAGTACTAGAAGGAAGGGATAGCGACAAGCGCAAGGCGCTTGCTCTTCCGCGGTCCGCCCTGTAGAATGGAACTTTACCGAAAACAAGGAGGCTTCATTGTGATCCAACGCACTGTATTGTTGAAATTCGACGAAGCGACGACGCCCGAGACGCTCCAGGAGGTCATCGCGCGATTCAAGGCGCTGAAGAACGACCTGACGGGGATCTCGGAAATTCACGCGGGACTCAATATGGCGGAGCGCAGCAAGGAATATCAAGTCGTCCTCATGGTGCGGTTCGAGGATCGCGCCGCGCTAGAGGCGTACACCGTCAACGAGCGGCATCAAGCCGTCGCGGCGTTCATCCGCGATTCAGGCCGTCTTGACAGCATCGGAGTCGATATCGAAATCTAATACGGCACCGGAGAACGATCTCCCGCAGGGCGGGGGTCGTGTTTTTTATTTCCCTTGACGGCTAACGATCGTTAGCATCCTTGCCGCGCTCTTGAGTTCTCGCATTCGTTAAGGCGCTTTGAGCTTCCCGGTATTTTGAATAATCGCGTCCGTATCGAAGTCGATGCCCAAATTCGGGAAATCCTTCGATCTCCAATGCTCCAACCGTTCCCGCGGGAACTTGTTTCGGAACCATTGGCCCGAGCTGAGAATATCGGCGCGATGCGCCTGCGCGGTTCGGAACATGCGGCCGAACTTCTCCGTCAACTGACGGTCCAACTCTCGACGAATCAAGTCAGGGCTCGGATCGCCTCGGGTTTCCAGCACCGTGACCTTCATTCGAAGACGGGAAATAAGGAAGGGGCGGCCGCCGACGAGGGAGCTTCGATGCGAGACGGGATTGCCGACGACGTGAACGGTGGCATGATCCATCACCTCGATGTACCCGTTCGTGCTCCGCCCGTTGAAGGCGTTCACCATGAACGTCTCTTCCGGGACGATGCGACCGACCATCTTCCCGTTCTTGATGATCGCGGAACCGTCGAACCGGATCGCGGTGTCGGTGCCTATCCGTACGATCGGCACCGCAAGATCCCGAGTATAGGAATGAATGCTGCGAAACAATTGCCATACCCGGGTTTCGGTTATTTGCGGACTTCGCCCGATATTGTTTTCAAACAAATTGCAGATGGCGATCGCGTCGTGCTTTCCGTCGGTCAGGTGGGCGAAAAATTGGTCCAGCGGATCTTCGCAGACGTGCCATCGTTTTCGGAGACACGTCTCTTGATCACATAAATCCGGATACGCTGTCCTTGAGTCCGTTCTCGGCCACTTTCCGATCGAAGATGGCGAACTTCAAATGCAGCAGATCGACGTTCGTCTCCAAATTCATCCCGATCCGTTCCACGACGTCGTTGATCGTCTTTCCGGTTTCGGTGACGACCTCACCTTGAACGAGCCTCGTACCCGGACCGGGAATATACAAAACGACCCGATACTGTCCGTTCGCTTCGGCGACGCCCATGAGGGTCGGCAGCGCCCGATGATTGATGTCGCGGTCCGTTGGACGATGCCGTCAAGGCTGGTAGTATTCTCCGGTCGACCAATGCGGCGGACGAGCGAAGGCAAACGGCAACTTCGTGCCCGCGTCCCCTGAAGCCGCGTTCAGCTGGGCTTGGGTGAGGAAGAGGCCGCCGGCGAGGTTCGCCCCCCGCACGTCCGCGTCGCGGAAGTCGGCGCCGATCAAGTCGGCCCCGGTCAGATCGGCGCCGCGAAGGTCGGCGGCGATCAAGAAGGCGCCCCTTAGATTGGCGCCTCGTAGATCGGCGCCTCGTAAGTTGGCGCCGACGAGGTCGGCGCCGCGTTCGTAAGTCCTCCGCCGGCGGGAAGGCGGGATTCGCGCGAGCGTCTCGGCGCGAACCAGCTCGCTGGTGCGCAAGAGCAGCGCGTTGACGTTCGCCCGATGCGCGTTCACATCGATCTTCGCGATTCGCTCGGGGTCAAGGGAGGCGAGGCGCTCGGTCTCTTCCAGCGATTCGCGCAGCGCGGCTCGAATCGATTCGGCGGCCGGAAGCTCGAGCGCTTCGGAGAGGTACCAGAGCAGCTCATGGAGCGAGCGCAGAATCGGGAGCGTCTCGAACATCAGCTGCGCGCTTTCCGGCGCTTGCCGCCAGTCGATGCCGCGGAAGCCGGAGCGGGACAGCTTCTGCCCCGCGCCGAAGCAATCGAACGTCGTACAGCCCTTCAAGCCGTTCTCCCGTAACCCGGCATGGATGCCGCAGCGGAAGTCCGAGCGAAGGTGCCGGCAAGGCGTCCCGGCGTCTTTGTCGAAGGCGAAGTCCGCCGAAGCGGCGAAAGGGAGGGCGACGCAGCATAAGCCGATGCAGTTCTCGCAATCGGCCGTCAGATCGCGGCGGCGAGGTTGGGTTTGGTTTTGGTTCATGACGTGGTTCTCCAATCTATTGTTTCCTAACCTGTAGTATAAGACAGGATGAATACGAGATTCATTACTTTTTTCGCAATCAGGAGGAGGGCGGCCCCGCAATTTCGTGCACGAAAAGTCGGAGGCGGATCGGAGCGCTCTGGTAAGCTATAATCAGAGGGAAGGAGGAGAGCCGCCTCGTATGAACACGATGGAGCACTTGAACGATGCGATGCGTTATATCGAAGAACGGCTGACGAGCGAGATCGACTTCAAGGAAGTCGCGCGGCGGGCATATTGCTCGGAATACCATTTCAAGCGAATGTTCTCGTTTCTCGCGGGCGTGCCGTTGTCCGAATACATTCGCCGGAGACGCCTGACGCTCGCCGCCTTCGAGCTGCAGTACTCCCGGGACCGGATCCTCGATATCGCCTTGAAGTACGGGTACGATTCGCCGGACGCGTTCGCCAGAGCGTTCCAACAATTCCACGGCGTCACGCCGTCCGAAGCGAGAAGTCATGGGAGGTCGCTGAAATCCTTCCCTCGGATGTCGTTTCAACTTACGATACAAGGAGGAGCCGAAATGAAGTATCGGATCGAAGCGAAAGAGCCGTTCCGCCTCGTCGGAATCAAGAAGAGAGTGCCGATCGTCTTCCACGGGGTCAACCCGGAGATCGCCGAGATGGCGGCGAGTCTCGACGAAGCGAAGATCGCCCGATTGAAGGAGCTGTCCGACACGACCCCGTCCGGGATCATCAGCGGGTCGGCGAATTTCTCCGAGGGGCGAATGGAAGAGCGAGGGGAGCTCGACCATTACATCGGCGTCGCCACGACGAAAGCTTGTCCGGAGGAATTCGAAGCGCTGGACGTTCCCGCGTCGACCTGGGCCGTATTCGAATCCGTCGGACCGTTCCCGGAAACGCTGCAAGGGATTTGGGGGCGGATCTATTCGGAATGGTTTCCGTCGTCGAGTTACGAGCTGGCGCCGGGACCGGAGATGCTGCGGCACGAAAGCAAGGATTTCGCGTCCCCGGCGTTCCGGAGCGAAATTTGGATACCCGTTACGAAAAAAACGACGATCTAACGCCAGAAGAGCCGGCTTCCTTCGAAGCCGGCTTTGTCATGTTCCGGCAAAAAGATGGAATGATAAGGAACAAAGGGGGAACGACCGATGAGCGAAACGTTATTGGCGGAGCTGAAGCAATTCGTCGAGGAGCTGGAGCGCAAGGAGCGAAGCGTCGTGTATCGCGTACCGGACGAAGCGGTGAAGAACGTAAAGCGGGCGAAGTCGCTGGAGCCGCTGCTTCACGATATGTTCATGCAGGCGATCGGGCCCGGCGGGATTCGTCTCCAGCCGATCCTTCGAAGGGAGTTCGGTATCGATGCCGCTCTGATGGACCGACTCGACCAGTGGGCTCCTTACGACAAGGAACGTATGGCGGATGCGCTGCACGACGCCGTCGACCGAGCCGAGATCCGGGCGGGCAACCAAGGGGTGTTCTTCAAGGGCACCCCGAGCCGAGAGGAAGCGCAGGAAGCGCTCCGGATTCTTAGATCGATCGCGCATGCCGCGGTCGCGATCCGCTTCGACGAACGAACCGCCGGGCCGGAGCCGTATGTAGAGATGCTGGACGGATCGCTCCGATTTTACGCGTTGCCGAGTACGTTCCCGGAAGGAACTCCCGCGGATTACCGCAGCCTTCTATCGGAAGGGCGGCTCGCCTCTATGTCGGGGAGCGCCGACGTGACGAGCGCTCTGAAAGCATACGCCAGAGCATGGTACCAGCGGTCCTCTCTCACCTTCCTGGAGAACCCGGACGACTATTTCTCCTACGAAGAGGTCGAGCCATTGCTGTATGCGATGACGGAGGAACAGACGGAGCGGCTTCGGGCGCGTTATATCGAGCGCATCCGAGCGCTATTCGCGGCAGTGCGAAGGGAGAACGATCTCGATCGCGCGCGGAAGGTAACGACGATGCTGGAGACGGTCATCGGCTGGCAAACCCGACCGATCCGATAAGCGTCCGCTCCGTCCGCTATTCCTTTATTCTTTTCAACGTGTTCAAAATTTCGATAAGCGCTTTAAAGCTTTTCGTCATCGCCGTCGCGGAGCCGAAATTCATGACGATTCGGATATCGGATTCGGGGCTGCTGAACATGTGCGCGGCGACGATCCCGATATGCCCCCTCAACCGCGGGAGGTTTCTCAGCAGAAAGAAGAACTCCTCGAAACGAATCTCCATCATGCCGTACCCGTAATGGATCCCGGGTCGGAATCGGTTCGCGAAGTCGTCCATCACGCGAAGCGAGTCCGGACGGAGGAAGCCTCCTTTTCTAAGCGCCTGTAAGAACGTCATAAGGTCTCCGGTCGTCGTAATTACGCCGCCGCCGGCCCAGTCGCAGCTCATGCTGCGATACCGGCTTATCTCGACGCCGTTCAGCCAGATGTCTTGGATCGGTCTGATCCCGCGTTTCGGTTCGCCGTAAAACATCAAGTACGAGTCGTCCATCCGCAAGGGGGCGAAAATGTGTTGATCGAGACATTCGCCGAAGGGGATGCCGGTAACGCGTTCCACGATCAGGCCCAGCAAGATGTAACCGGTATCCGAGTAATGAAATACCGTTCCCGGAATGCCTACGCATCGTTGATGTCGTCTCGTGAAATCGACCAATCGTTCCGGAGTCCAATATTCATCGGGGCGACGAACGATGCGTTCCAGGAATGAAGGGGAGCGATGGACGGGACCCTCGAAATAATCGGCGACGCCCGAGGTGTGTCCGAGCAGCTGCTTGACGGTCGCTTGATCCGCGTAATCCTTGTCTTGGTACACGAAGAGATCGCTCAACTCGGAACGGGATAAATAATTCGCGATCGGATCGTCGACGGCGAGCGCTCCTCGCTCGGCTAGCTTCATCACGAGCGCGGCGGTGAATACCTTCCCGATGCTGGCCGAATGGAACGGCTGGTCGCGGTCGAACGGCGCGCCGTTCAGCGCGGAGAGGCTGCCTTCGGAGAAGCGATAGGACAAGCTCTCGCTCTCCACATGGACTTGCAAACCGGTCTGATCGCGGCCGCTTCGCAGCGCTCGGGAAAAATACGCATCGAGATGCGCTTTCGCTTCCGCCTTACTTAGAGGTCTCGTGGATAAGCGGTAGAGCAACGCGAATCCGATCAACCCGGCCGCAACGAGAAGGAATAACGCTGCTTCCCAATAGGGCATACCCATCGCCTCCGTGGATGTCGATTGAAATTGTTTTCGGAATATATTACTATTAGATATGTATCCAATAGTAAGGTTTGGACGAGTCGGTTGTCAATCGCTTCAAGGAGATCGATCGATGGAATATGTCGTGCTAGGGTTGTTGATTCTGAAAAGTCAGACGCTTTATGAATTGAATAAGGCATTCCAGCAAGGGATCGCGTTGTTTTACAGCGCCAGCTACGGCAGCTTGCAAACGACGTTGAAAAAATCGCTGAACCAAGGGCACATCGGGTTTCGGGAACAAGTGGACAAAGGCCGCAACAAAAAGGTGTACTTCATTACGGAAGCGGGAACGAAGGCGTTCATGGAATGGATGGAAGCGGAGCTTCCGACGAGCCGATTGGAATCCGCCGCGCTCACGAAAGTATTTTTCTTGGGCTTGATCGACGGCGCGGAGAAAAGAAGGTTCATGATTCAAGATATCGTTGAGAAAATACAATCCGTCCAAACCGATCTTCAACGCATGGACAAGCGCTTACAACAAATCCAAGTGCCCGATGCGCACGCGGATACGTTCGCCTACCAACGAAAGACGTTGGATTACGGCATCGAGGCGCATCGATTCGCTAGACGTTGGTTCGAGGATCTGCTGACGGAGCTGCGACAACTCGAAGAGAAGGCATAAGAGGAGCGAATCGCCATGGCGGTCGGACATGCCCTGCGTTCGATCTTGAACCGATACTTTACTGGAAATTCAATGGATTATAAGCAAACGTTCGGCATTATTCTCCCGATTTTCGTGGATAATGCTTTTCTTATTATCATGAGCTTGTTGAATACCGCGATGATCGGTTCCGCGGGCGTCGCCGCGATCAGCGCGGTCAGCATGGTGGAGTCGCTCAACCTGTTCATCGTGAATTTATTCCTTGCCTTGGCCGCGGGCGGAACCGTTATCGTCGCGCAATACAAAGGCGGCGGTCGACACGAGATGGTGTCGAAGGCGGTCTCGCAAGCCGTCTCGCTCGTTACGATCGTCTCTGTCGTCATTAGCGTATCGGTCATCGTCTTTCATGCGGGAATATTGAAGTTTTTGTTCGGAGGCGCGGAAGCCGAAGTGTTCGACAACGCCCGAATCTTCTTGATCGGCAGCTGCTTGACGTTCCCGCTCCTCGGGGCGTACCAAGCGGTGTCCGGCGCGTTGCGGGGCGTCGGCGCGACCAAGGTCAGCTTGTTCTTGTCGGTCATTATGAATCTTACGAATTTCGTCTTGAATATCGTATTTATCGTACTGATGGATTTAGGGGTCGTCGGATTGGTATTCTCCTTGATCGCGGCGAGAATCGTAGGGGTGGCCGCATCGATGTATTATTTGATCCGGCATAGTCCCAACCTTCATTTCCAGTGGAGTCACCTATGGAAGCTAGACGGGACGATCGCCAAGAAAATTGTGTTTATCGGCGTCCCGTTCGCCATGGAGCAGATGTTCTTCAACGGCGGAAAATTGCTGACGCAGACGTATATCGTCCAATTCGGGACGATGGCGCTGACGGTCAACGCGATCGGCAGCACGATCGCAGGGGTGTACCAAATCGGAGCGAACGCGTTGTCCATCGCGATCGTGACCGTCGTCGGACAGAGTATCGGACGGAAGGACATCCAGGACGCCCGCAAATTCGTCAAATCGTTCATGGGTCTGTCCACGATCTGGTTCGGGCTCGCGACGGCGGTCATCTTGCCGTTCTTCCCGTATCTCGTACGCCTGTTTTCTCCGCCGGAGGACATTATCCCGACGGTCTTTACGTTAGTCGTCCTGATCGCGATCGCGCAGCCGCTGTTTTGGACGTTGAGCTTCTTATTGCCTTCGGCGTTGCGGGCGGCCGGGGATTCGAATTACACGTCGATTACGGCGCTGCTTACCATGTGGTTGGTCCGGGTCGTGCTCGGTTACCTGTTAGGCGTAACGTTCGGATTCGGCATTATCGGCGTCTGGGTCGCCATGATCGTCGAATGGGGCGTTCGCGGACTGTTCTTCGCTTGGAGGTTCAAGGGGGACAAGTGGTACCGTCACAACTTGGTATAGAACCGTTTCGGAATAGGAGAAGTCGATGCACGTGATGACGACGCCGATCGTATCCACCAAACTGTATGCGCCAGAGCCGCGCGCGAACGCGGTATCCCGCCCTAGGCTACTGGAACGCTTGAACGAAGGGGCGCGGCGTAAGCTTACGCTCATATGCGCTTCCGCCGGCAGCGGGAAGACTACGCTCGTCGGAGAGTGGCTAGCCGGCTGCTCGATGCCGGCCGCATGGGTGTCCTTGGACGAAGGGGACAATGAACCGTCCCGCTTCTTGACGTATGTGGTCGCGGCGCTGCAGACGATCGTTCCGCATCTCGGGCAGGGCGCGTTCGGTTTACTGCGCTCGCCCCAGCCTCCCCCTCCGGACTACGTGATTTCGGTCTTATTGAACGAACTCGATTCCGTACCCGGGAAGTTCATCCTCGTCTTCGACGACTACCATGTCATCGACGCGGAGCCGGTCGAGCAGGCAGTCGCCTATCTCGTCGAGCGCATGCCGCCGCGCATGCATGTCGTCATCGCCGCCCGCGAGGAACCCAGACTGCCCGTCGCCCGGCTGCGGGTTCGGGATCAGCTGACGGAGGTGCGCGCGGCGGATTTGCGATTCACTCCCGTCGAGACCGAATCGTTCTTGAACGAAGTCATGGGATTGCGGCTCTCCAAGGAAGCCGTCGCGGCGCTCGATCAACGAACGGAGGGATGGATCGCCGGATTGCAATTAGCGGCGCTGTCCGTCATGGGGCGCTCGGACGCCGAGCGAAGCGCGTTCTCCTTCTCCGGCGGCGAACCGTACGTGACGGACTATCTATTAGAAGAGGTGCTGCAGCGACAGCCGGCGTCGGTGCAGCGGTTTCTGCTGTATACGTCCGTCCTCGACCGGTTTACCGGATCGCTGTGCGACGCCGTTCTTCATGGGGGTTGCGGGGAATCGGGCTTGACCTTCGAGTCCGGGCAGGATGTCTTGACCTATTTAGAGCGGTCGAATCTGTTCCTCGTTCCGTTAGATCGGGAGAATACCTGGTACCGATATCATCATCTGTTCGCCGAGCTGTTAAGGCAGCGCCTCCGCCGCGCCGATCGTTCGTCTCCCGAAGGCGGAGCGCGGCTCGAGAGGAGGCTGCATGAAAGCGCCGCAGCGTGGTACGAAGCTCATGATCTCGAACTGGAAGCGTTCCGACACGCGACGGCCGCAGAGGATATCGACCGCGCCGCCCGCTTGGCGGAGGGGAAGGGGATGCCCTTGCCGTTCCGCGGCGCGGTGGCTCCCGTCCTGGATTGGTTAGGCTCGCTTCCCGAAGAAGCGTTAGACGCTAGGCCCTCATTTCGCGTCATGCATGCCTCCGCCTTACTGTTGACGGGGAACACGAGCGAGATCGAGCCGAAGCTGCAAGCCGCGGAAGCGGCGCTGCGGAAGATGCCTCCGGACGATGCCGTCCGGGACCATATCGGACATATCGCCTCCATCCGTGCGACGCTCGCGGTGAGCCAGCACCAGTCGGCGAAGATCCTAGCGGAGTCCCGTCGCGCTTTGGAGCATCTGCATCCGAACAACCTTCCCGTTCGAACGGCAACGACGTGGGCGTTAGGACATGCGTATCAGCTCCAAGGCAAGCGGGCGGAGGCAGAAGCCGCGTACGCCGAAGCGTTCGCGGTCAGCGAGCGGATCGGCCATGTCGCGATCGCGGTCATGGCGGGAACCGGGCTCGGCAACGTGCAGGAAGCGGGAAATCTGCTGTTCGCGGCGGCCGACACGTACCGGCGCGTGCTCGCGTTGGCCGGGGATCCTCCGCTGCCCGCCGCATGCGAAGCGCACCTAGGTCTCGCCCGGGTCTGCTGCGAGTGGAACGATTTGGCCGCGGCGGAGCGCCACGGGGCGGAGGCCGTTCGGTTGGCTCGGCACCTGGAGCATACGGACCGAGAGGCGGCGATCGAAGTGTTTCTTGCCAAGCTGAAGCTTGCGCGGGGAGACTGGGGCGAGGCCGCCGCGATGCTAGCCGCGGCCGAACGGATCGCGCGGCAGCGGGATTACGCGCTTCTGCTGCCCGGAATCGCGGCCGCTCGAGCGCTTGCGCTGCTCCGCCAAGGCAACCCCGAAGCGGCGGAGCGGTTGATGCAACAGGGCGAGCCATCGCTCGTTCTGGTCCGAATCCGCTTGGCGCAAGGACGCACGGCCGAAGCTATGGCGGACGCGGAGCTGCTGCGCGGGCGCGCGGAAGCGATGGGCTGGGAGGATGAACGGCTGCAGGCGACGATTTTGCTCGCGCTCGCGCTGCAAGCCGGCGGGGAACGGGAGCCGGCGAGGCGCGCGCTGGCGGATGCGCTCGCGCAGGCGGAGCCCGGCGGCTTCGTCCGCGTCTTCGCCGACGAAGGGGCGCCGATGCGCCGCTTGCTGCGGGACGCTGCCGCTCAAGGCGTCATGCCCTCGTACGCCTCGAAGCTGCTAGCGCACTTCGAGGCGCCGGAACGGGCGGAAGGGAAACCCTTCCGGTCTGCCGAGACGCTCGCGGAACCGCTCGCAGTACCGCTCGCAGTACCGCTCTTCGAGCCGCTCAGCGAACGCGAGATCGAAGTGCTGCGGCTGATCGCGGAAGGTCGCTCGAACCGAGAAATCGGCGAGCGATTGTTTCTTGCGCTGAGCACGGTGAAAGGGCATAACCGGATCATCTTCGACAAGCTTCAGGTCGAGCGGCGCACCGAGGCGGTCGCCCGCGCCCGCGAGCTGGGACTGTTGTGAGCTTTCCTTTCCCAAACCATACTTTAGTAGCTATATATACATACCGTCCGGGCGATATACTACTCGAAACACGCGGTCTGGGAGGAAAGCTATGAAAGCGGTAGTGTGCACGAAGTATGGAGGTCCGGACGTCTTGAAGCTTGCAGAGGTGGAGAAACCCGTTCCGAAAGGCAACGAAATCTTGGTTAAGGTTCATGCGACGACCGTGGCGTCCGGGGATTTGCGCGTCCGGGGCTTCGTCAGTCCGGTCTTGTTCTGGCTTCCGATGCGAATCGTCTTGGGGATTAGCAAACCGAGAAATGCCGTACTGGGGGTGGAATTGGCCGGGGAGGTCGTAGATGTAGGGAATCGGGTGAAGCGGTTTAAGAAGGGAGACCGAATCTTCGCGTTAACCGGGATGAAGTTCGGCGGATATGCCGAATACGCCACGATCCCGGAACATGCGACGGTTGCGCGCATGCCGTCGAACGCGACCTACGGGGAGGCCGCCGCCATACCGTTCGGAGGCACGTCAGCGCTGTATTTTCTTCGGAAGGGCGGCATTCGCAGCGGACAACGGGTGCTGATCTACGGAGCGTCCGGGTCGGTGGGCACGTCCGCGGTGCAGCTCGCGAAGCATTTCGGAGCGGAAGTGACCGCGGCGTGCAGCGCGGCGAATGCGGACTTCGTGAAGTCGCTGGGAGCGGACGACGTCGTCGACTATGCGAAAGAGCCGATAACCGCCGGCGGGAAGCGGTACGATCTCGTACTGGACGCCGTCGGGAAGCTGGTGAAATCGGAGACGACGAACGCGTTGGCGCCGGGCGGGAACTATACGACGGTCGACGGTCAGGGGATCGCCAAAGTGAGTCAGGCGGATTTACAATTCCTTAAAGATTTGTACGAGGCGGGGAAGCTCCGCGCCGTCATCGACCGACGGTACCCGCTCGCGCAAATTCCAGAGGCGCATCGATACGTCGAGACCGGACGCAAGAAGGGCAACGTCGTCATAGACGTCGCGGATGATGCATAACGGAACGAACCGTATTTTACGTATAGGAAGGAGCCTGGGGTCGGAGAGGGACCATCCGGGCTCCGGGTCCGCGTTCCTACGTGAACCGCTTGTTGTCCAGTACGAGCAACTGGGAAGAGGATTGTTTGGCTGCGGATTTCGTATGGTCCACGAGGTTGACGATATCGCGGTACGCGATCTTTGCCCCATAGAGCAATAACGGGACGCCGATCGCGTCGATTTTCAACCAACGGGAAAGCATCCCTCCCAAGGTCATGGGGAGCGGCACCGTCGGAGAGGTGTTGGACAGGACGATCTTTTCGCGCAATTTGTGTTCCTCCATCAGCATCGACAACAGATTTACGGCCCCTGGAATTAAGATCTTGGACTTGCCCCGTCCCATCGTGTAAACCGGGTTCCCTTCGTCGTCGATCCCGTGGAAAAACAGTTTCCCGCGATCCGCGTACACAAGCTTGTTGAAGTTATGCGTCGTAAGGATTTCGCGATCGGTCGGCGCCCGCGTCGGGGTTAATTTCTTCAAATGATACGCCGCGGCCAACACGGTCGTATGGGTACCGCCGAAGTCATTATAGATGTATATCATGGAACCGCCCCTCGATAAGCATCCATCCAAAAAATTCTTGAGTATTATTTTCTTTCTTCGCTCCGCCCATACTCTCGACGACGAAGTTCGGTTTCGGCTATTGCATCATCGCTGCCGGTACCCGTTCTTCCGATCAATCCATAGTAAAAGAGACGATCGATATCTTGAAGCAGCGTAGGGCTCGATTGTGCGATAAATCCTGGCCGAGCGAGCGCTTCTTTAAACATTTGAATATAAAATAATACCGCGTCTATGGAAAGATTCGGGTCGATACAGCCTTCTTGCTTACCGATTTGGATCAATTTCTTGAAAAAAGGAATCGTCCGCTCCTTGTAAAACGCCTCGATATATTCGCGAACCGCCGGTTCGCTGCCGATCTGAACGAGATCCATGCTCATCCGCTCCGCCATTTCGCCCCGGCCGCGCAGAAACAATTCCAGTTTCTCTTGAAAAGGGATCGCTTTCTCCAACAATTCCTCATACTTGTTCATCGATTGATTCATAAGATCGATCAGCGTCATCCGAACAAGCTCTTCCTTGCTACCGAAATAATTATAGATCGAAACGGGAGAAACGTTGGCCAGCTTGGCGATTTCCGCGATACTCGTTTTTTCGATCCCGAATTTGCTGATCAAGTCGAAGGTTGCCCGCATAATTTGCTCTTTCTTCTTTTCCGTCCGCAATCGATAACCGTTCATATACTACGCCCACCTCAAGAAGTACTATACCGAATGTTTTGTAACGTTTCAATCCAGCCGTTACAAAATCATGTTGCGCTAGGATTGTTGTAGTTATAAAATGAATTTAATGAACTATATAATTACAAAACATAAAAAGGATGTGTGCTCATGAACCGCATACCTGGTCCCCATTCCATCGTAGGCTGGAGATGGAACATGTTCCGTTTCTTCCGTAGTCCGTTCGCATTCCAGCGATGGCTGTATGAAACGTACGGCACGCTTTCCGCCCTTGGTCAAGGCGACAAACCTTCGACTGTGTTCGCCTTCGGTCCCGAGATGAATCGTCAAATTTTATCGAATCCGGATTTTTTCGAAGTCAGTACGGCATTGGTCAAGATCCCTAAAGACACGGAAATGGGGGAATTGTTCTACAACAACCTATTGCTCATGTCCGGCGACAAACATAGACAGCATCGTCGTCTGATGCAGCCGGCCTTTCAACATGACCAAATCGGAAAGTACGGCCACGATATGGCGACGATCACCCATCGCTTGGCCGACGAATGGAGGGGGAGGACGGACATCGACTTGAACGTCGAAATGAAAAAGCTGACGCAGCGGATCGCCGTAAAGACGCTATTCGGCGTGCAGGACGAGGAAGGGATGGATCGGATGGGGACGCTGATCAACCGAATGACGCGATCTCTCTTGCTTGTCACCCTCGCGCCCGTCAATCTTCCCTTTACTCCTTACCATCGCGCTTTGCGAATTGCGGAACAGCTCCATGCGCAAATTCGTTTCATGCTTCAAGAGAAACGGCGCGAACCGGATAAAACCGATGTGCTTGCCGCATTGATTCGAGCGCATGACGAGGACGGCGCCACATTAACGGACGAAGAGCTGATCGGCCATACGTTCTCGCTCTACGTCGCCGGGCACGAAACGACGGCCAACGCCTTGACTTGGGCGATTTATTTACTCATCCAGCACCCGGATATGTATTCGAGCGTTATAGAAGAGTTGAACGTCGTCCTGAGCGGCAGCCCGCCGACGTTGGAGCAGTTGAGTCGACTACCGCTGCTTGACGGCGCGATCAAAGAGAGCTTGCGTCTGTTGCCCCCGGCCAGTATCGGTACCCGGGTCACCGCCGCTCCTTGCGACTTGGGCGGATATTCCCTTCCGGAGCGTACGAACGTCTTTTTCAGCCAGCTCGTCACGCATCGTCTACCGGAGCTGTACGAAGAGCCGAACCGGTTCAAGCCGCAGCGTTGGGAGACGATCAAACCGACTGCGTTCGAATATTTGCCGTTCAGCGCGGGACCTCACATGTGTATCGGTTGGCATTTCGCCATGCAGGAGCTCAAGATCGTCCTTGCCGTCCTCCTTCAGCGGTATCGGTTCTCGGTTGTCCGCGATGCAAGAATCAGTCCGAATCTGATGATGCGTCCCGTTCACGGGATGCCGATGCGCATCGGCCGGCAGGACGGGAGGTTCGAACGGGTACCGGTGCGGGGCACCATCGATCGGATGATCGAATAGGGATCGGATTAGGGTTTCTCGCCAGGTTGGGGTACAATAAATGAAAGATTTTCCCAACCCCATCAAACTCTGCACAAGAAGGCGGTGCCCCATGACGACGAACAAGAAACCGAATCGATTAGCGCAGGAAAAGTCGCCGTATTTGCTGCAGCATCAATACAATCCGGTCGAATGGTTCCCCTGGTCGGACGAGGCTTTCGAGAAAGCGAAACAAGAAAAAAAGCCCATTTTCTTATCCATCGGTTATTCGACTTGCCATTGGTGCCACGTTATGGAGCGCGAGTCGTTCGAGGACGACGAGGCGGCGGCGCTGTTGAACCGCGAATTCGTCTCGATCAAGGTGGACCGCGAGGAACGTCCCGACGTGGACAACCTCTACATGACCGTCTGCCAGGCGATGACCGGGCAAGGCGGTTGGCCGCTGACGATCGTCATGACGCCGGACAAGAAACCGTTTTTCGCGGGCACGTACTTCCCGAAGCGGAAGCGATTCGGCCGGAACGGATTGGTCGACATTCTGGAGCAAATCGCGGAAAAGTGGAAAGAAAACGCGCAGCTCGTCATCGACGCCGGGGAGACGGTCGCCGATCAGACGGCTCGCCGGATGATCTCGAACCTGAAGGGCGAAGTCACGGAGTCGTCGCTGGACGAATCGTTCGTCATGTACAAGCAGCTGTTCGACGGCGAGTACGGCGGTTTCGGCCAGGCGCCGAAATTTCCGACGCCGCATAACCTGATGTTCCTGCTGCGGTATTACGCTTCGACCGGGGAGGACGACGCGCTGCATATGGCCGAGAAAACGCTCGACGCCATGTACCGCGGAGGTCTGTTCGATCATGTCGGCTTCGGCTTCGCGCGATATTCGACCGACCGGGAATGGCTCGTGCCGCACTTCGAGAAGATGCTGTACGACAACGCGCTGCTCGGCATGGCGTACACGGAAGCGTATCAGCTGACCGGCAAAGCGAAATATCGAGAAATCGCGGAACTCGTATACGCGTACGTCCTGCGAGATATGAAGGAGCCGGGCGGAGGATTCTACTCCGCGGAAGACGCCGATGCCGAAGGGGTAGAGGGCAAGTTTACCGTCTGGACGCCTGACGAGGTGCGCGACGTATTAGGCGAGGACGACGGCGAATGGTTTTGCGACGTCTACGGCATTACCGCGGAAGGCAACTTCGAAGGACGCAGCATTCCGAATTTGCTGCACGGGTCGCTCGAGTCGCAAGCGGCGCGGAGCGGGACGGAGGAGGCGGCGTTCGTCGATCGGGCCGATCGGCTGCGCCACAAGCTGTTCCTCCGCCGCGAGGAGCGCGTCCATCCGGAGAAGGACGATAAGGTGCTGACGTCGTGGAACGGCTTGATGATCGCTTCGCTCGCGAAGGCCGCCGCCGCCTTCGACCGGCCGGAGTACGCCGAAGCGGCGACGTCGGCGGCTCGCTTCGTTCTGGAGAAGCTGCGGACGCCCGAAGGCCGGCTGCTCGCGCGCTATCGCGACGGGGATTCCGCATTCCCGGGATATATCGACGATTATGCGTTTTTGACCTGGGGGCTGATCGAGCTGTACCAAGCGACGTTCGATCCCGAGCTGCTGCGAGTAGCGTCCGAGCTGACGCAGGACGCCGTTCGGTTGTTCTGGGACGAGGAAGACGGCGGCTTCTACTTCTACGGCTCCGATGCGGAGCAGCTGTTCACCCGGATGAAAGAAGTGTACGACGGCGCGATTCCGGCGGGCAATTCGGTGATGGCGAACAACCTGCTGCGATTGGCGCGTCTTACGGGAGAACAGCGGCTGGCCGGGTATGCGGAGCGGATCTTCGCGGCGTTCGCGGGGGCGGTCCAGCAGTACCCGACGGGACATGCGATGATGCTCATGGGGTTGTCGCTCGCGTATGGCAAACCGCGAGAGATCGTCATCGCGGGGGCGCGAGGGGACGCCGAGACGGAGGCGATGCTTCGAGCGGTGCGATCGGCGTTCCTGCCGGATGCGGTCGTGCTGCTGCGGGACGACGCGCTTGCGCATCTCGCCGACAAGACGCCGGTGAACGGCGCCGCCGCCGCGTACGTCTGCGAAAATTACGCATGCCAAGCGCCGGTAACGTCGGCGGAAGCGTTGAAGGCGGCGCTGAAGCCGGATAACGAATAAATTCGGGAACGTCGATCCTTACGGGTCGGCGTTTTTGGTTTGGCGGTGAAGCGATACGTTTTGCGTGGATCGCGCAATCTTTTGCGGAGCGTTCCTCCATAATTTGCGCGTTGCGGACGCGGCGCCGGTGATAGGATGAGGTCAAGACGAACGAATCCAATCTCTCGGGAGGAAACACATGAATATTCAATTGTTGCAATGGGGTCTGCTTTCCTTTATGATCGGCCTGGTTTTATCGCTTCCGCTCGCGGCGGTGCATTATCAGAACTCCCCTTCGTGGACGAGCATCTTCACGAACCCCCGGAAGCTGAAATCGGCCCATCTGGATTTCTTCACGCAAGCGTTCGCCGCCGCGTTCGTATACGTGCTGGAATTCGCATCGGGAACGCCATTTCCCGCCTACGTCGCGATTCCGCTCCTCTTCGGAACGATCTGCAACCCGCTGCTGCTGCTGATCGAAGCGACCCCGCTGACCCGCTCGGGTTTCGCAGCAATCCTGTATAAGTCGCTTCGAGCGACAAGCCCGCTCGCCTTGTTGTTCGCTTGGTTCGCCATCGCTTGGATGGTCCTGCCTGCTTCGCTGCTCCTCTTCCTTGCGCTCCTTACGGTCATCGGCGTTCTGATCCTGTTCGGCTACAAAGGGCCGCGGAAGGAGTAAGCGAATATGATACACCGCAATGTGCTGATCACGGGAGCGACCGGCGGGATCGGATACGAGCTGGCGAAACGATTCGCCGCGAACCGATGCAATTTAATTTTGGTCGCCAGAGATCGGGCGAGATTGGAGGAAATCCGTTCCGAACTGACCGCTCCGGAAATCGACATTACGATTATAGATAAGGATTTGACGAAGCCGTTGTCCCCTTCGGAGGTGTATGAGAAAACGACAAGGCGAAACATCCGGGTTCATGTGCTCGTAAACAATGCGGGCATCGGATGGTACGGACCTTTCCACCAGAGCCCTCTGCAGCAGCAGCTTCGAATGATCCGGCTCAACGCGGCGGCCGTTACGGAATTAACATATTTGTACGCCAAAGATATGGTCGAGGATCGATACGGAAGAATTTTGAACGTCGGGTCCATCTCTTCCTTCCTCCCCACGCCGATGATGAGCGTGTATGCGGCGACGAAGGCGTACGTGTCCTCTTTCTCCGAAGCCTTGAACAGCGAGCTTAGGGGTCATGGCGACATCTCGGTTACGGCGTTGTGCCCCGGATTTACGAAGACGAATTTTTTGGAAAAGGCGAATCTACAACCATTGGCAGCCTTATTGGACACTATCGCTTTGGATCCTGCTGCCGTTGCTAGGGATGGATACCGGGCGCTTCAGGAGAAGAAGGCGATTCGAGTCAGCGGCGGACTGAACAAAGTATTGTTCGCCTTGACGCGCGTGTTGCCGAGGAGCTGGATGCGAACGTCGGCGGCTCTCGTTTTCAAGAAACCTTAAGAAAGTATTTAGGAATTCTTCAGCTTATCTTATCGGAAGCGAGAGCCGCGTCGTATATGATGAAGGAACAGCAATCGTTGGCGAACCGATAAGGAGGAAGTTTCTTGAATCGCAGGGGCAGGCGTCTCGCGGCGCTCTTGTCGGCGGCGGCCGTATTGGCGGTCGTCGGCACGGAGGATCTCGATGCGAAGGTCGAGAGAATATTGGATGAGGCGAAGGAAACATTCGCGGGGACTGCGATCCCTGCGATCGCGATCGCGGGAAGCGCCGCGACGGTCATCGACGCGGACAGCGGCGCCGCGTTGTTCGCGAAGCAGGCGGATCGGCGCATGTACCCCGCCAGCACGACGAAGATCATGACCGCCTTGCTCGCGCTCAAATACGGCGAGTTGGACGAAGCGATCGTCATCGGAGAAGAGGCGCGGCCGGAGGCGCCCGACGAAAGCACGGCCGGGCTGACGGAGGGACAAGCGTTGACGCTTCGCGACGCGTTATCCGGCCTGATGCTGCCGTCCGGGAACGACGCGGCGAGAGTCGTAGCGAAATACGTCGTCGAAAAGACGGAGGGGGGACCCGTCCCGAATTGGTACGAGCGATTCGCGGCGCTCATGAATGCGGAGGCGGAACGGCTCGGCGCGCGCGGCACGCATTTCACGAACCCGCACGGGCTGCACGACCCCGATCATTATTCGACGGCGAGCGACCTGGCGCTGATCGCAAGAGAGGCGATGAACGATCCGGCGTTCCGGGACATCGTCGCCGCGAAGTCGTATCGAAGCGAGGCGGGCGATGCGTGGTTCGGCAATCGAAACAAGCTGTTGGACGAGGACGGGGCGTTTTATCTCCAAGGTGCGAACGGAATCAAGACGGGTTTTACGTCCGACGCGGGGTACTGCCTCGTCGCCTCCGCCGAGCGCGATGGAAAGCTATTGATATCCGTCGTGCTCCAATCGACGGAAACCGACGTATGGACGGACACCCTTCGATTGATGGCTTATGGCTTTTCAACGTAAAAACCGCTTCCCGCATAACCCCGGGAAGCGGTTTTCCGTTCGATCGTTTACTTCGCGCGGAGCAGCTCGGTCCACAGCTCGGCCGGCTCGTAGCCGAGGCGCCAAGCCGCGACGCCGGCGAGATCGTGCTTCTTCGCGATGTCGACGCGCTCCAGGATCGTCGCGACGTTCTCCATCCAGAACACGTACCGTTTGCCGTCCTTCGCGTATTCGACCTTCTCCAGGCCGTATCTCGCGTCTTCGGTTCTCGTGACCTGAGCGCCTTCGAGCGATTTCTCGATGTCCTTCATCCAGACGGCGCGGTTCGACACTAGCTTGCCGGCGGCGTCCACTTCCCAGACCCGGATGTAATACGGCACCCCGAGCAGCAGCTTGGATCGCGGAACGCCATAGCTGAGGAATTCCTCCACGCCTTGCTCGGTCCAGCTCATGCCGGCTACCGGACCCGGCGAATCGCTGCCGCTGTAAAACTGATCGTAAGTCATAATGGCGATATAATCGACGTACTGGTGCAGCTTCTCGTGATCGAAGGCGGTCAGATGATTCCAAGCGGCGCTGCCTCGCGGCAGGTCGATGGACACCGTCAGCCCCGCGGCGCGAGCGGCTTCGCTCAACGCTTTCACGAAGGCGGTGTACCGGTCGCGATCCGACCCGGCCATGCTCTCGAAATCGAGGTTGAGGCCGTCCGCTCCGATCGCGACCAAGCGGTTCACCAACGAGGCGATGAACGACTTCTGCGCGTTCGCGTCCGCAAGGAATGCCGACGTCAGCTTCGAATCGAACTGATTATGCACGAGCGGATGCACTTCGACGCCTTGCGTCTTCAGCCACGTTACCGTCTCCGGGTTCGATTCGTCCCTCAGCGTCCCCTTGGCGTCCTGCAGCGTGAACCAGGTCGGAGAATCGATGTCCAGCCCTTGCGTATTGCTCACATGGCCGACGATCGTCGAATGGTTCGACGTGCCGTTCCAGCCTAAGTACATGAGCTCCTTCAGGTTATCCCACACGCGAACGCCGTCGAGCGTCACGACTTCGGCGTTCGCGTACCCGTTCGCGAAGGCGGCGGCCGCCGCGGGCGCTCCGAACGACTTCAGCTTCTTGCCGGATTGCAGCACGGCGTAATAGCCCTCATTAGACCAAATCCACTTCCCGTCCCATTCGATCGACGCTTCGCTCAGCTTCGAAGCGGCGTTCAACGCCGCCGCGAGGCTCGGGAAGGACGCTTTCTTCGCGCCGTTCTGATGGACGACGTACGCATGCGCGTTGGAGAAGACGGTCTTGCCTTTGCCGATGGCGACGACCGTGGAGTTCGCCCACTTCAGCGACTCGTTCACGGCATCCTCCAAGTAGGCGAACGTCCATCCTTCTATCGTCTTGGCGCCTTGATAGACGCGGTACGCGTCCGGACCGGCGCGCAGCGCCGTCTTCCGTTCGGCCGAGAGGTTGTCCCAAACCCACTTGTTCGACGCTAGATCGATAATATGCGCGTTGGCCCACTTCTTCGCCTCGGCCTTCGCTTGATCGAGCGTCGCGAACGTCCAGTTCGGCAGCGTGTTCTCGCCCTGGTAGAGCGTGTACCCGGGGTGATCGGGATAGTTGTCCCATACCCAGCCGCCGCCGTCTACCTTGCGAACGGAGGCGTTCGCCCACTTCTTCGCTTCCGCGATCGCCGACTCGAGCGTAGCGAATTCCCATTCCGGCTTGCTCTTGTCCTTCTGGTACACCTTGAACGACGGGTAGTTGTTCCAGACCCATGCGCGCGTGCCGATCTGTTCGACGTACGCGTTCTTGAAGCTCTTGGCGTACAGCATAGCTTGATTTTTGTCGGAAAACTCCTTCAATGCGCTCGCGTTCTGATAGACTCGATACTTCGAAGTACGGTCCCCGGCCGCCAAGGCGTTCGCCGGCGCCATCGCGCCGACGAGCATGGCGCAAGCCAGCACGGCGGACGCCGTAGATTTCCATTTCATGCCGCGACGTGTCTCCTCCCATGGTAAGCGATTCTATAAATCTCTTACTCTATTACGAGAGGAAGGGCCGGATTGTTGCGGTGCCTCATTTATCCATTCGCGCGAACATGAAGAAACCGCCGATGCGCTCGTCGCGCAGGCGGTTTCATGCCCAGGTTGATTTACTTGACGTCGACGACGATTTCATCCGCGAGCCGGAACGAGATGTCGTCGCGGTAAGCTTGCTTGCCGTACTGCTTATGAACGTAACGCGACACGGCTTCGGCCATATTCGCTTCGATCCAGACGATGTCGCGGCCCTCGACGGTAAGCTCGGCCGAGAAGCCGAGCTCGTCGTCGTAGATCAATTCGACGCGAACGTTCTCCGGGCGAATGCCCTTGCGCTCGGCCATATGGAGGCACAGCGCGTTGACCAGCTCCGCTTCGGACAGCGTCATCACCGATAATCGCCCCGCGGACGGTTCCGGTTGGAGAACGCCTGGAAGAGCTTGCGAACGAGCGCGATCGCGACGACGATCGCGAGCACGTTCACGAGCAACCCGAGAATGCTGCCGAAGGCGCCGAGCCCGCTGAGCAGGCCGCCGAACATGAGACCGGCGAGACCGCCGAGCATGAGGCCGCGCATCAAGCCGCCGCCGCCGAACATGCCGCCGGTTCTGCCGGTCGTTGCGCCCGGCGTCGTCGTTCCGGCTCGATTCGTCGTGCCGTTATTGATGTTGTCGGTGCGATTCGGCGACTGCGCCGGCGCGTCCGGCGTGTACGAGCGGGACGGCGACCGGTATCGCGGCTTCGCGTCCGCGGTGTCGGCGAACATCGGCGCGGTCGCGGCGAACAGTAACGTAAAGGCGAAAAATAACGTTGCGATCTTCTTCCACATAAATGATTCTGTCTCCTCTTCTGGGCATGTACGACATATTACGATTAATGTGGGCCGCGGTTTCAATCCTTATGCTAAATATTTGTTATAATGCGAAGGAAGCTTTCTGTCGGAAAGGGGAATGGCGATGCGTTCGGCATATCCGGAAGCGTACGTGCGGTTTTTGGCGCATTATCAGGGAGATCGGGATTTCTTCGAATGCCATGAGCTGCTGGAGGAATATTGGAAGGAGCACCCGGATTCGCCGTACCGCGGCGAGTGGGTCGGTCTCATTCAGGCGGCGGTCGGAATGTATCATTATCGCAGGGGAAATACGGCGGGCGCGGTCAAGTCGTTCGAAGGCTCGCTGCGGCGGAGTTCGCCGGAGCGGCTGCGCGCGCTCGGCATCGACGCGGAGCTGTGGCTCGAGCGGCTGACGGAGACGCTTCGCGCGGCGCGATCGGGCGAGCCTTACAAGGACGTCGACCTGCCGGTCGCGGACGCGGCGCTGGAAGCCGAGGCGCGGGCGGCATGCGAGGCGCTCGGCGCGAAGTGGGGCGATCCGAGCCGGATGGAGGACCCGGAGCTCCTCCATCGGCATGCGCGGCGAGACCGATCTAGCGTTATCGAGGCGCGTCGGCAGGCGTACGAAGCGCGCCGCGCCGGTCGATGACGTCGATGCCGTTGCCGTAAATTTGTCCGTTCGACGATAAACGGAAGGCGCGGCGCTCCGGATTGTAGTCGAGACGCAGGCGATCCTCGAAGAACACTTCGTGGCGCCGGAGGTACGCGATCGATACCTGTTCCGCATTCGTCTCCGCTTCCCGTTCGTCGCTCTCGGGGGCGTTCGTCAACCAGAGCGCCACGACGCCGCTGACGGCGCAGCCGCAGCCTTCCGCGTCGTAGACGAGGCGGAATCGCTCGCCCTCGGCGAGATCGTAAGAAGCGAGCCGCTCGGCGGCCGCGTCGGTCAAGTGAATGTACATAGCAGGCAGTCCTTTCGTTGCGTTCCGTATTTTCCTTATTGTATCATTTGAACGAAGGTTAAAGAAGGAGCGGATGAAGCATGGCGGCGGATGAGCGGCAAGTGCAACAATATTTGGAGCTCATGAAGAAGATGAAAAGCTACGAAGAGGCGCTCGGCGTGCTCTATTGGGACATGCGGACGGGCGCCCCGCGCAAGGGGCTCAACACGCGCTCCGAGACGATCGGCGTGCTGTCGACGGATCTGTTCAAGCTGAGCACGTCGGAGCGGATGGGCGAATTGCTCGACGCGCTGTCGGCGCCGTCGGCGTTCGAATCGCTCAGCCCGATGCTGAAGCGCAGCGTAACGGAGAGCAAGAAGGAATACGATCGATCGAAGAAAATTCCGGCGGACTTGTATCAGAAGTACGTGGTGCTCGCCTCCCAAGCGGAATCCGTATGGGAAGAGTGCAAGCCGAACAACGACTTCGCTACGTTTCGTCCGTACTTGGAGCAGGTCGTCGACTACCAGAAGCGTTTCATCGAGCTGTGGGGCTACGAGGAAAATAAATACGACACGCTGCTTGACGCCTACGAGCCCGGCATGACGGTGAAGAAGCTCGACGCCGTCTTCGGCGCGCTTCGGGAGAAGCTGGTGCCGCTCGTCGCGGCGGTCGCGTCGAAGCCGCCGGTCAACACGTCGTTCATGTCCCGCAAGGTGCCGATGGAGACGCAGCGGGCGTTCAGCGAATTCATTCTGAAGGAAATCGGTTACGACTTCGCGGCCGGGCGGCTCGATCCGACGACGCATCCGTTCGCGACGGGCCTCAATCCCGGCGACGTGCGCGTCACGACGCGATATATCGAGGACGACTTCCAAAACTCGCTGTTCTCCACGATTCACGAAGGCGGGCATGCGCTGTACGAGCAAAATATTTCGCCGGACCTCATCGGCACGAACCTGTGCACGGGCACGTCGATGGGCATCCACGAGTCGCAATCCCGCTTGTGGGAAAATATGATCGGCCGCAGCCGTCCGTTCTGGGAACGTTATTACGCGGACTTCCAACGAATGACGCCGGAGCTCTCCGACGTGCCGCTGGACGACTTCTACCGCGCGGTCAACGAGGTGAAGGCGTCGCTCATTCGGACGGAAGCCGACGAGCTGACGTACAATCTGCACATCATGATTCGTTACGAGCTCGAGAAGCAGCTCATGAACGACCAGCTGCAAGTGGCCGACTTGCCTGCGGCGTGGAACGCGAAGTACAAGGAATACCTCGGCATCGAACCGCCGAACGACGAGCTGGGCGTGCTGCAGGACGTGCATTGGTCCGGCGGCGGCTTCGGGTACTTCCCGTCGTACGCGCTCGGCAATATGTACGCGGCGCAGATGATGGACGCGATGCGGAAGGCGCTGCCGTCGTTCGACGCTCTTGTCGCCGCCGGCGACTTCGAGCCGATCAAAGCGTGGCTGACGGACAAGATTTATCGTCACGGCCGCTTGCTGACGCCGTCCGAGGTGATCCGCAACGTCGCCGGCGCGGAGCTCGACCCGACGTACTTGACGACGTATTTGGAAGCGAAGTATTCGGACATTTATAAGTTGTAGGTTCGCGGGGCGCCTTTCGGGGCGCCTTTTTTTTTGTCCGCCGCCCAACTTTCGCCGACCCGGGCATTCGCACACCCGAGACGACCCCGACCGCCGTATGATGTACAAATCTCAAGCGAAAGGGGGACGTCGGAATGACGGCAGTCAACGGCGGCGTGTTCACGTCGGTCGGCGCGATTTTGGTTCTCTACATTCTGCTCGTGATCATCTCCAGGACGTTGCTCTACTAATAAAGAACGCAAGACGCCGGGGGCTCCGCCCTCGGTTTACATAGCGATGCGGCCTCCGCGAGGAGGGCTTGGAAAAACAAAATAAAAGAAGTTATCACAATAGACGAATGTCCTGCATACAATTGAAATTGAATGATTGTATGGAGGAGGTTGTAAGATGGTTGCAGATAACGATTTGCAGTGCCGTGAGATCATCACGAAAGCGGTCTGCGGCAAAGGTCGTAAGTTCTCTCAAGTGACTCATACCGTGACTCCGCCAAACCTTCCCACGAGCATTTTGGGGGCATGGATCATCAACCACCAGTATGAAGCGGTTCGATCCGGCGACGGCATTGAGGTTGTGGGAACTTATGATATCAACATTTGGTATTCGTACGACCGCAACTCGAAGACCGACGTAGCGAAAGAGACGGTGTCCTATGTAGAGCTGGTTCCGCTCTCCAACGTGGATCCGAAACATCGCGCGTCGACGGAGGAAGTATACGCGGAAGCGACGCAGGAACCGAACTGCGTCGAAGCGAGCGTATCGTCCAAAGGCACGAGCGTCGTCATTCGCGTCGAGCGCGAGTTCGAGGTGGAGATGATCGCGGAGACGAAGGTATGCGTCGTCGTGTGCCAGAACGGTTGCGACGATTGGGGCGAGAAGGCCGTGGATTTCGCCGGTGGAGACGACGATCTCGACGACCTTGACGCCGATCTGCTGGACGACGACGACCTGAATTAACAAAAGGGTGCCGCTGCCCGATTCCTTGGGGGATCTTCCCGTACTTACCACATCGTATGTCAGCCGGGTGTAAGGGGAGAGGGCGGTAGCCCTCTTTGTTTTTCCGAAGGGAAAAAAATCTTTATGCCGCAGGAGGCGAAGAGGAGCATGGGCGTGTTTGTGCTTCACGCGGGACAGCCGGAGCTGTCTCGCTTCCTGGGGCGATTGCAGGTGCCGGCGGGCACGGCGCCGCCGCGACCGGATGACGGCCGATCCGCTTGGACGGTCGTATCTTTCCGCGGCGACGCGAAGCCGATCCGTCTGCCCGGAGGCGTCGGAAGCCCGATGCAGCCTGCCTCGGCCGTCCGGCGGGCGTCGGACGCGCGGCGCGCGGCGGAAGACTTGCGGCGGCACGGCATCCGCACGTTGCCGCCCGGGAAGGACGTTCGCGGCTCGATCTATCGGACGTTCGTCGTCCCGGTGTTCGGGTTGGAGGCGCTCGGTTCGTTCGCGGCCGGCGCGGTCGGCGGCCCGATGCTCGCCGCGGGGACGCTCCGCCGTCCGCCGTCCTCGGAGCCGCGCGAGGCGGCTTCCGCGGAGGCGCCGCGTCCGACCGCGCAGCGACGCGCGGAGCACGCGGCCGTACGCGCGGTGTACGCGCTCGGACTCGATTACGGCGTCGTTCGCGTCCGCACGGGAGAAGACGGGGCGGCGTACGTCGTATCGGTCGACGCCTCGCCGCTCGTAGCTAGCGGCGAGTTCGCGCCGTTGTTCGCGTCCGCCGTCAACCGGCTGCAGGAAGCCGAGGACGCTGCCGCTCGCGCCGGCGAAGGCGGCGGAACGCTGCTGCTCGGCATGGATCCGGAGTTCGTGCTGAAGAAGCCCGGACCCGAAGGGAAAATCGTGTCGGCCTCGCGTTATTTCGAACGCAGGGGCCGCGTCGGCTGCGACAGCGTGCGCATCGGCGATAAAATCGTTTATCCGCTTGCGGAACTGCGCCCCTCCCCTGCGGCCGAGCCGCGGGAGCTGCTCCGCAACTTGTACGCCGCGATGCGGCTTGCCGCGTCGCGGATAGACGACGCCAGCCTTGAATGGCTGGCGGGAGGGATGCCCGCGCCGGGCCTTCCGCTCGGCGGGCATATCCATGTTAGCGGCGTTGCCCTCAACGCCGATCTGCTGCGCGCCATGGACAACTACATGGCGCTGCCGCTCGCGCTGCTCGAGGACGAACCCACGAAGCGGCGGCGGCCTCGGTATGGCGCGCTTGGCGATTTCCGCCGCCAATTCCACGGCGGCTTCGAATACCGGACGCTCCCCTCGTGGATCGTCTCGCCGGCCGTCGCGCTCGGAGTCATCTCCCTCGCGAAGGTCGTCTGCGAGCATGTCCGCGAGCTGCGGGAGCGTCCGCTCGCACGGCCGGAGCTGCAAGCGGCGTACTACGCCGGCGACAAGGAGACGCTGCTGCCGGCGGCGCTCGCGCGTTGGAGCGAGCTCGAGCGTACGGCGGGCTACGCCCGGTACGCGAAGGCGCTCGACGGACTGAAGCGGCGCGTCGCACGAGCCGAGCCCTGGAACGAACGGCAAGACGTAAGACCCGCGTGGAAAATTCCGCCGTACCGCGTTTAGCCTCTGCGCCCGGCGAGCGATCATGGTATAATGAACGGATACATAACCTACGAAGGACGTTGACGTTCATGGCTAAGATCACTCCCATGATGGAGCAGTATTTGTCCGTCAAGGCGCAGGCGCAGGACGCCTTTTTGTTTTTCCGCCTCGGCGATTTCTATGAAATGTTTTTCGAAGACGCGGTACTGGCGGCTCGGGAGCTCGAGATTACGCTGACGAGCCGCGGCGCGGGAGCGGAGGAAGACCGCATCCCGATGTGCGGCGTACCCTATCATTCCGCGGAGAATTATATCGCTAGATTGATAGAGAAGGGCTATAAAGTCGCGATCTGCGAGCAGGTCGAGGATCCGGCCGAGGCGAAGGGCGTCGTGCGGCGGGAGATCGTCCGCGTCGTCACGCCGGGCACCGTCATGGACGGCAAGACGCTTTCGGAGCGCGCCAACAATTATTTGGCCGCGGTCGTCGAGCGTTCCGGCCGGTGGGCGATCGCCGCCTGCGATCTGACGACGGGCGAATTGTACGCGGTCGCGACGGAAAGCGCGCCGGACGCGGCGGACGAGCTGGCCGTGTACGCGGTCACGGAGGTCGTCTGTCCGCCGTACGTGTCGGACCGGCTGAAGGAGACGCTGGAAGGGCGGCTCAAGCACGTCGTCTACACGGAGCGGCAGCACGTCGCGGGCGACGACGGCGCGTGGCTGACGGAACGGTTCCCGGCGCTTCGGCTGGACGGGCTCGATGGCGCGCATCGGTCCGCGGCGGCGCTGCTGCTGCAGTATTTGACCGAAACGCAGAAGCGATCGCTCGGCCATCTGCACGAGGTGCGCGTCTATGAGCCTAGCATTTACATGACGCTAGATTCGTTCACGAGGAAAAATCTCGAGCTGACCGAGACGGTGCGGGATCGCGGAAGGAAAGGCTCGCTGCTCGAGATGCTGGACAAGACGGCGACGAGCATGGGGGCGAGGCTGCTGCGCCGCTGGCTGGACAAGCCGCTCATGAGCGCGGGCGCGATTCGCCAGCGTCTCGACGCGGTCGAAGCGCTGCAGAAAAACCTGCTGCTGCGCGAGGACATGCGCGAATTATTGAAGCGCGTCTACGATCTCGAGCGGCTGTCCGGCCGCATCGCGTACGGCTCGGCCAACGCGCGAGATCTGAACGCGCTCGCCGCGACGCTCGCCGTCGTACCGGAGCTCATGGAGCTGAGCCGGGGCTCGGGATCGGAGCTGCTCGGCGCGATCTCGGGCGATCCGGACGACGGCGCGGACATTCGCGGTTGGATCGAAGCCGCCGTCCATCCGGAGCCGCCGGCGTCGACCCGCGAAGGCGGGCTCATCCGCGACGGCTGCGACGCGCACTTGGACAAGCTGCGCGAGGCGAGCAAGAGCGGCAAACGGTGGATCGCGGAGCTGGAGCAGGCGGAGCGCGAAGCGACCGGCATTCGTTCTTTGAAAATCGGATACAACAAGGTGTTCGGCTATTATATCGAGGTGACGCGGGCGAATCTCGGCATGGTGCCCGAAGGGCGCTATGAGCGCAAGCAGACGCTCGCCGCCGCGGAGCGGTACGTCACGCCGGAGCTGAAGGAGAAGGAAGCGCTCATTTTGGAAGCCGAGGAGAAGATGGTCGACCTCGAATACGGCATTTTCCAACAATTGAGAGAGAGGATCGCGGCGGAAATTCCGCGTCTGCAGCGTCTCGCGGAGCGGCTCGCCTCGCTCGACGCGATTCAGTCGCTCGCGAGCGTCGCCGCGGCGAACCGGTACGTGCGGCCCGACGTACACGAAGGGTTCGACCTGGACATCGAGTCGGGCCGTCATCCGGTCGTGGAGTCGGTGCTGACGAGCGGCACGTTCATCGCGAACGATACGCGGCTGACGATGGACGAGACGCGGGCGCTGCTCATCACCGGGCCGAATATGGCGGGGAAGAGCACGTATATGCGGCAGGTCGCGCTCATCTCGATCATGGCGCAGATCGGTTCGTTCGTGCCGGCGAAGCGGGCGCGCGTGCCGATCGTCGACCGCGTGTTCACCCGGATCGGCGCGGCGGACGATCTCGCCGGCGGACAGAGCACGTTCATGGTCGAGATGCAGGATATCCAGACGATGATCGCGAAGGCGACCGAGAAGAGCCTCGTCGTGATCGACGAGCTCGGCCGCGGCACGTCGACGGGCGAAGGGATGGCGATCGCGCAAGCGGTCATCGAGCATCTGCACGAGAACGTCGGCTGCAAGACGCTCGTCTCGACGCACTATCACGAGCTGGCGCATCTAGAAGGTTCGCTCCGCTATTTGTCCAACGCGTGCATGGCGGTGAAGGAGAGCGGCGGGCAGGTGACGTTCCTGCGCAAGCTCGTGTCGGGCGCGGCCGATACGTCGTACGGCATCTACTGCGCGCAGCTCGCCGGGCTGCCGGACTCGGTCATCGACCGGGCGTATGCGCTGCTGCACGAGTTCGAGGCGACCGCCGAGGCGCGGGCGGCCGCGCCCGCCGCCGTCGGGGCCGCCGCGGGCGGGGGGAAGCCTCAGCGCCGCGGAAGCGCCGCGGGCGGAGGCATCGAACAGCTCGACATGTTCGCCGATTGGAACGCCGCGCCTCCGGTGCCGAAGCGAGATCCGCGGGCGGACGAGCTGGTGGAGCTGGTGAAGCAGGCCGACGTATTGAACATGACGCCGATCGAGGCGATGAACTTTCTGTTCGAGCTGAAGAAGAAGACGTTATCGTAAGACTACCCCAATCGGGACGAAGCGGGAGAGAGACAGATGAAGAAGCTGCACAGAACGGGGACATGGAGACGATGGACGAGGCTCGCGGCGTTGGCGGCGGCGCTGACGCTGCCGCTGCCGGCGGTCGCCGGGGCGGCGACGCCCGCGGAACAGCTGAACGAAGTGTTCGGATATATCGAGGAGCTTCATGTCTCGGGAACGTCCGGTGAGGCGCTGCGGGACGCGGCCATTCGGGGCATGCTGGACGAGCTGAACGATCCGTATACGGCTTATTACGACGAAGCGATGTGGAAGTCGCTGCACGACGCCTACGAGCAAGTGATGGTCGGCCTCGGCATCCAATATGCGCAGACCGACGAAGGACTTAGAATCTTACGCGTGTACGCGGATTCGGCCGCGGAAGATGCGGGGCTGCGCGCGGGCGACGTCGTCGTCGCCGTCGGCGGCAAGGCGGTGAAGTCCCATCCGTTGGAAGAGATCACGAACGATCTGCTCGGGCTCGAGGGCACCGAGGCGAAGCTGGACGTCCTTGACGGGGCGAGCCGCAAGAAGAAGACGGTCGTCGTCACGCGGCGGGCGTTCCACATTCCATCGGTGAACCATGAGCTGATGGACGGTGGCGTCGGGTATATCAGGATCGATTCGTTCTCGGGCGATACGGCGGCTCGATTCGGCGATGCGATGTGGACGTTCGCGAACGAACCGTCGCTAACGGCGATCGTCGTCGACGTACGCGGCAATCCGGGCGGGTACTTGGATGCGGCGCGAAGCGTCGCGTCGTTTTTCATCGAGGAAGGTCCGCTGCTCCACACGATCGATCGGAACGGCGTGGAAGTCGCCGTCGAGATCGAAGGCGGCGGCAAAGTCGGGCTTCCGGTAGCGGTGCTTGTGGATGGCAACAGCGCAAGCGCGTCCGAAGTGTTCGTCGGCGCGATGCAGGATTACGGCGTCGCTACGATCGTCGGCGCGAAGACGTTCGGCAAGGGGAGCGTCCAGCAGCTGATCGAGCTGCAAGGCGGCGGCGGGCTGAAGGTGACGATCGAGCATTATTTGACGCCGAAGATGAACCCGGTCAACGGGGTAGGCATTACGCCGGATGCGGCGGCGACGCATCCGCTCGACGCGACGGCGACGGCGCTGCGCGAGGTCGGCGTCGCGAAGTTGCGCGCGGAGCTGCGGTCGTACGAGACGGTCGTCAACGGCGCGACGTTCGCTACGATCGTGAACGTCGTTCGCGAAGGCGGACGCGTCTACGTCCCGTCGCAAGCGCTCGCGGCGTTGTCCGGCGGCGAAGCGAAGTGGGACGGCGCGACGAGCGCGGTGACGATCGACGGGGGAGGACGAACGGCGTCGTTCGCCGCGGGTTCGGGACTTCTCTTGAAGGACGGAACCGGCTATATCGACATCGGCGCCTTCGCCAAAGCGTTCCCGAACGCATCGGCGAAGTCGTCGAGAAGCAGCGTCGTATTGGAGTGGAGCGACCATGGGTAAGATTCGATTGTTGGACGATCATCTCGCGAACCAGATCGCCGCGGGCGAAGTCGTCGAGCGGCCGTCGTCCGTCGTGAAGGAGCTCGTGGAGAACGCGATCGACGCGGGCAGCCGGACGATCGACGTGACGGCGGAGGAAGGCGGCGTCAAGTTCATCCGCGTCGTGGACGACGGGTCCGGCATCGAGCCGGACGATCTCGAGCTTGCGTTCGAGCGGCATGCGACGAGCAAGATTCGAACAGGCAAAGATTTGTTCGCGATCAAGAGCCTCGGCTTCCGAGGCGAAGCGTTGCCGAGCATCGCGGCCGTCTCGCGCGTCGAGGTGCTGTCCGGCGCCGGCGACGACGGCGTCGCGCGGCGCATCGTCATCGAGGGCGGCGCGAAGCTTGCGTTCGAGGAGGCGGCCGCCCCGCGCGGGACCGACTTCCGGGTGAAGGATTTGTTCTACAATACGCCGGCGCGACTGAAGTATATGAAGACGGTCCAAACCGAACTCGGCCATATTACGGATTATATGTACCGCCTGGCGCTGTCGCGGCCGGATATCGCCTTCCGGCTCGAGCATAACGGCACGCAGCTGCTCGACACGTCCGGGAACGGCGATCTGCAGCAGGCGGCCGCCGCCGTGTACGGGACCGCCACGGCGAAGCGAATGATCCCGGTCGAAGCGGAGACGCCGGATTATAAAATTTCCGGTTGGATCGCCCGTCCGGACGTGACCCGCTCGAATCGGAACGGCATCACGGTCGTCGTGAACGGCAGATACGTGCGCAACTTCCAGGTAGCGCAGGCGATCCTGGCCGGATTCCACACGCTGCTGCCGATCAACCGGTACCCGCTCGCGATCGTGCGGCTCGAGATGGAGCCGACGCTCGTCGACGTGAACGTCCACCCGGCGAAGCTCGAGGTGCGCTTCAGCAAAGACGCGGAGCTCATGGAGGCGGTACAGCGGGCGGTCCGAGCGGCGCTGCAGCGGGAAACGCTCATTCCGAGCGGCATGGCGGGACGGGAGCGCCGCGTCCTGCCGCCGGCCGGGTCGCAGCCGCAGGCGGTGCAGGAGACGCTGCGGCTGTACGACGCGCGTCCGGCGGTCGCGCCGGGGTCATCCTCGCCGGGGGCGTCCGCGCCGCCGCCGGCGTTCAAGCCGGCTCCGCAGAGCGGGTCGGCGCCTCGGCCGGCGGCGCCGTACGGCAAGCCGGCGGGGACGTACGGCGCGTCGGGAGGCGGCTCTCCGGCGCCGATGCCGGCCGCGCCGGCGCGCCAGTGGGAGCCGCGCGACGCGGAGCGGCTGCTCCGGGCGATGGCGCCGTCCCCGGCGCCATCGCCGCCGCCCGCGGCGGAAGCCGAGCCGGAGGAGCGGGACGCCGCGTCGCTGGACGCGACCGCGCCGGCGGATTCGATCGAGGAGGAAGGACCGCGGTTTCCGCATCTGTACCCGATCGGGCAGCTGCACGGTACGTATATCGTCGCGCAAAACGAAGACGGTCTGTTCCTCGTCGATCAACACGCGGCGCACGAGCGTATCAATTACGAGAGGTTCTACCAAAAGTTCGGCAGCGTGGAAGCGGTCAGC
The DNA here is from genome assembly GCF_031177825.1 of Paenibacillus sp. GTDB lineage: Bacteria > Bacillota > Bacilli > Paenibacillales > YIM-B00363 > Paenibacillus_AE. Next base: position 26,477 of record NZ_JAPSKE010000002.1, on the reverse strand, counting down.
CAGCTGACGTTGTTCTCGCATACGATCGAGTTCACGTCTTCGGAAGCGCAGACGCTGCGCGATCGATTGCCTCTGCTCGAGAGCGTCGGGGTTTATCTGGAGCCGTTCGGAGGGAATACATTTAAAGTGCGGTCCCATCCGAGCTGGTTCCCGAACGGCGAAGAGGCGTCGCTCATCGAAGAGATGACGCAGTGGGTGCTGAACGAGCGCAGCCCCGACGTCGCGAAAATTCGCGAGGCGTCGGCGATCATGTGCTCCTGCAAAGCGTCCATTAAGGCGAACCAATCGCAGTCGATACCGGCGCTCGAGTCGCTGCTCGCGCGCCTCGCCGCCTGCAAGAACCCGTTCACGTGCCCGCACGGCCGCCCGATCGTTGTAAGCTTTACGAAGCGGGATCTCGAAAAACTATTCAAGCGGGTGATGTAATGCGCGCCGTCATCGTGACGACGACGTACAAGCCCTCCGCCGACATCGAAGCGAAAGGACGGGCGGCCGCGCAACGTCTCGGCGGGCGGTACGCCCCCCGAGGCGGAGCTTCGGTCCGAAAGCTTCAGGATCGATATCCGGGGTCGTCGGTCGTCGTCCTTGGCCCGAACACGCTGGAGTGGCATCCGGAGCAGGGCGGGAAGCCGTTCTTCTTCCACCCCGGCATGAGTCTCGTCCGGGCCAAACGGCTTGCCGCCGGCGAGCGCGACGCGATGCTGGACGCATGTCGACTCGAGCCGGGCGACGCGATCGTCGACTGCACGGCCGGACTCGGCTCGGACGCGATCCTGTTCAGCTACGCGGGCGGCCCGGACAGCCGGGTCGTCGCCGTGGAGAGCCAGCTGCCGCTGCATTATATCGTCTCGCAAGGGCTTCGCTCGCACGAGACCGGATGGCCGGCGTTCGACGAGGCGATGCGCCGGGTGGAGCCGCAGCACGCGGACCACTTGGCATACCTCCGTTCGCTGCCCGACCGCAGCGTCGACGTCGTGTATTTCGATCCGATGTTCGGCGACCCGGTCCGTACGTCCACGGGCATCGCGCCGCTGCGCGCCTTCGCGAACGACGCGCCGGTGACGGGCGAGGCGATCGAGGAGGCGCGAAGGGTAGCCAGGAAGACGGTCGTTATGAAGGAGAGAGGCGACGCGGAGGCGTGGCGGCGGTTCGGCTTCACGGTCGAAGCGAGGCCGAACGCCCCGGTCGCATACGGAGTGATACGAATTTGAAAAAGACGCCATTGCTCGTCTTGGTCGGCCCGACGGCGGTCGGCAAGACGGCGTTCAGCTTGCATGCGGGGACTCGATTCCCCGTCGAAATTATTTCCGGCGATTCCGTTCAGGTGTATAAGGGGATGGACATCGGCTCGGCGAAAGCGACTTGGGAGGAGCGGCAGGCCGTTCCGCATCATATGATCGATATCTTGCAGCCGGACGAGCCGTTCACGGTGGCGGAATTCCAAACGCGCGCCGCCGCCCTCATCGAAGATATCGCCGCGCGCGGACGACTGCCGTTCATCGTCGGCGGGACGGGACTCTACATCGAAAGCGTCGTGTACGATTACCGATTCTCCGAGGCGATCGCCGACGAGGACGCTCGGGCGAAGTGGAACGACGTCGCGGACGCCCAGGGCACGGAAGCGCTGCACGCGCTGCTGCAGGATCGCGATCCCGTCTCGGCGGCGCGCATCCACCCGAACGACCGCAAGCGGCTCGTTCGTGCGCTAGAGGTCTACGACGCGACGGGAAAGCCGATGTCGGAGCAGGCGCAGAAGCGGGAGAAGACGTCTCCGTACGAGCTGTGCATGATCGGACTGACGATGGATCGAGAGCTCTTGTACCATCGGATCGAAGAGCGCGTGGACGCGATGCTGGCGAACGGCCTCGAGGGCGAAGTGCGCGAGCTGCTGCGCTGCGGCTACGATCGGTCGCTCCCGTCGATGCAGGCGATCGGCTACAAGGAGATGGCGGCTTATGCGGCGGGGGAAATCTCGTACGATCGAGCGGTGTATTTGCTCAAGCGCAATACGAGACACTTCGCCAAGCGCCAACTCAGCTGGTTTCGCGCGATGCCCCAAATTCATTGGGTCGATGTTACGGATACGGCAAATTTCATTACCCAAAGAGATGCTATTAATGATATAATAGCCACAACGTTTCCGACTTCGGACTATCCATTTCATTCGCCAGAGGCATAGGGGGCTTCATGATGAACAAGTCGATCAACATTCAAGATACGTTCCTTAACACGCTTCGCAAGGAGAATATCCCGGTCACCGTGTACTTGACCAACGGGTTCCAGATCCGAGGCGTCATTCGCGCCTTCGATAATTTCACGATCGTGATCGATAGCGACGGCCGTCAGCAGATGGTGTACAAGCACGCGATTTCGACGTTTACGCCGCAACGCAGCGTGTCGCTCGCGTACGAGACGAATTCGGACGCGTAATCTTTTTGAAACTTTTTCGCACGCACATCGTCTATAAGGATACGCCGGAGCAACCCTTTCGGGGTTGTTCTTTTTGCGTAATGAGAAAATTAGAGAGAAAGCAATCGGATGGAAGAGGTGACGACAGATGAATTTTCGGAGATGGGTCATCGGCATTTTCAGCGTGTTGACGTTAGGGTTATTGATTTTCATCGCGGGCTACTTCGTCATTTATATGAACGGTCACACGCTGCTGGAGCAAAATCAAGAGAAGCTCGACATGGCCGAAGCGACGGTCGTGTACGATCGGAACGGCGAAGAATTCGCGCGTCTCATGATTCAGAATCGGGAACTCGTCACGCTGGACGAAGTGCCCGACAAGCTGGAACAGGCGATGATCGCGACGGAAGACCAGCGGTTCGAGTCCCACGCCGGCGTCGACTTCTGGTCGATCGGTCGCGCGATCGTCAAGGATATCATCGCTCGCGACCTCGTGGAGGGCGGCAGCACGATTACGCAGCAGGTCGCGAAAAATATGTTCTTGAACGCGGACAAGACGTTCTTCCGCAAGGCGACCGAGGTATCGATCGCGCTGGCGTTGGAGAACAATTTCGAGAAGGATCAGATTCTCGAGATGTATTTGAACCGAATTTATTTCGGGAACGGGGCGTACGGCGTGAAGGCGGCGGCGGAGCGCCATTTCGGCAAGGACGATCTGGAGGACCTCAGCCTGCTCGAGATCGCGGTTCTCGCGGGGATGCCGAAGGCGCCGAATACGTATTCGCCGACCAACAATCCCGATAAGGCGCTCGAACGAGCGGCCGTCGTGCTGTCGCTTATGAAGGACCAAGGGTATATTACGGAAGAGGAGCGCCGCGAAGCGCTGAACAGTACGTTGGGCAAGCCGGCTCCGCGGGCGGACGGCACGGCGTCGGCCATGAGGGATTACGTGCTCGAACAGGCGGCGTTGGTCACCGGGAAGTCGGAAGAAGAGCTTCGCATCGGCGGGTACGAAATTCATACGACGGTGGACGCCAAGGCGCAGCGAGCGATGGACGAAGCGTTCGCGAATCCGGAGCTGTTCCCCGAGGACGGACCGAAGCAAATCGCGCAGGGCGCGATGGTGATCGTCGAGCCGAAGACGGGCGGCATCGTCGCGATGAACGGCGGAAGGAACTATGTGGAAAAAGGGTACAACCGCGCCCTCGCGGACCGTCAGCCCGGCTCTTCGTTCAAGCCGATCGCGGTGTACGGTCCCGCGCTCGAGACGGGTGAATGGCAGCCGTATTCGATTCTGAAGGACGAAAAGATGTCGTTCGGCAATTACAGCCCTAGCAACTTGAGCGGCAAGTATGCCGGCGAAATGACGATGATGGAGGCCGTGCGGCGTTCGATCAACCTCCCTACGGTCTGGCTGCTGAACGAGATCGGCGTCGACCGGGGGCTCCGGTTCGCGAAAGATCTCGGCATCGACATGGACGCGAAGGACCGGAACCTCGCGATCGCGCTCGGCGGCTTGACGCACGGAGCGTCGCCGCTCGAAATGGCGCGGGCGTACGGGGCGTTCGCGAACAACGGCGTCCTGGCGGAGACGCATGTGATCACCGAAGTGCTGGATACGGACGGTCATCGCGTATACACCTTCGAGCCTTCGGGGAAACGCGTCATGAGCGAGCGAACGGCGTATTACTCGACGGTGTTGCTCGAAGCCGTCACGCAGAAGGGCGGCACCGGCACGAAGGCGAACTTCGGCCGTCCGATCGCCGGCAAGACCGGAACGACGCAGCTCGGACTGAAGGGCGTGAAAGACTCGGCCGGCAACCGCGACATTTGGTTCGTCGGGTATACGCCGCAATATGCTGCGGCCGTATGGATGGGCTTCGACGAGACGAACGCCGAGCATTATGTGAAGTCGGGCAGCGGCACGGCGGCGGCGATGTTCGCCGCGGTCATGAAGAAGGCGATGGACGGCATGGAAGTACAGGACTTCAATCGTCCTTCCGGGGTCGAAGAGCCGAAGGAGGCGGAGGCGCCCGCGGCGATCGCCGATCTGTCGGGGTTCTACGACGTCGAGAAGCGGGAAGCGGTGCTGACGTGGTCGGCGGTTCCGGAAGCGGAGGGGATCGAGTACCGGCTGTATCGGAAGGTGGAGCCGTTCGATGCCCCGGCGGAGATGCTGCACGCCTCGGATTCGACGACCGTAATCGATATTTCGGGCGCGGCCGGGAAGAAGTACATGTATTACGTGACCGCCTACGCGAAGGAGACGGAGCTCGAAAGCGCGCCGTCGAACGTCGTCGAGATCGTCGTGCCGGGCGAAGGCGAAGGGGCCGGCATCGGCGACGACTTGCCGGTGCTGCCGGACATCTTGCCTGGCGAAGAGGGCACGGGCGGAGACGGGGGCGACGACGGTCAAGAGACCGACGGCAACGGTAACGGTAACGGTACCGGTAACGGCAGTGGCAACGGCAATGGCGGCAACGCCGGCGGGACCGGAGGGACCGGCGACAACGCGGGGCTACCGGATCAGGCGACGGACGACGAGCCGTCCGACAGCGACGACGGCGAGGCGCCCGACGCGCCGGAAGGATTGTAGACTGCACAGGAGGAGTCGGCGGGAGCGCCGGCTCCTTTTCTTTTTCCGTCGAGGGATTTGATTGTCGTGCGGCGGTCAAGCTACAATGACATTGGAAGTTTTACGGAGGAGGCGCACAAGGATGAAGAAGTGGGTACGGGCCGCATGGATTGTAACGGCGGCGGCGGCGATGCTGGCCGGCTGCGGAACGCAGCCGGCTCAGGAGCAGGGAAGCGGCGGCGGGGAGCGGCAGACGTCGTTCGATAAGGCGCCCGACATGCAAATCGACGAAGCGAAGTCTTACGAGGCGGTCGTGAAGACGTCCAAAGGGGAGTTCACGATCGAGCTGTTCGCGAAAGATGCGCCGATTACGGTGAACAGCTTCGTCTTCTTATCGCGTCAGAAGTACTACGAGGGGATCGTCTTCCATCGGATCGTTCCGGATTATATTATTCAGACGGGCGACCCGACGGGCACCGGGCGCGGCGGACCGGGCTATTCGTTCGAGGACGAGCTTGGCGGACCGCATGAATACGGCCCCGGCATCGTGGCGATGGCCAATAGCGGCGCGAATACGAACGGGAGCCAGTTTTTCATCTGCACCGGCGAATGGAGCAAGAAGCTGAACGAGATTCCGAACTACACGATCTTCGGCCGCATTACGGACGGCATGGACACCGTGCTCGCGATCGGCGCGACGCCGGTAGGCGGCGCGAACAACGACACGCCGCAAGAGACGATCACGATCGAATCGATTACGATTCATGAATCCTAATTGCGGCGCGATTCGCGTCTACGGGGTCGACTTCAGCGGGGCGCGCGATCCGTCGGGCAAGCTGTTCGTCGCATCCGGGACGCTTGCGGCGGACGGTTCGGCGTTCGAGCTCGAGCGCGTCGTCCTGTGCGACGACCGGCTGGACGCGTTCGCGATGCTGCTGCGTTCGCCCGCCGGCTCGATCTGGGGATGGGACGTTCCGTTCGCTCCTCCCGGGCCGGCTTATGACAAGCTCGGATTTACCGCGTGGGAGGAGTGGCTGTCGCTGGCGGCCGGCTCCTCCCGTTCGTCGTTTCTTGAGAAGCTCGACGCTGCGTTCCCGGCGTTCGAGACGCCGTGCGCGGCCCATGGCTGGGCTTGCCGATGTACGGATGTCGCCTGCCGCGCCGCCAGCCCGTTCAAGCGCGTGCAGCCGAATTTACGCGCCATGATTTACGCCGGCTGGAAGCTTCTGGCGTATGCAAGGGAAGCCGGCGGCGCCGTCTATCCGTTCGACGAGGTCGGCGGGGCGCGCGACGGTCCGACGCTCTACGAGGTGTACCCGTCGCACACGGCTCGGTTGGCGGGCGGCGCGCGTCGGCTCGACCTGTCGGCCGCCGCCGAGGTCGCGCGCGCAGCCGCGGGCTGGCGTCTCCCGCCGGCGACGGATGCCGTTGCCGGCGCGGTGCCGAGCCAGGACGCCGCAGACGCCTGCGTCGCGTGTTTGACGCTGGCAGCCGCCTACGCGCGCGATGGGACGGCGCTCGCCGGCGGCGGGCGGCCGTCCTTCGCGACCGACGCGGAGTGGGCGGTCCGCGGTCGCGAGGGGTTGATCGTGCGTCTGGCCGCATCGTCGGACGAAGCGCGGACCACGAGGCCCAAATCGTCGGAGAAACTCCGACTACACCCGCCCAGATGAGCCCTCCGACGCGCCCGTGTCCGAGCCGTCGGAGCCGTTCTACGACTCGGCCGCCCCCCCCATTCCCGAGAAAGCTCATGCTTCGGCGTTCTCCCGCATAAGATGTACCATCGTCCGTCATCCCGCCTATTCTCCGCATTCCGCTCGCCGACCCGGCATCGTACGCACCCTTTACCCGCGATAAAATATTTATCGGTTCTCTAGACGGGTGCCCGCACGAGTCACGCATTTCTGGGCACTTGCGTATACTGCTAGCACCTTCCACAAACGAGGTGAGCCCATGAACAACCGCAGCACGCTGAGAGACGCGAATGCCGCCGTTCCCGTTCCTCCCGCCGCCGCCGATAAACCGTCGCGAAAAATCCAAGTCGTCCTGCGCAACGGAGACGGATACCCGAACCAGGCCCCTCAACCGGCGCCGACGGTCCATCCGAAGACGCTGCTTCTGCAAAGCCCGTTCGGCGACATTTTCAAAGAGCTTGATCAGATGGTCGGCCTGGAGCACGTGAAAGAGCTCGTGTACGAAATTTATGCGATGCTTCAAATTTCCCAATATCGCGCCGACGCCGGGCTGCAGAGCAAATCGCACGTATATCATATGATTTTCAAGGGGAATCCGGGCACGGGCAAGACGACGGTCGCCCGGCTCGTCGCCAAGCTGTTCCATCGGATGGGCGTGCTGAGCAAAGGGCACTTCATCGAGGTGGAGCGAGCGGATTTGGTCGGCGAATACATCGGCCATACGGCCATCAAGACAAGAGAGTTAGTAAAGAAAGCACTCGGAGGAATATTGTTTATCGACGAAGCGTATAGCTTGGCCCGAGGCGGGGAGAAGGATTTCGGCAAAGAGGCGATCGACGCGCTCGTCAAGGCGATGGAGGATCATCGCGAGGATTTCATCTTGATTCTAGCCGGCTATTCCGAGGAGATGGAGCAGTTCCTGACGCTGAACCCCGGCTTGCCTTCGCGCTTCCCGATTCAGATCGACTTCGGCGACTATTCCGTCGACGAATTGTTGTTGATCGCGGAGTCGATGGCGAAGGAACGCGAATATGTGCTGCTCCCCGGGGCGACGCATCGCCTGAAGCAGATGTTGACCGAAGAGAAGCACGTGTTCTGGCGATCGTTCGCGAATGCGCGGTACGTGCGCAACTTGCTCGATAAGGCGGTCCGCAATCAAGCGGTGCGGCTGCTGCACCAGCATCCGAACGTGCCGTCCAAGCAAGAGCTTATGACGCTCCGTCCGGAAGATCTGGCAACCAAGCGATAAGCGGAAAAGGAACCGAACAGACCGTTAGGCGAACGCTATGCCTAACGGTCTTTTCGATGTCTTCCGTTGTCGGAACCTGCGGACCATCCGTACGGTTCCGGATAGCTTAAACGTCAACGTCGATACGGCGGAGACGGCGTCGTCTATTCGACTTGCGATCCCTGAAGCCGGCGGTAATGCCTCGGCGACATGCCGGTATGCTTGCGGAAGACGCGGTTGAAGAAGCTGACGTCTTGAAATCCGGCGCTGTACGCCACGTAGACGATCTTAATATCGGTCGTTCGCAGCATGTCGCACGCATGGCGAATTTGCAAGGAATGTTTATAGTCGAGGAAGCTCATCCCCGTCGCCTTCTTGAACTTCGCCGTGAACGAAGACACGCTCATGCCGCACGTCGCGCTCAGCTGGGCTAACGTCAACGGTTGACGATAGTGCTCTCGCACGAAATGTACGATCGACCGCATCCATTCGTCTTTGCCGAGGGACGACTCGTCGGCGCTCCCGTTTTCTTCATAGAACCGGTTCAACAAGACGAGACACTCGATCCATCTCGACTTCAGGATGAGTCGATAACCGCTCGATTGCGACTTGAACTCATCGCTCATCTTGGACAGATGCGTCTCGATCGCCGTACGTTGACCGGGCAGCAGAGAGACGTGAGGAATGAAGGACGCGCTCTTCCGCAGGAACGGAGCCAAGTAGAAGGAATTCACGATCGCGGGCATGCGCAGGAGGTCGTCGAATTCCCGCTGAAGGAACTCCTTCTTGAACAACACGTTGTAGACGATCGTATCCTCGGCATCCGAGCCGGTATAGCTGTGGTACGTCTCCGGTTCGAGCACGAACACGTCGCCCGTGGACAGCGAGTAGCGTTGAGTGGCGATGTCGTGCGTCGCGCCGCCTTGGGCCACATAGACGAATTCCAAAAAATCGTGCGTATGCGTCGGTACGACTTCGCCCCGGCGTATCGTATATTTCTGGATGAAGAACGGGAACGAAGCATCCGCGAAAAAGGCGGCCCCTCTTAATACGTTCACGCGCGTTCCCTCCTAGTTCTAGTTTCCTATGCGGGAAGATTCTTCTCCTAAGTATATTCGCTTCTGCTATATTGTAAATATTCTGAATACAGGATTCGAAGGAGATGAGGGCAACGAAGCCGTTCGGTCCATCGCCGCAGCACTCTATTTTTTACAAGATCGTATTGACGTTTCTTTGCCTGCTTCTCCCGTTATGCGGGTTGAACTTATTCATGAACGATTCCGGAGCCGGCATCGTGCGATCCGAAATCGTGCATTCGATGGACGGCAAGGTAGAACTGTACGTGGACTTGATCGAATCCGACTTCGACCGGGTCATCCAGTTGATTCAGACGTACGTCAACGACGACGATTTGCTCATGCTCAGCTCCGCCGCGTCCGTCATGTCGGACGTGGAACGGACGAAAGCGATCTTGTCGCTGAAGCGCAAGATCGATCTCGTCAAGACGTCCAGTCGTTTCGTGGAAAATGCGAGCGCCTTCATTCCGCTGTTGGACCGCACGGTCACCTCGAACGACAACTCGATCGCTTCCTTCGACGAAGCGCAGTTCGAAGCGTTGTCCGCGACGACGAACCGGTACGACGCTCCGTTCCTGCGGTACGGGGAACACTTGTACATCAGCGTTCCGTATCCGGACCCCGCGTTGTCCGGAGGGCGACCGCCGCAGTTTTTGCTGACGGTGGAGGTGTCCGAACGGGCGCTGCGAGAGACGCTGAAGCGATTCGCGAACAACGGGGAGAAAGCGGTGTTATCTTCGAACCTGTTCGATTGGGCCGTCCGGAGCGACGACGGGTTCGGCGCCGTCCCGGCCGCTTCGGCCCCAACGTCCGGCGATTCCGTCCGGCTCGACGGAGAACGTTATCTCGTCGTGTCGCAGTCGTCGGATCGGCTCGAAACGACGCTGACGATATTCGCGCCGGAGCGCCGGATCTTCGGTCCCTTAACGAAATATAGGACATGGCTGCTGCTGATGTCGATCTTCTCCGTCGTCGTCATCTTGTTCTTCGCGCTCAGTCTGCATCGGATTATCGAACGGCCGCTTCGGACGCTGGTGCGTTCCTTAAGCCAGGTGGAGAAAGGCAATTTGCAGGTGGCCGTCGCGTATGAACGCAAGGACGAATTCGGCTTTTTGTTTACCCGGTTCAACGCGATGGTTCGTCAGCTGAACGTGCTCGTCCATGAAGTGTACGAACAGAAATATCTCGTCCGACTCGCCGAGCTTCGCCAGCTCCAGTCTCAGATCAATCCGCACTTCTTGTACAACAGCTTCTTTATTCTTCACCGGATGGCCACGCTGCGCGACAACGACAATATCGCCCGGTTCACGAAGTATTTGGGCGACTACTTCCGTTATATTACGAGGGACGGCGCTTCGAACGTTCCGCTCTCCGAGGAAGTGAACAACGCGCGCACGTATACCGATATTCAGGCGTTCCGGTTCGGGCGCCGCATCGTCGCGTCGTTCGGCGATCCGCCGAACGAATGGGAGGACTTCCGCGTTCCGCGGTTGATTCTGCAGCCCTTGATCGAGAACGCTTACGCGCACGGGCTGGAGAACAAGACGAAGGACGGGAGGCTCGTCGTCGAATTTCGCGCGGCGGAGGAGACGCTGATCGTCGTCGTCGAAGACAACGGCGAACACTTGGCCGAAGAGACGCTGCAGCAGCTGAGACAGCGGCTGGCGGCGCCGGAGTCGGCGGCCGAAAGCACCGGTCTCCTGAACGTGCATCGGCGATTGCAAATCATGTTCGGAAAGGACAACGGGTTGACCTTGTCGCGAGGCGCCGAAGGCGGCCTCCGCGTAGAGCTCCGCATCCCGAGAAGGAGAGAAGGAGAGGTTGCGATTGTATCGTCTGTTGATCGTCGATGACGAACCGTATACGGTCGACGGCTTGTATGAATTTCTGCAGGATGCGGATTTGCCGGAGATCGAGATGTACAAGGCTTATTCTGCGGAAGAAGCGCTGCAGCGGCTCGATCGGGCGAAGTTCGATCTCGTGATCAGCGACATCCGGATGCCGGGCATGAACGGGCTGCAGCTGCAGAAGCAGATTAAGGCCCGGTGGCCGGCATGCAGGGTGATCTTCTTAACGGGCATCAACGACGCCGACTACGTACGCGAAGCGCTGCGCAAGGGCAGCGCCGATTATTTACTGAAGACGGAAGGGGACGAGCCGATCCTCGCCGCGATTCGCAAGGCGATCGGCGAGCTGGAGCGGGAGTTGGTGAACGAGCGGGTGCTGACCATGGCGGAGGCTCGGCTCCGCGAGGCGCTTCCGGCGCTGCGCAACGACTGGTTCCGGCGGCTGCTGCAATATGGCATCGAGGAGAACGGATTATCGCAGACGAAGCTGGAGGAGCTGGAATGTCCGCTCCAGGCGAAGTTGCCCGTCCTGCTCGTCGTCGGACGCGTCGATCGGTGGCTCTCCGCTATGTCGGCGACGGATCGGTCGCTGCTGATGTACGCGATCGAGAACGTCGTTCGGGAGCGCTTCAAGCCGATCGCGTTGCAGTGGATCGCCGTCGACGAAAGCTACTTCACGCTGCTGGCGCAGCCGCGGACGCGAACGGAGGCGGAAGAGGAGGGCCCGGACGGTACGGACGATTCGCCCCGGTGGGAACGTACGGTCAGATTCGCGCAGGGCGCGTTGGACACGGTGCAAACCGCCTGCGCGCGGCTGCTCAAGCTGTCGGTTTCCGCCGTCTGCGCCAGGGAGCCGATCGACTGGGGGGACCTGACGGAGAGAAGCTCGTCGATGCGCAACGCGCTGGTCGTCGGCGTCGGGGACGGCAACAGCATGATGCTGCTGAACGGCGGCGTCGCGGGCGAGCGCGCGGCGCGCGAACGGGACGAGGCGGCGGCCGCTCGGCGGAAGGAACGATTCGGAAACGCGCTGGAAGGCGGAGATTCGATCGCGGCGCGAGAGGCGTTGAAGGACTGGTTCCAAGGCGCGGAGACGTATCCCTTGTATGTAGAAGCGTATTATGCGGCGGCGAACCGGCTGCTGCGCCTCGCGAACCGGTGGGGCGTCTCGGAGCGGCCGGAGGCGGGGTTTCGGCTGGAAGAGCTGATGAACATCCGGGCGCATCCTTCTCGCGAGGAGGCGATCCGCTTCCTGCAGGAGACGGCCGACCGGCTGATCCGCGACAAGCGGGCGACGCAGCAGGATCGCGCCCACTACATCGTCGACAAGGTCAATCGCGTCATTCGGGAGCGCATGCAGGAGGACGTCTCGTTGACGGCGCTCGCCGACGCGGTCTATTTGAATCCGACGTATTTGTCGATGCTGTACAAGCAAGTGACGGGGGCGAACATCTCGGAAATTATTATTCAGCTGCGGCTGGAACGGGCGAAGGAGCTGCTGGCGGATCCCCGCTACAAGATTCATGAGGTGGCCGCCGCGATCGGCTTCGACAACCCCGGTTATTTCGCCCGCTTCTTCCGCAAGCACGCGGGCGTCGGACCGCAGGAATATCGGAATCAGACGAGCTAGTCAGATCACCCGGAACGGAGCTCGGAACGAAGTTCTGAACGAAGTCGCATGAATCCAAAGATTGTATCATTCTCAGGAGAGGATGCAAGCTCCTATACTAATGACAGGAAGGATCACCCAAATAAAGGGAGGATGTCAATGAAGCCGAAGAAGGGGAAAAACGGACTTGCGGTTGCCCTCACTGCGATTCTATTATTTGTAAGCGCTTGCTCCGGCGGTGGCGGCGGCGCGTCGGAACCGGAGGGGACGGAAGGAACCCCGACCGGGACGGGGACCGCGACGGAGAAGCCCGCGGAGACGCCGGCCGAAAACGAGGCGGGACCGATCGATCCGCTCGGCAAATACGATCCCCCGATCGAAATCACGAGCGTTCGGATCGTCAACGATACGTTTAAGTACCCGGAAGGCGACGACATCGGCAATAACGTATGGACGCGCACGCTGCAAGAGAAGCTGGGCATCAACGTGAAGTACGATTGGGTCGTCAGCGGCGACGGACCCGGCGGGCAAGGCGAGCAGAAGATGAACGTCTCGATCGCGTCCGGCGATCTGCCGGATTTCATCCCGGTCAACGCCAAGCAGCTGAAGCAGCTGGTCGAAGCGGATCTGTTGATGGATTTGACGGACGTATACGATAAATACGCCTCGGAATTCACCAAGGAAATTATGCTGCAGGACGGGCCGAACGCGCTGGCGTCCGCGACGTTCGACGGAAAGCTGATGGCCGTTCCGAACACCGGCTCCGCGATGGACGGCGCGATGATGATTTGGATCCGGGACGACTGGCGCAAGAAGCTGAACTTGCCGGTGCCGCAGACGCTCGACGACGTCGTTCGAATCGCCGAAGCGTTCACGACGCAGGATCCGGACGGCAACGGGCAGGCGGACACGATCGGCATGTCGCTGAATAAAGATTTGTACGGCGGCTATGCGGGCATCGACGGATTCTTGAACGCGTTCCATGCGTACCCGCGGCAATGGATGAAAGACGACAGCGGCAAGCTCGTCTTCGGCAGCGTGCAGCCGGAGATGCGGCAAGCGCTTCAGAAGCTGCAAGAGATGTTCAAGAACGGGCTGCTCGACCGAGAGTTCGGCGTGAAGGATCAAGGGAAAGCGGCGGAATTCGCCGCGTCGGGCAAGGTCGGATTACACTTCGGGCAAATGTGGAACCCGCTCTGGCCGCTCGTCGACAGCAAGAAGAACGATCCGGCCGCGGAATGGCAGTCGTATCCGCTCGTCTCCGCGGACGCCGAGCCCGCCCAGCCGCGAGTCGGACTAGCGGTAGGGGGTTATTACGCGGTGCTGAAGGAAGCGAAGCATCCGGAAGCGCTGCTGAAGATCATGAACCTGTTCACGGAAACGGGCTGGGGCGAATCGACGACGCCGGACAATTACGCGGCGCACTTCACGAGCGACGGCTTCGAGAAGCATAAGTACATTCCGTTCCAAACGTGGCCTGCTCGGAAAAACTTGGATATCCATCTTCACATCACGGAAGCGATGAACAGCGGAGACTTCTCGAAGCTGAACCCCGAGGAGCAGAACAACTACCAACAGATCGACGCCTTCCTGAAGGGCGAAGCGGGCAGCGAGATCGGCTGGGCGTATAACCAGGTGTTCGGCAAGGAAGGCTCCTTCAAGGTGATCGACCAATACGTGAACGACGGAAGCTTGCTCCAAAACGAGTTTTTCGGAGCCCCGACGCCGACGATGGTAGACAAGGACGCGACGCTGCAGAAGATGGAGCTCGAAGTGTTCACGAAGATCATTCTGGGCGATCCCATCGACTTGTTCGACAAGTTCGTCGAGGATTGGAAGAAGTTGGGCGGCGACGCCATGACGCAAGAAGTGAACGACTGGTACGCAAGCAAGTAATTCGCAACGGCGAGGGGAGCGATTCTTAAGGATCGCCTTCCCTCGCTTCCCTTTCGGGGAAGGAGGCGCAAGCGCATGCTTCGGAAGATGAAATCCCCCTACTGGCCGCTTCACCTCATGCTGCTGCCGGGGGTGCTTCTCGTTCTTGTCTTCAGCTACGGTCCGTTGCTCGGCATCGTCATCGCGTTCCAACGATTTCTGCCGGCCAAGGGCTTCTTCGATTCGCAGTGGATCGGGCTCGATAATTTCCAATACGTGTTGGACTTGCCCGATTCATCAAGAATTCTATGGAACACGGTCATCATCGCGTTCTTCAAGATCGTCGTCGGGTTTATCGTCCCGGTCGTCGTCTCCTTGCTCTTGAACGAGGTGCGCAAGGAGCTGTTCAAGCGGAGTATTCAAACGATGATTTATTTGCCGCATTTCTTGTCTTGGATTATTCTGGGCGGCATTCTGATCGACATCCTGTCGCCGTCCAGCGGCATCGTGAACCAATTTCTCGTCTGGTTCGGCATCGAGCCGATCTATTTCTTGGGCGACAATGCCTGGTTCCGTCCGGTACTGGTGTTATCCGACGTATGGAAGGAATTCGGGTTCAATACGATCGTCTATCTCGCGGCGCTTACCAGCATCAATCCCTCGCTGTACGAGGCGGCGATCGTGGACGGGGCGGGGCGGTGGAAGCAGACGCTCCATATTACGCTGCCGGGTATGATGCCGATCATCGTCCTCACGTTGACGCTCAGCCTCGGCAACGTGCTGAACGCCGGCTTCGATCAGGTCTTTAACCTGTACAGCCCGCAAGTGTACGAGACGGGGGATATCATCGATACGTTCGTCTATCGGATCGGCCTCGTCGATGCGCAATACGGCGTCGCGACCGCGGTCGGCTTGTTTAAGTCGGTCGTCTCGCTCGTCTTCATATCGGCATCGTATTATTTGGCTTATCGATTGGCGAATTATCGCATTTTCTAAGGAGGAGGGAGAAGATGGTAGAGCAGCTCGGTTTCGGGAGAAGGCTGTTCCTCGGCGTCAACTACGCGGTGTTGGCCGCGCTCGCCTTGTTGTGCCTCCTCCCGCTGATCCATGTGCTGGCGATCTCGTTCAGCTCGAGTCAGGCGGCGACGGCGGGACTCGTGAAGCTGTGGCCGGTCGAATTCACGGTTAGCTCGTACGAATTCGTTCTTGCCAAGCCCGCGTTTACGCAATCGATCGGCGTCTCGCTGCAGCGGGTACTGCTAGGCGTTCTGGTCAATATGCTGTTAACGGTATTGATCGCCTACCCGCTCGCGAAGGAAGCGAAGAAATTTCCGTACCGCACGGCGTACGTCTGGTTTTTCGTCATTACGATGCTGTTCCACGGCGGACTTATCCCGCTGTACATGACGGTGAAGTACACGGGCATCATGAACACGCTGTGGGCGCTCGTGCTGCCGAACGCCGTGCCGGTATTCAACGTCGTGCTGCTGCTCAACTTCTTCCGGGGATTGCCGAAGGAGCTGGAGGAGGCTGCGTTCATGGACGGGGCCGGCCATTGGACGACATTGTGGCGCGTCATGGTGCCGTTATCCGCGCCGGCGCTCGCGACCATCACGCTGTTCGCCACCGTCGGCCACTGGAACGCATGGTTCGACGGGCTCATCTTCATGAATTCGCCGGACAATTACCCGCTGCAGAGCTATCTGCAGACGGTCGTCATTAACCGCGACTTGTCGCTCGTCTCTTCGTCGGACTTGAAGGCGCTGGCGGAGGTGAGCGATCGGACGGCGAAGGCGGCGCAAATTTTCCTTGGCGCGCTGCCGATCCTGCTCGTGTATCCGTTCCTGCAGCGGTTCTTCATGAAGGGGATCGTGCTCGGCAGCGTGAAGGAGTGAGCGGGAAACGAGGTAACGGAGACACGGAGCAACGGAGGATGGGGATTCGGATAGGGAACACCGAAGTTCCTTATTTCGACGCGGAGGCCGCAGCAGAGGGGAATAGGGAACAGCGATGTTCCCTATTTCATTGAAATATTGCCGAATAGGCGAGGTTTCGTGGAAATAGGGAACATTCTTGTGCGCTATTCAACCAATTCAGGGTATCGCAGCAAAAATAGGGAACATCGCGGTTCCCTATTTTTGTCGTTACGAAATTTTCTCGTACACCGTCGGGAAGTGGTCGCCGGCGAGAATTTCGCCGGGCTTCACTTGCACGTAATCGTGCATCGGATGATTCGCGAGCGGCTCGTACCGGGTATGCCCTGGCATGTAATGGACGGCGATGGCGCGCCGCTTCAGCTGCGATCGGTTATGGGGCGAGCCGTGCCACGTCAGGCAGTGGTGATAGCCGACTTGCCCCTTCTTGATCTCGAACGGAACGGCTTCGACGACGGCGCCTTCGGGCAGCAGCTCCGGCTGCTTATGGTACGGCTTGAAGTCCGGCGTCGCCCCGAGGTATTTCTGATGGTTCCCCCACTTATGACTGCCGGGCACCATCCACATGCAGCCGTTCTCGATGACGGCGTCGTCGAGCGCGACCCACGCGCTGACGAGATCGGCGGGCTGAATGATCGGCCAAAGCGGATGGTCCTGATGCCAGCCCGTCGGACCTCCGGATACCGGCGGTTTATACTGCACCTGATCGTGCCAGATCCGCACCGCGTCCGTCCCGCATAGCTGCGCGATTTCCTCGCAGATCGTTCGGTTCGACGCATGCTTGTAGAAAGCGTCGCTGGCCATCCAGATGTTTACGATCTGTACGACGCGCTCGGTCACCGTCATCTTCATGTTATCGTACAAGGAGTTGTTTCCCAGCATATTGTGGCTGAGCACCGGCTTCTTAACGGACTTGCCTTCCATGACGAGATCGAGCTCCGCGCGCAGCGCTTCGACCTCTTCGTCGTTCAGCACGACGTCTCCCTTCAAAAATCCGTTCCGATGAAATTCGGCGATTTGAGCTTCCGTCAACATATCGTGTTCTCCCCTTCGGAAATGTTGTTTACGTTTCCATCATACGGAAGGAAGAAGCCGACGTATTTAGAATTAATCTTAAAGTAGTTGCGATTTTTCAAGATCGCTCGTCGCGAGAAACCGGAGGTGGCGTACATGCACGAAGCGTCGGCGCACGATATGCTGCCCGTCGTGAACTTCGCAAGCAGGGATGCGGCGAACGCGGGGGAATACTGGGGGCCGCGGGTCATCCCGGATTATCAGCTGTTTTACGTCGCGTCGGGCGAAGCGCGGCTGACGGTCGGCGGGGAAGCGCATCGGATCGATCCCGGACAATTCGCGTATTTCGGACGCGACCATCCGCATCGGCTGCAAGCCGTCCGCCCGACCGAATATTTCAGCATACATTTCTTGTGGACCGGTCCGTCTTCCGCGCCGGTGCATCCCGCTTACGGCATCCGCGAGGTGGACGATGCGACGCTGCTCCGATCGGGCGGGCTTCACCGCGTCGAGTGCCCGGGCTTCGGTACGATCGAGCTGCCGCATCGTTTGTCCGCCGTCGGCGTCGAGCCGTTGTTGACGCGAATCGTGAAAGAATATCGACAAGAGCAGCCGGGGTACCCGACCATGCTGCGCGCGCATATGACGGAGCTGCTGATGGAGCTTCTTCGGGGCCGGATGGAGGGGGACGCGACGAGTCGTCGCGGCCGCATCGACGCCGCCTTGCGCGCGATGCGGGAGCAGCCGGCGAAACCGTGGACGGTCGCGGAGCTGGCGAGCTTGTGCGGATATCATCCGAGCTACTTCACGTCGTTGTTTTCCCGGGAGATGGGGCGCAACCCGAAGCACTTTCTCATCCACGAGCGGATCAAACAAGCGAAGCAGGCGCTGCTGCGCGGAGAAGCGATCGATTCGATCGCCGAGCGGCTCGGTTACGGGAGCATTCATTATTTCAGCAACAACTTCAAGAAGGAGACCGGCTTGTCGCCGAGCGAATTCAGACAGCGGCCCGACCGAGGCTCGGACGGTTGACGATGCGAAGCGCATTGGCAGATCGACCAACTTTTCTTACAGATCCTCCAAGAACGGAACCGGATTCCGTTATACACTGTCCATAGCAATTCCAATAACGGAGGGTGAGGATAGGGATGAACGATCGCCGAGCGTTGGAGCAAGATCGAATCGATTACTATCGGGAAAACGGGTTCGTGCAAATCGACGATGTCTTATCCAGCGAAGAAGTCGAGGAGCTGCGCGAGTATTTGTTCGAAACGATGGATACAAGCGGAGGAAGAAGCTTGCAGACGGACGTGGAGAACGGCTTGTATTACCGCGTGCTCAATCAGCGCGTGAATACGTGGCGGGATCACGGGGGAATGGCGCGTTACGTGCTTGGCTCGCGGTTCGCGGATATGGGCAAGCAGCTGACGGGCTTCGAGGGCATTCGGCTGTTCCATGACCACGCGCTGTTCAAGATGCCGAACGATTCGAAGCCGACGCCGTGGCATCAGGATTGGCCGTACTGGCCGATGCGGGAGACCGGCGCGTTCTCGATTTGGATCGCGCTCGACGACGTGGACGAGAACAACGGCTGCATGATGTTCGTTCCGAAGTCGCAAAAGATTAAAAACCTAAAGAGCGTCAGCTTGGTCAATCCCGAGGATATCTTCGCCCAGGACGGCGCCCGGGAGGTCGATCGGAACACGGCGGCGATCGTCCGGATGAAGGCGGGCAGCTGCACGTTCCACGACGGCCTCACGTTCCATTACGCCCACGCCAACCGGACCGATAAGCCGCGACGCGCGCTCGCGATCATCTACATGGCCGACGGCACGACGTACAGCGGGGCGCCGCACGTATGCACGGACGGCTTGGGCCTTGCGCCGGGCGACGTCATCAAGGGCGGACTGTTCCCGAAGCTGGCCTAGACGGATCCGGATCGGTTCGGGCAACTTGCCCGTATCCGACGGGCGTATGTCCGGATCGACCATGACAGGGCGATCCGGACACGATATGATCGAGGTAGCAAGCGCTTCCACTAGCGCGTCCGGAAAGGATGACGATCATGATCAACATCGCCGTCGTCGGCGTCAACAACATCGGCAAGCTGCATTGCCAGGCCTATGCGAAGCATCCGAAAGCGCGTTTGGTCGCGGTTTGCGACCTGCTCGAAGAGCGGGCGGCGGCAGCCGGCCGCGAATTCGGCGTTCCCGCGTATACGAGCTTGGAGCGACTGCTCGCGCTAGAGACGGTCGACGCGGTGGCCGTCGCGACGGCGGGAGAGGAGAAGGGCGGCCATCATTACGATCCAGCGATGCTCGCCATGCGCGCGGGCAAGGACGTCTTGGTGGAGAAGCCGATTTCGAACCGAATCGACTTGGCCCGCGAGATGGTCGCGTACGCGCGCGAGAAGGGCGTGCGTCTCGCCTGCAACTTGAACCATCGCTTCGCGCCCGCCGCCTTCCGGGCCAAGGAGCTCCTCGAGGAAGGCAAGCTCGGAACGATCCTGTTCGTGAATATGCGCCTGACGATCCGCAACCCGTCCGACGAGACGCCGTGGCTCCATCTTCGGGCGCTGCATCCGCATTCGATCGACGTGATGCGCTATTTCGCCGGGGACGTCCGCCGCGTGCAATCGTTCTTGACGAAGGCGCCCGGCCGGACGTCCTGGTCCACCGCCTCGATCAACATGGAGTTCGAATCCGGCGCGGTCGGCCACCTGACGGGCAGTTACGATATGTCCATGCGTCACCCGATCGAATGTCTGGAAATCGGAGGGACGTCAGGCCGTCTGCTGCTCGACAACGTCTATGAGACGATGACGTATTTCCCGCACGACGCGGACGACCGTCTCGTCCTGCAAAATCCGATCTTCGGCGGCATGCAAGGATTCAACGATACGTTCCGGCTTCGGATCGACCGCTTCCTCGAGGATATCGCCCGGGGCGCGTCGCCGGACGACGTCGCCGCCTCGGGCGCGGACGCGCTCGCCGCGCAGGAGACGATCGAGGCGGCGATCCGCTCCTTCCAAGCCGGCGGGGCGCCGGCCGTCGTCGAACGCAGCGGGGGGGACGGACGATGCGAAAGCTGAACAGCAGCGCGTACATGAAGGAGGATTTCCCGTTCTGGATCGGGCGCACGACGCAAGGCACGATCGACGAGCACGGGCACGACTTCGTCGAGCTCGTCTACGTCGTGCGCGGGAGAGGGCGGCATCGCTTCGACGGCGCGTCGTACGACATTCATGCGGGAGACGTGTTCATCATCAATCCGGGAGAGACGCATGCGTACTCCGTCCAACCCGGCGATTCGATGGAGATCGTCAACTGCCTGTTCATGCCGTCGTTCATTCCGGACTCGCTGCTTCGGGAGTTGAACGTCACGGACGCGATGGATTATTTCTACGTGCATCCGTTCCTCCAGCGGGACCAACGGTTCAATCACCGATTGAACCTGCACGGCGAAGACGCGGACAACGTGCTCGGCCTGCTCGAGAGCATGCTTCGCGAACAGGGGGGAGCGGGCACAGGCTTCGCGACGATACTGAGGTTGAAGCTGCTCGAGCTGCTCATTCTGTTGTCGCGATATTACAAGACGATCGCGCGCGGCGCTTCCTCGCCGTCGCCGAGACAGCAGGATCGAACGATGACGGCCAGGCGACTATACGGTTATATGGAGAGAAATTACGACAAGAAGCTGACGCTGCAGTCGTTGTCGGAACTGTTCAATATCAGCTCCCGGCACTTGAACCGGCTCATCCGCCGCCAATACGGCAAGAGCGTCGTGGACGTCTTGCACGACATTCGCATCGGACGCGCCAAGCGGCTGCTTCTCGATACCGACGAGAAGGTCATCTCGATCGCGGCGCTCGTCGGCTACGAGGATTCCTCGTTCTTCACGCGCCTGTTTCAGCGCCACGTCGGCTGCTCTCCGAGCCGATATCGGACGCTTCACGACGGCGGGGAGCTGGAAGGCGGACGCACGTCGTGAGCCGCAAGCGCCCGAACGTGCTGCTTATCACCGCCGACCAACTTCGCTACGACGCTGTCGAACCGAACGCCCCCGGCGCGCCGAGCACGCCGCATCTGGCGAGGCTCGCGGCCGAAGGAGTCCGCTTCGAGCACGCGTATTCGCATATTCCGGTGTGCGGGCCGGCGCGGCAGTCGCTGCTGTGCGGTCGACGGCCGGAGACGTTCGGCGGCCTCTGGAACGCCGGCGGCGCGCTGCCGGTCGCCTCGCTGCCGCCGGACGCATGGACGTGGTCTCGGGCGCTTGCGGAAGCCGGCTACCGAACCGCATTCCTCGGCAAGTGGGGCGTCCATCCGACGCTCGATCCGACGAGCTACGGCTATGATTCCTACGTCGGAGAATCCGACTATCGCGCATTCCGGCAAGCGACATACCCGGAGGTCGTCTTCGGGAACGGCTACTTCGGCGAGGCGAATCCGATTCCGGTCGAGGCGTCCTCGACGCATTGGTTCGCGGAGCGGGCGGTTGCGGAGATGCGCCGTCTCCACGCTTCGGGCGGTCCGTGGCATATGGCGATCCATTTCGCCGAGCCTCACTTGCCGTGCCGCCCGTCCGGCCGGTTCGCCGACATGTACGCGCCGGAAGCGATCGAGCCTTGGCCCGGCTTCGAAGAGACGTTCGCCGGCAAACCCTACATTCAGCGGCAACAGCTGTATAATTGGGGCGTCGAGCGGTATACGTGGGCGGATTGGGCGCCGATCGTCGCTCGGTACTTCGGGGTCATCAGCCAACTGGACGACGCGATCGGCCGCGTGCTCGGCGCGCTGGACGATCTCGGCGCGGCCGACGACACGCTCGTCGTCTTTACGTCCGACCATGGCGACATGTGCGGCTCCCATCGGATGATGGATAAACATTACGTCTTGTACGACGACGTCGTCCGCGTGCCGATGGCGATGCGTTGGCCCCGCGCGCTGCCGCGGGCGACGGTATGCGATCGGTTCGCGTACAACTTCCTGGATTTGGCTCCGACGTTCCTCGAGCTTCTCGAACTCGAGGCGGACGCGAGCGTTCGAGCCGGCTTGCACGGCCGATCGCTTGCGCCGATGCTCTTGCGGCGGCCGGAGCCTTCCTGGAGGGAAGACATCGTCGCCACATACAACGGGCAGCAGTTCGGCTTATACACGCAGCGAATGATCCGCACCGAGCGATGGAAGTACGTCTGGAATATGACCGACGTCGACGAGCTGTACGACGTTCAGGCGGATCCCGGGGAGCTTGAGAACCGAATCGGCGAGACCGCGCTCGCGGACACGGTGCGCGACCTGCGGGTTCGGTTGTACGAGACGCTCCGCCGGGACGGCGACGGCTTCGACAACGAGTGGATGCGGCGCCAGCTGCTCGAAGGCCGGAAGCTCTAACAAATTTTCTCTTGCTGCCAGCGAATGCTCTGATCGAACGGGACGTACTCGAACGTCCGGTCCTTCCAATAATACATAAGCTCTCGACGCGTCCATCCCTCGTAAAGCTCCTCCCAGTCGTACGGACCATGCGGCCGGAGGGAGGCGGATTCGATCGGATCGCTCGCGCGTTGGTAGCGGAAGTCGCACGACAGCCGGACCGCGCCCGGACGCAGGTTGGGCAGCGCCTTGTGCACGGTATGGCTGTGGAACGCCAGCACGTCGCCCGCCTCGAAGTCGACCGTCTCCCACTCGTAGTCGAGGCCGCATAAAATCGACTCGAGTCCGCCGGCGCCCGCAGCATGCGTGACGCCGAGCAGCCCTTCGCGATGGCTGCCCTTCAGCGCGGCGAGTCCGCCGAGCTCCCGCGGCACGTCGCCGAGCGGAATCCAGCACGTCCACGTATCCGAACTTCCCTGCACATGCAGGAAGTCCTGATGGGACGGCGTCGTCCGAACGTCCGGATGCGGCAGCATGACGCGGGCGATGTTCCGCGGATGCACGAACGGTTCGCCGTCGAACACGGCCGTCAACATGCGCCGGATCTCCGGCGCGTGCGCCAACGCGTGGAACGACTCCAGCTTCTGGATGTCCCGATACACGCCGAGCGGCGCGCCTACGCCGTTCCAGGCGACCTCCTCGGCGGTGTAGCGGCGGATGCGCGCTTCGTCGCCGATCGCTTCGCCCTCGCGGCCGGTCTCGAGCAGCTCGTAAGACCGAAGCACGCCGAGGACGTCGCCGCGCACGGCCATCACCGACTCCCTCGGAAGCAGCCCCCGAAAGAAAATCATCCCGTCCCGTTCCGCGCGTTCCCGGACGAGCTCCGGCGTTTCGAGCAGGGGCGTCGCGTCTTGAAACGTGCCGGCGACGGGACGTTTATCGTTGTCCGTCAACATGAAATCAGCTCCTCTAATCGATTGCGGTTATACCGTCAGCGTATCAAACCTTGCCGTCGGTTGTATTTGTCCGATACCCATGGCCTATTGCACTTTACCGGATTCGGATGACACTCGGACGAGAGGAGGACCTCCCTATGCCGCTGTTTACGCCTTCCGGCGCGGAGCTTGCGCCCGTCGTCGGCTACGCCAATCGGCTCGTATGCGCGCCTTCGGAACGATTCGGGCCCCGCGCGATTTCGGACTTTCAATTCGTGTTCGTCGCGAGCGGCGCCGGACGATTCTTCATCGGAGGACGCAGCTACCGCGCCGCGGCCGGCTGCTTGTTTTTTTACGGGCCGGACGTGCCGCACGTCATCGAGGCGGACGATGCCGACCCGTTCGTGTTGTACGGCGTCCACTTCGCTCCGGAAGGACCGCTGCCGGAGCGCCCGCCGGAGTCGCCGCTCCGCATCCGGCCGGCGAAGGAAGACGAACCGGCTCCCGCCGAGCCGGGGCTGCCGTTCCCGCCGTGCGCGAGGACCGGGATGTGGCCGCTGCCGTATTTCGAAACGTTCGCCCGCGAATTCGTCGAGAAGCGGCCGTTCGCGTCCGAAGCGCTCCGCGGGGCGATGCTGCAATTCGCGGCGAAGCTGCTGCGCTGGTGCGAGAGCGGGAGCTTGCCCGCGCCGACGCCGCTGGAGGCGCGCATCGCGGCGGTGCGGGCGATGCTGGAGGAGCGAGCCGGCTCGCCGTACGACGCCGGCTGGCTGACGGAGGCATCGCCGTATACGCATGATTACGTCTCCCGGAAGTTTCGCGAACGGTTCGGCCTCTCGCCCCAGCGGTATCACGACGAACGGAGGGTAGAGCGGGCGAAGCGATTGCTGGCGACGAGCGCGGACACCGTCACGGGCGTGGCGCAGCGTCTCGGCTTCGAAAGCGTGCACTACTTCTGCAGATGGTTCAAGAGCCGAACCGGGGATCAGCCGTCCGTCTACCGGCAGCGGAACCGAACGATTTGACGCGTAAGGTCCGTCGGATCGTGCACCTTTTCCATCGAATCGTGTACATCGTACGACAGCGAAGCCAGTTACAATGGGATTCGTAAGCGCTTACTCATGAAAGGAAGGGGGAGCTTATGCCCGCCAAGACGAACGAGAACGGAAACCTTCGAGGGACGGAGAGAGGCGCGTCGGCGGTTCGGGAGGCGTCGCTCCTGCGGCGGATGGCGGAGCACAAGACGTTGTATTTGTTGTTTATTCCCGTCTTGCTTTACTACGCGCTCGTGCGCTACTGGCCGATCGGGATGGCTTGGGTCGTGGCGTTCAAAGACTTGCAGCTGGGCGCGGGCGTATGGCAGAGCGAATGGGTCGGACTGGATAATTTCCGCGTCATGTTCACCGACCCGCAGCTCGTGAAGGTGCTAAGAAATACGGTGGAAATCAGTCTGCTGCGGCTCGCCGTCGGGTTCGTGCCGCCGATTATCCTGGCCATCATGTTTCACGACCTCGCGAGCAACCGGTTCAAGAAGTGGACGCAGACGATCGTGTACATTCCCCATTTTTTCTCGTGGGTCATCGTCTTCGGCATCGTTTTCGCGTTGTTTTCGACCGGGTCGGGGTTCGTAAACAACATGCTCGAGTGGCTGGGCTTGCCGCGGAAGGAGTTTTTCCTCGATCAAGACTGGTTCCGGCCGCTGCTCGTCGGTTCGGCGGTCTGGAAGGAAATCGGCTGGGGCACGATCATTTATTTGGCCGCGCTCGCCTCCGTCGATACGCAGCTGTACGAAGCGGCCGCGATGGACGGAGCGGGACCGCTGCGGCGCGTATACCATATCACGCTGCCGTCGCTCGTGCCGGTTATCATTTTCCTCATTTGTTTGAATCTCGGGACGATCCTCTATGCCGGAGGGGAGCAAATTCTCTTGTTCTACAATCAGGCGGTGCTCGATACCGCGGATGTCGTCGATACGTGGATCTACCGAGAATCGCTCGGCCGGCTGCAGTTCAGCATCGGGACGGCGATGGGCCTGTTCCAGTCGTTCGTCGGCATGCTGCTCGTGCTGGCGACGAACGCCGTGTCAAAGAAATATACGGGCCGGGGCATCTGGTAGAAGGGAGCCGTTCCGATGTACGCATACGCATCGCGTTCCGAGAGAGCGTATCAAATTTTCATTCATACCGTTGTGGCGCTCGTCGCGCTTTCGGCCTTGTTTCCGCTCGTCTACGTCGTCGGCATGTCGCTGACGTCGCAAAGCGAGATGATCGCGCGCGATTATTTCGTCATCATCCCCCAGGAGCCGACGTTCGAAGCGTATAAGCGGATTTTCGCGTCGCCGCTCGTCTGGCAGTCGATCGGAATGTCCGTGCTGCGAAGCACGCTGGGGCCGCTGCTGACGCTTGCGCTCACGACCGTAGGCGCGTTCGTGTTGTCCCGGAAGACGCTGCCGGGGCGCGGGCCGCTCCTGTTCCTGGTGCTGTTCACCATCTTGTTCCACGGCGGTCTGATCCCGTCGTACCTCGTCATGAAGCAGCTGCACTTGATCGACTCCTTCTGGGCGCTGATCGTGCCGATGCTCGTGGACAGCTTCGGGCTGCTCGTCATTAAGATTTTCATCGAAAATTTGCCCGACGGCCTCATGGAGTCGGCGCGTATCGACGGCGCCGGAGAGATCGCGCTGCTGACGCGCATCGTCGTGCCGATGGCGGCGCCGGCGCTCGCGGCGATCGGTATGTTCAGCATCGTCAATCATTGGAACAGCTGGTTCGACGCTTTGATTTACTTGAACGACAAGCAGCTGTACCCGCTGCAGATGGTGCTCCGGAATATGCTGACGGTGGACAGCATGGCGAACGATCAGATGAATTTCATCTTGAAGGACACCCAGCGCGTCAGCTCGGAGACGATCA
>NZ_JAPSKE010000022.1 GCF_031177825.1 Paenibacillus sp. | reverse complement strand
CCAAAACTGGGGACAGATTCTGCTGCAGCTTTCAGTCTTCTTCCCCGACCGAATTGGACCTCATCTACCTTAAGCGGTCCATAGATTTTCTTTTAGGAGTGTTTACACAAAATTCTTGACAGACCCGATTACAGGCGAAGATTCGTCGTAAGCAGCGAAGCAACTATACTTCATCCTTGGGTGGCCGCGTCGCAGATAACGTTCTGAAACGCAATTTCAAAGCCGACAAGCCTAATCAAAAATGGGTGACAGATGTGACCCAATATCGCGTTTATGACACGTGGGTATACCTCTCGGTCATCAAGGATCTGTTTAACAACGAGACGGTGGCCTATCATGCGAGTTTGCGAAATGACAACCAGCTCGTCCTTGAGACGTTCAATAAGGCTTTCACAAAAACGAAAGACGTGACTGGATTGATCGTTCACAGCGACCAAGGATTCCAGTACACGTCTCACGCTTACCACGACATGCTGCAACAGGTTGGCGCCCAAATCAACGTAAAAAATTACCACTTTATAAATATAAGTGTTTAAAAAGTTTTCGGAATAATATATGTTATAGACAAGGAAAGGAAGGTACAATAATCGCGGGAATTGGAGGCGTTTTCATGAATGGTTGGATCCAGGCAGGTACGGTAGAAGAGCTTCGGGATCAAGGTCCGAAGCTGATCAAGGGAGGCATCGTAGTTTTCTACCACGAGGATGACGTGTACGCGCTTGACAACCGGTGCCCTCACCTCGGCTTTCCGCTCCATATGGGAAGTTTATGCGAAGGAATTTTGACTTGCCATTGGCATCATGCGAGGTTCGACGTATGCAGCGGCGGAACGCTCGACCCATGGGCGGACGATGTTCCGCTGCACGATACAACCGTTCATGACGGATTGATATGGGTCGACCCTAAATCCCGGAACGGCAACCAATTGCAGCTTTATAAAGACCGCCTTCTGAGAGGCCTTGAGCAAAATATCGGTCTTGTCATTGCCAAGGCCATCGTCGGATTAATGGAGGCGGGCGTTCCCGAAACGGAAATCGCGGCGATAGGAATCGAATTCGGCGTCAAACAGCGCAGACAAGGGTGGGGCTCCGGATTAACGATTCTGACTGCAATGGCTAACGTCCTGCCTAAGCTTGACAAACAAGGCCGTATCCTTGCGTTGTTTCAAGGATTGCTGGCCGCCGCGCGCGACTCGGCCGGAAGCGGAACACGCTTCTTGCTCGATCCGCTTCCGAATCATGGCGTCTCCGAGGAACGGTTGATGAAATGGTACCGCGATTGCATCGAGGTTCGGGATACGCGCGGCGCGGAACGGGTGTTGCTGACCGCCGTGCAAGCGGGGGCAGATGAGAAGCGATTGTTCTCTATGATGGGCATGGCGGCGACGGACCATTTCTACATTAATGGGGGCCATACGCTGGACTTCCATAATAAAGCATTCGAGAGCTTGAAGTATGTCGGGCACGAGCATCGTAAGGATATTCTCGCCTCGCTCGTTCCGATGTTCGGAGACGCCTCGCGAAGCGAAGAGCTGCACAGCTGGCAGTCTCCGGTCAATTTGGTCCAGCCGTTGAAGGAAGCTTTCGAAGAGCTGACTGATAAGGGCATTTCTTCTGGAAAAGAGGGCTCCGTCATCGACGACGAGGAACTGCTCCAAGCGTTGCTCGGTGACGATCCGCTTCGGACGGTAATCGTACTGAAGGAAGCTTTGCTCAGCGGCGCCTCGCCGGTGCGCCTCTCGCAAATTGCCGTTCTGGCTGCGGCGGAACGGGTCGTCCGCTTTCATACGCAAAACGATTTCGGGGACTGGATTTCTGTGCTACACACGTTTACGCATGCTCACGCCGTTCACGAAGGGTTGATCCGTTCCGCCGATCCATGGTTGGTTCGCGGCATTTTCCATACGGCGGCTACGATTTACCTCGACCGCTTTTTGAACATCCCGGCTGCCCCGAGACCGGTTGGAATTGGCGCGGCTGAAGAAGTGCCGCAGCCCGCGGAGCTGCTTGAGATTCTCGACAAGCAGCAGCAGGTGGCGTCGGCGGCGGCATGGGTGATCCGGTATTTGCGCAGCGGCGGAAAGCCGGAGCCACTATTCAACATATTGGGGCATGCGCTGCTTCGAGAGGATGCGGAATTCCACTCCTTCCAGATGTACGAGGCGGCCGTGGCGGAATATGATCGCTGGTCTTCCGAATCGGGACCGTTCGCGGAGAAAGCCCGCGAAACGTTGATTCTTGCGGTTACCCGTTATTTGGCGGCGCACGCTCCGACATCCCGCGAGACGCCCCATACGGCGAGAATTGCATGGCGCCTCCATCGCGGAGAGAAGTTGTTCGAAGATGAGTAACAACAACTTGAACCGTTAAACGCCCCATCTCTATATACGAGAACATTGCGATGGGAAAGAATATAGTAAGCACCTTATGTGAAGGACCCCTTCAAATAAGGTGCTTATTTTTGCGCGCGCAATTCCCAGCGTGGCGTGATTATAGGCTTCTCCCTAACAATGTCCCGACTTGTTTGGCCATCGCTTGCGGCGGATACGGCATTCCGTTTCGGATCCACCATTCGATGACCCCTACATAAGCGGTTCCGGTAAATTGCAACAACACATCTTCGCTTAATTCCCCATTCTTGCCGCTTTCTCTGTCGATCTCGCCTTTGAATCCTTCCATAAAAGATGCAAGGAGCCGAGTTCTGAAAGAGGACGGAGCCCCTTTCCCCTCTTTGCTCGCCAGCATGGTCGAAAAGAATAAGTAATTTTTCTCGAAGTATTCGAAGTAAGGGACGAGAGCATCGACCCAATCCAACTCGCACGCCCACTGATCCATATCCCCTAATTCATTCAAGTGCGTTTCTATGAGTTTATCCAATAAATCGTATTTGTCCTGGTAATGGAGATATATGGTTCCGCGATTTACGTTCGCCCGGTCCGCAATGTCCTGAATGGTAATCTCATCGAAACTTTTTTCCGACATCAGTTCGATAACCGCTTTTTTCAAGGATTCCTGGGTCTTGAGAATTCTACGGTCCAGTTTGTTCATCGAAATCGTCACCTAGCCTTCCCAGTTCATTGACACTTTTGAATGCTTTGTTTATTAATCAACGTTTTACGTTTTTTTAACCATTGATTCAATTTTTCTTGAACTTATAATAATAGACATGAGTTGACTAAGCAATGATTTTTGTTTATCCGCTTCGTGTTATTTATTAGTATTCGCGAAACGCAGCATGTCCGCCAGCAGGATCGATGTGGTCTAGGAATGAAATAAGAAGAGAGGGAAAAAGTACGATAAAACGAATGTCATTCCATTCGACAAGTTGGAAGCATTCTATACCGAGAATTTGAAGTAACAAGCGCTTCGGGGGTACTCATACACCGGAGCGCCTCTTTCAAGGAGAATGTGCTGAAGGCTTATGAAGCTGTGTAAAACCTAATTCGCAAGTTGGGGGGATTGGAAAATGGAAATCAAAAGAATCGGCTCGCGGCCTTCCCGCAAGGGACCGGCCGAATATTTTACCGGAACGGTTCGTATCGATCCCTTATTCGAGGCGCCCGATCCTGCACGCGCAGCAGGAGCGAGCGTGACGTTCGAGCCTGGCGCGCGAACGGCATGGCATACGCATCCGTTGGGTCAAACGTTGATCGTAACCGCGGGCGTCGGACGGGTTCAACGTTGGGGAGGTCCGATCGAGGAGATTCGCCCCGGCGACGTAGTCTGGTTCCCTCCGGGGGAGAAACATTGGCATGGCGCTTCTTCGACCATGGCGATGACTCACATTGCCCTCCAAGAGCGTCTTGACGGCAAGGCGGTCGATTGGATGGAAAAAGTCAGCGATGATCCATATCAAGCCTGACCGGATCGTGATTAAAAACCCCTAGCGGCATGAAAGCTTACGGAGATAATTAACACTTTTGATGTCATTGTTCATATATCAACGTTTTTCGTATTTTTAACCATTGCATGTACTCTGTTTAACTTTATAATGATCGCAAGGCGGACAATAAGAAAGTTTGATTCATTACAAATTCACGGAAACAGGAGATTATATATGATTCATGCTAATGCACGTGCTGTATTCGGTCCGGAAGGCCCGTTCAAACGGACCGCGATCGAGCGCAGGGAGCTTGAGCCGCATGACGTCCTCATTGAGATTAAGTACGCAGGCATTTGCCATTCCGACATCCATACGGCTCGCGGGGAGTGGGGACCTGTAAACTATCCTCTCGTGCCAGGGCACGAGATCGCCGGAATCGTTACCGAGGTCGGTTCGGAAGTCACAACGTATGCCGTCGGAGACCGGGTCGGGGTCGGCTGCATGGTCGACTCCTGCCGAACGTGCGATCCTTGCCGGAAGGGTGAGGAGCAATATTGCCTTCATGGAATGACGGGCACCTATGGGGCGATCGACAAGTACGGGCAATATACGCAGGGCGGTTACTCCACCCACATCGTCGTAACCGAAGATTTCGTCGTTCGCATTCCGGACGGGATCGAACTTGACGCCGCCGCGCCGCTTTTGTGTGCCGGCATTACTACGTATTCGCCGCTGCGCCGTTGGGGAGCCTCTCCCGGCAAGAAGGTAGCTGTCGTCGGCCTTGGCGGGCTTGGACATATGGCTGTGAAGATCGCTCATGCCATGGGGGCGGAGGTTACCGTTTTATCGCAATCCTTGAAGAAGAAAGAAGACGGGGCGCGGCTTGGCGCGGACCATTATTACGCCACGAACGATCCGGAGACGTTCAAGAAGCTGGCCGGTTCGTTCGACCTCATCGTGAATACGGTGAGCGCAAAGATCGATGTGGATGCCTACCTTTCGTTGCTGGCGTTGGACGGTACGCTCGTCAATGTCGGAGCGCCGGCGGATCCGTTGTCGGTCAACGTATTCTCGCTCGTCGGGCGTCGTCGCTCGTTCGCCGGATCGATGATCGGCGGAATCCGCGAAACGCAGGAAATGCTTAACTTCTGCGCCGAACACGGCATTGCGGCAGAGATCGAGGTGATTTCCGCCAACCGGATCGATGAGGCATGGGAGCGCGTTTTAGCCTCGGATGTCCGGTATCGATTCGTAATCGACATCAGTACGATGAGCGACGAATAACGATTCATCCTGGTGAAATATTAGGGGCACGCCTACATGGGTGTGCCTCTTTCGTTGGAGAGTTCGCACGAATGAACAGAAAACAAGGAGATTCTCTATAATATGAGCAATAAAAACAACCGGCATGCGGTCAGACTGGCTTTGCTGCTGGGATTATTTTCGACACTCGGTCCTTTTACGATCGATATGTATTTACCGGCATTCCCGGAGATTGTGAAGCGATTCGATTCGACGGCGTCGCTCGTTCAGTTCAGTCTCACCGCTTGTTTACTTGGACTTGGCGTAGGCCAACTTGTGATGGGCTCCTTGAGCGACGTATACGGCAGACGATCTCCCTTGCTTATTTCCATGGTCGTTTACGTAGCCTCCTCGTTAGCTTGCGCATTCTCGCCGAATATGGGGCTGTTGATCGTATTCCGGTTTGTGCAGGGGTTTGCCGCTTCGGCGGGCATTGTCATTTCTCGCGCGATCGCACGGGACCTGTACAGCGGGAAAGAGCTCACTAAATTTTTCTCGTTGCTTTTGGTCGTAAGCAATCTAGGGCCTCTCGTGGCTCCGGTTGCGGGCAGCGGAGTTCTTAGTTTCACGACATGGATCGGTGTGTTTATCGCGTTAGCTCTGTTAGGAACGTACTTATTGATCATGACCAAATGGCGTTTGCGGGAGACGCTGCCATCCGATCGCCGTAGTCCTACAAATTTCGCGCATCAGCTGCGCAGCTTTGGTTTGCTTTTGCGAGATCGTCAGTTTTTAGGCTACATGCTGACGCAGGGCATTATGATCGCGGGGGTTTTCGCGTATGTTTCGGGAACGCCCTTTATTTATCAAAATATTTATGGGGTCACACCCACCGTATTCGCTCTTTTGTTCGGTTCGAACGGCATCAGCCTGATCATCGGCTCTCAAATCGTCGGACGAATGGCGCATCGCGTATCCGAACGCTCCTTTCTGATATTCGGTTTATGGCTTGCCTTATTGGCAAGCGTCGCTGTCTTAGTGGTAGCCATCGTCCATGGACCGCTCTTCACATTGGTGATCCCATTGTTTTTCTTTGTAGCCGCAATCGGTATTACATCGACGGCTGCATTCCCTCTTGCGATGGAGAGTCAAGCTCGCATGGCCGGCAGCGCCGCCGCGATGCTTGGCGTCATTCCATTCCTGCTAGGCGCGGTCGTCGCTCCGTTGGTTGGCATAGCGGGAGAAGACACTGCCGTTCCGTTGGGCGTCATTATCTTATTGTCGAGCGCCAGTGCAATACTCGCATACTTCTTACTGGTAAGGTCTAAGCACGTTTCGCCCACGAAGACAGGGGATGCAATGTAGAGAAGTGACACAATCGCAATAAATAAAGGCTGCCTCGGCGGCCTTTTTCCATTGTTCAGGGAGATGGCTTGAAAGCGATGGAATACGATTGGATTGGCAAATAAAGCTACCGGGATGTATTCGTCTGACCCATTTACACACACAAAGGAGGTAATAAGAATATGAATCCAGCACGCTTATGAAAACGTTTCAAAAATAACTATTGAAACGTTTCCAAACTGGTGTTATGATCAAATCGTTAGATGATCAAGGACAGCAGCGGAGGTAACAGCATGACCAGCATTAAGGATGTCGCGAATTTGGCCGGTGTCGCTGTCGGTACCGTGTCTAGAGTGATCAACAATGCCGGAGCGGTGAAGCCGGTAACGCGCAATAAGGTGCTGGCGGCGATCGAGCAACTAAATTATGTGCCGAACGAAGTGGCGCGAAATTTCAAAATGCAGAAATCGAAGATGGTCGCGCTTTTGCTGCCGAGCATCTGGCATCCGTTCTTCTCGGAACTCGCGTATTACATCGAGGACGAGTTGGACCAAGAGGGGTTTAAGCTCATGCTGTGCAACAGCGGGGGGAAGCCGGAGAAAGAGCTTTATTACTTCGATATGCTGCAGCAAAATAAGGTCGCCGGTATCGTCGGCATTACCTACAACGATATCGAGGACAGCGTCAGCAGCGGGATCCCGATCATTAGCATCGATCGCCATTTCATGAAAGAAATCACTTGCGTGACCTCGGATAATTTCGGCGGGGGCTGCATGGCATTGAGAGAGCTAGTGAAGGCCGGAGCGCAAAAGCCGGCGTTCTTGGGCAGCGTGCCTATGGCTTACAGCGAAACGATGCTGCGAAAGCAAGGCTTCGTGCATGAAGCGAACACGATGGGCGTGGAGCATATCGTCTTCGAAGCGGAGTCGGACGATGCATTGTTGAACGACGACACATTCCGCCAGTTTCTCGAAACGCATAAGGATGTGGACGGCGTATTCGCGATCACGGATATGGTAGCCGCGAGGTTTATTGAAATCGCCAAAGCCGCAGGCGTAAAGGTCCCGTCGGATATTCGAGTCATCGGTTACGACGGTATTCAAGACCATCCGTATTTTCATCCCGTCTTATCGACGATTCGGCAGCCGGTGGAGGAGATGGCGCGTACGGCGGTTAAGCTTCTTCTGAAGAAAATCGGCGGCGATTCATTGGACCAAGAGACATACAGAATCCCAGTTACGTTCAGAGCGGGCGAGACGACCTAAGGGTGCTTCACCGCCGATGAACGTTTCACGTAGATATTATTGGAAACGTTTCAAAACAATTGGAAACGTTTCAAACTACCAATGGGGGAGATCGAATGAGCCTTTCGACGAACGGCGAGGCCCGGGCAATGGTGAAAGCGAGTCCGTCGTCAAACAAAACGTGGGTCAAAATGAAGCAAAATTACGAGCTTTACTTGTTCATCCTGCCGACGGTGATCCTTTATCTCATCTTTAAATATTACCCGATGTACGGCCTCCAGATCGCCTTTAAGGATTTCCGGGCAAGCGTCGGCATTTGGGAGAGCGAGTGGGTCGGGTTCGAGCATTTTATCCGCTTCTTCGAATCGTACAATTTCTGGCCTATCATGCAAAACACGCTCTCCTTAAGCATGCTTTCGCTTCTTTTCGGCTTTCCGATGCCGATCATCGTCGCGTTGATGCTGAACCAGATGCTGGCGAAGCGGTACAAAAAATTCGTGCAGACGGTAATCTACGCGCCGCATTTTATATCCACCGTGGTATTGGTCGGGATGCTGCATGTGTTTTTGTCCCCGAACAGCGGGATCGTCAATCACATCGTCGCCTTCTTCGGCGGGGAGCCGATCCTGTTCATGGCGGACGAAGATTGGTTCAGACCTCTATACGTGCTGTCGGGAATTTGGCAGGAGACGGGGTTTGCGACAATTATTTATTTGGCGGCGCTGGCCGGCGTCAATCCGGAGTTGCACGAGGCGGCCATTATGGACGGTGCGAGCAAAATGCAGCGGATCCTGAACGTAGATATCCCGGGAATCTTACCGACGATTATTATCCTGCTCGTTCTCGCGCTAGGCAACATGATGAGCGTTGGTTTTGAAAAGGCTTTCCTGATGCAAAGCGACCTCAACTATGCGACATCGAATATCATACCGACTTATGTGTACGAGCAAGGGATTCAGAAGGCGCAGTACAGCTTCTCTGCAGCGGTAGGATTGTTTAACTCGGCGATCAACGTCATTTTGCTGGTAAGCGTGAACCGGATCGCCAAGAAACTGACGGAAACCAGCTTGTGGTAAGGAGGAACTTGACATGTTAAGAAGGAGATCCGCGGGAGACTTCTTGTTCGACGTAACGAACTACGCCCTGCTGACGATCGGCATGCTGCTAATTCTTTATCCGCTGTACTTCGTACTCATCGCGAGCATCAGCGATCCAAACCGGATTTACTCGGGGGATGTGTGGCTTTACCCGCAGGGCATCACCTTCGACGGATATCAACGGATCTTCAACGACTCGATCATCTGGATCGGATATGCGAACTCGCTCCTTTACGCGGTCGTCGGCACCGCCATCAGCGTCGGCTTGACGCTGCTCGCCGCCTACCCGCTGTCGCGGAAGGATTTCGTCGGCAGGAATGTCTTTATGTGGTTCTTTATGTTCACGATGTTTTTCAACGGCGGGTTGATTCCGACGTACCTTCTGGTGAAGGACCTCGGGATGATCAATACGATCTGGGCGTTAGTCGTTCCAGGAGCGGCGGGCGTGTTCAACATCATCATCGTTCGCACCTTCTTTCAAAGCACGATTCCCGATGAAATGCGTGAAGCCGCTTTCATCGATGGATGCAGTAATACGAAGTTTTTCTTGCAGATGGTCTTGCCGCTGTCGAAGCCGATTATCGCAGTGATGGTGCTGTTTCATGTGGTGGGGTTCTGGAACGGGTTCTTCGACGCCTTGATTTACCTGAACGAAGAATCGAAATACCCGCTTCAACTGGTGCTTCGAAATATCCTCGTGCAAAACCAGGTGAGCTCGAACATGATGATTGACGTCGAGTCGTACGCGGCGAAGCTGCGGGTGACCGAGCTGATCAAATACGGAGTCATCATCGTGGCAAGCTTGCCGCTATTGGTCCTGTATCCGTTCCTTCAGCGCTATTTCGTGAAGGGCGCCATGATCGGCTCGATCAAAGGGTAAGACACATTCCATTCGATAGTCCCCCGGGCAAGGCCTCTCGGGCGATTATATAAATCAGTTGTTTCTTTCAAAAAGGAGGACGCAAATATGAAGAAGGCATTCAGGACTGCCCTATTCCTCATGATGGCGGGAACCGTCGTGGTGTCGGGATGCTCCAAGGGCGGAAGCGGCGCTTCGGACAACGGAGGCGGCGATACTTCCGGTAATACCGCACAGGAAGCTACACTTAACAAAGAAGGTCTCCCGATCGTGGGCGAGAAGCTGACCCTGACGATGGTCGCGCCGAAGACGCAATTGGCCCCGGAGTACGGGGAGATGGAAATTTTCAAACGGCTGGAAGCGTCGACGAACGTCCATATCGAGTGGAATAACATTCCGGACACGGATTATCAAGAGAAGAAAAATTTGCTGCTGGCAAGCGGCGACTTGCCGGATGCATTCTACGGAGCGGGTTTCTCGGATTATGAACTCATTACGCACGGGAAAGACGGCACGATCATTCCGCTAGAGCATTTGATTGCGGAATATGCTCCGAACCTAAGCAAGCTGATGGAGGAGAGACCGGATCTGAAGGCGGCGATCACCGCTCCGGACGGACATATTTACGGCCTTCCGACGTGGGAGGAGAACGAGCTCGGCACGAACCCGTTCTTCCACGTGATCAATACGGCGTGGCTCGACAAGCTCGGGCTGAAGTTCCCGGAGACGCTTGACGAATATACGGAAGCTTTGGTTGCCTTCAAGACGCAAGACCCTAACGGCAACGGCAAGGCTGACGAAATTCCGCTCAGCTTCATGCATATGGGTTGGTGTATGGATATCGGCGGACTGTTCGGGGCGTTCGGCTTGCCGGACAATCTCGACCATCGCATCGTTAGAGACGGCAAAGTGATCTTCACGGCGATTCAACCGGAATATAAGGAAGCGGTAAAGTACTTCCACGAGAAATGGTATAAACAAGGTCTTATCGACCCGGAGTCGTTCACGCAGGACGCGCCGCAATATTTGGCGAAGGGGAAGACGCCGGACGCTTCGCTTGGTTCGTTCGTATGGTGGGAGATCGAAGAAGTGGTAGGTACCGACCGCGCGGAGGATTACGCGCTCGTTCCGCCGCTTGTCGGTCCGAACGGGCATCGGACGATCGGCCGCGGGAACGGCGGCGGCCCTGGCCGCGGCACGTTCGTGATCACGAAGGCGAACGAACATCCGGAAGCGACGATGCGCTGGATCGACGAGCAGTATGAGCCTTATATGGCTGCGCAAATTCACTGGGGACCGATCGGCATCGTGTATGAGAAGGATGCGAACGGCAAGCTTGTGAACCTGCCGCTTCCGGAAGGCGTAGCGATGGGCGAGTTCCGCCAGCAGGTCGCTCCGAACGGCGCGGGCGTCATTACAAGCGATCACTTCAAGACGATCGTCGACATGGAGCCTCGCGCGAAGCAGCGGAAGCTTGACCTCGAGAAGTACTACGAGCCTTACATGGAAGATGAAAACTATCCGTCGATCTTCTTCCTGCCGGAAGAGCTTGAGATCATCAACCGGATCGAGCCGGACTTGATGAAGTTCGTGAACACGCAGCGCGCGAAGTTCATCGTGGACGGCAACATCGACCAAGACTGGGACGGCTTCGTGAAGCAAGTAAAGGACATGGGCCTTGACGAGTTGATGGAGATTTACCAGAAGGGCTTGGATCGTTACAAAGAAGCGCAAGGTTAAGCTAGCGATAGCCGGAACGGGACGATGGACTTGCGGCGATTTCCGTTCCGGCGCCTCACGCAGCAAAACAAAGAAAAAGATAAGGAACGGATGGGCGAGAACATATGCTGGATTTCGATATTACGGCATTGGGAGAAGTGCTGGTGGATTTCACGCCGGCGGGGACGCTAGATCAAGGGAACCGTCTGTTCGAGAGCAACCCCGGCGGCGCACCGGCCAATGTGTTGGCGGCAGCAGCCAAGCTCGGCAAGAAAACGGCGTTCCTAAGCAAGGTGGGGAATGATCCATTCGGGGCGTTCTTAACGGAAACGTTGAAGCACTGCGGAATCGACACGCAGGGGGTCATTGCGTCTCAGGAAGCGAATACGACGCTGGCGTTCGTCCATTTGGACGAGGCGGGCGACCGTTCATTCAGCTTCTATCGCAAGCCGGGCGCCGATATGATGCTGAGGAGCGATGAGGTGGACGGCGAGCGCATTCGCCGATCGAAGATTTTTCACTTCGGTTCGATCTCCATGACGCACGAACCGTCGCGAACGGCGACGATCGACGCATTGGCGCTTGCCAAATCGGGGGGCAGCCTCATTACGTTCGATCCGAATCTTAGAAGATCGCTGTGGGACGATCTCTCCCAAGCGAGGGCAAGCATGATCGAAGGCTTGTCTACAGCCGATGTCGTCAAGCTGTCGGAAGAAGAGTTGGAATTTATCGTTGGAACGAAAGAGCTTGAAAGAGGCTCTCAATATATTGCGGATACCTATGGCGTCAAGCTGATCTTGATTACGCTGGGCGAGAAAGGCTGTTATTACCGGTTCGGTCCCGATTCCGGGGAGGTTCCCGGCTTCCGAGTCAGTACGGTGGATACGACGGGAGCCGGGGATGCATTTTTCGGGGGAATGCTGGTTCAACTGTTGGAGAAGGACGGCCGGTTGGAGCAGATCTCGGTAACGGAAATGGAACGCATGGTCGCGTTCGCCAATGCGGCGGGGGCGCTTGCCACGACGAAGAAGGGCGCGATTCCCGCGATGCCGGACATGGATGATATCAGAAAGGTGCTGGGAACACGATGACGATCAAGACATACGACGAAGCCTACAGGCCGCAGTTTCATTTCTCGCCGGCTGCCCATTGGATGAACGACCCGAACGGAATGGTGTATTACGAAGGCGAGTACCACCTGTTTTATCAGCATCACCCGAAAGGCACGACGTGGGGCCCTATGCACTGGGGGCACGCGGTCAGCCGCGATCTGGTCCATTGGGAGCATCTCCCGGTCGCGCTGGAACCGGATGAGCACGGATTTATTTTCTCGGGAAGCGCGGTCGTCGATTGGAACGATTCGACAGGTTTCTTCTCCGGAAAGCCGGGCTTGGTGGCGATCTTCACGCATGCGGACACGTACCCCGGCTCGGAGCGGCCGAGGCAGCGCCAGAGCATCGCTTATAGCTTGGATAAAGGGAGAACGTGGATGAAGTATGAGGGGAACCCGGTATGCGCCGACGAAGCGATTACGGACTTCCGGGATCCGAAAGTGTTTTGGGATCGACGGCACGGACAATGGGTCATGGTGCTAGCCTCCGGGGATCACGTACGGTTCTACGTCTCGAAGAATCTGTTGCAGTGGACATTTTCGAGCGCGTTCGGTTCGTCCGAAGGATCGCATGACGGCGTCTGGGAATGCCCGGATCTGTTCGAGCTGCCGGTGGACGGGGACCCCGAGCGAACGAAATGGGTGCTGATCGTAAGCATAGGGGACCACCCGGACCTCCCCGAAGGTTCAAGAACCCAATATTTTATCGGCGATTTCGACGGGCGCACGTTCACGAACGATGCCGCGCCTGAGGCAGTGCTGTGGCTTGATCACGGCCGGGACAATTACGCCGGCGTCACCTGGTCGGACGTTGCCGCGGAAGACGGCCGGAGGCTGTTTATCGGTTGGATGAGCAACTGGAAATACGCGAATTTCACGCCGACGGTGTCGTGGAGAAGCGCGGCGACGCTGCCTCGCGAGTTGACCCTGCGGGAGGAGCCCGAAGGGGTCCGGTTGACGCAGCAACCCGCGAAGGAGCTGGAGCTCCTTCGACTCCACTCGCGCCGTTGGCGCGATGTCCGCGTGGAGCCGGGCGCGAACCTCTTGTCCGGGGCGAGGGGGGACCAGCTTGAAATCGAGGCTGAATTCGAACTAGGGGATGCCGAGCAATTCGGAATCAAGCTGAGAGCTTCGAGCCGGGAAGAGACGGTCGTCGCGTATGATGTGCGTGCGGAGTCGCTGTTCATCGATCGCACGAAGTCAGGGGCGACGGATTTCCATAAGCAATTCGGCTGCAAGCATGGAGCGCCGATGCAGCCGAAAGACGGGCGCGTGAAGCTGCGGATTTTTGTAGACTGGTCGTCTGTCGAAGTGTTTGCAGCCGACGGCAAGCTCGTCATGACGGATTTGGTGTTCCCGGACCCGGCTAGCAGGGGGCTTGAGCTATACGCGGTCGGCGGCGCGGTTAAGCTGGTCGGTCTGGAGCTGCACACGTTAAAGTCCATCTACGAGAATCGCGATGCGATCGCGGCAAGCGAATAAATTTCACACCTGAGAATGAAGCGGTTGAAGGAAAGAGGGTTTTCCGAATACCGCTTCTTTCGTGATAGGTATTCACAACATAGGAGGTCTTCTATTGATGTCGGGTCGAAATGGAATGCAACCATTCGAAGGTGCGATCGCTCACTGGTCGTTCGACGAGGGCGAAGGGAAGGGCGCGAAGGAGAGCGTTAGCGGAGCCGTGGATCCAATTCGATACGTATTTAACGAAGCGAGGTTCACGACTCCCCGCGATCCCCAATGGAGGAAAGGCGTCGTGGGAGGAGCCCTGCTGTTCGACGGCTATTCGACTTGGGTGACGCGGCAAGCCGATCTGGCGAAGCAGCCGAGCGATGCGCTGACGATCACGGCCTGGGTTGCTCCGCGCTCGTTCGAGCGCGGCGACGAACGGCGGCTTTCCGCCATCGTCAACCAACACCACCGGGAGAAGAAGCAGGGGTACATCCTCGGGCTGTACCGCCACGGCTCATGGTCGCTTCAGCTCGGGTTGGACGGCGTATGGGAGGAAGTGTGGGCGAAGGACGATCCGCTTGTCGCGAACGCTTGGTCCCATGTCGCGGCCACCTACGACAAAGCGTCGGGTCTTATGAAGCTCTACTTGAACGGCAAGGAAGCGGCGTCGAGGGAAGTGGCGAAGCGCGCGGGAATTACGGCTGCGAACACGGACTTGTTGTTGGGAAAGAACAACCAATCCACCGTGCTCGCCGAAGCGTTCGAACTGAATATGTTTAACGGCTTGATGGATGAAGTGAAGATTTACAAGCAGGCCCTGTCCTCCGAGCAAATCGCGCAAGGGTTTGCGTCCGACTTGGCGCCGCATGGCGGCAACATCCCGGAGATTCCGTACGACGAGATCAAGCTGGATCGAAGCCCGCTGCTGCACGATCGGCACCGACCGCAATATCATCTGAGCCCGCCGTCGCATTGGATGAACGAGCCGCATGCTCCGATCTTTTTCAACGGCCAATATCATTTGTTTTATCAGCACAACCCGCAAGGGCCGTATTGGCATCAAATCCACTGGGGCCACTGGGTAAGCGACGATCTCGTCCATTGGCGCGACTTGCCGATCGCTTTGGCTCCCGAGAAAGATGCGGTAGACCCTGACGGCGTATGGTCCGGCAGCGCGGCTTACGACGAGAACGGGATTCCGGCGCTCTTCTTCACGGCAGGCGACGACAGCGCGAAGCCGAACCAGCGGGTCGGACTGGCGCGAAGCACGTACTTGGAGGACGGGGACAACGATCTCGTGCGCTGGGCGAAGCATCCCGAGCCGCTCATCGTGCAGCCGCAAGCCGAAGGGCTGGCGTTCGGCGATTTCCGCGATCCGTTCGTCTGGAAGGAAGGGGACACTTGGTACCTATTAATCGGGTCGGGTACGGAGTCGAATGGCGGGACGGCGCTCGCGTACACGTCGAAAAACATGATCGATTGGGAATACCGGGGACCTTTTTATACGAGCGATATTCAGGAATATCCTTACCTCGGGCCGGTGTGGGAGCTTCCGGTGCTGCTGCCGCTCGGAACGGATCGGGCAGGTAAGGAAAAGCACTTATTCTTAATTAGTCCGGTAGGTCCCGGTGCGGACGTCGAGGTGTTTTACTGGATCGGCACTTTCGATAAGGAACGTTTCCGGTTTATCCCTGACGGTAAGGAACCCCAGCTGATCGACGTCGGCGACTTCCATTTCACGGGGCCGAGCGGCATGGTCGATCCGAAGACGGGAAGAAAGCTCATTTTCACGATCGCGCAGGGCGAACGAACGCCGCATCTCGATTACAGCTCCGGCTGGGCGCATAACGGCGGATTGCCGGTCAGCGTGTATTTGCGGGAAGACGGGCGGCTCGGCGTCGAGCCGATCGAGGAGCTGCAATCGCTGCGCGGGGAGAAGCTTGCCTCCTTCCGAGAGAAGTCGCTCGAGGATGCGAATGAGCTGCTGACGAACGTGAAAGGCGACATGCTGGAAATTCAGGTGGAGCTGGAGGCGAAGGAAGCCGAGCAGATCGGCGTTAAGGTGCGCCGTTCGCCGAACGGGGAAGAAGAAACGCTCCTCTATTACGATATCCCTGACGAAGCGCTGAAAGTGAACCGCAGGAAGTCGACGCTGGACCGCTGCGAGCGGAGCAAAGGCATCCAAGGCGGCAAGTTGGAGCTTGGCGGAGAAAATCTAAAGCTTCATATCTATGTGGACCGGTCGATGATCGAAGCATATGCTAACGGACTGAAAAGCTTGACGACGAGAGCTTATCCGAGCCGCGACGACGCGCTGGGACTGCAGCTTTGGGCGAACGGGTCGATGTCGGTGAAGAACATGGAAGTATGGACGATGCGGGGTGCCTTTTAAGGAATACTTGGGAGGTGGGTATGCGATGAAGGAATTTTTCTATCGGCCTAGTAACGCTTGGGTGGGCGACGTCATCCCATATTACGAAGGCGGGGAGTTCAAGCTCTTCTACCTGCACGGCTGGAGGGACAACGACCGGGAAGGCTTGGAGCGCGGGTGGCACTTGATCGGAACGAACGATTTTTGCGAATACCGCGAATA
The DNA here is from genome assembly GCF_031177825.1 of Paenibacillus sp. Classification (GTDB taxonomy): domain Bacteria; phylum Bacillota; class Bacilli; order Paenibacillales; family YIM-B00363; genus Paenibacillus_AE. The sequence continues at coordinate 81,296 of NZ_JAPSKE010000022.1, read as the reverse complement.
CGGCGCTTGCAAGATCGAAGGCGGGACCGGGCATATCTTGAAGGTAGGTGATACCTACCATATGTTTTACTGCGTCTTTCCGGAAGGAAAGCAGTTGGTTTGCCATGCGATCAGCGACGATGTTTTGCATTGGACGCCGATTCCGGAGGACACCTTCGCCGCGGACGATCGCATTTATGAGCTTTCCGATTGGCGGGACCCCTTCGTGTTTTGGAACGAGGAGGAGGACCGATACTGGATGCTAATTTCGGCCATGGCGAAGGGGAACACGAATCGCAAAGGCTGCACCGGACTGCTTACTTCCAAAGATTTAAAGCAGTGGGAATACCGCGAGCCTCTGTATGCGCCGAATCTTCATGTTGGAGCTCACGAATGTCCGGATTTGTTCCGGTTGGGGGATTGGTGGTATTTGATTTATTCGAACTATACCGATCGGTTCGCGACCTTCTACCGCATGAGCCGCTCCTTGAACGGTCCGTGGATCGCGCCGAAGGAAGATACGTTCGACGGCCGCGCCTTCTACGCCGCGAAATCGGCGACCGATGGGCGGAAACGGTACTTGTTCGGCTGGAACCCGACGAAAAACGATAATCTGTTCGGATGGAATCCGCCGAAATCCGAGGGCAAGGACTATGATACATGGGACTGGGGGGGCAATTTGGTCGTTCATGAAATCGTGCAGCGTTCGGACGGCACGTTAGCCGTTAAGGTGCCGGATCCGGTGGATGCGGCGTTCGCCGAACAGGTGCCGGTACAGTTCTCGACGATCACGGGCAGCTGGTCGGCGGGACCCGACGGCGATTCGCTGACGTGCGACTCCCCATACGGCTTCGCCGGGAGCTTGAGCGACGCGGATGTACCCGCTCAATGTAAAATATCCGCGACCCTTCGGTTTTCGGAAACGACGCAGGGGCTGGGATTCATGCTTCGAGCGGGCGTCGGACTCGACAACGCTTATTACGTGAAGCTGGAACCGCAGCGGAACCGCATCACGTTCCGGGGTCCGATCATGCAGAGCGAGGATGGGGGCAAGACATTCCCGTACGAAGTGGAACTGGAGCGGCCGATCGAACTGCTGCCCGATCGTCCATACGAAGTGAAGGTGTTCGTCGACGGTTCGATTTGCGAGGTGTACGTGAACCGCGATGTCGCGATGAGCGCCAGAATGTACGATATCGAGCAGGGGAAGCTCGGATTGTTTGTGAGTCAAGGGGACGGCGTTTTCAGTAAGGTGAAAGTAGAGATCAGGAAATCCTAGGACTTGCGGAAAATGAAGATCGAACATCTGAATTAAATTGGAAACGTTTCATTTTAATTGAGGAGGTTCTCCATGTTTGGGAAAAGAGGACGTCGCATGGCTGCTTTCCTTGCGCTATCGTTCGTTGTTCCTTCCTTCGTTCCAGCCGCTCAAGTCGCCAAGGCGGAAACGGAGGTCCCCGTATACGAAATTCAAAATCCAGGTTTTGAAACCGGGGATCTGACGGGCTGGACCGTGGTCGAAGGCGGCGCATTCGGACCGGACAGCGTTTCGAACGAAACCGCTTGGTGGGCGGAACGAATTCCGTATCATCAAGAAGGCGCGTATCATCTGAACGGCTGGAAGTACCCGGAGGCGGAAACGGGCATCGTTCGCTCCTCGACGTTCGTGCTGGGCGGCAGCGGCTGGATCAGCTTCAAACTAGGCGGAGCCAAACATCCGAACAAGGTCTTCGTCAATATCGTCGAAGCGGACACCGGCCGAGCCGTTGCCAGATATGGCCACAGCGCGTTTTCGGACGCGGGCTTCCCGAATCCGGAAGGAGGGATGCGCCTTGCGAACATGGAGCAGTACAAAGCCGATCTGTCGGCGCATCTCGGCAAGAAGTTGTATGTGGAAATCGTCGACAACGCCTCCTCCGACTGGGGGCTGATCTTCGCGGATGCGTTCTTTATGTATCATGAGGCGGAACCGGCCGAGGGTGTCGTTGCCATGGACATCAAACCGGACTTCGACCGGTACCGAATCGAGAATCCTAGCTTCGAAACCGGGGATTTGACAGGCTGGACGATCGTAGAAGGCAACGCATTCCATGCCGGCAGCGTGTCGGACGAAACGACCTACTGGGCCGAACAAATTCCTTATCGCCAAGAAGGCAGATACCACCTAAACGGCTGGAGAAGCGCGGAATCCGAAACCGGCGTGCTTCGTTCCTCCGCCTTCGAATTGGGCGGCACCGGCTGGATCAGCTTTAGACTGGGCGGCGGCAAGCATACGGATCAGGCGTATATCCATGTCGTCGATGCGGAAACGGGAAAGCGGATCGCCCGGTACGGAAATACCGAATTTTCCGAGGCGAACTTCCCGAATCCGGACCAGGGCTTGCGGCTCGCGAATATGGAGCAGTACATAGCCGATCTGTCGGCGCATCTGGGCAAGAAGTTGTATGTTGAGATTGTCGACAACGCCTCTTCCGACTGGGGGCTGATCTTTGCGGACGCCTTCCATACGTTCCATGAAATCGTGCCGAGCGAAGGCGTGTATGCGGTAAATATGGTGCCGAAGGAAGTCGATAATCCAAGTTTCGAAACGGGAACATTCGGCGGCTGGACGGTGGAGGGCGATGCATTCCATGTGGTCCGGGGGGAAGGGAACTCCTACGCTGCGTCTACGATGGGCGGGGTAGGTTCGGTGACTTCCCATCCCTTTACCCTCCGAGGCACCGGCGTCATTACGTTCGACGTGTTGGAAATCCATAACCCGAATCAGGCCTACGTCGCGCTGTACGATGCTGAGAGCGGCGTACTCCTGAAGAGGTTGGAGAACGCCGCGGAGACCGGGCGGGTGTCATGGGGAGTTCAGGAGCATTACGGGAAAGAGGTATATGTGAAAGTCATTGATGCTTCTAGCGATGCAAGCATTGCAGTCGATGCTTTCCAAGCGCACAACACCGGCGCGATCGCCCATTTCGATCTGGATGAAGGCGCCGGGAAGACGGTGCGGGAACAGGTGCGCGGTCGGGACCATGAAGTGAATTACGTGTTTAACGAGGCAAGGTACATGGCTCCCAAGGATCCTAGATGGACTCCGAACGGAGTGGAAGGCGGCGCCTTGTTGTTCGACGGCTATTCGAACTACATTGAAATCGATGCGGAACATGTGGTCCCGGTAAGCGATGCGGTAACGATCGAAGCATGGGTTGCGCCGCGCAGCTACGAGTGGGGCGACGGCGGGAAGCTGTCGGCCATCGTCACGCAATCCAACCAGGATCGCGCGGAAGGGTTCGCTCTCGGGATGTACCGCCACGGCACTTGGTCGATGCAGGTCGGAATCGGCGGCAGGTGGATTCAGGCATGGGTGATGGATCGTCCGTTGGAGAAATATCGATGGAACCATGTCGTCGCTACCTTCGATAAGGAAGCGGGAATGATCAAGCTATACTTGAACGGCGAAGAAGCGGCTTCCCAAGCCACGCCGAAGAATGTCCCCATCACGCCGTCGTCCGAAAATTTGATCATCGGGAAACACAATCACCCGGTTGAATTCGCCGGACTGTTCTCCTTCAATATGTTCAGCGGGCTGATGGACGAAGTGACGCTAAGCAACGAGGCGCTGACGTCGGATGAGGTGCGCGCCCGATACGAGCGCGCGAAGGGATTGCGCGGAGGCGCGGTTCCGGCCATTCCGAACGAGGACATCGACGAAGACCCGAGCGTGTTCGACGGCGATCAGCACCGTCCGCAATACCACGCGATACCGCCGCAAAACTGGATGAACGAAGCCCATGCGCCGATTTATTATAACGGCAAATATCATTTGTTTTATCAGCATAACCCGCAAGGGCCCTTCTGGCACCAAATTCATTGGGGCCACTGGGTCAGCGACGATATGGTGCATTGGGAAAACGTAAGGCCGGCCCTTGCGCCGGAAGCGGGCGAGCTGGATCCGGACGGCGCCTGGTCGGGCAGCGCGGCGTACGATCGGGACGGGAATCCCGTTCTGTTCTACACTGCCGGCAACGACGCCAAGTCGCCGAACCAGAGAACGGCCGTCGCTACGCCTGCGGATCCGACGGACCCGTATTTAGAGCAATGGATCAAACACCCGGTACCCGTAACGGAACAAAACGGCATCGGGATTCACAACGAATTCCGAGACCCGTTCGTCTGGTACGACGAAGAAGTCGACAAGTGGTACCAATTAGTGACCTCGGGACTTACCGACTACAGCAGCGGTACGGCTTTGGTCTATGTTTCCGACGATATGTACAACTGGGAGTACAAAGGGCCCCTGTACATCAGCGACAGAAATAAGTATCCGGAGCTTGGTACCGTGTGGGAATTGCCTGTGCTGCTTCCGTTGGGCAAAGACAGCCAGGGGAATGAAAAGCATATCTTCGTCATTAACCCGCACGAGAAGCCGGAACATATTCCGCCAAGCAACGATGTGCTGAGAGATGTCGAGGTGTTTTACTGGATCGGCACCTGGGATCGGGATCGGTTCAGATTCATCCCGGATCGGGAGGCGCCTTCGAAGCTCGATGTAGGCGACGGCTATTTAACCGCGGAGAGCGGACTCGTCACGCCCGACGGCAGAACGGTGCTTTTCTCGATGGTCCAGAACGTCCGCACGCCGCAAGCCGAGTATTTGTCGGGCTGGGCGCATAACTTGGGGCTGCCGGTCGCTTTACGTTTGGATGCGAACGATGAACTCAACATAGAGCCGATTGAGGAACTGCAAGGACTCAGAGGAAACAAGGTCGTCGACATCGCGAACAAAACGCTTGCAAGCGCCAATGCGCACATCAAGAAAGTGAAGGGCGATATGCTGGAGATCGTCATGGAGATCGATCCGGGCGACGCGCAGAAATTCGGCCTCAACGTGCGGCGCTCCGACAACGGGGAAGAAGAGACGTTGATCTATTACGATAAGGGCGATCAAACCTTCAACATTGACCGTACCCGAAGCAGCGTAGACCCTGACGTAAGAGTGGACGGCATTCAAGGCGGCTATGTGGACTTAGACGGGGAAAACCTGAAGCTTCATATTTATCTGGATCGTTCCGTCGTCGAAGCATTCGCGAACGAGAAGAAAAAACTGACGACGCGGGTCTATGTGGGCCGATACGACTCATTAGGCTTGCAAGTATGGGCCGACGGCGAGATCACCGTGAAGTCTATGGAAATCTGGGAGATGAACGCCCTGACGGGCGAACCTGCGGCTCCCGTTGATGTGCCGGAAAACTGGGATCCTTCCGTGTACAAGAACCTTACCGAGCTGCCGAACCACGATTTTGCGACAGGCGACTTAACGGGTTGGATTGCCGAAGGCGACGCATTTCAGGATCTTCATGTGACGGATGCCCAACGATTCTGGGATACGATCGATTTCAACCCGTCCGGAGAAATTCCCGGGGGATATCACCTATGGGGCTTCAATGAGGCGGCCGGCGGCGATCGCTTAACGGGCACCCTCCGGTCGCAGAACTTCGTCCTCGGCGGGAACGGCCGAATCGATTTCCTTGTCAGCGGAGGCCGCGATCCCGAACGGCTCTACGTCGCTCTTGTCAGGGCATCGGACGGGAAGGAGCTGTTCCGAACGACCGCAACCAACTACGAAGAATATCAACGCAGCGTTTGGGACGCATCGGCGTACATCGGAGAGGAATTGTATATCCAGGTCGTTGACCGTTCGGCGGACGGATTCGGGCACATCAACGTCGACGATTTCCATGTCCCGGTCGTAAAACAGAAGAAGAGATAATCTGTAAAGTGCGCGCCGCATGGTGCGCACTTCTCAATTTTTCCTATGTTTTAGGAAGGTTTGCCATTTCCATTCATCATGTTAATATAATTACAGATTCATAGGGCGGTACGAAGAAGCGAATCGGGTAGAGGAGAGACATGAACATAATGAAAATGTGGAAAACGAAATGGAGCCTAGCGGCGTTCACCGCGGCGATGACGTTGACGGCGGCTGCGCCGGCTTCCGCGGCGACCGCGCCGGATCCGCTGACGATCATGGTCGACGGGGCGCCGCTCGCCTACGGTTCGTCGCAGCCGTTAATCGAGGACGGCACGACGTGGGCGCCGCTCGAGGCGACGCTCGAGGCGCTGGACATCGGCTTGGAGGACGTCGGCGGGACCGGCGGCGCGGCGCGGACGATCGGCGGCGAAAGCTACCTTCCGCTGAGGCTCGCAGGCGAAGCGGGCGGCTACGTCGTCGAGTGGGACGAAGCGACGCGCACCGTGACGCTCGTTTCGGAGCGGCAGAAGGGCGCTCTTGGGTTCCTATGGAGAGTCGATCATGACGGAGACTCGGTGTATTTGGTCGGCGCCATGCATATCGCGGACGAGAGCTTCTACCCGCTGCCTTCCGCGTACGAGGAAGCGTTCCAGGATGCGGAGTACCTGGGGGTAGAAGTAGATGTCAGTCAAGGGGCGACGCCGGAGGTACAGCAGCTCGTCATGAGTCTCGGCATGTATCAAGACGGAACGACATTGTCCGACCACATTCCGGAGGAGCTCTATGACGCCATCGGCGAAATCTTGACCGAGAGCGGCTTGGAGGCTAACGCCATGGATGCGTTCAAGCCATGGATGGCCGAGATGACGCTCGCGTCGCTGAAGTCCATGCAAGCCGGGTTCCAAGGCGAGATCGGCATCGACATGTACTTCTTGCAGAAGGCTATTGAACGGCAGCTCCCGATTCTCGAGCTTGAAACCTACGAATCGCAATTGCAGATGTTCGACGGTTTCTCCGAGGAACTGCAGCGCACGAACTTGCAAAATACGGTCGATAGCTTCGATCTGGTGGACGAATCGGTCGCCCAGATGGCGGAGATGTGGAAGAACGGCGACGAGGCCGGGCTGCTGGCGCTCACCGAGGCCATGGCGGCGGACGAGGAGTATCGGAAGGCGATGCTGACGGACCGAAACATCGGCATGGCCGACAAGATCGAGGAATACTTGGAAAATCCGGAAGAGGCGGACTATCTGGTCGTCCTAGGCGCCGCGCACTTCCTGGGCGAAGACGGCATCGTCGAGCTGTTGGAGAAGAAAGGGTACGTCGCGACGCGCCAGTAGGTCGGCAGGAAATTCGCGAGTTTTTCTACAAACCTGCCGGCGTCGATCGGTACATTTCGGACCCGTATCGCTGGAAGCAGTGAATCGTCGCCTTGCGAAGCGGTACCGAGAGCTTGAATCGCAAAGAAGGACCGCGGCCGCCCGGCCGGGGTCCTTCCGAGTTGTTCCGGTTGTTTGCGTTACGCGCTCATCTTACGGCATTCATCCGCGCATCTACGGCATTCGTCCGCGCAAGCTTTACAGTGCGCATCTTGGAACTTGGCGCAGCCCTCGGCGCAAGCGTCGCAGATCGTCGCGCACAACTGGCAAAGCTGCTTGGCATACATGCTTCCGCGGGACATCCATTGGGAAGCCGTCGCGCAAATATCCGCGCAATCGCGCAGCATACTAATGCAATGCTGTCTTGCTTGCACATCCGGCTCCCTCAAACAGGAGGTCAGGCACTCTTCGCATGCTTGCATACATGTATTGCAAGCGTCTATACAAGCTTGAAATTGCATTACGGACGAGTCAATCACTGCCGGCATCGTCTTCTCCCCTTTTCCAGTGTAATGTTTCGGTGCCACTTCCCTACCTTCCCCATTCGGGTCGTTACCTATGCTGTTCCTCTCTTCGACGGCCGGTTCCGGTTATAACTTACCAAAAAGTAAAAAAACCGTTTGACATAGGTAAGGGGGGTATAGTAAATTGAATGTGTGAGGTGATTCCACATGATAAATCAAGAACGAGTACTACGAGCCGAAGCGGACCATTCTTCTTGCTCTTCCACGGAGATCGAGCGGAGGAGCCACCATTCGGAGAAGACGAAGAGCAATTTAATTTCTCGGCTGAACCGGATCGAAGGCCAGCTTCGCGGCGTTCGGGGCATGATCGAGAAGGATACGTATTGCGACGATGTGTTAAACCAAATCGCTTCCATTCAGTCCGCTCTGAACGGCGTGGGTAAGCTCTTGCTCGAAGGGCATATGAAAAGCTGCATCGTAGAACGGATTCAGGCGGGGGAACATGACGTTATCGACGAATTGTTGGTTACTGTAAATAAATTAATGAAATAATACCATCGGAGGAATTATGGATGAAACAAGTGACGCTTCAAGTACAAGGCATGTCTTGCCAGCATTGCGTGAATTCGATCGAAGGCGCATTGAAGGAAATCGGGGCCGCGGGTCGCGTCGATCTGAAAGGCCATTCGGTCGCCGTAGAATTCAATGAAAATAGCGTGACGTTGGAAGCCGTGAAACGAGCCATTGAAGAACAAGGATACGATGTCGTATAAAAGGCTGGGGACCATCATGAGATGGCCCCCATATAATTACCAGATATATAGGGTACGGGGGTATTGTAGTTAATCAATCAAATATTCTTAAGGAGTGAACGGAAATGAGTGCGACAGCATCAGGCGAACAGAAACAAACCACGTTACAAATCACAGGCATGACTTGCGCCGCTTGCGCCAATAGAATCGAAAAGGGTTTACATCGAATGGACGGCGTCTCGTCCGCGAACGTCAACTTCGCATTGGAGAAAGCGAGCGTTACGTACGATCCGCAGAAGGTCGACGCGGATCGTCTGGAACGTACGATTCAGAAGTTAGGTTACGGCACGGCCAAGGAAGTCGTTCACTTCCGACTCGAGGGAATGACCTGCGCCGCTTGCGCCGCTCGCATCGAGAAGGGATTAGGGAAGATGGGCGGCGTGTCCTCGGCAACCGTCAACTTCGCGATGGAGACGGCGCGCGTCGAATATACGCCCGGGGAGGTTACGGCCGAAGAGCTGCAAGCCAAGGTGAAGCAGCTAGGATACCGAGCCGTCGCTCAGCAGGAAGGTCATTCGACGGAAGATCGCCGGCAGCGCGAAGTCCGGTTACAGAAGCGGAAGCTGTTGGGTTCGGCGATCCTGTCTCTGCCGCTGCTGTGGAGTATGGTCGGTCATTTCTCCTTCACTTCCTGGATGTACGTCCCGGATTTATTCATGAACCCGTGGTTTCAGCTCTTGCTCGCGACCCCGGTTCAGTTCTACATCGGGAAACCGTTTTACGTCGGGGCGTATAAGGCGCTGCGCAACGGAAGCGCGAATATGGACGTTCTCGTTTCGCTCGGAACGTCGGCGGCGTACTTCTACAGCCTGTATCTCACCCTGGAATGGTATGGAGGCGGGGATGCGCACCATGGACACGGTCCTTCCTTGTACTACGAAACCAGTGCCGTACTGATCACGCTCGTCATTATGGGGAAGCTATTCGAATCCTTGGCGAAGGGGCGCACGTCGGAGGCGATCAAATCGTTGATGGGGCTGCAAGCGAAGACGGCGCTGGTCATACGAGACGGGCAAGAAGCGTTGATTCCGGTGGACGAAGTGCTGGCAGGCGACGTGGTGTTGGTCCGCCCCGGAGACAAGGTGCCGGTGGACGGCGTCGTCATGGAGGGCGTCTCGTCCGTAGACGAGTCCATGTTGACGGGAGAGAGCTTGCCCGTAGAGAAGAAAGCCGGCGATTCCGTCATCGGCGCCACGATCAACAAGAACGGCGTGCTTCGAATTCAAGCGACCAAAGTCGGGAAGGAAACCGCGCTCGCCCAAATCATTAAAGTCGTAGAGGAAGCGCAGGGCTCGAAGGCGCCGATTCAACGGGTCGCGGACGTCATCTCGGGCATCTTCGTGCCGATCGTCGTCGGCATCGCCATTCTGGCTTTCCTCGCGTGGTACTTCTTCGTGACGCCGGGCGACGTAGCCGAGGCGCTGGAGAAGGCGATCGCCATTCTCGTCATCGCCTGCCCTTGCGCATTGGGTCTTGCGACGCCGACGTCGATTATGGCCGGCTCCGGCCGCGCGGCGGAGCTAGGCATCTTGTTTAAAGGCGGCGAGCACTTAGAACAAACGCACAAGATCGACGCGATTATTCTGGATAAAACGGGTACCGTTACGAAAGGAAAGCCGGAATTGACCGACGTGCTGTCGATCGGGAACGAAGACAAGTTTCTGCGGCTCGTCGGCGCGGCGGAGAAAAACTCGGAGCACCCGCTTGCGGAAGCGATCGTCGAGGGAATCAAAGCGCGGAATATCGAGATGCCTAGCACGCAGAGCTTCGAAGCGATTCCCGGATACGGCGTGAAGGCGGTCGTCGAAGGCAAAACGTTGTTGATCGGTACGAGAAGACTTATGGAACGGTACGCCGTGGAAGCGGAGAATGCCTACGGGATCATGGCAAACCTCGAGAGCGCAGGGAAGACGGCTATGCTGGTCGCGATCGACGGTCGGTACGCCGGGATCGTCGCGGTCGCGGATACGATTAAGGAAACCTCGAAGGATGCGGTACGGCGGCTGAAGGATATGGGCGTTCTAGTCATCATGATTACGGGCGACAACGAGCGCACGGCGAGAGCGATCGCCGCGGAGGTCGGCATCGACCATGTCAGAGCGGAAGTGCTTCCGGAAGGCAAAGCCGAAGAGGTCAAGAAGCTGCAGGCGGAAGGCAAGACGGTCGCCATGGTCGGCGACGGTATCAACGACGCGCCGGCGTTGGCTACGGCGAACATCGGCATGGCGATCGGCACGGGAACCGACGTGGCGATGGAAGCGGCGGACGTTACCTTGATGCGCGGGGATTTGTCGAGCATTCCGGACGCGATCTATATGAGCCGCAAGACGATGAGCAACATCAAGCAAAATTTGTTTTGGGCGCTCGGGTACAACACCCTCGGCATTCCCATCGCCGCGGTCGGGTTATTGGCCCCTTGGGTGGCCGGCGCGGCGATGGCGCTAAGCTCGGTGTCGGTCGTCTTGAACGCCCTTCGTCTGCAACGAGCGAACGTACGTCACTGAATATCACGGAATCGAACAACGAACGAAAGTAGGAATGCGACGGATGAAAAAGATGATGGTATGGAGCATGGCTGTACTTCTTGCGCTTCTGATTTCCGCCTGCAACGGCGCCGCAAAGAACACGGAGGAAGAGGCGCACGACGCGTCGCATGCGGACGGCCATGGCGGGCATGACGGCGAGGAAGCGGCGGAACGCGAGACGTTGAAGGCTTCGTTCGGATTCCCGAGCGGCGCTCCGAAAGCCGGCGAAGAGACGGAGCTGTCGATCGAAATTACGAACGAGCAAGGGGAACGGCTTCGGGAGTTCGAGGTAAGCCACGAGAAGCTGCTGCATCTGATCGTCGTGGACCACGATTTGAAATTTTTCGATCACATTCACCCGGAGCTTCAAGCGGACGGGACCTTCCTCATTCGCACCTCCTTCCCGACGGGCGGCGAGTATAAGCTGTTCGCGGACGTCGTCCCCGCCGGCGGGGCAGGCGCGACGCTGACCGAATGGGTGACCGTCGAGGGTCCCGAGGGCGAACACGCCGAGATTGCCGTCGATTCGGCCCTGCGGCAAGAGGCGAACGGCAAGGAGGTCGAACTATCGGTAAGCAGCACGAAGCCCGACGAGGAGGTCACGCTTACGTTCTTCGTTCGGGACGCCGCTACGAAGAAGGAAATCAACGATCTTCAGCCGTACTTAGGCGCCGTCGGACACGTCGTCATCCTATCGGCCGATGCGGAGCAGTACATCCATGTCCATCCGTTGGATGAGACGTCCACGGGACCGGAAGCGGAGTTCGCGACTTCGTTCCCCCGAGCGGGCATCTATAAGATCTGGGGGCAATTCCGGCATAACGACGAAGTGTTCACCGTACCTTACGTCATCGACGTGAAATAACGCAGCGAATCGGAAGGGAGGAAGCGCTATGGAACGGGTGAAAATCGCGGTTTCGCCGGAAATCCAAGTCGGCGGAAGCCTGTTTACGCCGGAGCAGTTCGCGTTGGTCGGCAGTCTTGCCGAAGCGGGGGCTTCGATCGAAATGACTCCGTTCGGGCAGTTGTACATTGAATTGGCCGCCGACCGTCTTGACGACATCCGGTCGGAGCTTCAACGCGCCGAGCTGCAAGTGCTTCCGGCGGGGTTCGCGACCAAAGGCTTGATCGCTTGCCACTTCTGCAAAGGAGCGGAGGAAGCGGGTCTCGAGGTCGCCCGGGAGCTGAACCGCTCGATCGCCGGCGTGTCGACGCCGACCCCGGTCAAGGTCGGATATGCCGGCTGCGCGTTGGGAACGTCCGAGCCGCTGCTGAAAGATATCGGCGTCGTGAAGATGCGGGATACATTCGACATTTACGTGGGCGGACAACCGAAAGGATTGAAGGTCGCTTTCGCGTTGCCGCTTATGTCCGGGGTCGAGTCCGCGCAGGTCGGACCCGCGGTTCGTTCGATCGTCGACTATTATGCGGCGAATGCAAAGGGGAAAGAAAAATTTCGGAAGTTCGTCGAACGCGTATCGTTGGATACGCTACGGGAGCAGGTTAGGGAGACATTCCAATAAAGAGATCGCTGCCGATCGCCATGCGGGCGATGGCCGAGCCGACATCCATCGGAAAAACGTATACGGTCTATTAACGAAAGCCCCGGACATGGTTCCGGGGCTTTATGCCGCTTAGAAGCTTTGCGCGCCGAATCGTTCGCGCACCGAAAATTTCATATTGTTGCCCATTCATAAAGTGAATTACTATAGGAAGACGCGACGACCCGTCGGCAAGGAACGAAATCAAAGAAGGAGCATGCGAATGAGAACGATCCTTCCCAACAAATATATGCCGTTCACGTACAAGATGATGCTCCCGTACCTCGTGCTTGTCCTCTTGACGGATCTATTGATCGGCTACATCTCCTATTCGATGCTCGTGCAATCCCGAACCGAGATGGCGGAGACGAACATTCGAACGGCCATGAAGCAGACGCGCAACAACCTCGAATATCAAGTGAACGAGATCCGGCGCATGGCCGACATCATCTTCAACAACGGCGCGTTCCAGAACGCGCTGCAAAACCGGGGCGAGCCGCTGGAGGTCATGCTGGCGATGAGGGATCACATCACCCCGCAGCTGAGAGGGCCGCTGCAGCTCTACGGGAACCGGCTCCGATTGGCCGTCTACGCGACGAACGATTCTGTTCTGGAGATCGAAGGCGACGATATGTCGACGCCGATCGATCGAAGCGATTATTATGTCTTGCTCTCCGGCCATATCGAGAACAGCCCGTGGTTTACGTCCATCGTGGAACGCAACCTGGATCGGGTATGGGTGCAGGTCGACACCGACCGGCAGCTCGACAATATCTCGTATTTCCGCAAGTTGGTGTCCGCCTCTACCGCCGTCATCGGTTACGTGCGCGTCACGGCGAGGTTCGACGAGCTGCTCGGCAACTTCGACGCGTACCCGATCGAGCAGGGGATCCGGCTTCGCTTGATCGATACGGCGACGGGAACGGCGCTCTACGAGCGAGGCGCGTCCGCCGGCCCCGGCGAAGACGGGTCTTACTTGATCGTCCGAGAGGACATTCCGGAGACGAACTACGCCATCGAAACGTATGTCCCGCATGCGTATCTAAATAAGGACGCCAGCCGGCTGCAGCGGGTGATCGGGACCGTGTGCGCGATAAGCTTCCTTGTCATGGCCTCGATCGGCTATCTCGTGGCGCGCTTGTCGGGCAAGAAGATCAAGCGGATCGTGACGCTGGTCCAATCGTTCCAGGAAGGGAACTTCCATAAGCGGATCGGATTTTCCGGGAACGACGAGTTCGCTCACATCGCGAATGCCTTCAACCAGATGGCCACGAGCATTCAAGAGCTGATTAAGAACGTCTATGTCCAGGGCATTCAGCGGAAGCAGGCGGAGCTCGATGCGCTGCAAGCCCAGATCAATCCGCACTTCTTGTACAATACCTTATCGACGATCGGCAGCCTCGCGAATTTAGGAGAGGTGCGGAAGGTCACCGAGATGGTGCAAGGGCTTTCGAAGTTTTATCGGCTGACGATCAATCAAGGGCAGGCTTCGATCGCGCTGGAGAAGGAACTGGAGCAAGTGCAGACGTATCTGGAAATTCAGAAGGTCAAATACGCGGGGCGCTTCAACGTGTATTACGATATCGATCCGGACATTCTCCAGGTGCCCGTGATCAAGCTGATTTTACAGCCGTTCGTGGAAAATGTGTTTAAGCATGCCTGGTTCGAGGATGCCATCTCCATACGGATTACGGGAAGGCGGCTGGGCAAGCGCATCGAATTGAAGGTGATCGACAACGGCGTCGGCATGCGCCAGGAAACTTTAGAAAACATGCGGACCCCATCCCAATCGAACCACTCGGATCGATACGGCTTGAAGAACGTGGAGGAGCGGATCAAGCTGAGGTACGGGCCGGAGTACGGCATTCGGATCGGCAGCCGGTACGGCGCGGGAACGACGGTTCAGATCGTCCTTCCGATCGAGGAGGAACCGCCGAGGGAGGAAGACGAGGCGCCGGCATAAGGTGATGGAAGGAGGAGCAACCTATGGACATTAATATTCTCTTGGTAGACGACGAAGCAGTCGACTTAGAGTGGCTGCGGAGGCGGGTGGCGGGCAACGAGCATGTCGACTTCCAAAGCGTAAGAACCGCTTCCAGCGGTTTCGAGGCGCTCAAGATCATGGAGCAGCAATCGATCGACGTCGTGTTGTCCGACATTCGGATGCCGATCATGTCCGGCATGGAGTTCGTTCGGAAGGCCAAGGAGGCGAACCCCCAAGTTCAAGTCGTATTCATTAGCGGGCATCAGGATTTCGGCTTCGCGAAGGAAGCGATTCAACTGGGGGCCTCCGGGTATTTGCTGAAGCCGGTGGACGATCGCGAGCTGAACGATATGCTGGTCGAGCTCGCCGGGAAGATCGAGCGGGAACGGCAGCAGCGGGCGTCGTTATCGGAGACGTTATCGCTCGTGAACCAAGAGCTGTTGCTGCGCTGGTTCCACGAAGGGACGCCGGAGCAGATCGACTCGCATGTCCGCGGCTTGTTGACGCCGGTCGCATCGGGCGGCTCGGCCGTAGCGCTCGTCGAAGTCGACGATCTGACCTGGAAGCTGGAAGGCATGGACGAGGGAGAACGGCACGCGTTCATCGGGAAGGTTGCGGACTACATCCGCGGCTTCGCGAGAGACAACCGCTTGGGCACCGTCATCGCGGGCCACGATCATCGGTTCGTCGTGCTGACGACGCCGCCGGAGGACGAAGCCAAGGCGCTGCTGGAACGGTTGATCCAATCCTTCTATCAGTCGTTCGCTTTCTCGATCACGGTCGGGACGGGGAAGCATACGACCCAAGCGGACGAGCTTCATCATTCCTATCGGCAGGCGAAGGCGGCGTTAAGCATCAAGTGGATCGTCGGGAAAAATCGGCTCATCCAAGACGCCTCCGTCTGGTCACCGAAGGCGAAGATGGCCGCCGACGTGGAGGAAGTCGTCAACCGGATGCTTCAGGCGATGCTGGAATACGACCTCGTCACCGTCGACGATTGTCTGCTCGAGCTGTTCGGCGGGGACAGCCCGTTGTCCCAGAAGAACGAAATTTACGACCTGATCATCCGGATCAATTCCAAGCTTCATGCGGAGCTGCAGCAGATGAACGAGCATCTGTACGACATTTTGAAGTGGGAGAGCCATCAGCCTCTCATTCTCTTCCAGTTCGAAACCGTACACGACATCATCTCCTGGCTTCGAAGGAGATTCTTCGAGTTGTCCGAGCTGCTGTACCTCAAGAGACAGAAGCAGAAGCGCGGGTTGATCCATAAGATTACGGATTACGTGAAGGAGCGGTTGGATCAGAAAATTACGCTGAACGAAGTCGCCGCTCACTTCGGATTCACTCCGAATTACTTGGGCCATCTGTTCAAGGCGGAAACGAATCGATTGTTCAGCGACTTCCTGAACGAGCTGCGGATGAAGCGAGTATGCGAACTCCTGCAAGACCCTACGAAGAAAATTTACGAAATCGCCGACCAGGTCGGCTATAAGAACATTATTTATTTCAACAGGCAGTTTAAGCAATACGCGGGCGTTACGCCCGGGGAGTATCGGAAGAAGCATAAGGTCTGACGGGGCGCCGGGATCCGAACCGGCGTCTTTTTTTTATAAACGTGCCGAAGGAAGAATCGTTGAATTCGTATTACTTTTCGTTGTTCCCCTTAATTATTTCGGGCCTGAAAACTTTCTATAATGAAGGTACACATAGAGAGAAGAGAGGGATCGAGAATGAGGCTGCGCAGGTTCTGGGATGACTTGGCAAGGTATAAGATCCTCCTGCTGATGTTGGCACCGGCCGTTCTATTTTACCTGATATTCGCGTATCTCCCGATGGCGGGGATTGTAATCGCATTCAAGCGTTACGACTATATCGGCGGCATTTTCGGAAGCGCCTGGAACGGATTGGACAACTTTCGGTTTTTCTTCGAATCCGGGGATGCCTGGAGGGTGACGCGGAATACGGCGTTGTACAATATCGCGTTCATCGTCGTAAACAACTTGCTCCAAATTTTCGCGGCGATTTTGCTGTTCGAGGTCGGGGGCAAGTGGTTCAAGAAGCTGACGCAGTCGGTCTTGTTCCTCCCGTATTTCATCTCGTGGGTCGTCGTCGGCGCGATCGCTTATAACTTGTTAAACTACGACATCGGCACCGTGAACGCGCTCTTGCGCGGGCTCGGATTGGAGCCGATCGACATCTACAACACGCCTTCGTACTGGCCGTTCATCTTGATCGCCGTGTCGGCGTGGAAGACGTTGGGATACGGAACGGTCATGTACCTGGCCGCCATCACCGGCATCGATACGGAGATGTACGAGGCGGCGGAAATCGACGGAGCGAACATCTTCCAACGGGTCATGAAGGTGACGATTCCGAATCTGTATCCGACGGTTATCATCTTGGTGCTGCTCGCGGTAGGCAACATCTTCCGAGGCGACTTCGGCATGTTCTACAACATGATCGGAAATAACGGACTGCTGTTCTCTTCCACCGACGTCATCGACACGTACGTCTTCCGTTCGCTCATCACTTCGAACGATATCGGCATGTCGGCCGCGGCGGGCGTATTCCAATCGGTGCTCGGCTTCGCGACGATTATGCTCGTCAACTACGCCGTCCGTCGATACGACCGAGACCGCGCATTATTCTAAAGGAGGCGACGACATGAACGCTAAGGATGTGAGCTTCGGCAAACCGTTCGTTCCGGCGGTTCGAAGACGGAGCCACCTGGACCGGACGCTCTTCTCGACGATCGGGTATGTATCATTGACGATTCTGGCGGTGCTCTGTATCGTTCCTTTCATCTTGGTCGTGTCTTCGTCCCTGACGGAAGAAAGCACGATCGTCGTGGAAGGATACCAATTCCTTCCGTTGCACTTTTCGACGGAAGCGTACAGCATCTTGTTTCAATATCCGCAGCAGCTGATCAACGCGTATGTCGTGACGATCGGCGTGACGGCGGTCGGTACGTTCCTAGGACTGTTCCTCACCTCGATGACGGCGTACGTGTTGTCTCGGAAGGACTTTAAGTGGCGCAACCATTTCGCGTTCTACTTCTTCTTCACGACGTTGTTCAGCGGCGGTCTCGTCCCGTGGTATTTGCTGATCGTCAACTATTTGCAGATGAAGGACACCGCGCTTGCGCTGATCGTCCCGATGATGCTGAACGTCTTCTACATTATCGTCATGAAGTCGTTCATGAGCAGCATCCCGGAGGCGATCGTCGAATCGGCGAAGATCGACGGCGCCGGCGATTTCCGGATTTACGCCCAGCTCATTCTTCCGCTGTCGAAGCCGGCCTTGGCCACGATCGGATTGTTCCTGGCGCTCGCGTATTGGAACGATTGGTATAACGCCTTGCTGTTCGTCTCGAACGAGAAGCTGGTGCCGCTCCAATATTATCTTTACAAAATGCTGGGCAATATGGACGGCATGAGGAAAGCTATGATGAGCGCCGGGGCCGTCAATACGACCTCGCTGCCTTCGGAGGGACTCAAGATGGCGATGACGGTCGTGGCGACCGGTCCGATCCTCGCGGTGTACCCGTTCATTCAGAAGTATTTCGTGCAAGGGATGACGATCGGCGCAGTCAAAGGGTGAACCCAGGGATTCCTGGTTTATCAATATTATTAATTATTAGGGGGAAGTACCTCGATGCGAAACAAAAACAGATCGATGTTCCTTGCTGCAATCCTTGCGATCGTCATGGTCCTTACCGCATGCGGCGGCAACGCGAATAACGCCGGCGGCGGTTCCGCCGACGAAGCGCCTGCAACGGGCAACGCGCAGGAGACGACCGATAATGCCGCCGCGCCGAGCGAAGGCGGAATCGACACCTCCGAAGAGGTCAATCTGAAGATGGTCTTCGTCGGTCCGAAGCCGGTCGATTACGACACCGTCTTCGCGGAAGTCAACAAGAAGCTGAAAGAGAAAATCAACGCGACGCTCGAAGGCGAGTTCCTCGATTGGTCCGATTGGGCGCAGAAATATCCGATGATGCTCGCGGCGAACGAAGACTTCGACCTCATCTATGCGGCGAACTGGGCCGGATATAACGACCAGGCGCTCAAAGGCGGCTTCCTCGAGCTGACGGAAGATATGCTGCAGAAGTACGCTCCGAAGGCCTGGGAATCGACGCCTTCGGTCAACTGGGATCAAGCGAAGGTGCAAGGCAAGCTGTATATGGTGCCGCAAAACAACGGCGAATCGGTCGAGAAGATCATCCTGTACCGCGAGGATCTGCGCAAGAAGTATAACCTCCCGGCGATCGACAGCCCGGAAGCGTTCGCGAACTATCTGAAGGCGGTCGCACAGAACGAGAAAGGCGTCACGCCGTTCACGCCGGAGACGGGCGATTGGAAATACCACAACTTGGACCGGATCCTGCTCAAGCAGCAGAACGAATGGAACATGTTCGACCTCGATCTTCCGTTCGCGTTCAAGCTGAAGGACGAGAAGGGCAAAGTGTTCAACGTGTACGAGACGCAAGAGTTTAAAGATCTGGCCGTGTACTACAAGGATCTCGCGGACAACAACGCATGGTCCAAGAACGTCTTGAACAGCAAGAACGACCATCAGCAAGACTTCCGCCAAGGCAAATCGGCGTCGATTACCCATAACACCGGCACGACGGGCTCCCTCATGGAGCAGATGCGCCGCGAGGGCTCCCCGTACGAAGTCGCCGTCGCCGACATCAACGTAGGCAAGGCGAAGTCGGTCGCGATCTCGACGCAGAACGGCACGGCGATCCATGCGACGTCGAAGCACCCGGAGCGCGCGCTGATGCTGATCGATCTGATGCAGTACGACAAGGAAATTCACGATCTGATCATGTACGGCGTCCAAGGCGTGCACTATGAGCCGGTCGGCGACGACTTGTTCAAAGCGACGGACAAGAGCGCGAACTACACGGGCTTTTCTAACTGGAGCTTCAACTCGCCGCTTAACCGCACCAACGAAGCGTTCCCGAAAGAAGTCAGCGATATGGTGAAAGGCTTCGAGAGCGGCGTCTACCACTACGCGCTCGAGACGTTCGTCTTCGACAACAGCAAGGTGAAGTCGGAGATCGCGGCCGTCGGCAACGTCATGCTGCGCTACGCGATTCCGCTCGAATACGGCTTGGTGAAGGATATCGACCAAGGCATCGCGGAACTGAATAAGCAGCTGAAGGCCGCCGGCGTCGACAAAATCCAAGCCGAGCTGCAAGCTCAGATCGATGCGTTCCTGGCGAATCAATAAGAAGCTTCGCCCACAGCGGCAGAAAAGACTTCAGGCTCGTATGTAACGCCTGAATCGTATCGGTAAACGGATACCGTCCTTTAGAGGACGGTATATCCGTATATCCTTGTGCCGCTGCGTTTTACTTTCATTCATGGAAACAGAGGAGCGGAGAGCATTATGACCAAGCGGTTTCCCCCGATCAGCGATAAACTGCCCGTCTTCATGCACGGGGCGGACTATAACCCGGATCAATGGCTTCATGCGCCGGAGGTGCTGAAGGAAGACATTCGACTGATGAAGCTGTCGCATTCGAACGTCATGGCGGTCGGCATCTTCGCTTGGGCGGCGCTCGAGCCGGAAGAGGGCGTATTTACGTTCGAGTGGCTCGACAAGACGTTGGACGACTTCGCGGCGAACGGCTTGTACGCGTGGCTCGCGACGCCGAGCGGCGCGCGCCCGGCCTGGATGTCGCAGAAGTATCCCGAGGTGCTGCGCGTCGGGGCCAATCGCGTGCGGAACCTGCACGGCGCCCGACATAATCACTGCTACACGTCGCCGGTCTACCGCGAGAAGGTCGCCATCATGAACCGGAAGTTGGCGGAGCGGTACGCGCATCATCCGGCCGTGGTCGGCTGGCATATTTCCAACGAATTCGGCGGGGAGTGCCATTGCGAGTATTGCCAAGAAGCGTTCCGCGAATGGCTGAAGCGGAAGTACGGCACGCTCGAGGCGTTGAACCATGCATGGTGGAACGCGTTCTGGGCGCATACGATCACCGACTGGTCGCAAATTTCGTCGCCCGCGCCGCACGGGGAGATGGCGGTGCACGGCATGAACGTCGACTGGCGGCGGTTCGTCACGGATCAGACGATCGACTTCTATCGGTGGGAGGAAGCGCCGCTGAAAGCGGCGAACCCCGCGCTGCCAGCGACGGCGAACATGATGGATTTGTTCGACGGGCTCGACTATTGGAAGTTCGCCGAAGCGGTGGACGTCGTCTCTTGGGACGCGTACCCGACCTGGCACGCCGAGGCGAGCGAGGCTCAGGTCGCCTCGTGGTTCGCGTTCAATCACGATCTGTTCCGTTCGCTTAAGGGCAAGCCGTTCATGCTCATGGAGAGCACGCCGAGCCTGACGAACTGGCAGCCGGTGAGCAAGCTGAAGCGGCCGGGCATGCATAAGCTGAGCTCGATGCAGGCGGTCGCGCACGGCTCGGATACGGTGCAATACTTCCAGTGGCGCAAGAGCCGGGGCTCCAGCGAGAAGTTCCATGGCGCGGTCGTCGATCACGTCGGCCACGAGCATACGCGCGTCTTCCGCGACGTGACCGAGGTCGGCGAGACGCTCGAGAAGCTGTCGGGCGAGGTGCTCGGCGCGGGCACGGACGCGCGCGTCGCGATCGTGTTCGACTGGGACAACCGCTGGGCGATCCGCGATGCGCAAGGCCCGCGCAACATGGGCGTCCACTACGAGCAGACGGTCGTGCAGCATTACCGCGCGTTCTGGGAGCTCGGCATCTCCGTCGACGTCGTGAGCCGCCACGCGGACTTGTCCGCGTACAAGCTCGTCGTCGCGCCGATGATGTACATGCTCGACGTTGCCGCGGGGCGCAAATTCGAAGCGTACGTGGAAGCGGGCGGCACGCTCGTAACGACGTATTGGAGCGGGATCGTGGACGAGAACGATCTATGCCATCTCGGCGGCTTCCCGGGTCCGCTGCGGAAGACGCTCGGCCTCTGGTCCGAGGAGATCGAGGGCCTGCATCCGCACGATGCGAACGGCTTCGTCTACGGCGGCGCGGCGTACGAGTCGCATGAGCTGTGCGATCTGATCCACAGCGAAGGCGCCGAGGTGCTCGCGACGTACGAGAGCGACTTCTACGCCGGGCGCCCGGCGCTGACGGTGAACCGGTTCGGCCGAGGCAAGGCGTACTACTTGGCGACGCGGGCGAAGGAGCCGTTCTACGAGCGGTTCTACGCGCAGCTGGCAGCGGAAGCGGGCGTGAAACGCGTGCTGGAGGCCGATCTCCCGGCGGGCGTCACCGCGCAGGCGCGGACGGACGGGGAGAACGAGTACGTGTTCGTCATGAACTTCAGCGGCGCGCCGCAGACCGTCGCGCTCGACGGCCGCGCATACGTCGACCTGGTGAACGGCGGGTCCGTAACGGGCGCGCTGGAGCTGCCGACGAACGGGATTCGCATGCTGAAGCGATAGTCGATACGAGGAGGTCTTCCCGGACGGGAGGGCCTCTTTCTTGAAACGGGGAGGAACGGACATGGAAGGAAGAAACAGATATTCGTTCGATCGGAATTGGCGATTCGCGCTCGGCGATCCGGACGGAGCGCAGGCGGCCGCGTTCGACGACGGCGGTTGGCGAACCGTGCACGCGCCTCACGACTGGAGCGTGGAGGGCGCGTTCGACGAGCATGCCCCTTCCGGCGGCGACGGCGGGTATCTCCCGGGCGGCGTCGGCTGGTACCGCAAGACGTTCGTCGCTGAAGAGGCGTGGCGGGACCGGAAGGTGACCGTCCAGTTCGACGGCGTCTACATGAACAGCGACGTCTGGGTGAACGGGACGCATCTGGGGCGTTACCCGTTCGGCTACGGAAGCTTCGAATACGAGCTGACGCCGCATCTCGTCTTCGGCGGCACGAATGTCGTCGCGGTCCGGGTCGATAACGGCGCGCAGCCGAATTCGCGCTGGTACTCGGGTTCCGGCATCACGCGCCGCGTATGGCTGCAGGCGACGGATCGGCTGCATATCGACCGCTACGGCGTCTTCGTCGCGACGCCGGACGTCTCGCCGGACGGAGCGACGGTCGCGGTCGGGACGCGCGTCGTCAACGATGGCGATCTAGCGGCGGAGGCGATCGCGCTTCGAGCGGAGGTGCTCGATGCGCGGGGCGCCGCGGTCGCTTGCGCAGAAGCGGCGCTCGCGACGATCGAAGCCGGGGCGGCGCTGGAGGCGCGACAGGAGCTTCGGCTGGAACGGCCGGCGCTGTGGTCCGTCGAAGCTCCGCAGCTATATACCCTTCGAACGACGCTGATCCGCGGAGGCGTGACGATCGATGCGGAGGAGACGACCTTCGGCGTCCGTTCCGCCGCATTCGATCGGGACCGCGGGTTTCTGCTGAACGACCGCCAGGTCAAGATCAACGGCGTCTGTCTTCACCATGACGGCGGCTGCGTCGGGGCGGCCGTGCCGGAGCGGGTATGGGAGCGTCGGCTCGAGCTGCTGAAGGAGATGGGCGTGAACGGCATCCGAATGAGTCATAACCCGCCCGATCCCGAGCTGCTCGACTTGTGCGACCGGATGGGCTTCCTCGTGATGGGCGAAGCGTTCGACGAATGGACGATCACGAAGTGGAAGAACGGCCGGGCCGACGTTCACGGGTACGCCGAGTATTTCGACGCGTGGGCGGAGCGCGATCTGACGACGATGCTGCGGCGCGACCGCAATCATCCGTCCGTCGTCATCTGGAGCATCGGCAACGAAATTCCGGAGCAGCGGGAGCCGAACGGGCACGACGTCGCCCGTCGGCTGATCGACGTCTGCCGCCGCGAAGATCCGACGCGGCTCGTGACCGCGGCTTGCGACAACATCGAAGCGGAGCCGGTTCCCGCGACGGAAGCGTTCCTCGAGACGCTGGACGTGGTCGGCTACAATTACGTCGGGCGGTGGCGTACGCGGACGGAGACGTTCTATAGCGAAGACCGGCATCGGTACCCGCATCGACGCGTCATCGGGACCGAAAATCCGGGCATCGTATCCGTCCGGGGAGACTATTCGCTGGAGCCGCCTACGGATCAGTGGTGGCGAGGCCCGTATCCGACGGCCATGATCGGAGTCGAGCAGCTCTGGAAGTATACGCGCATGCACGACTTCGTCGCCGGCGACTTCATGTGGACGGGCATCGATTATATCGGCGAGACGAGATGGCCGAACAAGAACGCCAGTTTCGGCGTGATCGACACGTGCGGATTCCCGAAGGACGGCTATTATTTCTATCAGAGTCAGTGGACGGATCGGCCGATGGCTCATTTGTTTCCGCATTGGAATTGGACGGGGCAGGAAGGGAGGGTCATTCCGGTCCTCTGCTACACGAATTGCGAGAGCGCGGAACTGTTCGTGAACGGCAAGTCGTTCGGGATGAAGTCGTATGAATTTCCCCGGCAAGGGATGACGAAGGAGTGGGCGCATTTCGAACGGCCGTACGTCCACGTCACGACGTCCGATCTGCATCTGACGTGGGACGTTCCGTACGAGCCGGGCACGCTGCGGCTCGTCGGGTACCGGGGCGGCGCGATCGTCGTGGAGACGGAGGTCGCGACGACGGGGGAACCGGCGGCGATCCGGGTCGAGGCGGATCGCGCGACGATCGCGGCGGACGGCCGAGACGTATGCCATGTGACGGTGCGCGTCGTCGACGAGGCGGGCAGAACCGTACCGACAGCAGACGTGCAGCTTGCGTTCCGCGTGGAAGGAGCGGGAGCGCTGATCGGCACCGACAACGGCAAGCCCGACTGCCATGAGTCTTATAAGTCGAATCGCCGCCGGACGTTCAACGGCTTGGCGCTGGCGATCGTGCAGTCGACGCTCGAAGCGGGAGACATTCGCGTCATGGTAGAGGCCGAAGACTTGGGCGCGGCGGACTTGGTCGTGAAGACGTTCGACGCGCGAACACCGGGACGGTAGAGGAATCGAGAGTCGAGCGCGCGTCGCTCGGCTCTTTTTCTATATATTTAGTAGGATGTGAAATTCCCTATAAAACTATGTAAGAATTGAGGTCAAACAACACCGTTACGAGAGCGGAATTCGCGGTGATGCTCATTCGCGCGCTGGGAATCGCGGCGACGACAGGAGCGACGAGTCAGACATTCAAGGATGTCGCGCCGGAGGATTGGTACTATGACGCTGTAGAGACCGCTTCTAAGCTAGGGTTGTTCAAAGCCTACGGGTACTCGGGAAGACCCGTGTTGAAAAGCGAGCAGCCGCAAAACTTCGAGCCCGATCGAGGCTTCGCGGCGTGGTCCGAGGAAGCGGTGGATATGCTTCTAGCGAACGGAATTATGGCGAAGGAAGACACATTCGCCATCGAGGCCAACCGCTTGGCCACGAGAGCCGAAAGCGCGGAGCTGCTGTACAGGTTGCTGCAAACGCTGAGGCTTAATGAACCGCTCGCGACGAGGGAAGAGTCGAAATCTAGCGAAGAAGAAGGAGGAGCCGCCTCGCGCGGCTTCTCGTTTTTTTCGTTATTGTCGTTGACAACCTCAATATATTGAGATAAATTAGTATCCAACATCTACATATTGTTATTCGAATAGGTGTCTTACTTTCGAACCGAAAGTAGACTTAATAGGGAAGCCCGGTGAAAATCCGGCGCGGTCCCGCCACTGTATGGAGGAGTGCGCTTCGATACGCCACTGGCCGGTATTCGGCCGGGAAGGCGAAGCGCATGTCGATTCCGAGCCAGGAGACCTGCCTATTCTTGACAACCCCTACGGCAGATAGGAAGGTGTCCGACGTTTGCTTCGTTTGCAGCGTGCTCTATCGGCATGGACTGTCCTCAAAGCGTATTCGGCATCGCGTTCCTTGCCGGGTACGCTTTTTCTATGTTTTTTTCGCAGGAGAGGAGCCTGATCGACGATGTTAGTGATGTTCGAATCCAGAACGGGCAACGTGCAGCGCTTCATTCGGAAGCTGCAGCTGCCGTCGCGCAAAATTCAGGACGAAATGACGGTGGACGAGCCGTTCGTGTTGGTCACGTATACGACCGGGTTCGGCCAGCCGCCCGAGAACGTCATGGCGTTCTTGAAGAACAATGCTCCTTTCCTTCGCGGGGTGGCGGCCAGCGGCAATCGGAATTGGGGCGAAAGCTTCGCGAAGAGCGCGGACTATATTTCTCGGACGTTCGGCGTGCCGATCGTCTCGAAGTTCGAGCTGTCGGGCACGAGCCGCGACGTACAAACTTTTCTCACGGGGGTACAACGTCTTGCGACATATTGAATTGAACAATTTGCTGATGCAGCGGGATCGGGAAGGCTTCTTCCGGTTGGAGCGGGACCGGGAAGCGGTCGCCGCTTTCATGGACGAGGTGGCGGGCAAGAGCGTCGTCTTCGCGACGACGAAGGAGAGAATGAAGTATTTGATCGAACACGACTATTATGAAAACGTCTATGCGTCCTATACCGAAGAAGAAGTCGACGACGTCTATCGGATCGCGTATCGGTACGACTTTACGTTTCCTTCCTATATGGCCGCCAGCAAGTTCTACACGGATTACGCGCTCAAGAGCAACGACGGCACGAAGTATTACGAGCATTACGCGGACCGCGTCGCCATGGTGGCGCTTCATCTGGGTCGCGGGAACGTCGACGTCGCTCGCGCGTTGACGGGGGCGATGATGGAGCAGCGGGTGCAGCCGGCGACGCCGACGTTCCTCAACGCGGGGAAGAGCCGACGCGGCGAGATGGTGTCCTGCTTCCTGCTCGAGATGGACGATACGCTGAATTCGATTAATTACGTGCTCTCCACTTGCATGCAGCTGTCGAAGCTGGGCGGCGGCGTCGCGGTCAACCTGTCGAAGCTGCGGGGGAGAGGCGAGTCGATCAAAGGGGTGGAAGGCGCGGCCAAGGGAATCATGCCGGTGCTGAAGCTGATGGAGGACGCGTTCTCTTACGCCGATCAGATGGGGCAGCGGAAAGGGTCCGGGGCCGCCTACTATAACATTTTCGGCTGGGACGTAATGGAGTTCTTAGACAGCAAGAAAATTAACGCGGACGAAAAGACCCGGCTGAAGACGTTATCGATCGGACTGATCGTGCCGCAGAAGTTTTACGACTTGGCGGAGCGCAACGAACCGCTTCATGTCTTCGCGCCCTACACCGTGTACAAAGCGTACGGCGCGCATCTCGACGATCTGGACATCGACGCCATGTACGAGACGCTGCTGGCCGACGACCGCGTCAAGAAGAAGGCCGTCATGAGCGCCAGAGACATGCTCGTGAAAATCGCTTCGGTGCAGATGGAGTCCGGTTACCCGTACATCATGAACAAGACGAACGCGAACCGCGGCCATGCGTTGAAAAACATCGGCAGCATTCGGATGTCCAATCTGTGCACCGAAATATTCCAGCTGCAGGAGACGTCGGAAATCGGCGATTACGGCCAGCCCGACCTCATCCGTCGGGACATTAGCTGCAATCTCGCGTCGCTGAACATCGCGAACGTGATGGAGCTTCGCAAAATCCGGGAGTCGGTGCACGAGGGGATGACCGCCTTGACCGCGGTCAGCGACATGACCGGCATCGTGAACGCGCCGGGCGTCGCGAAGGCGAACCGCGAGCTGCACTCGGTCGGGTTAGGCGCCATGAACCTCCACGGGTACTTGGCGAAACACAAGATCGCGTACGAGAGCGAAGAAGCGAAGGACTTCGTCCGGGCGTTCTTCATGGCGGTCAATTACTATTCGATCGAAAAGAGCATGTGGATCGCGCGGGATACCGGTCAGACGTTCCAAGGCTTCGAGCGGTCCGAGTACGCGTCCGGCGCTTATTTCGCCCGCTATCGGGAGACGGATTACCGTCCGGCGACGCCGCGCGTCGCAGCCTTGTTCGAAGGCGTCGGGCTGCCGACGCAAGACGATTGGAAGCGGCTCGAGGAGGGCGTCAAGCGGCATGGGTTATACCACGCCTATCGTTTGGCCATCGCGCCGACGCAGAGCATCTCGTACGTGCAGAACGCGACGTCCAGCGTTATGCCGATCGTCGAGCTCATCGAGACGAGGACGTATGCCAATTCGACGACGTACTATCCGATGCCGTTCCTGCAGCCGGATAACGTGTTTTACTACAAGTCGGCCTACCAGATGAACCAGTTCAAGGTGCTCGATCTGATCGCCGAAATTCAAACGCACGTCGACCAAGGCATCTCGACCGTGCTGCACGTGAACAGCGACATTACGACGCGGGAGCTCGCCCGATATTATATTTACGCGGCTCGCAAAGGGTTGAAGTCGCTGTATTATACGAGAACGAACCGATTGTCCGTGGAAGATTGCATCGCCTGCTCGGTATAAAACGCTAGATAGGAGAACCGCCATGGAAGTATTGCGCGCCGTGAATTGGAACCGGTCGGACGACGACTTTACGATCAACTTTTGGAATCAGAACATTATGCAATTTTGGACGGACGAGGAGATTCCGCTGTCGGACGACAAGATGTCGTGGCTGACGCTGACGGACGAGCAGCGCGACGTCTATATGAAGGTGCTCGCAGGGTTGACGCTGCTGGACACGGTGCAGGGCGGCGTCGGCATGCCGAGGCTCGTCGAGCATGTCGACGGATTGCAGCGCAAAGCCGTCCTTAGCTTTATGGGGATGATGGAACAAATCCACGCGAAGTCGTACAGCAGCATCTTCACGACGCTCGCGACGGGCGAAGAGATCGATCGTCTGTTCCGCTGGGTGGAGCGGCATCCGCTGCTGCAGCGGAAGGCAGAGACGGTGACGGCTTACTACAATTCTATTACGGATCGGAAAGGGCTGTACTTGGCGATGGCCGCCTCGGTGCTGCTCGAAAGTTATTTGTTCTACAGCGGCTTCTTCTATCCGCTTTACTTGGCGGGGCAAGGGAAGATGACGAGCAGCGGCGAAATCATCGATCTGATTTTGCGGGACGAGAGCATCCATGGCCTGTACGTCGGCGTATTGGCCCAGGAAGTGTTCGCGGAGCTGCTTCCGGGCGAGCAAGCGGAAGCGGAAGAGACGGTGCGGGGGCTGCTCGACCTGCTTCATGACAACGAGACGCGCTACACGGAAGAGGTGTACGCACCGGTCGGACTGGCCGGCGAAGTGACGGCGTTCCTTCGTTATAACGCGAACAAGGCGTTCATGAACTTAGGCCTCGAGCCGCCTTTCGCCGAGGAAGAGATCAATCCGATCGTCATGAACGGGCTTCGCACCCAGACGAAGCAGCACGATTTCTTCTCGAAGAAGGGGAACGGCTACGTGCGCACGATTCGCGTGGAACCGTTGCGGGACGAGGATTTCGTGTTCTGACGGAGCGGGGAATGTAGAAATACATGTAATTGAACGGAAAAAGGCGTGAAATGGCGGAATATCTGCAAACCTGCAGGTATTCCGGCGATGTTGTTTCGCGGAAGCGGGAAATAAAGGTATTTTCGCAGGTGCTGTAAACTTCGAAGGTTATCCCGGAACGAATAACTGTATAATTGCAGGCGGCGGTCGGCCCTTGCTCCATCGGAGATTCGCTCCGATGGGGCGAGGGCCTCTTTCGCGTTCTTCGAGGGGCACGACTCCGGGCTGGGAAGGAACCGTTCCGCAGCCCCTTCAAGCGAATCCATTCCGTTCGATAAGATGAACGTGGTTCGACGAACCGGAATCTGGATTGCGAAAAAGGGGAATCGCTTATGTACCCGTTGTTATTCGGCTTGGACGGCGGATTGATTTTCATTTCTTTGGTTTGCTTTTGGATCGCGGCGTCGAGAGCCTCGCGCATGTCCGCCTCGAAGGATCGCAAGAAACTCGTTCGGCGGGGATGGGTCGCGCTGGCCGCGGGCTCGTTAGGCATTCTGGCGGCGGCCGGCCGCCTCGTCGTGTTTTCCCGCATGCATCAGGAGCTCGGGTGGATGTTCACGCAGGAGAGGTGGCTCGTGCATCTTCCGCTGCTGCTCCTCTCGGCGTTCGCGGCCGCGGGCCTCGCCTTCCCGAGAATCGCGAGGACGATCCGGACCGCGTCGCCGGCGCGGGACGACGCCGCGATCGGCGACGAGCTGCGCGCCGGGGCCGGCCATCCGCTCCTCGCGTTGCCGATTCGAGTCGCCGCATGGCTGACCGGGCTTAGCCTCTACTATTTGTTCGCCCCGCCGGTGCCGTTCCGCTGGGTCGAAATTCTGACCCCCCTCGCCGCCGCGGCGGTTCTGATCGCTTGCTCCGCCTATCATCAGCGGCGGCGCAACCGCAACGGATCTCGCGGCGAGTGGCTGCGGATGCTGGGGACGGTCGCGGTCGCCTCGGCCATCTTCGCGGGATGGATGTACTTCGGTTCGCTCGCTTCGAAGCTGCCGGGACAGATGAGCATGATGACCGGCTCTATGGACTTCGGCGGAGGCGTTCCGAGCGAGCGTCGTCACGGCGATCATCGTTCCGTCGTTCCGACGAGCGTTGAGTCGTTGACGGGCCCAAGGGACCGTACGCCCGATCGGAAGGTCACCTTAACCGCCGAGAAGAAGCTCGTGACGCTCCCGAACGGCAGGACGATGGAAGCATGGACGTATAACGGTCAACTGCAGGGGCCCGAGCTGCGATTCGAATACGGACAGCTGGTGGAGGTTACGTTAGTGAACAAAGATATCGAAGAAGGCGTGACCTTGCATTGGCATGGGCTGAACGTGCCGAACGCGGAAGACGGGGTGGCCGGGGCGACGCAGAATGCGGTCATGCCGGGGGAGCGCCATGTGTACCGATTCGTCGCCGATCAGACGGGAACGTATTGGTATCACACGCATCAGCATTCGGCTGAAGGCGTTAAGATGGGGTTGTTCGGCGCCCTGATCGTCGACCCGAAGCCCCTCGCGGGGCGAGCGGGTTCGGCGGAACGAATGGACGTCACCGTGATGACCCACGAGTGGCAGGGCTATGGGCTCGCGATCGGGGACCCGCTAGGCGGCGAGGCGCTGAAGCGCGTATCCGCGGAGCCGGGGACGACGGTGCGGCTGCGGCTGATCAACACCGACAACTGGGTCCAGCAGGCATACCGAATCGTGGGCGCTCCCTTCAAGGTCGTCGCGATCGACGGCGTCGAGTGGAACGAGCCGAGCGACTTGACCGACGCGCGACTGGAGCTGACGACAGGCGGCCGGTACGACGTGGAATTCGTTATGCCGGAGCAACCGGTGTATCTCGCCGTCGGGAGGGGAGCGGGGACGGGTTTGCTGTTTAGCGCCGACGGCGAAGGCGAGGCGCCGCCCGTCCCGGATGGGGAACGGTTCGATCCGGCGTTCTACGGCAAGCCCGCCGCCTTGCCGTTCGATCTAAGCAGCGTATTCGACAGGGAATTCACGATGATCCTGGATAACAAGCTCGGCTTCTATAACGGAACGTTCGAGCAGCTGTATACGATCAATGGGCACGTATTCCCGAATACGCCGATGTTTATGGTACGGGAAGGCGATCTGGTAAAGACGACGATCGCGAATCGCGGCATGGTGGATCATCCGATGCATCTGCACGGTCACCATATGCTCGTGCTCAGCCGGAACGGCGCCCCGGTCGGCGGCAGTCCATGGTACTCGGATACGCTGTACGTGGCTCCGGGCGATACGTACGAAGTCGCGTACCGGGCCGACAACCCCGGCGTATGGATGGACCATTGCCACAACCTGATCCACGCGGCGATCGGAATGTCGATGCACCTCGCCTACGAAGGCGTCGTCTCGCCGTTCGTAATCGGCAACGCTTCCGCCAACCGCCCGGAATGACGGGGTTGCGCCCCCGATAAGAAGCAGCGCGAAAAGCAGGGTCCCCCTTGCATGGGAGTCGAAGGAACTCGGCATCCTATGGGCAAGGAGTGAGATGTCATGCGGCAGGTAACGAAGGTGTTTTGGATCGCCTTGGCGGTGTGCCTTGTATTCGTGGGATGGGGCGCGGCGTTTCCGGACCGGTTGTCGGACGTGATGAGCGGTTTGCAGTCGTTCTTCCTGGAATCGTTCGGTTGGTTTTATCAATTGTGCGCCACCTTATTTTTACTGTTCGCCGTGTTTTTGGTGTTCAGTCGGTACGGGAAGATCAAGCTTGGGCAACCGGAGGACGTGCCCGACTTCAATCGATTGACGTGGTTCGCGCTGTTGTTCAGCGCGGGCATGGGCATCGGGCTGCTCTTCTTCGGGGTGTCCGAGCCGATCTCCCACTTCGCCAGTCCGCCGCTCGGCGAGGCGAAAACCGACGAAGCGGCGAAGCTCGCGCTGCGGTACACGTATCTTCATTGGGGTTTTCACGCCTGGGCGATCTATGCGACGATCGCGCTCGCGCTCGCATACTTTAAGTTCCGCAAGGGGTATCCGGGTCTTATGAGCGCGGCGCTCATTCCGTTGTTCGGCGAACGAACCAAAGGCGTGACCGGCACGACGATCGATACGATCGCCGTGTTCGCGACGATCTTCGGCGTCGCCGCGTCGCTCGGGCTGGGGGCGGCGCAGATTAACGGAGGCCTTAGCTACTTAACGGGGATTCCGAACAACTTCGGCATTCAGCTCGCGATTATCGCCGTCGTGACCGTGTTGTTCATCCTGTCCGCGGGAACCGGGCTGAAGCGGGGCATCACGTATCTAAGCAATATCAACATGGCTCTGGCTGCGATTTTGTTTTTCACGGTGCTGTTCGTAGGTCCTACAGTGTTTTTATTAAATCTGTATATCACGACGCTCGGCGAATACATTCAGAATTTGCCCAGCATGGGGCTGCGTCTGGCGCCGTTCAACCCCGAGCGAGCGGCATGGGTGCAAAGCTGGACGATCTTCTACTGGGCGTGGTGGATCGCCTGGGCGCCGTTCGTCGGTACGTTCATCGCCCGCGTATCGAAGGGAAGGACGGTCCGGGAATTCGTCGTCGCCGTCACCGTCATTCCGACGCTCGTGTGCACGGTCTGGTTCGCCGTCTTCGGCGGCACCGCGCTCGATTTGGAATACCGGCTCGGAGTGCCGATCTCGGACCAGGCGCTCGAGACGGCCGTCTTCGCCGTATTCGAACATCTGCCGCTGCAAGGGGTATTGGTGATCGTCACGCTGATTCTCATCTCCACGTTCTTCATTACGTCCGCCGATTCCGCCACTTTCGTGCTCGGGATGCAGACGACGAACGGCAGTCTCAATCCGCCTACGAGCGTGAAGACGATCTGGGGGCTCCTGCTTTCCGCTTCCGCGGTCGTGCTGACGATGTCCGGGGGTCTCGAGGCGATGCAAACCGCGATCATCGTGGCCGCCTTCCCCTTGTCCTTCGTGCTGATTCTGATGGTGGTCGCCATGTTGAAGGCGTTCAACGGCGAGCTTCGACCCGCTTCCGGCAAGGGCCGGGGGGCGGCTCCGTTCGAGGAGCGCGAGGGAGGCAGGCTCCCGTTCCCCGGCCGCAAGCAGAAGGCGAAATAAAACCCAACGAAAAAAAGCGATCGCGACCCCGGGGAACGCTCCGGGGATGCGGTCGCTTTCGTATTATTCCTCTTTCGGCACGAGCTCGAAAATATCGCCGGACTCGAAGGCGTCGATCAGCCGGCCGAGCCACAAGTAGTATTTCCGCGCCTCGACCAGCTTCTTCTCGTCATGATCCAATACGTCGGAGAGCGGGCCGTCTTGCGTCTCCTGCGCTTCGCGACGGAGCTTCTTCACCTCGGCCAGCGCCTTGTTGATCGCCGAGATGTTCATCTCGATCGACTTGCGCCATTGCACCGAGAAGTAGTCGATGAACGTCTGGTGCCAATCGTGCTCCACGACGTATAGATCCTTCCGCGATCCCTTCCCCCATACCTTGTGGACCATCTTGAGATCGATTAACGTACGCATGCCCGTACTCATGCTCGTCTTGCTCATGCCCATGACGTCGCCCATCTCGTCGAGGGTTACGGGTTCGTTCTGAAAATACATATGCCCGTACATATGCCCGATGGACAAGGTAATCCCGTATAAGTCCATATTGCTGCCGATCGTCTCGATGACGCGCTGGCGGATGGACTGAATCTTATCGATTTGCTCGTTCGATAGGCCTTGTAGTTTATTCATTCGTTGTGTTTCCCTCCTTCTGCGGGGGAGTCGCGAGCCGCTGAGACATTAATCCTCATTGTAGGAAACGATGCTCTTCATGTAAAGAGAAAGCCGTGGGCAGAATTGGGAGTATATTAGAGTATTCTGTACGTAATGTACGTAAAGTTTAAACTTTACAAACCATACGACCCATTTTCCGTTTTGACCCTATCGTCCCCCTACCTTTAGACTTAAGCCCAGAGCAATAAAGGCGCAACGGAACATAAGAGAGGGGGAGCAGGATGCCGATCATTGAGGCGAAGCAGGTGACCAAGATATTCGGTAACGACCCGAAACGGGCCCTCCCGCTGCTGAAGCAAGGGTGGTCCAAGGAGAAGATCTTAGCCGAGACGGAGCTGACCGTCGGCGTGAACCGGGTGGATTTCTCGATCGAGCCCGGCGAAATATTCGTCATCATGGGATTGTCGGGCAGCGGGAAGTCGACGTTGGTGCGGCTGTTGAACCGCTTGATCGAGCCGACGGACGGGCAAGTGTTGATCAACGGGAAAGACATCGTGAAGGCGGACGCGGAGCAGCTGCGCGACATCCGGCGGAAGCAAATCAGCATGGTGTTTCAGAAATTCGCCTTATTCCCGCATCGTACCGTCTTGGAAAATGTAGAATACGGCCTCGAGGTTCAAGGCGAGCCGAAGAAGCAGCGCCGCGAGAAAGCCATGCAAGCGTTAGAACTCGTCGGCCTGAGCGGCTGGGAACATAAGAAGCCGGATGAGCTGAGCGGCGGCATGCAGCAGCGGGTCGGACTCGCGCGGGGACTCGCCAACGACCCGGACGTGCTGCTCATGGACGAAGCGTTCAGCGCGCTCGATCCGTTGATCCGCAAAGACATGCAGGATGAGCTGCTGCAGCTCCAAGCGCAGATGAAGAAGACGATCGTCTTCATTACCCACGACTTGGACGAAGCGCTGCGCATCGGCGACCGGATCGCGCTCATGAAGGACGGCGCCGTCGTGCAGATCGGTACGCCGGAGCAAATCTTGACGAATCCGGCGAACGATTACGTCGAACGGTTCGTCGAGGACGTCGACTTATCCAAGG
The DNA here is from genome assembly GCF_031177825.1 of Paenibacillus sp. Lineage (GTDB taxonomy): Bacteria > Bacillota > Bacilli > Paenibacillales > YIM-B00363 > Paenibacillus_AE. The sequence continues at coordinate 46,779 of NZ_JAPSKE010000022.1, read as the reverse complement.
TGCTGACGGCGGCCCACGTCATGCGGCGGCCGGAGACGGTATCGCCCGACCGTGGCCCGCGCGTCGCGCTGCAGCTCATGAAGGAACGAGGCGTCTCCAGTCTGTATGTCGTGGGCAACGAGCGCAACCTGCTCGGCGTCGTGACGGCGGACGACGCCTCGTCCGCGGTGAAGGACGGGAAGACGCTGCAGGACATTATGATCAAGGACGTGCCCGAGGTGCGTCCCGACACGGTCTTGAACGATTTATTTCAAATCATGAGCGACACCCGCGTACCGGTCGCGGTCGTCGACGAGCATAACAAGCTGCGCGGCATCATTATCCGAGGCTCCGTCCTCGGCGCGCTCGCCGGCAATCAAAACGTGGGAGGAGGTTAAGTCAATACATGGGAATTCCCAGAATACCGTTAGGGAAGTGGGTCGAAGCGCTGGAATCGTGGTTGGAAAACCATGTCCAGCCCTTGTTCGACGTTATAAAAATGGTCATCGGTTCCGTCGTCGACGGATTCGAAATCGTGTTCCAAGCGATACCGGCTCCGATCACGATCCTGCTGCTTACGGGCATCGCATACGCCCTCGGGCGCTGGCGGCTCGCGGTCTTTACGGCGGTCGGGTTTCTGCTCATCTGGAATATGGGACTGTGGGACCCGACGATGCAGACGTTGGCGCTGGTGCTCACCTCGGCCGTCATCTCCATCGTGCTCGGCGTCCCGCTCGGCATCTGGTGCGCGCAGAGCAATACGGTACGAAACGTCGTCACGCCGATTCTCGACTTCATGCAGACGATGCCTGCGTTCGTGTACCTGATCCCGGCGGTGTCCTTCTTCTCGCTGGGCGTCGTGCCGGGCGTCATCGCTTCCGTCATCTTCGCCATTCCGCCGACGATTCGGTTGACGAATCTCGGCATTCGGCAGGTGCCTAAGGACTTGGTGGAGGCGGCCGAAGCGTTCGGCTCCACCCCCGTTCAGAAGCTGGTGAAGCTGCAGCTGCCGTTGGCCGTGCCTTCGATTATGGCCGGGGTCAACCAGACGATTATGCTGTCGTTATCCATGGTCGTCATCGCTTCGATGATCGGGGCGCAGGGCGTCGGGTCGAAGGTGTACCAAGCGATTACCCAAGTAAAGACGGGGGTCGGGTTCGAAGCGGGCCTCGCGGTCGTCATCCTGGCGATCGTGTTGGATCGATTCACACATCATCTTGTTCATAGGAAAGGGAGAGGATCGAATGTTTAAGAAGTCTATGGGGAAAAGTATTGCGCTCTTGTTGGGGGCCTCGCTGATCGCGGCGGGCTGCTCTACGGGAGGAGCGGCGAAGAAGGAGCTGACGCTCGCTTACGTCGCTTGGGATTCGGAGATCGCGAGCACGCACGTCGTCGAATACGTGTTGGAGAAGGAGCTCGGGTACGAAGTGGAGATGCTCCAAGTCGACGCGGGTCCGATGTGGACGGGCGTCTCGGACGGCAGCGCGGACGCGATGGTGGCCGCTTGGCTCCCGTCCACGCATGAGAGCTATTATAAGGACAACGAAGGCAAGTTCGTCGATCTCGGACCGAACTTGGACGGAACCAAAGTCGGATTGGTCGTCCCCGCGTACATGGACGTCGCCTCGATCGAGGATCTGAAGAAGCCGGAGGTCGCCGAGCTCGTGGACAGCACGATCATCGGGATCGAACCGGGCGCGGGCATCATGATGGCTACGGAAGAAGCGATTCCCGCCTACGGCCTCGAAGGTTGGACGCTGCTCGAAAGCTCGTCCGCCGCGATGGCGACGGAGCTGCAATCCGCGTACAACGATCAGAAGCCGATCATCGTCACGGGTTGGACGCCGCACTGGAAATTCGGGAAGATGGACTTGAAGTATTTAGAGGATCCGCAGGGCGTCTACGGCGGTGACGAGCAAATTCATACGATCGTGCGGAAGGACTTGGAGAAGGATCATCCGGACGCGTACAAGCTGCTCGACGCGTTCAATTGGACGCCGGACGAGATGGCGGCCGTCATGGTCGACATTCAAGAAGGCGCGGAGCCGGCGGATGCCGCGAAGGCATGGGTAGAGGCGAACGAGGACAAAGTGAAGTCGTGGTTGGAGTAATCTAACCCGCACGAATAAGAGGCCGGTCCGGGAACGTCCCGGACCGGCCTCTTGCGGTTCGATTATGTTTCGTCTCTTCCGTACAGCTTCTTGCCGATCCACGTCTGGGCGACGACGATGATGCCGCCGACCGTCCAATATAGCGGCAGCGCGGCGGGGGCGGTGAAGGAGAACAAGCCCATCATGACCGGGGATAGCAAACCGAGGAACGCTATTTGCTCCTGCTGCCCGTTCGCCGGAGCGGAGCCCGTCTGGGATACCTTGAATTGTACGAAATACACCGCGGCGGCGAGGAACGGCAAGATCAAGTCCGGATGTCCCAGATTAAACCAAAGGAACGAATGGGACGCAATTTCAGGCGTTCGGCGGATGGCGTAATAGAAGCCTAATAATATAGGCAGTTGGATGAGGGCGGGCAAGCATCCGACAGCGAGCGGATTGACTTGATGCTTCTGATATAACGCCATCATCTCCTGCGATTTGGCTTGTTGGGCGGCGCGCTCCGCTCCCTTGTCCTTGTACTTCTCCTGCAGCTCTCGAAGCTCCGGTTGGAGACGCTTCATCTTCGACTGCATCTCCGACTGACTCTTCAGCTGCCGCAGCATCAGCGGCATGAGCGCCAGACGGATCAAGACGGTCACCAGAATAATGGATAAGCCGTAATCCCCGTGAAACAGACGAGCGAAGTATGAAATCAAGCGGGAAAACGAATATACGAAGTAATGGTCGAACCAACCGGCGCTGTTCGCGTCGATCGGGGCGGTCGTCGCGCCGCAGCCGCTTAACGCGAGCGCGATTCCGATCAGCAGGGAGAAGGCGATCGGACGCCGCAGGCGGGCGAATCCGAACGCTCCGGCCGATGCGGTCGAAGTTTCCATAAGAATAAAATTCCTCCTCGTTCGTAGTCGGTCGTCGCTGTCGAATACGAACGGGAGGAAGGATCGCCTTCGTCGGTCGGCGCTTTGCGCCTGACGCGGCCTAACGCCTTGCGAAGCGAAGCCATCGACTCCATGGCGGCCCTCTCTTGATCGGCGGAAGCGCCGTTCGACGGCGAACGCGAGGCGGAATAGGCGGCGACGACGACCGACGCTGCGGTCAGCCGCAGCCCGATAAAGCCGAATAGCAGGCTGAGCGAGCCGAGAAGCGAGATCGCTTCGAACAACAAGTCGGGAAGATCCGGGAACATGCGGATTCACCTCCTTCACCCCTACAATATACAACGTTCATACGAGGGGAGAAAGGAGCGGTTTCGGAAGACTTCGAGGGACTAGAGAACCAAGGGGAATATATTGACAAAAATAAATTTATGTGTTATAATATAATATTTTTTTATTGAAATATGACTCTGACTAGGATATAAATGTATATGTTTCAATGAAATCTTAAAGATTGAAGGTGTCCCCATGGAAAGTCTGCCGTGTCAGGGGTGCAAAGGTTTATGTTGCGGACCGGTACCGATCACCAAAGACGAACGCAAGCGTATCCATAAGAAAATCCGTTCGATGCCGCCGAAAGAGCGGGCGGCGCTGCAGAAGCAGGAACGCTTCTACGGCACATGCATCTTTTACGATCTCGATCGGGACCGGTGCGGGATCCATGCCGCAAGACCGGCCGTGTGCAGGGCGTTCGGCTATTATAAGAATTTAGTTTGTTTCCGCAAGCCGGAGGCCGCTTCGAAAGGAGTTTGGAACGCGGACGAAGCGGACTTCGAAGGCGTCTTAAGCGAAGACTTCACTTGGAAGGACTTCGCATGAAGATAATTTAGCGGCGGGGTTGCAATACGCAGGAGACGGCGCATTATATTTGCTTCGTCTGGGAGCTATCCCGCTGGACCGGCGATCGAACCGTACTCGAGGATAACTACGAAGCTTGCGGCAACGGCATGGACCGGCTGCTCGGCGAGATGGACCCGGACGGCGACGGCCTCCCTTCGGGCTACGGCATTATCGAAATCGCAGGGCTGAATATGGAGCTGCTGCGACGGATGAACCGGTCCTTCTCGATGGCGTTGCCGGGGTCGATCTGCGAGATGTCGCCGGACTACGGCTGCATCGCGCAGGCGTGGACGCTGTACGCACTCGCCGTACCCGTCGTCATGCATCTCCTCGGGCTGCAGCCCGAGGCGCACCGGAGGCGCATTCGCCTCGAGCCGAAGGTGCCCGCGTCTTGGGAAGGGCAATGGATCCGCCTTCGCGACGCGCGCGTCGGCGATGCGTCGCTGGATATCGCGCTGCGCAAGGAAGGCGGGAAGGTCGCCGTCGAGATTGTCAACGCATCGGGCTTGACGGTGGAGTTGTTTTGGAAGGGACGAACCGTGACCAGCGACCGATCCGTGATTCGCATCGCCATCGAATAGAAAGAAGGGGCTCGGCCGAGAGGTCGGGCCTTTCTTGACGGCCTCGCACTTCGAGCCGTGGACCGGAACGGCCAAGAGGAACGAATATGAACAAAGCTGGAGCGGATTTGGTCCTTCGGCACAACGACAACCTAGAAGGATGGGGCCGTCCGCCATGGAACTCCTCATCGAAAAACATGCGACAGCCCAGCGGATACCGATCTATGCTCGCATCGGGCGATTTCGAGCTCATGACTTCGGTTTTTTACATGTTTTGCAACAATCTGCAGTTGGCGGAAGAGCGAACTCGTCGTTATTATGGGCATGAAGGCGCGCATTTTCCGAAGACGATAACATCCAGTCACATACTTGATCCGGGATACAGGCGAGAACGCGAGGGCAAGCCGGCGAGCCGAGTCGACCATTCGTACCTTCGGCACTACGTAAACCTGAGACTCCTCCCCGGAGCATCGGACGAAGGACGTCGAGATGAATTTCGGAACGATCCTTAAGGAGGACATGGACATGGATGATACGCTGCATCTCGCCCCCGGCGGGAGAGACGACGCGGACGGCTCGGCCGCCGCGCCGCTGCGAACGCTGCAAGGGGCGGCGGCCCGCATCCGCGAGCTGCGACGCGACGGACGGGAGACGGGGGCCATCGAGGTGCTCCTGCACGGAGGCGAATACTCGACGCCGGAGGGGCTGCTGCTGACGGGCGACGACCTGGGCGACGAGGATCGGCCGGTCGTCTTCCGCGCCGCCGGCGACGGCGAGGCGGTCGTGACCGGCGGCATTCGCCTGAAGGGCTTCGAGCCGCAGGAAGGCGGGATCGTCAGACTCGATCTGGCGGCGGCCGGCCATGCGGGGCTCCGGTTCTCGCAGCTGCTGTATCGGGGGGAGAAGCAGCGGATCGCTCGGTATCCGAGCTTTCAAGCGGACAATCCGTACGGCGGCGGATGGCTGTACGTCGAAGGCGACCCTGTGGACATGTACGAAGGCGGGCACGGACAGAAAGACCGGTTCGTCTGCCGCGACCCGAGGTTGCAATCGTGGTCCGCCTTGGATCGGGTCGAACTGTTCATCTTCCCGAGGTTCAACTGGAATAACGACATGATCCCGCTGAGCGGTTACGACCCCGCCACGGGCGAAGTCCTCTTATCTCGGCCGGCGACGTACGAGATTTATCCGGGCGACCGGTTTTACTTCCGCAACGTACGGGAGGAGCTGACCGAGCCCGGGGAATGGTACTTGGACAAGGACGCGGACATGCTGTACTTCTATCCGCCCGCGCCGGTCGCTTGCGAAGACGTCGAAGTGTACGTGCCGACGGCGGCGCACTTGATCGAGCTGCGCGGGGCGCCGGAGCAAACGGAAGATTTATATACGGAGAAGATCGATTGGCGGGAGTCGGGCACGTACATCCACCATGCCGAACGGATGCCGCAGCGAGTCGGCCGCGGGTACGTGTCGTTCGAGGGTTTGACCCTCGAGGGCTGCGCCGGGACGGCCGCGCTGCTTCGCGACGTGTCGGAGTGCCGCCTCTCGCGCTGCATCGTTCGATACACGGGCGCGGCCGGCGTCACCGTCCTCGGCGGGAAGCGCAACGTCGTAGCGGATTGCGATATTTACGAGACCGGCAGCCACGGCATGTACGTCTCCGGCGGCGTGCGCAGCCCGTTCGCCGGCCGGTACGACCCGTGCGGTCACGAAGCGACGAACAATTATGTGCATCATATCGGGACGGAGACGAAGAGCGTCGCCGGCATCTCGATCAACGGGGTCGGCATCCGCGTCGCCAACAACCTGATCCATGACGGTCCGCGCTGGGGCATCCAGTCGCGGGGAAACCGCAACGTCATCGAATACAATCACATCCGGCACGTCAACGTCGAGACGAGCGACACCGCCGCGATCTACTTGGTGGACCGGGATTGGACGATGTTCGGCACGAAAATCCGATACAACCGCATTCACGATATTTTGGGCTACCACGCGGAGAACGGCGTCTGGATGTCGCCCTCCTTCGCCTTCGGCATCTACCTCGACGACTACACGAGCGGGGTGGAGGTGTACGGCAACGTGACGTACCGAACGCCCGGAGGCGGGCTCTACCTGCATGCCGGCAAGGAAAACAAGGTGGAAAACAACATGTTCCTGGACACGTCCAAGGAGGTCGCCAAGTTCCGGAGGTGGCGCGAGGAGAAGGAGTACGAGACGCTGCGGACGCGAGGCCTCGGGCTGCGCCACAACGAAGTTCGGCGCAACATCTTCGCCTCGGGCGGCGCCCAGGCCGTGCTGTATCGATTCGATACGGCGCTCGACAAGGACGGGCGGCTCGACTTGGATACGAACGTATGGGAGAACAACCTCGTCTGGCTGTACGGCAAGCCGGCGACGGTGCGCGTTACGAACCGGGAGGAGGAGCGGTTCCTGCCGTTCGCGTCGTGGCAGTCGCTCGGCTACGAGCGGGGCAGCGTCGAGGCGGACCCGCGGTTCGACGCGGCCGGGCCGGAGCCGCATGCGCTGCTGCCGGACAGTCCGGCGTTCGCGCTCGGCTTCGAGCCGCTGCCGTTCGAATCGATGGGATTGAGGCGTGACGTACATGAAGCGCCGGGCGTGCGGGAGCACCCGGTGCGCACATTCGCAAACAAGGAGTGACCCGCCATGGAATATACGACATTCGGCAAGACGGGACTGACCGTTTCGAAAATGGGACTCGGCGGCGCCCCCCTCGCCGGCGACTTCGGCAAGACGGACGAGAACGAGGTGCAGCGCGTCATTCACGAGGCGATCGACCTCGGCGTCAACTTCATCGACACCGCCCCGCTGTACGGGAGGGGCGAGTCGGAGCGCCGCATCGGCCGGGCGCTCGCCGGCGGCCGCCGCGAGCGGGTCGTGCTCGCCTCGAAAGCGGCGCGCAGCGACATGCGATACGACTATAAGACGATCATACAGTCCGTGGAAGACAGCCTCGCGCGGCTGCGGACGGACCGGCTCGATCTCGTGCAGCTGCACGACGTCGATACCCAGCCGTACGAGCTCATTATCGAGGAAGCGATCCCGGCGCTGCGGAAGCTTCGCGAGGACGGCAAGGTCCGGTTCCTCGGCGTGAGCACGAAGGTTCTGGATTTGTTGATGCGGTTCATGCGCACGGAAGCGTTCGACGCGGTGCAGTTCTACGCGCGGTACATGCTGCTCGACCATTCCGCGAAGGACGCGCTGCTGCCGCTCGCCCGCGAGATGAATCTCGGCGTCATTAACGGCAGCGTGCTCGGCATGGGCATCCTGGCGGAGACGCCGGCCTCCTTCCTCGGCGAGGAGACGGTGCGGCGGGCGGCCGAAGGGATCGCCAAGCTGGACTTCCTTCGGACGAAGGACGGTCCGGGCGGGCTGATCGAGCCGGCGATGCGCTTCAGCTTCGCAAATCCGGATATTCATGTGACGCTCAGCGGCGTCGCCACGCTGGACGCGCTGCGCATGAACGCCGCGCTGTGCGACGGGCGGGGCCTCGAGGCGGAGCGGCAGGCGAAGGTGTTCGAGCTGTTCCAAGGCAACACCGTGTTTTAAACGAGGGGGGAGTCTGGACATGGGGAATCGACTCCAGGTATGGAACGCGATCGAGCTGACGTTCGAGGCGGAGCGGGAGGCGGGCCGCCCTTGCGCGGAGCTCGCCATGACCGTCGCATTCGTCTCGCCGGGCGGCCGTCGCTTGGAGGCGCGGGGTTCTGGGCCGAGGGGCGGAGGTGGCTCGTCCGCTTCGCGCCCGATGAAGCCGGCCCTTGGCGCTGGAGCTCGAACTCGGCGGACGGCGGTCTCGGCGGCAAGGAAGGCGCCTTCGACGTCGAGCCGTACGAGGGGAGCGCCCGCTGTACCGTCACGGCTTCGTCGGCGTGCATAAATCCGGCCGGGCGTTCGCGCACGCCGACGGCACGCCGTTCTTCTGGCTCGGCGATACCGTATGGTCGGCGCCGGCGCACGCGACGCTCGAAGAATGGCAGCGTTACGTAACGCATCGCGGCGAGCAAGGCTTCACCGTCGCGCAGATCAATGCGCTGCCGTAATGGGACGCCTCCGGCGCGCAGCTCCGGCAGCCGTTCGAGGGGCTTCCCGACGGGACGTACGATCCTGCGTCGCCGAACCCGGATTACTGTGGGACGGCGACGCCGCCTTGACGCTGAGCCTCGGTTTCCGTCCGATCGACGCGAGCGCGGCCGGCCCTCGGGCGGACGGCGGGAACCGCAGTGAAGAAGAGAGGGAGCATCCTCCGACGGACGGAGGATGCTCCCTCTCTTCTTCACGCGATGGGAAGCGACAGCTCGACGGTCGTGCCTTCGCCCAGCTTGCTGCGGAATCGGACGTCGCCGCCGTGTTGCTGCACGATTCGCTTCGTCACCATCAGCCCGAGCCCGGTGCCCGACTCCTTCGTCGTGAAGAACGGCTCTCCGAGCTTCGCGAGCTCCTCCTCCGAGATGCCGACGCCTTGGTCGATGAATCGGATTTCCGCGACGTTCCCGGCCGATCGACGCATCCGAATTTTGATGATGCCGCCGTCCGGCATCGCTTCGATGGCATTCTTGATGAAATTAATGAACACCTGCTTCAATTGATTTTCGTCGCAGGACGCGACCAAGTCGCCGGTTCCGTAGTCGACTTGAATGAGCACGTTGTTCATATTCGCTTGGGCGTCCATGAAGGAGACGACCTGCTGCATCAGGAAGCGGACGTCCTTCTTCGTGAACTTGATTAGCTGCGGCTTCGCCAAGATGAGAAGCTCGTTCGTAATCATCTCGATCCGATTCATCTCCGCGAAGATGACGTCGAAGAATCGGGATTTGTCCGTCGTCATATCGCGCATCAGGAGCTGCATGAAGCCCTTGATGGCCGTCAGCGGGTTGCGGATTTCATGCGCGATCGCCGCGGCGAATTGCCCCGCGACGGCGAGCTTCTCCGAATGGACGATCAGCTCCTGCGTCTGCTTCCGCTCCGTAATGTTGCGAATGAGGAGGCATTGCATCTCGACCTTCCTGTAGACGGCCGGAATGCAGGCGATCTCGACGTCGATGATCCGGCCGTCCATACGGACGAGCTTCTCTTCCATCGACTCGAGCGGCTCCCGGCGGCCTTCCACGCGTTCCATGCGCAGCCGGATGCGGTCATGGAACTCCGGATGCACAGTATCGTACACGTTGCGCCGGAGCAGCTCCTCCTTGGAGGCGCCGAGCAGCCGCGCCGCGGCGTCGTTCGCGTACATCCAACGTTCGCCCTTCGCCAACACGATCGCTTCCGGGAAATCCTCCACCAACCTGCGGTAGTTGTCTTCGCTGCGCTCCAGATCTTCTTCGATCCGCTCCCGGTGGTGGCGAAGCCGATCATTCTCTTCGATATAGCGCCTCTGCAAGGTAACGTCCCGGAGCACGCTGATCGTCTCCCGAACGGCGCCGGTCTCGTCCCGCAGCGCGTTGAAGCTGGTTTCCAGCCATACGTACGCGCCGTCCTTCCGGCGGGTCCGAAAAACGAGGAGCCGCTCGTCCGTGCCGTCGGGAGGGAAATACGTCCCTTCCCGCAGCGACTTCGCGTCGTCGGGATGGATGAATTCGTACGCGGAAACGCCGATGAGCTCCTCCGGCGCGTACCCTAGAATCCGTTCGCACGAGGGGGAGACGTACAAGCACACGTGATCGGGCGAAAGTCTCGCGATGATATCCGCCGAATGCTCCGCCAGCAACCGGAACAGCCGCTCGCTCTCTTGATTGACCTGCTCCAGCTGCTTTCGCTCCGTAATATCCTGGATTTGGGACACGAAGAAGAGCGGGGCCCCCTCCGGCGAACGGACGAGGGATACGCTTAGAATCGCCCAGACGACGTCGCCCGAGCGCGTGAGGTATCGCTTCTCGATGCGGTACGAATCGGCATGTCCGGCGAGCAGACGCTGTACGTTGCGTTCGTCCAAGTGCAGGTCGTCGGGGTGCGTGACGGTTTGGAACGTGTGCGTTAGCAATTCCTGTTCGGAATACCCGAGCAGCACGCACAGCGAACGATTCACTTGCATCCAGCGCCCGTCGAGTCCGACCAACGCCTTACCGATGGGCGCGTGCGTAAAGGCATGTTCAAGCAGCGCGGTATCCTTCCGATCCAACGACATGTCGACCAACCTTTCGCGAAAATAAAAAAGCCAAATAGTTCGCGGTCGTTCGACCGCTGCTATTTGGCTTATGTCCAGCATTCTTTCTGGCTCATTCAACCGAATTATGGAATTTATCTATATATCATACCGGGTTCCGGCCGGGGTTTCAATACTTGCTCCTATCGACAGGGGGAAATGTGACTTTGGTCGCATGTTTCGGAAGGGGATGCAAGCGGCGGATGCCCGGCGGAAGGCGCCGGGCAGGATCCTTACTCCACCTTACTTCGTGGAAATCTTATACGCGGTCAATATGCAAGGCACGCCGCGGCCGACGGCGCCCGGCTTGCTCATATGCTCCATGTATTCGATGCCCCGAGCGCATTGACTTTTGCATGCAGCGCACGTCTCGGACGTGACGATGCGCGTGTACCATTGGAGCGTATTATGGTACGAGATGGTTCTCCGTTTCGCCGCTCCCGATTTTCCCGCCATGCCGACCCACTCCTTCCTCCCGTCGAACTGTCCCTAGCTATTGCTAACGTATGAAGATGAAGCGCGAACGGTCATGGGCTATAATGGAGAGACAAGACGGAAAGGAAGTCGGTCCCATGGTGGAAATCAGCGCGTTCAGCGCGGAGCAGATTAAGGACCCGTTCGGCATCTTGCCCGGAGCGCGGTACGAGTTTTATTTGGACCTCGAGGTGGAGGAGGACGACGAGCTGTATTCGGAGCAGGGCCTCTCCGTCCGGGTCGTCTACGGCGTCGAGGAGGCGCGGTCGGGCATCGTGAAGTACGAGCTGCTGGAGCGCTCTACCGAGAAATATCTCGAATTCGAGCTGGAGGCGGAGGAATTGGAGGCGATCGAGGCGTTCTGCCGGGAGCATCTGCCGTGAAGTACGTCTGGATTTACCTCGCGCTCGTGAACGTCGTCGGGTTTTTCCTGATGAAGCACGACAAGGAGCAATCCCGTCGAAGCCGATGGCGCGTATCGGAGCGGCGCCTCTTCACGTACGCGGCGGTCGGCGGCGCGTTAGGCGTCTGGGCGGGGATGCTGGCGTTCCGGCATAAGACGAAGCATATGAGCTTCGTGCTCGGCGTGCCCGCGCTCGCGGTCGTGAACGCCGCTTGTTTGTATTTGATTCTCGCGCGCCTCGCGGATTCGTAATTCGCGGGGCGGATCCTGCCCGACGCCGAGAGGCGTCTTTTTTTTTTCTGGAACGAAAACTTTGTTTCGGGGTCGCAGGGTATTACCTAAGTGTAAGGACGCTCGGCGAAGAAACGGAGGAGGCGCGGTGGAGGAACAGGAGCTCGTACGGAACATCAAGGCGGGAGACGGCGATGCGTTCGAGGCTCTCTACCGTCTCTACGCCGACGGCGCGCTGCGAACGGCGCACGCGGTCGTCTTCGACCGGATGACGGCGGCGGACGCGGTGCAGGAGACGTTCGTCCGGGTGTATCGCCATATCGGGTCTTACGATGAATCGAGGCCGTTCCGGTCGTGGTTTCACGCGATCCTGATCAACGAGTGCAATCGAAGCCTGAAGAAGCTGGCGAAGGCGATTCCGATGGAGCTCGACGAGTCGCGGCATTTGCCGGCGGAGCGCGATACGTACGCGTTCGAGGAAGAGGACGCCTTATACCGGCTGGTGCGGGAGCTGGAGGAGCCGTTCCGTCTTCCGATCGTTCTGAAATACGTCAACGACTTGACGGATCGGGAGATCGCGGACGTCATGGGACTGAATTTGAACACGGTGAAATCGAGGCTGCACAAGGGGAAGAAGAAGCTGAGGACGCGGATGATCCGGGACGGAGGGGGGAACGGGTATGGCTGACGCATTCGACGAACGGTTGAAAGCGAGCTTGCGCAAGGCGACCGAACCGGCCTCCCGGATGCAGGAAGACGTATGGTCGCGGATCGCCGAGCGGATCGCGGCGGAGCCGTCCGACCGCGAGGAGGCCGTGAAGGCGCAAGCAGCCCCACCCGTCCGGCGCCGCCGCCTGCGCCGCGCCGCCGTCGTTTCGGCCGCGGCGGTCTTGACGCTGGGGGCGTTCCTCGCCGCGGCGCCTCCGGGGCGAGCGCTCGTCGCCGAGGTGAAGTCGTGGTTCGCCCCGCAGAAGACGGTCGAGGAGCCGCTGGAGGGGCAACCCGAAACGACGGAGGTCGAGCTGCAAGAAGGGGCGGCGGGATACGTCATCTACTTCGACGAAGCGCGATTCCGCATGGACCGCGTCGACGGCGTCGACCGGATCGTACCCGTCGAAGCGCCGGGACCCGCATACCCGGAAGTGTATATGGAAATTTCGCATACGGCCGGGGCGCCGGCCGATGTCGCGAAGGCGCTGGCCGCCTCGGTCGAGCGAGAGCCGACCGTGCTCGGTCCCCGCAAGGTCGAATTTCCGACCGGCGGCTGGGAGATATACGCGGTCGGCGGCACGGGCGGGCTGGCCTGGAACGACCCGGTCGTGAGGTACCTGGCGATCGACGACGGCGCCGGCGGCGCGTTCGTGGCGAAGCAGAAGTATTTCTTGGAAGCGGAAGAGGGCTACGGCGCGCGCTTCCAGCTGATGATGAAGGAGTTTTATATTACAGAGAACCCTTAGGGAGATCGGAAGAGGAGAGACATACGCATGAAAAACATCGGATATGCCATGATGATCGGATTGCTGGCGGCGGGGCTCGCGGCTTGCGCGGCGGAGGAGCCGAAGGAGGCGTCGAAGGCTCCGACGGAGCAGCCGTCGCAGAAACAGCCCGCGCCGGAGCAGCCGGCCGCGGAACCGCCGGAAGCCGAACCGCTGCCCGTACAGGAGCCGGCCGCCGAAGAGCCCGCCGCGGGAGGACCGGCGGCGGATGTGCCGGAGCGCTTGAAGGCCGAGGACCTGATCGGACGCTCGACGGACGACGTCAAGGCGCTGTACGGCGAGCCGGCGGCGCAGGTCGACGACATGAACTACTTGATTTGGCGGTATGACTTCGGGACCGAAGGGTACGCGTACGACGAGAAGGTCATCTCGATCGATGCGCAGGGCTTCGCCGAAGAGAACATGCTCGCGCAGCTCGTCGTCGAATTCGGGGACGATCCGACGGCGGACGCCTATTCCGTCTACTCCATGAAGGACGGCGAGCTGATGCAGTACCGCGTCACGAAGGACGGCGCCGAGGAATACCCCGCCGCCGCCGATTGACCGCGGAGGGGATGAGAGGGAAAAGCTCCCGTATAATCGATCGATTCGGAGAAGGAAGCCACTCTGGACGGGAGGGTTTCCGTATAAATCGCGAAAAATCCCCCGCCGTCGGTCGCGAGACCGCGGCGGGGGATTCGTTCGTTACGCCCCTTCGATCAAATTCGTCTCGACGATCGCCGAGGCGGGATCGACCGGGACGCGGAACGTCTTGATTTCGCACGGGCCGAAGTCGGCGCGGATGACGCGGCCGAGGTGCGGGAGCGAAATTTCCGCGCCGGCCGCGGGCTCTCCGTGCGCCTCGTAGCAGCGGACGATCAGGTCGTCCCCGTCCTCGGCTTTCTTGATCGCGGAGACGACGAGCGCGTCGCGGTTGACCGAGACGTATGAAGCGGCCTGCGGCAGCGGGCCGTCGTGGTACGTCTCCATCAGCGGAATGACGCGCTGATTCAGCTCCGCGGCATGCCGCGCCGCGCCGGCGTCCTTCCATGTGCCGCGATGCGGCAGCAGGGCGTAGGAGAACCGCTGCACGCCTTGGTCGATGAACGCGTAATCCTTGCCCTCCTCGATCGGGCCCGGGATGTGATGCGCATAGATCGGGGAGCGCAGCACGGTCATGCTCATCTCCGCGCCGCGCACGTCGAAGGCGTACTTGCCGTCGTTCAGCAGACTGACGCCGTAGACGCCGCCGTCGCCGCCGAGCGCCGCGCCGGAGACGTCGATCCAGTTCTGTCCCGGCTCCTCGTCGCCGTCCGTCTCCCGAACGATGTGGCCGTACGGGATCTCGTACGTGGCTACCGGATTCGCGACGCCGACGGGGAAGCGCAGCTTGAGCATCTTGAACCGCTCGTGCCAGTCGACGACGACGGCGACCTCGATTCCGTCGACGCCGGCGCGGACGATGAAGTCCTGCGTCAGCGTCGAGCGGCCGTATGCGGAGACGACGCGCAGGACGGACTTGACCGGCCCGTGCTCGACGAGCCGAACGGAGCGCGCCGCGAAGACGCCGATTTCATCAATGTACCGCGTCATGTTGTGGCCCCACGTGTCGCTCGGATCGTGCAGGACGACGGGACGCGCCGCCGGGCCGGAGAACGCTTCGACGCCGGAGCGCTTGTCGTACAGCGACGCGATCCAGCCCGTCGCCGGATCGAGGACGAGCCGGTACCGGTCGTTCTCGACCGACGTCGGCGTCGCCTCCGCGGCGGCCGGCAGCTCCGGCGCGGACGCGTCGGCGACGACGCGGTACACGCGGTAGCCGAGCGCGGGCACGTCGGCCATGAAGGCGATGCGCTGCCGGAAGCGGGTCGTCGCGAGCGACTGGACGACCTGCATCGGCACGCGCCGGCCTTCGTCGTCGAGCAGAATTTCGTCGCCGCGCAGGAAGCTCTTGCCGACGAGGCCGGGATGGCCGAACTGCAGCGCCGCCTCGGCGCGGACCGGCCACGCGTTCGGGTTAAAGACGACGATCGGCACCATGCCGTCCTCCGCCGGAATGCCGATGCGCCACGAGAGCGCCTGCAGGGCGTAGTTGAGCCCGGTCGACGCGATCGTCATGGCGTAGCCGTGCATGTCGCGCGCGTCGTCGTACGCGGGCTCGATGCTCGTTCCGGCGAGAATGTCGTGGAACTGATTGAACATCGCATGCCGCCACGCGGCTTCGAAGTCCGCCGGATACGGCTGCCCCGCGACGTCCTTCGCGACGGACGCGAATTTCTCCGCGACGAGCAGCTTGTTTTCCGCTTCGCGATTCCACCGCTTGATCCCGGAATGAACGGAATAGCAGCCGACCGCATGCATCTGCAGCTCGTCGCGCACGACGGGAATCGGCCAGGACGGATCGACCTCGGCGAAATACCGGACCGGATCGCTGAGCGTCAGCTCCGGCAGGCCGTCTCGGCCGCTCAGAGACGCGATGCTTGCCAAATTTTCCTTCGTCGGCCCGCCGCCATGGTTGCCGACGCCGTAGAAGCACATCACGTGGCCGAACGCGTTCGGCAGCTCGCCGGCGCACTTCTCCACATGCTCGTCCAGCTCTTTGCCCCAGCGCGTATACTCGAACGGGATCCGGAAACTCAGCACCTCGGAGCCGTCGTCCGACCGCCACCGGAACAGCCGGCTCGGCAGCTCCTTCTCGTGCGGCTGCGGCCGCATGAAGACGTAATAGTCCATGCCGCTCTTCTTCAAAATTTGCGGCAGCATGCCGTGGTGGCCGAAGCTGTCCGGATTGTAGCCGACCGTCGCGGTTACGCCGAACTTCTCCTTGAAGTATCGCTGTCCGTACAAGCCTTGCCGGACGAACGATTCGCCCGAGGGCAAGTTGCAATCGGGCTGCAGCCACCAGCCGCCGCACAGCGCCCACCGGCCTTCGGCGACGCGCCGCCGGATCTCTTCGAACATCGCCGGTTCGTTCCGCTCGATCCACTCGTACATGACCGCCGAGCTCGACGTAAAGACGAAGTCGTCGACCTCGGCGATCCGGTCGAGCGCCGAACGGAACGTCGCCTTCGCTTCTTGAAAGCCTTCTTGCCATTGCCACAGCCACACCGGATCGAGATGGGCGTTGCCGATCATATGCATCTTCAATGAAGGTCGCCTCCGACGGAATAAGCTCGTCCATAGCATACCGCGTTTGCGTACCGGTTACCAAAACGTCCCTGCGCCGACTTTCGATTGACAGCGGCTTCGGGCCGGCAGTATTCTTGGGAGTAATATTCGACCACTGGTCATCCACGAAACGGAGTATCCGTCAGTTATGAATCTGCCTTCGCTGCGCCATTTTTCGAAAGACATGCAAGTGTTTATGATCGCAAGCCTCGTCAACTCCGCCGGCAGCTCCTTGATGTGGCCGCTCATCTCTATGTATGCGTTCGACGAGCTCGGCCGCAGCATGGCGGACGCGGGCTTCGCGCTCGTCGTCTTTGCGCTCGGATCGATCTGCGGCCAGCTGGCCGGCGGCGCGTTGTACCATCGGCTCGGCGTGAAGCGGCTGGTCGTCGGGTCGCTCTCGCTCGTCAGCGCCGGGCTGATCGCGCTGCCGTTCGCCGGCCATTCGTGGCCGGCGTTCGTCGCGCTGCTCGGGTGGATCGGCTGGTTCAACGCGATGGCGTCGCCCGCGATCCAATCGTTCATCGGCTTCCGCTTCCCGGAGCGGCGCGCGGAGATGTTCAACGCGGTGTACGTCGCGAATAACATCGGCGTCGCGGTCGGCTCGGCCGCGAGCGGGTTCCTTGCGGAAGTGTCGTACGCGCTCAGCTTCGCGACGAACGGCGTCACTTCGGCGGGGTTCGCGGTCTTCTTCCTACTCTATTTGAAAAGGACAGGCGCCGAGGCGCCTGCCCGCTCCGCCGAACGAAAAAAGAAGACGGGCGGCTATGCGCCGCTCGCGAACGTCCGGGTGTATCTGTTCCTGGCGGTGGCCGGCCTGGCGCTGAACGCCGGCAACTCCGTCTGGAATTCCGGCGTCGCTCCGTTCATCCTCTCGGAAGGGATGGCGAAGTCGGCGTACGGCCTGCTCTGGACGCTGAACGGCGTGCTCATCTTCGTCGCCCAGCCGCTCATCGGCCTGCTCCGCCGCACGATCGCGCAAAGCTACACGAGCCAGATGACGGCGAGCGCCGTCCTGTACGCGGCGGGCTTCGCTTGCTTCCTGATCGTGCCGAGCTACGCGGGCATGGTGCTCGGCATGATCCTCGCCACGTTCGGCGAAATGCTGATCGCGCCGGCCGTCCCCGCGTTCCTGTCGGAGGCCGGAGGGAAGGAGGCGCCGCTGTACCTCGGCATCGTCGGCGGCGTCGGCTCCGTGGGCCGGGTCGTCGGGCCTTACGCGATGGGCTTCCTGTACGACGGGGGAGGCTTGCCGCCCGTCGCTTGGGTGGCGGTGGCGGCGTCGGTCTTGGCGGCAGCGTTCTATCACCTGCACGCTATTCTGTATCGGAATCGTCCCGAAGCAGCTCGGCCAGCATCCGATCTTTATTCGAAAGAAATTCCTTCATAACGATGTAATGGTCGGTCTCCTCGAGCGTCCGCGCGTCGATCCCGTCCGGGGTCAAGTAGTAGATGAGGCTGTCGGGATACGCCATGACGATCGGGGAGTGCGTCGAAACGATGAACTGCGAGCCCGTCTCCACGAGATCGTGCATGCGGGCGAGCAGCGCCATCTGGCGAACGGGGGACAGGGCCGCCTCCGGCTCGTCCAGCACGTACAGCCCGTCTCCCCGAAACCGATGCAGGAACGTCGCGAAGAACGCCTCGCCGTGCGACTGCGCGTGCAGCGACTTGCCTCCATAGGAGTGAATGATTTTCCCTCCGGGTCCCGGCTCCCGATCCATCGCTTCGATATGGCTTGCCACGTTGTAATAGCTTTCGGCTCGGAAAAAGAAACCGTCCCTCGGCCGGCGCGCGCCGCGCACGAGACGGATGTATTCGTGCAGCGCCGAATGCGACGGCTCCGTCGCGAAGTTGAAGTTGACGGTGCCGCCTTCCGGATTGAACCCCCACGCGACGGCCAGCGCTTCCAGCAGCGTCGACTTCCCCATGCCGTTCTCCCCGACGATATACGTCACCTTCGGGTGCAGCTCGAGCCGGTCTAAGTAGCGCAGCGCCGGAATGTCGAACGGGTACGCCCGGAACGACGGCACCCGCTCCCGATCGAGCCCGAAGCTGCGGACGAAGCCGCCGGGCTCCGCGAAACGCGCCATAGCGACGCCTCCTCGTTTTCCGAATAAGTTCCTTGAAGCCATCTTACTTCAAAACGTGATAAGATAAAACCGAAGTGCGATTGACGGAATCGGAAAAAAGGAGAATGCGCCATGGCTTTGTTACGATGCGATTTTTTCTCGGACGCGCTGCAGCTCAGCACGTCGATGACGGTCATCTTGCCGCAGAAGACATATACGCAAATCGGGATGGCCGGCGCGGGAAGCGCGCGCGAGCTGTACCCGACGCTGTACCTGCTGCACGGCTTGTCGGACGACGATACGATCTGGTCGCGCCGCACGTCGGTGGAGCGGTACGCCGCTTCCTTGGGCCTTGCGATCGTCATGCCGAACGTGCACCGCAGCTTCTATGCGGATATGGAATACGGCGGACGGTATTGGACGTTCCTGACGGTGGAGCTTCCGGCGCTCGCCCGCTCGTTCTTCCCGCTGTCGGCGGCGCGCGAGGACAACTTCGCGGCCGGGCTGTCGATGGGCGGCTACGGCGCCATGAAGTGGGCGCTCAATCGTCCGGACAGCCTGGCCGCGGCCGCGAGCCTGTCGGGCGCGCTCGACGCGCTCCGGATGACGCGAAACCCGGAGCCGTGGATCAAGCCGTCGCTGGATTTAGTATTCGGCGGGCGGGAGCTGGAGGGGACGGAGCACGACGTGATCTCGCTGCTCGCGAAGGTCGACGCGGCGGACGGCCCGAAGCCGAAGCTGTACCAATGGTGCGGGACGGAGGACTTCCTCTATGCGGATAACGTCGCGTTCCGGGACGCCTGCCGGCGGACCGGATTGGATCTGACGTACGAGGAAGGGCCCGGGGACCACAGCTGGGGGTACTGGGACGAGAAAATCCAAGACGTGTTGAAGTGGCTGCCGCTCCGATAAGGTCGTCGGTCGGGAAACGCTAGTCTATTTCCTATCAACCGGTCATATACTCTACCAAATCGTTACGAAATGATCTGGGAGGGTACCGGAAATGATAGGTTCTTGGACGAAGCGGGTGGCGTTCCTTACGATGGTGTGCTTGTTGTTGATGCTCTGGCCGCAAACCGCGAAGGAGGCGGCGGACGTGTCCGCCAAGCCGGAGGCGCCCGCCGCGCGGACGGTCGAGCCGGCGAAGCAGGCGGCGCCGACGAGGCCGGAGCCGCAGCCAAAGCCGCAATCGGAGACGGCGTCCGAGCCGACGGCCGAGCCGACCGACAAGCCGGCCGACGAACCGACTGTCGCATCGACCGACGAGCGGACCGACGAGCCGCCGATCGAACCGGCGGCCCGGCCGGCGGCCTGGGTCGACCCCGCGGAGCTGTTCGCACGGCTCGCGAGCGGCGACCGGACCGGCGGCGCGGCGCGGGACGAGGCGCGTTCGCCGGCTGCGCCCTCCCAGCCTACCGTCTATTTGACGTTCGACGACGGACCGTCCAAGTGGACGCCGCAGGTGTTGGACGTCTTGAAGGAATACGGCGTGCCCGCGACGTTCTTCGTGCTCGGGGAGCACGCCGCGGCGCGGGAAGAGACGATTCGCCGCATCGTTTCGGAAGGGCACGCCCTCGGCAATCATACATACGATCATAAATACGAAGACTTATACGGCAGCTTCGCCACCTTCTGGGAGCAGGCGGAGCGGACGAACGATATTTTGGAACGCATCACGGGCGAACGCGTCTCGCTGCTGCGGGCGCCCGGCGGCACGGCGAAAAACTTCGACGCTTTCTACTTCTATTATTTGGAGAAGGCAGGCTACAAGATCCACGATTGGAACGTCGATTCCGGCGATTCGAAGCGCCGCGGCGTCCCGGCTTCCGAGATCGTGGCGAACGTGAAGCGGACGAAGCTGGCGCACGAGATGAACGTGCTGCTGCACGACGGCGCGGGACACGAGGAGAGCGCGAAGGCGCTGCCGGACATCATCGAGTATTTCCAGGAGCAGGGGTACCGATTCGCGGCGTTGACCGAAGAGACGAGGCCGATCTCCTTCAAGGTGTCGAAGCCGAAGTGGAGCCGCTCCGTCAGCGAGGCGGAGCACGCGCGGCTGCTGGCGCTCGTCGAACCGTCGCGGGACGTCGCGATTTTGTCCGCGGCGTCGGAGGAGCGGGTGCCGCTGCGCGCCTGGGCGGAAGAGACGGGAGCGACGGTCGTCTGGGACGCGGTCCGCGAGACGGCGACGGTCGTCGTCGGCCAGAAGCGCCTCCAGTGGAACGTGCGGGAGGCTGCCGGATGGACGATCGACGCGGAGGGCCGGGTCGATCGCATCGACTTCGCGCTGGAGCTGCAGGGCGAGCGGTTGTACGCGCCTAAGGAGAGCCTCGAGGCGCTGCGGTAACGAACGAAACATTGGCGAACGAGGAGGGCATAACGGATGCAAGGCGTCGAGGTATTGTCTGCGTCCTACTCATACCATACGAAGCCGTTCCACGTGGTGGCGAAGGAAGGGCTGCAGACGCACTATTTGCTTCGCCTGCAAACGGAGGGGCGATGCCGGACCCGTATCGGCGGCGCGCTCGTGCCGGTGGAGCCGGGGGATCTGATGCTGTATGCCCCGGATATGCCTTACGAGCTTCATGTCGAGGAAGAGGAACGAGGGGACGGCCGCGCGGTGGCCAGCGGCGATTACTTTATCTTTTTCCGCGGGGGGTGGGTGGACGAATGGTGGAAGCAGAAGCCGCGTCCCGTCAAGATGCGCGTCCCGATGGACGAGGGTCTCGTGCCGTTGTGGCGGCAGATGATCGCGGAGCATCGGCGGCAGTCCGAGCAATCTCCGATGCTGCTCGACTATCTGATGCGCGTCGTCTGTCTGACCGTGGATCGCCTGTGCTCGGAGCAGCGCCCGATCAAGGGCAATGCGTTCCTCGCGTACCGGATGAAACATTACGTCGAGGAGCGGGCGACGACGTTGTTCCAGCTCAAGGATCTCGCCCGGCATTGCAACGTCAGCGTGTCGCGGGCGGTGCATCTGTACAAGCAATTTTTCGGGAAAAGCATCATTCAATACGCCCAAGAAGTTCGGCTGAAAGTCGCGCTGGAGCGAATGCTGTATACGCAAACGCCCCTGGAGGTCATCGCGGAGACGTCCGGCTTCCCGAGCTACACATATTTCTATCGCGTGTTTAAAAAAGAATTCGGCGTTTCGCCGCAGCAATACCGGAGCGAGCGAAGCGGAGCGCTTGAAACATAAGGGTGAGTATATTTTAACACTTATTGACAGATGCTACCGTCATATCGGAAATTGCGCAGGTGATTCGGGCGTAACCGATAATATCCCCCGTGTGCCGCTCGCCATACGCAAGGCGCTTGCGAACGATAAGGACGGAATGCATGAAGAAGAATATCCCTCCCTATGAGATGCTGCTGTGGTGCGTCGCGCTGCCCGGATTCGGGCAATTATTGAACGGAAAGTACTTGAAAGCCGTCGTCCTTGTCGTGCTGGAGGTGCTCATTAATATGGGCGCCAAGTTAAATTCGGCCATCGTATCCAGCTTTCAAGGGGAGATCGAAGTCGCGATCGCCCAGGTCAATTACCAATGGCTTATGTTTTATCCTTGCGTTTATATGTTTTCGATCTACGACGCGTATAAAGACGCAGGCGGCGGACTGGGGCGCCACGACACGCTGCCGTTCGTCGGCTGCGCCTTCTTCGGTACGGTCGGCATCACGTATTCCCCGATGTTCCGCTTGTTCGGCACGCTGCTCGGACCGGTCTGGTGTCCGATGCTGTTCGCGGCCGTGGGTCTCCTGGCCGGCGCGATCCTCCGGTACGCGCTGATGAGGCGCGATCTGGCGGATTAGGGTCGCTCGAGCAGCCGGGCGACCAGCTGCGTGCGGTTGCGCACCTCGGCCTTGCCCAGCATGGATTGAATATGCTTCTTCACGGCCGCCTCGCTGATATACATCCGCGAGGCGATCTGTCCGTTCGTCGCCCCGTTCACGAGATGTTTCGCGACCTCCGCTTCCCTTGGCGTGAAGTCGAACTGCCGCTCGCCCTCCTGGCGAAGCGGCTTTTCCCGTCGGGCGACGGAAGGGCCGATCGTTCCGCGCAGCCATGCCGTCAGCCGTTCGTCGCGCACGTCTACGACATAAGTGGCCGTCGGCGTGCTTCCGTCGTAATCGTAATGGGTGGCTCCGGGCACCGTCTCGAAGCCCATGCTCTTATGCACTTCTTCGTAATGCGGCAGCGGAGGCGGCGAAGCGACCGTCAGCCCGCCGGTCAAGACGGCGTCCAGCATGATCCGGACGATATCCGACCGCCGGTCCTCCCGCTCCAAGTCGTCCATGTCCACGGACAGCAAATACCAGCCCGCCGGCCGCTCGGGCGGCGAGAGGAGCGGACGCAGCCGATCGTCGCTCAGCGAAGCGAAATACGCGCGGGCGACGATCCACTCCCGGAGATGCGGAACCGTATCCCGATGGATCGGCACCGCCGCGACGAGTCCGACGACGGCGCCGGCCGGATCGCGCACGATGCGCAGCGAGCGGCGGTCCCACTCGAGCAAGCGTCTCGGATCGACGCCGGTCAGCCGCAGCAGGCTTCGCTCCGCGTCCAGGTCGTACCGAAACAGCGTACCGCTCTCCGGATCGGAGCAACGGATGCGGACGCGCTTCGCGGTATCCCGACGTCGGCGCAGGTACGCTTCGACTTCGGGCAGCGTCGATTCGTCCGCTTGCTCCAAGTAGTTCGCGGAGAAGCCGGACTGGCGGTAATGGGCTCGGAGCACGGGGCTTCCGAGATATTGCAGCAGCTCGCCGAGCTCCTGCGCGACCGGCCGGCGTCCGCCAAGGCGCCGCTCCAACCGTTCCGCGACGAGCGAGATCCAGCGTTCCCGGCACCGCTCGAAGGTCGAAGGCTTGCGGGCGCGCAGCGACCGCCGGAAGGCGTCGCGGATCGTATCGTGCATTCCCCAGCCGCGCTCCGTCCGTCGCAGGAAGGACAGCCGGACGAGCCGATCGAAGAGAAGGTCGGGCACGTCTTCCCCCACGATGCCGGACAGCGCCTCCTGATCGAAGCGAAGCGGGATGGAAGCGGCGGACAGCAGCTCGGAGAGCGCCTCGTTCGCGGCTTCTCCGGCCCAATGGCGCACGAGCGCGTCCCACTGTTCCGGAGAATCGTACGATTGCATCGCGGGGCCCGCCGTCGAAGCGCCGCAGAGCGCCATCGCCAGCGGATGGCCCATGGATCGCACCCAGAGCGAATCGCCCGCTTCGTCGGAGAGGCCCAGCCGGCTCGCGTATTCGCGGACCTCCTCGTAGCCGAGCGGCTCGAGCCGCAGATGAACGGTCATCGATCGCCACGCCGGATCGATCGCCCACGGTCCCTCCAGCGGACGCCGGCTCGCCATGACGACGAGCGCGTCCGCGCGCAGACCGGGGAGGAAGCTTTCCCGCAGCCATTGCTCCGCCGCGCCCAACTCGTCGCAGTGGTCCAAGACGAGCACGGCGTCGTCGGCGGCGCCGCTCCATGCGTCGCGAATCGCGTCTTCCGCGTCTACGCTTCGCCCCGCTCCCCTGATGTCGACGAACACCGCGGCACGGCCGCGTTCCGCGGCGAGCTCCCGCCACCGATCGAGCAGGAAGCTCTTCCCGACTCCGCTGTCTCCGTATACGTTCACGACGCGCTCCGCGCGGGTCGAACCGCGGCCGAGGAAGGCGGCGAAGAAGCCCAGCTCGAAGCCGCGTCCGACGAACAACCGGCGCTGCAGCGCGCCGAGCCGATCGCCGAGACGCTCCGCCGCGCGGTCTTCGCCGCGATCGCCGGCGCCGTCTTCGGCGCGGCCGCCGGCCCGGCTCGCGAAACCGTCCTCGAGACGATCCCCTTCCCGCCGCTCGCCATTCCTCTTCTCGGACATTGCGCTCCCCTCCCTGATTCACCGATTCGAATCCGAAAAAATTATCTATTAGTATACTATCGGAGTGTTCGAAAGAGTAGTTTCCTTCTCGCTTTCGCATGGTACGTTCAAGTCGCCGACATCGGCGAGGAGGAATTTCGATGAGAGATCAGAGAGAGCAAGAGAGGGGCTTGCGGCCGGAACGGTTGACCGGCTCCGAAATTATGTTGCGCACGCTGCTGCTGGAAGGCGTAGAGTGCGTGTTCGGCTATCCGGGCGGCGCCGTGTTGTATATGTATGACGCCCTGCACGGGCATGAGGGCTTCCGCCACGTGCTGACGCGCCACGAGCAGGGCGCCGTACATGCGGCGGACGGCTACGCGCGGGCGACCGGCAAGACGGGCGTTTGCATCGCGACGTCCGGTCCGGGGGCGACGAACCTTGTCACGGGGATCGCCACCGCCTACATGGATTCCGTCCCCATGGTCGTGATCACGGGGAACGTCGCGACCGAATTTACGGGGACGGACGCGTTCCAAGAGGCCGACATCGTCGGCATCACGCAGCCGATCACGAAGCACAGCTATTCCGTGCGCAGGGTGGAGGACCTGTCCCGGATCTTGCGGGAAGCGTTCCTGATCGCCGGAACGGGCCGGCGAGGGCCCGTGCTGGTAGACATTCCGAAGGACGTCTCCGCGGCGACGACCGACTTCGTCTATCCGGAGCGGACGGCGGCGCCGCCGGGATACGAGCCCGGCGCGCGAGGGGTGGACGAAGCGGCGGCGTCGCGTCTCTTGGCGCGTCTCGCCGAAGCGTCGCGGCCGCTCGTGCTGGCCGGGGGCGGCGTAATCCACGGGAACGCGAGCGAGGAGCTCGTCGCCTTCGCCTCGCGATCGCGCATTCCGGTGACGACGACGCTGCTCGGACTGGGCGGCTTCCCCGGGGATCACCCGTTATGGCTCGGCATGCCCGGCATGCATGGGACGGTGACGGCGAATACGGCGCTGCAAGAATGCGATCTGCTCCTGTCCGTCGGCGCTCGGTTCGACGATCGGGTCACGATGAAGCTGAGCGAGTTCGCGCCGTGCGCGGAGATCGCGCATCTCGACATCGACGCGGCCGAGATCGGGAAGCTGGTGCCGACCGCGTACGGCGTCTTGGGCGACGCCCGCGAGACGTTGGCCTGGATGAACGAGAGAATCGAAGCGCCGTCGGCCGCCGCGGATCGGGAGGCGTGGATCCGGCGTCTGACGGACCTGCGGCGACGGTTCCCGCTCGCCTACCGCGACAGCGAGACGGAGCTGAAGCCGCAATACGTCATCGAGATGATCGACCGAACGACGAAGGGCGAAGCGATCGTCACGACGGACGTGGGCCAGCATCAGATGTGGACCGCGCAGTTTTATCGTTTTCGCCGGCCGCGCTCGTTGCTCACTTCGGGCGGGCTCGGCACGATGGGCTTCGGCTTTCCGTCGGCGATCGGCGCTCAGATCGGCAATCCGGACCGCGTGGTCGTCTCGATCAACGGCGACGGAGGGATGCAGATGTGCGCCCAGGAGCTGGCCGTCTGCGCGATCCACCGCGTGCCGGTCAAGATCGTCGTCATCAACAACCGTACGCTGGGCATGATTCGGCAATGGCAGAAGCTTATTCACGAGGAG
Source organism: Paenibacillus sp. (assembly GCF_031177825.1). Lineage (GTDB taxonomy): Bacteria > Bacillota > Bacilli > Paenibacillales > YIM-B00363 > Paenibacillus_AE. Next base: position 20,864 of record NZ_JAPSKE010000022.1, on the reverse strand, counting down.
CGATTCAGCCATATCGATCTGTCGGGCAGTCCCGACTTCGTCAAGCTGGCGGAAGCGTACGGCGTGCCCGGATGGCGGGCGGAGACGAAGGCCGAGGCGGAGCGGGCGTGGCGGGAGGCGCTCGCGACGCCGGGGCCGGCGCTCGTCGACTTCGTCGTCTCCCGGGACGAACTCGTCTTCCCGATGGTCCCGCAAGGCAGCGCGCTTCACGACATGATCCTTGGGGAGGAGCCATGAACATGCGAACCGTCCATACGTTGTCGTTGCTCGTGTCGGATCAACCGGGGGTGCTGCAGCGCGTCGCCGGGCTGTTCGGACGAAGAGGATTCAACATCGAGAGCATCGCGGTGGGGCCTTGCGAGCGGGAGGGCTGCGCCCGCATGACGATTCTGACGCCGGGACCGGAGCAAGGCGTCGAACAAGTCGTTCGGCAGCTGCAGAAGCTCGTCGACGTCTACGAGGTCGAAGCGCTGGAGCCGCCCGCGATCGCGCGGGAGCTGATGCTGGTGCGCCTCGGCATGGAGGCCGGCGAAGAGCGCGCGGCTCGGCTGCGCGGCTGGGTCGACGCATTCCCGTGCAAGCTGCTGGACGTTAGGGACGACGCCGTCGTCGTGCAGCTCGTGGCGACGCGGGCGCAAAACCGGGCGTTCCTCAAGCTGAACTCGGACGTGCCGGCGCTCCGCATCGTCAGCGCCGGGGAAGTCGCGCTGCCGCTGTAGAGGCGGAGAAAGAGAAGAGCCGTCCCCGCCCGAATCGTCGGCGTGGGGGACGGCTCTGTTTTCGCAACTTCCCTGAGTCCTCGGCGCAGCTTATTTCCGCAGAAACGCGGGAACGGCCTCCGCCGGCAGCGGGCGCGAGAACAGGAACCCCTGCACCTGATCGCAGCCGTGACGCTCAAGAAACCTTGCCTGCTCGGCGGCCTCGACGCCCTCCGCGATAACCTCGATGCCGAGGCTGTGCGACATCGTGACGATCGCCTTCACGATGTCTTGATCGTTCTGGTCCGCCAGCAGATCCCGAACGAACGATTGATCGATCTTGAGCCGGTTGATGGACAGATGCTTCAAGTAATGGAGCGAGCTGTAGCCCGTGCCGAAGTCGTCGATCGCGATGCCGACGCCAAGCTGCTTCAGGCGGCGGATGACCTCGAAGGAGGACGTCCGATCCATCGTCAAGCTTTCGGTCAGCTCCAGCTCGAGCAACCGGGCCGGGAGGCGGGACGCGAGGAGCGCGGCCTGCACCGACGAGACGAAATCCGGCTGCTGCAGCTGCCTCGCGGAGATGTTGACGGAGACCGTCATCGGCGGCAGCCCGTCGTCGATCCACGCCTGCGTCCGCCGGCACGCTTCGTGCAGCACCCAGTCTCCGATCGGCAAAATCAATCCCGTCTCCTCGGCGATCGGGATGAACGTCGCCGGAGAGATCGGTCCCCACGACGTGTGATTCCAACGCAGCAGCGCTTCGACGCCGATGACGCGCCGCGTGCGGGTATTGACCTGCGGCTGGTAATGCAGCGACAGCTCGCCGCGCTCCAACGCGCGGCGCAAATGATTTTCCAGCTCGAGCCGCTTCTCCGCCTTCGACTGCAGCTGCGGATTAAACAGCTGGAAGCCGTTGCGCCCGTTCTGCTTCGCTTGATACATCGCATAATCCGCGCTCTTCAGGAGCGATTGAGGATCGAGGCCGTGATCGGGGAAGACGCTGACGCCCATGCTCGGCGTAATGAAAATCTCTTGCCCCTCGACATAGAAGGGAGCCTGCAGCGCGTCCAAGATGCGTTCCGCGAGCGCTCGCGCCCGCTCCTCCGAAGCGCCGTCCAGCAGCAGCACGAATTCGTCCCCGCCTTGCCTCGCGATCAACCCCGCCCCGTCCGCCGACTCGACCAACCTCCTCGAGACTTGCCTGAGCAGCGCGTCGCCGAAGCGATGCCCCATGGAATCGTTGACGATCTTGAATCGATCCAGGTCCAAAAACATGACGGACAGTTGGTTCCCCTCGCGGGCCGCCCGCTCGATCGCCCGATCGAGCGATTCCTCCAGCAGCCGGCGATTGCCGAGTCCGGTCAAGGCGTCGTGGAACGCCATGTGCCGGATCGTCTCGTCCTGCCGCTGCCGCTCGATCGCAAGGCTGACGAGCGCCCCGGCGCGTTCGATCAACCGGAGCTCCTCTTCGCTCGGGGAGCGCCGCTCGAAGGAATACATGGCGAAGGTGCCGACCACTTCGTCCTCCAATACGATCGGGACCGACCAGCAAGCTTCGATGCCGTACGGTTGGACAAGCTCTCGGTAGCCGTCCCAGCGTTCGTCCGTCGAGATGTCGGAGACGATCACGGTTTTCTTATGGTAAGCGGCGCTTCCGCACGAGCCGACCGTAGGGCCGACCGGCAAATCCTGCATATTGCGATTGAACGCTTCGGGGAAGCTCGGCGCCGATCGCAGCCGGAGCCGGTCGGCGGCCGGGTTCAACAGAAGCACTGAGCACAGCGCGCCGGTCTGCTCCTCGATCAGCGCGACGATGCTGCGAAGGATGACGTCCAGCTCCTGCGTCTTCGCGATCATCTCGAGCACTCGGTTCTGCCCGTCGATCAGCCGAAGGGACTTGTTCCGCGCGGTCATGTCTTTGGCGATGCCGATGACGCCCGCGACCCGGCCATTCGTCAGCAGGGGTACGGTCGTAACGGTCAGCTCCGCGATCTTCCCGTCGGCGCGCATGATGTCCACCTCCATCGTCTGCGGCTCCAGCCGTTGGATGACGTGGAAATAACAGCGCTCGACCTCTTCGGCATGCTTTGGCGTAATTAACTGCATGTAAGACATCGAGCGAAGCTGTTCTTGGGTATAGCCGATCAGAAGCTCGCCCGCCGGGTTGACGCCGGTAAAGTTGCTGCGGTCGTCCAACACGAAGACAGGATCCAAGTTGTATTGAAAAAGGGACTCGAAATTCGGCTCCGCGGCATTCGACATTCGGGGTTTCGCTTCGCTCACGCGCTTGCACTTCCTTAACTCCGTTAAACGGTGGTGTTATCGGCATTATAAGGGCGCCGCGCCGCGGTGTAAACGCAAATCGAAGCGCGTCAACGAGCAGCGGGGAACGACTGTTAAATAGCGGAAGGGGAACGGGACATACTAAACGCGGATCGCACCATTCTTGGAAACCGAAAGGAAGTCGATGGTATGGCAACGACGACGCAGCAGCCGCCGAAGCAAGCGTTCCCTCCTCAGCATCAGGACCGGCAGCCGGGCCTGGAGCGGGACATGAACCCGAAGCCGGCGTTCGAGGATCGGCAGTATAAAGCCGCGGGCAAGCTGCTCGGCAAGACGGCGCTCATCACCGGCGGCGACAGCGGCATCGGCCGCGCGGTGGCCGTGACGTACGCGAAGGAAGGCGCGGACGTGGCGATCGTGTACTTGAACGAGCACGCGGACGCGGAGGAAACTAAGCGTCAGGTCGAGCAGGAGGGCCGCAGGTGCCTCTTGATCGCAGGCGATATCGGGGACGAGACGTTTTGCCGGGATGCGGTGGAGCGCACCGTACGCGAGTACGGGAAGCTCGACGTTCTCGTGAACAACGCCGCGGAGCAGCACCCGCAGAAGAGCATCGAGGACATCACGGCCGAGCAGCTGGAGCGGACGTTCCGGACGAACATCTTCGCGATGTTTTATTTGACGAAGGCGGCGATGAAGCATCTGAAGTCGGGCGCGGCGATCGTCAATACGACGTCGATTACGGCGTATCAGGGCAACGAGATTTTGCTCGACTATTCTTCGACGAAGGGCGCGATCGTGACGTTCACCCGTTCGCTGTCGCAGCAGCTCGTCGGCAAGGGCATCCGCGTCAACGGCGTGGCCCCGGGGCCGATCTGGACGCCGCTCATCCCGTCGACGTTCAACGAAGAGCAGGTATCGAAATTCGGGGCCACGACGCCGATGCAGCGCGCGGGACAGCCCGAGGAGCTGGCCCCGAGCTACGTCTTCCTCGCGAGCGACGATTCCTCCTATATGACGGGGCAGATTTTGCACGTGAACGGTGGTATGATCGTTAACGGGTGATGAGTATGGGGAAACGGAAGACAGGCGGCGGGTTTTCGAACGGTCGGTCTGAAGCGAAGAGCGCCCCGAAGGCTTCTCCTCAGGAGAAGGAGAAGGGGCTGACGCTGAAAGACGCGCTCGGCGCTGACGTGCTCGCGAAGTTGAAAGCGCAAGCCGACGCGCTGAAGGCGCAGGAAGCGCAAGAGCGCGAGCGCCAGCGCGTCTTGGAAGAGGAGCGCCGCAAGCAGGAGCAGAAGCGGCTCGACAACGACTTCGAGTATCTGCTGGGCAAAAGCGGGATGGATTGGAAGAAGTTCAAGTAGGGGAAAAATAGCGGATGGTTGCCAGTCGCGTGCCGGTGCCTCCGCTATTTTTTATGGCGCGGCGGCGGAAAAAACGTCTGCGTTTGACGATGAGAATCATTTTCAAATAAAATGAGATGTTGGAAAGGACGTGAACGGACTTGCTCTCCTACTTAGATACTACGCTCGTCCGCGTGCCGGAGAGCGGCGGCGTCGACGTGGCCGGCGACGAGGCGCCGCGGTTCGGCTTCGTCCAGCGCGAGCACGTGTCCGCGACGATGGAGGACGAGGCGGCGGACTTCGCCGCGGCATCCGGCGACTGGTTCTTCGTCCCGTCGCGCAGACGGTTAACCCTATATAATCCCGGTCCCGCGCCGGCGGACGTTCTGCTCGTCCGCTTCCGCGCGTCGGAAGCCGTGCCGGCATGGCCCGCGAGCGAAGGCGGGGACCGCCGCGCGTTCCGGCTGCCCCGCTCGCGCGCGCCGGCGGAGGCGTTCGCGGCAAGCGCGGGAGCGGGCCGCTTCGAAGCGCTGCCGCTCGAGACGCGGCTCGAGCTGCAGGCGCATTTGCACGCCGTCGCCGCCGCCTGCGTCGCGGCCGCGCGGGCGGCCGCCCTCAGCGCCGATGATCCGCTGCACCGCCACGTCGAGGAAGCGCGGCGCGCGATCCGCGATCGGTTCGACGAGCACCTCGACATGGAGGAACTCGCCCGCTTGTCCGGCGCCTCCCCGAGCCGCTTCTATCAAGCGTTCCGGGAGCACACGGGCTTCAGCCCGCATAAGCTGCTGACGGCCGTGCGGCTGAACGCGTCGCTCGCCCGGCTGTCGAACGCGCCTGCGTCGATCATGGCCGTGGCCCACTCCGTCGGGTACGCGGACGAGCTGTATTTCAGCCGACTGTTTAAGAAGCATATGGGCGTGTCGCCGTCCGAATACGCGAGCCGGGCCAATCGGCGCATCGCCAATCTGTGCCCGGTCTTCGAAGGCGATCTCGCGGCGCTCGGCATCGCGTCCGCGTTCGCGCCGCCGAGAGGCTGGGAGGCGCGCGCCGAGGAGCTGCTGCCGAATCTCAGAGCGGCGAAGCCCGATCTCATCTTCACGCATCCGGTTCCGGACGACATCCAAGCGGAGCTTACGCGGATCGCGCCGGTGGAGCGCATCGTCTGGAAGGGGCCGGAAGCGCCCTCTTGGAAGGAGCGGCTGCGGCGCATCGCCGGAGCGCTCGAGCTGCCGGGCGTCGCGGAACGATGGCTGTCGCTGTTCGAGACGAAGGCGGCCAACGCGCGGACGCACGTGAACGAGAGGCTGGGCGGCTCGCCGTTCCTGCTCGTCGGCGCGTTCGCCGGCGGCTTCCGCGTATTCGGGCCGCAGCGGAAGAAGATGAGCGACCTCTTCTACAAGGAGCTGGGCTTCGCTCCGCCGCCGGCGGCGCTCGGCCTCGGCTTCCTGGACGCGGAGCGGATCGAGGACGTCGCGGCGCTGCCATGCGACAATGTGCTCTTCTTGCTGCCCGATTCGCTGCCGGTAGCGTTCGGCTTCCGGCTGGCCGCCGAATGGCGCGAACGGAAATCCGGGCGGACGGCCTGCTTGCTGATTCGGCATTCGGATCCTTCGCTGTACAACGCGGCCTTCTACGAAAGCTTGCTCGATCAAACCGTCAATCACCTGCTGCGCGGGGACATTTTAAAAAGTCCATACGAAAAATAGAAATGTCCATTCCGCTCGAAGAAGGATGCGGTACAATAGGGAAAGTGTTTCACTGATAATGATTATCACTTTCGACATAGCCGACGGAGAATAATGCCAGCGGCGCAGGGGGACTTTATGGGATTATCGGAAGTTATTAGAGAACGGCGATCGGTACATAAGTTCCAACAGGATCGGCCGGTACCGCTCGACGTCGTCGCCGAGCTGCTCGACGCCGCCGTATGGGCGCCGAACCACAAGCTGACGCAGCCGTGGCGGTTCGTCGTCGTGCACGGAGAAGGCCGCAAGCGGATCGCGGAAGTGTCCAGAGCCGTCAACGAGAAGCGGGAGAAAGATCCCGTCAAATCGAAGGAACTCGGCGAATTTTTCTACAACAAGCTCATGGCCGTACCGATGTTCGTCGTCGTGCTCATGCGGGAAGATACCCAGCTTGCCGTGCGCGAGGAAGATTACGCGGCGACGAGCTGCGTCATTCACAACTTCGGCCTGCTTGCGTGGGAGCGAGGCCTCGGCATGGTCTGGGAGACGTACGGCCTCTTGCATCAGCCCGGATTCCGGGAGGCGGTCGGCGCTCGGCCCGGCGAGAAGATCGTCGGCAGCCTGCATGTCGGCTATCCCGCGGCGGTGCCGCCCGCGCAAGCGAGAATTCCGGCCTCTCGGCTGCTGACCGTCATCGGCGAGTAACGCCATGCCGCGCAGCGGCGCCTAGACGCTTCCGTGGAGAAGCATATACGCCAGGAGCGAATCATGAAAATAAGATATTTACTGCCCGCGTTGATCGCGTTATCCGTCGTCTCGCTGTTCGTAGGCGTCTCGGACTTAACGCCTATGGACCTGTTTACGATGAGCGAGAAGCAGGCGCAAATTTTTTTCGCAAGCCGCGTGCCCCGGCTCGTCAGCATCGTTATCGCGGGCATGAGCATGAGCATCGTGGGGCTGATCATGCAGCAGCTGACGCGCAACAAGTTCGTCTCGCCGACGACGGCCGGCACGGACGAAGCGGCCCGGCTCGGCGTGCTCGTGGCGATACTATTGTTCTCCGGCGCGTCGACGATGGCCAAGATCCTGGTCGCCTTCGCGTTCGCGCTGGCCGGCACTTATATTTTCATGAAGCTGCTCGACCGGGTGAAGTACAAGGACGCGATCTTCATTCCGCTCGTCGGACTGATGTTCGGCAGCATTATCGGTTCGGTCACGACGTTCTTCGCGTACAAGAACGATCTCATCCAGAACATCACCGCTTGGATGCAGGGCGACTTCTCGCTGATCATCCGCGGCAGCTACGAGCTGTTGTATCTCAGCGTGCCGGTACTGATCGTCGCGTACGCGTACGCGAACCGCTTCACCGTCGCCGGCATGGGCGAATCGTTCGCCGTCAACCTGGGCCTGAATTACAAGCGGGTCGTCAACATCGGCCTCGCGATCGTCGCGCTCGTCTCGGCCGTCGTCCTGCTGACCGTCGGCATGATTCCGTTCCTCGGCCTTATCATTCCGAACCTCGTCACGATGTATCGGGGGGATCATCTGCGGAACAGCTTGACGTCGACCGCGCTGTTCGGCGCCGTGTTCCTGCTCGCCTGCGACATCTTCGGGCGTCTGATCATTTTCCCGTACGAAATTCCGATCGGGCTGACGGTCGGCGTCATCGGAAGCGCGATCTTCCTGTATATGCTGCTGAGGAGGAAGAACTATGGGGCCTAGAGGCAAGCTCATCTCCCTCGCGGCCGTCGCGCTCGCGCTGATTAGCGTCTTCCTGTTCGCGAATCTCGGCGGCAACGTCGGGTACGTGCTGCCGCGAAGGGCGTACAAGGTGCTGGCGATCGTACTGACGGGGGCGGCGATCGCGTACGCGACGACCGTGTTCCAGACGATGACGAACAACCGGATTTTAACGCCGAACATTATCGGCCTCGATTCGATGTATTTGCTCGTCCAGACGTTCATCGTCTTCGCGTACGGCGCGATGAACGTCGCGGTCATGAATCAGAAGCTGAACTTCTTCCTCTCCGTCGCGGCGATGATGGGCTTCGCTCTGGTGCTGTACCGCCTTCTGTTCAAGCGGCCTGGCGCCCACATCTACTTCCTGCTGCTCGCGGGCATCGTGATGGGGACGCTGTTCGGCAGCATGACGACGTTCATGCAGGTGCTGATCGATCCGAACGACTTCCTCGTCGTGCAAGGCCGCATGTTCGCGAGCTTCAACAACGTCAATACGGAGCTCGTCTGGATCTCGCTCGCGGTATTCCTCGTCGTCGGAGGGTACGCGCTCCGCTTCGTCCCGATGCTCGACGCGTTGTCCCTCGGGCGGGCGCATGCGGTGAACCTCGGCATCGATTACGAAGCCGTCATGAAGAAGCTGCTCGTCGTCATCGCGGTGCTGATCGCCGTCGCGACGGCGTTGGTCGGTCCGATCACGTTCCTCGGACTGCTCGTGGCGAACTTGGCCGTACAGTTCATGCGGACGTACCGGCACAAGTTTCTCATCCCGGCCTCGATCCTGATCGGCGTCGTCGCGCTGATCGGCGGTCAGCTGCTCGTGGAGCGCGTGTTCGTCTTCTCCACGACGCTGAGCGTCATCATCAACTTCATCGGCGGCGTGTACTTCTTGTATTTGCTGTTAAAGGAGAATCGAACGTGGTAGTCGTGAAGAACGTAACGAAGTCCTATGGCGGCAAGCCCGTCGTCGAAAATGTATCCCTGCGCATCGAACCGCGCAAGATCACTTCCTTCATCGGCCCGAACGGGGCCGGCAAGAGCACGCTGCTCTCCGTGATCAGCCGCTTGACGCCGCAGGACGAAGGCGAAGTGTGGATCGAGGACAAGGAAATCCGGAAGTGGAAGAGCGGCGACTTAGCGAAAAAGATATCGATTCTCAAGCAATCGAATATCGTGAACGTCCGGCTCACGGTGCGCGAGCTCGTCAGCTTCGGCCGCTTCCCGTATTCGCAGGGCCGGCTGACGGAGGGCGACTGGAAGCACGTCGACGAGGCGATTCGCTATATGGATCTCGAAGCGATGCAGCACAAATTTTTGGATGAGCTGAGCGGCGGGCAAAATCAGCGCGCGTTCATCGCGATGGTCATCGCGCAGGACACCGAGTACATCCTGCTCGACGAGCCGCTCAACAATCTCGATATGAAGCACTCGGTGCAAATCATGAAGGTGCTTCGGCGCCTGGTCGACGATCTCGGCAAGACGATCGTGATCGTGCTGCACGACATCAACTTCGCTTCCTGCTACTCGGATCGGATCGTCGCGCTGAGGGACGGGCGCGTGGCGAAGGAAGGCGCGGTAGAAGAAATTATCCGCACCGACGCGTTGAAAGAGATCTACGACATGGATATTCCGATCGAGACGATCGGCGGGAACCGGATCGCGGTGTACTTTTCCTAAGGGCATAAAGGCACTACAACATAGAAAACTATTTATTTTAAGGAGTGGGGAGAAGCATGAAGAAATTTTCGGTATGGGCGGTATTGTTGGTTATGATGCTGGTCGTCGCGGCTTGCGGCGGCGGCAACGCGTCCGAGGACGGCACGAACGGAGCGGCGGAGACGCCGGCGGCGGAACAGCCCGCAGCGGAGACGCCTCCGGTGGAGGCGCCGGCGGCGCCGACGGAAATTACGGTGAAGCATCAATTGGGCGAGACGGTCGTGCCGGTCAATCCGGAGAAGGTCGTCGTGTTCGACTGGGGCGCGCTGGACACGCTCGACATGCTGGGCGTTCCGGTCACCGCGGTGCCGCAATCCAGCTCGATCCCGCCTTATATGGAGAAGTACGGCGGCAGCGAATACATCAACGTCGGCAGCCTCGTCGAGCCGGACTTCGAGAAGATCGCCGAGGTCGATCCGGATCTGATCCTCATCTCCGGCCGCCAATCGGCGAATTACGAAGAGTTCACGAAGCTGGCTCCGACGGTGTTTATCGGCGTCGACAACGCCAACTACATGGAGTCGTTCAAGAATAACGTAACGATTCTCGGTCAAATTTTCCAGAAGGAAGCGGAAGTCGCGGCGGAAGTGGAGGCGGTGGAGAAGGCGGTCGCCGACCTGAACGCGGCGTCGACGACCGGCGGCAAGAACGCGCTGATCGTCCTGACCAACGAAGGGAAAATCAGCGCGTACGGACCGGGCTCGCGCTTCGGCATCATTCACGGCGCGTTCGGCATCCCGGCCGTCGACGAGGGCATCGTCGTCGAGACGCACGGTCAAAGCGTCACCTACGAATATATCGTCGAGAAGGATCCGGACTACTTGTTCGTGATCGACCGGAACGCCGTCGTGACGACGGGAGAAGCCGCGCCTGCAGGCTCCTTGTCGGACAACGAGCTGATCAAGAACACGAAGGCGTACAAGAATAACAAAATCATCTACCTCGATCCGAACTACTGGTACCTCTCCGGCGGCGGCCTTGTCTCCGTGTCCGAGATGGTGAAGCAAGTGGCGGAATCGACGAAATAAGCAGCGCATTCGGCAACCGCCGCGAGTCCATAAGGGACTTGCGGCGGTATTTGATTTGGAACAGGGACGCCTCCCGCCCGGAGCCCGGATTTGTGACGGGGAGCGAGCGGCGGACTTGACCTTCTTCGTGACAATTCGTCATAACGTCATCCATTATTAACGGTATATAATAGGCATGATGCGAAATGTTCATAGAGCGAGGGGAACTGCCCATGGATATCATCTCCCGAGGCGGGCTTCGCGCCCGGCTCGTCCTTGTACTTGTCGGGGCGACGATCGTCTTCTTCGGCGTCGCCGGGGCGCCGGCCGCCGGCGCGGAAGGGCGGACGTTCGCTCCGAGCGCGGGCGGTCCGGAGAGGGTCGAAGAGCGAATGGCGGCGGATCCGTCGGGCTTGGAACTATTGTACCCGCGCGGCACGGTCGCGACGCTCGGTTCCGAGGCGGTCGTTCTGTTCCAGGCGCCGGAGGGCGTCCCCGTGGCCGTCGCGGATGGGGACGAGGCGCGATGGTCGGGGACGGGGCTTGGCGAAGACGTTCCGGTGCGGGCCGTCGTGACGGGGCTTGCGGCCGGCGGCGTTCATGCGCTCCGGCTCGTCCGTACCGATACGTCGGAGAGCGTGCCGCTGCCCTTGATCGTCGCGGGATCGTACGCGGCGTTCGACATCCGGGACGTCGCGACGCTCGCGGCGCGCATCGGAGACACGACGGCGTGGGACTTCGACGGCGACGGCGCGTCGGAGACGTCCGCGGCGAAGGCCGCCGATCTCGCGGCGCTCATGGGGCTGATCGAGCCCGCGGTCGCAGCCGGCGCGAACGCGCTGCGCGAGTCGCTGTGGGACGAGGAGACGGGCAGCGGCTTGTGGCGCGTCTACGCATCGGCGTCCGGCCTTCGGAACGAAGCCGTCGGCAAGTACGTCGAGCCGCAAGACGAGGACGGAAGCGAAGGCTTCCTGCCGACGTCGCCGTTCAGCGGCGAAGCGTTATGGTACGGCAGCGCGACGGTGACGAACAGCGTGTATGCCGTCGGCAATTACATGAACGAAATGAGCGAGTACGGCTATGAACTGGACGGCGGGACGTCGGCGGACGCGCATGGCGGGACGATCTGGTCGCCGTCGTTTCAGGTAGCGCCCGATCCGGACGCGACGCTCAGCTTCTGGAGCTGGTGGGAGATCGAAAGCGCGAACCCCGACGGCTACGACCGGATGAGCGTTCGCGTGCAGCCGGAAGACGGGACAACGCGAACGTTCGTGCTCAATCCGGACGACGGCGGCAACGAATCGCCTTCCTACAAGCCGTACACGTCCGGCGGCGCGGACGCGGCTCCGGCGTGGCGGCGGTACGAATTCCCGCTCGGGGAATGGGCGGGGCAGCGGGTGCGCGTCGCGTTGTCTTTCGAGACCGGCGACGAGCAGTACAACGGGTTTCGCGGCTGGTTCGTGGATCAGGTCTATGCGGGGACGAACCGAGCGCCCGTCGCGACGGGCGTGAGCGTGACGGGCGAAGCCGCCGTCGGGGGCCTCTTGTCGGCCGCAGCGGAGGCGAGCGATCCGGACGGCGACGCGCTTGGCGCGGCGAAGTACGTCTGGCAAGCGACGGACAAGGCGACGAACGCGAGGAAGGTCGTCGGCTACGGAAAGGAGCTGCCGGTGCTGCCGGCGTATGCAGGGAAGCTCCTGACGGTCGAGGCGTATCCGTACGACGGCAAGGAATACGGGTCGGCCGCTTCCGCCACGGTCCAAGTCGGAGGGCCGGTCGATTAACTTGAGAAAGAGACCGACGGGAGCTTGGGGGCCCCGGCCGGTCTCTTTTGCGTTTTCCAAACGGATCTTCGGTTTACAACGACAACGCCATATTCGCGTTCTTGACGTCCGTCGCCAGCAGCTGATCGAGATTGTAGGAAGGGTAATATCCGCGCTCGAGCATGAAGTAGAACACCTTGGCATGCAGCGCGATGGCGGCCGTCAGATGCTTGACGAACGTCGCGCGAAGCTCGGGCGTCGCCGTCTCCGTAATCGCGATCGCGTAGTTCCGCACGGACGTCTTCAGCACGCCGAGCAGCTGCGCCGACTCGGCGCCCGGAATTTCTACGTCGCCTTCGTCCCGGTTCAGCACCGGCGCCTTCGGGTAATACGCAAGCAGCTCGCGCAGATTGTTCTCGATCGCGGCGACGGCTTCGGCGTACAATGAGCGGAGTCCGGCATCCTCGAGCGTCGGCAGCTTCTTCTTGAACGAGACCAATTGGCCGGTCTGGAAGGCGACCAACTCGTGCATCTCCAACGTCTCGTGCCATGCCAAATACTTCACTTGCCCAACGTTCAACTTCACTTCGTTCACACTCGCTTTTTCGAAAGATGGGATACCATATGCCCATCTGGGCGGAACGGAACATTGTCCCGAATACAAATCGATTCGGCGAGGTGTATCGGGGATCGGAAATGTCGATGCTTCTGAGGAGAGAACGCTGAGGAGGCACGGCAAGGAGATGGCGAAACGACGCGCGGACGTATGGATCGGGGCGGCGCTGGCGGCGGCGGCGCTGGCGCTTCTATATTTCGGCATTATGCATCGGCCGGTCGTCGGGATGGCGGATAACGGCGACTTCCTGCGGGTGATGAAGACGGCGGGCTTCGATTACGCGAGCGACGGGCTGACTTACGAGGACAAGTATTTCGACTACGCGATCCTTCAGTTTCGCAACGCCCCGCTGGGCTTCGGCGGCTACGCGTCGACGCATCTGCTGTTATTGTTCGTCGCGAAAGCCGCGAACGCGCTGCTTCACCCCGGCGGCTTGTTCCAAATAACGTCGCTAGGGGCGGTTTATGCGGCTTGCTTCGCGGCGGCGATCGTCTTGATCTACAGGGGGCTACAAGCGAACCGCGCAACGAAGCTGGTCGTCGCGGCGCTGCTCGTCGCCGTCTACACGGACGTTGCCTATGCGGCGTACTACCATTCGTTCTACGGCGAGCCTGTATCGTTGATCGGCTTCCTGCTCGCGATCGGCTGCGGGCTGCACGCGGCGAGGGCGCCCGGACGCTTCCGGCTCTGGGCGTATTTCGCCGCCGCCGTCTTGTTCATGGGCGCGAAATCGCAAAACTTCGCCGTCGGCCTCGTCTTCTGCGGCTCGCTGCTCGCGCTGGGGAGAGCGGCCCCCGGCCCGCGGACCCGCAAGCTCGCGCTCGCGTTATCGGCGGCGGTCCTGCTGCTGACGGCAGCGTTTTATGCGGCTGCTCCTAAAGAGCTGAAGAAGATTAATTTGTACCAAACCGTGTTCTACGGGGTGCTGAAGCATTCGGACGACGTCCCCGCCGACCTGAGGGAGCTGGGGCTGCCCGCGGAGCTCGCGCCGCTCGCCGGGACGAACTTCTTCGAAGCCGGCACGGCGATTCCGCAGACGTCGCCGGCGCTCGACGCTTTGTTTTACGACCGCATCGGCCATCTGGACGTCGCGTTGTATTACGCTAAGCATCCGCGCAAGCTGCTCGAGCGGCTCGAGCGGGCGGCGGACGACGCGTCGACGATCCGCCCTTATTATCTGGGCAATTATGCCGAGGGGGAAGGGCGGGGGCCGGGCGCCGTCCATCTGAAGGGCGCCTGGTGGAGCGAAGGGAAGAAAGCGCATATGCCCCGCAGCGTCTACGCCGCGGCGGCGGTCGCCGCGCTTTATACGGCGCTGCTCGCCAGCCGCCGGGTCGCCGCGCTGACCGGCTTGCGCGCGCACGGGGCGTTGTACGGCGCGCCGTTCATCGCCGCGATCGCCTACGTCACGCCGCTGCTGGGCGACGGAGACGCGGATCTCGCGAAGCATCTGTTCTTATATAACGTCGCGTTCGACTTTATGGCGGTTTGCGCGGCGGGGCTGGCGGCCGTCTGCTTCGCGCATGCGGCGGCGGCCGCGGCGAAGCGGCTGTATCGGCGCACGGACGCGCGGCAGGTCGGAGGGGGGCGGCCGTGAAGTGAAGACGTTCGCCCGATTCCTCGCCGTCGGCGTCCTTAACACCGTCGTCGGCTACGGCACGACGTTCGCCGCCCTCGCGTTAGGCGCGCCGTATCTCGCGGCGACGGCGCTCGGCACGGCGCTCGGCCTCGCCGTCAGCTTCGCGATGAACCGCCGCTTCACGTTCCGGCACCGCGGCAGTCCGGCGGCGGCGGCGCTGCGCTTCGGCGGCGCGAGCCTCGCCTGCTACCTCTCCGCGTTCCCCGCCGCTCGCGCGGCGCTCGCCGACTGGGCCGCGGCGCCGCTGTCGCCGGATCAGACGGCCGCCGTCGCGGGCAGCGTCATCTATTCGCTGCTGCATTACGCGGCGCTGCGGTTCGTCGTCTTCAATCCCGCCAAATCTTCCCATGAAAGCCTGTAATGCCGCGGAACAGCGCTTCCCCGTCATGGGGGAGCGCCGCGGCGCCTTCGCCCCCAAGCTCCATATATAACGCCCGATACGTCTCCGGAACCCAGCGGTACCGATGCACGTACTCCGTCCGCCGGAAGCCGAGCGACGTCCAGAACCGCTCCCGGCTCTCGTTCAACGGCGTCGCCTCCGCTTCGATCTCGATGACGAGGCCGTCGAAGCCGAGCCTTCGCGCCTCCTCCGCCAAGAACCCCGCCATGCGCCGCCCGATGCCCCGCGACCTTGCGGCGGATCGTACCGCGACGTAGTCGATCAGCAGACTTCTAAGGTCCGGCAGCTTGCCGGTGACGGCCATCGCGACGGCCTCGCCGTCCTCCGCGCCGATATGCAGCCAGCCGGCGTCCGTATCGACGATTTTCCGAATCATGCGGCTCGTCTTGCGTCCGGACGGCGGGAACGCTTCGTCGAAGATCGGCTCGACCGCGCGCCATACATCAGGGTCCCAATCCTCCAGCGTCGTGAACTGCAATGCCAAGATGTATCCCTCCGCGAACGAAACATGGTACAATCTGCATACATCATACCAGAACGGCGGTGCGGACATGAAAGAGAAGGAGCTGGTCCGATTCGGCGTCTCGATGCCGCAGGAGCTCGTCGAGCAGTTCGACCGGGTGATCGCGGCGCAAGGGTACGGGAATCGGTCGGAGGCGATTCGGGACTTGGTTCGCAAGGCGCTGCTGCAGCCCGATCGGCTGCCGCCCGAGGAGGCGGTCGCCGGCACGGTCGTCATCGTCTACGACCATCACGTCTCGGATTTGTCGAAGCAGCTGACGGAGCTGCAGCACGATTACCACCACGACATCATCTCCACGATGCATGTGCACCTCAACCACGATCAATGCCTCGAAATCGTCGTCGTGAAGGGGGCTTACGGTCGGCTCAGCCGATTGACGGACGCCATCCGGGTGCTTCGCGGCGTCGCGTACGCGCAGCTGTCGGTAAGCCATATCGAACCGGCCGCGCACGAGCATCATCGCTAATATGACGGTAAGGCGCATCGCTGTTCGCGAACCGCGGAAGTTTGCGGAGAGGACCATGCCCTTTCGGCTGGGCGGTCGCCTGAACTGACGCGATTCTATCACTCCCCTCTATCGCTAGGAATACAATGTCCTAACGATAGGGGGGATTTTTCATATGATCCGAAACCGTAAGCTCTGGGCATGCCTCGTCGTCTTGTTGCTCGCCGCGCTCTTCGCCGCTTGCTCGCGGCCGGCCGTCACGGAGCCGGCGCCCGCAGAACCGCCGATGGAGACGCCGGCCGCGCGGGTCGCCCCGGAGTCGCCGGAATCGCTCGACACCGTCTGGGGCATCGACACCGCGAGCCTCGTCGACGACGGGTTATACGCTTGCGTTCGCGAAAGCTTCGGCGAACCCGCCTTCGTCGGCCGCTACCTCGAGACGAAAGAAGGCGTCTCGTACGGCATCGCGCCGGAAGAAGTGAAGCTGCTGCACGGGCAAGGCATCAAGATCTTGCCGATCTATAACCACTTCACGGACGCGACCACGTACGACCGGGGCGTCGCCGAGGCGGAGCAGGCGATCGAGATGGCCGGGGAGCTCGGCATACCGGAGGGCGCGGCCATCTTCGCCGACGTCGAGCCGACTTATCCCGTCGACGCCGAATTTATCCGCGGCTGGACCGAGACGATGCTCGACTCGCCGTACGTGCCGGGCATGTACGCCGTCTTCGTCGAAGCGAGCGATAGCGAGGCGCTGTCCTCGTACCTCTCGTTCGCATGGCAGCATCAAGCGCTGGCCTCGAAGCTGGCCGTATGGACCAGCGACGTGGAAGTCGGCATCACGACGAAAGCCAACGCGCCTAAAGCTTATAAGCCGGAAGCGGAGGCGGTCACCACCGTCGACATCTGGCAGTACGGCATCGATGCAGAGACGTGCAACATCGACACGAACCTGATGCGTTCGGACTTCCTGAAATACTTGTGGTAACAACCTAGCTGCTTTCTTCCCGCGAGCCGTCCGGCCGGCTCCTTTTCCATACCTACGACTTCTTCAGCGATAGGACCGCATCCAGGGCTTTCTTTACGTCCGATTCGGAAATGTAAATACCCGGCGTAAAGCGTGCGTACCGCTTCTTATAAGGCGCTTCGGTCGAAATGACCTTCTTGTGGACGAGCGCCTGCGCGGCTTCCTTCGGCGTCATGCCCTTCACCTCGAAGGAGACGATCCCCGAGGACAACCGGTCGTCCATCGGCGTCGCGAGCAGGACGTGGTCCATCTCCGCCAGTCCTTCCTTCAACATGCGCGCCAGAGCGTGCACTCGCTCGTAGATCGCCTCTTTGCCGATGCTCAGCGAAAATTCGAAGCCGCTCGGCATCGCCCACAGGTGCTCCATCGAGTGGAACCCGCCCGGGGACATCGTCGTGCCGTCGACGACGTTCGTCGCGGGGGATCCGCTGATGATGTCGTACATCGTCTCCGAGAAGCTCGGGATGACCGGGCGGACATGGCGATAGCCGGCTTCCGTCGCCGCGACGATACCCGTTCCGCGCGGTCCGTAAATCCACTTATGCGTGCCGGCGCAGAAGAAATCGCAGCCGAGCTCCGGGAATGTCTCCAGCTCGATGCCGAAGCCGTGCACGCCGTCGACGACGAGCAGGATGCGATCCTCGTCGCCGCGCTTCTCGTTGATCTTGGCGATCTCTCTCGCGAGCTTCGGAATCGGCGACTTCAGTCCGGTGCTCGAATGCACCCACGTCGCGCCAATGATCCGGGTCTTGTCCGTCACCTCGGCCAACAGGTTCGACACCATCTCATCCTCGGTAACGCTATGGATATCGTCGTAATACTTCACCTCGCGGAAGGTGCAGCCGGTACGTTCCGACGCCCGCTTGATCGCTTCCTGCTGCGAGTAATAATTGTGCTCCGACGTGAGAATTTCGCGACCTTGCTGAATGTTAAGGCCGGTATACACGATGCCGAGCCCGACGGTCGTGCTGTCGACAAGCGTGATGCGCTTGTGGTCCTCGACGCCGAAATAGTCGGCGGCCGATTTGCGGCAAGCCTCCGCGAACTTCACTTCGTTCTTTAAGATATATAACGCCGGGTTTTTGTCCAACTCGTCGCGATGCCGCTCGATGGCTTCCCGAACGGGACGCGGATGGGAGGCGAAGTATTGCGCCGTCCCCATATGAATGTAGTCCGAGTCGAGATTGAACATGGCGCGAACCGCTTCCCAGTCGACGCCCCGGGCGGCGGACGGCTTCGTCTCCATCATTGTCGGCATAAGTGCTCGTTCCCCTCTATATAGTGATCGAGGTTATTGTGGACGGTGGACGGCTATTCATATCCGAAAAAGGGCGCTGGCAGTTGTTTCCTCGGGCGCTCCGGGATAACGGCGGGGTCTGCGTCGAAGGCTATACGGAAACGTCCGTACATCGGCCAGGAGGAATTGATCATGAGCGACAACCAGCATCCGACATCGGGCGCCGCGGCGAGCCGCGGAACGTTGAAGTGGTGGCAACTGACGCTGCTCGGCCTCGGGTTTACGACGGGGACCGGCTTCTTTCTCGGTTCCGGCATCGCCATCGAGCAGGCGAGCTACGCTGTTTTAATTATTTTCGCGTTGGCGGCGATCGGCACGTATTTCGTGTACGACGCATTGTCCTGCATGATTGCCGAGAAACCGGAGAAGGGCTCCTTCCGGACGTACACGAAGCATGCGTTCGGCCATTGGGCCGGCTTCAGTCACGGTTGGATGTACTGGCTTTCGGAGATGCTTATTCTCGGCAGTCAGCTGACGGCGCTCGGGCTGTTCACGCGATTTTGGTACGATAAAATTCCGTTGTGGGGGTACGCAGCGGCCTATTCGGCGCTGGGCGTCGTGATCGTGCTGCTCGGACAGAAGGGGTTCGAGAAAGCGGAAAATGTGTTCGCCGTCCTGAAGGTCACCGCTCTCGTTATGTTTATCGTGTTGGCGTTCCTCGTCATTCCGGGCGTGCTCGGGCAGGAGAACGCCCACATGCATCCGCCGAAATCCGTCTCGGACTTCTTCGAGCACGGCGCCATGGGGATGTGGACGGGGCTCGTCTTCGCCTTCTTCGCGTTCGCGGGCATCGAGGTCATGGGCCTCATGGCGACGGAACTGAAGACGCCGAAGGACGCCCCGAAGGCGGGGAAGATCATGATCGGCGCGGTCACGGTGCTGTATACGGCGTCTTTGGCGTTGGCGCTCGTTTTGGCGCCGAAGAAAGACTTCACGCCGGACGAAAGTCCGTTCGTCACGGCGCTGAAGGATCTCGATTTTCATGTGATCGTGAGCATTTTCAATGGGGTGCTTATTATCGCCGGATTCTCGAGCTTGGTCGCCTCGCTGTTCTCCACGACGAAGATTATGTATTCGATCGCGCAGGACGGAGACGCGCCGAAGCTGTTCACGAGGCAAACGAAGAAGCGCAAGCTTCCTTATATGGCGTTGTTTCTAACGATCGGGGGCATGATCGTCTCCATCGTGGTCGCCCTTGCGCTGCCGAAAGCCGTGTATGAATACATTACTACGGCGGGCGGCCTCATGCTGTTGTTCTCCTGGCTGTTTATGGTGCTGTCCGCGCGCCGACTGACGAAGCTGACGATGTGGGCGCAGGTCAAGTCGGTGACCGCCATCGTTCTGATCGCCGCCGCCGTAACCGGGACTTTGTTCGATAAGAGCAGCCGCCCCGGCTTCTTCGCAAGCATCGCCTTCATGGCCGCGATCATCGGCGTCGCGCTCATCTTACAGTTTACGAAGTGGAAGGGCGGAGGGGGCGGATCGAAAAAAAACCCGGACCGCGCGGATACGCAGGACGAGGAGGAAGAGGCGGAGTCGGAAGGATCGCCGTTCCGGGAACGGATCCTGCGCAAGCGACGAGCGTTACAGAAACAGTAGCTTGAACGCCTGTATGCCGAAATACAAGCCGAAGCCGATCAACGCAAGACCGGCCGCGCGCGAGACGAACGTCAGGAAGCCGCCGGAAGCAAACTTCTGAAACGAACTGGAAATCGTCGCCATCGTGAAGTCCCATATCAAGATGCCAATGAAAATCGCCGCACTGTTTACGAGCATGTCCATGGGCTTTGCGGCTTCCGCGGCCTTGGCGAGAATCGAGCCGTAGATACCGAGCCAAAACAGAATGCTAAGCGGATTGCTGAGCGTCAGGAAAAATCCTTGGGCGAAGGATTTGGCCGGCGCTTCTTTTCCTTGTTCCTTGGACGCGTTGCCGATCCCCTTAGCCTTCTGAAAGCTCTCGACGCCCGTGTAGATGAGGACGAAGCAGCCGAACGTCCACAGGAACGACCTCATGAAGGGCGTCTGCAGGAAGTGCGCCGACCCGAAGTAAATAAGCAGCATGAAAGCGGCGTCCGCCGCCATCGCCCCTAACCCTAGCAACCAAGCGTTCCAAAAGCCGAATCGGATGCCTTTATCCAGCTGCGCGGCGTTCACCGGTCCGATCGGCGCCGACAGCGATAGTCCGAGAAGGATATAACTTAGGAAAGTACTCATGTTGATAGCAGCTCCTCGTAGCGGGTATAGGGTGTAGTTGACTACTTGTACAGTTTATTGACGAGGCTGTCCTTGTAGAACCGTCGGAATTGGGAAAATGTGCATGTTGCACCTACTCGAACGCGGTGGTAGGATAGATTTCCGCCGCGAGTTTGGCGGTGAACGAAAAGGAAATTTAAAATACCACTTGCAATTGTTTGTCCGGATATGATATATTCTAATTCCGGCCGCGAGGACAGAGTTTTTCGGAGACGCACACAGCGTCGGAGAAAAATCTCGAGAGTCGGACAAGCAACGTTGAGTAAGACAAGCTTGCTCCTTGAAAACTGAACATGAGCGCATATGCTTAAAGTAAGAAATGCTAGCTTGTAATGAGCGCAGTAGTTTGAACTACCCTTTTTGGAGAGTTTGATCCTGGCTCAGGACGAACGCTGGCGGCGTGCCTAATACATGCAAGTCGAGCGG
>NZ_JAPSKE010000021.1 GCF_031177825.1 Paenibacillus sp. | reverse complement strand
CAGCAGCTGATACGCTTCGCAGATGAGCTGCATGTCGCCGTATTCGATGCCGTTGTGCACCATCTTCACGTAGTGACCCGCGCCGCCCGGTCCGATGTAGGTGCAGCACGGCTCGCCGTTCACGTGCGCGGATATGGCTTCGAAGATCGGGCCGACGAGCTCGTACGCGTCCTTCGGGCCGCCCGGCATGATCGAAGGACCCTTCAGCGCGCCTTCCTCGCCGCCGGAGACGCCGGTGCCGATGAAGCGGAAGCCCTTCGCGGTGAGCTCCCGCTCGCGGCGCTGCGTATCCGGGAAGTAGGCGTTGCCGCCGTCGATGATGATGTCGCCTTGCTCGAGATGCGGCAGCAGCGACTCGATCGTCTTGTCGGTCGGCTCGCCCGCCTTGACCATGATCATAATTTTCCGAGGCGTTTCGAGCGACTGCACGAACTCCTCGACGCTGTACGCGCCCACGAGGTTTTTGCCGGCCGCTTCAAGGACGAGCTCCTTCGTCTTTTCCGGCGAACGATTATAGACCGCTACGGAGAACCCTTTGCTCTCCATGTTCAAGGCGAGGTTCTTCCCCATGACCGCGAGGCCGACGACGCCGATTTGCTGTTTCGACATTGTTCATCATCATCCTTTGTATTTGAAAATAGTTCGAGCTTCCGTGTTCATACCTTCCTTATTTTACACGAATGCTCGTCCAGTTCCAATACAATCGATTCTGAAGCGATTTCAATGGAACATTTCCCCAACGAATCGCGTCGATTGATCGAGAGGGATGCAACGATGCGGCTCGTCGGCTCTGCGTCCAAGGCATTATGCGCGGCGCTTGTTTTCATTAACTTCTTATCGGGTTGTACGAAGTCAACGCCTCCCCAGCCGGACGAACGCATAGTTCCCTCGATTACGGTAAACGGAGAAGTCGTGGACGTTATCGACGGAGGCTCTTGTTGGGCGGTCGACGAGGAAAAAGCATCTGCTCGAGCCCGCTCCCGCCGGAGACGTTCGAACCGATGATCGAAGCGCAAAGCGCGACGACCGCTCCGGGCGCCGCCGTTCGGATCCTATATCGCGTCCGTCCGGACCGTTCCGGCGTGCTTGTCCGTTCGGGCGAGCTGTGGGTTCCGGCCGCGATGCCGGATGCCGAGGGATTCATGCTGCCGAAGCGAGCCGGGTATTATCGCTTTCTCGTTTGGGGCGAATGGGGCGATCGGAATACGGCTTCGTATCGCTTCGGGGTGTTCGTGGAGCCTTGATCCCATTACAAAAAGCGCGGACGGGAGGTTTCCCCCGGTCCGCGCCGCATCCGCCATGCTATGCCATGCCATCCTATGCAATTCGATTCATGTTATGCCTCCAGCAGCAGCATCTCCTGGCGCAGCTCCTCCAGCTTCGAGCGGCAGGCGTCCGCCGCTGCGCGGTGGCCTAACGCAAGCGCTTCTGAAAGCGTTGCCAATTCATAATCGATTTCCATCCGCAGCACCGGAATGCGCTCCTCCGCTCGCGTCGAACGGTACGCCTTCGCGATATCCTCCAACGTCACGACCGATTCACGCTGGTACACGACCTTATGCTCAACTCCCGAAATTTCTACCATTCGAATAATTTCGCCGAACATAATGTTTTCGATGACGATCTGCCTGTCGCGGAACCGCTTCACGACGGCGTGGCCGCGCGTCGCGCCGATCATCCGCTCCATCAACTCGACGAGCTTCTCGTCCCGGAACGAATAATTGCCTACAAGCTTGAACCTCTCCCCGACGCGCTGGAATTTTAGTTTTACGAGCCTGCGGCCGGTTCGAATCGACGCGATGAAGTGCGACTCGTTCTCGGACCAATAGAGCGAATACCCTTCTTGAATCAACGACTTGATGAAGTTGTGGATTGTCCGGCGATCGAATCGCAAGTCCAAGTTGCAGTATTCCACTTCAAAGCTTCTGTTCACGGCAATCCCCTCCCAAGCTGTATCAAAGGAAAACGCGACCAATAACTAAATATTCTGAAAAATCACTCTTTCCTTTATACTATACTCATTTATATGAATTGGCAACTTGGTTTATGGGCCTAATTTTCGTAAAATGGAGAATGACTTCGAGGAGGAGGAGAACCGCTTGACCGTTATTCCGCAACAAGACCTGCGCCGCGAAGCCGTCGCCTTCGCTCCGTCGGATTTCGACGTCTTTACGATACCGGGTCTCGAACCGCGCATGGAGGCGCTGATCGCGCGCGTCCGTCCGAAGCTGACCGCGCTCGGAGAGGCGCTGGCGCCCGACTTGTCCGCGCTCGCCGGCGCGGAGATGTTCCCCCACGTCGCGAAGCACGCCCGCCGCACCGTGCACGCGCCGAACGACACCTGGGTCTCCTGGGCGGCGAACAAGCGTGGATACAAGATGCTGCCGCACTTCCAATTCGGCATGTTCGCGTCGCACGCGTTCGCCCAATTCGCCATCATCTACGAGAGCGACAAGAAGACCGTCTTCGCGCAGGCGCTCGAGCGCGATCTGAAGAAAATCAAGAAGCTTGTCCCGTCGTCGTACGTATGGTCCATGGACCATATGAAGCCCGAGGGGACGCCGCATCGCGAGATGACCGACGACGCGTTCCGACGGATGGCCGAGAAGCTGGCCGGCACGAAGCAATCCGAGGTGCTCGTCGGCATCCGCCTCGACCGCGACGACCCGCTGCTGTCGGACGGGCCGGCGTTGTACGAGACGATTCGCAGCACTTATGAAACGCTAATGCCGTTGTATCGGATGTCGTTTTAGCCGGCTTCCGAAAATAAAGAAGACGCCTCCGCGGAGGCGTCTTCTTTATTTCGCGGCGCCGGCGACGCCTTGACGTTGCAGATTGACGAACCGGCCGAGCAGCAGCATCGCCCCGAGCGACACCGCCGCCCCGACGAAGAACGGCAGCGACGACTGCGCTTCGAACAAGCCGCCGGCGACGAGCGGACCGGCGATGCGGCCGAGGCTGTCCATGGAGGAGCTGAGCCCGCCCGTCACGCCTTGCCCCGCTTGCGTCGTCTGCGTAATCAGGGACGTGACGCACGGACGAAGGAGCGAGTTGCCGACGGCGAAGACGCTCATGAACAGCGACGCCGTCCAGACGTCCCGGGAGAATAGCAGCAGGATGAAGCCCAGCGCCTGTATGACCAATCCGAAGCGGATGAGCGCAGGCTCCGTTCCCGGTTTCGCGTAACGGCGGATGAAGCCGCCTTGAATGATCGCGCCGACGATGCCGCTCACGAGGAACATGACGCCGATGTCCTGCGGCGACGCCTCGAACCGCTCGATCTGATAATACTGAAGCGTCGACTCGAGCCCGGCGAGCGCGAACGTGAGCACGAACATGAGCACGAACAGATAGGCGATGGGTCCGCGGAACGCCGTCCACCGCGACGTCTTCGGCCCGGCCGTCTTGATGCGCCGGCGCTCCGGCGGCAGCGACTCGCTCAGCATCGCGAGCGCGAACAAGAAATTGCAGAAGGCGAGGCCCGCCGCCGCGAAGAACGGCACCTCGTTGCCGAAGACGCTGAGCAAGCCGCCGATGCCGGGCCCGAAGATGAACCCGAGCCCGATCGACATGCCGACGAGGCCCATGGCGCGCGTCCGCCGCTCCTCCGGCACGATGTCCGCGACGTACGCGACCGCGCACGCCGTCGTCGCGCCGGAGAAGATGCCGCCGAGGACGCGCGAGGCGTACATGAGCGCAAGGTTCCCGTCGGACAATCCGAACAGCAGGAAGCTCGCGCTGAAGCCGAGCACCCCCGTCATTAAGACGGGCCTGCGTCCGATTCTGTCGGACAATGCGCCCCAGATCGGCGATAAGACGAACGATGCGGCCGAATAGACGGCCAGCATGACGTATAGATGAAACCGCTCCGCCCCGGAACCCACGATCATCTCGGGCAAGACCGGGATAATGATGCCGAAGCCTAAGAAAATCGTAATCAACATAACCATAATGACGCCTATTCGTTTATCCATTCCCGTTCCTCCATATGTATGTGGACCGCCGGCCTTCCAAGCCGACAATGTCTATCGTAACACATCCGATTTTCGGAAGGAAATGAACAGATAAAGAACGAATAGCGCCGCCGACGCCGCGCCGCTCGCTAGGAAGGGCGCCCGATGGCTCCAGCTCTCCCATAGCCAGCCGGACACGATCGGTCCGACGACGAAGCCGGAGCCTTCGATGGCGAGGAACGCGCCCCATGCGGCGCCGCGCCGCTGCTTCGGGATCGATCCCGCGACGAACGCGTTCCACGCGGGGATGAGCAGCGCGTATCCGATCGCGACCGCGACGACGGCGAGGAACAGCTGAGAACGGTTCGCGACCGCCGCGAATCCCGCCGTCGATGCCGCCGTCAGCGGGATGCCGGCGAGCAGGAACGCCCGCGTGCCGTATTTGTCGGCAAGACGGCCGACGAGGAGAAGCAAGAGCAGCGACGCGCCGCCGCCGGTCAACAGCAGCACGCTGAACTCGTCCGGTCGGAGCCCGAGATCTTCGCGAGCGTACAGCGTGACGACCGGCGTCAGCAGCCCGAGCGCGAGCGTCTGCAAGAACATGGCCGGGTACAGCAGCGCGCCGCCTGGAACGCCCCGCAGCGTCTCGAGCATGCCGGCCGCCATCGAGCCCGGCGCCGCCGCTCGCTTGCCGGCGACGGGCGCGAACGGCCGTCCCGGCAGCAAGAGGCCGGCGGCGAGCGCCGCGGCCGATAAGGCGAGGCAGACGAGGAACGGCAGGCGCATCTCGTCTTCGGCCGCGAGATAGTTGATCGCGATCGGTCCGGCGCCCGTTCCGACGAACGAAGCGATATAGATCGCCGACATGGCCCGCCCGCTCGCCGACGCGCCCGACGCTTCCGTCGTTCCGGCTACGACGCACGGCCAGAGCGGCGACGTGCCCGCTCCGAGAAGGAAGCAGCCGGCGAGCATCCAACCGGGGCCGTCCAGCCACGCGAGCGCGGCGACGCCGGCGAAGCCGAGCGACAGCCCCGCCGACATCGGCAGCCGGTACCCGAACCGATCGATCATCCACCCCACCGGGGCGCGGAACGCGTTATCCCCGACGTATTGCAGCGCGAACGCCCAGCCCAACACGTAAGCGGACAAGCCGAGCTCCCGGGAGAAGTACACGGGCAACACCGAGACGAGCAGCGCGCCCTTCACGAATTCGATCGAAAACATGATGAATAACAGCTTCCATACGAAGGCGTTCCCGGACGACAAGCGCCCGAAGAACGACCGTTGCCGAGCCTTAAGCATCGCGTCCCTCCCCTCCGGCGGGTTCCGCCGCTTTTTCCGGTTATTTTCGCCCGAGGAAGCAACACTATATGCGAGAAAAAATCGTTATTGAAACATCTGCCATTTTTGCTATACTCAATTCTATTGCGTTCTCGCAAAAACCCAACACGAAAGGGGCGACTCCCGCGTGGACCAAACCCGCACCCCGCTGTTCGATGCGCTGCTTGCGCACGCCGCGAAAGACCCGCTGCAATTCCACATCCCAGGACATAAGAAAGGTGTCGGCATGGACCCGCAGTTTCGCTCGTTCATCGGCGACAACGCTCTGTCCATCGACCTGATCAACATCGCGCCGCTCGACGATCTGCACCAGCCCTCCGGCGCCATCTTCGAGGCGCAGCGGCTGGCCGCGGAAGCGTTCGGCGCCGACCATACGTTCTTCTCCGTGCAGGGCACGAGCGGCGCCATCCAAACGATGATCATGTCCGTCTGCGGTCCGGGGGAGAAAATCATCGTTCCTCGCAACGTGCATAAATCCGTTATGTCGGCGATCATCTTCGCCGGCGCCCGGCCGGTCTTCTTGTCGCCGGCCATGGACGAGCAGCTCGGCATCGCCCACGGCGTCACGACCCGCTCCGTGCGACGCGCGCTCGAGAGACATCCCGACGCGAAGGCGGTGCTCGTCATTAACCCGACGTATTTCGGCATCAGCGCGAACCTGAAGGAAATCGTCGAGCTCTCGCACTCGTACGACGTCCCGGTGCTCGTCGACGAAGCGCACGGCGTCCATATCCACTTCCACGAGGAGCTGCCGCTCTCCGCGATGCAAGCCGGCGCCGACATGGCGGCGACGAGCGTCCATAAGCTCGGCGGCTCGCTGACGCAAAGCTCGGTGCTGAACATTCGAGGCGGCCGCGTCAACCCGAAGCGAGTGCAGGCGATTCTCTCGATGCTCACGACGACGTCGACGTCGTACCTGCTGCTCGCTTCCTTGGACGCGGCCCGCCGCACCCTCGCGATGAACGGCCGCGCGCTCGCGGAACGCGCGATCGGCCTCGCCCGACACGCGCGAGAGCGCATCAACGCCATTCCCGGGCTGTATTGCTTCGGCAACGACATCTTGGGCGCGGAGGCGACGTTCGATTACGATCCGACGAAGCTGACCATCCATGTGCGCCGCCTCGGCATCACAGGCTACGACGCGGAGAAGCAGCTTCGCGAACGATACAACATCGAAGTGGAAATGAGCGACATGTACAATATCTTGTGCATCGTCACCCCGGGCGACACCGAGGATACGGTCGCGAAGCTGCTGGACGCGCTGCACGGCATCGCCGCGGAGCAGTCCGGCGCCGCCGAGATGAAGAACGTGATCGTGAAAAACCCGAAAATCCCTACGCTCGCCCTCTCTCCCCGGGATGCGTTCTACGCCGAGACCGAATCGGTGCCGCTCGCCGAAGCGGACGGCCGGATCATCGCCGAATTCATCATGGTGTATCCGCCGGGCATTCCGATTCTGCTGCCGGGAGAGGTCATCTCGCAAGAAAACATCGATTACATTACCGAGCACGTCGAGATCGGCCTTCCGGTGCAAGGTCCCGAAGATAAGACGATCCGGAACGTGAAGGTCATCATCGAGGAGCGCGCGATCAACGAATAATCCGCAGCCGAGCCTCTCCCGAAAACAATAAAGCCGCGCCCCGAATCGTTCGGGGCGCGGCTTTCCATTACCGTATCGCGAAAATCAATATTGCTCTTTAAACTCCAGCAGCGGCAGCCGCTGCTTCAGCAGCGCGGCAAGCTCGCGAGCCTCTTCCGCATCGCCGATGGCGAACATGCGCTGCAAGTTCTCCGTGTCCGCCAGATCGTCCGCGCAGAGGAGCGAAGAACGACCCGTCTGCATGCACACGACCAACGGCTTGCCGAAGAAACGATTCGTATACACGATGGCGAAATCATAACGCGCCCGCTCCGATGCGTATCCGAAAAAGTCGACCTTCGCGTTCTCGGTCTCGTCGTACATATGGTCAAACATCATCATTGTCATCCTCCCTCTCGTATGAGTATCGAAAGCTCCGGCATCCATCCAAGGATAAGATCCTTGTGGTAACACTATAAGGGATTCCTCGCGACGAGGCAAGCCTGTCCCTTTTCCGCATCGTTGTCACGTATGGATAAACCTGCTAATATGGAACCATCAGACGCAAAGTGGGTGTAACGGGTCCATGAGTCAGAGCGCATACCTTTATTTCACGGAGGGCTCTTCCGTACCGTCCGTCACGCTGGAAGAGCTGGAGCAGTATCTCGGCCGGTATAAGGAACAGACGTCCAAGACCGGCCGGCAGCTCGATTGGAAATACGACGAAGCCGCTTTCCCTTATACGATCGAGAAGAAGCCGGAAGGGGAAGGCGTATGGTTTTACTTGAAAGCGAAGGACGAGCCGTACAAGTACATCGTCTTCGGCGTCGGGACCGAGAAGACGGACGACGGCGGAGAGCGGCACTACGTTCAGGTCGTCTTGCCGGACGGAAGCACGCACGCCGACAAGTCGAAGGGCAACGAGCTTTGTAAATATTTAGCCAGGACGCTGAAGACGGAGCTCCATCTGTTCAACGGCCGCATTATGTATTTTAATCCTAGAAAATAAAAAAAACAGAGGCCGCGGCCTCTGTTTTTTACTGCTCCTCTTCTTCTTCCTCGAGCAATTCGTTATAAATATCCAACACGGCGTTCCATTCGTCGTCGTCCTCGATGTTCGCGAGCACGACCTCGTCCCCGTCCTGTTCGATGCGCAGAATGAGTCCGTCCGCTTCCGCGTCGTTGCGATCGATCAATACGACGTACTCGTTCTCCTCGTAATCGAACGTGTATACAGGCACCAGCTCCCGCTCTACGCCGTTCTCGTCGGTGACGACGTATACTGACTCTTCTTCTTCTCCTGCCGCAGCGCGGTCTTGATCCGTCATGCGCCGACCCCTTTCCGATTCTAGCTTCTCTAATGATTGTTGCCTAAGCGCGTTGATTTATTCTTTCTTCATGGAGAGAATGGCCTTCTCGCTCAAAAGCTCGAACTCGCTGTCTTCCGTCTGCTTGAGGTAAAATTTGATCTTATACTGACCCGTCGATTTGAAATCGATTTTGAACGGAGAAGTCGCGTACCAAAAATTCTCGCGGTTCTCGTCGGTCATCTTGTAAACTATCGAGTCGACGGTCTGGCCTTGCGGATCGACGACGGTCGTCTTGATCGAATGCGCCCTCGTTCGCAAATTATCGACCTGGACGAATACGGAGAAGTCATAGGTGCCTTGATAGACGTTCCCGAACGGCTTCATCGCGTTCCGATCGCCCGTGAACAGCAGCAAATGAACGTTAGGTTTATTAATATGTACCGTATCCGATTCCGATTTAATAAGTGCTTGCAAGGTGTCCGACAAGGCGCGAATCGGCAAGTACGTCTTCCCGTCGATTTGGATACCGCCTCCGTCGAGCTCCGCTTCGTTGACCACGACGCGTACCTTCTTACCCTTCCACGTCTGCATCACCTCGTCGGCCCCGGCCGTAGCTCCGCCGATCAGCGTAAGGGCGAGAATGCCAAGCGCGATATTCCGGATTTTCATGCGATTCCCTCCATAAGTTCAGTGCACTCCTATATACTCTTAATTGCAGAGAGAGTTGCGGTGTCGTCTCGCGAAAGTTTTTTGCGGAAATTACTGGAATCTCTTGCTTGGAAGGAAAAAGCGTATTATAGCATAATTTACCGTTTACGTAAACGAAATTTCACGTGCCCATTTTGTTTCCTTTTTCGGACCGTTTTGGGATATTATTGATACCATTGAATTACAGCAAAGGAAGAGGTATATGTCGAACGCCACGATCGAAAAGGAATTCGCCAAGCTGAAGAAGATGCTGGAGACGACCGCCGAAAAATATAAATACGATTTTCGGCATCCGGACGTGTTAGCGATCAGCCGGCGGCTCGATAAAGTCATCGTTCGAATGATGGCGGGGAAATAAAGGCGACGTCTCGAGAAATCCGAGACATCTGCCGTACCATCGACCGAACGCATACGCTCCTATCCTTACATATCCCATGACCCGTACCCACGCCGGCGCGGGTTTTTTCATTTCTCCCCCTCCTCCTTTTTCTCGTACATCGTATTCCGATCCACCGAAAGTTGACGACGCTAATCTTTCGTTTTTTCCGTAATCATGGTAAAGTGATTATGCTACAGTTGGTCATGCAGGGAGGTCGGCAAGTGAGCATTCGTATCCAGATGATCGGGACCGGCAATGCGTTCGCGAAAAAATATTTCAACAATAACGCGATCGTTGCCGTTAACGGTTACCGCCTGTTAGTCGATTGCGGCGTAACGGCGCCGTATGCGCTTTATCGCGCGGGTATCGGAGTTCAAGAGATCGACGGGGTCCTCGTCACGCATATTCACGGAGACCATATCGGCGGCATCGAAGAACTTGCCTTCGCCTTTATGTATGTACATAAGAAGAGGATCCCTCTGTTCGTACCCTCCTCGATCCGAGAGGCGTTGTGGGAGACAAGCCTTAAAGGGGCATTGGAGGATCAGAGCACCGGCTGCGATTCGCTCGACTGCTACTTCGACGTCGTCGAGATCGACGAAGGCGTTCCGTTCGAAATCAGCGCCGGCTTCACCCTGGAGTTGATCAGGACCCAACATATTCCGAACAAACCGAGTTACGCGCTCCTGCTGAACGAAACCGTGTTTTACAGCTCGGATATGACGTTCGACCCCGCACTATTGAGCGATTTGACGAACGCCGGACGATGCAAGCACATCCTGCACGAATGCCAGTTGACCGGTCCCGGGCTCGTTCATACGACCTTGGATGAGTTGTTGACGCTGCCGGAAGCGATTCAAGAACGCATCTGGTTGATGCATTACGCGGATAACCGCGACGACTATGTCGGCAAGACGGGCGCCATGCGGTTTATCGAACAACAGACCGAATACGAATTCGAATAATCGCCAACTCGATACCGAGACCGGGAGCCTTGCCTCCCGGTCTCGATTCATGTTTATTGAATAATGCCCCGCCCGAAGGCCAATCTTAAGACGGGAGGCGATTTCATATGGAACGACAATCATCCGGACAAGGCATGCCGCGGCAAGAGGAAGTCGTGGCGGTTCGAAAAAACGGGGACGGCGATATCGTCGAGCTCAAGTTATCCTCCGGCGCGGTCGTCGATTATAAGGCGGCTCAGGCGATGGCGAAAAATAACGAAATTTTCAATGTAAACGTCTTTAAAGGGCGGGATCAAGAAGAGCATCTTCGATCGAACCCGGACGGGCGAACGGACAACAATCTCGACAATTTACCTCTCTTTTAACGCAAAGAAGACTGAGCCCCCGCGAGCTCAGTCTTCCGTTTTTTCCGCTAAGGTTTACAACGCCTTCTTCATCCGCACATGAGGAATGCCCGCGTCGAGGAACGTCTCCGGAGACACGGTCTCGTACCCGAGGGAGCGATAAAACGGTTCCGCCTGGCACTGCGCGTCCAACAGCGAGTACGAATACCCTTCCCCCTTCGCCCAAGTCTCCAACGCTTGCATTAACGCCCTCCCGACGCCCTTCCCGCGATACGGGCCTCTCACAGCGATCCGCTGCATCTTGGCCGTATCGGGTTTGTATTCGATGAATCGACCCGTCGCCGCGGGGACGCCGTCGACCTCTAGCAATACATGTTTGGCGGCTTGCGCGGACGCGTCGTACTCGTCCATCTCCAAGTCTCGCGGGACCTTCTGTTCGTCTACGAACACTTCCAATCGAATGAGGAACGCTTGCTGCAGCGCCTCTTCGGTTTCGATTCTCGTGATTTTCATTTCGCGCGCTTTCCCCTTCGTTCGAATCATGGTAATAAAATCCGTATTCTTCGCTTGCAACTTTCGAACTAAGTCATATAATAATATTAATAGTATAAATTGTTCCAATCGAACAAGGCAAATCCGACGAAAGTCGGAGACGCAAAGCCAACGGACCTAAGGCGAAAGCTACGGCGGCCGGG
This sequence comes from Paenibacillus sp., assembly GCF_031177825.1. Taxonomy (GTDB): domain Bacteria; phylum Bacillota; class Bacilli; order Paenibacillales; family YIM-B00363; genus Paenibacillus_AE. The sequence continues at coordinate 89,709 of NZ_JAPSKE010000021.1, read as the reverse complement.
TTGCCGAAGAGGAGCGTACGATTCGTTCCGGATCGTCCGCCTTCGGCGGGCGTTTTTTCTTTTCTTCCCCACCATCGGATCGATGTCATTCTAGGAGGCTGAATTCATGTCGTTCATGCGGGCAACCGAAATATTACACCATCAGAAGAACGCGATCACCATCGGCTCGCGCGTGTCCGTCGAGAAAGACGCTTATATTTCGACCGGCGTGGTCTCCTACATCGAAGGCGACATTCTTGAAATCGAAATGCCCCAATCGAAAATGTACAAGCCCGGCGATCCGGTCAAACTGACGGTATATTCGAGTAACGGATTTCTAATCCTTCCTTCTTCCGTCCTCGCGAAGGATACCGGCATTCTGATGGTGTTGAACCCTCCGGAAAATCAACTCTTGTCGACGCGCCGGCAATTTCCTCGGATCGAAGTGAGCGATTCCGGACGAATGCGTTCCCTCCGTTGGTCGAACGGCGGCGAGAACAAGCTCGACGCCTCTACGGCGATCGACATCCGCAACGTCAGCCTCGGCGGCATCGGATTCACGCTCGACGTTGATCCCGGGACGCGGGCGATGATGGTCGCCGACGTCGAACTCGACATTAACGGCGGCGTCCCTTGCAAGATCGAGATCTCCCGCAAGCAGACGACCGAAGACGGATCCACTTACATCGGCGCGCGCTTCCTCGAGATCGAGCCGGAACATCTCAACGCGCTGCGCGGTTATATTTTACGGACGCAAATCAAACACCGCGCCAAACAGCGGCTCGAAGAAGCGACGGCGATGTAACTTCAAGTTACTTGCCGTCGTTTATCCCTTCCTCGCGTTGGAGCACCGCTAAAGGGAACGCCGCTTCTTGGCCGTCCTCCGTCGTTCCCCAGCCCATAACGCCGTTCACGTACAGGAGCGTGAACGCGGCTCCCGTCTCTTCGACGCGATAGCGCCCCGGCGGGAACGAGGCGTCCCTTACCGCGTACGATCTCGCGAGCAGCCATCGTTGTCGCAGCACGCCCTTCTCGCCCTCGGATGCGCTTCGGTCGAGCTCCGACCGCAATCGCTCGATTTCCTCGGCCAGCTCGCCCGGCGACATCTCGCTGAATCGCTTCATTCGAATCCCTCCTTATCGACACGTATCCCTTATTGTCCGCGATCCGACCAACATTTACAACTACTTCCCGACATCGAATTCTATTATTCTATCGATAGACCAACGAGAAGGGGTTGCTTCCACGCATGAAGAAAATCGCGCTCGCGCTCGCGGCGCTGCTCGTCGCGGCTTCCGCATCCGCCGCCGTCGCTTCCGCGGCTGCTTACACGGTGAAAGCGGGAGATACGCTATGGGGGATCGCCACCGCCAACCGGATGACGGTGAACGAGCTGATGACCTTGAACGGGCTCTCTTCGACGTCGCTGTGGATCGGTCAACAGCTGATCGTTCCCGACCAAGGCAACTACGTCGTCAGAGCGGGCGATACGATGTACGGCATCGCATCCCGCGCAGGCATTCCGCTCAAGGCGCTGATCAACGCGAACCCGCAGCTCGCGAATCCGAACGCGATCTGGCCGGGTCTCCGCATTACAGTCCCGACCCCGCCTTCGAAATTCAAGACAGGCTTGTTCCCGCTCGCCAAGGGGACGTATACGCCGTTCACGAACAACTACGCGGACGCGCGAACTTGGACGCCGGACGGCGGCGCCGTTCGCACGCACGAAGGCGTAGACATCTTCGCGCCGGAAGGAACCCCGGTGTACGCGGCGGCGGACGGCACGATTCTCAACGTCGGCTGGAACACGTACGGCGGCTACCGGTTGACCGTCAAAACCGATAACGCGACTGCGTTCTATTACGCCCATTTGTCGAAATACAGCCAGACGTTCGTTAAGGGCGGCGCGATCAAGCAAGGACAGCTTATCGGGTACGTCGGCAGCACCGGATACGGTCCGGAAGGTACGAAGGGCTCGTTCCTTCCGCACTTGCACTTCGGCATCTACGACATCACAACGTCCTCGTGGACGACGAAGAGTCCGTACGAGTACCTCGTATGGTGGGAATTGAATCGATAATCCATGCAAAAGAAGGGCTGCCCGATAACGGGCAGCCCTTGCTTGCGGTAAAGCAGGAAGTGAAATAATTCGATTATACCACCGGAAAGCCCATCGTCGTCGCTAGCGTATTGGCCGGCTGCGTCGCGTCCATTCGGCTGTACTGCACGATGATCGGCGCGTCGCTTCGTACTTCCATCGCGTACGGAACCCCGACCGGGATCGACTCGCCGTCCTTCTCGAGCGTGCTCGTGCGCACATGCGCCGTGCGGCGGCCTTCGACGCGTACGGGCACCTCCTCGATCGGGTCGCGGTCCTCGAAGTAGATCGTCACGCTCAGATTCGCGGCTTCCTCGTTCGCGTTCAAGACGCAGATCGATTCGTGGCTGACGAGCGTTCCGGTGCTGATCGGCGGGATGTACCCATCCGGTATGTACCATACGCGATACCCCTTAGCATTGTTGACCATTATTAAGTCTCCCCCTACTATCGTGTATTCGGAACCAAATTACCGGAACCAACGTTCTCTTACGAATTCCATCCCTCTTCGCGTCTGCGAGGCCTCCACGGCATGACCCGTGAACGGAAAAATTTCAAGCGCCTTGTCTTCGGAAGCGGCCGCATGGTACATCGGAAACACCTGCTCCGGCAAGCAAACCGTATCTTTCAGCCCGACAGACATCAGCAGCGGTCGGGTCATTCGTTGACCCAGATGCAGTAAATCGAAATAGCTGAGCGTGCGAAGCGCTTGAGGCAGCAGCTCCGGATAGCGGCGGCCGAAGTCTGCGACTTCGGTCAAGGATCCCGTCGAATGCAAGACGCCATGGTCCATATGGCACATATTCGGGATATCCGCCACCGTCAGTCCGATTTTCTCGTGCAGCGCGGAAACGAGCAGCGCCAGACCGCCTCCCTGGCTCCCGCCGACGACCCCCAGACGCTTCGGATCCAGTTCCGGCTGCTTCGACATCCACTGCGCGGCCCGAAGGCAATCCACCGTAACGGCTTTGTAATAGCAGCGCTCCGGATCCGTAATGTTTTGCGTGATCCAGCCGCGGACCATGCCGAAATCGGAATCCAACGTGTTCCCCGTCTCTCCGCCTTGTCCCCGGACGTCGACGGCGAATACGGCGACCCCCATCAGAATCCAGCGGGCGTACGCTTCCGGCAACCCCTTGCCTCCCGTATAACCAGGAAACGTCAAGATGCACGGATAAGGCCCCTCGGTAAACGCCGGGACCATATAAAGCCCGCGGATCGTCGTGCCCGAAAACCCTTCGAACGCGACGTCGTACGCCTTCATGCCGGTCATCGGCGTTTCGATCTCGATCCGCTCGGATACGAATGCGCTTCCTAAAGCTTCCTCCGTCGTCCGCTCCCAAAATTCGGCGTGATCCTCCGGCGGTTCGCTTGCCGGCCGAAACCGGTGCAGTTCTTCAATTCGCTTTTCGATCGCGTTCACGTTGGTCATCCGTTCCCCTCTGCCGTATGCTTTCTTGTACTGGCAACTGTATCCATTGTACTCGTTACGGGGGAACTCGCAACCCTTTTTTTATCATAGGCGCACAAAAAAGCCCGGGTAAAAACCCGGGCCCTTTCGTCTAGGAGGAAATCCATTCGGTTTATCGGCCGGCCAACGTTTGCTCCGCGATTTGGACTAGGCGGCGTGTAATGTGACCACCGATTGCACCGGTGTCGCGAGTCGCCATATAACCGTAATAGCCGTCTTGCGGAATCTGAATGCCGAGTTCCTGCGCTACTTCGTACTTCAGTTGGTCGAGTGCCTGCGATGCTTGCGGCACTACCAAAGTGTTCGAGCTTTTAGAACCTGTACCCATGGTGTCACCTCCTTTGCTGTAGTAACTCTATTTTGTATCGAGAGACGCATCGCTATGCACGATTAAATTTCCAATTTTCGGCATATGTCCGCGAAAGCCATTGGCTCGGTCTGCCCGAGCCGCGTTCGGATCGCAGAGAAAAACCCTTGCCGCGGCAAGGGTTTTTCTTCGAGCTGACCGACACTGTCCATTAACGGCGCGCCAGCGATTGTTCAGCGATCTGAACGAGACGACGCGTAATGTGACCACCGATCGCACCGGTGTCGCGAGTCGCCATATGCCCATAGTAACCGTCTTGTGGAATCTGAATTCCGAGTTCCTGGGCCACTTCGAATTTCAATTGCTCCAATGCCTGAGATGCTTGCGGTACAACCAAATCGTTAGAGCTGTTAGAACCTGTACCCATGGTTGTCACCTCCCCTGCTGTAGTAACTCTATTATCCGACGGTCGCGCCCCCCTTATTCGGCTCTAGGATCGCCAGATTTCACCATCGACCCGCTACCCTTGCGCCGGTCTCATGTCTTCGATCTGGTCAAGGGAGAGAAACTCGACTTGCTTGCGGTCGACGTCATAGAGACTGACCGTCCCGTCGTCGAGATCGTAATTCATAATCTTGCAGGCCATGTCGAGCGCTTCGCCTCGCGAAGTGACGGCCTTGACGCGGACGAGCTGTTGATTGATCTTCCACCGGACGAGCCTATCGAACGATTTCAATGCCGCGTTCGACGCGCCGCGAGGCGCGGGCGGCTCCGAATGAATAGTGAATCCCGCGATGCGGCGGGCGTATTGCAGGTATGACAACATCTCGCGGACATGCCCTTCCGAATCCGGAAGCGCGTCGATCGCGACATGCAGTTTCGTTACGTTGCGCCGATCCATCGTATCTTCGTCCCCCCGCCCCGCTTGCGTACCCCTATAGCGTCTTCCGAAACCGGGAAAGTCATTACAAAAAAGCGGCGGGGAAAGTCCCCGCCGTTCAGGAAATCGATTTATTCGTCGTTGTCGGTACGAATCGTAACGTTGCGACCGTCCCACCCGACCGTCGCCCCGAAAAGCTCGGTCAGCAAGCGCGCAGGCACGTACGACACGTTGTCGATCAGGTAGCCGGATCCCCTCGCCGCGCCGTTCACGACGACGCCGATCGCCGATTGCACCTTAGGCTGTTCACCGGACGCGCCCCCCGTGGAACCGCTCCCTACCGCGCGCGGCGGCGCGTAAGGATGGCCGATATGCTGGCAGAACGCCATGACGACCGCCTCCGCGTACGCCTTCCATTGCGTCTGCAGCTGCGTGATATCGTCCCCCGGCGAGTCGGCGAAGCCGTATTCGACGATGACCGTCTGCACCCCGCCCGTCTCCCGGTGCATAAAATAATAATCTCGGGTGCGATCGCCGGGCAGCGTCCGGGTGAACACCCGGCGGACGTTCTGCCCCCGCGTCGAGATCGCGTCGACGATGCGCCTGGCGAGCGTTCCGTCCGAATGGATCGAATGAATCGCTTCGACGCCGTCTCCGCCGCCCGCGTTGATATGGTTCGAGATACAATACCGCGCTCCGCTTTCGCGCACGATCTCGGCCCGGTCGGACGCCGTTAAGGTCGTATCGGTCCGCCGCGTGAGCGTTACCGGCACGCCGAGCTCGCCGAACCGCTCCGCTTGGTATAGCGAAATCTGGAGCACGAGATGTTTCTCCAGCCACAGCGAGTTCGAACCGCCGCCGGGGTCGCTGCCGCCGTGGCCCGGGTCGATAATTAGAATCGGAACCGCCAATCTCGACACCTCCCTTCCCTTGCCGAACGTAGTCGGAAGTCGTTCCCTTCATCCTATGCGCGGGAGATGGGCGGCGTCATCCGACGTTAGTCCCGGAACAAGCCTAAATGCCCTTCGAAGCCGTCACATTCTCGGACGGTCTTTCGCGTTCACTTCCTCGTTGCGTACCATCTGACCGACGTCTTCGATCGTCTTCTCGAGCAGCTTTCCCTTATGCTTCGAGAAGAGGCTTCTCCGTTCCTTGCGAAGCACGTCGAGGATTAACTTCTTTTGCTCCAAGCTCAGCACCCGCGTCTCCTCCTTTTTCCACACCCTTATTATACAAAAAAACCCGGGACGCGGAGCGCCTCGAGTAAACATGCCGTCTTATGTACCTGCCGCCGGCTGGCATGGGGCCATTGCCCCCGGAAGCGTCGATTGAGCTTCTAGGGGCAATGCAACCCTGGACGGTTCCAAACCGATGTCCACCGTTCGAAGGTTGCCGTCCGGAACGGCGCGCCGCGCCGCCGTTCCCGCTCCGCGCGCACGCCTTACGCGTAGATCGTGCGGGAGATGATTACGAGCAGGATGAAGAGAACCAAAATCGCGCCCGTGCTGGAATAACCGCCGTAGCCGTAACCCATACCGTAACCGCCCATTCCGTGACCGAAGCCCGCGTGAGCGTTCAAGTGCGCATTCGCGTTCACGCCAGCCTGCATACCCATATTCGCACCGAAGTTACCCAAACCCGTCATAGTCGAACACTCCTCGTTTGTGGTTTCGTGCATCAGCACAATCCCATCATATGTCGGGGGTACATCGGTGGAGTGGTGATTCGCCCAGCCTTCGGAAAATAGGTGAACGTCCCGCCTGCCCGGATTACGTATTGACGAGAAACAAAAACTCGGGATGTTTGTACATCAAACGGAAATTCGGATCCGTCGACAGCACGGCGTCCAGGTCCTCCGGCGTAAACAAATAAAAATCGTTGTAAAACGGATACCCTGCCCCGTAATAATAACTCAGCCACACCAGCTTCGAACAGTAGATCGACGACCACGGATCCTGCAGCGGAATGCGGTCGGAGAACGAGAACGGCGGAATCACGACGCCCATCGCTTTATTGTGATTGCTTTGCTGGTAGTACCAGATCGCATACTTCGCCGCCGACGGGCCGAGCTCCGGCGCGATCGGCCGGTAATGCGCGTGCTTCGGATGCACGCGCAAGAAATCTTCGACGCGCGCGACTTGGACGTACGGATACGTTATGACCGCTTCGACGATATGCTCGTCATCGACGACGATCGCGGCATGCCCGAGGTATCCGGTCGGCACGTTCAGCTCGTTATCGCATGCGGTTAAGATGTCGCCCGCACGATAACCGTATTGTTCCTGCGTCATCAAGCATCACCACCCGGGACAGTATATTCGCCCAGGCCCGCCTAGGTGCATCCGCTCAACTAGACGCCGGCCAGCATCCTGCCGAGCGGCCCCGCTTCGACGACGTACTCCTGCAAGGCGTACGCCGATATCGGGAACATCGGAAAGCCGTATACGTACGGCGTCAATTCGTATAGCTGGAAGTACACGACGAGCGCCTTGTCCGCGATATAGTACGGCTGGTCGGCGGCGATGCCGCGAAAGTCCGCGAGCAGCGGCACGTCGCGCTCTTCGATCTGCCTGCGGACGTCGGCGTCGATGACTGCCCTATAGGGAGTCCCGTTCCGGAACAACTCGGAGAGAGCGTACGACTTGCCGGTCGCGGCGTCGAAAGTGAGCGAGCGAAGCAGCGTCATGCCGTGCGCGGCGGGAGGCGTATACGCATAATTGCTTTGCGTCAGGCTGAGCACGCCCCGCTCGTTCGTCTTGATTTCGTACAAGCCCGTCATCGTCGTTACGCCTCCGCCCGCCGCCGCTTGGCTCGTTCGCTGCTCCTCGATCATCGCCCCGGCTTGCGCGCGAATCGCGGCGTTCATCCGTTCTTGCGCCGGCTGGCTCGGCAAGCCGTAAACGATCGGATAGTACGCTTCTATGCTCGGAACAATATAGGACCCCGTCTGCACCGGGATCGGAAACCGCATGGGCGCCGCCACCGTCAACACCGTCCCTTCGACCTTCGATTCGGATTCGCGAATCGAGCTACCGTAATAGCTATGCGGAAAGGGTTGGACATGTTGCGGAAAGATTTCTATAATAGCTTGTATCTTTAAGCGAGTGCATGAAAGGGTAGAACGGACTTGTTCTTTATCGAGATGTTTTTATATTTGGGCGTGTTCGCGGCGGGAGTGTCGGGAGCGCTCATCGGCATAAAGAAAGAGCTCGATTTGTTCGGGGTATTGTTTCTCGGCGGGGCGACCGCTCTGGGAGGGGGCCTCGTACGGGACGTCATGCTCGGCAATTTGCCGCCCGTCGGGTTTTTGGAACCCGTTTATTTTCTCGTCAGCACGGGGGCCGGCCTGCTCACTTGGCTGTTTTACCATCGCATCGATCGGCTGCAGAAGGTGATTCTCGTCTCCGACGCGATCGGACTCGGCGTATTTACGGCGGTCGGCGCGAGCTCCGCGATCCGGCACGGCTTCGACGAGCCGTTCATCGTCATCTCGATGGGCCTCATCACCGGCATCGGGGGCGGCGTGCTTCGCGATGTATTCGTGAAAGAAATCCCGTTCGTCTTCCGGAAGGAAGTATACGCGATCGCCTCCATCGTCGGAGCCGCCGGCTATTATTTCCTCGCCCCGCTTATGCCGCGTCCCGCCGCGATGTACCTATGCCTCGCCATTACGTTCGCCATTCGCATCGCGTCGATCGTCTTTAAGATCGACTTCCCCGTTTACAAGGAAAATAAACCGTCGAAACCGTAGCGCCGCCCTTTTGCGTCCGGCGCTTTACCCTTTTCGGATAAAGCTCTCCAATTCGTTCGCGAGACCGTAAAGGATGGCGCGATTTTCAAACTCCGCCCGCGTCTCCGGCATCGGCAGCCTCTTGTGCAGCTCCCGGATCGAACGGAGCTTGTCCGCGTGGCGTGCGAAGTCGTCCGGCGCGGGATGACGCAGGCTCGCGGAGATGCTCTCGATGAACTCCCCTAGCCGAATGCCCTGCTCGAGCCGAATATCCATCCGCGACACCATCGGCAGCATGCGTTCCAGAATTTGAAACTGCTGCTGCTTCCGGTCGAAGTAATGGTAGAACGGATTGCTTCGGCGCGTTAAGTTATTTTCCACTTCAAGAATCGCGAGGTTTCTGGCCTTGCTCAGCACGTCGGACAGCTCGAGCATTTCCTTCCCGTCCCATAGGCCGTACCCGTCTTTCATATATTTAGCGTATTCTTCCAGGACGATCGCCATCAACCGATCGATGTCCTCCTTATACCGCTGGACCTGCTTATCGATCCCTGGCATATACACATTGACGACGAGCGCCACGCCGAGCCCGATCGCGATAATGGCGAGCTCGTTAAGCAAGAGAGCGGCGTCGATCGAGCCATGCGCGTATAGATGCATCATGATGACGGAGCTGCTGGCGATGCCGCCTTGGACGCGCAGCCGAACGGTGATCGGGATAAAGACGAGAAACAAAGGAAGAATCGTCCAAGGATGAAACCCGATCGCCCAGAACATGGCGCCGGCCAGCGCCATCCCGATCAAACAGGCGTAGAGCCGCTCCAAGACGGCCGCGAGCGACTCCCTCCGCGTCTTCTGGATACATAACAACGTTAAGATCCCTGCGGAAGTATAGAATTCTAATTGTAACGCGTAAGCGATCGCGATCGCCAAACTGACCCCGACGGCCGTCTTCAATGTCCGAAATCCGATTCGCATGTCTCTCTCTCCCTATATATCCGATCCTAACGATTATTATATAGTAAAGAAAAAGAAAAAACCCTTGATTTCTCAAGGGTTCCAATGCGATCCCGGCGCACTCAGAACGGCGAGGTCGCCTCCGGCAAGTAACGAACGAGACGCTCCGCGCCGTCGCCGCGCCGTTCCGATTCGTGCGCCACGGCCGATGCTTCTTCGATCCACTCGAAGTACGGATGATCGGCAGGAACGTCCGGGAAGTGCCGCACGACCTTCGTCTCGCCGTCCTTCAGCGGACCGCGGAGCAAGCCGACGGACAACCACGCCGCCGCCGCCTTCCGCTCGATCGGCGAATCCGGCGCGAACCGGACGTCCTTCTCGTCGTTCAGGTGCTTGACATAGCCCAACGCAAGCGCCGTACCCAACGCATGCTTGGACCAATGCCCCTTCATATCTTCGTACGGCGTATCGAACGGCGTCTCGTGAACGCCGTGCAGCCGCAGCATCAGCGTCAGCAGCTCCGCCTTCGTGATCGGTTCGTCGGGACGGAATTTTCCGTCGAAGCCGACCATGTAACCTTCCGCGGACGCTTGCCGAATATAACGGTATGCCCAATGCGATGCCGGCACGTCGGAGTACCCTTCGGCGTCGAGGCTCTTCAGCCCCTTGATTCGGGCGATCATCGCCGCCGTCTCCGCGCGCGTCAACGCGCCGTCGGGCCGGAACATCCCGTCCGGATACCCTTGCATGAACGGCTGGTGCGTCTCGGTGCCGACCTCCACTTTCACCTTCGGCGTCTTCCACTTCACGCCGCCGTCGAGTTCGATCTCCGCTTCGAGCTCGCCAACGTCGCCTCGCTTCGCATCCGCTTTTATTTTCAATTGGAAATGGACGACGTGAGCGCCGTTCGACTCCACGTCCTTCACGTTCCACTTGAGCAACCGGTTCGAAGCGTCCCATTCGCCGCCGCCCGCGTCGACGACGTCCATCCACTCGTGCACCTTCACATGAATTTGGGTGTTGGTTCGCGCTTTATTTTCGACGTTATGGTAGATCAGATGGAATGTCGCCTTGCCGCCGGCCGTCACGGTCGCTTGGTCCGCGATCAATTGAATCGGAACCCCTCGATCGTCGTCTCCCGCCGCGCCGGCCAACCCCGCCGTCCCGATTGCGAACGCAATCGCCAATAACACCGTCAATGTTCGTTTCCACATCGTCAAGTCCGCCCTTTCCTCGTTGTCGATTTCCCCTGCGAATGTAACGTTATGTGGGGGATGATCAAAATATTCGAACGGCATGCGTCGTAAGGCACGGTTGTCCGACGAGAGGAAGAACTATTTTTTCGACGACGACCGGTATTCGTTAGATCATGCGTCCTTCTCGAAGCGCCTCGATCGCTTTTTCGAGGCGGCGATCTCTCGTCTCCTGCGTCTTGGCGCCCTCGATCGAAAGCACGATTCTTCTCCGGTTGCTGTAGGACAAGCCGTCGAAGAACGCTTTCGCTTCGGGAACGGCGTCGAGCGCGCCCAAGACGTCGGCCGGCACGGCGAGCTCCCTCGGCTCGTCGTCGAGCGCGAGCTCCACGTCGACCTCGTCGCCGGCCGCGACGCCCGCGCCGTTCCGGTGTTCGGCGCTAAGCGGGATCATGTATTTCCCGCCCATGGACGCTATCGTGCTTCGGTACGTATAAGCGCCTCCGATCGTCACGCGAACCGGCGGCTTCTTGCCGGCACCGAGCGCGTCGACGATCTCGGGCGGCACCTCGAGTCCGGTCGCCGTCTTGCGTTCGAGTAGAATCGTTGTACGAAATTTCATCGTTACCCCCCTCTCATCGCTGATGAAGAAGTTATTCTTGCACGAACGCCGTCGAATTTCGCGGTTGCTCGGGAAATACTCGGCTATAACAGACGAAAGCCAGCTTCTTCTCGAATCCCTCCTTGAGATATAAAGCGATCGCTTGCTCATTCTCGGCGTTAACGGACAACAACGCGCGGGGGTATCCTCGGGCCGCCGCGTTCCGCACGGCCGCCCGGAGCAACGTCCGGCCGAGGCCGCGGCCCTGACGAGAAGGCTTCAGCGCCAACGGACCGATCGTCGCGCACGGCATCCCTTCGTATTCGTCCTTATGCGCGCGTACGCATCCGACGGGCTCCTCGTCCTCGAACAAGAGGAGCATCCCTCCTTCGAGCTCGTCCTCTCCGCCCTGCCACTTGGCGACGTGCTCCGGAGCCATCGGCGCTTCGCTGCCTCTCAGCGTCGCGAATGCGGCGTTCCGCACCTCGCACCATGCCGCTTCGTCCGCCCCGTACCGGAACGGCCGGAGCTCGAAGCCTTCCGGCAGCGCCTCCTCGCCGATCGGAGGGCGCTCCTCCCTAAGCAAGACATAGGCGATCCGTTCCGCTTCGAACGACAACGCCTCGAACGCGCAGCGCGCGGCCGTATCCGATGCCTTCGCGAACAGGAATACGTACGGCGCGCCTTCGAGCGACGGACGGATCGCCTCCCATAACGCCGCGTAGCTCTCGGCTCGGCCGTCGTCCGCGCGAAAGATGCGGAACCTCGCCTTCCCGGACTCGGTCAAGTAATCGTCCTCCGCGACCGAGACGGCCCCGACCGGGTCGCCGCCGTCCATCAAGAGGTACGACGGCCTTCCCGACTCCGGATCGAAGGTCGACAGCTCGTCTTCCGACAAAAACGAGTCGCCGACGTCGTCTCGCACTTGCCTGCAGTATGTAAGAAACAGCGTTACGTTGCCTCGATCGATTCTCGACACGTCCATTCCGGATCCCTCCTACACATTCTTTCGACCCATGACGAAGATAATCCTTTACCGCGTCAGCTTTGTTATGTTACATAATTAAATATGATGCTCGAGGGATAGGTGGTCATCTTGAGAAGAACGCATATTAGCGCGGCCCGTCCCGGCTACCGGCTGGCCAAGCCGATCTGGACCGAAACCGGATCGATTCTGCTTGGGGTCGGCGTGGAATTGAACGACCGATACTTGGATCGCTTGAAGCAGATGGGCATCGACTACATCTACGTGGAAGACAACCGGACGTCCGACATCATTCCCGAAGACGTGCTCCAGGACGAAACCCGTAAGAAATCCGTCGAAGCCGTGCATAAGACGATGACCGGATTGATGAACGAAGCGAAGGGAAAGAAAGTCGCTCCCGTCAAAGATTTAGGTTCCGCGTTCCGGACGCTGTTCACGGACATCATGACCGAGCTCCCGAATCGGGGCGACGTCATCGTGAACTTGGTCAACCTGCATGTGAAGGACGGATACTTGTTCCACCATGCCGTCAACGTCGCGGTGCTCGCCGGCGTGCTGGGCATCGCTAAGGGCTATAATCGGAACCAACTGCTCGAGCTCGGCGTCGGGGCGCTCCTCTTCGACGTCGGAATGACGGTGTTTCCAGACAATCTCTGGATGGTGTCCGCGGATCTTACCGACGAACAGCGCACAAGGCTTCAGAAGCATACCGAGGAAGGCTACAACATCCTGCGCAACCAATTCGACGTGTCGTTGCTTTCCGCGCATTGCGCGCTGCAGCATCACGAACGGTTCGACGGCACGGGATATCCTAGAGGATTGAAAGGCGGGGAAATTCACGAATACGCGCAAATCGTCGCGATCGCGGACGTATATGACGCTTTAACGTCGCCGCGGCCGTATCGGAAGCGATACAGTCCGAGCGAGGCGATCGAATTTTTGTACGCGAACGGCAACCAGTGGTTCGATCTGGAACTGATCCGGCTGTTTTGCAAATATATCGCGATCTATCCGGTCTCGTCGACGGTCCAGCTGAACACGGGACAGATCGGCGTCGTCTCCTACGTCGACCCTCTCGTGACGAACCGTCCGATCGTTCGGATCATCCAGGAGGCCGACGGGAAGGAAACGTCCGCCGCGTACGAGATCGATCTGCGCCAGCATATGAACGTAACGATCGTGCAGACGTTGTAAGCGGAGTCGGCGGGCCCTGCGACGAGGCGCTTCGCGAGCACCGCTAGGCGGAAATTTCCGCTTATATCCGCGGTTTCGCGCTTCGCGGATCGGGTCCCGGCCCGCCGCCCGCCACAAACAAGAAGAGCCCTCGTCACCGAGGGCTCTTCTTGCGCTGCTCGTTTTCCTTGCCGAGCCAATCCGACGTACTGCCCAGATTGACGCTCGCATTCTTCGTGTCGTCCATCCGAAATCCGATGCGTTCGTGGGCCGACGTATTCTCTAAGACGGTGTTCGGGTCTCCGTCCGCCTCCTGCTTGCTTTCTTCGTATGGGGCCATTCGTTCGTCCCTCCCTTGCGATTCGCTATAGTGTTGCCGGACGTACCCAAAGGTATCCATCCTCCAAAGCTTCGACAGAAAAGTATCTGTAGTACTTCATGGCATAAAATGTTATAATTTGCCCAAGACTTTATTCCTAGTTAAAGGAGCGTTCTGATGAACTGGTTTACGAATTTATCGTTCAATCGCAAACTGCAATTCGGGAATTACGTGGTCATTATGGCCTATACGATCGTCATGCTCCCGTTCTTCATCGCGTTCGGACGTCTTGCGATCGGCTTGTTGAGCTTAGCGGTGTTGGGCGGGCTTAGCGTCATTTTCTTCCGTTGGCTTGAGAAAACGCTTACAGAACCGATCGACGATATGACGAAGGCGGCGCTGGCCATATCCAAGGGGGATTTCACGAGCCGTATCGAGATGCAATCCGACGACACCCTCGGACAGCTGGGCGCGGCGTTCAACAAGATGATCGAGAAGCTGCGCGAGCTGCTGCAGGAGACGAGCCGCACGTCGAAGCACGTCTTCGAGTCGAGCCGAGACATCTATATGAAGAACGAAAACATGAAGACCGTCCTCGAGGAAGTGTCGATCGCGGCGAACGAGCTGGCGTCGGGCGCCGCACAGGTGTCCGAAGAAATCGCCGGCGTATCGGTCGCGACGAAAAACATCGAGCAGAAGGTCGGCGCGTACACCGAATCGACGCGCGAGATGAACGCGAAGTCGGGCCAGATGATGGAGCTCGTCCGCAAAGGGCTCGATTCCGTAGAAACCCAAACCGGCGGCATGCGACGAAACGTGCAGGCGACGGCGAACGTCTCCCAGACGATTCACGAATTGGCCAAGCAGGCGAACGGCATCTCCCAAATTACGCGCACGATATCGGAGATCGCCGAGCAGACGAACCTGCTCTCCCTGAACGCGTCGATCGAGGCGGCACGCGCGGGCGAGCACGGACTCGGCTTCGCGGTCGTCGCTCAAGAAGTGCGCAAGCTCGCCGAAGAGTCGACCGGCTCGACGAAGGAAGTGTTCAAGCTCGTGCGTACGATCGAACAGAGCATCGAGAAGGCGCTCGTTTCAATGTCGGAGAACGAACAGATCGTCGAGGAGCAGACGCGCCTCATCGCCGAGACGGAGCAGGTGTTCTCCGAGATCGTCCGCAACGTGACGTTCATCTCCGAACAGATCGCCGTCTTCGCGGAGGAGAGCGAGCAGATGTTGGAGAGCTCGAAGCAAATTTCCGGCATCGTCGAAAATATTTCCGCCTTCACGCAGCAATCAGCGGCCGGTACGGAGCAGGTATCCGCGTCGATGGCCGAACAGATCTCCGCCGTACGAGCGATTGTCGCCCAGTCGGAACAGATGACGAAGCTCGTCTCCCAGCTGCAGCAATCGATGAACGTATTCAAACTGTAAGGAACAGAAAAAAGTCGATTCCGGAACTCTCCGGGACCGACTTTTTCCGCCTTACAGGTACAGACGCCGCAAAATGTCCACGTGATGCAGCTCATGACCTGCGATAATGTATGCCAGCGCCGCGGCCGACGTCTCGTTGCCGCTGACGACGCCGCGGAACTCGAACGCCGATGCGGGCAGTCCTTGGAGCAGCGACAGCGTCGACCTCCGCACTGCCTCGTAGTCCTCCTTCAAACGGCTGACCGTCCATTCGTCGAAGTCGGAATTCGCGATGAACAGGTCTTGATCGAAGCCGGGCAGCGGCGTCCGATCGCCTCGCGCCACGCGCAGCAGCCGATAGCTCATGACCCGCTCCGTATCCGCGATATGTCCGATCAGTTGGGCGACGCTCCACTTGCCCGGCGCGTACCGATACGTCAGCTTCTCCGACGGAATCGCGTCCAGCAGCTCAATCAGCGTCGACTGCTGCCGACGAAGCTGCTCCACGATGTTCCCCTCCGGGACGCGATCGATGTACACGGCGAAATATGGATTGTATTCCTCGCTTGCGGGACGTTGTATCATGGGAAAATCCCCCTCCTCGTCGATTACTTCCATAGTGGATCGGACGAACCGATGTGTCAAGAGCGGATTCCCATGTTTCTCCTTCCGTCAAGAGGCGAACGCCCGCTCCCCTCTCGGCTGATCTCCCCGATCGTCCGGTTCGATCGTAATGCCGATCGCATCGAACGCCGGCGGCTCCGTGGCGATCGGCATCGCGAGGACGCCGATGCCGTCCTCGTTCACGCGGAACGTGCCGGCGCTCGAACGTTCGCCGTCCTTCAACAGCCACACTTGGTACGCTTCCTCTCCTTCGGTTCGCTCCGCGCCGAACACATAGACGATAAACTGCTTATCGCGGCCGTTGTCCACGACGCACGCGACGCCGTAAGCGCGCTCCGCCTCCGACGAAGCATAGAGCGGAACCAGCCTTTCGATGCTCGCCGCGGAAGCCGACGCCGCTTCTTCCAACGGGAGCGGCATCGCGCTTCGGTCCGACTGCAGCTCATAGTTCCGCAACCCCATGACGGCGATGACGACGGATGCCGCCGCCGCGAAGCCGTACCGCAGCCATCGCCGGGAAGACGGCCGCTCGAACGCCGACGGCTCGGACGTCGGCGGCTCGGAAGCGAACGCGGCGTCGAGCACTTGCTTCTTCAAATCCTTCGGCGGTTCGACCCGCTCCATGTCCGCGGACAACCCCTCCCAAGCCTCGGTAAGCTCTGCCGTTTCTTCCGCGCAAGCGGGACATCCGGGGAGGTGGCGTTCGAACGCGCGTCGCTCCGCTTCGGTTCCGTCGCCGGACACATACTCGAGCAGGAAACCGCAGATCGGTTCCCGATCGCTCTTTCGCATTACCATCCCTCCCCTTCGGCGGTCAGATGCCTTCGTAATATTTTCAACGTCTGATGCAGTCGATGCTTGACCGTCCCCAGCGGTTGACCGTACAGCTTCGCTAACTCGCTAAGGCTGTACCCGTTCCAATAGAAATGCTCCAACAACGCGATCTGCTGCGCGGACAAATGCCGGTACGCCGTACGGATTTGTTGCCGCATGCCGCTCTGGATCGCGAGCTCCTCGGGCGAGACGTTCCGCTCGTCGGGAATCCGCTCCCAGCGCTCCGGCGCAAGCTCCGCCTGCCGCTCGGTTTCTCTGCGGATGCGGCGCTGCCGATCGATCGCGATGTTTCTCGTGATCGTGACGAGCCAGCTCGAGAACGCCCCCTTCTCGGGATCATACTCGGATTCCGTCGTCCACAGCCGCAAGAAGACGGTCTGTACGACCTCCCGGGCCGCGCTCTCCTCTCTCATCGCCTTCAAGGCGAAGGAGTAGACGAGCGAGGCGTATCGATCGTAAAGCTCCGACAAGGCGGCGCGACGCTTCGCTTTGACGAGCCGCATGAGCTCGCCGTCGGATAGATGCAGCATACGCCAAACCCCACCTCCCAAATCTACTTCACGAGAATGATCGCTTTCATGCCCGGGTGAGGCGTGCAAATATACGGAAACTCTCCGGCTTCGGCGAACGTCACTTCCATCTCTTCCCCTTGCTTCAGGATCCCGGTATCGAACGACCCGTCCTCGGCCGTCGCCGTATGCCCGACCGCGTCCTTATTCGCGAAGACGACGGTGTCGCCCGCGTTGATTTCCAAGCGATCCGGGGAAAAGGCGAAGTCGACGATCTCGACGACATGACGAACGGGCTCCGCCTTCGCAGGCGACGGCGCGGGGTCCGGCGCGGGCTGCGCGGCCGGCTTCTCGACCGGCTTTTCGCCCGGCTGCTCCGCAGGCTCCTCCGCCGGATCCTCCGGCGGTTCGGCCGCCGGCGCTTCCGTCTTCGCGGGTTTCTCCGCCATCGGAGCTTCGACTCCTGTCGAAGATCCGGACGTCGCCGGCTCCGCCGCCGCGGGCTCGGCCGGCGCTTCGTGCGGCTCTCCGTCCCCATGCTCCGCGCTCTCTTCGACCTCCGGCTGCTCCGCCGATGCCGTCGGCGAGTCCGTCGAGCCGTCTCCCCCCGCCGAGCTGCAGGCCGCAGCGAACAGCAGCAGGACGATCGACATCGAACGCGCGGCGTACTTCCATCGACTCATCCGTTCCACCTCCTCCGGTCGAATTACTTGACGATGATCGTGCCCGTCATAAACCGCTTATGCGGCTCGCAGAAATACTCGTACGTCCCCGCTTCGTTCAGGGTGATCGCGAACGATTCGCCCTTCTTCAGCAGCGGCGTAGAGAATTCGCCGTTCGCCGCGACGGCGTTATGCTCCATGTCGTCGTAATTCGTAAAGACGACGGTCGAACCGGCTTCGACCGTAAGCGGCCCGCTCCCGAAGGAGAACTCCCGGATGTCGACGTTGTAGGTTTTTCCTTGCTGCGCGCCCGCATTCGAGCTCGAGCCCGTACCCGCGCCGGCGCTCGTGCCTTCGAACGTCTTCGGCGACACCAGGAACCAGACGTCGTTGACGTTCTGCCCGAGCGTATCGCCCCAAGCGGCGTCCTTCGCGAAATAATAGAGCGGATACGACTTGAAGGTCGTAACCACGCCGCCCTCCGGATGGTCGATCATGCCGAAATCGCCCGCCGACAACGTGGAAGGCAATGCGCCATGAGCCATGAACAACGGCCAATTCGCGACGCATGGCCCCGCGCAAGCGCTAGCGTTCGGCGCGTCCTTGGCGAAATAATAAAGCGCGTTGCCGTACGCATCCGTTATATAATCGCCGTGCTCCGCCGACGTTCCGATCATGACGGCGTAATCGGGCTTCGCCACGAACCAGACGCCGTTCGCGCCTTCGCCGTTCGTATCGCCCGCCGCCGCATCCTTCGCGAACGTATAAAGCGGCCACCCCTTATAAGTCAACTGCTTCTCGCCGTCCGAACGGGTGAACGCGCCGAAGTCGTCGGCATTCAGCGTCGCGGGGATGATCAATTCGTCCTCGTAGAAGATCGGCCAATTGGTCAAACAACCGCCTTGACAAGAATTCAAGTCCGCGATGTCCTTCGTAAAGAAATACAACGTCCGGCCCTCCGAATCGGTCAAGACCGCGCCGAGCTCCGGATCGTTCGCGAGCGCGAGACGCTTCCCCGTCGGGAGCGCCGCTTCCGCCGATACGACGCCGGATGCTTGGAGCGACGCGAGCAGCGTGCCGCCATCGGACGTCGTCGCTCCCAGGCTCTCGACGAGCGCCGTCGCCAGATGCGCGTTCGTCAGCTCGCCTACGCCGCGAATGCCGACCAGCCCTTTCGAGGCCGCGAACGCTTCCGTATCGGCATACGCGAAGTCCGCGCCCGACGTATAGCCGAGCGCTTCGAGCATCACTTTATAAAACTGTTGCGAGTTGATGACGGACAGCGGATCGAACGTCCCGTCTCCGGGGCCTTGCCAGCCGAGCTCCGGATGTTCCTTCAAATACCCTAGCACCGCTTGGTTTCCGACCGAAACCGAATCCTTGTCGCTAAAATTCGATGTCGGCTCGTAATCCATCGCTTCATCCAGCTTACCGGTTAAACGAAGCGAGAGTAATGCCGCTTGCAATCGTGTGGATTTCTTCTCCAAATAATCCCTTGTCAGCCCGTCCCCGTCCCCCAGCAGAAGGCCGAGTCGGCCCGCCGCTTCGGCGTCCGATTGTAATGCGATGTCGTCCGCCGCCGCGGACGCCCCGATGCCGAACGCCGCGGTCAACGACAGCAGCCCCGCCGCGACCCCCAGCCGTACGCCCCGTATCCAAGTATTCATCAACGTTCCTCCCCATTAGGAAAAGTTTCCTTACGTAAGGAACAACGACGGAAACCGGAAAACGGTTTGTCTCGAAGGCTGGACTTTTTTTACCTTTTCTTCAGAAAACCGATCAATCCGCACACGAGACCGAACGACAGGAAGAACATCCCCCACGGGGCGCTATCGGGAACCATCGAGGACAGACCGATGCCGAATAAAAGGAGCACGATGCCGAACCCGATCCACTGCGTCGAAGAAGGCATGACGATTTGAAAGCCCAAGGCGAAAAGGAGGAGCATGACGGCGGCGATGCCGAAGGATATAACATAGACGACTGCTGGAAACATGCGGCCACCCCATTTTCCGAATTTATCCTATTGTACCAGAACGCAAAATCCCCGACACGTCTGTGCCGGGGATTTCTTTACGATGCTTCGAAAATAAACTCGTATTGGCCCTGTACCCGCTCTTCCAACAACCGCTTCGCCTGCTCGACGTCGCTCCGGTGGACCTCGACGACCGTCATCATCTCGACCGCTTCGAGCCCCCCTTGCGCGACGGCGCCCGCGTTCATATTCGTGCGGATCGGCACGCTTCGGATGCGGCATCGAATGCCTTCCTCCTGCAACAGCGCGTATTGATCCGACGCCTGCTCCGTCAACTCCATCCGCTTGTATACCGTCTTCCAGGACCGCTTCTTCGTCCAATACCATACGCCAATGAGCACGGCGATCGCAACCGCGACCATGATCGGAAAACCATTCATCGAGCAACACTCCCTCTTCGAGAATTTCGCTAAGATTTGGTTTTTCTAAGTTCATGGTAACAGGCAAATGTAAAGAAACGATGATCGAGGCATGGTATTTCTATTAACGTTCGCCGCTCCCGCGGTTACCATCTTCCAGCTTCCATTCGTAGATGCACTTGCGCCGCTCGCCTTCTCGGTACATATCGTTGTCGGGCGGGAGATCGACGATCTCGAGCAGCACCGCGCCGACATTTTCGCATGTTTTCCTCGAGGCGGCGTTCTCCGGGTTGCAAGTAATCATCGCCGTCCGCATGCCGTGCGCGACCGCGACGCGCTGAATGAGTCGACACGCTTTCGCCGCGAAGCCTCTCCCGCGATAGGCTTCCTCCACGGAATAACCGATATGGCCCCCATAATACAAATTCCGGTTCATCCCGATGCGAACGTCGATTCTCCCGACGACCTCGTACGTCCCGTGCAGCACGATATCGTAAATGTAGGACGGGACGATTCCCATCTCTCCCATCCCGGGCGCTTTGAATGCGATGGAGAGATCGATCTCTTCGCCGCGAATGCGGTCGAAGCCCTCAAGAAACTCGAAATCCATTGGACGCCCCTCCATTCGTTCCCAACCGCTTTCTTGGGATGATACTATGGAGGAATGTCGGGAATCAAGAGATGGCGATCTACAAGACGTATAAATCCATCATCGTTACATCATGCCCGAGCGCCTTCACGTATTGGAACAGCTGCGACCGGTGATGGAACAGATGCGTGACCGTCTCGAGCAGCCACCTCGACTGGAGCGTCGGATGATTCACGTAATACGGCGTCGTCGCTCGATGCAGAAACTCCTCGTCCGACATGACGCCGTAATGCTTCTTCAACGACTCGAATCCTCGACCCATCGCCGCCGTCAACGCGTCCGCGTCGCTCTCCAATCGCGCATACGTCTTCTCCGCCGCGCGAACCTCGTCTTCGGTCGCCTCCTTCGCGATCATGACATCCACTTCCGGCATCGAAGCGATATGGTGCACCAACTCCTGCAGCGAGCGCATGTTGTCCGCCGGACGGTACGACCATTGCTCCGGCCGGATGCGCCCGATCAACCGCCAGGCCGTCCGCATCCCCAGCTCAAACTCCTCGAACAACTGCTCCTTCATTCGCGTTACTCCGTTCGTCATCTACGAACACTCCTTCGTCATCGATTGGCATGGTTTGCTCATGAACCAAAGTATCATATAATAGTGACAATTCTCTTCACCATTATTCGAATGGACGGAAAATCATATGACGAGATCGCAACGATTGATGGAATTGCTCGTGGAAATCAACCGGCGGCGGCGCTTTACGGCCGGGGAATTGGCGGAAGCGTTCGGCGTTTCGAAGCGGACGATCCTAAGGGACTTGCAAGAGCTCGAGGCGATCGGAGTGCCGCTGTATTCGGAGGTAGGACCGCATGGCGGGTATCGGCTCGTCAAGGAACGTCTGCTCCCGCCGATCGCCTTCACCGAAGAGGAGGCCGCCGCGATGTTTCTCGCTTACGAGTCGCTGCAGCAGCTCGGAGAGCTGCCGTTCGAAACAGAAACGCGGACGGCGTTGGCGAAGTTCTACTCCTTCATGCCGGCGGACGCCAAGCAGCGCATCGATAGCATGCGGCAACGCATCGCGTTCAAGATTCCGAAGCGGCCGGTCGGCTCGCCTCATCTGAAGTTGCTGCTGTCGGCTTCCATTGCGAGACAGCCACTGAGGATCCTATACGATTCGAAGGAAGGCGCGCAGGAGCGAACGATCCACCCGGTCGGCGTCTACGCGGAGAACGGCTTCTGGTACTGCCCGGCGTATTGCCGTCTCCGGGAAGACTATCGCTTGTTTCGGGCGGATCGGATTCTCGAGGCGAAGCCGGACGAGGGCTCGCCGTCGGACGAGCCGTCTGCCGACGTTCACTTGGGCGACTGGCGGCAACATGCGTCGGATCTCTTTTTCCAATGGGTGACGCTTGAGGTGCGATTGACGAGGAACGGCGTGCGCCGCGCCGTGGCGGAGGAATGGATGGCCGACGGCATCCAGGTGAACGAGGACGGGTCCGGCAGCTATGCCGGTCGGATTCCGAAGCAAGATCTTTCCTACTTCGCTTGCCTCTTCCTAAGCATGGGGACGGATGCCGAGGTCATAGAGCCGGTCGAACTCGTGGACGACATCCGAGACCGGCTTCGACAGCTTCAACAACAGTATCTATAGAAAAAACGACGCGGTTATCCCTTCTCCAACGTCCAGAACAACACGTCGAGCCGATGCGCGTAGTGCAGCAGCGGCGGCTCTTCGGGGAGCGCGATTCCCGCAGCCGCGGCCATCGTATTGCTTCGGATGTCGGCTTGCGCGAGCTGCAGCGGCCACGGTTCGTGGTGGATATCGCCTCGGTAGACGCCGCCTCGACGCACGATATATAAGGCGTAACGCTCTGTGAGCCACGATTCCAAACTACCGGCTGCGGCTCGGAACGGCTCGGAAATCGGCGCGTACCGGCCGGCGAATTCGGCCGGCGCCGCCTTCCGGTGCGTACGGCGGCTGCGGTAATCGACGGCGCCGTCGGCGATCGAAGCGATCGACATGTCCGCTCGAACGTAAGGCAAATGGAAAAACAGCCGCGCCGACGCGACCGCCAGCGGATTCGTCGCGTCCAAGCTGAAGAAATAGACGCCCGGCTTTCCTTGATGCGTTACATAGGTGCGCACGTTGATTTCGGGGAACGCCGCCGTTCCCGGAATGGGCGGCAGCCCCCGGAGACGAATGCCGCTCATGCCGAACGGCACGACCGCGACCCAAGCGGCGCCGTCGAACGTGTCCAGCGTCAGCTCCGCGGGAATCAGGCCGCGGAGTTCGTCCGGCCGAACCGGCCAATGCGCGAACAGCAGCCTGTCCCACGTTTGTTTCATGACCCACGGGCGCCGCGGCGGCGGCCAAGGACGGTGATCGGCGTCGAGATCGCGCATCATATTCCGAACCCTCCTACTTCATCGTCTGTACCTTGAGCACTACGTCGTTCTTCTCCTCGTTCGCCGCCGCGGACGCGTCCTTCGCGCGGATCGCGAAATAGTACGTCGTCCCCGGCTTCAACCCCCGAACGGTCGCCTCATACGGATACGCCTTCGCATCCCCTTTTCCGTAGCCCTCGGCGACCGACGGCGTCAAAGTCAACCTTTTCGCTTTCGTCAAATTCGGATCTTTCGCAAAGTCGAAAGGCGACTCCTGATAGTACAACGTGTACGTCACCGGGTGCAAATCCAACGCGATATCCCAACGCACCTTCACGCCTTGCGGCAACGCGACAGCTTCCTGAATGCCGACGCGCGGGGCGACGCTCTTCGGCGGCCAGACAGGCGAGTCGTTGTATACGCTCGACCATGCCGGCGGCGCCGCGTCCTTCAAAGACCCGCGTTCCGCGACGAACGAATTCGCGACGGTCAAATAGGCATTCGTAATGTAATGACGAAAACCCGCGACCTGCTCCGCTTCGACGATATCCTGCTTCAGAAGGTCAATGCCGAGCGTCGACTGTCCCGTTAACGTTTCTTCCTTCATCTCTTTCGAAGGACCTTCGGCATAACCGAGCGACAACGCCTGGAAGCCGCCCGGACGATTCGCTTCCGCCATGAGCTTCGGCATGATGTTGAATTTGTTGTCCGCCGCGAAGTTAGCGTTGAACGTCTCCTGATCGCTCGAGTTCATGCGGTAGCTCTCGAACAGTACGAAGTCGACGGCCTCTCCGGGATTGAAATCGTAATGCGGCAGTCGGGGATCGAAGTAAAACAGTCCACGGTTTTGCATCACGTATTTGTCCGGATACGCGTCCCGCAACCGTTCAAGAAAGTCCGCATAGCCGGGCGCCGTCCATTCGAACTCGGTTTGGTTGCCGCTGTTCTTGTCCGTATACGAATTGGGAGCGGCCGTGTCCACCGTATCCAAAAATACGCCGTTAAGTCCCAATCCTCGGCCATAGGTTTCCGTGAGCAGCTCGCCGAACCCTGCGATTCCGTCGGTATCCAGCTTCATTCGATTCAGCAGGTCGAACCAAACGGGGTCCCCGACATTCACGAAGGCGACGTCGAAGTATCGGTTCCGATCCGGTTGCCCGTCCCGGTCGTTGTCATCCAAGTAGTACGACGCGAAGCCGGCGCCGCCCGGCGAAGCGTCGCCGCGCGGGTCGATGCCTTCTAGACTGTTCGAGCCGTTCGGGTGCGGCCCCCTCGGATCCACGCGCGGCCCTGTGCCGTCCCCGACGAATCTCCGGTCCTTTGTCATCTGATCGCTCGTCAGTCCGTACGTTCGGGAATCTTCCCCTACGGAAATATAGCCCAACACGATGACATCGTCCGCGGCATCCTTCGGGTTGTTCCCGGCTTGGATCGCTTTCACTTGCTCGCGAGTCAAATTCGCGTTATGCGGGTGAAGCACGACGAGTTCGTATGACTTCGCCGTCTCGATCGTCTTCGCGTCCAGCTTTCCGTAGTAGATCATATATCGATCGATCCACGGCTTAGTCTCCTCCGTACGTTCGGCCGCGACCGCGAGGGCGGGCGGGAATAGACAAGCGAGCGTAAGCAGCGTAATGAGTGCTCTTTTCATCCCTAACGAACCCCTTTTACGGAAAACGAGACCGCCGCCCCGATCCGATAATCGATCTTGTTCGCATCGTCCGGGCCGTTCCCGACGAAGAAATCCGCGTATCCGTTCGCGACGTACTCTCCTTCGGGAAACCCTTCCTTCCAAAATCGTTTCATAAACTCGACGTACTCCCGTTCGTCTTGTTCGCTGAATCCGCCGCTCTTCACGTACGTCTCGCGAAGCGGCACGTGCCGGCGAAGCTCCGTATGCAGCAAGGGTTGGTTCATCATGAATCCGATATCGTACCCTCTCGTCGTCTCGCGAATCGGAAAATAAAACGGAGACGCCGCGTGATAGATCGTAACCGACTCCTCCGGCCCCGTAAAAATGAGCTCCGCATACAAACGGACGTCCTTCCCGTCATCGTATGTACCTTGCTCGCTCACGAGGCGGTAGACGAAATCGCCCTCCTTCGTCTCCGCGGCGGAGGCCGGCCGTTCGCCCGGCGGCTTATCCGGATCCTGAGCGTCGCGCTCTCCCGGGCTTTGCAAGCATCCGGAAAGCAATAGAAATAGCGCCAATATCAACTTCAATCGGAATCGCCCCCTCCCTAAACCTTCACTTCTTACCCTATAGTACCCTCCTCAGGAAATTTCCGCCACAGCCCTGTTTCGAGGATCGAGTTATCCGGATTTCTACCCAATTCATCGGGTTTCCCTCATTCTAGCGCCCGGCCGGAAATGGTATGCTGTCTTCGCTATCGCTTATGCGGCGGAACGCATGTACTCACGGCGCCCATGCGGCGTCGATCGATGAAGGAGGCAGAATGGGATGTCCAAGCGAAAAGGATGGATTCAGGCGCTGCTCGTCGGCGCGCTCCTGCTTACGGGAGCGGCGGGACCTGCGAGCGTAACGAATGCGGCAAAGGGCATGAAAACGGAAAGGGTCTCGGCCACCATAAAGACCGCTGAATCCCAAGGAGCGTCAGGCGAAATGCCTGACGCTCCTTGGTTTTCCCTTTCAAAAATAGTCGGAGTTTCTCCGACTGCAACGCTCCTACGTCTGCAGCGTGTAGTACGGATAGTCCAGCTTCGCCTGCGCCTGCTTCGCGATGTCGGGACCCGCGAGCGATTCGACGACATACAGCCCAAGGTCGATCGAAGCCGACACGCCGCCGCCCGTAAAGACGTTCCCGTCTCTGACGAACCGCGCCTTCGCCACTTCCGCGCAGTACGGCTCAAGCAGCTCGTAAGCGGACGGATTCGTCGTTGCGCGCTTGCCTTCCAGAAATCCAGCGGCTCCCCAGATGAGCGCTCCGGTACAGACAGACACCTTATAGGGAACGTCCTTCGCCGTCCGAATCCAATCCAGAAACTCGGCGTCGTACCGGAGCTGACGCGTGGACAGGCCGCCCGGAATAAACACGAGGTCATACGCCGACAAGTTCGGAGAGACGCGGCCGGCGCGCAACGTCAACCCCCGGTCGTCCGTCACCTGCTCCCGATCGGCGCAGAACTCCCAAGTTACATCGTCGAACGCGTTCAACATCCGCAGCCAAGTCACCGCTTCGCAAAACCCCGAGAAATCCAACAAAGTCATCTTGTCGAACAGAACGAACGCCATCTTCATTCGCGGCCACCTGCCAAAGTTTTCCTAACATCGTAGTCGGAAGTCGCGCCTTCGTCAAGATCATTCGCGACGCCTGATCTTCTCCGATAGAATCGTAAGCCATTCCTCCGCGCCGAGCGTCGTTTGTTCGTCCCGCCCCCGTTCGCGGACTTGGAGAACGCCGTCCGCGATCTCCCGGTCTCCGACCGCCGCGACATAAGGAATTTTCCGAAGCTGCGCCTCCCTCACCTTATACCCCAGCTTTTCGCTTCGCACGTCCGCCTCCGCTCGTATGCCTGCTGCCGTCAGACGATTCCGGATCCGAAGCGCGTCGTCGGCATGGCGATCGGCGACCGGCACGACGATCGCCTGCACAGGCGCCAACCATAGCGGGAACGCCCCGGCGTAGTGCTCGATCAGGATGCCAAAGAACCGGTCGATGGAGCCGTAGACGGCCCGGTGGATGACGATCGGCACCTTTCGCTCGTTGCGTTCGTCCACATACGCGAGGCCGAATTTCTCCGGCATTAGGAAATCCAGTTGGATCGTCGCGCACTGATGGCTCCGCCCCAAGGCGTCCTTGATGTGGAAGTCGATCTTCGGACCATAGAACGCGCCATCGCCCGGATTGACGCGGAAGGGCAGCCCGGACGCGCGCAGCACCCGCTCCAGCGCCGTCTCGGCCGCCGCCCACTGCTCGTCGCTTCCCATCGAATCGCGAGGCCGCGTCGACAGCTCCAAGCCGTATTCGAAGCCGAACACGGCATACATCTCCTTCACGAGCTCGATCGTCCGCAGCATCTCCGATTCGATCTGCCCGGGAGCGGCGAAGACGTGAGCGTCGTCCTGGCAGAACGTCCGCACCCGGAGCAACCCGTTCAAGGCGCCGCTGAATTCGTGCCGGTGCACTTGGCCGAACTCGGCGTATCGCAGCGGAAGCTCCTTGTAGGAACGAAGCTTATGCTTGAAGAGCAGCATATGGCCGGGGCAGTTCATCGGCTTCACCGCCAAGGGGCGCCGCTCCATCTCGGAGAAATACATATTGTCGCGATAATGCTCCCAATGTCCGGATTGCTCCCACAAGGCGCGATCCATGATCATCGGCGTGCGCACTTCCTCGTACCCGTACTTCCGAAGGAATTCGCGGGACAACGCCTCCAGCTCGTTCCGGACGACCGCGCCGTTCGGCAAGTAGAACGGCATGCCAGGCGCCTCCTCGGCGAACATAAACAACTCCAGCTGCTTGCCGAGCTTGCGATGGTCCCGCTGCCGCGCCTCCTCCTGCCAAGCCAGGTGGCCGTCGAGTTCCGCGCGGTCCGCGAAGACAGCGCCGCAGATGCGCTGCAGCACGGGGTTCGCGCTGTCCCCGCGCCAGTAGGCGCCGGCGGCGTGCAGCAGCTTGAACGCCGGGACGCGTTCCGGGGCGGCCTCGCGCAGCTCCCCGGCATAGACGTCGACGCATTCCCCATATTCGATGCGGACGAGCGGCGCCGCGGCGCCGTGATCCCGAACCCATTCGGCCCTCCACCGCTCGCCACGGCCCTCGAACAGCCGCAGCGCTTCGCCGGAAGAGATGGAGCGGCAGCGCGGAGGCCATACGTCCGCGCCCGCCTCGACGATGCGATGCATCTCCTCCTCGATCGCCGCGACGTCGACCTCCGTCAAAGGGCGAGGCACGTCGAAGTCGGAATGGAAGCCGGATTCGGTCAGCTCGACACCTCCCAGCTTCGCATCGGGGAATCGGCGCCGAACGGCCGCGGCCGTCAACATCGCGGCGAATCGTCTGACATGGTTCAACTCTTCTTCGATCATGTTGTTCTCGCTCCTTCTTCGGTTTTATATGACGCTTTGAACGCAAAAGAGCGCGCCATCCGCAAGGGACGAGCGCGCTCGTGGTTCCACCCAAATTCGATTCGCCGACCGACGGCGAACCCTCCGGCATTCGATAACGGGAATTCCCGGCGACCCATTGTCTGGCCGCATCTGTCAAGGCGGTAAACGGCCGCGGACGGACCGAAGGGAGTTTCAGCCAAGCTCCCTCTCTCTGGGCGGCGCCGCGGGCGTTCATGTCCTTGATCGACGATGTTCCTCGAAAATAAAAATCGCGCTCCGTCCGTAAGGGACGAGAGCGCGCTCGTGGTTCCACCCAAATTCGACCCGCCGAACGAAGCGGCGAATCCTTCCGGCATTCGATAACGGGAATTCCCGGCGGTCCATTGCCTGACCGCGGCTCATAAGGCGGTAACGGCTTCCGACGTCTCCGAAGGGGGTTTCAGCCGTGCCCCCTCTCTCTGGGCGGATTCGAAAGCAATCATGTCCTTGATCGTAGCCTTTGATTGTCGCTTATTATATGCGAGCGACATCCTCGCCGTCAATAGTCGACTGCCGAGCGGCGGAACGTACTCACGCTTGCGAACCGAGCGGCGTCGGCAAACCGTCGATGCTCTTCCCGTTCTTCGTCCGCCGGTATTCGACGAGCCCTTCTTCGCCCTTCTGATCGGCCCACCGCTGCAGCGTATCCCGCTCCCCCTCGTAGCTTAGGAACGGTACCGCATACCCGCAGGACGACTGTACGAGATGAACGTCGACGACGATGATCTGTCTCGCGCCGGGCATCGGCGGGAAGAGCGGAACGAGCGACTCCCACTCGCTCGAACCGGGCAGCGCGACGGCGCCGGCGCCGTAAAGCCGCAGGATGTTGGGCGGTCCTTCGAACGCGCAGAATAGGATCGTGACGCGTCCGTTTTCCATCACATGCGCGCTCGTCTCGTTCCCGCTTCCCGTCAAGTCGAGATAGGCGACGCGGTTGTCGGACAATACGCGGAACGCGTCGTACCCTTTGGGCGACACGTTCACATGGCCTTCGGCGGACATTGCCGCCGAGCCGACGAAGAACACCTTCTGCTTCTCGATGAACCGCCGATGCTCGGGCAGCAACGCGGCGAACTGTTTCCCCATCCCGATGCCTCCCGCTCCGTCGTTTCCCCTAATCATAGGGCACGGATTCGGTTCGCGCAACGGCATACCGCCGCGCCGCCGCCCCTTCCCCGATACCGCGGAGCTTTGTTCCCCCGCCGTGTTCGTCCCGCTTCGTCCATGTAAGCCTTCTTCACCGGAACCTCCCGAATGCCGGACGAATATGTATATACATACACCTTCAGCGGAAAAAGGAGCGATACGCCATGACGCGCTTGGCGCCATCCGTAAAAACCGTGTCGTCCGTAGTCCTAGGCATTCTCATGACGGCGTTCGGAATCAAGCTGTTGTCCGCGAGCACGCTGACGTTCGGCGGCACGGCCGGCGTCGCCTTCCTGTTGAGCTATACGACTTCTTTCTCTTGGGGATTCTGGTTCGTGCTGGCGAACGCTCCGTTTTTCCTGCTCTCTTACCGAATGCTCGGCGCACGATTCACGCTGTCTACGCTGCTGTCGGTCGCCGGTACGTCGCTCGCGCAGCTGCCGCTCGACGGACTCGCGGTACCCGCGTCCGGCCTGCATCCGATAGCCGCCGCCGTCGCGTCGGGCATGTGCATCGGCATCGGCATCGCGTTCGTGCTGAACAACGGATCTTCCCTCGGCGGGGTACAGATCTTCGCGCTTGTCCTGGATCGCAAGTTCGGGTTCAACCGCGGCGCGACGATCTTCGTCGCCGACGCGATCGTCGTCGCGTCCGCGGCGCTTTTGCTCGGAGGGGGACAGGCGATGGCCTCGATCGTATCGATCGCGATCGCGAGCGGCATCATCGGGCGGTATCGACGGATATCCGCTCGTCTTCCCGAATCCGCGCTTCCCTCCACAGCTCCAAGGAAGGCCGAGGATCGAGCCGAACCTGCTCCTTAGTGCGCTTATGCTTCTCGCACCAATGAACGTATCGCCGGAACTCTTTCGTGCCGAGCCCGTTCTCCGCCGCCAACCTCCGGATCAGCTCGTCCCAACCGCGCAGCAGGTTCGGCTCCCGGAGCTTCGCGCGGTTGATCCATTGGAACGGATTCATGTTCGACTTCGACGCGTTCAGTCTTGCCGTCAGGAAGAGTACATTGCCGGCATATTGCCCGCCGTGCCCCCACTCCAGCGGAATGAAGTGATCCAGCGTCACGTCCGTCGCGGAACCTGTGAGCGCGCATACCGCATGCTTCTTCATCTCGGCGAGCCGCTCGTTCGACAATTCGTTCGGGAGGTGCTTCAACCATTCGTTCCGCTTGACCGGTTTCACGCCAGCAGCACGTCCGTCCCCGCCGCGCGGCACGCTTCCGACAGCTCGGGATCCGGCGACCGATCCGTCACGACCGTTCCGACGTCGCCGAGCGCCGCGAACGAAACGAGCACCTGTTCGCCGAACTTCGAATGGTCGAGAACGACGAACGCCGCCTTCGCATTCCGGATCGCCATTCGCTTGACGTCCGCTTCGAGCAGGTTCGAGTTGCTGAACCCGTGGCGCGCGTCGAGACCCGTCGCCCCCAAGAACGCCCTATCGAACGCCATCTTCGAGATCGATTCCACCGCCGTCGGGCCGACCATCGAAATCGTCGCTTCGAGCAGCAGCCCCCCGACGACGATCGTCGGAATTTTCTTCGATGCGAGCTCGTTCGCGACGTTCAGCGCGTTCGTGACGACCGTAATATCGGCCTTCTCCGGCAGGTGGCGCGCGACTTGGAACGTAGTCGAGCCCCCGTCGATAAAGATGGAATCGCCCGGCCTAACGCATGCGGCCGCGCGCTTTCCGATCCGGCTCTTCTCCTCCGAACGAACGGTCGCCCGCTGCGCCAGTTCGATGTCGCGCGAGTCGAGAATCGCCCCGCCGAACGTTCGCGCCGCGATGCCCAGCCGCTCTAGCTTCTCGAGATCTCGCCGCACCGTCATCTCGGTTACGTCGAACCGCCGCTTCAGCTCCGAGATCTTTACCTCGCCTCGGCTCCGCAGCTGCTCCACGATGGACGATTGTCTATCGTTCAAGCGATGCTCCATCCATGTTCCGCCCCCATACGCTCGCATTCAGTGTTCCTATTATCTCAAGACGCCGTACGATATTCAACGCAACCTTGCGGACGAAGGAGAATCGGCCTCGAGCGGCGAAATAAGAGGAACCACTTACGTTACGAACGCAAACGGAGGCGCCAGATGAGCCAGGTCCGGCTTTCCCCCTACATACGCATCGCTTGGGATCATACGTTGCACCCCCCGAATAAGATCAATCGGCGCGCGCTATTCGACTACGAGCTCATCTACGTGAAATCCGGCGAGATGAAGGTACTCATCGAAGACGTCGAATATCGCGGCGTTCCGGGCGATATTTTCTTGTTGAAGCCGAGGCAGCATCACTCGATCGATTGTATGAACGATCGACCGGTCAGACAGCCGCATCTTCACTTCGATTTGGTGTATCAGCCCGACAGTCCGACCCTCAAGACGTCGTTCCTGCCGATGGAAGCGATGTCGGAGCAGGAACTTCGCCTGTTTCGCGAGGACGTTACGCAGGAGCTGCCGAACCATTTTCGACTGCGGCATCCCGTCATTTTCGAGAAGCTGCTCTTCGATATCATCCATGAGTACGAAAGCAAGCACCCGTATTTCGAAACGGCGGCGACGGGACTGTTCCTGCAGCTGTGGGCGCAGCTGGCCCGGGAGCATCTCTGGTCGACCCATGCGGCGATCGCGACGAACTGGGTGCAGCTCGAGCGCGTGAAATCTTACCTGAATCAAAACGTGAACAAAGACGTGACGTTGGACGAATTGTCTTCCGTGGCGAATTTAAGCAGCTCTTACCTCTGTCGGCTGTTCAAGAAGACGTTCGGCGTCGGACCGATTCGATATCATCTGATCGGCCGCATCGAGCATGCCAAGAAGCTCATTCAGTTCACGGACTTGCCGATCACGGAAATATCAGAGTTATGCGGCTTTCTGAGCATTCATTCCTTCAGCCGGGCGTTTCGGAACGCGGAGGGCGTGCCCCCGACCTATTACCGCAATTTGCCGTCCAAATCAGAGCAATAATTGATAAATCATCTTGATCCATGCTAAAGAATCCAAGCCCCGGTTTCCCTATAATGGACATATCACCATTGAAACTGGGAGGATGAAGCATTCATGGCATCGTTTAACGGTTTGGGCATGGGGCTCGGGAACTTGTCGTTGCTGTCCGACGCGGAAACAAGGTCGATCAGCGCGGAAAACTTCACCGGGGAAAAAGGGAAAGGCGGCATGGCCGCGGAAGGCACCGGCGCGAACGCCGCCCGCGATCTGGGCGTAGGCTGGAAGGTGTCTCCCTCGATCCAATTGAAAGGCGGGTCGACCGCGACGCTGGCCGACATCGTCGGTCCGGGGGTCATTCAGCATATCTGGCTGACGGTGCATCCGAAGCAATGGCGGAACTTAATCCTGCGCTTCTATTGGGACGACGAGGACAACCCTTCGGTCGAAGTGCCCGTCGGCGACTTCTTCTGCAACGGGTGGTGCGAGCGGGCGAACGTGAACTCGATGCCGATCGCGGTCAACCCCGCCGGCGGGTTCAACAGCTACTGGAAGATGCCGTTCCGCAAATCCGCCAAGGTAACGATGGAAAATCGTTCCGACGAAGACGCATGGTTGTATTATCAATTCGATTACGCGCTGACGCAGGTGCCGGATCATTGCGCCTACTTCCACGCGCAATGGCGCCGGAGCAATCCGCTCGGGTATAAGGAAGTTCATACGATCCTTGACGGCGTTCGCGGGCAAGGGCATTACGTCGGGACGTATCTCGCTTGGCAAGTCAACAACAACGGCTGGTTCGGCGAAGGCGAGATTAAGTTTTTCATGGACGGCGACAAGGAATTCCCGACGATCTGCGGCACGGGGACGGAGGATTACTTCGGCGGCGCGTGGAACTGGGAGCATCCGCAAGGCGAATACGGCACCTACTCGACGCCGTTCCTCGGCATGCACCAGGTCATCAAGCCCGACGGCTTGTACCGGGCGAACCAACGCTTCGGCATGTACCGCTGGCATGTCATGGACCCGATCCGGTTCAAGAGCGATCTCCGCGTCACGATCCAGGCGCTCGGTTGGCGTTCGGGCGGCCGGTACTTGCCGCTGCAGGACGACATCGCATCGGTCGCGTACTGGTATCAGTCCGAGCCGCACGCCGCGCTGCCGCCGCTTCCTTCCGCGGACGAGCTGGAAGTCATCTAATTCGATAGCGACGTACCCCGAGGCTTTCTCGCATCCGGCGAGAGAGCCTCTTCTCGTATAGTGTGGTATGCTATAACAAACCTAACTACCGAACCGAAGGATGTCTGTCTCAATATGAATTTGCTAACTGCGGAACGACTGACGAAAACGTACGGCGTAAAGACGCTTCTAGAAAATATCGACTTCAACGTCGACGACCGCGAACGCATCGGCCTGATCGGCGTGAACGGCACCGGCAAGTCTACCCTGCTTCGGATTCTCGCCGGCGCGGAAGCGCCGGACGGCGGAACGATTTCCGTTCGCAATGGCGTCCGCATCGAATATTTATCGCAGCAGCCGCCTTTCGACGACGACTCCACCGTGCTCGATCAAGTGTTCCGCGGGTCGTCTCCCGAGTTCGCGCTGCTTCGGGAGTACGAGGCCGCGCTGCAAGCGATCGAGCGAGGCGGTCCGGAAGCGGCCGCCGCGGAGCGCAGGTTTTCCGAGCTTACTGCGCGGATGGACGCGTTGAACGCATGGCAGCTGGAGAGCGAAGCGAAGAAGGTGCTCTCCCGCCTCGGCGTCGTCGACCCGATGCAGCGCATGGGGACGCTGTCGGGCGGCCAACGCAAGCGCGTCGCGCTCGCCGCCGCGCTCCTTCAACCTGCCGATCTGCTCATTCTGGACGAGCCGACGAACCATCTCGACACGGAAACCGTCTATTGGCTGGAGCGGTATTTGCAGAAGATGAAGTCCGCCTTGCTCATGGTAACGCATGATCGCTACTTCTTGGACCGGGTCGCGAACCGGATCGTCGAACTCGACCGCGGCTCGCTCCACAGGTATTCGGGCAATTACAGCGCGTTCTTGGAGCAGAAAGCGGAACGCATGGAGCGCGAAGCGTCGGAGGAGCGGAAGCGGGAGAGGCTGTACAAGAAGGAGCTCGCGTGGATGCGCAAAGGGGCGAAAGCCCGCACGACGAAGCAGAAGGCGAGGATCGACCGGTTCGAGACGCTCGCAAGCGAAGTCGGCGCGGAACGTGCCGAGACGCTCGAGATGGCGCTCGGCGGCGCCCGTCTCGGCAAAAAGGTGCTCGAGGTCCGCGATGTCAGCTGCGGGTACGACGGCCGCACGCTCGTTCGCGACTTCGACGCGATCGTGCAGCGCGACGACCGGATCGGCGTCGTCGGCCCGAACGGCAGCGGGAAGTCGACGCTGCTGAACGTGCTTGCCGGGCGGCTGCCTCCCAGCCGCGGCGAAGTCGACATCGGCTCGACGGTCAAGATCGGCTACTTCACGCAGGAGCATGCCGAGATGGACGGTTCCCAGCGCGTTATCGAATACATTCAGGAGGCCGCCGAACGGATCGAAACCGCGGACGGCGAATCGATCAGCGCCTCCCAGCTGCTGGAGCGGTTCCTCTTCCCGCCAGCCGTGCAATGGACGCCGATCTCCGGTTTGTCCGGCGGCGAGAAGCGGCGGCTCTACCTGCTGCGCGTCTTGATCGGCGCGCCGAACGTCCTCTTTCTCGACGAGCCGACGAACGACCTCGACATCCAGACGTTGACCGTGCTGGAGGATTACCTGGACGACTTCGCCGGCGCCGTCCTCGTCGTCTCGCATGACCGGTTTTTCCTGGACCGGACCGTAGATCGGCTCTGGTCCGTAGAGAACGACGGGTCGATCGAACGGCACGAGGGCAATTATTCCGACTACGTCGAGAAGAAGGCGCGGCAAGAGGAGGAGGCCGCGACGGCGCCCCGAGCGGCGGCGCAGTCCGCAAGCAAGGCCGCCGCCGCCCCCTCCGCGGATGGAGAGCGCGCGGGCGCGAAGGCGCTCAAATTCACGTTCAAGGAACAGAAAGAATACGAAGAGATCGACGACAAGATCGCCGCGTTGGAGAGCCGTCTTCAGGAGCAAGCGCGGAGAATCGTCGCGGCCGGTTCCGACTACCTTGAGCTGCAGCGGCTTACGGACGAGCAGAACGCGTTGGAAAGCGAGCTCGCCGAGCTGTTCGAACGTTGGACGTATTTGAACGAATTGGCGGAGAAAATCGAAGCGCAAAAAAAATCGTAGCCAATGGACTGTTCGACTTACAGCCTAGTTTTATAGATTACGGCATGACATGCACAAGGCGCACAGGCCCCTTCGCCCGTGCGCCTTCCCCTTCTGTATAGCGAATGAACGGTAACTACGACGGCTTGCCTTCGAACGCGGAGCCGACCGGAGTCAACAGCGGGAGAAACATCCCTCCGACGACCGACCGGTTTTGGAAGTTCATCTGCTTCCCGGTATGCGTGTCGTACCAATCCGTAAAGGGAACCCGACTTTGCGACTCGTTCAGCATATCCCAGAGCGGCGTGATCATACGCTCGAATCGCTCCTTCGTATCGGCCATGGAGGCGCACCATACGAGCCAATCCGCTTTCGTATACGACTCCCGACTGTCGAGCGGAGTACCGAACCGGTTCTGCCGTTCGAGGTAGAAGCGGACTTCCGCTTCGGCGAGGTCCGGCGGAAACAGTCGGAGGTTCAACAGCCGGTCCCACACCAGATTATATTTAAAGCTCCATGAATCCGGCGCGCCGTCGAAAGTCAGCTTCGTATGGTCCTCGGCCCACGCCATCCTCACCCATTCGGCGGCCATCGATCTCGCCGATGTATCGTATATTTCCCGTTCTTCTTGCTTACCGAGCATCCCGCAAAGTAAAGAATAAGCGCCTAGCCCTACGATCGCCTTGACGGAGAGATTGGCGTTACGCGCCAGATGTCCCGCGAAATCGTCGGTGCACAATTGATTGTCCGGATCCATGCCGTGCTCCAGCACATAGGCGGCCCACCGGCTCAGGAGCGGCCAATGCGACTCCGCGAACGACGCATCGTCCTCGTATAAACAGACCGCGGCGGACAGTACGAGCATGTTCCCGCATTCTTCGATCGGCATTTGGTATTCGAGCTTGTTCTCGCCGTATACCTGACCGTTCGCTTTCGGGTAACAGCCGACGTCATGCGGGGCGAACTCGAACGTCCACGACTCGCCGGCCGCGTACCGGAAGATCGGTCGGAGCATGCCTTTCACCAGCTCCGGACAATATTTAAGGAACAATGGCGCGGAGGGGTAGCTGACGTCTACCGTCGCGATGCAGCCGTTGCTGAAGTTTTCCTTCGAGAAAAATAACGCTTCGCCCTCTTCCCCGGCAACCAGCTTATGCGCCGCGATCGCCTGTCGATAACTGAGAGACAAGACGTCCGCATAGCGTGAACCTCCCGCGCGGACTCCCTCGTCGATCAGTTGTCGATCGAAGGCTTCGCAACGGGCTGACATCGTTGCGTAATCCGCTGCGCACGACGCGAGCATCCGCTCGAACGTCATCCCGTTCCTTCGCCAGTACGCTTGGAGCGGAGTGCCGAAATATTCGACGGATCGAATATCGTCGTACGCTGCCATCACGTATCTCGACACCTTCTCCCTTACGAGACCGAGGTCGAACAAGGCCGCCATAACCGGCGTATGTTCCCCTGCGGGCCGCGGGCGAGAGGCTTCGTCCTCGGGAGGCAGCGCGCCGGTCTTTGCGAAGCGGCTCCGGGCCCGGTACGACCCGAGCGCCGTCGTCGCGCCGGCGGACAACGGAACGGCCAAATACGCGTATCCCCAATCGATTCTCGTGTCGTCCCCGACGCGCTGCAGAATCGGCTGCGCTTCGGTGCCGATGCGCATCGCGGCGATTCCGCCGTCCAGCGTTTCGCGCGACCACCCGACGACCTGATCCGGCGAATGGACGCATAACTCGGCGGATACGTCGACATAGAGCTTCACCTCGTGCGGCTCGCCGTCGACGGAGCGAACGTCGAACGTAATATACGTCACCGGACGGGACAGCACGTCCAAGTCGTCGAGCAGCAGCGGGGTCGTGAACCTCGCTGTAAGTTCGACGCCTTCCGCCTCGAACCGATAGGTCGTCGAGAGCGGATCGACCTTCACGCTTTTTTGCTCCATCGGTTCAGGCTCATCGACATCCGAAGCGTCGCCGGACAGCTCGAGCTTCCCCATAAATCTTCTGCTTTTCCCATCGATCCGGAGCATCCCCGCCATGCTGTGGCGTCGATTGGTCCAATGCCGTGTGTGATCGTCGTACAATCGGTCCGCAGCCGACCAAACGCTGAAGTAGGGATCTACCGCGATTAACGGCACCGAAGGCGGTCTGAATGAATCGCCGATGACCGACACCTCCCTTTCTTAAGAAAATCGTTAGATCACTAACCTGCGTAGGAGAGGGTTCGCGACCCTCCCCGCTTCCGTGGAAAAATATTCCGTTCGGCACCAGTATATCGCCAAATTTAATTATATTCAACATATTATTCGACTAGTCCTATGTACCTATTTTTCCAGAAAACCTGAAAGGTCCTGGGGGTCGAACATGTCTTCTAACCGATACAAAGTCGATAACTGACGCGAAAAGGAAGAAATACTTAGCGATTAATCAAAAAGTACCTATACAAATATATCGAATATGATATTATGCTATTTGTAAGGGTTTCCATTATCCGGCCGACAATGGAGGTGAATAAGGAATAGGCTCGGCGATTTACGTTCGACATTTCATAGTAAACGAGGTGTATTTACTTATGATTCGAAAACTTACGACGACTTGCGTGGCGCTCATATGTACGGCTTCTATGTCGCTCGGCGCATCCGCCGCTTCGGATCCGACGCCGTCGAACGGCTCGGTCATTTGGCCGAAGGGGCAGGCGCTGCCCACCTTCGCGCAACCGAAGCATCTGGATGTCGCAGACGTATATGACGCCCCGGGAGATGCGAAGCTTCTTTTGGCTACGCTGCAGGGTATCGTGAATCGGACGGAACCGAGAGTGTATTTGATCGAAAACGTGGAGGAAGGCCGCACGACTTGGCTGAACGACCTTCAAGTGCCCTACCGCATGCACGACGATTACTGGGCCGTCGTGGACAAATACATCGATGAAGTCCAAGGCATCGTTATCTACGACCCCGAGGTGCCGGACTCGATCAACGTCGCGACAACGCTCGCCGGCTTGAAGGACGCCGTCGTCGCCGGACCCGAAATCGCGGAACGATTGCAGGCGGCGCCGTACGATCTGGATGTCATCGAGGATTTACGCGGAAAATTCGAAGATCGCATGGACGCTTATACGTGGCAATACGAAAATTTGTGGAGTCGAACGACGCACA
Source organism: Paenibacillus sp. (assembly GCF_031177825.1). Lineage (GTDB taxonomy): Bacteria > Bacillota > Bacilli > Paenibacillales > YIM-B00363 > Paenibacillus_AE. The sequence continues at coordinate 51,010 of NZ_JAPSKE010000021.1, read as the reverse complement.
GAATGCTCATCGGCTTAAGCCCGAATACGTCCGTTCGCATTCCCCCCGGCTTGCCCGCTTCCTTCGAGACGATTCTCGAGGAACCGACGCAGGAGCGCGACGCCGCCAACCGGAAACCGTACGAGATCGACTTGTCGTCCTTCTTAGGCCAACAATCGGTATTCCTTCGGTTCGACGATGCCTTCCCGCAGGACGGCTGGGGTCCCGCCGTTCATGAGGTGATCGTCGAGGCGGACGGCCAAGTGATCGCGCAGTTCGTTCCGGGCACTCCGGAAGAGGAGCCGTTCCTGTATGACCGGCAAAATTCTCAGGTATCCTCCGGCCAAGGCGGCCACCGCTTCGCGGACAACGGGCGCTATTTCACGTATGAATTCACGCCGCCTTCCGGTACGACGACGCTGACCGCCACCGTCGACATGTGGAACCAATTCAAGGTGTCCGCCGGCAATATCCGGCCGCCTTCCTCCGAACATAAGGAACCGTACGGCTATCTTCGCGATTATGCCGTCGCCAATCAAGCCATGGTGTTCTGGCTGGAGTCGAACGTACCGGAGGAGAGAGCGCTTCTCGAGAAAATATTATCCGACGTCGAACCGGGCACTCCGTATTTAGGCTGGTTCAGCAATGACGTCGCCGGCGAATTCAGCTCTGTGGAGATCGTGTCCAACTACGGCGTCTATGTATTAGCCGCGGATTGGTTCAGCAACCTGACCGTCTTCTCCGGGACGAAGAACAAACCCGCGGCAGCGAAACCGGCGAAGCCGGCGGAGACGCCCGAGCTGGAGAACAAAATATACGTAACGTACACCTTCAGCGAAGGAGACAACTTCCAATACAATCAGCATCGAATGCGCATTTTATGGGACGACCCGGCTCGCGGCGAAGTGCCCATCAACTGGACTTCGAGCCCCTTGCTGCACGACGGCGCCCCGGCGATCCTGAATTACTTCCAGGAGACGGCCACGGAGAACGATCTGCTCATCGCAGGTCCGTCCGGCGGAGGTTATTTCTACCCGACGCCATGGCCCGACGAGACGTTCCCTAGCTTCCTGAACGATACGTATTCTTACTTGAAAAAGACGGGCATGACTATTCCGTATGTCCTTAACCGGGTGAACGGCGAGAACGTGCCGCTCAGCGAATCGGAGGCGGCCGCCTATGAGGAAGTCTACAAGGTTCCGGGGCTCTTCCTGAGCTGGGAAAACCGGCACGGCGTCGAAGTGCTGAACGGGACGTTACCCGTATCCACGATCCAAGGCATTAGCACCGCGCAGGACGGAAAGAACGTCCTCGCCGAGGCCAAAGCCGGTTGGGACGGGCAATCCCCGCTGTTCGTATCGATCGGTCTGCTGGCCTGGAGCATGACGCCGACGGATGTCGCAGCGCTCTCTTCGTCCCTCGGACCGGAATACGAGGTCGTGCGGGCGGACCACTACTTCTCGCTCATACGCGAAGCGTACGGTTTGCCGAAGAAGTAACGAAAAAAAGGGCTGTTCGGATGCCATGCTTCGCATGGACGTCCGAACAGCCCTTCTATTTTCCGTTTATTTGCTCGGACCTGTCGTTTGGCGAACGACCAGCTCCGGGCGGATTAATATTTTACTGTATTTCCCTCTCCTCTCCCGTCCGGGCCCCGCTTGAATTCGCTCAAGCAGAAGTCCCGCAGCCCGATATCCGATTTCCCATTCGAACTGTTTGACATGAGAGAAAGAGGTGAAGCCCTCCACAATCGCCGTCGGATCGTCGAACGTCAGGATCGACAAATCCTCCGGCACCCGCAATCCGGCCTGCTCCGCCATGTGGTAAATATGCACCCCGAGCCTGCCGTTCAAAGTGATATATGCGGTAGCCATCCGGTTCTTAATATATCGAAACAGGGGATGCTCCTTCGCGTCGGCCGTCGAATCCAAGCTGAAATCGGTGATCATATGCGCGGGATTGATAAGCGCCCCTTTGTACTTCAATGCATTCATATATCCCTCGATTCGTTCCTGCACCGTCACCGTCTGCAGCGGCGAGTCGGAGCAGATCGCGATCTCGCGGTGGCCTAAGCTCCATAAATAATCCACGGCGAGCTCCGCGCCGAGACGCCCGTCCGACGCAATGTAATCCGTCTCTACGCCGGGCAGGTAACGATCGATGAGCACGAACGGAAATCCGCTAAATTTCATGCTTAAGATTTCCTCGTTGTACTGCTCTTCGTCCACCGGGAAGATCAGCAAACCTTGCACGCCCATGTCCATAAACAGCTTGATCGCGTCTTTCTCCAGTTCCAGCGCGCCATCCGACAATTGAATGATCGGCTGGTATCCCTTCTCGCGCAGCCCCTTCCGCATCCCTTCGATCAATCGAACCGCGAAATAATCGTCGATGCTCGGCATCACGATCCCGATGAGCTTCCGCTCCCGATCGGGCTCCCAATCCTCCGCATGCCCGGCCGACGGCTCCGAATCGGTCGACGCGTTCTCCGGCTTCGGCTCGTTAACGAAGCTGCCGCGACCCGGCACGCGGGTGATCAAGCCGTCGTTGACCAACCCGGCCAATGCGTTCACGACCGTGATTTTACTCACCCGAAATAAACTCATCAGCTCTTGTTCCGTCGGAATTCGGTCGCCTTGCTTGAGTCCCGAGGTACGGACGAGATCCTTAATATATTCTTGAATTTGTTGGTATAGCGGAATACGATCGCTCTTCATAGATTCACCAAGAGTTCCTTATATTTGTTATGTTATATATATTATATTTTTCCCGGTAAGAATTCAAGGAAATAAAAATAACAAGGCCACCTTTGTAAGGCAGCCATGTCATCGCGACTTATATCCGATTGTTCTCGCGAAGCCGGTCGAACACGATCCGACCCGCGAGGGATACCCGCTCCCGCTCTTCGTACGACAGCCAGGCCATCTCCTCGATTTCCGAGGCTGGGCGTAAACGTCCGTCGAAATCCGCCGTGTAGCAGGACATCGCGACGGTAATTCCCGCCGCCTTCCCGTCCGCCTGCGCCTCGAACGTGCCGAAGAAGGCGATCGTCTCCGGCTTCAGTCGAACGGACAGCTCTTCTTCGATCTCCCGGCACAGCGCTTCGGCATCCGTCTCTCCGTCATCCCGCTTACCCCCGGGCAGATAATAAAGGTTCTTCCCCTTGGAACGTACGCACAAGACGCGCCCTTGCTCCATTCGAATCCATGCAAGCTTATCGATCTTCGTCAATCGTTCTACCTCCTTGGTTATTGGCGTTCGAACGATATTCGATCAGCCCGTAATGGACACCCATCGGGTCTATGATATAAGCGAGTCGAAACCCGTCGAAATCCATGACGTCCTGCACGACGCGCCCGCCGTGTTCGGCGGCCTTGGCGATCGATTCATGGATAGAATCGACTTGGATCTGCAGGCGGACGCCTACCGGGAAGTGCGCCGGTCCCTTGGCGATGCCTCCGTCGATGCCGGCTTGGCCGACATCGCCCGTCTTCGCCGGATAATATCCCCAATTCGGCTCTCCGATGTCCCATCCGAATACGTTCGCGTAAAATGCGGAATGCCCCTTCGGATCCTGACCGCTGATCTCGAATCCTATGACTCGCCCCATCGCTCAACCCCCGTTCCTGGTGAGCCACTGTACTGCCTCTTGCTCGTTCGAAAACGATCTGAACGCGTTGCCGAACTTCAACTCCGCCAACATCTCCTTCGCTTTGCCGAGGACGAGACGATCCTCCGGCACGACGACCGCCGTCCGGATGCGGTAATTGACGAGCTTCTGCATCACGGCCCCTGCAAGGCCGGTTCGAAGCCGGAAGAAGTCTTCGCTCAGCGCATCCGCATGCAGCAGCAGCCGCGATACGCCGCGCTCGAAGCATGCGCCGATCAAATCCGACGCGTCCTGCTCCGTGCGCAACTCGCGTTCCCCTTGCAAGAAAGCGACGTATTCGACCCCTTCTTTCTCGAAAAACTCGTACTTCATGACCCGGAATTCCTCCCCTATTTCGTTACATCGGCCAGCTTGGCTCTCCATTTTCGAATCCACGCCTTCTCGTTGCGATAGAAATCCAGTACATTCTCGTTGATCATATCCCATAGTACGCTTTCCCTGGCGGTTCTCGCCGGCGCGAAGGAAGCTCTGCGGATCTGCTCCTCGTGCAATCGAAGCCGCGACTCGACTTCCTCCTCGTATCGGCCGATCAATCCGTCGAGCTCTTCCTCCGACAAGACGTCGGCCCATGCGAGTTGAGCGAGAAACAGCTTCTTACACTCCGGCGGTTCGGGCCTGGAATTCGCCCAACGCTCCAACGCTTCCGAACCGGCGTCGCTGATCGAATATATTTTCTTCGACGGCGAACTCTCCTGATGCACCACCTCATGGGTCAGAAGTCCGGCTTCCAGTAATTCGACCAACGATTTGTAAATTTGATTATTATTGCCGGACCAAGGAAAAATCGGGGATTCTTGCATGATCTTCTTCAGATCGTATCCGCTCATGGACCGATAACTGAGGATGCCTAAGATCGCATATTGAATCGACATCCGTCCGCCCCCTAATCATTCGAGTAACATATGTTAACAATAACATATGTTACTCGAATTGCAAATACGAAACCGCCAGACGAATCGCCTGACGGTGTGCATATTCTCTCGTTGTCGTTATTGTCGTCAGCCTCCCCCTACCCTCTGCCCGCGGCGACCCACTTGGCGACTACGCTCCGCAGCAGCTCTTCCTTCGCCCGTACGTCGTCCATGTCCGTAAATACGGCGATCGCCCGATCGTCGGACGCCCATTCCAACCAGCCCCCGTCGTCGTCGATGAACCTTCCCTCGCCCGTTCGACTCTTGGATTTCGCGCCGCAGTGGAAGATCAACCGAAACAACCCTTCCCCCCGGAGTTGGAACGTGATGCGATCCTCGCCGTCGATCGCGAAGCTTGGCGCGTTCCACTTGATCTGCTCGGTAAACCCGAGCCCCGTCCCCAACACGAGCTTCCTCACTTCTTCGATCTCCCGCTTCAACGGATGCTCGAGCTTCGCTAGAAACTCGGCCACTTCTTCTCCGGATGGTTTCGCGCGCGCGCCCATACCTTCTCCTCCAATCGGTTTTTCACCATTGAACAGAGCATACCAAACGCCTGTTCGTAATTCAATCCCCAGCGGGAAAAATTTCCGTCGAATGGCAGCCGAAGGACGATAGCATCCGCATCGCGACGAACGAGTGGCCCTATTGCGACAAAACAACGGCGGTCTCGGACCGCCGTTGTTGCATTCTTATGTTATTGCGCGGCAAATTGCGCGCGATCATGCCTCTTGCCATCTCCATGTCGGACTCTTGGCCCGTCGTCAGCGCGAACTTCGCGACGATCGCCGGGCACGCGGCCCACTGCTCCGCGATATGCTCCGCCATCCGCGGCCAAACCTTGCCGCCGTGCGACTCCGACGCGTCGGAATCAACGATTCGCCGGGATAAATAACTCGATTCGCCCGGATTCGCTCTCCAGCGCGTCGAGGTCGTCCCAGTATTCGATATCGATCGGTCGGACGCCGTATGTCTTGTTGATGTAGTCGTATGTAGCGGCGAGCTGCGATTCCGGGCCTTGGTGAACGATCTTGACGTATCGTCCTCGAAGCACCGTATACGTCGTCATTTCGTCGGGAATGTCGCCGAAAGCGGCGACGTCGCAGCCGATGACATGCCGGTATGGGACGTCAGGCGTCCAGTGACCGTCTTGCGGATAAATCTGGAGTAAATACATCCCTGTCCCGATCCGGTTTTCGATCTCTTCCATCCGGTTCGCCAACTCCATGCGCAGCTTCCCGACGCTCATCGTCTCCATCACTTGGTTCAAGCTCTCCACGATGGAGAACCCTACCAGCTTAAGCTCATTCCGTTCCATCATCTCGTTTTGTTCGGTCTTCATATATACCTCCTTCTAAGCAAGAGGAAAAAATAACCACGAGAGTCATTTTAGCGAATATTTGTTCGGTTGTAAATACAAAACTATGGTGCGGACCGCTCCATCATCTGTTTCGCCAGACGCTTCGGCGCCGCGCGCAGGTAAGCTTCGACGAGGAGCGTCCCGAGCTCGTCCCAATCGACCGAATCTCCGGCGTCGATCGACACCCACCCATGTTGCCCGATATACGGCGTCTTATAATAGCCGCCTCGCTCCAGCAGCATGCCCTGCGTCTCCTTGTCCGATTTGAATGAGATTCCCGCGCGGCCCTTGCCTTCTTCGTCGCCCATCAGGATGAACGATTTCCCCTTCACCTTGAAGGTGTTATGGCCGAACCCGTCGACGATTTCCTCCACCTCGGGCAACGGCCTGCAGATGTTGCGAACCTTCTCCAGCATCTCCAATCCTTGCATCGACTTCATGCCCTTCCATGCCCCCTTCTCTATGCGGCTACGTCTCTCCGCGTAAATACTTGCCAAGCGATCAAGTTGAACAACAGGAAATACCCGACCAACACCGATATGGAAAAGGACAGCGTCATCCCTTCCTGGTACGGTCTTCCGCCAACATATTGCGTCAAGTCGATGTTGGCGAACAACAAATATTTGCTCCATTCGTAAGCCTGCAGAAGCTCCAATAGGGCGGTGCCCGCAAACAACGCGAAGATGGAAATCCCGATCGCCATCGCGCTGCTTCGGAACGCGGCTGAGATCATGAACGCCATCGTTACGAAGAGGATCGTCGACACGCCGTTGAGCAAATACGTCTGCCATAATGCGGCCGTCATGGATTTCTCGACGACGACGCCATCGGCGTCGACGGTCAATAACGGGAGGTCCATCGCTTGGAACCGATAAATCAAACCGTTCGCGACGACGGAGACGAGAAACAGGATCGCTAGGAGCAGAAGTCCGAATACGATCAGCGACAAATATTTCGAGACGAGAATTTTAAGCCGGCTCGCCGGCCGGATGAGCAGCAGCTTAATCGTACCGGCCGAAAATTCGCCGGCCAAGCTGTCCCCCGCCACGATCACGGTAAATAATGTTATCAAGACCATCAGCTCCGCGGAACCGAGAATCCCTTCCCACATCGTGCCGTCTTCGGGGCGAACGTCATGCGCCAGCCGATAATCGAGAATCGAAATTCGATCCTGGAAGAACGTCCGATCCTCCGCATCCAGCTCCGGATCGGAGAGCAGCTCTAGGTAGCGCTGCTTTTCCGACGCCGCCTGTTCCTGCCACGAAGCTTCGGAGGCGTTCCGGCCGTCGTAATACCACTCGACGAAGCTCCCGAGCAGCACGCCGCCGATCATCAATCCGATCATGACCCACGTGCGCGCCCGGCGGTAAATTTTCATGTTTTCGTTCAGGAGCAAATTACCCAATCTTTTCTCCCCCCGTCATCTCCAAGAATCGATCCTCGAGCGACTGGCGCAAGACGCGCACCCCATAGATCGGGAGCTCCGTACGCGCGAGATGCGCCACGAGATCCGGAATTCGTTCGCGCTCCGTGACGACTTCCACGCCCTCCGGCACGATCCGTCGCTCGCGAATCCCGTACATCTCGCTTACCGCCGCCAGCATCGATTCGGCGGCGGTCGTCTCGATGACATACGTCTGCGCCGCATCGCCGGACTCCATGAAATCTTGGATTCGCTTCACATCGACCAACCGGCCTCGTTTAATGACGGCGATCCGGTCGCACATCAGCTCCATCTCGGATAACAGATGGCTGGAGACGACGACCGTGATCCCTTCCGTCCGGGTCAAGTAGCGTAAATAGTCGCGAAGCTCGCGAATGCCGGCGGGGTCCAAGCCGTTCGTCGGTTCGTCGAGAATGAGCAACGACGGCCGGTGAAGCAGCGCTTGCGCGACGCCAAGCCGCTGTCGCATGCCGAGAGAATATTTTTTCACCTTGTCGTGAATCCGATTTTCCAGCTTGACCAGCTTGACGACTTCGTCGATGCGTTCCTTCGGCACGCCGGGAATCATGCGCGAGTAGTGAATCAGATTCTGATAACCGGTTAGATATTTGTACAGCTCCGGATTTTCCACGATGGCGCCGACGTGACGAATCGCCTGCTCGAACTCGGTCTTGATGTTCTTCCCCTTAATGAAAATATCGCCCTTCGTAATCGACATTAATCCGACCATCATCCGGATCGTCGTCGTCTTGCCCGCTCCGTTCGGTCCTAGGAAGCCGAAGATTTCTCCTTGAGGGACGTCGAAGGTCAAATCCTCCACGATCGTCGAGCGTCCGATTTTTTTGGTTACGTTGCGAAGACTTACTACGGGAGCATCGCTCATCGCCGGTTGAACCTCCTTTATTTTACGTGAATGACAACGTCGGTCGACACCGCTCGGACGTCCATGTTCCACGCGCCGCTTCCCACGACGCCTTGCGCCCGGGCTTCGTGCGTCCCGGCCGGATCCGCCTCGACGGGTAAAGAAGGGGGAGCTTGGATCCATCCGTCGATGACGGTTGCGTTCACGGCATACCCTTCCGCTTCCGACAAGATCAACCGGATTTGCCCCGATTCGGCGTCGAGACGTACGTCGTTCCGAATTCGTTCCAGCCGAAGCGCGGCTTCCGTGCCGGTCACCGCGACCGGCCCCGAAATTTCGTCGAAGCGAACGGAGCCGCCGTTCACATTGCCCGAGACTGCTCCTTCGATTCGCGACAGGTACGTGTCGCCGGATCGACTGCCGAGCGTTACGGCGCCCTCCACAGATTCGATCGTAGCGCTCCCGTATTCGTTGGAGAGATCGACGTTCCCCCGAACGTCGGCGAGGTACGCGTGACCGTTGACGGCCTTCGCCGAGACCTGTCCGACGACGTCGACGACGTCCGCCTTGCCCCGAACCGACGTCACCTCGACGTCCCCCGTCGTACCGCGGATATCGATCGAGCCGTCCTCGCTCTCCACCCGCAGCTTGGTACCGTCCGGGATCGAGAGGACGTAATCGATCGTGACGGCATCGGATTCCGCCGAAGGCGTCAACGTCAGCCGCCCCGCCTCGACCTTCTCCTCGACCGCAGCGTCTTCCGCCCTCTCTTTGGCCGACGCTTCGTTCCTCCCGACGGCGGTTACCGTGTAACGCAGCTCGATCTGACTAGCCTCCGCCCGTCGCACGGAGATCTTCCCCCGGTCGCCGGCAAGAAGCACTTCCTTGACACCTTGGCCGTCGATCGTAAGCTGCCGCTCCGCCGCGACGGTAACGTCCCGATGCGCCTCGTCATATGCGTTCGTCTTCGCCGCATGAAGGAATTGACTGCCGAACGCTTCGAACATTTCTTCTTTTTTGACCCAGAGATCCAAGACCAAGAGGCAGAATAGGACGGCGACCGAGGATAGGATTACGAGTCTCTTTTTCCGGAACGTCATCCTCATACCTCCACCTCTTGTTCGAAAATATACCCGTTCAGCCACAAGAACGCCCCGCACAGGAGCAAGAGCACGAGGAAAGGTCCGGAGTGCAAATACAGCGCGTCGAAATCGATTCCGCCATAAAACAATTCGGGCATCCAGGACAGCAAGCCCGACAAGATCGGGCTTACCCGGAAGACGACATACATCGCTGCGAAGCCTGCGGCAAGAATAACCGCCCATTTGAATTTCGTCACGAGCTGCCCGCACAAATACGCGAACTGAATGATTAAGACGAGGAGCGTCACCGTTAGGCAATACATCCAGAAGCTGTTGAACGTTAGGTTCAGCAGCGCCGGCATGATCTCTTGCCACTCCTCGCTGCCGCTGATCTCGCCCCGCTTCAGACGCAGCAAGATGAGCGCGAAGCTGACGCCAACGCATAAGATCGTGAGGAGCAGCAGCGACAAGACTGCAACCAGCTTCGCCGTCAGCACCTTCCACCCTCGAATCGGCAAGGAGAGGAGCAAGTAGATCGAGTTCGACTTCCACTCGGTGTGAAGCTGGTAGTATCCCGCGCCGATCGCCATCGCCGATACCGTCAGGAACGGCACGACCAACGACAACACGAAGGTCACGTCTTCCTCCCAGCCCTGGCCCTTGTACAGGATGAAGAGATGCCACAGCACCGTCGCCCCGGACAACACGGCGAATAGCGGGAGGACCCCCTTGCATTCTTTAAGAAATAAATTACGGAATCCCATCTATTCGTACACCTTCTCCCAGATGTTTTCCAGAGAACAACCGTATTCGGATCGCAAATGTTCCGCCGTGTCGTTCATGATGACTTGGCCCTGTTGCAGGAAGACGACGTCGTCGAACATCGGCTCCGCTTCGTTCAAGGAATGCGTCGACAGAATGATCGTCTGCTCCGCCGCATCGAATTGCTGAATGATCGAACGGATGATCTTCGCGCGCGAAGAAGGGTCGATGCCGGAGAACGGCTCGTCGAGCAGGATGAGCGGCGCGGACCGCGAGAACGCTGCGATCAGCTTCAGCCTCGCGCGCAAGCCCTTCGATAGATTGCGCACCTTCTGATTGCCGTCCAGCTCCATCGTCCACAGCATCTCCGCCGCCTTCTCCTCCTGCCAATCGTCATAGAAGCCGGACAGAAATCGAAGCGTCTCGGCGACCGTCATCCAACCGTACAAATAGTCGATCTCCGGTAAGTACGCGATTCGACTCTTGTTGCGCACGTCCGGCTCCCGCCCGTTCACTAGAATCGACCCGGAGGTCGGGTAGATCAGTCCCGCCATCATCTTGAGCAACGTCGACTTTCCGCTGCCGTTCGGCCCTAGCAGCCCGACGATGCTGCCCCTCCTGATTTGAAGATCGATTCCGTTCACGGCATGCTTCAATAAGTACCGCTTATGTATCCCTTTGCATTCGACGATATGCTCGCGGATGTCGTTCGACATCGTCTACACCTCCTCGTTCCCCTTGTATAATCGCTCGCGCAGCAGCCGCTCCGTCTCGTTCGGTTCGATCCCTAGCCCGCGCATTTCGTCGATGAAATGTTGTACGGCCTGAGCGGCCATCTCCGAACGAATTCTCGCCAGCAACGCAGGGTCGTTCCGGATGAAGGTGCCCTGCCCTCGCAGCGTCTCCGTGAGACCTTCCCGCTCCATCTCTTGATACGCCCTCTGCACCGTATTGGGATTCACTTGCGACATCTGCGCTTGCTCTTTGTGGGAAGGAATCTTATCGCCTGGCGAGAGCTCTCCTCTGGCCAGCGCTTTCTTGACTTCGTCGACCATTTGCAAATAAATGGGTTTCGGGCTGTTGAAATTCAACTGCACGTTGCGACCCTCCCTTCGCAATCCAGTGCACTATTGCACTAGTGCACTATTACAATATTTCCTTTTCGCCCGATTGTCAAACATTATTTCGGCATAAGAAAAACTCGTCTTGCGACGAGTCCTTAGGGTTGAAGCTTTTAGGTTGTAACACGCCCGCAATGAATCGCCGCCTCCGGCATACCGTTCAGACGATCCGAGGGAACCAGGGATGGATTCACTTTTCCAAGTAAGGGCCTATGAGATCGATCCGATTCGTCCACACGAAGCCGCGGTACCGCTTCGGAAGGCGCTCGACCGCTTGCGGATCGTCGAAGCCCTCCGACCATGCGCCGTCGCCCGCGACAAGGACGACCCGCGTGTCGGCCTCCTCCATCCGCCGGACGAACGTCTCCGGAAAGCCCCATAGCCAGGGAGCGATCTTCTCCGGGAGATGCAATTGGGTCCCATGGCAGGCGACTGGCACATACCCGGTCCAACCGACGGCCAAGTAAGGAATCAAGCAGCGCTTCATCGTCGCCATCGACATCGTCCGGAGATCGGGAACGAGTCGACGAAGCTCGGCGATCGGTTCGTCGCCTCCGTATACCGCGAGCCGCTCCCTACGCTCGGCAGGCAGCGCGGACAATATCCCTGCCAGTCGAACCCCTTCCTCCCCGTCGTTGCTCTTGACATGAAGCAAGAACGACTGCTCCGGGAACCGAGCCCATACTTCGTCCAACGCAGGCATCAGACCGACGCCCGTCCCTCGGAACGGATACGTCTTCCCGCCGTCGGCCGTGTACCCATACCCGATATCCAGCCGCTTCAGTTCTTCCATCGTATGTTCTCTCGTCGCTCCGACGCCGTCCGTCCTGCACTCCAACGTCCAATCGTGGAACACCGCGAACCGTCCGTCCGTCGTCGGCTGCACGTCGAATTCGACGATGTCCGCTCCCGCTCGGAATGCCGCTTCCATCGAAGGGATCGTATTTTCCAGATACGGATGCTCCGGTTCATGGATGCGCTCGGCCGTACAAGCATCTCCCGTAATGCCTTCCATCGGGAACGTCTGCGCCATCCCCCGGTGCGCCAACGAGAACGGCGCTTCCCCGTCGGTTTTCATACACAGGGAGCTGTTGTTGAAATATAGGAAACCGATGAACATCAGGAGGAAAATCGCGAACCCTTTAAGAAACCTTCGGAACATCTTCATCTCCCCCCTCTTCTCTAGTATACTCGAACTACACTCGACTAACGGGGGGACGACAATGAACGTCGGATCGGCAAGAGCGGCGGCGGCGGCGTGGGTTCGGGAGTACGCCGGTAAAGAAGCCGGGTTTATGGGTGCGTATATGAGCGGGTCGACGATCGGACTTCCGGATGAAACGCCAATGTCTCCGACCTCCGATCTCGATGTCGTGATCGTTACGGCAGCGGACGAAGCCCCGCCCAAGCTCGGCAAACTCGTCTACCGCGGCGCCTTGTTGGAAATCACGTATTTGCCTTGGAATCTGTACGTCTCGGCCGAAGAGGTCTTAGCCTCCTACCACCTTGCGGGTAGCTTCCGCACGGATACGATACTTGCGGATCCTACCGGGCAGCTAAGCGCCCTGCAAGCGGAGGTGTCCCGACGCTTCGCGGAACGGACGTGGGCGAGCCGCCGCTGCGAGAACGCAAGGAAGCGGGTCGAAGACGGACTGCGGGCCATCGACCCGACCGCGCCGCGGCACGATCAAGTGATGTCGTGGGTGTTCCCGACCGGCGTGACCGCACACGTTCTGCTTGCGGCCGCGCTCCGTAATCCGACGGTGCGGCTCCGTTACTTGGCCGCTCGCGAAGTGCTTGAAACGTACGGCTTCCTTGATATATACCCGGAGCTGTTGCGGTTGCTCGGCTGCGAGCGGCTGTCGGCGCAACGCGTCGAACATCATCTTGACGAGCTTGCCCGCACGTTCGACGCCGCGGCAGCCCGCGCGAAGTCGACGTTCTTCTTCAGCAGCGATATCGCCGCCGCGGCGCGGCCGATCGCGATCGACGGAAGCCGGGATCTCATTCGGGCCGGCAACCACCGCGAGGCCGTCTTTTGGATCTTGGTCACGTTCTGCCGCTGCCACAAGATCTTTGCGGTCGACGCTCCGGAAGTGCACCTTGCCCTTACCCCCGCCTTCGACTCGCTGGCGTCGGATCTGGGCATCGACTCCACGGACGCGCTGCTGCGTCGCGCGGAAGAAGGGCTTCGGTTCCTGACTAGATTATCGGAGTGCTCCGAAGCGATCCTGGACGCCAATCCCGAAATCCGCCGTTAACCGTTTCCGGTCCAGCTTGCCCAAGGGAGTATACGGCAATCGGTCCACCAATACGATGTCCCTCGGCATTTGGTATCGGGCCAATCGAGTGCGGAGCCACTCGGAAAGCTCGTCCTTCGTCGCGCTTGCCTGCGGGGTCATCGATACGAACGCGCGCAATCGTTGCCCGTACGCTTCGTCTTGGACGCCGACGACGGCCGCGTCCTCTACCTGAGGGTGCTCGAGGATCGCCTGCTCTACCTCGATCGGATAGACGTTCTCCCCGCCGGATACGATCATGCTGTCCGCTCTTCCGCATAAGTAGAACAGCCCCCGCCCGTCCCGAACGCCCAGATCGCCGGTATCGATCCAGGCATCCGCTCCACTCCGCCGAGCGGACCATCGGTTCTTTACGTACATTCGGCCGATCGTTCCGGCCTTCACGCTCCGCTTCCGCTCGTCCGCGATCCGCAGGCGCACGCCTGGGATGCTTCTGCCGATCGTAGCCGGGGCATCGCTTACGTCCTGCGGAGTCGCGATCGTGGCGAGCCCCGCCTCCGAAGTGCCGTACAAATTGTACAATGCCGGACCCAGCCGCTCCATCGTCTCCTTCGCCAGCTGCGGACGAAGCTCCGCGCCGCCGCAGGCGATGCACGCTAGAGACCTCAGCTCGTCGCCCTCCGCCGCCTGCAGCATTCTGCGCAGCATCAAGGGGACGACGGCGACGACTTCGATCTTATGCTCGCATACGACCCGACACGCTTCCCGCGCCTCGAAGCCCCGTCGGAGGACCATGGTCTTCCCTAAGGCGCAAAATAGGAGAAGCATCGCGATCCCGTACCCGTGATAGAGCGGCGTGGCGATATACGCGGTTCGATACGATCGGATGCGAAGCCGCGTCAAGAACGCCGCGAAAGGGTCCAAGTAATTCAACAGGGACGGGCGATGCGGCGCTTCCTTCGCTTGCCCGGACGTCCCCCCGGTCGGCAGCACGAGCTTCCCGGCGGACGAACGTCGTCGTCGCCCTCGGACGTCCGCGCCTTCGGCGAGCCGGCGTTCGATGATCGACAGCGCCTGACGATCGATCGCCAGCCTCGGTCCGGCATAACCGGACGCTTCCAGCATCGCGCACCGGTCTTCGTCGCAGAGGACGAGATCGAGCGGCCGGCGCGCGAGGAAGTCGTCCAACTGCGCGCGGCTCATCTCCGCGTGCAGGAAGTACAGATCCGCTCCGGCGGAAGACGCCGCGAAGATCGACTTCGCGAAAGCGGCATGATTCCGGCACCAAACGCCGACCTTCTTGCCGGCCGAAAGCCCGTATTGATCTCGGAAATAGCCCGCCAGCGCTTCGGCATGCGCAAGAAGTCGATCGTAGGTCAAGGTTTCCTGCTCGTCCGTTAACGCGACGTTCCGTCCATAAGTCCCGGCGGAAAAATACAGCAGCGCCATTAGGTTGATTCCGTATCGATAAATCGCCGAGACGAACCGGAACAACGCCGCAGGAGATAGGAGTCCCATAACGTACAACGCGTAAAACAATTTACCCACGATCATGTCCGTTCCTCTCCTTCTTCCCGAGACTCGCAATCGAAGCCTCCCAGCCCCGTCGGAAGAGGACGGAACCGATTTGCCCGAACGGCAGCCACCAAGGTCTGAAGGTTCTCCTGCGGGTGTAAATCGACTTGCCGATCCACTTCGCAACGTGCATCGGAGACATCGCCGGCGCCTTCCGGTACGCCGCGGTCGGCGCGATCATCGGCGTTCGGACCAACGGCGGATAGATCGACGTCGCGGACATCCCCGCTCGATTCCACTCGGGCGCCGCCGCGCGAAACCACGTATCGAACGCCGACTTCGAAGCTTGATACGCCGCCCAATTCGGGACGGGCAGCAGCAGCGCGTTCGCGGTCGAGACGTTGACGACGTGCCCCCGCTTGCTCTCGAGCATCGGGACGAGCGATAAAAGCAACCGTACCGGGGCGAAATAGTTGATCGCCATCGTTCTCGTAAAATCGTGGTAACGATCCAGCGATTCCCGTATCGGGCGCCGGATGGAATGCCCCGCGTTGCTGACGACGATGTCCACCCCATCCGGCAGCCGCCTAAGCTCGTCCAGCAGCGCCTCCATCTCCGTCTCGTTCCGGAGATCGGCGGCGTAGACGGAGATTCGGGCCTCCCTCTCCGCAAGGGCGTTCTTGATCGCTTGCAGCTTATCTCCTCGTCTGGCCACCAGAATCAGGTGCGCCTTCGTATCGGATAACAAGTATACGAGCTGCTCGCCGATCCCGGAGCTCGCTCCCGTGATCAACACGGTCTTCCCCTCCACGCTGCGAGCGAGCTTACCCCGATTCAGAAACGTCGGCGGAAACAAGAGATGCTCAAGGAGACTATAGGTAGGCACGCGAACTCCTTCCTTCCCTCGAGGCATGACCGATGACCGCGCACGGCTTCCACTCCTCCGGGAGCAGCCGATGATACTGAGGCTGCAGAAACCGATCGTCCACCAGCAGCAGCGTGCCGCGGTCTTCCTCCGTCCGGATGAGTCTCCCTCCGGCTTGCAATACCTTCGTCATGCCGGGATACAAGTAGGCGAAGTCGAACCCGTTCCTCCCGGTTCGGTCGAAATAAGCTTTCATTACCTCCCGTTCCAACCCGACCTGGGGCAGACCGACGCCGACCACGACGACGACGCCGAGCCGGTCCAAGGTCAGATCGACCCCCTCGGAGAAGATGCCGCCCATCACGGCGAAAGCCAATACGCGCCGCGCGCCGCCGGGCTGGAACGCGGCGAGGAACGCTTCCCGCTCCTCTTCGCTCATTCCGTTCCGTTGAACGATGACATGCGCCTCCGGCGTCCCCGTCTCCAAGTAGGCGGCCAGCACTTCGTTCATGTAATCGTACGACGGGAAAAACGCGAGCGCATTGCCCTGCCGCTTCTCCAGCAATCGTCGCAGCGCGTCGGCGATCGGCGCCTTCGTCGACGCGCGGTCCCGGTAACGCGTCGAGACCGGCAACAACTGCACCTCGAGCTGCTCCTTAGAGAAGGGGGACGGGACGGCGACGTGATAGTCTTCCGCCTCCCCGCCCAGCATCTCCCGATAATAAGAGATCGGCGACAATGTCGCGGAGAAGAACGCTTGCGAACGATATCCCTTGCCCATCCCGCGCAGCGCCGAGGAGGGGTCCAGACAGAACAGCTTCAGCCGGACGTCCGTCTTGCCCAGCTCCGCATAAGTGACGTAGGCTTCGTCGTACCGTTCGGCGATCCGAAGGAAGCTCAGCGCCGCGAAATACGTCTCCAAGAGCAGCGCAAGCGCTTCGCCGTCGCTCGCGCGGCTCCCCAGGAGCGTCCGCTCCGCTTCTTCGCCGAAACGGGCCACCAAAGGGATCAACTCCTCCGGATAAAAGTTCGTCACCACGCTTCGCTCCGCGCCGGCCGCCTTGCGGAAGCCGACGAAGAAGTCGTTCACGGCTTTCGCCGCGTCCCCCACGTTTTCGGTTTTCCATAACCGCCGAAGCTGAAGGAAAGGCGACTTCGTCAGTTCCGCCGAAAACATCTCCCGGCCGCGATCGACCAGGTTGTGCGCCTCGTCGACGAGCAGCGCGGTCCGCCGCTTCGTCTCCTCCGGCATCCGCTTGAACGAAACCCTCGGGTCGAAGACATAATTGTAGTCGCACACGACCGCATCGGCCGCGTACGCGGCATCCAGGGAAAATTCGAAGGGGCAGACGCGATGCTTCCGCGCATACGTCTCGATGACCGTTCTCGTCAACCGCGTCTCGTGCGTCAACGCATCGAGCAGCGCCTCGTTGATTCGATCGTAATACCCGTCCGCGTATTCGCAAAATTCTTTCTGGCAGCGCATCTCCGCCTGGAAGCAAATTTTCTCCTTGGCCGTGAGGGTCGCGGAACGCAGATGCAGCCCCTTCGCCTCCAGCAAAGCCAGCGCCTCCTCCGCGGCCGTCCTGGTGATCGTCCGGGCGGTCAAATAGTAGAAGCGGTCCAGCGCCCCTTCCCCGATCGCCTTCGCCGCCGGGAAGATCGTCGAGATCGTCTTCCCCGTCCCGGTCGGCGCTCTGGCGAACAGACGCTTCCCGTCGACCGCGGATTTGTAGACGGCGCCGGCCAGCTTCCGCTGGCCTGGACGATAAGCGTCATATGGGAAGGCCAACGCCCTGCAGCTTCGGTCGCGCTCCGCGACATGACGCAGCTGCAATCTAGCGAACGGCGCGTACGCCCGGACGAGCTCTCGCACCGCCAGCTCCAGCTCGGGCAGCTCCATCCTGCGGGTGAATCGCTTAAGCGCATACGACGGAACATGCACGTAGGTCAGCCGGATCGAAAGAGCCGGAACGCCCTCGTTCGCCGCATACAAGTATGCGTAACACATCGCTTGTCCCCAGTGGACCGGATGCGAAGCTTCCCCGATGTCCGCCAGCTCGGCCGCCGTCGACTTGATTTCCTCGATCGTCACGGAGCCGTCTTCCCCGATCAGGAGCCCGTCGCAGCGCCCCTCGAGCTCGAAGACGAGCTCCTCGTACGCCAGCCGTCCCTCGAGATGCACTTCCTTCCGATCCCGTTCCGTGTAGTCCTTCTGGAGCTGCTGATGCGCCCGCGTACCGTCCAGCAGCGTCGTCGCCGCGCGGAAGCCGGACTCGATGCTGCCTCCGCGATAGGCATATTCCGCTAATGCCCGTACGGATATCTTCACCCTGGTTTCCATTCCCGCTTCACCGCCGACCCGAATTTGAATATATTCATGTTAGAACACACATTCGCATAAGTAAAGGAGAACCTGCCCGCAAACGAGAAAAACCGTCCTGCGGACGGTTTTTCGGGAGTTAGAGGACGAGGCGGACGGGGAATCCTCCCGTGCAAGCCTGCGCAACACGTCTGATTCGATGATCAAGCGGGAAATCGACCCTCTTCTTCCGCCTTCGTCCGTTTCATGCTAACGGGGCGGAGTTTTTCCCGTTCGTTAAGCGAATGCCGCCTGGGTCATACGGAAAAGAAGGAGAATTTTCTGCATAATATTGCGCTTGCGCACGGATTCGAAGCGGATTGCTTTACCAAGCGTACGCATTCGGCGCCGAGCCGCCCGGACCCGGGAAAATTTCGTCGATCTTCGCAAGCGCTTCGGGGCTGAGCTCCAGTTCGACCGCGCGCAACGACTTCTCGAACTGTTCGACCGTGCGGCAGCCGATGATCGGCGCCGTGACCGCGGGGTTCGCGAGCAGCCACGCCAGGGAGACGACGTCCTCGCCTTCGCCGATGTCTCGGCAGAGCGAAGCGTACGCCTCCAGTTGCGGACGAAGCCGCTCCGCCCGCTCCTTCTGGCTGCCGGTCCGCGCCCCGGCAGCCGCGGACAGCGCCGTTCCGCCGAGCATGCCGCCGTCGAGCGGACTCCATGGGATGACGCCGATGCCCAACGCCTGCGCCGCGGGAAGCACCTCGAGCTCCGGCAGCCGCGTCAGCAGATTATATTTATGCTGCTCGGAGACCAGCCCTAGGAAGTTCCGCGACTTGGCTTCGTATTGCGCGACGGCCAGGTCCCAACCGGCGAAGTTGCTGGAGCCGACGTAGCCGATCTTCCCCTGCTGCACGGCGACCTCGAAGCCGCCCCACAGCTCGGCCCAGCCGACGTTGCGATCGATGTGGTGCATCTGATACAGCTCGATATGGTCGGTCCGCAATCTGTGCAGCGAGCCTTCCAAGTGACGGCGCAGCTTGTAAGCCGATAAGCCGGCTTCCCCGTTCGGACCGTCGTATTTATCGCTCATGTCGCCGTAAAACTTCGTCGCGAGGACGGTCCTCTCGCGGCGGCCGCCGCCCTGCGCGAACCATTTGCCGATGATTTCTTCCGTTCGGCCGGCGTTTTCTCCCCATCCGTAGATGTTCGCCGTATCGAAGAAGTTGATGCCCGCGTCCAAAGCCGCATCCATGATGCGGAACGCGTCCTGTTCCTCCGTGGACACCCCGAAATTCATCGTGCCCAAACATAAGCGGCTGACCTTCAGCCCGGATTTCCCGAGATACGTATACTTCATGTTCGCATGCGCCTCCGTCGAGGTGGATTGACCTTGCCGTAAGCCCGTTGATTTACAATCCCATTATAGAGCATCACTACGGCAAGGCCAACGCGCGGCATTCCCTACTCCTTAACGCCCGGTTTCCCCTTCACCCATCGATCCAAGAACGCATACGCCAGCCCGCGGATTTCCTCCGGGAAGTCGTGCGCGCCCGCCCCGACGTACGAACGGAATCGATGCTCGTGTCCGAGCCAACGATAAAGCTTGGAGAGCTCGAACATCCCTTCCGCGACCGACTTCCAATGCGGGAAGATCGCATCCGCCTGCCCGGCGTAGTTGAAGAACGGCGTAGGCGCGCATAGGGCTGCGATCTCGTGAAAGTCGAACGGGACTCGATCCTCCGCCAAATCCGCCGAAATCTTCGGAATGTGCGTATAAGGGTAGTCGCGATACCCCCAATGGTCCGGATGCGGGTCGCCCGCGAACGGACTGAAGCCGCAGCTGGACACGACGGCCTTCACGCGATCGTCCAAGCCCGCGAGGAAGTAGGCGTTATAGCCGCCGAAGGAATGACCGATCGCGCCGATCGCGTTCGCGTCGACGAAATCCAGGGAACACAAGACGTCCAAGCCTTGCATGTGATCCGTCGCGTTCTTCGCTACCGTACTCCATTCCGGGTGCCGCTCGTAGAACGGGCCGCTATGGAACGCCGGGTGCTCCGGGTATACGCGCTCCCCTGCCGTCAAAGCGTCCGGCACGAGCACGACGTAGCCTAACCGGACGAGCTCCAGCGCGTACATGCGATTTTTCCGTCCCGCGGACGTAGCGATATCGTCCTTCCCCAGCTCATGCGTCGGGTGCAGCGCGAGCATCGCCGGGTAACCGCCCTCGGGACGAGGGAACGTCCGCTCGTCCGGGAGCAGCAGGTACGCGGTCACTTGATCGCCGTACGCGGTATCGTAGACGACCTGAAGCCGCGTATGGTCGGGCTGGAGACACTTGGCCAGGGTATCCATTCGGACGGGCGCCCGGTCGGGCAGCTCGCCGATATACTCCAGCCACGTACGGCGGATGCCCTCCCGCTTGCGCCCCCACTCCTCCTCGGTTTCCACGCCTTGTAGGAGCGGCGGCAGTCCGGTTCGATGCAACTGAGACAATACGTACGCCATAAGACACCTCATCCTTATCGTTGAAAAATAGGAAGGCCCTCTCCGCTCGGGAACGACCTTGCGGAGAAAGCCTCCTTCGCAAATGCGTGATGCGTTATTGGTTATGCGGCACCGTTACGGTCGCGACGGCGGTTGCGACGTTGCCCGCCGCGTCGGTCGCCGTGTACGTAACCGTATAGACGCGGCCCGCACCGTCCCCGTTTCGGTCCGCCATGAGGCGGAACGTGTCGGCACCCGTACGTACGGCTGCCTCGATCGAGCCGTCTTCCGGTTCGTTGCTCTCGATCGAGGTCAGCGTCACCGATTCGACGCCTGACGTCGCGTCGCTCGAAGACAGCGTCGCATGAATATCGACCAGCTTCTTGTTCGGCGGCCAGATCGAATCTCGATCCAACTGCACGGCCAGCGTCGGAGCCGTCGCGTCGATGCGAAGCTCCAGCGGCTTTGCCTCCTCCGCGTTGCCCGCAGCGTCGACGCTGCGGTACTCGAGCAGGTGAACGCCGTCTGCAGAGACCGGAATCGCTCCGGCGTACGCGCTCCACTCGCCGCCGTCGAGGCGATACTCCGTCCGGGCCGCGTCCGTCGCCGCGACCGTCAGGACGACCGAGACCGGACCGACGTACCAGCCCGCCGAACCGACAGGACCTTCAACCGCCGCTTCCGTGACCGGCGCCGCCGTATCGATCGCGACGGTCACGGTTTGCGGAGCTTCGACGTTGCCGGCGACGTCCTCGCTCCAATATGCGATCGAATGGACGCCTTCCCCTGTCAGAAGCACGGAAGTGCCTTCGATAAGCTCCCCGCCGTTCACGCGGTATTGCGTCTTCGCCACCCCCGACAAACGGTCGGTCGCCGTCAAGTTCACCGTGACGTCCGCAGACGCGCTGGCCGGAGCGTCGTTCGTCGTAACCGGCGCCGTCTTATCCAGCATCACCGTGACGGTACGCGGAGCCTCGACATTGCCCGCCGAATCGGCGCTCCAGTACGAAATCGTATGAATCCCTTCCGTCGTCAAGACGACGCTGTTGCCCGTCGCCGGCTCCCCGCCGTCGACCGAATACTTCGTGTACGCCACGTTCGAGCGATCGTCGGTCGCCGTCAGGTTCACGACGAGATCCTGCTTCGATACGCCGCTTTCCGGCGCGTCGTCCGTCGTCGTCGGCGCCGCGACATCCGGCTCCGGCGTCGGGTACAGCGCCAAGTAATCGAACGTATACTTCCCTGTGTACCGCTGCGAGCTGATTCGAACCATCTCGACGCCTTTAAGGAAAGGAGTCACTTCGATGAACGGGATATCCTCGACGCGGTAGACGCCTGTCTCCCGGTCCAGCGTGCCCTTCGGATCCAGTACGCCCGAGTAAGATTTCAATTTATCCAACTGCACGATCAAGTCGTACGTCATCGTATTGAAGTCGGCATCGAAACGAACCGTCATCCATTCGTCGACCGGTTGCGTAAAGCCCGACTCCGTTAGGCGCGGATACTCGACTTTGCCGTTCACTATCTTTTGATAGCCAATGCCGCCGTCCGATAAGCCGACGAGCATAGCGATCGTTCGATTGCCCCCGACCAACTCGATGTTGTAATTGCCTACTTCATGATTGATCTTGGAAAACTTCGTCCGCGTCTCGATCGTTATCTTGCCGCCGATCGGCGCCATCGCTCGATAGAACCTCGGAGTCGTCGCATATGGATCGGCCTCCGTGTGGAAACTGTCGATCACTTGGAGGCCGTTGCCGCCCATCCCCGGGATCGGGACGACCTTCACGGCCGTGCCGTTAGTGCGGGTCGGATATTCCCACCCGTTGCCGTTCGTCGCGTCTCCGACCGTCCATGCGTCGAAGGAGTCGAAGAAGCCGACGCTCGTCAGCGGCGTCGTGACGGTCATCGTCGGTCCCCCGACGGACGTGTTGCCTTGCGGATCTCTCGCTTCGATCCGGAACGAATACGTGCCGCCCGGCTGAAGGCCGGTCGCGTTATAGAAGCTGTCGGAAACCGTCGCGATCGGTACGGTGTCGGAGACGTCGAATCGATAGACGTCGTATTCCTTCACGCCCGAGACGTCGGTCGCGCCGGCCCATGCGATTCTGGCCACATCCTTCAGCAGCAGCTCCGTCCACGTCGAGGCTGCGGACCACGTCGGCGACGTAACGTCGGCGAGCGACACTTCGATGCCCGTCGCGCCCGGAGGTTCGTACGAGAGATTGTCGCTCGTATCCACCGTTCTGACGCGTACGTTGTATTGCTTCCCGGGCACGAGATCCGTAAGCGTCGCCGTGTGCGTACCCGCCGGCACCGCCAACTTGCGTACCCCGTCCACGAAGATTGCGTATTCCTTCACGGCGACGTCGTCCGTCGCGCCGTTCCAAGAGATAACGGCCGCTTGCTCCGTTCTCGAGTCGAGCGCGAGACCCGTCGGCGCCGTCGGACGAATTTCATCGTCCTTCACTTCGACGAGCGCGATCCAGTCCAAGTTCATCGAACCGAGCTGGAGCCACATCGTCATCTCGACCTGACCCGCGGGCAGGAATTGCCCCGTGCGGACGCGCAGGCCTTTCCAATACTCTTCCTTCGTGCCGAAATCGAACGTCTTCGGCGCTTCGAAATAACTGACCTGGTCGCCGAGCTGCAAGTAGCGGACGTTCTGCGTCTGGCCTGCCGGCAAATCCCAGCCGCCGACGTACTTCAGCAGGACGTCGTACGTGCCGGCTCTCGGCACGTTCATTTGCCACTTCACCCATTGGCCGACTTGACTCCAATCGCCCATGCCTTTCCCGCCGGACAAGAACGGTCGGGTCGTGTAGACGCTAGGCGCTTTGTTGCCCCATTGCACGAAGTTTTCGGCTTCCTGCCATTCCATGTTGCGCGTCTCGCGCTCCGCGTTCGGGACATCGTACAACACGGTCGGCTTCGAGCTGTCCGCGCCGATCGTTCGCAGCTTCAGCACGCCCGCGTCGCCCTTCAGAATGACGCGCGCGTTCGCTTCCAGCAACCCGCTTCCGATCTTCCCGTGTCTCTCGAACAAGAAGCCTTCCGGCGCGTCCACCACTTCATAGAAGCCGGATACGTTCGTAAGCTGACCCCACGCGACGCTGACGCCGTCGACATCGCTGTGGGCTTGTAGCGTTACCTGCCCGGGCACGCCGTCGATTTCCGTCGGCAACGTTACCGGAGCAAGCGGTCCGGGGATCGGCGCGTCGTTCAGCTTGAACGCCTTCTGCCCCTTCTCGACTTGAAGCGTCAACACTCCATTCGCGATCTCCGCATGTACGCCGCGAGCGTTCATCGCCGAGGCGACGTCGCCGCCGTTCGGGATGACGGCGCCCGTACCCGCCATTTTCACCTGCGCGACCCCAGGGGCGTCCAACGTAATCGTCGCATCGGCTTGCGCCGTGAGCGACAACTGGTCGTCCCCGTACGCTATCGTCGAAGGCGCGCTGGACGCGATGATCGTCGCGCCGTTGCGCTCGACCTTCGTTCCGTTCACGAGCAGGATCGAATCGCCCTTCACAGCGACCGCCGATCCATCGAATCGAATGCCGTCGCCGGCGTCGACCGTACCGCTGTCCGTCTTGCGAACGTACACCTTCGTACCGTCTGTGAAAGAAAGCGTAACGACCTCGGCCGTTTCGGAAGACGCTACCGCTTGCGGCGCGCTGCCGCGCTTATACGGCTCGAGCGTCGAAATCAGCTTTACGGCGTTCGTCTTCGGCGTAATGAACGCGCCGTGCATTTGCTTCTCGCTGGAGAAGCTGCCGCCCGGCTGCACTTCCGTACCGCTCGCGCTGATGAACTTCGTCTCCAGCGTCGTGCGCAAATGTTGCGACGAAGATCCATAGAATTGAACGTTCATCTCCGCGCTGCCCTTCGCGACCGTCGCGCCGGTGTTGTCCGGACGGAATTCGAGCGAATCGTCGGTATGCAGGTTCCACTCGAACTCGGAGCCGCCCGCCTTCGCCGTCGCCAAGTCGTCGATGACGACGTACATCGAAGGACGAAGATACAGAATATGACGAACTGCTTTCGTCAAATCCGCTTTGTACGCGACCGACGCGTCGCCGGTGACGGCGTCGAAGTCGGGATGCGTCGCGAAGCCGAGAACGGCGCCGTCGGCGTCGATATTTTCGATCGGCTGGCCTCTGCGTCCGTCGAACGTAATCGCGTTCGCCGAGAACGTCTGCTTCACGAAGCCGCGATGATGCGGGCTGTCATAGAAGTCGTAGTATCCGCTCTTGACCGCGAGCGGTTCGCCGAACGCATGAATAATGAAGGAGTTCTGTTCGGCTTGCACGTGGCTGTAGCTGCCGTACGGGCTGGAGCGGAAGTACAGAGACGTCCGGTCCGGATCGTACAATTCCGAATGCAAAGCGACGTAACCCGTCGTCTCGAACCACTTGCTCTTCGGCAGATCCATCGGCGGACGCGAACCGAGGTCGGCGTCGCCATAGAAGTATTCCTGCAGCCCGGTCGTCGGAACGCCGATCGCTTCGGCTTGCCATTTCAGCCTTACGTCCTGATACATCTGCGCGAGGCGGTTAAGCATCGTAACGCTCGGCGCACCCGGCGTGTAATGGGCATCGTTCCCGAAGACGCCGGTCGGGCTGCCGTGCGGGAACATGTAGAGCGGGTACAATCCTTCATTTCTGGAAAACGCTTTATCGTACAGGTTGATGACGCCCGCGCTAAGCAAGATGTCCATCAGCTCTTTGTTGGAGGCGGACGACCATTGCCAGTAGCCGGTCCCCTGCGACCAGGAGCCGTCTTCCCCGCCCCACGGCGGCAAGATGTTGATGTACGCCGGGACCGTTCGCGCGAACCAATCGTCCGCTTCCGGAAGGTCGTGCATCATCGCGACGGAGATGATTGCGATAAAGCCCATCGTCGTCCAGCCGTGCGAGTCGTAAGGGTTATGCTGGATCGCATGTTGAACGAGCACCTTCTCGATCAAGGTCTCCGTCCGCGTCTTGATCATGTTTTGGACGGTTTGCCGTTCGGTCGGCGTAAGCAATTCATAGATCCAGTCGTATACGATCGCGGAACGGTACGCGATCGCACGGTGCACTTGGTCCTGAATCTCGTATTTCGTCGAACCGAAAGGATTCCACGTCGCGATCTTCAACAGGCGCGACTTCGCGTCCGCGCCGTACGCCGCGTTCCCCGTAATCAGGTAGGCGAACGCGCTGTCGACCATCAGACCGAGCGCCGCTTCCGAATAGTTGCGCAGCACCCGCTGCGCCTCTACGAACTGAGCGGAGTTCGTCGGCACCTCATTGTTCATGTACGGGAACGTCGGCTCGTTCGGCGTGTTTTTATTGAGGTTCGCGATGACCGACGCCTCGAGCGTATCGAAGATTTGCTTGGACTTCCCCTCCAGACGCAGCGCGCGGAAAGCCGCAAGGTCTTCCGCGTTCGTCCAGATGCGAGGATGACCTGCTTCTACTTGACCAATCAGCCCCTCAAGATCCGGAACCGGGAACGGCACGGCGTTCTCGTCGATGCGGAACTCGCGGACCGTGCTCCACTCCGACCAGCCGCTCGCGGTCTGGTACCGCACTTGCCAGTACCAGATGCCCGTGTCGAACATGACCGGGAAGTTATGGTAGTTCACGTTCAGCGTCGCATCGAACTCCGGCGCGGCCAACGACGCGTCGCGGCCGACTTGCATCTGGTACTGACTCGCGCCAGCGATGTGGGCCCAGCTGAAATCCGGCGGATTTTGCGTCGTGACGAGCCCGTCCGCCGGACGGAACGGCATGTTTAATCCCCGAAGCTTATCTGCCGGCCAACCCGAGTCCGCCGCTTGCGCAGTCGGAGTTTGCGTTACAGGACTAAAGCTTAACGAACCGAACAGTACGAAAAATAGCAACGACCAAATCGCTTGCCTCTTCAACCTTACGTTCTTCGTCAATTCCTCTTCATCCTCTCTAAGATGAAAATACGCCTTCCACAGCTTCTTTCATGTAGTCCCGGATCAGAATCGATCGATGCGCAAGCCTGGATTGCTCCGCGGCGAACGCCATGACATGGCTTTGCACGGAGACGGCGGCCGACGACAAGCTTTCGCTCTTCCCGCCGCTGCGTACGAGCTCCGAGAAATCTTTCATGATCCCGCGATCTCCGCCTCCATGGCCGTGCGCGGACATCGCAAGCTGTATCGTCTCGACCCGGCCGGTCTTGAAATCCGAAATTTCGATGACGCCCTTACCCATGTGCGCGCGGATCTGCCCCTTGGTTCCCATCAGCTTGACGGTGCGCCCGCCGTCGGTTGTGAACGCCGTCATCGTGAACGTCGCCGTAATGCGGTTCTCGAATTCCATCGCGACGACCTGATGATCCACGACGTCGTTGTCGCAATGATAGACGCACCGGCCGTACGGACCGGTTCGAAGCGCTTCCATGATGCCCTCGACGGAAGGATCGTTCGTGAGCGCGAGACCGAGCCCCTTCGCGTCCTCGACGCCGAAGTAAATGTCCGGCGCATAGTACGCGCACTCGTCGCGAGCGGGGCAGCCGTCCAAGCAGCGCAGCGGCGCGCCTTCGGGAGCGTTCTCCTTCGTGAAGTGCCGAAGCCCCCCGTACGAGGTGAGCTTGGCGCAATCCGCGCCGGCGAGCCAGACGAGAATATCCATATCGTGGCAGCTCTTGGCCATGATCATCGGGTTGGATTCCCCGGCCCTGCTCCAGTTGCCTCGAACGAAGCTATGCGCTTGATGCCAATAGCCGACGTTCTCGATCATGTCGATCGTAACGAGGTCGCCGATGCGCCCCTCCTCGATGACCCGCTTGAGCGTCGAAAAGAACGGCGTATACCGTAAGACGTGGCACACGCTAAAGACTCGATCGACCTGTTTCGCCGCTTCGGCGAGCGAGACGCATTCCGTCAGATCGTTCGACATCGGCTTCTCGAGCAACACATGATAGCCTTGCTCCAACGCGCGAATCGCAGGCTCGTAATGCATCCGATCCTGCGTGCAGATAAGGATGGCGTCCGCCATCCGAGGCTGGGAGAGCAGCGTCTCCCAGTCGTCGAAACGGCGGTCCTCCGAGATGCCGTGCATCTCCGCGAACGTCCGTCTTCTCGTCTCGTCCGGTTCGGCGACCGCGACGATGTTCATCTCATTCGGAAAATCCAGGGCGTATTGAGCATAAGCTCTGCCTCTGCCCCCTGCGCCGAGGACGACTGCGGTGACTTGTTTCATAGTGCATTCTCCTTATTCGTCTTCATGGTTGGCCGGCATTAGCCCTTCACGGAGCCGATCAATGCGCCTTGTTCGAAATGCTTTTGGATGAACGGGTATATGATCAGGAGCGGCAAGCAGCCGAACAGAATGACCGCATATTTGAGCGAATCCAACATGACCCGCTTCCCGCCTACGGTCGACGCCTCGAGCACATCCCCCGCCTGGCCGACGACGACCAAATTGCGGATGACAAGCTGCAACGGGAACATCGTGCTGTCCCGTAGCAGCAAGAGCGCGCCGGTAAAGTCGTTCCAAATCGCCACGGTGTAGAACAGCCCGATCGTCAACAACACCGGTTTGGACAGCGGAACGACGATACGCGTCAGAATCGTCAAATCCGACAAGCCGTCGACGCGACCCGATTCCTCGATCTCCTTCGGCAAGTTCTGGAAGAACGTCCGCATGATGATGAGCCACACCGTATTGATTGCGTTCGGCAGTACCACGGCCCAAATCGTGTCCAAGAGCCCGTACGACCTCGCGACGAGGAAAAACGGAATCATGCCGCCGTTGAAGATCATCGTGAAGACGATCATGAGCATGATCGGGGTGCGGAACACTAGATTTTTCCTCGAAAGCGAATAGGCGGCTGTTATTGTAAGCGACATCGAAATCGTGAGGGCGAGCACCGCGTATATCAGCGTGTTCCGATATCCGACCCACAATCGAGGATCCTGAAGCACCGCGTTGAGGGCGTCTACTTGAAAGCCCTTCGGGAAGAAGGTGATCTCGTTACGAACGACGTATTCCGATGCGCTCACCGCGACCGAAGCCATGTGAAAGAACGGAAACAGACAAGCGATCGCCACGAAAGCGAGCAGCAGAAAGTTGACGACATCGAATATTCCAATCTTTCTTACCATAAGCTCGTGTCCCCCAATCTCCTGCAGATTCGATTCGTGGTATACACCAACAAGAGCGAGAAGACCGCCATCGAGACGTCGACCGCGGAGGCTTGACTGAAGCTGCCCCCCAGAATGCCGAGCCGGTATACATAGGTCGATACGATATCGGCCGTATCCATATTCGCCGGGTTGCCGAGCAGGAACGCCTTAACGAAGTCGATCTCGAGAACGCTGCCGATCGACATGATAAACATGATCACGATGGCCGGCATGATTCCTGGCAGCGTCACGTGAAGCGTCTGTTTCCAACGCCCCGCGCCGTCCATCCTCGCAGCCTCATACAGCTGCGGGTCGATGGCCGCCATCGCGGCTAGGAAAATAATCGTCCCGTACCCCGCCCCTACCCAAATATCGGAGGTGATAAAGATCGTGCGGAACCATTCGGCTTTCTGTAAAAAGTAGATCGGCTCGTACCCGAACGATTTGAGCGCTTTGTTCACAAATCCCGTGCTCGGCGACAGCAGCATGATCAGCAGGCTGGACACGACGACCGTAGACAGGAAGTACGGCAAATAACTGACGCTCTGAACGAATCGCCGATATTTCTTCCAGCGCATCTCATGGAACAAGATCGCGAGGATAATCGGCGCCGGAAATGTAAAGATGAGCTTATACAAGCCTAAGATAAGGTTGTTCCGAACGACGTTCCAAGAATTCGGGTTCGTGAAGAACGCTTCGAAATGCTTGAAGCCGACCCATGGACTCCCAAAAAAACCCTTGAACAGATTGAAGTCCATGAAGGACACCGCGATCCCGAACATCGGAGCGTATCTGAACATGATGTAGTGTATTAAAGCGGGTACGAGCAACAGCAGGTACACCCGGTCTCGCTTGACCCGGTCCAGGACGGATAATCGTCTCATGGCTCCACTCCTCCTGAAAGCGGCGCAAGGCCGGACGCTCCACAGAACGCCGGCCCTGCGGCTTGCCTATTACGAATTTACTTCGTATTCGCGACTTGACGATCGAGCGCGGTCTGGTACGTCGCCTTGATTTCGTTCAGACCGTGCTTGCTGAGATCCGCGACGAACGCTTCCCACTCGCTCATCGGACGCTCGCCGTAGATGAATTTCGCGACTTCGCCCGTCCAGTACTTCCAGATCTGATCGTTCAGCGGAGCCATGGCAGCGGCTTCGTCCGGCGTCAGCGCGGCGCGCGAGTAGGCGATCGGGTGGCGATACTTCGGCGCTTCGACATATGCCTCTTGCTCGCTTTCCTTCACGAGCGACAGCCATGCGTCGAAGTCGAACCAGCCGTACGTCGCGGCCGTCTGGATGCCGGAGATGATACGGAGGTCGTTAGGCTCCTTGTAGTTGTCGTTGAACTTGCGCTTGCCGTCCACGACCGTATACGTCTCGCCTTCTTTGCCCCAGCTTTGAATGTCTTTGCCCTTCTCGGAGAACACATAGTCCAGGTAACGGAACGCTGCGTCCATGTTCTTGGACGTGGAAGCCACCGCCATACCGTAGCTTTCCGTACCGCCGCGCGGCAAGTACGGCTTGTCGCCTACGCCGATTGGAGGCGGCATGAACTTCAGATGCTGGCCTTCCGGCAGCTGGTTGTTCATGATTTCGATCTGACCGATGAATTGGACCGTGATGAACGCCTGATTGTTAGACATAAATTGCGTCCATGCCTTGTAGTCCATCGTTAACCAGTCCGGCGGGATGAGCTCTTCGGCCAAGAATTTGTTGAGCGTCTCTACCAACGTCTTGGCGTTCGGATCCTCGAGGCCGAACTTAACCTTCGTCGGATCCGCCGGGTCCGGATGAATTTCCGGATAGAAGTTGAAGGATGGTCCGAACGTGTCCAGCGTGCCGATGCCGTGGCGGAACATGAACGGATAGCTGTCTGGATAAAGTTCCTTCAGCTGCTTCGAAACCGTGTACAATTCGTCCCACGTCTTCGGCACTTGTAGGTTATGCTTCGCGAAAATATCGTCGCGGTAGAACCATACCATCTGGCTGCCTTCGCCCGCGCCGTCGTTTAGGATGCTGTAGATTTCGCCGGTCGGCGTGACGACGCGTTCTTTCACGCCCGGGTTGGCGTCCAGGAACGCCTTCACGTTCGGCATCTTATCCATATGCTGCGACAAATCGACGAACGCGCCTTGCGGACCGTACTTCGAAACGTCGCTCGGGAATACCGACAAGATGTCCGGCATGTCGCCCGAGGAGATGGCGAGCGCCAGCGATTCCGGACCGGTCATCAATTCTTGTTTTACAGTTATATTCGTTTCTTCTTTAACCCACTTCCACACGCCCCAGTCTTCCTTCGGAGGCCAAGCCGTACTGTTTTCCGTCAGGATGCGGATCGTCGCCTCTTCGGGCAACGCCGGCTGTTCCGGCTGCTCGCTCTGCGCGGCCGGTTCCGTCGGCTCGGTTTCCTTGGGAGCCGCTCCGCCTCCGCTGCAGGCGCTTGCCAACAGGGCTAGCAGGAGGATCGACGACGAAAATGTCAACTTCCCTTTGTTCACTTCTGATCCCGTCCTTTTTTGTCCGTATTTTCGCGCTGGGCTCCTCGTCCCTCTCGCTTGCTCCCATCGTAGACGCCAAGCGCTTCGCGGGTAAATAAGCCGTTGTTGCCGTCGGTTGCACTTTTTTCGGATAGTTGAAAAAAAGCTCACTTTTCCCCAAAAAAGATAAAACGACGACAGGCCCAGGGTTTTCCTGGTTATCCTGACGTCGTCTCGCCGTCCGGGCGGTCGTGGTCGCCCTTGCGATAATCGCTGGGTCTAAGCCCCGTATATTTCTTAAACATTCGATTGAAGGACGTGATGTTGCGGTAGCCTACGGCTTCGGCCACTTCCTGCACCTTCATTCGCGTCTCCAAGAGCAGCTCGGCCGCCTTCCGGATCCGGGTCTCGTTCACATACTCCACGATATTGGTGCCGGTCTTCTCTTTGAAGTAAGTGGACAGGTAACCGCTGCTTAGATTCAGCTTTTCGGCCAACGCGTCCAGGTAAATCTCCTCCGCCATATGGTTCTGTACGTAATCGATAACGAACGAGGTCACCGCATCCTTCGGTTCCGTCTTCTTCTCCTGCACCGCATCGGCGGTTCGGGTTACCCATTCCAGGAGTTGACGCTCCAGCTCCGCCACGGTGACGCAGCGCGATATTTTGTCCGCGCCGTTGGCCAAGATCTCGTCCAGCCTCGGGAGGCCGATCCTCTCCAAGGCCGCGAGCCGAATTCGTTCCTCCACGCGTTCGGCGAACCGATGCCACGCCGCGGCCGTCGCCGCCGGGGAACGCCATTCCGTGAAGAAGTTCCGTACGATATTCGATGCGGCGTCCGCGTTCCCTTCTCGGACATTCGCCCGGAATTGTACATCCTGCTCCTGCGTGAACGCGAGTTCGACGGGACCGTTCGGCGCTGAGCTCACGATTTGCGTCTCGTCGACGAGCAGCCGCTCCCCGATCCGCTCCCTCACTTCCCGGTACGCCGCGTTCATCTGATCGGAGCTGTCGTACACCGAGGTGACCGCGATCGTAATCGTGCCGCTGTCCCGGTCCTGATCGAACACTGCCTTCATGTCGCGCAGAAGCGTATGCAGCTCGTCTCCGTCTTCGATGAATACCATGCTCAGGATTTGGTTGTATTCGGTCTGGAACGTGAGCGCGTCCGGGAACGATCGGTTCAACTTGTCCTCGATGAACACCTTCATATAATATAGCCAACTCTGGAACGTGCCTTGCGGCCAAACTTTATTCCCCTTCTCGACGACATGAAACAAGATGAAGACGAACGGTTTCCCGCAAAATTCCAGCCTCGCCCGATCGTTCTCGTGATCGCGGATATCTTTCAAGTGATTCAAGAACGCCCATTGCTTCATCAGCCGGTTCTTATCCCGAAGCTGACTGCTGAGAATATCGAACTCCTGGATGTTCGAACGATACGGTTCCCCGTCTCCGGTTCCCCGGATCGAATCGATGAGCTTGCGGAACGGGTTGTTGATGCGCGCCGCGAGGTAGAACGACATGACGATGCTGAGCGCGACCACCGCCGCGACGACCGCGATCATCGTGAAGTTCAATTTCGTCTGCGACGCCATCTCCGCCACCGGCAGCCGGTGCAAGTACGTCATTCCGCTGGCAGCGTCCTTCAAGTAGAAGTGGTATTTATCGTCCCTTATGAACGCGGAAGGCCCGGATTCCGTTAGCGATTCCAATGAAGGGTAGTCCATTTCGGGCGCGCGATTGTAAATCGCCTGACCTTGCGCGTCGTAAATGACGAGATCTTCGTTCGTCGCTTGATGGAACGCTTTGTACATTTTCCCGGCGTCTAGAAAAACCACCATGTAGAAATCATGGTTGTCCGCGCGTTTGAAGACCATCGGGATGTAATTCCCGAGCGTTTCCTTCCGTCCTTCAAAGATGTTCGAATAGAACGTATCTGCGGGAAACATTCGATGCGTGTAAGTTTCGTTGAATTGTTGTTCCCAGAACTCCAGCGGATACCGTTCGCTCGACATGAACGCCTTGAACATCGTATCGTTCGACGAGCTCGTCCCCTTCTCGACCGCGAACCGGCCGAGCTCGCTATTCTGAGAATAAAACACGATATTGTTAATGTAGAGTTGCGGGTTGCCCACCCACGTCAAAATATCCGAGATGACCTTGGGAAAAAACGTATAACGGGGATCGCTTTGCAGCCGTTGGACATTATCGCTGAAGTAGAAAAAATACATCTGCTTCGTAATGATTTCGAAGTGGCTTTCGTAGTTTTCCATCGTATTCCGCAGCATCAGCGTATTGTATCTCACGATCTCATGTCGAACGTTGCTCTTCGACACGGAAAGCGCATACGAGGTCAAACAGACGAGCAGCAGGATGATGCAAAGAAATCCCGCGACCAATCGCAGGAACAGCGAGTTGGATCTCATTCGAATTTGACCTAGGTGGCGGAGCTTCAGCACGGGTCATCCTCACTTTCTGTCAACAGCAGGTTCTGTGCGCGGGACGCGGTCGAGGCTCGATTATTCCCATGTTACTAAAGAACTCCGATACTGACAATAACCCTCTCCGCTTCGTGCGTCCGATGCGCCGAGCCTTCCCGGAACGAACAAGCCATCCGTAAAGCGCGCAGCGAAAGACCGGCCGCCTCCTCGCCCGGTCTTCAAGGTATACAACTATGGAATCAGTTCCTCGATCAAGGATGCGAGATCGCCGGCGGTCCATCGTTCGGAAGCGGCGGCGAGTTGGTACACCACCGGCTTCTCCTCTTCTCCGCCGACCCAAGTGACACTCTGAACCGTACCCGTCGGAGATAACATATGATACGAACTTGTGTATTGAATCTCGGTCCCGTTCGACGCCGTTGCCGCATGCTCCTTGGCATTCGTCGCGAGCGATAGCTCCGATCCCGCAGGAAGCAGTTGGGCGGTCAAAAATAATTGTTCGCCGGCTTCATTCCGGTATTCCGTCGTCAGGAACGATGCGACGAGCGGATCCGCCTCCACCGCCTTCCACAAAATGCGGTCGCCCGTCTTCTCGCCAAGCTTCTTCAACTCCTTTAATGCCTGCGCCCCTTCTGGTCCTAGCAGCCCTCCGAAGGGAACACCCATGAACCCCGAAGCGAACGAAAATCCGCCGGATAACCGTTCCGGGATGGGAAGCGAAACGGAAGCTTTCTCCGCGATCCCGCTCCACTCCGTCCAATTCCGTACCTGCTCCTGGCGGCTCACGCCGACGCCTGGAACATCCCTAAGCATCGGATGACGTTCCTCCGCGAAAGCGGCGAAATAGACGACGGCGCTCCCCCCGACCGGCAGCTTCGCCTTCACCCGCTCCACCTCGCGACGCACCTCGTCGGCGCCGATCCGCGTAAGCTGCAGACTCGTATCGGAATAAACCTGCAGTCGGACTTCATGCCCGTTCAACTGGTATAAGCGCTGCATTCCGTAGCCGAATCCGCTTAGAACGATCAAGATACAAGCGGCGATCATCGCCGCTTTCCAATACGTTCGGCGCCCCGGCTCCCGTGAGTTGCGGGCCTGTCTCTTCCGCTCGAGGACCGGGATCGCCGAACGATACACCTTCGCGTCCAAAGCGGGAGCGGCGCGCACCTGCAGTGCTTCTTGCCGAAGCTCGGCTTGCAATCGACGATCAATAGACATGCGCTTTCGACTCCTTCTCCTCCGTTTTCGTTTCCGTCCAAACCTTCAGTTTTTTCAACGCTTGGTCATGTCTCGACTTGACGGTGCCGATCGGTAAGGCAAGCGTCTCCGCGATTTCCGGAAAGCTCATCTCGTGGTAATAACGCAACACCACCACCGCACGCAGCTTGCCGGACAATTTTCTCACGCCGTCCGTCAGCTCCAGACGCCTTTCTTTACGGAGCCAGATTTCCTCGGGGATCTTGGCGTCGGGCGTCGATAGATACCTCTTTTCTTTCTCCGCGGTTCGGAAATACCGCCATACCTTCCGATTCCAATTCGCCGTCTGTCTCGCCGTAAGGCCGTACAACCATTGGCGGAACGGCAGCTTCTCGTTATACGAACCGATCGAGCGGATCAGCTCCACATATACCTCGCTCACGATATCGGACACATCGCTCGGCCGATTCGCCAAGAACGCTGCGGTCCGAGTCACCTCGTCCTTCGTCGCCTCGTAGATATGCCGGAACGCTTGCTCGTCTCCCTCCTTCAGATGCTGGATATGATTCTCAATCTCTTCC
This sequence comes from Paenibacillus sp., assembly GCF_031177825.1. Taxonomy (GTDB): domain Bacteria; phylum Bacillota; class Bacilli; order Paenibacillales; family YIM-B00363; genus Paenibacillus_AE. The sequence continues at coordinate 15,557 of NZ_JAPSKE010000021.1, read as the reverse complement.
TTCATAGGGGCCGGCCTCCTATTCGTCTTTCACTATGTATTGGTCCGATTCGGCCGAAAGGTTCGATGCCGGGGGGCCTTCCTCACCGATATTCGAAGACGATCTATTTTCCTACTATAATAAGAACATAAGGATCGATAAACCGGAAGGAGCAATAACATTGAAGCGCAACCGCTTGGGGACGTCCGATCTAATGGTCGGCGAAATCGGATTGGGATGCATGTCGTTGGGGACGGACGAGGCGAAGGCGCTCGCGATCGTTCGCGAGGCGTTGGACCGCGGGGTCAACTTCCTCGACACGGCGGATTTGTACGACGAAGGACGCAACGAGGAGCTGGTCGGCAAGGCGATCGCGGGCAGACGCGGCGACGTCATTCTGGCGACGAAGGTCGGCAATCGGCGCGTTCCCGGCGTCGAAGGCTGGACATGGGACCCTTCGAGGGCTTACATCCGCTCCGCCGTGAAGGACAGTCTGCGCCGGCTCGGCACCGACTACATCGACTTGTATCAGCTTCACGGCGGTACGATCGACGACCCGATCGACGAGACGATCGAAGCGTTCGAGGAGCTGCGTCGGGAGGGCGTCATCCGATATTACGGCATCTCCTCCATCCGGCCGAACGTCGTTCGGGAATACGCCCGGAGGTCGAACATCGTCAGCGTCATGAACCAATACAGCATCTTGGATCGTCGGGCCGAGGAGGAGATCCTGCCGCTGCTTCAGGAGCGCGGCATCGCCGTTATCGCCCGGGGACCTCTGGCCGGCGGCGCTCTGGCGGAAGGAAAGACGCCGAGCGAAGGGGTATTGGATTACACGCTCGAGGAACTGCTCGACCTTCGCGGGCGGCTCCAAGCGATGTCTTCCGCGGCCCGCGGCGCCATGTCGCATCTGGCCGTTCGCTACCCGTTAGCGCATCCGGCCGTCGCGACGGCCGTTCCCGGAGCGAGCTCTCTCGAGCAGCTGCGGAGCAACCTGGCTGCGGCTTCCGTTCCGCCGCTGACGCCGGAGGAGCTCGAGCGCATTCGAGGGTTCAGCAAGGCGAACCGTTACGCGGCGCACCGGTAACTCTAGGCACCAAACCCGCATTCCCGACATACGCTGTGTCGAATATGACAATGAGGTGTTGGCATGGGAATGCAAGAGGATGTAATCGTTCGGCTTGTACAAGCGTACTTACCTTATCAGGCGGAGCTCCTGTTCAGCGGCGGCGCAGCGCCGCAGGCGCTCGCCCGCGAGGCTGACTTGGATGGAGACGGCATGCCCGAAGTCGTTGCGGCGTACCGCCAAGGGCAAGGGCTGTATCTCATGGTGTTGAAGCGGTACATGTCGGGCTGGCGCGTCGTCGGCGTCGGGAAGGGGCCCGGCTACGACGTCGATGCGTTCCTTATCGCGCCGATCGTCGCTCGTTACCCCGGCAATCTGGTCGTCGGCTGGCGCATCGGCGCCGCATGGTCGAAGTTGTCCGTCTACGCTTGGACGCCGCACGGGCTCGTCGACCTCGCGCCGGTCGACCTCAGCTACAGCCGTCTGGAGATCGGCGACTTCCCCGGGGCTCCCGAGCACGCTCGGAAAGCGGAGCTCGCCCTATGGATTCACGACACGGGAGAAGCGTACCGGGTAGACGTTCTGCGCTGGGATCGCAATCGCTTCCTCCCCGCGACGGACGTATACCCGTATTACTTCGGGCGGGTCGCGGCGTATTATGCCGAGCTCGCCGCGCGGCACCCGGACTACCGCGTGTATTGGTATTACTTGGCCGATTCGCAGGAGAAAGCCGGGAATCCGGACGAAGCGCTGCGCGCCGTCGATCGCGCGCTCGCGATCGACGCGCCGTATCCGTCCCAGGAGACGTTGACGGCGCTTCGGAACCGCATCGCGGGAACGGCAGCCGCGACGGCCGCCGGCATGCGCGTTCCGCTCGGGGAACCCCGCGCCGCGGCGCTCTTCCCCGCCTCCGTGAAGGAGGTCGGCGGCACGAAGTGGGGTTTCGTCGACGAGCGAGGCGCGTGGCGGGTCCCGCCGACATATTCGTATGCGACGGACTTCGCGGATACGCGCGCCGTCGTGCAATTAGGCGGCAAATACGGCGCGATCGACGCGTCCGGCCGCCTCGTCGTCCCGGCGGAATACGAATGGCTCGATTCGTTCGCCGAAGGGCGAGCGACGGCGTTCGACCGCGACGGCGCTCGCATCGTCGACGAGAACGGGCGCGTCTTGACGAAGAAGGCGTATTCCTTCATCGCCGCGTATAGCGATGGACGCGCGCTCTTCTCCTCGCAAGAAGGAGATAAGTATCTCTACGGTTACTTGGATCGGGAAGGCGACGAGGTCATTCCAGCAACCTTCCTGGAGGGGAGCGACTTCGCGAACGGGAAAGCGATCATGAAAGTCGCCGACCGGGAATACGCGCTTATCGGGCCGAACGGCGAGCGGAAGGCGACGTATCGTTACGACTACGTCGGCGCCCCGGGAGACGGACTACTGCCGTTCCGGAAGGAAACGGACGGGAAATACGGCTATATCGACGAAGCCGGGAAGGTCGTCATCGAACCGCGATACGCCGAGGCGCGGCCGTTCCAGGCAGGGCGCGCGGTCGTGAACGTCGCGGAGGACTTCAAGGGCGAATACGGGCTGATCGACCGAACGGGCGCGTTCGTCGTCGAACCGAAGTACAACGAGGTGCGTCCGCTGGGCGACGGCCGCGTCGCGCTCGGCCGGGCGATCGACCCGGAGCAGCCGTTCATCGGGTCGATGTACGCAGTCGCCGACGCGACCGACGGCCGCTTGCTGACGGACTTCCGCTTCTTCGCCGTGAACGACTTCCAGGACGGATTGACCTCCGCGTCCGACGAGTCCCAGACGTACTTCATCGGGCGCGACGGCAAGCCGGCGGCGGGTTACCCCCGCTTCGACGGCAGCGGAACGCTGACGCGCCGCGGCGACATCATCCAGGCGAACATCGACCAGCGCACGTTCTATTACGACCGGCGGCTCGGCAGCGTCGTCTGGTCGCCGAACACGACGATTCCGCTCTCGCCGCCGTACGTCGTGAAGGAGCTCAAATACAAGCCGAACCGCGATTATCTGGTCTACTACCCGCAAGTGGAAGGCATGTCCGACGCCGCCGCGCAGGAACGAGCGAATCGACGCCTCCGCGAGCTGGCGGAAGTGAAGCCGGTGCCGTCCGGACAGCTCGAATCCAGCTATACGGGCGATTTCGAAATCCCGTTTTTCCGCGGTTCGCTTCTGGTCGTGGAATTCAACGCGTACGACTACCCATGGGGAGCGGCGCACGGCATGCCGACGCTCGTCTACGCGCACCTGGATCTGAAGAACGGCCGCTTCTACGAACTCAAGGACTTGTTCCTCCCCGGGAGCGATTACGCCAAGAAGCTAAGCGACATCGTCGGGGAACAGATCAAAACCGACCCGCAATACGACTTCTTGTTCCCGGACAGCTACAAGGGCATTACGCCCGACCAACCGTTCTACGTCACGGCGAATGCGCTGCATCTGTATTTCCAACCGTACGAGATCGGGCCGTACGCGGCCGGCTTCCCGACGTTCCACATCCCGTTCGAGCAGCTGCGCGACATGATCGACGCGAACGGGGCGTTTTGGAAATCGTTCCACTGAAGCGGCCGCCGCAAAAGCGCGACGCCCTCGGCTCCGTAAGAGGAGCCGAGGGCGTCGTCTTTTCGTTATTTGCGCATCGCTGCGGTTTCTTCTTCGTTCGGACCGTAGACGCCCGGAGGAACAAGGCCGGCTTGGCGAATAAGAACCGTCATCTGTCCGCGGTGATGAATCTGATGACGTACGATCGTGTTCAACAAACCGCCGTACGTCGTATCGATGAAGCCGAACAACAAGAGTTTCTCCGACAGCTTCTCGTCGTTCCAGTGCTGCTTCAACGCCGCGACCGCCTTCTCGCTCACCTGGCGATACCCTTCGACGATCTCGGACGCCTTGGTCGGCGTCGGCGAATCGAACCCGGGACCTTCCGCTTGCAGTCCTCCGGCGCCGAGCATGCCGCTAACGCTGCTGACCAAGTGCCAGCCGAGATCTCCGAGCGTTCTCTTCCCGTCCGATACCGCCTGCGGCAACGATGCGTCCGTCAACGTCTCGAGCACTTTCAGCGTGAGCGCCTCTTCCTGAGCCCAATCCTGTAAAAAGTCGTTCAAGCTACGATACATTCGAATCCCGCTCCTTCTGCTGTCCATTTCAGGAAAAGCATACCATTCCGCGAGTCGGATTCGCAAATGTCGCGACAAGCGTCGCCGGGCGCGTCAGGTCCCGCAATACGTTCGGTACGGGCGAGCCGTTCTCGCCGCCGGCGCGGCGTATGCCGCCTGTTCCGGCGCGTGCGCGTACGGGGTCGAAAGCACGCGAAGCAGCCGCTCCATGACGCTGTAGTCCCCGTTCGCCGCGGCTTCCAGCGCTTCCTCCACTCGATGGTTGCGCGGGATGACCGCCGGATTGCTGTTCCGCATCAACCGGATCGAGGCGTCCTTCCCTTCCGGCTGCCGCTCCAATCTCGCCTTCCGCTTCTCCTGCCACGTCGCGAACTCCGCGGTGCCGAACAGCGCCTCTTCCTCCCCCCGATCGAACGTTAACGCGAGGAACGTATTCGTGTAGTCCGCCCGAACTTGCTGCATGAGGCTGAGCAGCTCTTCGATCAGCGCTTCGTCCTCCGCCTCTTCCCCCAAGAGGCCTAACTTCGCTCTCATCCCCGACAGCCATTCCCGGCGGAACGATCCGGCGAAGCCGGCGATCGCCCCTTCCGCTAATTTCACGGCTTCGTCTTCGTCGTCATGCAGCAGCGGCAGAAGGCTTTCCGCCAATCTCGCTAAATTCCAAGCGGCGATCGGCGGCTGATTGCCGTACGCGTAGCGGCCTTGCCGGTCGATGGAGCTGAATACCGTCGCCGGATCGTACGCGTCCATGAAGGCGCACGGGCCGTAGTCGATCGTCTCGCCGCTGATCGTCATATTATCCGTATTCATGACGCCGTGGATAAACCCGACGAGCTGCCACTTGGCGACAAGCGCGGCCTGCCGCTCGACGACGGCTTGCAGGAGCGCGAGGTAGCGGTTCCCGCACGCGTCGTCGATCTGCGGATAATGCCGTTGCAGGGCGTAATCCGCGAGCGCGCGCAGCTCTTCGGCCCCGCCTCGGCCGGCGGCGTATTGGAACGTGCCGACGCGAAGATGGCTCGCCGCTACGCGGGTCAACACCGCGCCTTGCAGTTCTTCTTCGCGCACGACGGGCTGTCCGGTCTTCACGACCGCCAAGCTCCGAGTGGTCGGAATCCCGAGCGCGTGCATCGCTTCGCTGATGATATATTCGCGCAGCATCGGCCCGAGCGCGGCACGCCCGTCGCCGCCGCGGGAGAACGGCGTTCTCCCCGAGCCCTTCAGTTGAATATCGAACCGCTCGCCTTGCGGATCGACTTGTTCCCCCAGGAGCAAGGCGCGGCCGTCTCCCAGCATCGTGAAGTGTCCGAATTGATGTCCTGCGTACGCTTGGGCCAGCGGATCGGCCCCATCGGGAACCCGATTGCCCGCAAGCGTCTCCGCGCCTTCCGCGGATCGAAGCGCTTGGGCGTTCAACCCTAACGCTTCCGCGAGCGGCTCGTTCAAGACGACCCATTCGGGCGAACGAACCGGAACGGGAGGCTGCTTGGCATAGAACGCCGCCGGAAGCCGCGCATAGCTATTATCGAAGTTCCATCCGACATCCGGATGCGTCGATTTATCTGTCATCTTTCGAATCCCCTCTTCCTGCATTGGACTGCGAATTTGTCGATACATGAAGTATACCCGACTTCTCCTCCGATCCGGAAATTTCTTTCTCCCTCCGGCCGAGCGCGTCCGGCCGTTCTAATCGGCGGAACGGCTTCATAGGGTGGAATGGGATCGATCGGAGGTGAAGGGGATGCAGTTTTATTATGGCAATCAGATGCCGCTTAGAATCTTAGATGAGGCCGAGTTTTGGAAGCATCAAGAAGAAGAACATACCGTCGTCATTCGCGAGTTGGTCGCAGGGTTGGAGCAGCCTTACGTCGATGCGTTGGAGCAGTGGGAGAACGTCTTGTCTGCGACGCATCAAACCGTCGTCCGATTCATCGAGTCCGTCGTTCGTTCCGGCGGCGTCTTGTCCCCCGCGTTGCACCAAGAGGTTATGAAGCTGGTGCACGCTTGCTTGAATCAAAGCCTTCAATTTATCGAGTTCTGTCGGCATGTCAAGGAAAACAGCGCGCCGGTGCAGAGCAACCCGACCGCCGTCGTCGTCATCAATCATATTATTCGAGAATCCGAGTATTTCGTGGGCATCGCCCAGACGTTGTTATACTCGGCATGACCGAACGGAAAGGAGCGGGCCGTCGCGGCTCGCTCCTTTCCGTTTCCTTCCGTAAGCATAAAAAAAGCTCTGCCGCGAAGGCAGAGCCGAACACGCAATATCGAATTACCCTACATACCGTTCCTTGGTGGAGACAACCTATGATTTCTCGCGTTAAGGGGTGTGGACAGAAGACATCCATGTGCTCTAATTGACAGTATGGCCCAATGTTCTAAGCAATATACCCCATCTATAAAAAAAAACGCATCCTCGTGGATTCGATTCCTTCTCGGAACATGCGTTCGGTTTATGTAGCAGTTCAACTACATCGAGTTGTATTCGACTTCAATATTATTAGTATAAACCAACGGTAAATATAAGTCTATATTTTCGTTGAAGAATATCTTATATTTTCAATACCCGGCCGGGAAATCGAAAGCATATCGTCGAACGAAACCGAGGAGGCCTTCGTGCACATCCGTGTTTGGAATGGAAATATGAAAGTTCGGTTGATCGGGGAAGGGCTGTTTAACATGCTGTTCTGGATGTACTTCCCGTTCATTACCGTGTATTTCGGGACGGCCTTGGGCAATCATGTCGCGGGCGTTCTCATGACCGTCCCTCCCCTGTTCGCCATGATCGGAAGCCTCGTCGGGGGCGCGTTGACGGATCGGTTCGGCCGGCGCCCGATCATGCTGTTCGGCGCGCTGCTTCAGGCGGTCATGTTCGTCTTGTTCGCGGCGTCGGGATCCCATTGGATCGACTACGCGGCGTTTATCGGGCTGGGGCTCGGGGGAGCCGTCTATCGACCGGCGAGCTCCGCCATGGTGGCCGACTTGGTTCCCGCGGAACACCGCCGCCAAGTCTTCGCCACGTTCATGACGGTCAACAATATCGGCGCGGTGCTCGGGCCCGCGCTTGGGGCCGTCTTCTTCTTCCGCTACCGGCAAGAACTGCTATGGACCTGCGCCGCGGTCCTGCTGTTGTATTTTATCGCGATCTACTTCATGGTTCGGGAGACGGCTCCGATTTCGGCGGACGGACCGGACCGGTCGAAGCCGCTCGCCGGCGTCTTCAAGGAGCAATGGCATGGCTACGGCGTTATCTTCCGCGACAAGGTGTTCCTGATCTACATCGCGGCAGGCATCTTCTCCCTCGTTCCGATCATGCAGCTAGACCTATACCTGTCCGTCTACGTTACCGAGGAGGTTCCCGCCCAGTCGATGTTCGCCTGGAAAGGCGATCCGCTTGTCCTGTCGAGCATGGATATCTACGGGTGGCTCGTCGGGTTTAACGGTTTGTTGTTCGTCCTGTTTATTCTCCCGGTCACGACATGGTTTCGGCGCTGGAAAGAGCGGAATGTGTTCATTCTGTCCTCCTTATTGTCCGGCGTCGGTACATTTCTCGTCGGCGTAAACAGCGATTTATGGTACTTGTTCTTCGTTACGATCCTATTCACCTTCGGAGAAATGATACGTTCCCCGGTCGCCCAAAGCTTCGTCAGCCGCTATGCCCCGGAGCATGCCAGAGGACAGTATATGGGCGCCGACAGCCTGCAAAATACGATCGGCAAATTTTTGTCGCCAATAACGGTATTTTTATCGAGCTGGGCGGCGCCGATGGTCATCTTCGGCATGATTCTCGTCTTCGCGCTTATTAGCGTCGCTCTGTACGTCCAATTGTTTCGTATGGATCCGGAAATGCCTCGCGCCGCGCAATAGCGATCAATAAAATCGCCTACCTCGAAAAGGGAAAGGCCCGAGCATGTCGCCATGACTCGGGCCTTCTCTTCTTCGCGCTTCACCGTACGTCTCGCGCCTTCGCCGCGATTCGCTCCCGTTCCCGATCGATCGCTTCCAAAAATTCCAACGTACAATCGACCGTCAGCTCAAGAAGCCGCCGCCCCTTCTCCGCCGTCGCATCCTCCGGATTCCCCCAATACCCGTCCTCCGTAATATCCGTCACGTCGAAGTAATCCATGAAATCTTGCCGAGCCGTCGTATGGTCCTGCTCCGGAACGAATTCGTCGACATGCTCGGGGCACAAGTGCATCATAATCGAGGTTTCTTTCTCCCCGGCATGGAGATCGTTCTGCACGTGCCGCACGACCTCGTGCTGCCGCTTCAACGCGATGTTGGACGGAACGAGAACGACCTCCATCGCCGCGCCTCGTTCTTGGAAATCTCGGTTCAACTGCCGCACGGTCGGCTTCAAAATCCAATTGCCGCCGTGGCCGCTGAATACGACGAGACGGCGGAAGCCCGTATACCTGAGCGACTCCGCGATGTCCCGAATGACGAGCGCGAGCGTATCCGCCCGCAAATAGACGGTCCCCTTCGCTTCCCGATGCTCGATGGAGGAGGACACGCTTACGCATGGCAGCAAGTACCCGTCCAGCCGTTCGGCCAACCGGGACGCGACTTCTTGCGCGATGATCGCATCGGTTCCGACCGGCAGATGACTGCCGTGCTGCTCGATCGCGCCGACGGGAAGGACGGCCGTATGGCAAGGATGCGTTAGGAAATCCCGCTTCGTGCTGTACAGGTTCAGCATCAGAGCCCCTCCAAGTAATCGATCGCAAGGGAGGCGAGCATCGCCGCGCCGAACGGCATCGCGCTTTCGTCCAGATCGAACGAAGGATGATGGAGCGGGTAGGCGGTGTCGTCCCCGCTCCGGGTGCCGAGCCGAAACATGACGGCCGGCACGCGTCCGGCGACGAAGGCGAAATCCTCGCCTCCCATCGTAGGGGGGATCTTCTCCCGATTGCCGGCGCCCATCACTTCGTCGCTCGTTCGCGCGAACCGTTCGTACATAGCCTCGTCGTTCGCGACGACCGGATACCCGTCCCGCAGCTCAAGCTCGTACCGTGCGCCGAACGCCTCCGTTACGCCTTTGACGATGGACTCGATCTTCCCGCGCATCTGCTCGCGCAGCTTCGGGTTCAGCGTTCGCACCGTACCCAGAAGCTCGACCTCCGGCGCGATGGCGTTCATGGCGTAGCCTCCGTTGATTTGCCCGATCGTCACGACGACCGAGTCGAGCGGATCGACCTGTCGGCTGGCGATCTGTTGCAGCGCCGTAACGACTTGAGCCGCGATCGGAATCGAGTCGATCGTATGGTGCGGGCTTGCCGCATGTCCGCCTCTTCCGACGATCTTGATGCGAAGTCCGTTGGTCGCCGCCCAAGCGGGCCCGATCGATGCCGCCGTCTTCCCGAGGGGATGGTATGGCGAGACGTGCAGCGCCGCCGCGGCATCGACCGACGGATCGTTCAGCACGCCGTCCTCGATCATCGCCTTCGCCCCCGCTCCCGCCTCCTCGGCCGGTTGGAACATGAACTTGACGCTGCCGCGCCGCAAGCCTCGTTCCGCGAGAAGCTTCGCCGCTCCCATCAGCATTGCCGTATGGGCGTCGTGCCCGCAGAGATGCGCCTTGCCTTCCACCGTCGAACGATACGGCGCCGACTTCGCGTCCGGAATCGGCAGCGCATCCATATCCGCCCGCAGCAAGAACGTCGGTCCCGGCTCCGCGCCTCGCAGCAAGCCGACGACGCCCGTCTTCCCGACGCCCGTTCGGACTTCCAGACCCAGGCTTCTTAGATGGTCGGCGACAATGCCGGACGTCCGGCGTTCCTCGTACCCCAATTCCGGATTTCGGTGGAAATCCCTCCTCCAGGCGATCATTAGCTCCGCAATCGCTTTCGACGAATCGAGCATCCGTTTCCCCTCCGCCACGCTCCCTCAGTCCTTCCCGTCAATGATCTTCGAACCTGCCTCTACCCATCATATCAGAGGAACATGTTCATTTTTTTCGAAGTTCTCTAACATTATTTAAGATCGACAGAAGCGAAAAGGACGGCAAAGCCATTCGGATCGAATGACTAGCCGTCCTTTTCCTTGTCCAACCCCTATACTCATACCTCGCGGAACTCATGCACCCACACCTTCATGTGCGGCAGCCAAGGCATGCCGGGGTGGTACGAGAGGATCGCTTCCTTGTATTCTTCCACGCTGTCGTAGCCTTCCTGTCTTGCGTGTTCGTCCGTCAAGTCGCCGAGCGACTGGCGATACACGCGTTCGATAACGAACTCCCGCCCCTGCAGCGTCATCGTCTCCCCGATATCCGCGTACCGCCCGTTGCGGCGCGTCGCGGTTTTCGTGCCGGCTACGATCTTCCGGATCTCCGCTTCTTTCGTGACGAGCTTCTCGATCGAGCACGTCTTCGGCGGCATAACGTCTTGCGCTTCCACTTCCGACATAGCGGCTTCCTCCTTCGCGTTCGTCCTCACACTGTACCACAACCGGACCCGTTCGCCAAAATCGCCCGGATTATCGTACGACCATTCCCATCAATCCGACGAAAGCCGCTGCCTGATGCGCCGCTATCGTACAACCTTCCAAATCGTCGAGATTGACGTGCAATACGTCGAAGCGACTATCGCTAAGGTCCACCCCTGTAAGCTTCGAGCCGTTCAGAGTTGCCTGGTCCAGATTACAACGCATAAACTGTAAATGTTTTATCGTCGACGAATAAAAATCGGCGCTTCCCAACGAGCAGTCCTCGAAGCTCACTTGTTTGAAATTCGCGAATCGGAAGTTCGAATAGTCGCTCAAACAGTTCACGAATCTAACGTTCTGCAGCTTGCTCTGCGAGAAGTCCGTTCCGATGAGCTTACAGTCGACAAACTCCGATCGAAGCATGAACGCTCCCGACATGACGACATTGGACAAATCGCAGCCTTCGAAGACGACATCGGTAAGCTCGAGCTGTTCCAAGGACGATTCCGTCACTGTTACATTGCGCAGCAGCGTCTTGTCGAATGAAACTCTGGTCGCTTCTAGCCCTTCGATCGCGATGTTCTCCAACATTCCGCCGCTGATTACCTCTTTCGACTCGAGCGAGCGAATCGTTTCGAGCGGTTGCAGCTCCGCAGGTAATTTCGGTTTTTCTAGTTTTGTCTTCATATTCGCTCCATCTACAATGTGATTACTGCATTCCCTGTTCTTCCCCATAGAAGAACACTTCTTCCAACGGCAGACGGAACGCCTGCGCGATGCGGAACGCCAGCTCCAGCGACGGGGAGTAATTCCCCTTCTCCAAGGCGACGATCGTTTGTCTCGTGACGCCTACCTTATCGGCCAGCTGCTGCTGGGTCATCTCGTCGTGGTTGAAACGCAACTTCCGGATATGATTGCCGACGACATGCTTCCCCATGTCAGACACCTCTCCGATAGTGGTACAGCCTCGTCAAGGAACCGGTCACCTCGGAGACGAAGCCGGAGCATATCAGAATCATGAACATCACTTGCAGCGGCCGGTCGATGACTAGCGAGCCCATGGCAAGCAGAAAGCCGAGGATAAAGATGAAAAAGGAATTGCGGAACGCCTTCAAATCGATGAGCCGATCCAGTTCGTCCGCGAACGACGGTTCCTTCTCCCCGGTCGTGATCCGAAAGACGATGTTGAACGCGATGCCGATCGCGAGATGCGCCGCGATGGAAAAGACGGTTAAGTAAAGCACGAAAGAACCCCAATAGCGCAAAGCTTCCCCCGATTCCGCTTCGCCTGCGGGGTACAGCGGGTACATGTACAAGCAGAATGCGCCGAAGATAAACACGGCGGCGATCAACGACACGATGCTCTTCTTTTCTTGATACGTCATAGGCCACGCCTCCTGTATGCGTCCCTTTACATAATGTAAAGTTTGATATACATATCGTAACCATGATTATCCATCATGTCAAGTTAATTTTACATCATTGTGCATAGAGAAGGCCAACCGGCGAATACCGGTTGGCCTTCTTGTCTTACTCTCCAAGAACCGAGCGGATAAACCTCTCCAACGGAGTCACATCGGTCAAGTTCTTGTTGCATTCATGTCCGTTCATGCAGATATAGTTGCCGACCGAATTGTAATAGTCCGGAGATGCGTTCGCCGGTCTCTTCTTGGATACGGCCGAAAACAAGGTCAACTCTTCGAATCTATTGCAGACGAAGCAGAAGCTTTTCTTATTCGTCGCCGTGAATCTGCCTTCTACGCCGACGAATTGTCCGCCTTCCGGGTACACGATGAACATCTTGTTAGACGATATATCGGTCCAGCTCAGGTAAGAGACGAACCGGAAATCGATTTGCGACAGGTCGGGCAGCTTCAGCTTCTTGTTTTTCGGAAACAGCTTCCGAATTTGCGTTTCGGTCATTTGCGGAAACGCAAGCAGATACGGCTCGAGCGCCTGCAAATATTGCTGCACGTCTTCCGCCGTCTTCAACTCGGAAATCGATTCCAGCATCGTCTTCCGGTTGTCCGTTATGTCGGGAAACAGCTCCGCCACTTTGGTTTGCGCGCTATAGCGGACGGACTCCACTACCTTCCGGTCGTTGACCGATCGGAGCGCATGAAGCACGGCGTTCGCCTGGTTTTTAATAAAATTATATTGGTGGTTTCTAATAAATGGTACGTGCATAGCCGTCATGCCCCTTATTTATAGTTTGGAAAGCGAATAAGGTGCAAAGCCAAATATTAGAAACGATAGATGCCGAGTCGGGCGAAATGGTGGATCCCGTCAGCCCATGCAAAGTATCGCCTCCAATTTAGGCTTTGCATGAGGCTCCGCCAATCCGGCAATCTCTGATTGCCATCCGTATCACCACCTTGTAAGAAATATGATTATTATAACGGAACGACTACGCCGGCGGCAATGGCTTATTTCCACCACGAATCGTACATCGTTACCGGCAGCTCCCGCTTATGCCGCGTCGCGGCATACCTCTTCTCGATCGCCTTCCGGGCTTCGCCGGCGACCGGCTTCCCTTCCAGGTAATCGTCAAGAACGCTATACGCGATGCCGAGCTCCGTTTCGTCGGCTTGCTGCGGCTTCGCGTCGAGCAGATCCGCGGTCGGCGTCTTCAGATATAAGCGTTCGGGCGCATACAGTCGGATCAACAGTTCGCGCCCTTTGCGCTTCGTAAGCCCCGAGAGCGGCAGCAGATCCGCCCCGCCGTCGCCGAACTTGGTGAAAAATCCGGTTACGGCTTCGGCGGCGTGATCCGTTCCGATGACGAGGCACCCGTGCTCGCCGGCGATCGCGTATTGCGCCAGCATCCGCACCCTCGCCTTCACGTTGCCTTTTTGGAAATCCGAAATGTGTCCTCCCGCCGCCTGACGGTACGTCCGAACGAAGGCATCGACCGACTCCGCGATGTTCAGCGCGATCGTTCGGTCCGGTTCGATGAACGCCAACGCCGCTTGCGCGTCGGCTTCGTCTTTTTGTTCCCCGTAAGGCAGTCGAACCGCGATGAACGTCGCATCGTACCCTTCCTCCCGAAGCTCGCCCGCGGCCAATTGGGCGAGACGCCCGGCAAGGGTCGAATCTTGCCCGCCGCTGATGCCGAGTACGAAACCTTTCCCGCCCGCGCGGCGGCAGTACGCCTTGAGGAAGTCGATACGCTCCCGAATTTCCTGCGACGGATCGATGCATTCTTTCGTTTTCAATTCGGCCATGATTCGCGTCTGCATCCTATTTCCCCTCCCGGTCTTCGTTCGCTTCCACCTTCGCCAATACCGATCGAATCATGCGCATCTTGTTGTCCCAGCAGGCTTGGCTGAGATCGACAGGGTATTCCACTGGATTCAAAGTGCGTTTGTACTCGGCCCATAAAACATCCAGGTTCGCTTGGACGAAGGCGCGGATCTCTCCGAGCTCCGGCAATTCGTAGGTCAACGCCCCATCCTCGAAGATGGTTTCGTATAGCTCCCGCGCTTCGAAATCGGTCACGAACTTGGCGATATGCGTATGCACCGGATGGAACATCTTTAACCGCGACTCGCGCTGCGGCTCCTCGTGCTCGAGCGCGATATAATCCCCTTCGGCCTTCCGCGTTTCCCGATTGACGATCCGGAAGACGCGCTTCATCCCCGGGGTCGAGACCTTCTCCGGATTGGAACTGATCTTGATCGTATCGACCATCCGACCGTGTTCGTCCTCGATCGCAATGAGTTTATAGACGGCTCCCAGCGCCGGTTGGTCGTAAGCCGTAATGAGCTTCGTCCCGATCCCCCAGACGTCGATCTTCGCGCCTTGCGCCTTAAGGTTCAGGATCGTCGTTTCGTCCAAGTCGTTGGAGGCGTATATTTGGGCATCGGGGAATCCCGCTTCGTCCAGCATCTTCCGCGCGGTTTTCGATAAATACGCAAGGTCTCCGCTGTCGAGGCGGATCCCCTTGAATCGAATTCGATCCCCGAACTCTTTCGCGACCCGGATCGCGTTGGGTACGCCGGATTTCAACGTATCGTACGTGTCTACGAGGAACACGCAATCGGTATGCTCGCTCGCATACTTGCGGAAAGCGGTATACTCGTCTCGGTACGCTTGAACCATGGCGTGCGCATGCGTCCCCGCCGTAGGAATGCCGAAGAGCTTCCCCGCCCGTACGTTCGAAGTCGCGTCGAAGCCGGCCAGATAAGCCGCTCGCGTCCCCCAGATGGCGGCGTCCATCTCCTGCGCGCGCCTTGTGCCGAACTCCATCGCGACCTCCTCCCCGACGATCTGCTTCATCCGAGACGCCTTCGTAGCGATGAGGGTTTGGTAGTTCACAATATTGAGAAGCGCCGTTTCGATCAGTTGGCCTTCCGCCAGCGGCGCCTCGATGCGTAGGATGCCTTCGTTCGCGAATACGATCTCCCCTTCTTTCATCGAGCGCACCGTACCCGTGAAACGGATCGTCTTAAGAAAATCGAGAAACGCCTCCTTGTATCCCTCTTCGCGAAGGTAGGCAAGGTCGTCTTCCGTGAACCGGAACTCCTTCAAGTACTGCACGACCCGTTCCAAACCGGCGAACACCGCATACCCGTTCCCGAACGGGAGCTTTCGGAAAAATAACTCGAACACGGCCTTCCGGCGATGCATATTGTCGGCCCAGTACACCTGCGTCATGTTAATCTGATATTTATCCGTGTGCAGCGCGAGGCCGTCGTCCTTATATATGCCTATCATTCCCGCTCCCCCTTAGCGAATGGTTGCGCCAAGCGCGTTCTTGAAGTGACGCAGCGCCCATTCATGACCTTCCGCATCGAAGCTTGCGACCGCGCGTTCGTGTACGACGATCGCGAAGCCTTTGTTATAAGCGTCTACAGCCGTGTGGAGTACGCAAATGTCGGTGCACACGCCGATCAAGTGAACTTCGGTAATGCCCCGAGCCCGGAGCCGCAGCTCCAAAT
>NZ_JAPSKE010000058.1 GCF_031177825.1 Paenibacillus sp. | reverse complement strand
CGCAATTCGGCGAAGTGCTGCTGCAGCGGCCGAACTTCCTGCTGCTGTTCTGGAACTCGGTCAAGCTGACCGTACCGACGATCGTCGGGCAGGCGGCCGTCGGCACGCTCGCGGGCTTCGCCTTCGCCAAGCTGTCCTTCCCGGGAAGAGATAAGTTGTTCTTCGTGTACCTGCTTACGATGCTGATGCCGTTCCAAGTGACGCTCGTACCGAACTATCTCGTCGCGGACCGTCTCGGTCTGCTGAACAGCTACGGCGCGATCGTCTGGCCCGGCGTCTTCGCCTCCTTCGGCGTGTTTCTGATGCGGCAATTCATGAACGGCATTCCGGAAGATTATTTGACGGCGGCCTCGATCGACGGGGCGGGCCGCCTGCGCGCGTTCGTCCATATCGCGCTCCCGCTCGCGAAGCCCGGAATCGCCGCGCTCCTGTTGCTGTCCTTCGCGGACCACTGGAACATGGTCGAGCAGCCTCTTTTGTTCCTGACCGAGCCGCTCCGCCAGCCGCTTTCCGTCTATTTGGCCCGCATCGCCGAAGGCGCCCGGGGCGTCGCTTTCGCCGCATCCGTGCTATATATGATGCCGATGGTGCTCATCTTCCTGTACGGAGAGGATCATCTCGTGGAAGGCATCCAAATGTCGGGCATCAAGGGCTGATCCGCGGCCTTCCCGCGACCTTTTCGGAAAAGGAGGTGTTGAAACCATGATTCAGCGAAAACGGACGCTGCGTTGGCTGATCGGTCTCTTCTTCGCCGCTCTGCTGACGCTCACGTTCTTATCCAACACGATTCAAAGCCTCTCGCTCCCCAAAGTTTCGGTCGAGACCCCCGAATTGGGCGCGCTCGAACGGAGCGTATCGGGAGAAGGCTTCCTTCGGCCCGCGCAGACGGCTTCGCTGTATCCGCAAGGCGACTGGACGGTCGAAGCGATCCATAAGCGCGACGGCGATCGGGTGAGGAAGGGAGATCCGTTGATCGACTTCGATACGGAGTCGACGCGGCGCGCGCTGCAGGACGAAAAAACGCGTTACGAGCAAAAGAAGCTGCAGATGGAAAAGCTGTTGGACCAGATGAAAACGGCGCTGCGCGACGGCGATACGACAGGCACCGACAACCAAAAGCGAGATCTTCAGGTGATGGAGCTCGATATGGACATCCAACGGCGAAGCATCGCCGATCTGGAACGGAGAATTGCGGAAGGCGGCACGTTGACCGCGCCTTTCGACGGCGTCGTGACGAAGGTGAACGCGTCGGAAGGCGCTTCGGTCGGACGCAGCCAGCCGGTGGTCGAGCTCGCCGACGACGCTTCCGGTTACAGCTTCGATTTCACGGCGGACAGCGACGACGCATCGGCGCTGCAAGTCGGCGCAGCCGTGAAGGTGTGGCTCGACGAGACGCCGAGGCGCAGCGTCGCAGGCCTCATCTCCGACATCGAAGACGCGTCCGAAGACGGCAGCCTGAAGACGATTACGATCGAGGTCGGCGGACCCGGCCTGGAGCCCGGCAAGAGAGCGTTCGTGGACGTCTCGCAGATGAGCGATGCGCGGGGGGTGAAGATCCCGAAGTCGACCTTGAAGAGCGACAGCGGCGGCGACTACGTGTTTACGGTTGCGGAAGAAGACGGGCCGCTCGGCACCGCTTATTATGTCCGGGCTACCTACGTCACGGTGCAAGAAGAGAACGGCGATACGGCCGTCGTGGAAGGCCTCATGCCGACCGACCGAGTGGTCGCGGAAGCGAGCGAGCCGATCGACGACGGCGATCGCGTTCGGTATTAACGATGGATCCGAAATCAAGAATCCTAGGAGGAATGAATCGATGAACAACCAGGTTCGAAACAAAGGATGGAAGCTGTCGGCGCTCGGAGTGCTGTGCGCCGCATTGACGGCGTGCGGATCCGGCAGCGCCCCGGCCGAAACCGGAGGCGAGACCGGCGCATCCGGGGAAATCGCCGCATCCGGCGGAAAGACGGCGGTCACCATGACCGTTATGACCAAAAACCGTTTCCTCGAAGAGGCGGAAGCGAAATTCGAAAGCGCGCATCCGGATATCGATATTCAAATCGAGGAAGTGGTGCCCGCGGACGATACCGCCACCGGCGGCAAGACGATGATCCGAATGGGGCCCGGCCAGAACATCGGCCCGTCCGCCGAAGAAGTGGATCAGTATGTCAATGCCGTCAATACCGCGATCATGTCGGGCAAGGCCGCGGACATCGTTTCGGCGGAGCACCTCCCCTACGAGAAATATGCGGAAGAAGGGCTGATCGCGGACTGGAACGAGCTTGCGGACCAAGACGGCGCCTTCGCCAAATCCGATTATTTCGAAAACATCTTCGACGGCGTATCGATCGGAGGCGGCTGGTACGGCATACCGACCTCGTATACGCTCGATGTCATGGTAGGCGACGCGTCCCTCCTCGAGAGCAGCGGCCTGAACGACGAAACGTGGACGTGGAACCAATTCATCGAACTGCTGGAAAAGGAAGGGCAAACCGGATCCGGGAAATTCGGCTTGTCTATGGTCGAGCCGGAAGATCTGCTTGCCGATCTCGTCGAGACGGTATACGAACAATTGGTCGCGCAAGACAACGGAGACGCCGTGTTTGACGGGAAAGCGTTCCAGGCCTATATGGAAAACGTAAAGAAGCTGTACGACGACGGGCTGGCGACCGCCGAACAGACCGGGCCCGGCAGCACGAACTTCAGCCTCGTTACGATGCAAATGCCGATCGAGGTCGCGTCGTCGTTTACGAAGTTGAGCGGGGAACACGACGCCTTGCTTCGCCCGCCGGGAACCGGGCAAGACGAAGGCATCCCGTTCAAATCGAACCAAGTGCTCGCGTTGAACGCGAACTCCAACGTCAAAGAAGCGGCTTGGGAGTTCGTCAAGTTTCTGCTTTCCCAGGAAATGCAGTCCTCCCCCGGGTTGATGAATTTTCCGGTGCATCGGGAAGCGCTGTCGGTCAAGTTGAAGGAGATGCAGGAGATGCTGGCGGGCGGCGGCGGAAAAGGCGGAAAGGGCCTTGTGATGAAGGGCCCGAACGGCGCGTCCGTCGAACTGACGGACGAAGACATCGAGCAAGTCTTATCCGTCATCCCTTCTGTCGGCAAGTATCTGAACAAGGACGCGAAAGTGCTGAACATGATTCGAGAAGAATCCGCGGCGTTCTTTTCCGGAAGCAAGACGGCGAAGGCGGTTGCCGACACGCTCGCCAACCGGATCGCGACCTATTTGAACGAGTAGCTTGCGGCCCTCCTTCGAATCGCTCGTCGCGCCCCATCTGTCCGATTTGCAGCGCTATTGCCGTTCGTTGACGAATTCGAAATGGGACGCAGACGAGCTGTATCAAGAGACGCTGCTGAAGGCTTTCCTTTACGTGCGAGCTAATGACGCGGAGCAAATAACGAAATCGTTTCTGTTCAGCGGCGCCAGACTGCTCTGGATCGACGCCTGCCGCAAACGGAAGACGCTCGGTCCGATCCCGGTTCCGGACCGAGCGGCGGCGGACGCGGATTACGTCGAAGTTCGCGCGATCGTCGAATGGCTGGCGGAGAAGCTGCCCGAACGTCATCTGGAACTATGGATGTTGTCCCGAGTTTTCGGTTATTCGCTGCAGGAAATCGCGGATCGAACGGGCGACACCGTCCCGGCCGTCAAATCGTCCCTGCACCGAATTCGGAAGAGCATCCGCGCCTGCGGCAAGACGGAGACGCCGCGCGGACGTTTCCGCGAGGCTCCGAACCTTCGGGTGGACCGATGGGTGAGGGCGGTGCTTCGGATGGAGCCGGCCCGCGCTCCGGCCGGGACCGGAAAATAACAATGCAGTTGCCAGAAGAGATAAAAATCTTTGTGGAGGATGGAGAACGATGGAGAATAAGAAAAGTAGAGCGCGTTCATTACAGAAAGGGCTGCTCGTGCTTTCGAGCGCCGCGGTCATCGCCGCTTCAGGCGGATTCGCTTGGCAGACGCCGTCGGCGTTCGCGGCGGCGACGGAGGCGGTATCGTCTGCAGGCGCCGAAGCGTCGGCCGATGCGAGCGCGATCGGCTCGGATTTTTATAAGCTGTTCGTGCAGCGTCACCTTCAATCGATGCTGTTCAGCGCGGCGTACGCATCGGAAACCGAGTTCGAAGACGTACTCACATCGATTCGGGACGGCCGTTCGCTTCTGGAGGCTACCGGGGAAACGGCGGCATCGCTGCGGGAAGCGGTGCTGGACGATTTCGCCCGAACGTTGGAGCTTGAAGTCACCAAAGGAGCCCTCTCCCCCTCTCAGGCCGATCAGGCGCGTCAAGCCGTCGAGGAATTCATCGACCGGGCGATCTCCGGCTCTTGGAGCGCCGCGGCGTCCGCCTTCGCCTTTCAGGAAAGCGGCGAGGACATTGTCGACCGCCGCCTCGCGAGCATCGTGCACGACGCCGCCGAATGGGCGGACCGGTGGGCGATCGACGTACGTCTTGCGCTTCGCGACGGTCTAACGTTGACGGCGGCGGCGACGCCGCCCCCGAAGGATTCGGACTCCGACGACGACGATGACGATGACGATGATGATAATTCGGCATTATATGAACGGATGACGCTGCCCGAGTACCTTGCCGACCTGTTGAAGCAAGACCTTGATAGAGGCGTTGAGACGGGACGGCTGACCGCGGAAGAAGCGGCAGCGCTCCGCGAGCAAGGCGTCGCCGAAATCTCGCGCATCTTGACCGAACCCGGTTACGAGCCGGAAGCTACGGAGTGGATGGAGCGCTTCGGCGAAGACCTCGTGAACGATCGGATCGCTTCCGTCCGATTCGATACGGCCCTCCTCTCGGACGAGTCGATCGGCGACGCGCTGTCGGCGCTGGCTCGCGGGGACAGCCTAGCCTCGGTTGCCGACATGTCCGAGAGCGAGCTGACGGGGGCTTTGGTCGCGAAAGCCGAGGAAGCGATCGAAGCGGCTTGGAGAGCCGGCGCGATCACCGCGGCGCTGGCCGACCGGCTGAAGCAGGACGCGGCTTCACTGCTGGAAGCGGCCGTGAAGCCGGCCCCGGCGGCGGCGCCGCAGGAGGCGGAAGGAGATGCCGCCGTCGCCGACGCGAGCGTTCGCCGCATCGTCGAGCAGAGCGTTATCTTGGGAGAGGAAGAGTTGACGCCGGGTGAGCTGCGCGCCGCATTGGCCTCTGGCCGGACGATCGCTCAGGCGGTCGACGTGGAAGAAGACGTATTGCTGTCCTCGCTGCAGTGGTCCGCCGACCGCTACATCGACGGCGAGGTCGCGGCCGGAAGACTTGCGCCCGGAGCCGCCGAGCCGACGAAGGCGATGGCGCGCGAACGGCTCGCGAAGGCGGTCTCGACGCCGGGCTATACCGTGAAAGTGGATGCGGAAGCGTACGCGAAGGAACGCCTCGACAGGATACTGGCGGATGCCGCGGCGCTTGCGGTTCTGTCGGAGGACGAAGTCCTGTCGGAAGACGAGCTGCTTCGACGACTGGCTCAAGGCGATCCGTTGGCGGAAGCCGTCGGGATGTCGAAGGACGACTTGCTCTATAAGCTCGCCGACGCGGTGAACCGCGAGCTGATCGCGTTCGTCAAGGACGGCGGCATGACCGAGGAAGAGAGCGCGCAGGCCCTATCGGCTTATATGGCGGCCGTTCGCGAGCTCATAAAGAAATAGCGGGACCCGCGCGGTACGATGACATCGCACGAGAAAAAAGGGACTGTAAAATTTACTGTGTAAACTCTCCAATCAATCTATTATTCTAAAAGGAAAGGTTGGATTGGAAGGATGAGCACAGTGGCCCCGAAGTTCAGCAAGGATCAAGTAAAAGCCTTCATCAAAG
>NZ_JAPSKE010000046.1 GCF_031177825.1 Paenibacillus sp. | reverse complement strand
GTTACTCACCCGTCCGCCGCTAACCTTGCCCCGAAGGACAAGATCCGCTCGACTTGCATGTATTAGGCACGCCGCCAGCGTTCGTCCTGAGCCAGGATCAAACTCTCCAAAAAGGGTAGTTCAAACTACTGCGCTCATTACAAGCTAGCATTCCTTACTTTAAGCATATGCTTTGGAGATTTTTCTCGGCGAGTGCTCGCCTGCGAAAAAACTCCGACTCATGTTCAGTTTTCAAGGAGCAAACTTTTCTCGTTCATCGCTGTTTCAAATCAGCGACTTTTATATCCTACCACGTTCGCCCAACATATGCAACATCTTTCTTTACTAACCCGCCGCATTCGTTCGTTCCGACTGGCGGATAAACAATATATCACGTTTAATACCTAAGGTCAAAAAGAAATTTCCGGAAATTGGAGATAGAAGAAGGGTCCGGCTACATCGCCGAACCCTTCGCAGCCTAATTCGAAATAACGTCCTGGATAAAGCGATCGCGCGCCACCGCCAAGTTAACGATCGTTCCGTTAACGTTGACCATCGGTCGCGTCGGATTGCTTCGATCGGTAAATACGATTTCCGCGACGGCTCCGTCGTTCAGGCGTACGACGGTCCCGTTATGGAACGAAGTCAGCTTATTGATAAATGTCTGCACGAGGGTCGGCTCCAGACGGCCGAACGCTTCCTTCATGAGCTCCTCCAGCACCAGATAGGGGGAGGAGGCTTTCTTGTATTGCCGGCTTGTCGTCATCGCGTGGAATACGTCCGTGACGGCTACAAGCTTCGCGTATGCGTGTATTTTGTCGCCTTTCACGCCGAGCGGGTATCCCGAACCGTCGTGGCGTTCGTGATGCTGCAGCGCGCTTAGCTTTACGCCTTCGTTCAAACCCGCGATATTCTTCAGAAGGTTATAACCGATAATCGTGTGCTTCTTTAACTCCTCGAACTCGGCCGCCGTCAGCTTCGAAGGCTTCTGCAAGATTGCGTCGTCGATCCGCATCGTGCCGATATCGTGGAGGATGCCCGCGAACGCGATCGGAATCCAATCCTTCTGCTGATACCCTTGCCAGCGGGCGAGCAGGTAGGAGGTAAGGCCGACCATAATCCCGTTATGGATTAAGTAATCGTCCGGACCGGATCGACGCGCGGTGAAGGTCAGCGGGTTATAGCAATCGATATATCCGAGCAATCGCTCCAACTGCGTCCGCATTTCGAGCAGCGGCAGCTTGTCGCTTCCCGAGCTGATGACGCGATACGCTTTCTTTAAAATTTGATATAATTCGTCGTACGCTTGATAAAACAAAGCCGTTTCGTTCGAGATGAAATTGGAGGGAGGCGCATCTCCGGCCGCTTCCTGACCGTTCTCGTCCAGCTTCGCTTCGATCGCGACGTATTTTACGAGAAATGCCTTTAATACCTCTAGGTCTCTAGTACTAAGAACCTTTCCCTTTTCGAGTAAAAGGCCACCTAGCGACGTTCGAACTTCCTCCACTAGACGTTCTCCGGATTTCAGCACGGATACGGCTACCGTGACCATTAGACTTCCCTCGCTTGTTCCACCGACTTCAGTCCCCCGAAATTGGGGATGCACCCAATTATAAAGCAAAAAGGATTGGCATGAAAGCCCAATCCTTTAATAAATATTATTCTTCGGCCCCCGACATGTCACTGTCGTCGAGATCTTGCTCGTCTTCGTCTTCGCCTCGTTCGACCTGCGTTACCGTTGCGACCTCGTCGTCCTCGCGCGTATGAATCAACCTTACGCCCTGAGTATTTCTACCCATGGTGGAGATTCCTTCCATACTCGTACGAATGACGGTTCCGGATTCGGTAATGATCATCAAGTCCTGGTTTTCCCGTACGACCTTGAGACCGACGACCGTACCGTTCTTCGACGTGATGTTCAGCGTCTTGATGCCCTTGCCGCCGCGGGACTGGATACGATACTCGTTCATCGGCGTCCGCTTGCCGTAACCCTTGGACGTTACGATCAACACGTCGTCATGCTCCTCGACGACGTCCATATCGATCACCTCGTCGTCTTCGGACAAGGTGATGCCCTTCACGCCGGTCGCGGCGCGTCCCATGGCGCGAACCTCCGCTTCCGGGAAGCGTATGGACATGCCTTGCTTCGTGCCCATGACGATCTGCCGTTCGCCGTCCGTCAGGCGCACGCCGACCAGCTCGTCGTCGTCGCGAAGTACAAGCGCGATGAGACCGACCTTCCGGATGTTCGAGAAGTCGCTTAGCGGCGTCTTCTTTACGATGCCGTGCTTCGTCGCGAAGAAGAGGTACTTATCGGATTCGCCGACGTCTTTGATCGGAATGACCGCGCTGACGCGTTCGCCTTGCTCGATCTGGATCAGGTTGATGACCGGCGTGCCGCGGGCGGTGCGCCCGAGCTCCGGCACCTCGTACGCCTTGAGGCGATACGCCTTGCCCTTGTTCGTGACGAACAGCAAGTAATTATGCGTATTCGTGACGAACAGATGCTCGACGAAATCGTCGTCCTTCGTATCCATGCCGATGACGCCGCGGCCGCCGCGCTTCTGGCTGCGGTAAGCCGCTACCGGAATGCGCTTGATGTAGCCCGTATGCGAGATTGTGATCAGCACTTCGTCCTGCGGGATCAAGTCCTCGTCGAGAATCGCTTCCTCGCCGATCGTGATTTCCGTGCGGCGCTCGTCCGCGAACCGCTCTCGAATCTCCTGCAGCTCTTCGGAGATGATGTTGAGCACGAGCTGATTGTCCGCGAGAATCGCTTCGTATTCCGCGATCTTCTTCACGAGCTCCGCGTATTCGTTCTCGATTTTCTCGCGCTCCAACCCCGTAAGGCGCTGGAGACGCATATCGAGAATCGCCTGCGATTGCTCTTCGGACAAGCCGAAACGCGACATCAACCCTTCGCGGGCTTCTTCCGTCGTACGGGAGGCCCGGATGAGGGCGATGACCTCGTCCAGATGATCGAGCGCGATGCGGAGACCTTCGAGGATATGCGCGCGGGCGCGCGCCTTCTTCAAGTCGTATTCCGTCCGCCGGCGAATAACCTCGATCTGGTGCTGAATATAGTGATGCAGCGTGTCGCGAATGTTCAGAATCTTCGGCTCGCCGTTCACGAGCGCGAGCATGTTGATGCCGAAGTTCAGCTGCATGGACGTCTGCTTATACAAGTTGTTCAAAATGACGTTCGGATTGACGTCCTTGCGCAGCTCGATGACGATGCGCATGCCGTTGCGGTCCGATTCGTCGCGAAGGTCCGTGATGCCTTCGATGCGCTTCTCGCGCACGAGCTCCGCGATCTTCTCGATCAGCTTCGCCTTGATGACCTGGTACGGCAGCTCGCCGACGATAATGCGCGCCTTGCCGTTCACTTCCTCGATCTCGGCGCGCGCGCGCATCGTGACCGAGCCGCGGCCCGTCGCGTACGCTTGGCGAATGCCTTCGCGGCCCAAGATGAAACCGCCGGTAGGGAAGTCCGGGCCCTTGATGACGGACATCAAGTCCATCGGCGTCGCCTCCGGATTCCGGATGAGCATGAGCGCGCCGTCGATCACTTCGCCGAGATTATGCGGCGGGATGTTCGTCGCCATGCCGACCGCGATGCCGGATACCCCGTTGACGAGCAGATTCGGGAACCGGGCGGGAAGCACCGTAGGCTCGATCTCCTCGCCGTCGTAGTTCGGCGCGAAGTCGATCGTCTCTTTATTGATATCGCGAAGCAGCTCCATCGCGATCTTCGACAGTCTGGCCTCCGTATACCGCATCGCAGCCGCCGCATCGCCGTCGATCGATCCGAAGTTGCCGTGGCCGTCGACGAGCATATAGCGAAGCGAGAAGTCCTGCGCCATGCGGACCATCGTCTCGTACACGGCGGAATCGCCGTGCGGATGATACTTGCCGATGACTTCGCCGACGATCCGCGCGGATTTCTTGAACGGCTTGTCCGGCGACATGCCGAGTTCCGACATCGCGTATAGGATTCTTCTATGCACGGGCTTCAGCCCGTCTCGAACGTCAGGAAGGGCGCGGCTGACGATAATGCTCATCGCGTAGTCCATGAACGATGTGCGCATTTCCGTCCCGATATCGCGTTCTTGGATAGATTGTAATCTTTCGTCCGACATGCTGATCCTCCCGACACACTTTTCGCTTACTTAACCTATTTATTATAACATTACGTGAAACAATTTTCATAATTTTTATGCCTGGGAAAATGATAAACGCGACTCGCCGCTCGTCGGCGAATCGAGGGATTCTCGCTTCGATCGCGTCCGACGCGTAACCGGAGATGCCTATGCCCCAGTTTAACCGGAAATGATCGCCAACCAAGCATACAGCCCTAGCAGCGTTAGCAGCAACGTAGGCAAGGTGAGCAGGAAGCCGACCTTGCAATAGTACACCCAAGAGATCGCGACATCTTTCTTCGCGAGTACGTGCAGCCAGAGCAGCGTCGCAAGCGACCCGATCGGCGTGAACTTCGGCCCGAGATCGGAGCCGATGACGTTCGCGTACACGAGCGCCTCCCGGATGACGCCGTCCGTCTCGGAAGCTTGAATGGCAAGCGCGTCGATCATGACCGTCGGCAGGTTGTTCATGACGGAGGAGAGGAGGGCGGCGAGCACGCCCATCCCGACCGTTGCCGCAAGCAATCCGTAGCCGGCCATCCATTCGATCGCCTCCGCCAGTAGATTCATAAGCCCGGCATTCCGCAGCCCATAGACGACAACGTACATGCCTATGGAAAATACGACGATCGACCATGGCGCATTCTTCATGATTCGCATCGGGCGAACCGCTTGACTGCTTCGGGCCGCGATCAGGAACACCGCCGCCATCCCGCCGATGATGAGCGACACGGGAAGACGAATGATTTCGCTGGCCAGAAATAAACCGAACAACGCGGCGAGAATGAACCACGACCAGTAAAACAAACGCTTATCCTTGATGGCGTCCGCCGGAATCGTCAAATCGTCGACGTCGTAGGAGCGAGGAATCGACGTTCGGAAATACAACACGAGCACGGCGAGGCTAGCCGCCAGCGATACGAGATTGGGAACGAACATCCGGCTCGCGTATTCGAGAAATCCGATGCCGAACACATCCGCCGAGACGATGTTTACAAGGTTGCTGATGATGAACGGGAGGGAAGTCGTGTCGGAAATAAAGCCGCTCGCCATGACGAACGGGATGACCATCTTCGCGTCGAAGCGGAGCGCCCGCACCATCGCGAGCACGATCGGCGTCAAGATGAGCGCCGCGCCGTCGTTCGCGAAGAAGGCGGATACGGCTGCGCCCAACAGGACGATATAGATGAACATGCGAAGCCCTCGGCCGCGCGCCATCCGCGCCATGTGCAGGGCGGACCATTCGAAGAAGCCGACCTCGTCCAACAGCATCGAGATGACGATGATCGCGACGAACGCGAGCGTGGCGTTCCAGACGATGGCCGTCACCTCGCCTACGTCGTTCAGGCTGACGACGCCGGTCGCCAGAGCGAGCGCGGCTCCTCCCGCAGCGGTCCATCCGATGCCTAGCCCTCTGGGCTGCCAGATAACGAATAGAAGCGTGACTAGGAAAATAATAATTGCAGCAGCGGTAAGCATGCAGTATCGAAACCTCCGTTAATCGCAGCAAGGGGAATGGCACCCGCGACAGGGCGACGATCGGGAGACGCGTCTTGTCTCCGACCAGCTTCAGCTGTTCCGCCATCGACTCTAGGAAGGGGTCGTTAAGGGATTCATCCGACCTTCACTCCTCCGATCGTTATTATATCTGGTTAACTATATAAGTAAATACTTATTTATAATCAAACACCGTTTTGTCGAAGTCAGGGGAGAGGAGACGGCAACCGCAATAAAAAAAGGCCGCCCCCGAAAGAATACTCCTTCGGGAAGCGACCTCGTCGATCGTTATTACACGTCCAAGTTCTTGACGTACTTCGCGTGCTGTTGGATGAAATCTCTTCGCGGTTCGACGGCGTCGCCCATCAACGTGTCGAAGATTTCGTCCGCGCGCGCGGCGTCCTGAATCGATACTTGCAGCAGGGTACGGCTGTCGGGATCCATCGTCGTCTCCCACAGCTGGCCCGGATTCATCTCGCCGAGACCCTTGTATCGCTGCACGTTCGGCTTGGAGCCTTCGCCGAATTCGGCCAAAATTTGGTCCCGCTGCTTCTCGTTGTACGCATAGCGGATCACTTTGTTTTTCTCGACCTTATACAACGGCGGCTGCGCGATGTAGATATATCCGTTGTCGATGATCTGCCGCATGTACCGGTAGAAGAAGGTGAGCAGCAGCGTTCGGATATGCGCGCCGTCGACGTCGGCGTCGGTCATGATGATGATCTTGTGGTAACGGGCTTTGGCGATGTCGAAATCTTCGCCGATGCCCGTGCCGAGCGCCGTTATGATCGCGCGGATTTCCGCGTTGCCGAGAATGCGGTCGAGCCGCGCCTTCTCGACGTTCAGGATTTTCCCGCGCAGCGGCAGGATCGCTTGGAAGTGCCGGTCCCGTCCCTGCTTCGCGGAGCCGCCGGCGGAGTCGCCTTCGACGATGTACAGCTCGGAGATGGAAGCGTCCTTCGACGAGCAGTCGGCGAGCTTGCCCGGCAGCGAACTGACTTCGAGGGCTGATTTACGCCGCGTCAGCTCGCGCGCCTTGCGCGCCGCCTCGCGGGCGCGGGCCGCCTGCAGCGACTTCTCGACGACGCGCTTCGCCACGCTCGGATTCTCGTTCATGAATTCGGTGAACTTCTCTGCGAACATCGATTCGACGATGCCGCGCACCTCGCTGTTGCCGAGCTTCGTCTTCGTCTGGCCTTCGAACTGCGGCTCCGGGATCTTCACGGAAATAATCGCCGTGATTCCTTCGCGCACGTCCTCGCCGGTCAGATTCGACTCGCTCTCCTTCATGAGGCCCGTCCTGCGCGAATATTCGTTGATCACGCGCGTCAGGGCGCTCTTGAAGCCGGATTCGTGCGTGCCGCCCTCATGCGTATTGATGTTGTTCGCGAACGAATACAACGTCTCGGTATAGCTGTCGTTATATTGCAGCGCGATCTCGACATGAATCTGATCCTTGCGGCCTTCGACGAAGATCGGCACATGCAGCGGCTCGCGGTTGCGGTTGAGCCACTCGACGAACGTGGCGATGCCGCCTTCGGCGTGGTACGTATTTTCGACGTCGGTCCGCTCGTCGCGCAGCACGATCTCGATGCCCGCGTTAAGGAACGCCAATTCTCTCAAGCGAGATTGCAAGATATCGTACTCGTATTCCGTCGTCTCGGTGAAAATCTCCGGATCCGGCAAGAACGTTACGGTCGTGCCGTGCTCCTCGGTTTCCCCGATGACCTGCAGGTCGTATTGCGGCACGCCTCTGCGGAACTCCTGGCGGTGAATTTTTCCTTCCCGCTTGGAGGTGACGATCACATGCGCCGACAACGCGTTCACGACGGAAATGCCGACGCCGTGAAGCCCGCCGGACACCTTGTAACCGGAATCTTCTCCGCCGAATTTGCCGCCGGCGTGAAGCACGGTCAAGACGACCTCGAGCGTCGAACGCTTCAGCTTCGGATGCTCGCCGACAGGAATGCCTCGACCGTTGTCGATGACGGTAATGGAATTGTCCTTGTGGACGATGACCTCGATTTTATCGCAGACGCCGGCTAACGCCTCGTCGATGCTGTTGTCGACGACTTCCCATACCAGATGGTGCAGACCGCGGCCGCTCGTCGAACCGATATACATCCCCGGCCGCTTCCGCACCGCCTCCAAGCCTTCGAGCACCTGGATCTGGTTCTCGTCGTATGTGTGCTGGTTGACTGACATTGCTCATCACTCCATCGAGTTTGCTTCCGACGCAAAAGACATATCTATATGAATTCGATTGAATCGTACGAACGGTTATCTATAACGCCAACGGCTGATGCGCCCGCTTCTTCAGCGTCGCGGAGGAGATAGGGGAATAATAGACCTTGTCTACGGTGACGACGAGCGATTTCGGTTCTTCCTCGCCGATCGCTTCGGTCCGCTTGTCTTTCACGGCTTGCGCGACGAAGCCCTTGGAAATCTTAGAAGAAGCCTCGATCGAAACGTCGAATATGGCGATCAGCTCCGAAGCGCGAATGATTTTCTCCCCGCCCAGATGAATGAACATCTCGTAACACCCCTCTCCCCAAGTAAACGACTAGCTCGGCTCTTCGCCGACGGCGCCCTCGCTCACATGGAACAGCTTGACGTCGTCCAGCGTCTCCATGCGAATGCCCTCGACGCCCGTCGTCGTGATGAACGTCTGCACCTTCGAGCGGAACGTCTCGATCAGCTGCGTCTGGCGATGGCGGTCCAGCTCCGACAACACGTCGTCGAGCAACAGCACCGGGTATTCGCCGGTTTCCTGTTGGATGAGCTCGATCTCCGCCAGCTTCAGGGACAAGGCCGTCGTTCGCTGCTGACCCTGCGATCCGAAGCTGTACGCGTCCTTCCCGTTAATGCGGAACGACAAATCGTCGCGATGAGGACCGACCAACGTCGCTCCCCTTCGCAGCTCCTGTTCCTTCGCCTGTGTTAACTTTATCATAAATCGATCGAATAAGACAGTTTCTTCTTCCATGCCCTGCATTTCCACGGATGGCAAATACCCGATTTCGAGACGCTCCGAGCCGCCGGTAATGCCCCGGTGAATCGATTCCGCCCATGTTTGCAGTTTTGCTATAAAGCCTTGCCTTCTTGTCATGATTTTAGAACCGTACGTCGCCAATTGTTCGTTCCACACGGCCATCAGCGGTTCGTTCGTCGACTTGTGCGCGTTGCCGCTCTTGAGAAAATTGTTCCGCTGCACCAACACCTTATGATATTGGTTCAGCGAATGGAGATAGGAGGGATGCACCTGCGCAATCTCCATATCTAGAAATCTTCTGCGTACGCCGGGGGAGCCTTTCACGATTTCCAAGTCTTCCGGCGCGAACAGCACGACGTTCAGCGTGCCGATATATTCGCTCAGCTTCCGCTGCTCGAGTCCGTTCACGCGCGCCTTCTTGCCTTGGTTCGTAATATCGAGCTGAAGACGGCAATCGCCGTACTTGCGGACCGTCCCGGCCGAAAGCACGGCGTGCGTTTCGCCCCACCGGATCAGTTCCTTGTCTTTGGACGTCCGGTGGGATTTCGTCAGCGCGAGCATATAGATCGCTTCGAGCAGATTCGTCTTGCCTTGGGCGTTCTGCCCGATGAAGACGTTCACGCGGTGATCGGTCGAGAGGTCCACCGCGGGATAATTCCGGTAGTTCCGGAGCGAGAGGGTCGAAACCTTCATACGATTTCGAATTCTCCGTGCCCTTGGACGCGGACCCGGTCGCCGCGGTACAGCTTGCGCCCGCGCCGATTGTCGGGTTCGCCGTTCACCAGAATGTCCGCCTCCGCGAGGAACGCCTTCGCCTGGCCGCCCGAGTCGATAATGTCGCTCAGCTTCAGCATCTGCCCGAGCGTAATGTATTCCGTGCCGATCTGTACTTGTTTCATAAGCGGAAGATCTCCTCCGGATTTGCGATTAAGTCGTGGTGCGGTACGGCAGAATGAGGTGCAGAATGCCTCCGTCGTCCGCCGGACGCAAAATCATCGGGCTCATGGCGCCGGTGAATCCGATGCGGATGGAATCGTCCTCGGTCACCTTGAGCACGTCGAGAATATATTTCGAGTTGAACGAAATTTTAAGCGGCTCGCCGCTTAACGACTCCACCGGCAGCTGCTCGGTAACGCGTCCGAGCTCCGAAGAACTCGACGAGATTTCGACCGAGCGCTCGTCGTCGGCCGTCGTCAATCGGACGATGTTCGTCTTCTCTTCGCGGGACAGCAAGTACGCGCGATCGATCGCGTCGGCGAGCGGCTTCGCGGCGAATACGGCCTCGGTCTTGTACGACTGAGGAATGATCTTCGACGTGTCCGGATACGTGCCGTCGAGAATGCGCGAGAAAAACAAGACGTTCCCGGTGCGGAACAGCACTTGGTTGTCCGCGACGACGATGTCGATGAGCGTGTTTTGCTCCGGCAAAATTTTGCCCAACTCGTTTAAGTTTTTTCCTGAAATCACAATATTATGAAATCTTAATTCCGGCGGGCAATCGATCGGCCGTTCGATGCTGGACAAGCGGTGACGGTCCGTCGCGACGAAC
This sequence comes from Paenibacillus sp., assembly GCF_031177825.1. GTDB lineage: Bacteria > Bacillota > Bacilli > Paenibacillales > YIM-B00363 > Paenibacillus_AE. The sequence continues at coordinate 16,862 of NZ_JAPSKE010000046.1, read as the reverse complement.
TTGAGCTTGCCCGACTCGAGCGTCCACAGGACGCCGGTAAGCACCGGGGTCGCCTCGTTCGTCGATACGGCGAAGGCGACCTGGCGGATCATCGAACGGAGCACTTCGCTCGGCATCGATAGCGTCTGATTTTCCGCCAGTCGCGGAAGGAGCGGATATTCTTCCGGATCCAGACCGGCCAATTGAATTTCGGTAGAGCCGGATTGGATCACGATTTTAAATTGGTCACCGACTTCCATGTGGACATCGGAAGCCGGGAGCTTGCGGACGATGTCGACGAAAAACTTCGCAGGTACGACGACGCTGCCGGAACGTTCGATAGAGATGATGCGTTCTCCGTCGATTTCGGCGGGAATGAACGCTTGGATGGAAATATCGGTATCGCTCGCCGTCATCGTGACGCCGGTGGAGTTCGCCTCGATCTTGATGCCGGTCAGGATCGGAATCGTCGTCCGGCTGGATATGGCTTTGCTTACGTCTTGAATCGAGTCGTTCAGTTGCTGTTTTTGTATCGTGATTTTCAAAGGGGTTCACTCTCCAAAAAAGGGTACATAGTAGTAATAATATCTTTTTTTAAATCGTAGTCATAGTAGTAGGGGCCAAGAATATGTGGATAAGTCGAATATAAACGGAAATTGAAGCCTATCCACATGTGCATAAAGTGTGTATAGGCTTCAATCGTTTGTCGAAGTTATTCAGGGTTATGCGAATAAGCGCGAATTATGACGGATTTTTTATTTTCTCGCGAATCGATTGCAAAATTTTGAACAGCTCTTGATCCTGCTGCAGCATGCTCGAAATTTTATCGTGGGCGTGGATGACCGTCGTATGGTCGCGACCGCCGAACGCCTCGCCGATCTTCGGCAGCGAATGGTCGGTCAGCTCCCTGGACAAGTACATAGCGATCTGTCTCGGGAAGGCGACGTTCTTCGTCCGTTTCCTCGCTTTGAAATCTTCCGACTTCATGCCGTAATATTCCCCGACGCGCTGCTGAATGTCTTGAATCGTCACGACGCGGTTGCGGGAGTTCGGAATAATGTCCTTGAGCGCTTCCGCGGCCAGATGAACGCTGATGTCTTGATTGATCAACGACGAGTAGGCGACGACGCGGATGAGCGCGCCCTCCAGCTCGCGGATGTTCGTATCGATCTGATTCGCGATATACATCATCGCTTCGTTCGGAATATCCAGGTTTTCGGCCTTGGCCTTCTTGCGAAGAATCGCGATCCGCGTCTCGAGATCCGGCGGTTGAATGTCGGTGATCAATCCCCATTCGAAGCGGGATCGGAGGCGTTCCTCCAACGTCGGAATTTCCTTCGGGGGGCGGTCGCTCGAAATGACGATCTGCTTGCGCTCTTCGTGAAGGGCGTTGAACGTGTGGAAAAATTCTTCCTGCGTCTGTTCTTTCCCCGCCAAAAACTGAATATCGTCTATAAGAAGAATGTCGATATTTCGGTATTTGTTGCGGAAGCTCTCGCCGCGGTTGTCGCGAATGGCGTTGATGAATTCGTTCGTGAACTTCTCGGACGAGATGTAGAGCACCCGCGCGCTCGGATTATGTTCCGCGATATAATGGCCGATCGCATGCATCAAGTGCGTCTTGCCGAGGCCGACGCCGCCGTACAAAAACAGCGGGTTGTACGCTTTCGCCGGCGCCTCGGCGACGGCGAGCGACGCGGCGTGGGCGAATCGATTGTTCGCGCCGATGACGAACGTATCGAACGTATACTTCGCGTTCAGCATCGAGCCCCCGACCGATACCGGCTCGGCCGGCGGGGCGGGGCGCTTCGGAGGCTGCGGAGCCGGCGCCGCGGCGTTCGCCGCGTCGCGCTCCTCCTCCGTTACGATTCGAATTTCCACCTCTTGACCGGTGCATTCCAGCACGGCGGCCTGGATCAAGCGGGTGTATCGATTCTCGAGCCATTCCCTCGCGAAGTTGTTCGGCGCGCAGATGGTTAGAGACGTCTCCGTCAAAGCGGCAGCCTTCGTCGATTTCAGCCACGTATCGAAGCTCGGGCGGCTCACTCTCGATTGCAACAATTGGAGAACGCTCTGCCATAATTGTGTGGGTTGGTTGTCCACAATCGATTCACTCCTTATAGGGCGGCGCATGATGACAAAAAAAAGACGGAAATCCCGTCGAATTATGTAGAAAGCATCGGGTTCGCGTCGATGGTTTTCAACATAAGCTACATGTAGTCGGATAAACTTATCCTTGTTGGGGAAAAATGTTCACAATGTTATCCACACCATGTTGATAAATCGGAGGATAATTTGGGTTTATTCACAACGAAAACAATATCAATATAGCAAAAAGAGTGAAGGGTTTCAATGCGTTTCCGGGTGTTATCCACATTTTCACTATTTTCATTCATTTTTTATTTACAATCCTGCCTTCTGTTCGTATGTTGTTCACAATTCGACAAAATCGGACGATAACGCGAAAAGGTTATGCACAAACTCGGATTTCGGCGAAACGTGGCACGGCTTCCGGGGCTGTGGATTGTTCTTGACTTTGGGCGGGTCGAATGGTTAAATAGAAAAAGCGCTTTGTTTTTGGAGTGGAAAGGATCAAGGAGGTGTTGACCGATGGGACCGACATTTAAGCCGAACGTGAGCAAGCGGAAGAAAGTACACGGTTTCCGCAAGCGGATGGCGACGAAGAACGGACGTAAAGTCCTCGCCGCACGCCGTCTGAAGGGCAGAAAAGTAATCAGCGCATAAGCAACGCCTAGCCGGACCACTTTCATGTGGTCCTTTTTGTTTATTCCGGTCGGTTTGTGTCAAGGCTACATAAGTATGAAGAGTCAGGAGGCACGGCTTTCGTGCAGAAGAGGCTGCGACTTCGAAAAAAAGAAGACTTCGCGAAGGTGTTCAAACACGGCAAGGCGGCTGCGAACCATCAGTTCGTAGTGTACGTGAAGCATTCGCAGGCCGCGGAATCGTTCCGCTTCGGCGTATCCGTAAGCAAGAAGGTCGGCAACGCGGTCGTACGCAATCGGATGCGCCGGCGCGTGAAAGAGATCGTTCGCCGGATGGAGCCGTTAATGAAGCCTCGCGTCGACATCGTGTGCATCGTGCGCAAGCCCGCGCTGGAGCTCGACCATACGATGCTGAAGAAGAGCATTCACCATGTATTCAAGAGAGCGGACCTGCTGCAGGCCCCGGTTCGGAAACAACCATGATTTTCAATGGTACGAAATGTATGATATAGTTTAGGATGATCCTTCGGACGAGCCCTGGGCGCCGGATTCGATGGATATTTTCCTTATATATACGCTTGGGAGGGTTATCGTTGTTACTTCGACGTCATTGGAAATGGGCCTTACTCGCTCCGTTTTTGTTGCTTGCCGGTTGCAGCACGGGCACTACGTTAGACATCAATCGGGAAGGCTTCTGGGGCGGATATTTCGTCGGTCCCTTATCCGATGCGCTGGACTGGTTGGCCGCCGCGATGTTCGGCCAGTACGGACTCGCCATCATGGTCATCACGATCATCGTACGGTTGATTATCCTGCCTCTCACGCTGAAACAGTATAAGTCTTCGAAGCAAATGCAAGCGATTCAACCGCAGCTGCAGGAGATCCGCCAGAAGTATTCAACGGATCCGAAGAAGCAGCAGGAAGAGACGATGAAGCTGTTCCAACAGAACGGCGTCAACCCGCTCAGCGGTTGCTTCCCGTTGCTCATCCAGATGCCGGTTTTGATCGCGTTATACCAATCGATTTTAGGCAACACGCATATTCGCGACAATACGTTCTTATGGCTGCAGCTCGGCTCGCCGGACCCGATTTACGTGCTTCCGATTTTGGCGGCGCTCACGACGTTCCTCCAGCAGAAGATGATGCAAGCGCAGATGCCGCAAAACATGCAGATGCTGATGTTCATCTTCCCGATCTTGATTTTGGTCATGTCGTGGTCTTTCCCTTCGGCGCTCGTTCTGTACTGGGTATACAGCAACATCTTCACCATCGTGCAGTCGTACTTCATTTATAAACCTTCCTTTAGAGGCGAGGCGGTTAAAAATGTCGAAACGAGCGGACAACGGAAAAACCAAGGTGGTCAGCAGCGGAAAAACGGTAAGCGACGCGGTAAATAAAGGACTGGCCGAGCTCGGCGCAACGGAGAAGGACGTCGAGATCGTCGTCTTGGAGCAGCCTTCCAAGGGATTGCTCGGGCTGTTCGGGGCGAAGGACGCGAAGGTGGAATTGACGCTTCGCAATCTCGCGCCGGCGACGACCGATCCGGTCGCCGCGACGAACCGGGAAGACCCGATCGAACGGTCCAAGTCCTATCTCGTCGACGCGCTCCGGGAGATGGGGATCGACCCCTCGGTCGAATCGTCGACGGACGAAGACGGTCACGTCGTCTTCCAGGTGACGGGCAAAGAGCTCGGCGCGCTCATCGGCCGCCGGGGTCAGACGTTGGATGCGATGCAGACGCTGATCAACGTGTACGCGAATCGGTTGTCGGACGAACATGTTCGGATCGTGCTCGATGCGGAGCGATTCCGCGAACGGCGGAAGAAGACGCTGGAAGACTTGTCGATGCGGCTCGCGAACCAAGTCGTCCGCACGAGGAAGGAAGTCGTCTTGGAGCCGATGTCTTCGCATGAACGGCGCATTATCCATTATAAGCTTCAACATCATCCCAAGGTGAAGACGTTCAGCAAGGGCGAAGAGCCGAATCGTAGAATCGTGATCGCATTGAAATCATAACGGGTCTTATTCCGGCAATGACTTGGAGTCTAAGTCATTGCTTTTTGTTTAGAGAGCTTTATAGAGGGCGGGTGAACTTATGTTGTTGGCGGATGATACGATCGCGGCGATCGCGACGCCGCTCGGCGAAGGCGGCATCGCGGTCATTCGCGTGAGCGGACCGGATGCGGTCGGCGTCGTCGAGAAGGCGTTCCGATCGAAGAAGAGGTTGTCGCAGGTCGAATCCCATACGGTGCAATACGGACATGTCGTACATCCGGCGGACGGCGAGCGGATCGAAGAAGCGTTGGTTACCGTCATGCGCGGCCCTCGTTCGTATACGGCGGAAGACGTCGTCGAAGTGAGCTGTCACGGAGGCATCGTCTCCGTGAAGAAGGTGTTGGACGTGCTGCTCGACGGCGGGGCGAGATTGGCGGAGCCGGGCGAGTTCACGAAGCGCGCGTTCCTGAACGGCCGCATCGACTTGACGCAAGCCGAAGCGGTCATCGATCTGATCCGGTCGAAGTCGGATCGCGCGTTCTCGATCGCGCTGAAGCAGGTCGACGGGGCGTTGTCGCGGAAGGTGAAGTCGCTACGTCACACGTTGGTGGAGACGATGGCGCATATCGAGGTGAACATCGATTACCCGGAGCACGACGTCGAGGAATTGACGAACGCCTTCATACGGGAGAAGTGCGAATTCGCGCTCGATGCGATCGAAGAGATGCTTCGAACGGCCGAGCAAGGCAAGCTGCTCCGGGAAGGGATCGAGACGGCGATCGTCGGCAAGCCGAACGTAGGCAAGTCGTCGCTGCTCAATACTTTGGCCCAAGACAATCGGGCGATCGTCACCGATATTCCCGGCACGACGCGCGACGTCATCGAGGAGTACGTGACGGTCGGCGGCATTCCGCTGAAGCTGCTCGATACGGCGGGTATTCGCGAGACGTCGGACGTCGTGGAACGCATCGGCGTCGAGCGGTCGCGGAGCGCGATCGCGTCCGCGGATTTGATCCTGTTCGTGGTGAACGGCAACGAGCCGTTGTCGGACGAGGAAGAGAGTCTCCTGGAGGAGCTCAAGGATCGACAAACGATTCTGATTGTGAATAAAATGGACTTGGCGACGCATATTCAGATGGACGCGCTGTACCGTCGCCTTCCCGCCGAACGGATCGTGCGTCTGTCGGCGAAAGAGGGAGAAGGGCTGGAACGGCTCGAGAAGGCGATCGGCGCTTTGTTTTTCAGCGGGAAGATCGAATCGGGCGATATTACGTATGTCAGCAACGTGCGGCATATTCATTTATTGAAGAAAGCTAAGGCCTCGCTGCAGGAAGCGATCGAAGGCGTCGCGGCGCTCATGCCGATCGATATGGTGCAGATCGACGTACGGAACGCGTGGGAACACCTTGGAGAGATGATCGGCGACGCGGTAAGCGATTCGTTGATCGATCAAATTTTTTCGCAATTTTGTTTGGGCAAGTAAGAAATTCTCAAGGAGGGATAGAAGCTATGACTACAGGTTATGCAGCGGGCGATTTCGACGTCATCGTGATCGGGGCGGGCCATGCGGGCTGCGAAGCGGCGCTCGCGTCCGCGCGTATGGGCTGCGATACGCTGCTGCTTACGATCAATCTCGATATGGTGGCGTTCATGCCATGCAATCCGTCGATCGGGGGCCCGGCCAAGGGGCATGTCGTTCGGGAGATCGACGCGCTCGGCGGCGAGATGGGACGCAACATCGATAAGACATACATTCAAATGAGAATGCTGAACACGGGGAAGGGGCCGGCGGTTCACGCGCTTCGCGCGCAGGCGGATAAGTTTCTATATCAGCACACGATGAAGGAGACGATCGAGAAGACGCCGAACTTGACGCTTCGTCAGGGGATGGCGGAGAAGCTCATCGTCGAGGACGGCGTATGCCGCGGGTGCGTGACGAAGACCGGCGCCGAATATCGGGCGAAAACCGTCGTCTTGACGACGGGCACGTATTTGCGCGGGAAGGTCATCATCGGTGAATTGATGTACGAGAGCGGGCCGAACAATCAGCAGCCTTCCGTCGAGCTGGCGAAACATCTGAAGGAGCTAGGCTTCGACCTCGTGCGGTTCAAGACCGGAACGCCGCCGCGGGTGCACAAAGATTCGATCGATTTCGATAAGATGGAGATTCAGCCTGGGGACAATGAACCGAAGACGTTCTCGTACGAAGACGTCAAACAACCGTCGGATCCGCAATTGCCGTGCTGGTTGACGTACACGTCCGGAGAGACGCACGAAATCATCAACTCCAATCTGCATCGGGCGCCGATGTTTTCGGGGGCGATCGAAGGCACGGGACCGAAATACTGCCCTTCGATCGAAGATAAAATCGTTCGATTCGCGGATAAACCGAAGCATCAGCTGTTTCTGGAGCCGGAAGGCCGTTATACGTCCGAATATTACGTGCAAGGCTTGTCCACGAGTATGCCGGAGGATGTGCAGCTGCGGATTTTGCGTTCGATTCCCGGCATGGAGCGGGCGGAGATGATGCGGACCGGATACGCGATCGAATACGACGCCGTCGTACCGACGCAGCTGTGGCCGACGCTCGAGACGAAGCGTCTGCCGGGCTTGTTCACGGCGGGGCAAATCAACGGAACGTCCGGGTACGAGGAAGCCGCGGCGCAGGGCATTATGGCCGGCATCAATGCGGCTCGGAAGGCGCTAGGGAAGGATCCGGTCGTATTGGATCGCTCGCAAGCGTACATCGGCGTGCTGATCGACGATCTCGTCACGAAGGGAACGAGCGAACCGTACCGTCTGTTGACGTCGCGCGCGGAATATCGGCTGCTGCTTCGTCACGACAACGCCGATCTTCGATTGACCGATATCGGATACGAGATCGGACTGATCCCTCAGGAACGGTACGATCGGTTCTTGGCGAAGAAAGCGCTGGTCGAACAGGAGATCGATCGACTCCATAAGACGAAGCTTCGTCCCGAGGAACACACCCAAGCGGTACTTGCGGAAGCCGGGTCCGTACTGCTGAACAATTCGGTCGATGCCGCTTCCATCCTCAGACGTCCGGAAATTTCGTACGCCCATATCGAACGGATGAGTCCGTCCCCGTACGAACTGGATGCCGAGATGAAGGAGCAGGTCGAGATCCAGTTGAAATACGTCGGGTATATCGAGAAGCAGCTCCAACAGGTCGAACGATTGAAGAAGATGGAGAAGAAGAAAATCCCCGAGAATATCGACTATTTCGCCGTACATGGACTCGCCACGGAAGCGAAGCACAACTTAAGTCGAATCCGTCCGATTTCGATCGGCCAGGCGTCCCGGATCGGCGGCGTAACGCCGGCGGATCTGTCGATCCTGCTCGTCTATTTAGAACAATACAATAAAGTGACCGCCGCAAGAGGATAACGCAAGGCGGGAGAGAGGTTAGCGATGTCCGACCCAAGAGAGACGTTCCGAGGATTGCTCGCGGAGCGCGGCATAGCCGTCGCGGAACGACAGCTGGAACAATTCGAGATCTATTATCGGGAACTGGTCGAGTGGAACGAGAAGATGAATTTAACGGGAATTACGGAGAAGGAGCAAGTGTACATTAAACACTTCTATGATTCGATTTCCCTGTCGTTCTTCCACCCGCTGGACGACGTTCGTTCGATCGCCGATATCGGCTCGGGCGCCGGGTTTCCCAGCATTCCGTTGAAAATCGCGTTCCCCCATTTGCGGGTGACGATCGTAGATTCGTTGCAGAAGCGAATCGGCTTTCTCCGGCATCTGGTGGAGCAATTGGGCGTAACCGACGTCGATTGCGTTCACGCTCGCGCAGAGGATGCGGCGCGGCTCGCGGAACATCGGGACCGATACGACATCGTAACGGCTCGCGCCGTCGCACGTCTGAACGTGCTGTCGGAGTTTTGCCTTCCGTTCGTTCGTCCCCAGGGCGTATTCATCGCCATGAAAGGCTCCGACCCGGGGGAAGAGCTGAAGGAAGCGGCTTTCGCGTTCAAGGAACTCGGCGGCGCCGTCGAAGCGGATTTTGCTTTCGAATTACCTATGGAGCAGTCGGGAAGACATGTGATCGTCGTTCGGAAGACGAAGGCGACGCCGGGCAAATATCCGCGCAAAGCCGGCGTGCCGTTGAAAATGCCGCTGCTCGGCGCTCGCTAACGGCGAGGATGTTTCACGTGGAACATTTTTATGTCCGAAATCTAATTTCTTTCCGACGGAAGAGCAGGAAATTCGACATGGGTATCGAATAAACAATATTACGGCAAAAACGTGACTTGTCTCCGTCCCTCCGGCGGAGGCTTGTTTTGCCTCTTGTCGCGTTTTCAAGCGGTTTGAACGCAATACTCTCTATACGTGATCGCTGAATCGACCTTGCGCGTAATTTACGATCATTATTTCGAAAGTATGGTGCAACGTACATGAAGGAACAATTCAATCGGTTTTTTGGGCTGCAGGAGAAGACGACGAACGAAGAAGTAAAGATGATTCCGGTCGAATCGATCGTTCCGAGTCCTTATCAGCCAAGATCCGTATTTGACGACGAGCGCATCGAAGAATTGTGCCAGACGATTCGGACGCATGGCGTCATTCAACCGATCGTCGTTCGCGTCCGCGACGGCAGACATGAGCTGATCGCGGGGGAACGCCGTTGGAGAGCCGTACGCAAGCTGGAGTGGGATACCATCCCTGCGATCGTGCGGGAATTCAACGATTCGCAAGCGGCGTCGATATCATTGATCGAAAATCTGCAGCGCGAAGGGTTGACCTCGATCGAGGAAGCGATCGCGTACCAGAAGCTCATCGAAATTCATCAGCTGACGCAGGAAAGCTTGGCGCAACGGCTGGGGAAGAGTCAATCGACAATCGCCAACAAAATTCGACTGCTGCATCTGTCGGAACCGGTGAAGCAAGCGCTGCTGGAGCGTCAGATTACGGAACGCCATGCTAGAGCGATGCTTGCGCTGCCAACGGAGGAGCTGCAAGTCAAGGTGTTGGAAGATATCGTCACGAAGGAATTGAACGTAAAGCAAACCGAGACGCGAATTCAATTCATCCTCGAGTCGATTCGCCAGAGCGTCGAGAAGAAGCCGAAGCGGATTTCTTTCTCGAAAGACGTCCGACTTGCGGTGAACACCATCCGGCAATCCGTCGACATGGTCATGGGGACGGGGATGAACATCGTCAAAGACGAGCAAGACTTCGAAGATCGATACGAAATCATCATTAAAATACCGAAGCGATAATTACGATACCAGCATCTGGTCGATAGCGGCGCAAGCCGCTTTTTTCTTCGCTCGTTCGCGCGAGGGTACGGTTATTGCGTTCGATTTCATGTTTGAGGTGAACACGGTTGTCCAAAATCATTGCAATTACGAACCAAAAGGGCGGCGTCGGCAAGACGACGACCTCGGTCAACCTGGGAGCGTCGCTCGCTTCTTTGGGGAAGAGAGTGCTGTTGATCGATATCGATCCGCAGGGCAATTCGACGAGCGGGATCGGCGTCAACAAAGCGGACGTCCAATATTGTATCTACGACGTATTAATTAACGATATTCACCCGAAAGACGCGATCGTCGATACGAACATTCCGAATTTGAAAATGATTCCGGCCACCATTCAATTGGCCGGCGCCGAGATCGAGCTCGTGCCGACGATCTCCCGCGAGGTGCGGCTGAAGAAGTCGATCCAGCTCGTGCGCCATATGTTCGACTACATCTTGATCGATTGTCCTCCGTCGCTAGGCATCCTAACGGTAAATTCGCTCACAGCCTCCGATTCCGTCATTATTCCGATTCAATGCGAGTACTACGCGCTCGAAGGGCTAAGCCAGCTGCTCAACACGATTCGCTTGGTGCAAAAGCATCTGAACACGTCGCTTCAGATCGAAGGCGTGCTCCTGACGATGTTCGACGCAAGAACGAATCTAGGCATCCAAGTCATCGAAGAGGTCAAGAAGTACTTCCAACACAAGGTGTATCAAACGATCATCCCGAGGAACGTACGATTGAGCGAAGCGCCCAGCCATGGGCAGTCCATCATCACGTACGACCCGAGATCGAAGGGCGCAGAAGTCTACATGGAGCTTGCAAAGGAAGTGATCTCCATTGAATAAGAGATTGGGCAGAGGATTGGATGCGTTAATTCCGGCGTTAAACATCAAAGAAGACGATAAAATCCTCGAAATATCCGTCTCGCAGCTGCGGCCGAATCCGTATCAGCCGCGGAAGCACTTCGACGACGACAGCATTGCCGATTTGGCCGGCTCGATTAAAGAGCATGGCGTCATTCAACCGATCATCGTGCGCGCCGTAGTGAAGGGATACGAAATCATCGCCGGAGAACGCCGTTGGAGAGCTACGCAACAGGCGGGATTATCGACGATTCCTGCGGTCGTCCGCAACTTCTCCGACCAACAAGTAATGGAGATCGCGCTGATCGAGAACTTGCAGCGCGAGGATCTGAACGCGATGGAAGTGGCGTTGGCGTATCAGAATTTGATCGATACGTTCTCCTTGACGCAGGAGGAATTGTCGGCGAAGGTCGGCAAGTCTAGATCGCATATCGCGAATTTCCTTCGATTGCTTTCCTTGCCTGCGAAGGTGAAGGAATATGTTTCACGTGGAACATTGTCGATGGGACATGCGCGCGCGATCGCGGGCATGAAGGACGAGAAGGCGATTCTTGAATTGACGGAACGGACGATCGTCGAACAATGGAGCGTACGGGAGCTGGAAGAGGCGATTCGGAAGCTGGAGGATCAGCAGAAGAAACAGCCGAAGCCGAAAAAGATCAAACGGGATCCGTACATTCACGCGTTGGAGGAAGATTTGAGAGAATATCTAAAGACGACGGTGAAAATCAAGTCGAATAAAGAAAAGGGAAAGATCGAAATCCTATATTACTCGAACGACGACCTGCAGCGATTGTTAGAGATTATGCAAGGGAAATATACAGGATAAGCGAACAAAGCGATGCAGCATACCGACGAATCCGCGAGGATCGCAGGTATGCTGATTTCATGTTTGGAGGCGGAAGAAATGGACGTGTACTATTTCGACAATGCCGCGTCGTCGTGGCCGAAGCCGCCGGGCGTCGCGGAAGCGATGGTCGAAGCGGTGGCGGCATACGGCGCGAATCCGGGAAGAGGAAGCCATCGCATGGCGGTGGAGGCGAGCAAGTCGATGTTTCGGACGAGGAAGAAGCTGGCGACGTTGTTCGGCATTCGAAATCCGAACGATATCGTCTTCGCTTTAAATACGACGATGGCGTTGAATACCGCGATCCTCGGGTTCGTGAAGCCGGGGGATCACGTCGTATGCACGGCGGTGGAACATAATTCCGTCCGTCGTCCGCTCGAATGGCTGAAATCGGAAAAAGGCGTGCGAGTAACGTACGTAAACTTGTCGGAGGACGGAAGCCTGGATCCGATGGACGTGAAGCGCGCGTTGGAGCCAAGCACTCGCCTAATCGTCGCGAATCACAGTTCCAACTTGCTTGGAAGCATCCTGCCGATCGAGGAACTCGGCGTCATTGCGAAGGCGCACGGCGCGGCGCTGCTCGTCGACGCCGCCCAAACGGCGGGCGTGCTCGAGATCGACGTCGCGCGGATGGGGATCGATATGCTGGCGTTCCCGGGACATAAAGCGTTGTACGGTCCCCAAGGAACAGGAGGATTGTACATCTCGCCGGAGTTGGAGGTCGATCCGATTATCGTCGGGGGGACGGGCAGTCAATCGGAGGCGATCGGACAGCCGACGGTGCGCCCGGACCGGTACGAATCGGGTACGCAGAACGGCCCGGGAATTGCAGGGTTGGGCGCCGGCCTGGACTTCGTCCTGCATGAGACGCCGGCAAACATCCATACTAAGGAATGGACGTTGACCCAGCGGCTCATGGAAGGATTGCACCGCCTGGGAGGCGTTCGCGTGTTAGGACCGAGCGTCGGAATGCAGAGAACGGGGATCGTATCGTTCGTTACGGATGACATCGACAGCGCCGAGTTGTCGTTCATTCTGGACCAGCATTTCCGAATCGCGGTCCGAGCCGGATATCATTGTACGCCGCTCGCCCATCGGACGGCCGGGACGGAGGCCACGGGAGCGGTGAGAGCGAGCGTCGGCGCATTCTCGACGACGGAGCATGTGGAATATTTCCTTGAATCCATGAAGCAGATCTTGCAATCCTACCGGAACAAGGGCTAGAGACAGAGACGACGGGGGGAGAAGCGTCATGGGGGAAACAGTTGTGTTCGAAGTGCCGCTGGAGGGGTGGATCTCCGCCGGCACCGTTCTGATTGTATTATTGTTCGTATTGTGGATCGCGGCGCTCGTTCGGATCGGCAGATTGAAGCGTCGCTTGAACGCCTTCGTGGACGGAAGCGGCATGCCCGACTTGGAATCCGTCATGAGACAGATGCATGAAAGGATGAACGCGCTGACGTCGAAGGCGGAAGCGCACGCGCATTCGATCGAAAAGCTGGAAGCGAGGTCGGGTCGAATGAAATCCAACGTAGGGGTCGTTCGTTATAACCCGTTCGACGATCGGGGGAGCGACCTGAGCTTCTCGGTTGCGTTCCTGGACGATCGCGAGGACGGCGTCGTGATCAGCGCGCTGCACAGCCGCGACGAGAGCCGCGTATATGCGAAGCCGCTGGAGGCCGGGGCGTCAGGATATCCGTTGACGCCCGAAGAGAAGCAAGCGATCAGTCAAGCGAAGCGGAAGCTTTAGAGGAGGAGAACCGTTCCTCCGCCGCAAGCCGGATCGATTCGGAGATGACGTCCGCCATGTTGACGACCAGCGAGAGGCGAGTATTCTGCAGGACGAAATATTCCATGAATCCGCCGACGTTCACGATGCCCGTGACATGGTAGTCGCCGACGGGAGGCAGCTCCTTATTGACGCCGGCTCCCGGCTTGACGGGACCGTCGCCCGCTTGAATGCAGCCGACGCTCGACAGTTGGCCGAGGCACGCGTCGATGGCGACGATGAACGGATTGCGGTGCGAACGTTGGATTTCCTCGAGCCGATCGGTTAAGTTGACGGCATGTACCGGCTCGTCCAAAGTACCGTAAACCGGGATGTTCGAATGCTTATGTAACGAGCTCCCGACGAGCGGTCCCAGGGCGTCGCCCGTGGAACGGTCCGTGCCGACGCAAACGACGACGATCGGTTGATACGCCGGTACGGCGGAAAAGATGTGGCGAAGCCGGTCGCTTAACTGTACGACCGCGTCCGGATCCGTGTGCGGAAGCTTCAAGGGCGCCGGGGGCGCCGATTTTTTGTTCGTCAAGAACGAAAAAGATCCGATAGAAAAGTTCATAGCACTCCCGCCTATCGCTTAGCATGATTGTAGTAGTAACAGTATACGGATGGCGGGCGTTTTTTATACGCGGCATAGGACGCGCTCATAGATTTTTCGATAGAGTCTTACATAGAAAAGGGGGACCTCCGCCATGCCGGAGCAATACGTAATCGCCTTCGATTCCACGCAGCAGGCGATTCGGACGGAGATGCTGCTCGAATACGCCGATATCGAGATCGATACGTTGCCGACGCCGAAGGAGATCACGGCCGGATGCGCGCTGTCGATCGGGTTCGGCGGGGCGGACTTGGAGCGGGTAAAGACGATTCTTCGGGAAGAGCGGGTAGAGGTGCGGGGCATCTACTTAAAAATTGAATCCGGGTATGATACGATTGATTTCTAGAGAGAAGGAGGGTTACGATGAGTGAAGGCGTACCATTCGTAAATTTTATTACCGAGACGTCGGCCCTGCTGACCGATCCGAACGTATGGATCGCAGTGTTATGGGTGATCGCGAAGATCGTCGTTTATTTCGTCGTCGGCCGTATCATCGTGCGGTACGTCGGTCGAGTGATCACCCATATGATGATCGAGCGGAAGTCGGACGGAAAATTGAAGATCGATCCCCGACGGACGCAGACGATCGGCCGGCTCGTCAATAACGTCGTTTCCTATACCGTCAACTTCATCGTGCTTATGCTGATATTATCGGAGATCGGCGTCGATCTCGCGCCGCTTCTCGCGGGCGCCGGGGTGATGGGGCTGGCGATCGGGTTCGGGGCGCAGAGTCTCGTGAAGGACGTGATCACGGGGTTTTTTATTATTTTCGAAGATCAATTCGCGGTAGGGGACGTCATCAAGACGGGCAACTTCCAAGGGACGGTTCAGGAGATCGGACTTCGGGTCACCCGGATCAAGAGTTGGAACGGCGAGGTCCACATTATCCCGAACGGGGCGATTCTCGAGGTGACGAACTTCTCGACCAACAACTCCGTCGGGGTAGCGGACGTCTCGATCGCGTACGAGTCGAATATCGAGAAGGCGACCGAGGTCATCCGACGTACCGCGCTCGAAGTGTTCGAAGCGAACGAAAATATGGTCAAGGAACCCGAGGTGCTCGGCGTGCAAGCGCTCGGCGCATCCGAAGTGGTCATTCGCGTAACGTTCGAGTGTAAACCGATGACGCATTTCGGCGTGGGGCGGGAAATGAACGCGGCGATTAAGAAGGCCCTCGAGGAGGAAGGCATCGAGATTCCTTATCCGCGGCTCGTAACGTTCCAAAGATCGGTGTGAAACGGGGGAGAGAGGGATGGCGGAAGCGAAGACGTTCGGATTGGGCGACGTCGTCTTAATGAAGAAGCCGCATCCTTGCGGCGCGAACGAGATGGAGATTATCCGGATGGGCATGGATATCCGCATCAAGTGCCGCGGATGCCAGCACAGCGTCTTGGTGCCGCGGGCGAAATTCGAGAAGAGGTTCAAAAAAGTGCTGATCGCGGCGCCGAAAAAAGAGGACGAAGCGACGACGGATTAATGCTCGACGAGGTATTGCGAAAGCAGCCGAGCTGTGATAAGATAAATCCTGTCGTCGCAAAACGGAGAGGTACCCAAGTGGCCCAAGGGGGTTGACTCGAAATCAACTAGGCGGCGCAAGCCGTGCGTGGGTTCGAATCCCACTCTCTCCGCCATACATAAGAAGCTAGTCGGTGCCGAACGGGCGCCGGCTTTTTTGTTGCCGGAAGAAACTCTATTCAAGGACTTATGCTTGTATGAAGCTCAACTCCATTGCATGCTCGTCTCCCCCGCTGGGGACCCTAATAGCAGGGGGTGAGCGACAAATGACGAAAAAACCGAACCGGACTTATAAGGAAAACGACGGCAACAAGTATGAGCATATTCCGAATTACGCGGAGCAGGTCATCAAAAAACGCACCGAACGTCATAATTCTTATAGGGAGCAACAGGAATTAATGATCAAAGACCGGTAATCATTCACTTCTCCCGACTCGCGCGAATACGATATCCCATTACGAAGGCTTTCGCCGCAGTCGGGAGGAGTCGCTTATGGAACGAGAGGGCTCGACGCCGGCGGCGAAGTGGGGACCTTGGTGGGAATCGTTTTTTTATGTTCTGGGCGCCTTCGCCGGCTGGTTGGCCCACTTCTTCTCCGGCATGTGATTTCGGTATTTTCGATGAGACAAGGGTACGATGGAAAAAGAAGCATAGCTCGCGACGGCGACACGATCGCCGGGCGGACTATGCTTCTTTCCGTTTTAATGAACCGTATGATGCTTGCTTTCCAGCACCCAGACGCGATCGCCGTTTTCGTTGTCCGGCAGCTTGTCGCCCTTCTTTAACTCGATGCGTTTCGGGTTTTCGATCCCCATATGCACGTCATTTTCCCCTACCTCGACATAGATGCCGTTGTTCGGCGCCTTGTCGCCTGGATGAAACCGAGTCCGTTCGCCCATCGTCATCACCCCCGTCTATAGGGTATCCACCGGCGTCGGAAACATGTTTCCCGGAATGTGCCAGCGGGGGAGGGAAATAGGCGCTTGCCCCGCGTTGTCGTATTTGGTATATTAGAGTTTAGTGTGAGTTTACAGCTCTCGCTCCTTGCTCCGCGTTCGTGCGGGGCCATAGACCAAGAGGAGGTGAATTATCGATGCGCAAGTACGAGATTATGTACATTGTCCGTTCCGACGTGGAAGAAGCGGCGGTCCAAGCGATCGTGGAACGGTTCCAAGGCATTATCAATAACGGCGGCGAAGTGACGAAGACCAACGTGATGGGCAAGCGCCGTCTTGCGTACGAGATCAACAAGAACCGCGACGGAATCTACGTGCTGGTGAATTTCA
>NZ_JAPSKE010000001.1 GCF_031177825.1 Paenibacillus sp. | reverse complement strand
GCCCCCCTCAAGATGAGATTTCCCTGCTTGAAGACCCCATGTAGACGACGTGGTTGATAGGTTCGGGGTGGAAGCGCAGCAATGCGTGCAGCTGACGAATACTAATCGGTCGAGGACTTATCCAAATGTACCCCACAAAGTGAAGCGAGGCGCTGTAGCGTATTCCGATTACTTTGCGGGGACCCCAAAACATGCTTCGGACATGTATCATCGTTTCGCATCCAGTTTTCAGGGAGCAACCGCACCGTATGCGGACGTGGCTCAGTGGTAGAGCATCGCCTTGCCAAGGCGAGGGTCGTGGGTTCGAATCCCATCGTCCGCTTCAATCCGAAATAATCGAAACCTTGAATGGAGACATTCAAGGTTTTTTTGTTGTTTGGAGGACGAGCCTCTGTTACAATGAGCCGAGCGATAAGAACGGAGGGAACCAAATCATGGATTTCGTCAGGTGGGGCATCATCGGCTGCGGGAACGTAACGGAGGTCAAGAGCGGCCCCGCGCTGCAGAAGGCCGAAGGCTCCGCGTTGGTCGCAGTCATGCGCCGGAACGGCGACTTGGCGCGCGATTACGCCGAACGGCACGGCGTGCCGAGATGGTACGACGACGCGGACCGGCTGATCGAAGATCCGGAGGTCGATGCCGTATATGTGGCTACGCCTCCTTCGTCCCATATGGAATATGTATTGAAAGCCGCCAGCGCCGGCAAACCGGTATATGTCGAGAAGCCTATGGCGATGAACGAAGCGGAATGCAGAACGATGGTCGAAGCGTGCGAAGCGGCGAACGTTCCTTTATTCGTGGCATACTATCGGAGGAAGCAGCCCCGTTTTCTCAAAGTGAAGGAACTAATCGAACAAGGGGCGATCGGAGAAGTTCGCTCCGTGGCGACGGTCCAATTCGCGCCGCCTCCGACGTCGGACGCAAGAGAATCTTGGAGACTGCAGCCGGAGATCGGGGGCGGGGGGCTTTTTCCCGACTTGGCCAGTCATTCGCTCGATTTGCTCGATTATTTGCTCGGTCCCATCGGGAGCGTCTCCGGACATGCGACGAACCAAGGCGGACGTTATGCGGCAGAGGATACGGTAACGGCTTCCTATGTGTTCGAATCCGGAGCGCACGGCGTAGGCTCTTGGTGCTTCGAGGCGGGAGTCGCGGAAGACCGAAACGAGATCGTCGGCACTCGCGGGAAGATCGAGTATGCCACGTTCCGCAACGATCCCGTTCGATTGACGACGTCGGCCGGAACGGAGGAGTGGAGGATCGAACAACCGATGCATGTTCAGCAGCCTCTTATCCAAAGCATCGTAGACGAGTTGAGAGGAACGGGAGGACCTTGCCCCAGCACGGGACGCACGGCCCTGCGCACGAATCGCGTGATGGATGCGATTCTAGAAACCTATTATCGAAAATAGGAGAAAACCGGGATTTTTCGGTCTATGGCAACTGGTTGCTGCAGGAATAAATTGATATACTAATACTTGGTTACCTACTATTTCATAAAGGACGACTTTCTTTGCCAATGGACAAGCCATTAATACTATTGGTGGATGACGACCGCGCGGTTAAACATCTGCTGTCGGAGACGCTGGAAATCGAAGGCTACCTTGTGATGACGGCCGGGAACGGCATCGATGCGCTTACATTAATCGGTGAGTATACATTCGATCTCATTCTCCTCGATATTATGATGCCCGGGATGGACGGTCTCGAGGTGTGCCAACGAATCCGAGATCAATATCCAGGGCCGATCGTGCTGATTAGCGGCCGCGATCGGAACGCGGATAAGGTGATCGGACTCAGCGTCGGCGCCGACGATTACATCACGAAGCCGTTCGAAATCGAAGAAGTCGTCTCTCGCGTGAAGGCGCATCTTCGCAGAGAGCAGCGTTCCCGATCGGCACGGAAGTCGACGGAAGCCGTCATGTCTTTCGACAACGGCGCCTTACTCATTCACAAAGATACCTATGAGGTGTACTTGAATCAAGAACGCGTGGAGCTCTCCACGAAGGAATTCCAGATATTGTCGTATTTGGCCGAGCAGGAAGGCCGCGTCGTCTCGAGAGAAGAAGTGTATGAATCGATCTGGGGCGAGCAGGATTCTGGGGATATTCACACGGTAACGGTTCATATTAAGAACCTAAGGTCGAAAATCGATACCCAGAACCGGTACATTAAGACAGTGTGGGGATCCGGTTACAAGTTCGCCGGCGATAAAGACTAATATTCACCTCGTTCTCTATTCTTTAGTCGAGGATAGGGAATGGGGTGTCTTTATGTTCGGGAGACGTTATGAGTAAGTATATCGAGATGTTCATTCAACAATTCGGCCAGCGCATCCGCGATTCGCTTCCGCGGGACGCTTCGGTTTCCGAGGCGGAGCTGTATCGGCTCGTTCACACGGCCAAGGGCACGGCCGGAACCGTCGGAGTGCCCGAGTGTCGGATATCGCGGGCGAATTGTTGGCATTGTTGAACGAAGACGGGAGTCGAACGTTCACCGTAACGGAAGCGGAGCTGTTGTTGGCGCCTCTCCTGCACGCGGCGAGCGGAAGCGTCGTCGCCGCGACGATGGAAGCTCGACTGATCAGCGATTTCAACGAAGTCAATATTTCGCTGTACGAGGATGGAGATGCGTTCTTGGCCACGACTGGCATAAGAACGAGGCGCCTTGTCTGGTCGTATTGGATTGGAATATGCCGCGGCTCAACGGAATGGAAGTGCTTCGCCAAATTCGGCGGCGAGACGAGAAGCATCGCTATAGCATTCTAATACTTACCGGCATCGAAGACGACTTGGAGGTCGCGAAGGCGCTGGAGGCCGGGGTCGACGACTACTTGACGAAACCGTTCGGTATGGCGGGCTGGAAGCCCGCGTTCGCAAGATTGCTGCAGAAACGATGAGCCTATCTCCTTTCTTTCGTCGAGACGCTTTGCGTCGTCGCAGCCGCGATCCTGCTTGGATTGTACGGTTACTTGGTGTACGCGAAGATGCGGTATGCCAAGGCGAGCCGGTTCGTCGCGGAGCGGCTGAGATGCGTTCGATTCGGAACAAAAATGGATCTGCAGGAAGGAGCGATTGAGATGAATAACATTACGGCGGAAGCGGAAGTTTGGGCGAAGGAGAAGCTCGGCGGGGACAGCAGCGGACATGACTGGTGGCATATCGAGCGGGTACGCCGCATGGCGCTGCGCCTCGCCGCGGCGACGGGGGCGAACGCGTTCGTCTGCGAGATGGCGGCGCTGCTGCATGATCTGGCGGACGAGAAGCTGTTCGGCGACGAGGAAAGCTGCTTGCGGGACATTCGAAGCTGGCTGGCGGAGCGGACCGTCGCCGAACCGGATGCGGAGCATATCGTCGACATCATCGCGAATCTGGGTTTTAAGGGCGGCGGACGGTCCGGCTTGACGACGCTCGAGGGGCGGGTCGTGCAGGACGCCGACAGGCTGGATGCGCTCGGCGCCGTGGGCATCGCTCGTACGTTCGCCTACTCCGGCTGGAAGGGGCAGCCGATGCACGATCCTTCGCTGCCGGTGCGAACGTCGATGACGGCGGAGGAATATCGGACGGGGAAGAGCAGCGCGTACAATCATTTTCACGAGAAGCTGTTGAAGTTGAAGGAACTTATGAATACGGACGAGGCCCGGCGGATCGCCGAGGATCGGCACCGGTATATGGAATCGTTCCTACTTCGGTTCGAAGCCGAATGGAACGGAACCGATGCGTGGTAAACTATAGACCTCTTCGCCGAAGGACGGCGGGGGGGTCTTTCGCTTGTTCCGGAGGAGGCTGTCAAGTGGAAATTGCTTCGGCAAGATGGTATGTTATGGGGGAGTACGGATTCGGGAAGGGGACCCTGACATAGATGAAAGCGAGTACGATGACGACGAGTACGGAGCTGGAGGATCGCGCGATTCTCGTCAGCCTCGTGACGGGCAACGAAACCGACGATCTTATCCGGTATTCGATGGAAGAGCTCGTTCGGCTGGCGGAGACGGCCGGGGTCGAGGTACTCGACACGGCGGTGCAGAAACGCGAGAAGGCGGACAGCAAATGGTTTATCGGTAAGGGGAAGGTCGAGGAGGTGCGCGATCGGCTCCGGGAATTGAACGGGACGACGGTCATCTTCAATCAGGAGCTCTCCGGCGGCCAAGTACGCAATCTGGAAGAATTCCTGGACGCGAAGATCGTCGATCGGACGCAGCTCATCCTCGATATCTTCGCGCAGCGGGCGAAGACGAGGGAGGGCATTCTTCAGGTCGAGCTGGCGCAGCTTAGTTATTTGCTCCCGCGGTTGTCCGGGCATGGGAAGAACTTGTCTCGACTCGGAGGAGGCATCGGCACGAGAGGTCCCGGCGAGACGAAGCTGGAGACCGATCGCCGTCATATCCGGAACCGGATCACGGATTTGCGCAGGCAGCTCGACGAGGTGACGCGGCACCGGAAGCTGCATCGCGAGCGCCGGAAGAAGAGCGGCGTGTACCAAGTGGCGCTTGTAGGCTATACGAATGCCGGGAAGTCGACGCTGCTCAATCGGATGACGAAGTCGGACGTCTACGCGGAAAACAAGCTGTTCGCGACGCTCGATCCGACGTCCCGCAGCATGCCGCTGCCGTCCGTCGGCGAAGTCGTATTGACGGATACGGTCGGTTTCATTCAGCAGCTGCCGCATGATCTCGTAGCCGCGTTCCGCGCGACGCTCGAAGAGGTGTTGGAGGCGGACCTGATCTTGCATGTCGTCGACGCTTCGTCTTCGATGCGCGAGGAGCATATCCGGGTCGTCGACGGCGTCTTGGAGGAGCTCGGCGCGCAAGGCAAAGAGACGGTCATGATTTACAACAAGATCGACTTGTGTACGCCGGCCGAGCGGGAGATGATTCCGACGGGCGAGGATACGCTCGCGATCTCGGCGATGAACGACGATCAACTCGAGGCGTTGAAGGACGTACTCGAACGTCGCTTGATGGGGGAGATCGTGACGATGCGATTCCCGATCGAGCGCGGCGACTTGATCGCGCTGGCCTATCGCGTCAGCGACGTCCTGGAATCGGTGACGGAGGACGAGGCGGTCGTATTGAAGGCCAAGCTGCAATCGAAGGCCTATGCGTTGTACGCGTCACGTTTGGAGCCTTATATCGTAAAATAAGTCCTTTTACGGAATGTTGATGGGAGATTAACGTACATGATGGAGTTACATCCAAGGCTTCAAGACGCCGTCGCTTCGGCGGAACGGGTGGCGGAGCCGAGGTTACGGGAAATCGATCGATTGATCGATGCGAATCAATGGAAGACGATTCAAGCGTTTCAGAAATATAAGGTAAGCGATTTTCACTTCAGCGGTTCGACCGGCTACGGGTATAACGACCGCGGGCGGGAGACGTTGGACGAGGTGTACGCGGAGGTGTTCGGGGCGGAGGCCGGGTTGGTCCGGCCTCACTTCGCTACGGGGACGCATACGATCGCAACCGCGTTGTTCGGCGTTCTTCGTCCCGGAGACGAGCTTCTGTTCATTACAGGATCGCCGTACGACACGCTGCATAAGGTCATCGGCGCGGAAGGGGACGGGACGGGCAGTCTCCGCGATTGGGGCGTTCGCTGCACGATCGTGCCGCTCGGGGCGGACGGGCGCGTCGACTGGGATGCGGTGGAGGCGGCGTGGTCCCCTTCCGTGAAGGTCGTCGCGATGCAGCGTTCTAGAGGATACGAGTGGCGGGCTTCCTTCACGGTGGATGAGCTCGGGGAGATGACGCGCCGCGTCAAAGCGATGAACCCGAACGTGATCGCTTTCCTCGATAATTGTTACGGAGAGTTTACGGAAGAGCGGGAGCCGACCGAGGTCGGGGTCGATCTGATGGCAGGTTCTTTGATCAAGAACCCGGGGGGCGGTCTTGCGCCGACGGGCGGATATATCGTAGGACGGAAGCGTCTCGTCGAATTGGCGGCCTACCGGTTGACGGCGCCGGGCATCGGCGCGGAGGTCGGTTCGATGCTCGGCACGACGCGGGCGATATACCAAGGGCTGTTTCTCGCGCCTCACGCGGTCGGTCAGGCGCTTAAGGGCGCCGTGTTCGCGGCGGCGCTGTTCGAAGCGCTGGGCTTCGTCACGAACCCGAAGCGGGACGATCCGCGTTCGGACATCATCCAAGCGGTGCGGTTCGACAAGGCGTCGCAGCTGATCGCCTTCGTGCAAAGCGTGCAGCGGGCCTCCGCGGTAGACGCCCACGTCGTCCCGGAGCCGTGGGATATGCCGGGCTACGAGCATCCGGTCATCATGGCCGCGGGCACGTTTATCCAAGGCGGCAGCCTGGAATTAAGCGCGGACGCGCCGATTCGCGAACCTTACACGGCGTACATGCAAGGCGGGTTGACCTTCTCTCATGTGAAAATAGGTGTCGTTTCCGCTGTACAACGAATGATGGAAGAAAGAATCTTGTAAATTTTTATAACATATAACCTAACATTGATTGACAACTATCCGTCATTTCGTTTAAAATGTACAGTAGCACTTATAAACACTGGAAGGTTGATGTATAATGGGTGATGAAATTCGCCGAAATATGGCATTGTTTCCCATCGGAATCGTTATGAAGCTGACCGATTTGACGGCGAGACAAATCCGTTATTACGAACAGCATGAACTCATTATGCCGGCAAGAACTTCAGGGAACCAGCGCCTGTTTTCTTTTAACGATGTGGAACGTTTGTTGGAGATCAAGTCTCTTATCGAGAAGGGCGTCAATATCGCGGGAATCAAGCAGGTGCTGTCCCCGGTCAACAAGGAGTCGGACGACGCGACGGTGCTCAACGAGCATACGGAGGTCAAGCGGCGCGAGCTGACCGACAAGCAGCTTCATAAGATGCTCAAGCAGCAGCTGCTCGGCGGAAACCGAAGAGGGCAGGTGTCGCTCATCCAAGGCGAGCTGTCGCGGTTTTTCAATCCATAGAGGGAAGAAGACGTCGAAAGACGTTTTTCTTTTGACGATGCAAATCAGTTGGCGAATTATATTTGATGGGAGAGATCGCTTTGGGTTACACGAAAGACGATATTATGCGGATCGCGAAAGAAGAGAACGTGCGCTTCATCCGTTTGCAATTCACGGACTTGCTGGGCGTTATCAAAAACGTGGAAATTCCGGTCAGCCAGCTGGAGAAGGCGCTCGATAACAAGATGATGTTCGACGGTTCCTCCATCGAAGGATACGTGCGGATCGAAGAATCCGATATGTACTTGTACCCGGACTTGGACACATGGGTCATCTTCCCTTGGGTGACGGAAGATCGCGTCGCCCGTCTCATTTGCGATATTTACATGCCGGACGGCACGCCGTTCGCGGGCGACCCGCGCGGTATTCTGAAGCGCGCGCTTCGCGACGCCCAGGAGCTCGGATATACGGCGATGAACGTCGGTCCGGAGCCGGAGTTTTTCTTGTTCAAGACGGACGAGAAGGGCAATCCGACGCTCGAGACGAACGACCAGGGCGGATACTTCGACCTCGCGCCTACGGATCTCGGCGAGAACTGCCGCCGCGAAATCGTCCTGGTGCTCGAGAAGATGGGCTTCGAAATCGAAGCGTCCCACCATGAAGTCGCTCCGGGGCAACACGAAATCGACTTCAAATATTCCGACGCGGTTCATGCGGCCGACCAAATCCAGACGTTCAAGCTCGTCGTCAAGACGATCGCGCGCAAGTACAACTTGCACGCCTCGTTCATGCCGAAGCCGCTGTTCGGGATGAATGGATCGGGCATGCACTGCCACCAGTCGTTGTTCCAGGGGGACACGAACGCGTTCTACGACGAGAGCGACCGCTTGGGCCTCAGCGCTACGGCTCGCCACTACATGGCCGGCGTATTGCGTCACGCGCGAGGCTTCGCGGCGATCACGAATCCGACCGTCAACTCGTATAAGCGACTCGTTCCGGGATACGAAGCGCCGGTGTACGTGGCTTGGTCGGCGAGCAACCGCTCCCCGATGATCCGCATTCCGGCGTCGCGCGGTCTCAGCACGCGGGTCGAGGTGCGCAACCCGGATCCGGCGGCGAACCCGTATCTGGCGATGGCGGTCATGTTGGCGTCCGGTCTCGACGGCATTCGCAACAAGCTGTCGCTGCCTGCGCCGGTCGATCGGAACATCTACGTCATGAGCGAAGACGAACGGGAATCCGCGGGCATTCCGAGCCTGCCGGAAAACCTGAAGGAGGCGCTCGACGAGCTGCTCGGCGACGAAGTCGTGTGCGACGCGCTCGGCGATCACGCGCTTGCGCACTTCGTGGAGTTGAAGGAGATCGAGTGGGATATGTACCGCACCCAGGTGCATCAGTGGGAGCGGGATCAGTACTTGACTTTGTATTAAGTTTGACGAAACCGACCGCGAACGATCGCGGTCGGTCTTTTTGTGTTTGGGTCGAAATGTAGATATGCAGGTTCGGGCGGTACTGCCCCTTCGGAAGCGAACAATAGATGTATTTTCGCAGGTTATGCGAAGTTCGGGGGATGCCGAGGAGGAAATAACTGCAGATTGCAGGCGGTGAGCCGCCAATATGCCACTAGGCTTCTAGGGGGCCTGAAAGAAAGAAAGAACCCGGCGCATGCTGCGCCGGGTTCTTGGTCTTAGTGTAGCTCGCGGAAGATGCCGATGACCTTGCCGAGAACGGTCACGTGATTGTAGCGAAGCGGCTCCATCGTCGGATTCTCCGGTTGGAGGCGAATATGGTCTCGCTCCTTGTAGAACGTCTTGACGGTAGCTTCGTCGTCTTCGGTCATCGCTACGACGATGTCGCCGTTGGAAGCCGTCTGCTGTTGACGCACGATCACGTAGTCGCCGTCGAAGATGCCGACGTCGATCATGCTTTCGCCGACGACGGAGAGCATGAACACTTCATCGTCGCGAACCATGTGCGACGGAAGAGGGAAATATTCTTCGACGTTCTCGACGGCGGTAATCGGCAGGCCGGCGGTCACCTTGCCGACGAGCGGCACGCGGGATACCGCGAGGCGAACCATCTGACGTTCGTCTTCGTCGCCGAGCAGCTCGATCGCGCGAGGCTTCGTCGGGTCTCTGCGAATGAAGCCCTTCTTCTCGAGTCGGTCGAGATGGCCGTGAACGGTGGAACTGGACGCGAGGCCGACGGCTTCGCCGATCTCCCGTACGGAAGGCGGGTAACCCTTCTCGCGAACTTCGCTTCTAATGAATTCGAGAATTGCTTGTTGCCGGTTCGACAGCTTCGTCAAGTTCGATCACTCCAAGGAATGGTAATTAATTACGAGAAGTATAACACAGAACCGGAGTTCGTACAAACATAAGTTCGAATCGCTTCGCGAAGGAGCTAAGACTTCGGAATGTCGTTCGTTCGGCGGAGGAGGGGGAAGGAACGGAAGACGACGATCGACCGCTGGTAGAGCGCCGCGTTGACGAAGTAACGAAGCGCTTCATCTAAAGGTTAGGTACGGAGAGGAATCGGAAAGGCGACACGAAAAAAAAGGAGAACAAAAGTTCTTAGTTTCCGTTGACACAAACGAGTGTTCGTGTTATTTTGATATCAGAACAAATGTTTCGGAACAAACGTTTGGAGGACGATATCGATGAGAACGAACACATACAGACAGCGGAACGGCAAGCAACAAGCAAGGAAGAAGTTTTTCGTACGGTTGATGATGTTTCTCGCGTTGATCGGATTCAGCGCTACGTCGGGCGTCATGCTTCACGCCAGCGCCAACCAAGAAGACAACGCTGCCGCGGTAACGACGATTGCCGAATCGGCCGCTGAGGCTAGCGTTCTTGATACAGGTTCGATCCTGTGCGTAGAACCCGGGGACACGCTATGGAAGATCGCGAAGGCGTACGGTCCCGACGACGTTTCCGTGAAGTCGTACGTGCAGAGCATTATCGAAGCGAACGATCTGGATTCCGCCAGCCTTCAAGTGGGACAAGTGTTGAGACTCCCTTAATACGAAAATCGGAACGCCGCCCGCCGGATATTCGGCAGGCGGCGTTGTTCGTTTTGCGCCTTGACTTGCCTCTTCCTCCTATGTTTAAGTAATTGAAGAAAGGAGTAGGTCATCATGATATCCGCACGCGTGCAACGCATTAACGAGCTGGCGAGAAAGCAGAAATCCGTCGGACTGACGGCGGAGGAGAAACTGGAACAAGCCGAGTTGCGCAAACAATATATCGACAACTTGAAGGCCTCGCTCCGGCAGCAGCTGGATTCGATCGAATTCGTAGACGACGAAGAGAAGAAGGACTGAGACGTATGTCCCGAAAATGGGAACGCATGGTGGAGAAAAACTCCAAACGGATGAATCAAGACCGATTGAAAAAAGGGCAGGCGCCGATCGGCGCGAAAGACGGCCAAGAGCGAATCAAGGGGAGAAGCTGGGTGTTCCCGTTGGTGTTGGCTTCCGCCGGCATTCTCTTCGCGTTCACGATGCCGCAAGCGAACGCCGGAGACACGTTGTATCAGATCACCGTCGGGCTGTATTTGCTTCTGGCGTTGTTTCACTTCTTCGTGCGGCGGCCGTACCTTAAGGTCGGGAAGAACGAGCTCGGCTGGAGAACGTATGCCGGGGACCGGTCCGTCGCGGCGCAGGACATCGCATCGATTCACATCGGCGACCATCGCTCGACCGTGATGCTGAAGGACGGGAAGACGAAGCGCTCGTTCTCCAAAGCTTATCATTTGTATCCGATGAAACGAATCAACGAGGCGCTGACGCAATTCGCGGCCGCTCACCACATTCCGCTGAACGGAGCGGAGAAGGAGACCGTAGGAGCATGAAGAAGAAGGCCGTACTTTTCGATTTGGACGATACGTTGTTATGGGACGACCGATCGGTGCAAGAGGCGTTCGACGCGACGTGCCGCGAGGCGGCGGAAGCGGTCGGCGTAGACCCGAAGGCGCTCGAGTTGTCCGTGCGGAAGGAGGCCCGCGCGCTGTACGAGGGCTACGAGACGTTCCCGTTCACGCAGATGATCGGCATCAACCCGTTCGAAGGGCTGTGGGGCAACTTCCGCGAAGGCGAGGCTTCGGAGTTCCGGACGATGGAACGGCTCATGCCGAAATATCGCGCCGACGCGTGGACGCGCGGCTTGCTTGCGTTAGGCGTCGACGATCCGGAGCTCGGCGCCCGGTTGGGCGAACGGTTCCCGGCGATTCGCCGAAGTCTCGCTTACCTCTACGAAGAGACGTACGAGGTGTTGGACGAGCTCCGCGGGAACGCGAAGCTGCTGCTGCTGACGAACGGCTCGCCGGACCTGCAGAAGGAGAAGCTCGCCGGCGTCCCCGAATTGGCCCCCTACTTCGATCATATCGTCATCTCCGGCGATTTCGGCCGAGGGAAGCCGGATCCGGGCATCTTCCGCCATGCGCTGTCGCTGCTAGAGGTCGAACCGGAGGACGCGATCATGGTCGGCGACAAGCTGACGACGGATATTCTCGGTTCGAGCCGCGTCGGGATGGACAATATTTGGATCAACCATCACGGCGCTTCGATCGGCGAACATACGGCGCCGAAGCATACGGTCGCGAGATTGCGAGACATCCTTGCCATTATTCGATAACGTTCTTATCGGTGCCGCGGAGCGCATATCCGCGGCCTTTCTTATGAACCGAACGCCTCCGCCCGGCATACGCTGTAAGAACCACTAGGCGAAAGCGGAGGAGGTTCGCTCGGCATGAACGACGTATGGAAAGATCGGCGGTTCCGGAACGGGTGGAAGTCGTTCGAAGGCATGATCCGGCGCAAAATTCAGTCGGTGCGGAATACGCCGTCGGCAAGGAACGAATACGAGTGGGACCGGCTCATGGGGGAGGCGCTGGCGTACTTGGAACGGCACCGCGCCTCGGGGTACACGTGGGAATGCTTCGAGACGTTCAAGTCGGTCATCGTCCGGGTGACGCTGCCGTCGGACGGCGTAGACAAGCTGCCCCGGCTTCGCTTGGACGATCGAGCGCTGACGCTGACCGGCATTCCGGGGAAGCTGGACGAGACGATCGAGCTGCCGGCGGCGGTCGTGCCGAAGAAGCCGCGCGCCGGATATGCGAACGGCGTCGTGGAAATTCGGCTCCGCAAGAAGACGGCTGTGAAGCCGACGCGACGCGTGCGCTGCAGCGCGAAAAAATCCCCTTCCGGCCGATAAGCGGGAAGGGGATTGTTCCTTTTTCGCAGCGATATTATGCTTTCTGGAATGCGGGATCCGCGAACGGGTGGGCGATCCAGCCTTCCGTCTCGATGAACAAGCGAACGGCGACGATCTGGCGATTCTCCATCAACGTGAAGAAGTGCGGTTTATGCTCCGGCACCGAGATGACGTCGCCGGCCTCGAGCTCGACGTCGAAGTAGCCGACGTCGTCCGTGCCTTTGATAATGAAGATGCCCTTGCCCGCCGTAATCGCGCGCACTTCGTCTTCCGTGTGCGTGTGGACGTTCTCGAACTTCTTGAGCAGCTCCTCCAGGTTCGGCGTCGCGTCGGACAATGCGACGATGTCCCATGTGCGGTAGCCGCGGCGGGCCGCGAGATCGCGAATTTCCTCGTCGAACGTCGACAAGATTTCCGCTTTCTCCTCGTCGCTCAGCACGAATTTATCTTGAAGATGCGCCGGCAGTTTAGCGGGGTTCCAATGCTCGTACAATACTTCTTGGCTGCTCAGGAACGCGCGGACGTTCTCTTCGCCCGTGATGCGTTCTTCCGTGTTTCGAATGCGAATTTCCGCCATCCGAATCCCTCTTTTCTTATTGGAGTTGTTATTTATAATGATTCTAAAGAGTGAAGCGATGAATCGTATTATAGAATATTTTAACCTCTCTGTCATCGGTTTTGTCAAATAACTTTTCCAAATCCGAGTAATTTGCTACACTATGTTAAATCGGCAAGGGGAGTGGGGTCTGGCTGTGACGAAGACGATATTAGAACAACAATTGGAAAAGAAGATCTTAATCATAGACGGCGCTATGGGAACGATGATTCAACAGGCGGACGTAACGGCGGACGACTTCGGCGGAGACGAGTTCGAAGGGTGCAACGAGCTGCTCTGCGTAACGCGTCCGGACCTCATCCGCGGCATTCATGAAGCGTACTTCGCCGCTGGAGCGGATTTGGTAGAGACGAACAGCTTCGGTTCGACGAGCGTCGTCTTGGCGGAATACGACATTCCGCACCGGGCGCGGGAGCTGAACTTGGCCGCGGCTCGTCTCGCGAAAGAAGCGGCGGACAAGTACTCTACGCCGGAATGGCCGCGATTCGTCGCGG
Organism: Paenibacillus sp.; assembly: GCF_031177825.1. GTDB lineage: Bacteria > Bacillota > Bacilli > Paenibacillales > YIM-B00363 > Paenibacillus_AE. The sequence goes on along the minus strand of NZ_JAPSKE010000001.1, from coordinate 431,893 downwards.
GGGCGATGGGACCGACGACGAAGACGCTGTCGGTGACGGGGGGCGTGACGTTCGAGGGCCTCGTGGAGTCGTATTACGAGCAGGCGCTGGCGCTCATCGAAGGCGGCGTCGACGCGCTGCTGCTCGAGACGAGCCAAGACACGCTGAACGTGAAGGCGGGCTGCATCGGCATTCGCAAGGCGTTCGAGACGGCGGGGAAGGAGCTGCCGATCATGCTGTCCGGTACGATCGAGCCGATGGGCACGACGCTGGCGGGGCAGCCGATCGAATCGTTCCTCGTCTCGCTCGAGCACGTGAAGCCGATTTCCGTCGGTCTGAACTGCGCGACGGGTCCGGAGTTCATGAAGGATCATATTCGCACGCTGTCGTCGCTGACGGACGCGGCGGTATCCTGCTATCCGAACGCAGGCCTGCCGGACGAGAACGGGAACTACCACGAGTCGCCGGAGTCGCTCGCGAAGAAGCTCGCCGGCTTCGCGGAGCAGGGCTGGCTGAACGTCGCGGGCGGCTGCTGCGGCACGACGCCGGACCATATTCGTGCGATCGCCGAACATCTGGCGGCGTACGCGCCGCGTCCGCGCGACGGACAGCATCCTCCGGCCGTCTCCGGCATCGAGACGGTGTACTTAGAAGCGGATAACAAGCCGCTGATGGTAGGCGAACGGACGAACGTGATCGGTTCGCGGAAGTTCAAACGTCTGATTTTCGAAGGAAAGTATGAAGAGGCGTCCGAGATCGCGCGCGCGCAAGTGAAGAGCGGGGCGCATATCGTCGACGTGAACCTCGAGGACACGGAGCTGGACGAGAAGAAGGCCATGGCCGAATTCCTGCAGCTCGTGACGAAGAAGGTCAAGGTGCCGCTCATGCTCGACTCGACGAACCATGAGGTACTCGAGGTCGGCCTGAAATATTCGCAGGGCAAGGCGATTATTAACTCCATCAACATGGAGGACGGCATGGAACGGTTCGACCGCGTCGTGCCGCTCATTCATAAATACGGCGCAGCCGTCGTCGTCGGTCTTATCGACGAGAAGGGCATGGCGGTATGGCCGGAGGATAAGCTGCGCGTGGCGCGCCGGTCGTACGATATTTTGACGACGCGCTACGGCGTAAATCCGCGGGATATCATCTTCGACCCGAACGTGTTCCCGGTCGGCTCCGGCGACCCGCAGTACGTCGGTTCGGCGGCGGCTACGGTCGAAGGCATTCGGCTGATCTCCGAGGAGTTCCCGGAATGCTCGACGATTCTCGGCATCAGCAACGTGTCGTTCGGCTTGCCGCCGGCGGGGCGCGAGGTGCTGAACTCCGTCTTCCTGTATCATAATACGAAGGCGGGGCTCGGCTACGCGATCGTCAATACGGAGAAGCTCGAGCGTTATGCGTCGATTCCGGAGGAGGAGCGCAAGCTCGCGGAAGATCTGATTTTCCATACGAGCGACGAGACGCTTGCGGCGTTCGTGGAGTTTTTCCGCGAGAAGAAGGTCGAGAAGAAGGAGAAGACGAGCAATCTGTCGCTCGAGGAGCGATTGTCGTCCTATATCGTTGAAGGCACGAAGGAAGGGCTGATTCCGGACCTCGACGAAGCGCTGACGAAATACGCGCCGCTGGAAATCATCAATGGTCCGCTTATGGCGGGCATGGACGAGGTCGGCCGGCTGTTCAACGCCAACGAGCTGATCGTCGCGGAGGTGCTGCAGAGTGCCGAAGCGATGAAAGCCGCCGTCTCCCATCTCGAGCCTTACATGGAGAAGTCGGAGTCGAGCGTCAAGGGCACGATCATGCTCGCGACGGTGAAGGGCGACGTACACGATATCGGGAAAAACCTCGTCGAGATCATCCTGACGAACAACGGTTACCGCATTATTAATCTCGGCATCAAGGTGCCGCCGGAGCAGCTGATCGAGGCGTACCGTCGCGATAAGCCGGACGCGATCGGACTGTCCGGCCTGCTCGTGAAGTCCGCGCAGCAGATGGTGACGACTGCGCAGGATCTGAAGTCGGCCGGCGTCGACGTGCCGATTCTCGTCGGCGGCGCCGCGCTGTCGCGGAAGTTCACGAAGACGCGCATCGCGCCGGAGTACGAGGGTCTGGTGCTGTACGCGAAGGACGCGATGGACGGGCTCGATCTCGCGAACCGGATCATGAATTCGGAGGAGCGGGAGCGTCTCGTACAAGAGCTGCGCGAGGCGAAGGAGTCGGACGTGAAGGAATCGGGCCGGAAGGAAAAGGCGGTCGACACGGGTCCGAAGGTGTCGAACGTCTCCCGCGACGTCCCGGTTCAGGTGCCGAAGGATACCGACCGTCACGTGCTTCGCGACTATCCGGTTTCGCATCTGCTGCCGTACGTCAACATGCAGATGTTGCTCGGTCACCATCTGGGTCTGAAGGGCAAGGTCGCGTCGCTGCTCGAGGCGCGCGATCCGAAGGCGACCCAGTTGAAGAGCGTCGTCGACGAGCTGTTCGAAGACGGCATCAAGAACGGCACGCTGAAGGCGAACGCGGTGTACCGGTTCTTCCCGGCGCAATCGCGAGGGGACGACGTCATCGTATACGATCCGGACGATACGTCCCGCGTCCTGCAGACGTTCACGTTCCCTCGACAGGACGTCGAGCCGTATTTATGCCTTGCGGACTACCTGAAATCCGTGGAGAGCGGCGAGATGGACTACGTCGGCTTCCTCGTCGTGACGGCGGGCGCCGGCATCCGCGCCAGAGCCGAGTCGTATAAGGAGCGCGGCGAATACTTGCTTTCGCACGCCGTGCAGGCGGTCGCGCTCGAGACGGCCGAGGCGTTCGCGGAACGCGTGCACCAGATGATGCGCGACGTATGGGGAATTCCGGATCCGGCGAACCTAACGATACAAGGGCTGTTCGGCGCGAAGTACCGCGGACAGCGGTTCTCCTTCGGGTATCCTGCCTGTCCGAACCTGGAAGATCAAGCGCCGTTGTTCGAGCTGCTGCAGCCGGGCGATATCGGCGTCGAGCTGACGGACAGCTTCATGATGGAGCCGGAAGCGTCCGTGTCGGCGATCGTCTTCGCGCATCCGGAAGCCCGATACTTTAACGTAGATAAGGCGGAGTAACGTGGAATTGTATTTTCTTGGCACGGGGGCGGGCATGCCGACGCGGGGGCGGAACGTCACGTCGGTCGCCCTGAATCTGATGCCGGAACGCGGCACGGTATGGCTGTTCGACGCGGGGGAGGGCACGCAGCACCAGATGCTGCGCTCCCCGATCAAGCCGGGGAAGCTGGAATTTATTTTTATAACGCATCTGCATGGCGATCATCTGTACGGTTTGCCGGGGCTGATGACGAGCCGATCGTACCAAGGCGGGGACGAGCCGCTCACCGTGTTCGGGCCTCCGGGCGTGCGGCGGTTCGTCGAGACGGCGTTCGAGGTGAGCGGCGCGCATCTCGATTACGAGGTTCGGATCCGAGAATTCGAGGAGGGCGTCGTGTTCGAGGACGAGCAGTTCCGCGTGACGGCGGCCAAGCTCGAGCATCGGATCGATTCGTACGGCTTCCGGGTCGCGGAACGGGACACGCCGGGCGCGCTCGACAGCGCGAGGCTGGCGGCGGAGGGGTTCCGTCCCGGCCCGGACTATGCGCGCCTGAAGCGCGGCGAGACGGTGACGATGCCCGACGGCCGCACGATCGACGGCGGCGCGTATCTCGGGCCGGCGCTGAAGGGACGCACGGTCGCCGTCTTCGGCGACACGCGGCCTTGCGGGAGCGAGCTCGAGCTCGCGCGCGGGGCGGACGTGCTCGTACACGAGGCGACGTATATGCACGAGAAGGCGGACAACGCCCACAAGTATTACCACACGACCGCGACGCAAGCCGCGGCTTTGGCCGCCGAAGCCGGCGTCGGGGCGCTGATCCTGACGCATCTGTCGTCGCGCTACCAAGACGAAGCGGTGCACAGGCTGCTCGAGGAAGCGCGGGCGATTTTCCCTCGCTCCCACGTGGCGGAGGACTTTTGGTCATATGCGATCCCGAGACGAGCGGAATAGCAGCGTCAATAGGCGAACCCTCGCTAGGAAGGAGCTCCTTCCTAGCGAGGGTTCGTCTTTTTCCGTATTCGATATGCTGCGTCGAAACCTTACTCCGTCCGTACCGCCGTGCCGCTCACCGTCACCATCAGCATGCCTTCCCGCACGACCTCGTAATCGATGTCGATGCCGACGACCGCGTTGGCGCCGACGCTTCGCGCGTATTGCTGCATCTCTTGGATCGCGATCTCCCGGGCTTCCTTCAGCTTCTGCTCGTATGCGCCGGAACGGCCGCCGACGATGTCGGTGATGGAAGCGAACAAGTCGCGCACGATGTTCGCGCCCATAATCGCTTCGCCGTTCACGATGCCGAGATAATCGGTAATGCGCTTGCCTTCGATCGTATTCGTCGTCGTAATGATCATAGAAAGGATCCTCCTTCAGGTTGAACCGCTTGATGGATAATACGGTTCCCCGTCGAACGGCGTTTCATTTCTTTACCAGAAAAAAGATCAACCCCATGAATCAATTCAACCGTGGATTTCCGCCCGCGAAACCCGTATACTGACAATACACAACGAGACGATTCCCAAGGTGACTCCATGCGAGTTGCCTTGTTTGTTTTCAAGGAGGTGTCGGAGGGAGATGCAAGAGTTTTGGTTCGCCGCCGCATTGGCGTTCGCCGGCGTGCCCTTAGGCTTGGCGGCGGAAGCATGGGCGGCTCGATCGATCCGTCGCAAGGCGCCGGTCGCGGCCCGATCGCGGCGGCGCTGGCCTGCCGCGGCGGCCGCTTCGGGGGCGTGCGGGTGGGCCGGTTGGCGGTACGGCTTCGGCGACGCCGAATGGATCGCGGCCGTATTGCTCGTCTTCGTACTGGTCGCCGTTACGATTACGGATCTTCGCGCCATGCTCATTCCGAACGCGATCGTCCTGCCTGCCGCGGGCGTCGCGATGCTGTTCCGCGTCCTCTGGCATCCTCTGCCGCTATGGCACTACGCCGCCGGAGCCGCCGTCGGCTTCGGGCTCCTGTATGCATTGTCCGCGCTTAGCAAAGGCGGTATCGGCGGCGGCGACGTGAAACTATATCTCTTCGTGGGGCTCGTCTGCGGTCTGCAGGACACGCTGTTGTCGTTGCTCCTGGCGAGCTTCGCGGGGGCGGCCTTCGGCGTCGCGGGTTTGCTGAACGGTCGACGAACCGGGCGACGGACCGGGCCGATCCCCTTCGGGCCTTTCATCGCCGGGGGCGCTATCGCAGCGATGTCGAACGGCGAATCGTGGATGCGCTTAATACTTTTGTAATCTTTACGTAAGCGGGAGATAAGGGTTGGATTGTATGCTATGAACGGATACGGGCCGACACGAGCGGGGAGGCGAGCGCGCTGTATAAAATATTGCTTGCGGATGACGAACGCAACATTCTGGACGTCTGCGAAAAATATTTATCCCGCGAAGGATTCACGGTATTAACGGCCGAGGACGGGGAAGACGCGATTCGACAATGGGAGTCGCACGCCCCCGATCTGATCGTGCTGGATATTATGATGCCGCGCAAGGACGGATGGCAGGTGTGCAGGGAGATTCGGGACCGCGAGGACGTGCCGATCATCCTATTGACGGCGCGGGGGGAGGAGATCGATCGATTAACGGGGCTAACGATGGGGGCGGACGATTTCGTCACGAAGCCGTTCAGTCCGCGCGAGCTCGTGCTGCGGATCAAGAACGTCCTCCGGCGTCTCCGGCAAGCCGAGCGGAACGCCGCGAGCGCCGGGCCGAAGGAAGGGGCGCGCCTTCGGTTCGAAGGACTCGAGATCGATCTGGTCGCCAGGAAGGTGAAGGTCTACGGAAACGACGCGGAGTTGACTTTGAAAGAATTCGAGCTGCTATGGCTGCTTGCGAGTCACCCCGGACAAGTGTTTTCCCGCAACCACCTGCTCAATAAGGTGTGGGACTCCGACTTCTTCGGCGATACGACGACGGTGACGGTACATATTCGCCGCCTCCGGGAGAAGATCGAACGGAACGCCTCGCAGCCTCGGTTTATTAAGACCGTATGGGGCATCGGTTATAAATTCGAGGGGGGAGACGGAACGAATGAGAGAGCGAATTGAACGCTACACGTCGAAAATGGGAATGAAGCTTCGGCGCATCCACGTTTGGAACGCCTGGCTGGTCGCCCTGTTGGCCGTCTCCGGCATCGTGCTGTACTTGCCGTCTCTGCGCGGCGCGACGGCGCCGATCCGGGTAGCGTTGAAGCAAGGCCATATTTGGGCCGGCGTCGCCTCGATCGCGCTGCTTCTCCTCTACGCGCCGTTCCTTAAAAAGCATGCGGCCCAGCTGCGGACGAAGCTTCCGCAGGCAAGCAATCTGGCGATCGTGTTGATTCTGCTCGTCGGATGGAGCGTCTCCGGCATCGTGCTTTGGCTCGAACGATCGGTTCCGCCGGCGTGGACCTCGGCCGCGCTGCTGGCGCACGGTCTGTTGACTTGGGTCGGCGTTCCTTACGCGATCTTCCATTCGGCGACGCGCAGCCGTTGGGTGCGCGAACGCCGATCGGCCGCCCGGGATGCGGCGAGGGAAGCCGACGCCGAAGCGGAGCGCAGCTACAGCCGGTACGACGGATCGCGCAGGCGCCTGCTGAAGGCGGGAATCGCGGCGGCGGCCGCGGTCGTCCTCGGGCCTGCGGCATATCGGCTGTGGAAGCGTCTAGACGACCGGGGAGGCGTTACCGTGGACGAGATCGCCGCGGTGGCGGTCGAGTCGCCGCCGGGCGGACAGCAGCTGCTGACGCCGGCCCCGGATTCGAATCCGCCGATCGGCGGAGGAGCGGAGGGCAGCTTCCGGATCTATACCGTGACGCCGATCCCGAAGTTCGATCCGTCCGCGTGGACGTTCTCGGTGAACGGGCTCGTGGACCGTTCGCTCTCATGGGATTGGGAGGCGTTCGCGAAGCTCGCGAGGAAGGTGCAGGTGAGCGACTTTCATTGCGTAACCGGATGGTCGGTGTATCATGCGACGTGGGAGGGCATCCCGCTGAAGGAGCTCCTCGCGCTGGCCGGCGTTCGGCCGACGGCCAAATCCGTGAAGTTCTACTCGGGGGACGGCGTATATACGGATGCGCTGACGCTTACGCAAGCGGAGATGGCCGACGTCATGGTCGCGGCGCTGATCGACGGCCGCCCCATTCCGGAGGACCTAGGGGGACCGGTTCGGTTGATCGTGCCGCGGATGTACGCCTATAAGTCGGTCAAATGGCTGCAATCGATCGAGCTGATCGACCGCGACCACATCGGCTATTGGGAAGAGCGCGGATACGATGTGGACGCGTGGGTTCCGGGGGCGGAGCGAACATGAAACGTTCGGGAATGAAGCTGAGAGGGTATTTGTGGATCGCCGGAGGGGCGAGCATATTATTGCTGCTCGCTTGCCTTCTCTTCGCTTATATGAAGATGCTCTTGTCGTTCGAGACGACGCTGCTGCTGACGGGATTCGCGCTGGCGGCGGGCGTCGTCTCGCTGTTGTTGCACGCGGCGTTGACCCGTCCGATCCATACGTCGTTAGCCGCGTTGTCGAAGCAATCCAAGGAGCTGGCGGCGGGTCGCTTCCATGCTCGGGCGCCTCTGCTCGGACCGGCGGAATTTCGAGAGCTGGCCGGCGCGATGAACGACATGGCCGAAGCGTTGTCGGACAGCTTCGAGCAGGTACGGCGTGCGGAACAGTCGCGGAGAGAGTTAGTCGCCAACGTATCGCACGATCTGCGCACGCCGCTGGCGTCGATCCAATCGTTCGTCGAAGCGTTGCAAGACGACGTCATCCAGGATGAAGCGACGTTCCGGCGGTACCTGGAGACGATTCGGCTGGAGACGAGCCGGCTCGGGGGGATGATCGACGACTTGTTTCAGTTGTCCAGGTTGGATTCAGGAGCGCTGAAGTATGAGCCGGCGACGTTATTCGTCGACGACCTGTTGATCGATCTGTTGCAATCGCACGCCGTGCTGCTTGACGAGAAGCGCATCGAGGTGCGGACCCAGGTCGCCGAACGGATGCCGACCGTCGAGGGGATGCCGGAGCTGCTGACCCGAGCCCTGTCGAACTTGCTGACGAACGCGATCCGGTATTCGCCGGAGGGCGGCGAAATTCGCATCGCGGCCGCGCTCGACGAGGACGGCGTCCGCATTTCGGTAGAGGACCAGGGGCCAGGCGTCCCGGCGGAGCGGCGGGAGCGGCTGTTCGAACGGTTCTACCGTCCCGATAAGTCGCGCAGCCGGGCGCAGGGCGGCGCCGGGCTCGGGCTGGCGATCGTGGCGTCTATCGCGAAGCTGCACGACGGGGAAGCCGGCGTCGAGTCGGCGGACGGCGGGGGGAGCCGGTTCTGGATCGCTTGGCCGACGAAGCGGAAGGACGTACCGTCGGGCGTCGAAGTTGTAAGTCTTTCGTAAGATTTTCGTAGGAACGAGGTAAGATTTGTCTTGTATCGTGTTCCTCGGAGGCAAATCCCGAATCGAGGAGGAAGATGCAAGATGAAAAGAGGGAGAAACCGGAAGCTCGCTGCGGCGGCCGTGTTGGCCATGGCGCTGCCCGCGGCGGGGGCGTTCGCGGCGGAGGACATGACGATGAAGGACATGGCGGACATGGCGGACATGACGGAAATGCCGGCGATGAAGGACATGGGAAGCGTTCCGCTTCGAAAGACCGCCGAGATGCTCGGGTATGTCGTGCACTGGGATGCTGCGGCGAATACCGTGACGCTTACGTATCAGGGCATGGAATCGAGCCTGAAGGGCAAGATCGTTGTGCTGACGCTGAGCAACGGGATCATTACGGTGAACGGCGAGAACCGGATGGAAAAGTACGACGTCACGGTCGACGAAGGCGTGACGCACGTCGCCCCCCGACTCATCGACGATGTTCTGCGTCCGTCCATGTAGAATGCGCACCGGAAGCCGACCGCGCCCTTAACGGCGGTTCGGCTTTTCTTTGGTTTCATAGTTCTTCGATTCTTGGGAACACTACCCACGATAAATACCGAAACTAGGGAGGATCCCATTCGCATGTCATTGAATCGATACGATATGGCCGTTATCGAACAAGCGCTTCGGGAGGCAATCAATCAAGGGGCGGACTACCATAAGATTTCTACGTACCAGACTGTGCTTGGCAAGCTGCAAGGGGCGTACGAAGCCGGATCCGCGAGCCGGACGACGATGGCGCAGGACGACGGATTTCGCTACGATTACGACGATTCGGCCGATATGCAGGCGTAAGGTCGGGGAACTTTTCCCGGGAAACCGCAGGAAGCGACACGAGCCATCCGCGAATCGACAAGTTTTCTAACAATTTCGACAAGTCGGAAATTTCATGGGACGAGGCGCCGCACCGAACGCAACGAGGAATGCCGAAGTTCGCCCGCCGACGTCCCGATCGTCATGCAAGGCGCGAAAATGATAACGGAGCTGCCCCCGAAGGATCGAAAGGAAGGCCGATAAGGCCTTTTTCTGTTTTCCCGCTTCCCAGGCGAACGTATATTCTGTAGAATAGGGTGTATGTATCGACTGGCGAGGAGAACGAACGCATGAACCGATTAACCGGCAAAGTATCCTCTATGGAGGAGCTGCTTGAACTTATACGATCGAAGAAAGAAATTATGGAAAACGTGACCGAATGGCGCACCATTCCCCCGCGCGAAGCGAAATTCTCCGATTTCCCGACGGAGCTCCGCCCGGAAATTCGCGCCGCGCTCGAGGCGAAGGGCATCACGAAGCTTTATACGCACCAGGCGTCCGCCTTCCGCGAAATCGCGGCGGGCCGCCACGTCGTCACGGTGACGCCGACCGCCTCCGGCAAGACGATGACGTACAATTTGCCTGTCATGCAGCAGCTGCTCGAGGACGACAGCTCGCGGGCGCTCTACTTGTTCCCGACGAAGGCGCTCGCGCAGGACCAGGTCGCCGAGCTGCAGGAGACGGTCGAGCGGATGGGCGTCGAGATCAAGGCGCATACGTACGACGGGGATACGCCGCCGACGGTGCGGACCGCCATTCGCAACGCGGGCCACATCGTCGTGACGAACCCGGACATGCTGCACAGCGCGATCCTGCCGCATCACACGAAGTGGGTGAAGCTGTTCGAGAACGTTAAGTTTATCGTCATCGACGAGGTGCATTCGTACCGGGGCGTGTTCGGCAGCCATGTGGCGAACGTCATCCGCCGATTGAAGCGCATCTGCAAGTTCTACGGCTCGAACCCGCAGTTCATCTGCGCTTCGGCGACGATCGCGAATCCGAAGGAACACGCGGAGCGGCTCATCGGCGAATCGGTCGCGCTCGTCGACGACAACGGCGCGCCGGCGGGGGAGAAGCATTTCGTGTTTTACAATCCCCCCGTCGTCAACCGGCAGCTCGGCATCCGAAAGTCGAGCGTGCTCGAATCGCAGCGGCTCGCGGCGCTGCTGCTGAAGCAGGGCATCCAGACGATCGTGTTCGCGCGCAGCCGCGTGCGGGTCGAGCTGCTGCTTACATACCTGCAGGACCTTGTGAAGCACGAGCTCGGCACGATGTCGATCCGCGGCTACCGGGGCGGCTATTTGCCGAAGCAGCGCCGCGAGATCGAGCGGGGGCTGCGCAGCGGCGACATCCGCGGCGTCGTCTCGACGAACGCGCTCGAGCTCGGCATCGATATCGGACAGCTGCAGGCTTGCGTGTTGAACGGCTTCCCCGGCACGATCGCGAGCACGTGGCAGCAATCCGGCCGGGCCGGGAGGCGCCACGAGACGGCGGTCACGTTCTTAGTGGCGAGCAGCAATCCGCTCGACCAGTACGTTATCCAGAATCCGGATTTCTTCTTCGAGCGATCGCCCGAGCAGGCGCGCATTCATCCGGATAATTTGCTTATTTTGCTCGATCACGTCAAGTGCGCGGCGTACGAGCTGCCTTTTCAACAAGGGGATACGTTCGGCGAGGAGCGGCTTGAGGATCTGCTCGAGTTTCTGGTCGAGGAGAGGGTGCTGCATCAGAACGGGGGCAAGTATTATTGGATGGAGCAGAACTTCCCCGCGAACAACATCTCGCTGCGGACGGCGGCGCAGGAGAACATCATCATCGTCGATATGACGAAGCCGGAACACAAGGTGATCGGGGAGGTCGACCGGTTCAGCGCCCAGACGCTCGTGCACGAGGAAGCGATCTATATTCACGAAGGCGTGCAGTTCCAGGTCGAGAAGCTCGATTACGAGGAGAAGAAGGCATACGTGCGCGAGGTCGACGTCGACTATTTCACGGACGCGAATCTCGCGGTCGATCTGAAGATTTTGCATGCGGACCGGGAGCGTTCCGGCGGCGCGGGGCATACGACGAATTACGGCGAAGTGACGGTGAACGCGCGGGCGACGATCTTTAAGAAGATTAAGCTCCGCACCCACGAAAATATCGGCGCCGGACCGATCCATCTGCCGGAAGAGGAACTGCATACGAGCTCGTATTGGATTACGCTCGCCGACGAGCTCGGCGGCTTCCGGTCGGCGAACGACCTGCAGTACGCGCTGCTCGGGCTCGCGAACGTCATGATTCACATCGCGCCGCTGTATTTGATGTGCGACCCGTTCGACATTCGCGTCGTGCCGCAGGTGAAGGCGGTGCAGTCGAAGCTGCCGACGATCTTCTTCTACGACCGCTATCCCGGCGGCGTAGGCTTAAGCGAGCGGCTGTACGAGTCGCATCGGGAGCTGCTCGCCGAGGCGCGGCGCATCATCTCCGGCTGCTCTTGTTTAAGCGGCTGTCCGGCGTGCGTCGGGCCGATCGAGGAGGTCGGCCTGCTCGGCAAGTCGCTCGCGCTCGAGCTTGTCGACCGGCTGGCGGCGGACGTATGAGCGGGCGGCTGCGCGAACGGCTCGGCCGGCTGACGGGGAGCGGCGAGCGATCGAAGCCGGCCGAGGAGTCGGCCTCGGCCGAACCGGGAGCGGCGTCGCAGGAGCCCGAAGCCGCCGACTGGGCGAAGCTCGGCTTCGCGCTGCGGTCCGGTCCGGGCGGCGTCTGTTTGACCCGCGACGTGCGATATGGGGCGTCGCATCGGCACGGCCGTTTCGCCGTGAGCGAGTTCGCCTCCGCCGGCGCCGCCCTGACCCGGCTCGATCCGGCGGGGCGGGTCGTCGAGCCGGAGAAGCTGCTGTTTCTCGATACGGAGACGACGGGGCTCGGTCAAGGCGCGGGCAACGTGCCGTTCCTGATCGGCATCGGTTGGTGGACGTCGGACGGATTTACGGTGCGGCAATGGTTGATCCGCCATCCGGGCGAGGAGGCGGCGATGCTCGCGATGCTGTCCGAGAAGCTGCCCGCATTCACCCACCTAGTCACTTATAACGGTCGGACGTTCGACTGGCCGCTCGTGAAAAACCGGTACGTTCTGCAGCGGCTGGCCGTGCCGAAGGATCCGGCGCATTTCGACTTCCTGTACCCGTCCCGGAGTCTGTGGCGGACGACGATGCCGTCGGTGCGGCTCGGCGCGGTCGAGGAAGCGAAGCTGGGCGTGTTCCGCGAGGACGACGTTCCGGGCTCGATGGCGCCGGCGTTGTATTTCCAATACCTCGCCGAACGCGACTGCTCCGTGCTCGAAGGCGTCGTTCGGCATAACGAGACGGATATCGTGACGCTGTTGACGCTGGCGATTCACTTCGGCACGCTGCTTCGGGACGGCGGCGTCCCGCTCGACGGGTTGTCCGCCGCGGAGCTGCTGCGTCTCGGCCTCTGGTACGAGCGTCTAAGCTTCGAATCGGAAGCGTGCGGCGCGATCGATGCGCTTGCCGGACGCCCGGCGGAGGAGGCGGCGCCGCATTGGCACGAGGCGGCGGCGTTCTATAAGCGGCGCAAGCGCTGGGAGGACGCGATTCGCCTATGGCGGGCGGTCGCGGAAGGCGGGCGTCTCTGGTCGGCGCTCGACCCGTACGTCGAGCTCGCGATCGCGTACGAGCATCGCTTGAAGGACGCCGACGCGGCGCTCTATTGGACGGACGAGGCGATGCGGACGGCGGAGCGACGATTGTCGCTCTCGCGCGCCGGCGACGACGGTAAACTGCGGGAGCAGCTGGCCGAGCTGCGGAAGCGCAAGGAGCGCCTGGCCCGCAAGCGCGGCGCGTTGTTTTGATAGAGGAAGCGATCGTCCGGCACGGGCCGGGGGATCGCTTCTTTGCGTTGGGGCGCGCTTTCCGCTGAAGATCGTCTCCCCCGAAATGCGCCCCCTCTCATAGCATAAAATGCCACCGCGGCAGGCAATCTAAGCCAAACGGAGCAACACCCGAGGGGAGGAGAACCGCTTGCCTGAATTGCCGGAGATGGAAACCTATAAAAACCTTTTAACCGAGCGGATCGCGGGGAAAACGGTCCGCGCCGCCGAAGTGACGCGCGAAAAGACGATCAACGTGCCGGTCGACGCCTTCAAGGCGCGGGTAGAGGGGCGCAAGCTCGAACGCGTCGATCGGCGCGCCAAGATGCTATTATTCCGCCTGGACGGAGGCGACGCGCTCGCGCTGCACCTGATGCTAGGCGGTTCGATGTTTTACGGAACGCCGGAGGAGGCGCCGGACCGGACCGCGCAGGTGATCCTTAGCTTCGTCGATGACGACCGCCGCCTGTATTTCCATGGCCTCCGGCTCGGGTATTTGCATATTTACGATCCGACGGACCTCGACGCGAAGCTAAAGAAGCTCGGGCCGGATCCGCTCGACCCGCGCTTCGGACCGAACGAGCTCGCGGCGGCGCTTCGCCGCTCGCGAGGCGCGATCAAGTTCGCGCTCACGGATCAGACCGTCATCGCCGGCATCGGCAACTGCTACGCCGACGAGATGTGCTTCGCCGCCGGCATCGACCCGCTCAGCAAGCTGGCGGACGTGTCCGACGCGCAGCTGCAAACCCTCTATACGGCCATGCATTCGACGCTGGCGGAGGCGATGCGGTACGGCGGATACATGGAGACGCCGCTCTTCGCCGGAGACGCGCTCACCGGCGGCTACAACGACCGCTGCAAGGTGTACGACCGCGGCGGCGAACCGTGCTTCCGCTGCGGTACGCCGATTACGAAAACCGAAAGCAACGGGCGCAAGGTGTTTTTTTGCGAACGATGCCAGCGGCAAGGAGGCGAGAGCGGTGACTCGAACGGCGACGCGGCTGAAGCACGTCGGCTGTCATATCAGCATTAAACACGGCTACTCGGGCGCCGCGCAGACCGCTGCGGCGATCGGTGCGACGTCGTTTCAATATTTTCCGAAAAATCCGCGTGGACTGTCGGTCAAAGATTTCAGCGCCTCCGACGCCGCCGCGTGCGCTGCGCTCTGTCGCGAGCATGGCATTCGCAGCATCGCGCACACGACGTACGCGACGAACTTGGCTGCGGAAGGCGCGCTGCGGGAGCCGACGATCCGGTCGCTGCGCAACGATCTCGAGATCGCGGAGGCGTGCGGCTCGGACGGCGTCGTCGTCCACTTCGGCAAGTGGAAGGGAGGCGGCGATCCGCTGGAGGGCTACAAAGTCATCATCGCCGCTTTGAACGAGACGCTGCAGGATTGGCGAGGGAGCGCCAAGCTGCTTATCGAAAACCAAGCCGGCGAAGGGACGGCGATCGGAACGACGCTGGAGGAGCTCGTCAGCATTCGGCAGCTGTCCGCCTATCCGGAGAAAATCGGGTTCTGCCTAGATACATGCCACTTCTTCGCCAGCGGCGTCTGGACCGGCGCCAATTGGCAGGAGCTCTACGAAGCGGGAAGCAAACTCGGCTATTGGAGGCATCTGATGGCGCTGCACCTGAACGACTCCGTCTACCCGACGGGCTCTCGCAGAGATCGTCACGCCAACATCGGCGGCGGCGCGATCGGCGCGAGAGCGCTCGCCGAGGCGCTTGCAACGCCGGAGCTTGCCGGCTTGCCGGTCGTATTGGAGACGCCGGTGCCGATGCAATCCTCCCACCAAGCGGAGATCGAGTTCGTTCGGTCGCTCGTATAAACCGGCGCCATTCGCTTGCAATTCCGCGGCGCGAGCGATACACTTCCCTACGAAGAAGCATGTACGGGAGGAACTCATCTATGATTCGATTGTCGAACGTTTCGTTCATTCGCGAGGGACGCAGCATTCTGACGGATATTTCGTGGCAGGTGGAGAAAGGACAGCATTGGGCGCTGCTCGGGCGGAACGGCTCGGGCAAGACGACGCTGCTCGAAATCATAAGCGGGTATCAATTCCCGTCGACAGGAGCCGTGGAGGTGCTTGGAGCGAGATACGGCCAGGTCGACCTGCGAGAGCAGCGCAAGCGGCTCGGTTACATCAGCCAATCGCTGTTCGAGAAGCTGACGCCGCGCGACCCGCTCTGGGAAGCGGTGGCGACGGGCGCATACGCGCATCTCCGCTTCTACGAAAAGATCGACCCGGAGGTGCGCGACCGGGCGATGGCGCGTCTGCAGCAATTCGGCTTGGAACGTCTCGCGGACAATCCGATCGGTACGCTGTCGCAGGGCGAGCGGAAAAAAGCGATGCTCGCGCGGGCGCTGATGGGCGAGCCGGAGTTGATCGTGTTGGACGAGCCGTGTTCGGGTTTGGATTTGTACCAACGGGAGAACTACCTCGAGGTCGTCGAACAGATCTCGAAGGAAGCCGCGCTTCTGTACGTGACGCATCATATGGAAGAAATCGTGCCGGCGCTCACGCACGTCGCGCTGCTGCGCGAAGGGAAGTTGACCGCGGCCGGACCGAAGCGGGACGTGCTGACGGCAACGCTGATCGAAGAGGCGTACGACGTGCAGGTAACGCTGGATTGGGAGGAGGAGCGTCCTTGGATTCGAGTGAAACGAACGTAACCGCTACGACCGACGAAACGACGCAGACGGGAAGCGTCTGGATCGGAACGTCGAACCGCGGCTTCGGCAAGCTGGCGGCGAGCGAGCTGCAGCGTCTGTTCGAGAAGGCGAAGACGCAATCGCTGTCGCCCGGCGACGTCTTCCGCTTCGAGGTCGACGCGGATCGCGAGGAAGCCGCGCGGCGGATTCGAGAGAAGCCGCCGATCTTCCTGCGGCATATGCAGCCCGTCCATCGGACGGTGCCGATCGAAGACGCGGAAAGGGCGCTGGCCGCGATCCGCGCCGTCGTCGCGGAGCTCGACGCGCCGCTGCGCGGCAAGAAGGTCGCGGTGCAGGCGCGGAAGGCGGAAGCCCCGCAGACGCCGAAGGCGGAGCTTGCGCCGATCGACGTGAAGCGTTGCGTCGACGAAGCGCTCGTCGCGACGCATGGCGCCATTCCGGTCGTACAGGACATGGAGTACGTCATCTCGGTGTATCTCGCCCGGGAGACGGCGTACGTCGGGTGGTCGAAGCCGGAGGACAACCTGTCGACGTGGTCGGGGGGCGCGGTGCATTTTCGAAAAGAGGACGGGGACATCTCCCGCGCGAAGTTCAAGCTGATGGAAGCGGAGCAGTCGTTCGGCATCGACTTCGGTTCGTTCCACAGCGCGCTCGACATCGGGGCCGCGCCCGGGGGCTGGTCTTCGTTCCTTCTGGAGAAGGGGCTCCGCGTGACGGCGATCGATCCGGCGGACATGCACCCTTCGCTGCATCGCGAGCACGGCTTCACGTATTTGCGCAAAAACGCGGCCGACGTCACGTTCCCGGAAGACTCCTTCGATTTGCTCGTGTGCGATATGAGCTGGGATCCGCTGCGCATGGCCGAGCTCGTGAAGCGTCTGCTTCCCGCCGTGTCGCGCGACGGACTTGTACTCACGACCGTCAAGCTGATGCACGGCAAGGCGTTCGCGACGCTGCGCGAGGTGGAGCGGATCATGGAGCCCGAGGCGGAGCTCGTCGCGACGAAGCAGCTGTTCCACAACCGGGAAGAATTGACGTGCCGCTGGCGAAGAACGACGTAAAAACATAGACACCCGCGTCCCCGTTCGGGCTTGAATGGTGGATGAGGGTGTTTTTGTTTTGGCATGATTATACAAAGCTTTGACTTTGACATATAGTTTGATTTTGAAGTATATTGGACTTCAGGTAAGATGAAAGTCTTCTGCCGACAAGATTGCTGTGAAGGAGAGGATGAACGTATGCCTTCGGAGAAGAGAAGAGCGATTCGCATGGACGTGTTGAACGACCTGCATCGCGCATCTAAGCTGGATCGATCGAAGCGCAGGACGTTCCCGGTTTCCGTGGAGTTCGACGATCCGGAGACGTTTTTCGCGTTGGAATATTTGGCGGAGAAGAAGCTGGTGTACTTCAAGCAGACGCACCCGGATTATTATGTCGCCAAGATTACGCCGCTCGGGAAGTCGTACCTCGAGCTGGAGCACGGGTCGCGGAAGGAAGCGGCCTGCAGGTAAGAAGCACGAAGGGATTGACGGTTCAGGACGACCGTTTTATACTAGGAAGCAGCAGACCAGCATGCGGGGTTCCCGTATGCCGGTCTGCTATTTTTTTGCGGAAAGAAGGGAGAATGATGGACGAAGAAATACGGGACGGCCCGTTCCGCTCGGGAGACGTCGCCGCCGGCCGATACCGGATCGTGCGGCGGATCGGCGAAGGGGGTATGGGACGCGTCTATTTGGCCGAAGATTTGCGGCTCTCGGGTCAGCGTTGGGCGGTCAAGTGGGTGCCGGTCGACGCGGCGTTCCCCTCCCAGCCGGAGAAGGAAGCGGCGATCATGACGTCGCTCCGCCATCCGTCGCTGCCCCGGATCGTCGATTATTTCGGCGCCGGGGAGGAAGGCGTCTGCATCGTGATGGACTATCTCGAAGGCGAGACGCTGCTGCAGCGGTCGGCCGCGCACGATCATGCGCTGCCTTGGACGACGGTCGTTCATTACGGCGCGCAGCTATGCGATTTGCTCGATTATTTGCATTCGCTCGACAGCCCGATCGTGTTTCGGGATATGAAGCCGTCCAACGTCATCGTCGGACCGGACGACGCGGTGCGGTTGATCGACTTCGGCATCGCGCGCACGTACAAGGAAGGCAAGGCTTCGGACACGGTGCACGTCGGTTCGGTCGGGTTCGCCGCTCCCGAGCTGCTGGCGAATCGCCAGACGGATCACCGGGCGGACCTGTATTCCTTGGGAAGCTTGCTCTATTATTTGTTAAGCGGAGGACAGTTTTATAACTTTACGAAAAAGCCGATCGAAGCGGTCGCCGACGCGATTCCGCCGGAGCTTGCCGCCGCGCTTCATCGCCTGCTCGCGGACGAGCCGTCGCGCCGGTTCCCGGACGCCAAGACGGCGAAGGCGTCGCTTCTCGCGTCCGGCCCGAGACCCGTCGCCGGCGGGACGAGCGCGCCTTCCGACGAGGGGACGGGACATGCGGCGTCCGGCAGACGGACGGTCGTCGCCGTGTACGGGTTGTTCCCGAAGGTCGGAGCTACGTTCACGGCGGTGGCGATCGCGAAGCTGCTCGCCGAGCGAAACCTCTATACGACATATATGGGGTTTCCGTGGGCCGCCGGCGACGCGTTCCTCCGCATGGTGTCGGCTACGAGAGACGGCGAAAGCGAATGGCGCGAGGACCGGCTGGCCTGGCGGCTCGCTCCGGACGAGGAGGGGCAGGGGGACTTCGACGCCGCCCGGTTGTACAAGCTATTGTTCGAGACGAAGGGAGACGTCGCGGTATTCGACGTGTCGTCCAAGGCGAACCCGGAAGCGGTCGAAGCGCTGCTGCGCGTATCGGACGAGGTCGTCGCGGTCGTCTCGCCCGATCCGGGGGGGTTGCGATCGAGCGTCGCCGTCGACAACTGGCGTCGGTTGAACGCTTGCGCCGGCGACGGAAGGATCGAATGGGTCGCGAACCGGATGCCGTCCGGGGTACGGTTGAACGATTTTTACAAGCTGTTTTCCATTAAACCCGCGGGGACGATCCGCGAGTTCTCGTATGACCGGATGATCGGGTCGATGTGGAACGGCAGATTTCTGTGCGACGAGACGGATGTGCGCGAGGAATTGTCGGACGCGCTGCAGCCGCTGCTGCGGAAGCTCGCTCCCGGCAAGGAGAAGGAATCGGGCTTCCGAGCGTCCGCGAAAAGATGGCTTGCCAACAAATGGCCGATCGACTATAATAAAAACAAATTTCATCCATAGGTTGACATGCGGAAGCACCGCTGACCCTAACAGGTCTGCGCGTGCTTTTTTTGTTGTCTACGGGGGGAGGAGGGGGCATGAAGCGAACGATTCTCTTGTACGATCCGGACCGGGAATACGCGGAGCGGATCGCGGATTACGCGAGGAACAGTTATTTTCGGAAGGAGGTCGAGGTGACGGTGTGCACGCGTCCCGAGCTGTTCGCGGAATGGCTAAGGGACGGACGATTCGACGTCTTCGTCGCCGCGGCCTCGGCCGCGGACGAGATCCCTGGCGTCGATCGCCTTCCAGGGCCCGTCGTTTGGCTCGGCGAGGAAGACGGGCGCGGCGATTCCGTCGTCGGAACGGCGTTGTGCAAATACGAAGCCGCACCGAAGCTGCTGCGGGCGTGGTTGGAACGGGCGGCGGGGAATTCCGCGGTCGGGAACGGGGGGAAGAGGGCTTCGATCGTCGGCGTATGGTCCGCCGCCGGCGGCGTCGGCAAGACGAGGATTATCGCCTGTTTGGCCGAGGCATGGGGCAGGAGGGGCGTAAGAACGTTCGTTGCGGGATTCGATCCCGGCGGCTGGCGGGAGGAAGCGTCGGCGGGCCGCGATGTGAGCGAATGGCTGTATGCGATCAAATCCGGTCGCCCGATCGGAGAAGAGCCGATTGCCGCCGCCGGCGGCGAGACGTCGTACGGCTTCTCCCCCGCCAGCTCGTATCGGGAATGGGCGAGCGTCGGTCGCCGGGAGGCGGAGGCGCTGCTCGAAGCCGCGGCGCTCGACGTCGGCGACGGGATCGTTCTCGCGGACGGGGGGACGGGCTGGTCCCCATGGGCGGAAGTCGTCTGGGGACGGAGCGACGAACTTTTATGCGTTTCCTCGGAAGAGCCGGCGTGTCTAGAAAAGACGGAGAAGTGGCTGAACGATTGGCCGGAGTGGGAGGAGCGCGGCGCGTTCCGAGCCAAGACGCGCTTCGCGATCAATCGATGTCTGAACCGGACGGGTCCGGAATCTTACGGGTGGACGCGGGAGGCGTTCCGGCTGCCGTACGTGCCCGAATGGAAGCAGGACGCCGCCCGGCGGGATCCTTCGTTTCAAGCCGCGGGGGAACGTCTCGCCGAGGAGGTGAGGGCGCGATGCGAGGCGCGGTGAGCATGGAGGAAGCCGCGCTCGAGCTGCGCGAGACGATTCGAAGCGACCTCGATTACGCGGCGATCTATACGGACGAAGCGCTGCGCTCGCTCGTCTTGCGCCGCGTGGCGGCAGCCGGGAGAGAACGGAGATGGACGTCCGACGAGCGGATGTGGATCGCCGAACGGGTGCTTGCGTCGTTCCGGGGGCTGGATATCCTGGAGCCTCTTCTGGCCGATTCGGAAGTGACGGAAATCATGGTAAACGGACACGAGGAGATTTTCTACGAGAAAGGGGGACGATTAAATCGGTATCCGCATCGATTCGAGAGCAGGGAGCGGCTGGAAGACATCATTCAGTCGATCGTCTCGAAGGTGAATCGGACGGTGAACGAGGCTTCGCCGATCGTGGACGCGCGACTGCCGGACGGCTCCCGCGTGAATGCGGTACTGCCGCCCGTCGCGTTGAAAGGGCCGACGCTCACGATTCGGAAGTTTCCCGAAACCCCGGTCACGATGGACCGGCTCGTCGAGTGGGGAGCGATTACGCCGGAGGCCGCATCCTTCCTGCAAGACGCCGTGCGGGAGAAGCGGAACATCTTCATCAGCGGAGGCACCGGGTCCGGCAAGACGACGATGTTGAACGTGCTGGCCCAGTCGATTCCGGACGGCGAACGCGTGATCACGATCGAGGATTCGGCGGAGCTGCAGCTTCCGACGTTGAGTAACGTCGTCGCGCTGGAGACGCGTACGGCGAATACGGAAGGCAAGGGAGAAATTACGATCCGCCAGCTGCTGCGGGCCGCGCTGCGAATGCGTCCGAATCGAATCGTCGTCGGCGAGGTGCGCGGAGCGGAAGCGCTGGACATGTTGCAGGCGATGAATACGGGGCATGAAGGCTCGTTGTCTACCGGTCACGCGAATACGGTGAAGGATATGCTCGGCCGCCTCGAGACGATGGCGATCGGCGGCTCGGAGCTGCCGATCGGCGTCATCCGGCAGCAGATCGCGTCGGCGCTGCATTTGATCGTTCACGTATCCAGGATGGCCGATTACAGCCGCAAAGTGACGGAGATTACCGCCGTCGACGGTCTGGCGAACGGCGAGTACCTGCTCCGCAAGATCTACGTCCGGGAGAGCGAGGGAAGCGGCGCCGGACAGCTGCGGTTTCTTCAAGAGCGGGGAAGGAGGGGATCCGATGTATAGGACGTTCCGGAAGCAATGGGATGAAATTCCCTCGGTCTATCGACCCGGGAGCGTTAGGGTCGCGATGGCGTGTATCGGTTATTCCGGCGTCTATGCGTTTATCGGGTGGCTGTTTTTCGAGCATGTCGTCGGCGCCGCGGCGCTCGCCGTCGTCGGGCTTCGGGCGGCTGTCGGACGCTCGGGCGCGTTCGCGGAGCGGCGGAAACGGGAGGCGGCTTCCCAGTTCGAGCAGATGCTGTTTTCGATGACGTCCTCCCTTCAGGCGGGGAAGTCGGTAGAGAACGCCTTCCGAACGGCGGAAGACGATTTGAAGCGAATGTACGAAGGCAGTCGGACGGTATTGCTCGATCAGCTCGAGCGGTTGAACCGGAA
This sequence comes from Paenibacillus sp., assembly GCF_031177825.1. Lineage (GTDB taxonomy): Bacteria > Bacillota > Bacilli > Paenibacillales > YIM-B00363 > Paenibacillus_AE. Next base: position 410,125 of record NZ_JAPSKE010000001.1, on the reverse strand, counting down.
GGTAGAGAACGGGACGCCGACGGAACGCGCCGTGCAGGAATTCCAACGCGTCCTCTCGATCGGGGAAATCGACGACTGGGCCGATATGTTCTGTACCTGCAAGAGAACCGGAGGCGATTTGGTGCGCGTGACGAGGCAGACGTCCCGTTCGGTGGTCGAGAAGATGACGATGGAACGGGAGCTGTCGGTGCTGATCGCCGGGAAGCGGTTCGAAGCCAAAGCGTTATCCGTCGTGCCGTTCCTGATCGTAGCGATGTTTCGGTACGGCTCGCCGGAGTACATGGAAGCTCTCTACCGCGGACAAGGTCGATTGGTGATGATCGCCGCGTTGGCGCTGCTCGGCGTCGGCAAGTTCGCCGCGGACAGACTGACGCGGATCGAGGGTTGACCGATGGCGGCGATCTGGATTGTCGCCGTGGTTATCTCCGGTTTCCTTACATACCGTCGGGAGAAGTTCGGGGAAGCGGCCGCGCGCTGCTTGCCGCGCAGGCATTCGGCTGTAACTCGCATCGTCTATATCGTCGCGGAAGCGTGGCTTAGGCGTTGCGGAGCGTATCCGAAGCTGGCGATCCACCTGCCGCAGCTGCTTCGGTATAGCGCGATGGTGCAAGATCGGTCCGAAGCGACGGACCCGGCATACGCGTGGACGGTTCGAACCTTCGCCGCGACGGCGATCGCCGCATTCGCCGCCGTGTTCTCTTATCTTGCGAAGGCGGACGGCGCCGTCGTTCTATTCTTCGCGGTGCTGACGGTCGCCGCTCCGGCGGTCTTGTGGAGAGAACTGAAGAAGAAGGTCGAAGGAAGGCAGCGCGCTTTCGTCGCCGAGCTGCCGACGTTCTTGCATAAGCTGTCGCTGCTGTTGGCGGCCGGGGAAGCGATTCACCGCGCATGGCAGCGAGCCGGCACGGTCGGGCCGGACAAAGAAACCCATCCGTTATATACGGAGCTAGCAAGGACGAATCAGGACATCGCGCAAGGCGTGCCGTTCCCGAAGGCGCTGGAGGACATGCATCGCCGCTGCGGATATCACGAAGTGAGCGCGCTCATTTCGACCGTGTTAATGAATTATAAGCGGGGCGGCGAGGCGTTCGCTCTGGCGCTGCAAGACGCTTCCCGTCATATGATGGAGAAGAAGCACGCCGTCGTAAGAACGCAGGGGGAGGAAGCGTCGACCAAGCTGCTGTTCCCGATGCTGCTGATGTTGTGCGCGGTCATGCTGATCGTCGCGGCCCCCGCCGTCATGTTAATGAATTGAAAATCGGAGGAGGAACATTTATGAAACAAGTCATTGCAGCCCGTTGGCGCGCGTTTTGGAAGGAAGAGGAAGGGATCGGTACGCTGGAGATGCTGCTGATCATCGCGGTCATCCTCGTCGTTGCGATCGCGTTTCGGAAGTGGATTATGGAATGGATCAACGGGCTGTTCGAGAACACGAACGACAACGTCACCGATACGCTTAATGAAAATACGATCGTTCTTCCGTAACAGCCGCCTGATTAAGGACGAAGCCGGCAGCTACAGCCTCGAAGCCGCTTTGGTGGCGCCGATCTCGGCGTTGCTGGTCGCCGGCGTCGCGTTCCTGTTGATCGCGTCGGCGCAATCCAGCTTGACGTATATTACGGCGAACGAGTCGTCGGAGCGCGTCTCTCAGCACTGGAACAACAGCTACAAGCACCCGGTTACCGGCATGTTTTCGACGTTCCGGCACGACCCTTTGTTTTGGCGATGGAACCAGGATAGCTCCAGCGCTTGGTTGTGGGGGGACGAAGCAGGAGCTGCCGCTTCGCACGTGCGGCTTCCCGCGGGAGATTCATCCGGCGACTCCGTCTTAAGCCGGAAGCTGAGCGGAGGGGCGGCAGGGTGGCCGGCCGCTTATCGGGGAGCCGGTTCGTTTCGCGGGATCGGGTGGAATCGATCGGTAGCGGTGGAAGCGGCGGTTCCGCTGTCTTTGCCCGGCGGTTTCGGATTGCCGAGCGCGGCTGGGGGCAGTTCTTCGAAGTCGATCGCGGAGCCCGCCGAGTTCATCCGGAACGTCGAGCTCGCGCTCGGCTACGTTCCAGCGCTTAAGGCGGTTCTCGAAGGCGACAAAGTCAGAAATCTCGTCTCGCCTTGGGTGGACAAACCCGACATCGTGCCGGATGTCGATCGTACGCTCTCCTTCCGGCATCATTCGGACGCGGTGAAGTACTTGCGGACGCTCGTCCGAGGGCATGAACGGCGGATCGGCACCGAAGAGACGGGGAAGTGGCGATTAATCGACGCGATGGACAAACAAGAGGTCGCGCACCAAACGTACATCGGCCCGAAGCAGCCTAACAAAGACGTGCGGGATCAATTGATGAAGGACGCGGAGCTCATTCGCAAAGGCAAGGTGAAAGGGGTCGTCTGGCATTTCTTCCGGAGGACGGGAGACGCGACGGCCGGACCGTCGCCCGCCTTGAAGAAGCTGCTGCAAGACAACGGCATCGTATTCGTTATCCATTCGTAAGGAGGCAAGGCCTATGTTTCCGACGGGGAACGAGCGGGGCGGCATGACGTTGTTCGCGCTCGTCACGCTGTCCGCGCTGTTCATCGTCGCCATCGTGCTGGCGGACGTCGTGCGCGCGAGAATGACGGCGATGGACGCGGAAGGAGATGCGAGGCGGGCGGGGAGGACGTTGCTGGCAAGCTTTGAACCAAGCTTATTGAAGTACGGACTGTTCGGCGCCTCGGAGAGCGAATCGAGGACGAAATCGGCCGAGGCGGTGGTCGCCGAGACGAGCCGGGAACAATCGAAGGGTTCCGCTTTTCGCTTTTACGACGCTAGCGACGGATTTCGAAGGAATTTCGCGATCGAGCCGCTGTACCATCTCGGGGATCATCGCGTGTTCCGACGACAGATTCTGGAACGAATGAAATATATCGCTCCGATCGAGTTCGGCATCGAGGTGACGGAGAAGCTGTTCAAAGCCAAGCCGCAAATCGCGGCCGCCAAGCAATACGCGGAGCTGTCGCAGCAGCTGCAGGCGATTGTGAATAAGCGCGAAGCCGCGTTGGATCGAGCGTGGACGACCGCGCAATCGTTGGCGGGAGCGGCGGGCGGGGCCGGCGGGTCGCTGCAGTCGCTGATGAATCGACTTCACGAATCGCTGGAGGAAGCGGAGAACGCGAACCGCGACGTCTCCAAGCAGTTGAATGCGCCGGCGCCGCGGGCGCCGAACGGACCCGAAACGATGTTCCCCCATGTTACCGTATACCCTCCCGACTTTTTCGTGACGTACCGGGTCGGAGCGGGAACCGTCGCCTCGATGCACGAGGCGTTGGCCGCGGCGTCGGCCGAAGCGGCGGCCGTCCCGAAGGAGCAGGCAGGAGCCGCCTTCGAACGGGTCGAACGATTTCGCGAAGATTTACGGCGGTACGTCTCGGAGTGGCTTGGCGCTCGGCGCGCATTCGAGACGAAGAGAGCTCAGGAGGGGAACGAAATCCGACGGTTGGAAGCGAATCAGCGGCAAGCCGCCGAGACGCAACTGAACCGAAGGCGGGATAATTGGAAGGATTTATGCACGGTCGAGACGACGGCGGATTACTTGACTTTGATCGGGCCGGACGGCTTATTCGAAAAATATCGCGCATATAACGAGCATTCCGCTGCAGGGGGCATCGAACCGGAGCTCGACGCGAAAGACGCGGAGTCGTTCCTGACCTCGGCGGTGCGCTTCACGAATGCGATCGGCGAATTGACCGGCGAGCTGTTGGACGAGACGTTCGCGAACGAATACGCGATCATGCATTTCACGTACCGGACGGACGATAAACCGAAATATCCCGTAAAGATAGGGACGAATATCGGCGACCGAGCCTCCCATCGGTTAAGAGGCCAGGAAGCGGAATTCATCCTATACGGACTGCCGAGCTGCCATATGAACTTAACGGCGATGCATACCGAGCTGTTCGTGCTGCGAACCGGACTTCGGACGATGGAGGAGCTGTTGAAGCCTGAGACGGGCGCGAAGGCGGCGACTCCGTGGCTCGCTTTGCTCACGGCGCTCGCGCAAGGGGCGAAAGCCGCGAACGACGACGTCGATGTATTGCTATCGGGCGAGGCGGTCGAACTTCCGTTCGTTCCGGGAGCGACGATGGATTATCGGGATCATCTGCGATTGTTTTACTTGCTGCACAGCCGAGACGAGTCGACGTTATCCCGGATGCAGGCGCTGATCGAGTTGAATACGGGCATCGACCTGATGCGTCGGTATACGGCGGTGCGAGTCCGAACGGAATCGGCGCCGTCCCTCTCGGTCATTCCGGCGGCTCGGAAGGAAACGGAAGTGGTCGTATCTTACTGAAACGGGCGAGGTTGGCGATGAACGAAAGCGGATCGATCGCGTTGGAAGCGGCGTTCGCTCTGCCTCTTCTGCTTTGCATCGGAGTTGCGTTGTCTTGGCTGCTGCTGACGGCGCGGACGGAGTCGTTGGTAAGAGAAGCGGTGGACGAGGCGGTCAGGACGACCGCGGCGCACGCGTATCCGCTCGATTTGTTGGCGCGCGTCTACCATGAGAGCGACTACGTAAGAAATATCGAAAATCAGGTCGGGCGGTTCCTGCCTTATTCGGTGAAGGCGATGTTCCAAGAACGGAAACAGAGCGGAGGTTCCGGGGAGGCGGAAGCGGTCGAACGGGCGTGGAGCGAATCCGACTTTCATCGCGCGTGGGCCGAGCCGTTCGTGATGTCGTTCGTCGATCGAGGCGCGGACGGAGAACCCCTGCTCGATTCGGAGCGGCTCGTCGTCAAATCGACTTTGATTCCTACATTCGTCTCGGAGGACACGAGCTATTTCGGCCTGTCCGTGGAATATCGCATGACGCTGCCGATCCCGTTCTTCTCTCCGGAAATCGTTTTTCGCGCCGCGGCGATGGAACGCTGCTGGGTTGGCGAGAAGCTGGGGGGACAAACATGACGACGGTGGAGATCGGATTATTGTTGTTCACGGGATTGACGTTCGGTTGGGATTTGCGCGCTAGGAAAATTCCCAACCTTCTTGTCGGATTCGGCTTCTTGCTTGCGGCCGCGCTGCACGTCTTCTCGCCGGACGGGAGCGGATGGTCGCTTCCGGCGCTTGGAGCCGTTGCGGGATTGAGCTGCGGCCTTCCGCTTTATTTCGCGGGAGCGATCGGAGCCGGCGACGCGAAGTGGTTCGCCGCCGCGGGCGCCTTCGCCGGTTGGAAAGGGGCGGCGGCGATCGCTTGCGCGTCCGTACTGGCCGGGGGCGTCGCCGCGCTCTGCTTGTTGGCGGCGTCGCGATCGTTCCGCCGACGCTTCGCGGAGGTGATCGCCGGTTGTTACGTGCGTACCGGCTGGGAGCGGTTCAACGTACCGGAGGAGGGCCGCACTACGTTGCCGTTTCTGCTTTGCGCCGGGCCGGCCGTCTGCGGATACGTACTTATGGTGTAAGGGAAAGACTGCCAAGTTTATGGGAGGGACGCGGATGGCGGTGTGGGAGGAGGTCGGACTTCGCGCGAATATCGACCCGGACAAGGGTACCGAAATCGTAGTTTGCGGAAGGGACGGATTGAAACCGGATCAGACGATCCGCATGCAGATCGGCATGCTCGAGCGCAACGCGCTCGCCGGAACGATCGCTTTACGGCAAGAGACGCGCGACGGCGTCGTGTCGTTTCGATATTCGGTCGCCGGACATCGCCGGCTGCGCACCGCGTTGCGAGCGGAGTCGCTTCGAGAGGAGCAATGGGACGGCTTGCTTGCCGCGATGCTCCTGTCGATTCGCGAAGGTGCCGACTATTGCATTCGGGAGACGGAGTACATGCTGGATCCCGATTGGATCTGGGTGCGGCGCGACGTGCGGGACGTTCGCTTCATGGCGGTGCCGGTCGCGGGCATCGGTTCGCCGGAACGTTCATGGAAGCAATGGAAGAACGTGTTCGTCTTCTTCGTCGAATGCGGACTTCCGGATCGTTGGCGGGATCGACTGCGTCCTACCCGATGGGATCCGGCCACCTTCAGTCATCGATTATGGATGGACGAAGTTTCCGGCGGTCCCGAAGAGCCCGGCGCCTTAGCGCCGAGCCAAGCCCTCCGAACGGAGGGAATCGAAAGCGATTCGGACAATCGATATCGAGTCAAGCCGCCGGTCGACATCCGCGAAAACAGCGTCATCGGTCAAGCGATCCGCGAGGCCGACGACGGGGAGACGATGCGATTCTCCCCGTCTCGTATGACTTCGAGAGAATGGGTACGTCTTCTGGCCGCGACCGTCTGTTGCATCGTCTTCGTATGGAATCCTTCGTTGCCAACGCTCGTAATCGCCTGTCTCGGCTGCGTTCCGCTAGGGATTACGTTATACCGGAGGTACGTTCGCGAGAAGGAGGCGGAAGACTCGGGGGAGACTGGATCGACGATCCCGGAAGCTTCGTTCGTACCGGTAGCGGCCGCGGCCGACGGAACTCGCAAGGAACCGGATCCGCTCGAGCCGGACCGTCTCGAGCATCGGACCGTGTTGCTGGCGGACGCGCAGCAAACCGCGCTGTTATCCGATCTGAAACCGGAGCGGTCCGCGAGTCTCGAGATTTCTTTTGAGTCCGGCGACCGCGTCGAGACGATTTCGCTCGGCGGCGGTCCGCTGCGTTTCGGCCGCGGACCGGAAGGCGTCGACGTCTTGGTCGATCATGCGGCCGCATCGCGCGTCCATATGGTATTCGATTACACGGACGGGCGTCTCGGCGCGTGCGATCTAGGATCGACGAACGGCACGTACTATATGGATCGATTGATGACGCCGCATGAACGGTACGAGCTGTTGGACGGCGATTTGCTGCGTTTGCCCGGGGCCGTGATCCGGGTCATAACGATCGAAGGAATGCGATGAGGCGCGAACCGCGTTTTGCCGGCATATCGGCAGGAGGCGGTTTTTTTCGTTCGCAGAAGTTTTCCCCCCAGAGGAGGGGAAGTTCTCATTCCCGTCGGCGGCATTTCCCTTCGATCGGACACCTCATGGAACGTAAAGATCTCAATGGAATTATCCTTACCGGCTCCGCAACATTGCGGCGACGCTTTTCCATTTGATATGCTAAGAGATACACCTTTTGAATGTGAAGCGGGGAGTCGAAATTAATTTGGACACTTGGGAAGGATTAGCTCGGCGCATCCTTCGAGAAGGTTGGTATGTGCCTTCCGCTCGTTTCGAGCCGGCCGACGGCGATATCGCGGCCCGCGCGCGGTGGGCGCCGTTCTGGGCGGCGCCGGGGCTCGCGGAGGCGGAGGCCGCGTTTCCGCTGCCGGTCGACCGCGAGGCGATCGAGCGGTACGTCGACGCGGCCGTGCGGGCGAGCCTTTCGCCGGAGCGGCGAGAGGAGTCGTTCCGCGACCTTCACCCGCGGTACGGCGTGCCGCATACGCCCCTTGAGAAGTGGGCGTACGGTCTGCTGCAGGGCGAAGGGGAACCTCCCGCGCTGCCGGATTGGCTCGCGGACGACGTCGCGGAATGGCATCGCGCGACGGAGCGCGAGGCGGCCGTAGTTCACGTTCGCGCGGCGTTCGCGCTGCTCGAGCCGGAGACGGCCGACGGGACGTGGCGGCTCGTGCCGGGGCTGCAAGCCGCGGACGACGAGCGGCTGTTCGTGCCCGCCCGCGACGTGTGGCGGCGGACGGAACGCGACCCGCGCTTCGGCGGTCGCACGTTCGAAGGCGCACAAGAGCGGCTGGCGCGGGGCATCGCCGAGGCGGCGGAGCGGTTTCCGCCGCTGACGCGCGTCCGCCCGGCGGACGCCGGCTGCGCCTTGACGGAGGCGGAGGCGCTCGACTTCTTGGAAGCGGGGGCGGACGCGCTGGAGCGGCTCGGCTTCGGTACGGTGCTGCCGGAATGGTGGGAAGCGCCGTCGCCGCTCGAGGCGGCGGTGCACTATCGCGAACCGACGCCGAACGCGAGCTATGCTTCGGCCCCGTTCGAAGACGCATCCGGCGCTGCGCCGGCGATCGGCTTCGACACGCTCATGTCGTACCGCAAGGAGCTGCTGCTCGGCGGGAAGCCGATCTCCGAGGCGGAGTGGCGTCGCTTGACGGAGCGGGATACGGCGCTGTTGTTCCGCGAAGGCCGCTGGCTCAGGCTGCGGGCGGCGGACCGGCGCGCGGGGGCGCGCTTCTTCCGCGACCCGCTCGAGGGCGAAGCGACCGCGGCGGGAGCGCTCCGGGCTGCGCTCGCCGTCGATGCGGCGGCGCCCGCGGACGAAGCGGCCGTGCCGATTCGCCGCTGGAGCGGCGATGCGCGGCTCGAGCGCCTCGTGTCGGGACTGCGCGACGCGAGCGGCGGGGCCGCCGCAGCGTCCGTCGAGCCGCCGGCGGCGCTGCAGGGCGAGCTGCGCGATTATCAGCGGCGCGGCTTCGCCTGGCTCGCTCGGATGCGCGAGCTCGGCCTCGGCGCGTGCCTCGCGGACGATATGGGACTCGGGAAGACGGTCCAGTGGATCGCTTACGCGCTTCATGTCGTCGCGCGGCGCGACCCGCGGAACCTTCGGCGGCCGCTGCTGCTCGTCTGTCCGACGTCCGTCCTCGGCAACTGGCAGCGCGAGCTGGAGCGGTTCGCCCCGAGCCTGGCCGTGTACTTCCATTACGGGCCGGAGCGAGCGCGCGTCTCGGCGGCGTTCCGCCAGACGGCAGGCGCGGCCGACGTCGTGCTCACTTCCTATACGACGGCGCTTCGCGATCGCAAGCTGCTCGGGGCGACGCTCTGGGACGCGGTGACGCTGGACGAAGCGCAATACGTGAAAAACTCGGGCGCGCAGCTGACGCGGTTCGTCCGCACGCTGCCGTCCGTTCATCGAATCGCCTTGACCGGCACGCCGGTCGAGAACCGTCTGTCCGACCTATGGTCGATCTTCGAATTTCTGAACCCGGGCTACCTAGGCAGCGAGCGGGCGTTCCGCAAAACGTTCGGCGACGGCGCGGAACGCGGAGGGGCGGGGAACGGTCCGTCCGGACGGCTGCATGCGCTCGTGCGGCCGTTCCTGTTGCGGCGGATGAAGTCGGATCCCGCCGTCATCGGGGATTTGCCCGACAAGATCGAGCAGACGTCGTATTGCGGCATGACCGAACGCCAAGCGGCGATGTACACGGCGGCGCTCGAGCGGATGGCCGATCAGCTGAAGCGGGCGGAAGGCATTCGCCGCCGGGGCGTTATCCTATCGACGATTACGAAGCTGAAGCAAATTTGCAACGCGCCCGAGCAGGCGCTGCGAGAACGTTCGCTGCGTACGGGAGCGTCCGGCAAGCTGCTCCGGCTCGAAGAGCTGCTAAGAGAATCGCTTGAAGCGGACGTAAGAGCGATCGTCTTCACGCAATACGCGACGATGGCGACGCTGCTGCAGTCGTATCTCTCCGCCCGCCTCGGCTGCGAGGTCGGGCTGATGATCGGCAAGACGCCCCGCAAGGAGCGGGAATCGCTCGTCGAGCGCTTCCAGGAAGCGGAGGACGGACCGAAGGTGCTCGTCTTGTCGCTGAAGACCGGAGGCTTCGGCCTCAACCTGACCCGAGCGAATCGGCTCGTGCACTACGACCGCTGGTGGAACCCCGCCGCGGAGCGGCAAGCGACCGACCGCGCGTACCGCATCGGGCAAACCCGCACCGTGGAGGTGTGGAAGCTGGTGACGAAGGGGACGCTGGAGGAGTCGATCGAGAAGCTGCTCGAGAGCAAGGAACGGCTCGCGGACGACGTCGTCGGCACGGGCGAGCAATGGATTACCGAATACAGCGACGAACAGCTGAACGAGCTGCTGTCGCTCCGCCGACAAGTGATCCTGTCGGAGGACGAAGCGTGATGGGCGAAGAGGGGGCGGAACATCATCGCGGAACGGGAACAGATCGACATCCGCATCGAGAGCGGCCGCGTGACGGCCGCGACGAATAGCGTATCGAACAGCGAATCGTATAGCGAATCGAACAGGAAAGAACCGTCCCCCCGGTGGGACGTTCCCATAGCGAAGACGGAAGACTTCGAACGCGCGGCGCGCGAGCTGGCGGCGGATCCGGCGCTGGACGGGCGCTGGCGCGCCGGACTGGCGACGGAAGACGAGCGCGAGCGGCTCGGCGCCGGCGAGCGGGGGTGGCGCGCGGAGTGCGATTGCGGCCAGCGGCAGCCGTGCCGACACGCGCAGTCGCTGCTGTTCCGCTTCCGGCAAGAAGCCAAGCGGGACCCTTGGCTCTGGTGGGAAGCGGCCGGCGTCGACCGCGACGCCTTGGCGTCCGCCGTTCGCAACGCCCGCGCGAAGCTGGCCGAAGACGCGCCCGAGGCGGAGGCGGCATGGGAGGCGCGGGCCGTGCAGCAAGCCAAGTCCCAGGCTCGGGAAAGCGGCGAGCCCTGGATGTTGCGTCGGATTGCGGATCCGGCGTTCTGGAATCGAGACGTACCGTTCGCCGATTGGCTGAAGCCGATCGCGTACGCCGTCCGCGCAAAGGAGGAGCATCATGACGCCGAGAGCGACCACAAGATGGATTCGCACGTTCGTGAACGCCCATAAGCTGTCGTCGTTTCAAGATAAGACGGCCGCCTTGCGGGCGGAACCGAACCCTTACTACTTGCTGGAATGGCTCGTCGTGCCGAAGGAAACCGAAGCCGGCACAGAAGACGATGCGTTCTGGAGCGCTTGGGAAGGAGAACGAACGCCGGGAGCGGAGAAGGGCAGCCTGATCGGCGTCGAGGCGTGCTTCCGCGAACAGCTGCCGATCGAGCTCTTGATCGGGGAGCCGATCGCCGAAGAAGACGCGGCGCGGCTCGCGACCGCGTTCGCCGATCTCGCCGCTCGCTACGGCGTAGAACGCTGGTCGGCGGGCGTCGAGGCGCTCGTCGAGCGGTTGAGGCAAGCGGCGGACCGCAGCTACCCCGAATACGTCGAGGCGCTGCGCCTCGAGGCGGAGAAGCTCGACGGCGAGGCCGCCCGCCAACTCGAGGAACTGAAGGCGGAGGCGGCGGAGTACGAAGAAGGCGAATTCGATCTCGAAGCGGAAAAGCGGGCCGCCCAGTCGAAATGGGACCGCAAGAAACAAGAGCTGCCGTTGAAGCTCCTGTCGCGGCTGTTCCCGGACGACGCGCTCCTTAGAGGCATGGCGACGAGCGGCGTACCGAAGCCGGCGGAACGGGTCAAGGCCGCGGCGGAGCGGCTGCGGGCGAGCGCGTCGCACCCGGCGATCGGATGGGCGGCGGCGCTCGACGCGGGCGACGTCGACGCGTTAGAGCGCGACTTGGCGGCCGCGGGCGCCGCCGCGGCCGCTTGGCTTGCGGCATACATGAGCCGCAGCGAGATGACGCGCGGCTGGCTCCCGTTGGAGGAACGGCAGCGCGCCGCGCTGCGATGGATCGCCAGAACGGCGGGAGCGGAGACGGACGCGGACGAGGAGCGGGGCGACCGCTGGATGAACGCGGCGTTCCGCGCGGCCGGCTGGGAAGGTCTGCTCGCCGAACCCGAATTCGCGGAGCGGGCGCTGCACGCCTTCGTCTGGCGCGCGGCGCGCGCCGAAGACCGGCGGAAGCGGCTTCGCGAGGAGCTCGTTCTGCAGCATTGGGCGTCGTTCGCGGACCGATTCCGCGAAGACGGGGCCGAAGAGCGGTTCGAAACCGTCTCCTGGGTGTTCCTGCTCGACCCGGAGAACGTGCAGCAGCGATTGCTCCGCGGCGCCGCGGACCGGGCGGAGGAGCTGATCCGCAGGCTGTGCCTTCTGTATGCGGAAGGCATTCGCCGCGGTCTCGACGTACGGATCGTCGTATCGTTATATACGTATTTGGCCAAACATGATAGAGAAGTCTTCTATTCGTTCGTACACGGCACGAAGTCGATCGAAGAGGCGCTGCCGATGATGGAACTGCCGAGCGCGGAGCTGTCGCAGCTGTTCCGCGGGGACGGCGTCCGGCAGACGTCGGCGCGCAAGCACTTGCTGCAGCTGTTTTACGCGTTCTTGGAGGAACCCCAAGAAGAGCGCCAACCGAAAGGGAAGGCGAGAAAACCGTCCGAGGCGCTGCAGAAGCTGGCCGCCATTTTATCCGCGGACAAGAGGGCGGCCGTCGTCGGTTGGCTGCACCGGCACGAGCGAGACTGGAGATCGTGGGTCGGCGACAAGCGGGAGCGGGGCGAGGCGCTGACGCGCTTGCTTCGATTCCGCTGGTTGGGGACGGCCGCCGAACCGACGGAGCAGCATCGCGCGGTGGAAGAATGGCTGCAGCGGCGCACCGACTGGGTGCAATTCGAGACGGACGCGCCGAATGTGGAAGGCAAGGGCGTCACGTACGCGATCGCGAAGCCAGGAGCCATCGACGCGGAGACGGGCGAGGTGCTCGTTCGCGCGACGGTGCGGGCGGAATGGTCCGACCGGAAGGAAATCGGCAAGCTCTTGGACGATCTGAAGCTGCTCTAGGACGACATACGACATAGTCATGAAACGGAGGTACACCTTATGGATCCCTTGCTCGTCGGCATCGACTTCGGGACGACCAACAGCTCGGTGGCCGTGCTCGACCCGGTCCAGAACCGGGTGCATATGAAACGATTGGACGAAGGCGAGACTCCCTACCTGATCCGCACGATCTTGTCGAAAGGCACGGAAGGCGATTGGATCATCGGCAATCAAGCGGCGGCGCTCGGCAAGCTGCGCGACCGTTCGGTGCTGTCGCTCAAGACGGAGCTTCGGCGGTCGCCGGACTTCCGTCTGCGCGTGGACGGCCAAGACGTGCCGCTCGTGGAATGCATCTCGCGCTTTCTGATGGCGCTGCTCGAGGAAGCCGGCATTCCGGAGCCCGAGACGATCGACCGGCTGGCGCTCAGCGTGCCGGTCAACTACGACGATCGGCGCAAGGCGATGATGGAGCAGGCGGCCGTCAACATCGGCGTCGAGCCGAGCCGCATCTGGTTCCTCGACGAACCGGTATCCGTCTTATGGGATTGCCGCATCATCCCGTCGCGTTACGCGCTCGTCTTCGACTTCGGAGGCGGCACGCTCGACATGGCGATCATGGATAAAGAAGCGTCGGAGAAGCACCGGCAAGCGATCGTGCATCACCCGTACTTCGACCCGGACGACAACGACAGCAACCGGTACCACGGCAAAGTCGTGACGAAGCTCGGACTCGACCTCGGCGGAGACGATCTGGACGACTGCCTCGTGAAGTTGTTCGTCGAACGGGGCAAGGCGCAGGGCAATCCGGTGTGCGATTCGATCGCGCTCGAGCTGTTCGAGGACCCGGAGCGGCTCCACAAGCTGAAGTCGCATCCGCAGTACACGTTCTATCACCAGATGAAATCGATCGCCGAGCAGGTGAAGCGCAGACTGTCGACCGAGGAATCGGTGACGGTAGACGTGCCGCCGCTCATGCCGGGCGTCGACCAAGGCATCAAGGACGTGACGATCACGGCCGAGCAATTCTACCTCGCGACGGAGAAGCCGCGGGAGACGCTGATGAAGGGGCTGACGGAGCTCGCCCGCAAGTTCAACGAGGCGACCCGGCTGACGCGCCGAGACATCGGAGCCGTCCTGTTGTCCGGCGGCAGCTCGCTCGTGCCGTTCGTGCCGGACGTGCTCGAGGAGCTGTTCCCGAACGCCCGCATCGTCTGGGACGAGGAGCATCTGCAGACGCGCATCGCGAGGGGCAACGCCCGGTACACGCGCAGCGAGGACGAGTGGATCGTCGGCGACGTCGTGAACGCTTCGATCGGCATCTATAACCATGCCGGCAAGGAGACGATCGAAATTATCGCCGCCGACGACACGTATCCGATCAAGAAGCAGAAGCGCGTCGCGACGACGAAGCCGAACCAAACGAAGATCGAGATCGCTCCGATGGTGAAGGCGCAGGGGAGCGACCGATACGAGCCGCTGCAGAAGTACGGCCGACCGATTTTATGGCGCATGAACATCCGGGCGCATCCCGGAACGCACGACGTGAACCGGCTGACCATCACGTACGCGATCGACAAGTCGCAGCGGCTGCGCGTGTCCGCTTACGACAATCTGTTCAAGTCGGAGGTCGGCGTCGAGGAAGTCGAGCTGGCGGATTCGGGCTGGAACGTCCGATTGGATCGAAAATAATCCCGAAGGAGGGCGTATCCGCATGAACGAAACAACGCCGATCACCCCGCCGGACTACAACCGAGATTATACGCTCGGGTGGCTGATGCGGCTGCTGACGACTCCGAGCCCGACCGGGTTTACGCACGATATTTTGCGCTTGCTCGAGGAAGAGACCGCGAAGCTGGGCTTCCGCATGGAGCGCATCGCCAAGGGCGGCGGCTTCGTCCGCGTCGAAGGGACGTCGGGCGGTCCGGCGCTTGCCATTACCGGCCACGTCGATACGCTCGGCGCGATGGTCCGTTCGGCGAACGCCGACGGTACGCTACGTTTGACGCTGCTCGGCGGGTATATGCTGCCATCGATCGAAAACGAATACTGCCTCGTTCACACCCGCGACGCCAAGGCGTTCTCCGGCACGATTCTGCCGAAGAAAGCCTCCGTGCACGTATACGAAGACGCGCGCGACCAGAAGCGCAACGAGGAACACTACGTCGTCCGCCTGGACGAGACGGTCTCGAGCAAGGAGGACGTCAAGGCGCTCGGCATCGAGACGGGCGACTATATTTCGTTCGATCCGCGCGCCGTCTTCCTGGATAACGGCTACATCAAGTCGCGTCACCTCGACGACAAAGCCGGCGTAGCCGCCATGTTCGCGCTGCTCGAGGCGATGTCCCGCACGGGCGCGAAGCCGCGGCGCGATCTGATTTTCTTCTTCTCGAATTACGAAGAGATCGGCCATGGCTCGTCTTACGTCCCCGGCGGGGCGGAGGAGATGCTCGCGATCGACATGGGCGCGATCGGAGACGACCTCGCCTGCACGGAGCGGGACGTATCGATCTGCGCGAAGGATTCGACGGGGCCGTACGATTACGAGATGACGAATCGGCTCGTCGGTCACGCGAAGCGGCTCGGACTCGGTTACGCCGTCGATATTTATCCGCGGTACGGCTCGGACGCGTCCGCCGCGCTGCGGGCGGGCCAGAACATCCGGGCCGCGCTGATCGGCCCGGGCGTCGCCGCTTCGCACGGGATGGAGCGGACGCACGAAGACGCGATCCGGAGCACGTACGCGCTGCTGGCCGCCTACGCGCTGGAATAAACGCGGATGAGCGGACCGATGACCGACGTCGCCGAACAGGAGCTGATTCGTCGCAGATGGAGCGGCGAAGCGCCGTTCGCCGTCTATTTCTACACGCCTTGGTGCGGGACGTGCCGGTACGGCGAGAAGATGTTGACCGTCGTCCGGGCGATGGCGCCGGACGCGGCGATGTTCAAAGCGAACGTGAACTTCATGCCGACCGTCGTGCAGGATTGGAAGATCGAGAGCGTGCCCTGCCTTGCGTTCGTCGAGGAGAAGCGCGTGACGGAGAAAGTGTACACGATGCGCTCGGTCGAGTATTTGCTGGAGCGCGTCCGGGCACGGCTCGGCACGTGACATTCATAACTACCCGCGACGTGCGGCCGATGCTATAATGGCACTACTTTTTTCGTAGAAAGCAGGACTCGTCTATGACCGTACATATCATCACCGACGGCAGCGCCGATCTGCCGGAATCGATTCGCGACGGCTGGGGCATTCGCGTCGTGCCGCTCGGCGTTCGCTTCGGCGAAGCGGAGTTCGATTCGACGATGGCATCGAGCGAATTTTACGCTCGGATGCGTGAGTCGGAGTCGCTTCCCCAGACGTCGAGTCCGGCGCCTCACGCGTTCATGGAAGCGTATCGCGACGTCCCGCCGGGCGAATCGATCCTCGTCGTCGCCTTGTCTTCGCAGGTGAGCAGCACGTATCGACACGCGGTGCTCGCCAAGGAGATGTTCGAGGAGGAACGGCCCGGCGCCGCCGACATCGAGGTGATCGATTCGAAGACGGCTTCGGCCGGGCTCGGAGGCATCGTCTATAAAGCGGCCAAGATGGCGAAGGACGGCGTCGGCGCACGGGACATCGCGTCCGCCGTGAAGCGGCTCGCAGCCGAGACGCGCACGCACTTCGTCCTCGACACGCTGGAGAACGTCATCAAGGGCGGCAGGCTCGACCGCGTCCGAGGCGCGGTCGCTTCGATGCTCAATATCAAGCTGCTGATGCACGCGAGCGAGCACGGCGCCATCGAGGTGCTGGAGAAAGCTCGGGGCACGTCCAACGCGGTGAAGAAGCTGATCGATCGGATCGAAGACGCGAAGCACGAGGTAAGCGGCAAGCTGCTCGCCGTGGCGCACAGCAACTGCGAGGAGCGGGCGAAGGCGCTCGTGCGCGACATCTTGGCGCGGTACGACTTCGGAGAAGTCGTCGTGTCGGACATGGGACCGGTCATCGGGACGTATGCGGGCGAAGGCGGATTATTGATTTCGTATTAAGCGAGGAGGGACGGACATGAACGTCGGCGATTTGGTCGTCGCTCGGTATAAGAGCGGCGAATACGTAGGCGAGCTGATCCAGCTCGACCGGCCGAAGGCGAAGGTGCGGACGCTCGCCGTTCGCAAGCACCCGACGCAGGGCGATCTGCACCATCCGGAGCAGGCGGACGTGGCGTTCTTCCACGAGCGTCGGGCGCTGAGCTATCGCGAGGTGGCGAACGTCTTCGCTTCCGAGCTGGCGCCGTACGACGGTGCGGAAGCGCCGGACTACCAGGCTTCGCTCGCGGAGGCGCTGGACGCCGAGATCGCGACGATGGAGCGGCGCGGCGACGCGTTCGGGCGCCGCGCGCTGCTGGAGCTGGAGAAGCTGAAGCGGGACTATTTCGGGGTGTAACCGGATTCGGCGCGACATCCGCCTCTTCGACGAGAGGCGGATTTTTCATTTCATCAGAGGGAGACGCAAGCGACGCATCATGAGACTTCGAGACTTTCATCCGAACGTAAGACTGCGCATTTATTTAGGATTTTTCAGTTCGTTCCTCTTCAACCTCGTGATCCCGTACATGACGATCTACTTCGCCAGAGAGCTCGGGGCTTTGGCGGCGGGGCTCGCCCTGACGACCGGCGTCGTCTTGAGCCTCGCCGCCGGCTTCTGGTCGGGCTACGTCTCCGACCGGATCGGCCGCAAGAAGCTGATGGTCGCCGCGGAGCTCGTCTTCCTCGGCGCGTACGCGACGCTGGCGCTGGCGACGTCGCCGGCGATCGACGCGCCTTGGGTCGCGCTCGCGGCTTCGATCGCCGCTCAGGTCGGCTGGGGCGTCTACGGACCGGCGTCCGACGGCATGCTGCTCGACGTCACGTCGCCGGAATCTCGCAAATTCATGTATTCGATCTTTTACTGGTCGAACAACTTAGCGATCGCGCTCGGCGGCATGATCGGCGCGTACTTGTTCTCGTCGCATCTGACGCTCATGCTGCTGCTCTTGACCGGCATGACGGTCGTGACCGCGACGCTGACGGCGTGGCGCATCGGGGAGACGCACTTCCCCGGCGCGGCCGACGCCGCCGCGAACGCGCGCGACCTGTTTCGCAGCTACGGCCGCGTGCTTCGCGACCGGACGTTCATGTGGCTGTGCCTCGCGAACTTGCTCGTGTTGTCGACGGAATTCCATCTCGGCAACTATATCGGCGTTCGGCTCGCGGACGAATTCGGGACGCAGTCGCTATTCGGAGCGGGGGAACAGGCCGTGCGCATGGACGGCGTGCAGATGCTTGGGCTGCTTCGCACGGAAAATACGCTGTTCGTCGTCGTCTTCTCGCTGTTCGCGGCAAGCGTCATGCGGCGACTGCGCGATCGTCACGCTTTGTATGCCGGCATGTTCCTGTACGTCGCCGGGTACGCGTTCCAGATGTGGTCGAACAGCCCGTGGCCGCTTCTCGTCGCGATGCTGCTCGCGACGTGGGGCGAGGTCATCAATTCTCCGATCCGGACGGCGTACCATGTTTCGATCGTTCCGGACGACGCCAGAGGCTCGTACATGGCGGTCGATTCGCTCGCGCATTCCGGCGCCATGATGTTCGGCACGCTGGCCGTGTCGCTCGGCTCGCTTTTCTCGCCGGAAGCGATGGCCGCCTTCACGCTCGCGACCGGCCTCGGCGGCGTGGCGATCTTCGCGGCTTTGATGGGGAAGCTGGAGGGTCGCATGGAGGCGGGCTCGCAACGCAAAGCGACGCCGGTCCCGACGGGGGCGTCGGAAACGGCGTCGCGTTAGCATCGTTTTACTTGTCCGTTCCTAGTTTCTCGAACTCGTCGCGAATCGCCTGAAGCTTCGAAGGCGAGGACGCGCATTCGTAGGCTGTCGCCGCCAGTGCCTTGGCGCCGAGCAGCATCCCTTGGAACGCCCGGTCCTTCATCGCGGCGTCTCGGAATTCGACCGTATGCAAGGCGAATTTCTCGTCGACGACCTGCACGTACGGATGAGCGGCGGGGCACTGCAGCGACACGTTGCCGAGATCGAGCGAGCCGTGATCGTTGCCGCGCTGGATGCTCGCCTCCGGCACGCCGAGCGCGACGAGCGCCGCGGTGAAGGCGTCGGACAGCGTCTCGTTCGTCCGCAGCTCGTCGTACGAAAACTCGTAGTTCGAGACTGTAAGCGAACAACCTGTCGCGAGGGCGGCGCCTTCCGCGACGCGCTTCACCTTCTCCACGAGCTCGTTGGTGTACGCCCGCGTTCCGGCTCGTACGTAGAAGTCTGCGCAGGCATAATCGGGAATCACGTTCGGCGCCTTGCCGCCGTTCGTAATGACGCCGTGAATGCGCGCGTCGGCCTTCGTCTGCTGTCGCAGCGCGTTGATGCCGTTGAACAGCTGGATGACCGCGTCGAGCGCGTTGACGCCGTCCTCCGGATTGGCGGCGGCGTGCGCCGGCCGGCCGCGGTATTCGAAGCGAAGCGCGTCCATCGCCATGGACGACCCGGATTTCTCGTAGGCGTAATACGGATGCGCCATCAGCGCGAAGCTGCAATCGCGGAACATGCCGGCTTCGGCCATAAGCACCTTGGCGCCCTTCGTCTCTTCGGCGGGCGTGCCGTAGACGCGAATTTTGCCGCCGAAGTCGTCGAGCGCCGCCGCGAGGCCGACCGCCGCCGCGACGCTCATCGAGCAGATGAGATGATGGCCGCAGGCGTGGCCGATGTCCGGCAGGGCGTCGTATTCGGCGAGGAACGCTACGGTCGGGCCCGGCTTTCCGGAATCGAGCTCCGCGACGAACGCGGTCGGAAGGCCGAGCGTATGGCGCTCGATCCGGAAGCCGAAGCTTTCGAGCGCTTCGGTCAACGTTTCGAACGCGAAAAACTCCTCGTTGCCGAGCTCGGGCCGGTTGCCGATCGCGTTCGCGATGCCGCGGATCCGGGGGGCGATCTCGTCGATTCGGGAGAGAATGGAAGAATTCATTTGCAACATTCCTTTCGTCAATCGAGTCTGAATCGTGAAGCGTTTTCTACGGAATTATAGCATATTGCGGGGCGGATTTCCGATCCGCCGGGAGCCGGGGAGCTAGCATTGGACAAACGTTCCCGATTGTGGCACGATGGAGAATGGGAATGAACAATAGGAGGATGAACGATGTCAGACAATCAGAAGCCCGTATCCGGCCAAGGCAACGGCGGAACGGCAGGGGGCAAAGGGAAGATCATTCTGCCATGGGTATTGTTCGCGGCGACCGCGATCGGCTTCGGCGCGTACGCGATCGTACAGGCGAACCAATCGAACGTCGCGACGGGCAATGTCGGCGAGGAAGCGGTCGCGACGGTCGACGACGAGAAAATCACGGCGAACGAGCTGTACCAGACGATGCTGAAGCAAGTGGGGCCGCAAGCGGTCGACCAGCTGATCCTCGAGCGGCTCATTAACCGCGAAGCGGCGAAGCAGAAGATCGAAGTGTCCGATGCGGACATCAATGCGGAGCTCGATAAAATAAAAGCGAACTTCCCGGACGAAGCGACGTTCAATCAGCAGCTCGAATCCGCCGGTTTCACGCTCGACACGCTGAAGGAGCAAATCCGCCCGCAGGTGCAGCTGACGAAGCTCGTAGAGCCGCAGATCGAAGTGACGGACGAAGAGCTTCAGACGTACTACGACGAGAACAAGTCGCAATACGAGACGCCGGAGCAAGTGCGCGCGTCGCACATCCTGGTCGAGACGAAGGAAGAAGCGGAAGCGCTGCTCGAGCAGATCAAGGGCGGCGCGGACTTCGCGGAGCTCGCGAAGGAGCATTCGAAGGACGGCAGCGCGGCGCAAGGCGGCGATCTCGACTTCTTCGGCAAAGGGCAGATGGTCGCTCCGTTCGAAGAAGCGGCGTTCGCGCTCGAGATCGGCGCGGTCAGCGACGTGGTCGAATCCCAATTCGGCTTCCACATCATTAAGGTGACGGATAAGAAGGCGGCGACGACGGCGACGTTCGACGAGAAGAAAGAGGAAATCCGCGAGACGGTATTCCAACAGAAGCTTACCGAACGAACGACGACGTATGTCGAAGAGCTGCGCTCCGCGGCGAAAATCGAAAACTCCCTCGCGACGGAAGAGACAGCCGCTTCCTAAGCAGGATTGGAAAAACCGACGGTCCGCCGTCGGTTTTTCTTCGTTTTCGTAACGATATTTCGATTTCCCGACGGCAGGCGAAGACGAATCGGCACGACATTCGTTACACTCGTGGGAGGCACTTGTATAATCGTAATAATTACGATAAGATCTAAAGCGTAATGATTACGAAAAGAGGTCGTTTATGAAAAAGGTAGGCATGATCTTGGTTCTGGTCTGGTTCACTGTGTTAACGGCTTGCGCACAATCCTCGAGTGATCGAGGGGATGGAAAAAACATTCATTTTCTATATAATTTCTCTACGAAATCCCTCGACCCTCACGTAGATACCAGTTATGTTCCTTTAAGAGCGGGAATAACTGAAACGCTAGTCCGGCTAGATGAAGAGAATTTAACTGTAGCGCCTTGGTTGGCGGAGAGCTGGAAAGGCGAGGATGGTCGGCATTGGACCATAACGCTTCGCGAAGGGGTTACGTTCCATAACGGAAAGGAAATGGATGCCGAATCGGTTAAGGCTTCATTGGAACGGGCGCTTCAAGAAAGCATCGCGATCCAGAATGCCTTGAAAGTCGATACGATCGAGGTCGAAGGACAATATACATTGCGGATCACGACCAAAGTACCGTTTCCGGAGTTTGTTTCCGAGCTTGTGAATCCCAATGTTTCGATCATCGATGTAAGCGAAGGCGACATTATTAATAAACCTGTCGGTACGGGGCCTTTTCAGCTGAAGTCCTTTACGCCAGGGAGTAAACTCGAGCTTGAACGTTACGACGATTATTGGGACGGGGCGTCGAACCTCGATTCCGTCACCTTCTCTTTCAATGAAGATTCCAATGCCCGTACGCTCGCCTTGCAGGCGGGTCAGGTCGACATTGTATACCGTCCGGAAGTGGCGACATTGGATACGTTAAAAGAAAGGGACGGAATGAAAGTAGAATCTACCGCAACGTTCCGCGTACATCAAATGACCATGAACCTGCAGCGCGCAAGCTTGCAGGACGTCAACGTAAGACGCGCGGTGGATGCCTTAATCGATCGCGAGGAAATCGTCGATGCGATTCTGCTCGGATACGGGGAGCCCGCTGTAGGACCGTTCCTTCCATCCCTGCCTTTCGCCCCATCGTATGAAGGGAGGCGCGACTCGGGCAGCGAGGCGGCGATGAAGTATTTGGAAGAAGCCGGTTATCGGCTGAAAGACGGGATTATGCAAAAGGACGGTCAGCCTCTCGCGTTTACCTTGCTGACCTATCCGGCAAGAGCCGACTTGCCGTTGATCGCTCAGGTGTTCCAGTCCGATGCCAAACAAATCGGGATCGACGTAACGATTCGGCAAATCGATACCCCCGAGGAATACATGGCGTCGAATCGCGACTGGGATCTGGCTACTTATAGTAATTTGACCGCTCCGCGGGGGGATGCCGGATATTACCTGAATGCTACGTACCATCCGACCGGTGCGCTTAACTTTAGCGGCGCCGCCGAACCCGAACTTACCTCGATCATTGACGAGCTGAATCAAACGGTCAATCCCGAAGCGCGAGCTGCCCTTGCGGAGCAAGCGGCCGATTATGTCTATGCAAATGTCTTGAATTCTTTTGTACTGCACCCCTCCACGATCGTTGCTTATAACGAAAATAAGGTGATCAATTGGGTAACGACGCGGAGCGAGTATTACATGATATCAAATCTTTTGGACGTGAAATAATGCTTCGTATCATTGCTCGGAAACTTTTGGAAGTTTCGATCTTTACGGTATTGATTACGTTCGTTAGTTTTCTGTTTGTCCGGCTTGCGCCCGGCGATCCTGTGCTGACGATTCTAAACGTGGATGAACTATCGGTCAGTCGGGAGCAGGTTGAAGCGGTAAGAGAAGAGATGGGGTTTAACAAGCCGTTGCTTGTCCAATACGGGCAATGGGTTCTGCGTTTTCTACAGCTTGATTTCGGTCAGTCTTACGTAACCGGCCAACCCGTTATGGACATGATTCTCATCGGACTTCCCGCGACTCTCGAAATTACGGCCGGCGCGGTGTTCGTGATGCTGGTGATTTCCATTCCGTTAGGATCATTATCCGCGCTATACCGGAACAGCTGGATCGACCGTCTGGGCAGGGGAGTCTCGGTTATCGGAGCCGCCGTACCGAGCTTTTGGCTTGGTCTTATCCTTATCGATATTTTCGGGGTGCGGTTCAACTGGTTTCCTACCATGGGAAGAGACGGTTTTGTTTCCCTGATCCTGCCGTCTGTAACGCTTGGGCTTGCCATATCGAGCGTCTACGTTCGATTGCTTCGCTCCAGCTTACTCGATGCGCTTAGCCAGGAATTTATTCGCACGGCGAGGGCCCGAGGGCTGTCGGAACGAAGAGTATTCTTTGCGCATGCCTTTCGCCAGAGCCTGCCGCCCGTGGTTACGGTATTCGGCGTGAGCCTGGGAAGCTTGATTGCCGGTGTGGTCGTAATCGAAGTTTTGTTTGCCTACCCCGGGATCGGAAAGCTCGTGGTGGATGCGATACGTCAACGCGATTATCCGTTAATCCAAGGATATATATTCGTCATGGCGATCATCGTTTTTGTTGTAAATTCGACCGTTGATTTGACGAATCGTTATTTGAATCCCGAGTCGAGGCTGAAAGAAAGGGAGGCCGCGAAATGAGCGACTTGCCTTTCCGATTGTCGAACAAGGATAAACGCAGGGCGCAAGCCGCTATTGTGCTGCTTTTCGCGTTCCTATTCTGCGCGGTCTCCTTATATACCTTCTTGGTTTTGCATCACGATCCCACAGTAACGAATCTCGGCGGACGCCTTCAAGGGTGGAGCTTCCAGCACCCTCTCGGAACGGACCATCTCGGTCGCGATGTGTTAACCAGACTGTTGACAGGCGGCCAGCAGACGATCGGATACAGCGTCCTAGCATTAACCATCGCGCTCGCAGTCGGCATTCCGATTGGAGTTGCGTCCGGATACCGAGGCGGATGGCTGGATAAGGTGTTTATGCGCGTCGCGGACGGGTTTTTATCTTTTCCGGATATGATTGCGGCGATCATAATAAGCGGTTTGCTTGGGCCTGGAATCGGAAACTTGGTGCTAGCGATCGTCTTCGTAAAATGGGTAAATTACGCAAGGTTGGTCCGTAGTACGGTACTGACGGAAGCCCGGAAAGATTATGTAATCATTGCTCGTACGAACGGACTTTCATCCTTTACAATCATGCGTAAGCATTTACTTCCGCATCTTGCGGGGCATGTTCTCGTTCTCGCAAGCCTTGATCTCGGGAAAATCATTTTGCTCATTTCCACCTATTCCTATATCGGTCTAGGCGCGCAACCTCCGGTGCCCGAATGGGGGGCCATGCTCAACGACTCGCGCCCCTACTTCCAATCCATGCCCGAGCTCATGTTATATCCGGGTGCGGCGATCGCGATCGCGGTGTTACTGGCAAATATGCTAGGCGATTATTTGCGCGATCGTTTCGATGTCAAGAAGGAGGCGGGATCATGAACCTATCGATCGAGCAGTTATCGATTCGAAGCGGAAGCAATACCATCGTGGATCAGGTCTCCATCTCCGTTCATCAAGGGGAGTGGGTGGCGCTCGTCGGGCAAAGCGGAAGCGGGAAAACGATGCTCTCTCAAGCCGTTGGACGATTGCTTCCCTCGAATATACAGGTGGAGGGGAAAATTCTCTTCGACGAAGAAGATATCCTGTCCATGTCCAAAAAACAGATACGGGCCGTCCGAGGGCAAAGGTTGAGTTATATATTTCAAGATTATCAAGGTTCTTTCACGCCGTTTCGAACCGTGGGTCAACACTTTGATGAATATCAAAAGGCACATCGCGTTGCCGGCTCGAATACGCGGAAATACAATGCCGTTCGCGCACTTCACTCTGTCGGGTTAGAGGAATCGCTGTATCATCGGTACCCGTTCCAGTTGAGCGGGGGACAGCTTCAGCGGGTTTCCATCGCATTAGCGCTGCTGCTAACGCCAAATTTGGTCGTCGCGGACGAAATCACGACCGCGCTTGATAGCGTATCAGGGCACAAGATATTAGAATTACTGGCCGAACGTCAAAGGGAGACCGGCTGTTCGATTCTGTTCATTACGCATGATTGGCGTCATGTGAAACGTTATGCGAGTCGGATCGCGGTCATGAAGGAAGGGAAGATCGTGGAGTCCGGAGGGAAGCATCGAATCCTGGACCATCCCCAACACGAATATACGAAGCAGTTGATCCAAGCTGCGCCTACGCTGGGGCATTCCCTCCCATCCGGATGAAGCGAGGAGAAAACGCATGAGTCTGCTTACGGTTAAGCATTTGACAAAATCATATAGGTCAGGAAAGCTCGCGGTTCACGATGTCTCCTTTGAAGTGAATTATGGGGAATGTCTTGGGCTTGTCGGGGAAAGCGGCTGCGGAAAAAGCACACTGGCTCGGTGCCTGTTACGAATCGAGAATATCGACAGCGGAACGATCCTGTTAGAAGATCAAGCGATCGAACAACTTCGCGAGAAGCAGTTGTATCCTCACCGGAGAAAGGTTCAGATCGTGTTCCAAAATGCGACGGCCGCTCTGAATCCCAAGGTAAAAGTAAAAGATTCTCTCGTTGATCCATATGCTCAGTATGAAAAAGATGTAAAGCTCGCTCACTTTTCTTACACCTCTAAGGACGCCTATGTAAAGCAGTTGCTTGAAGCGGTCGAGCTGCCGTCGGAGTTGGCCGATCGTTATCCGCATGAGTTGAGCGGGGGCCAAAGACAGCGCGTTACGATTGCTCGTGCGGTCAGCATCGAGCCTAAGTTAATTGTTCTAGACGAGCCGACCGCAAGTTTGGACGTGATTTCGCAAGGAGCCATTTTGAATCTATTGACGGAACTTCGTAAAACGCTAGCGCTCTCTTATTTGTTTATTTCCCATGACCTTGCCGCCGTGAATCAAATGAGCCAACGGGTGATGGTAATGAAAGAGGGAAAACTTGTCGATCTGTTCAACTGCAATCAAATATTCGCAGAGGATCGCCATCCTTATACAAAAGAGTTGATATCCTATTTTCGATAGGGACGCAACATGCACGGAGAGGAAAGGAACTTATGAAGGTACAAGCGTCGCCGCCTACCTACGATGCGTCGAAATATACGCATAAGACATACTTGCTGCTGTCGCTCCCGCTTGTACTATCCGCTTTATCCACGCCATTGTTAGGGGCGGTGGACACTGCGGTCGTCGGGCACCTTGGCGACCCCGTATATATCGGCTCCGTCGCCGTCGGCTCCCTTATATTTAATTACTTGTATTGGCTGCTTGGATTTCTTCGCGTGAGCACCTCCGGTTTTACCGCGCAAGCGGAGGGGGCGGGAGACGCCAATGAATTGGTTATGGCGTTCTACCGCCCTTTTTTCCTAGGTCTCGGTTTCGGTTTCGCATGTATATTATTGCAAAGTCCTATTTTACAAGCGGCCCTCGCTATTGTGGGTCCATCTCATCGCGTCGCGGCTTTGGTCGATCAGTATTATTCGATCCGAATTTGGGGAGCCCCGCTTGCGCTCGCCAATTATGCGGTATACGGATGGTTAATCGGACGCTCCGAAGTCAGGATGGCATTATGGCTGCAGCTTATTCTCAACGGTTTGAATATCATATTAAATTTGCTCTTCGTATTCGGTCTTGGGATGAAAGTACAAGGCGTGGCGTGGGCGACGCTGACTTCGGAAGCTGTTGGATTCGCAGCAGGCGCTTTATTCGTCTGCTCGAAAGTAAACCGTATGGATAAAGAGTGGCAAACGTTCTTCCGTGCGGATTCATTCGTACACATGCTGAAGGTGAACCGGGATTTGTTTATAAGAACCTTCTGTCTGCTTGCCGTAATGGTGTTATTCACCGCGGCGGGAGCCGGGAGAGGCGATGCAATTCTTGCCGCTAACGCGATTCTTATGCAAATCGCCCTTATTGTTTCTTACATTTTCGACGGCTTGGCAAATGCAGGGAGCATCTGGGCCGGGAGGGCTTTCGGGGAAAAGAACGGCGCGTTGCTGCAGCAAACGATCAAGACGGGAATGTTTTGGTCCTTCGTCACGGCCGTGTTGTTGACGGCGGGCTTATCGGCGTTCGGCCGTTTTATCATCTCGCTGTTCACCGCGTCGCAGGAAGTCCAAGCGCTTGCCGTTCAATATTCAATGTGGCTTCTTCTTTTCCCGCTGGCCGTGTTCGGCGGGTTAATGCTGAACGGTATTTTTAACGGGGCAACGGAAACGGCGCCGATTCGCAATTCCATGATCATTTCCATGGCCGTTTTTGTCGTTATCCTTTACTGTATCGGGGATCGGATCGGCAATCATGGTCTTTGGCTTGCTTATATCGCGTTTAGTTTGACTCGCTCCATAATGCTTTGGAGATATACGAGCGGACTGAAGGGAGCGCTGGTCGATAGTTGCCGCCTTAGCAGGTATTCTTGACGAAAAGCTCACGATTCGCAGTTTAACGATGTTAGAATTCGGCAACAGCTTCGTCGGAGGCGGCGACGCGCCTTCTTTTTCTTTTGTCCGCGCGGGCGTGGTATAATGAGGAACGGATTTCGGAAAAAAAATTTCGCGAAAGGCGGGATTTCCATGTCCTTGCGAGAGATGCAGGCCGTGCCTGGCGAATGGCTCGAACGGCGCATCGAAGAGGTTCGCGAGCTGGAGGCTTCCGAGACGGAACGATACGGAATCGTGAAGGACGAGGAAACCGGAGAACATTATTTGCATTATCGATACATACACCGGGACGTCGCGGCCGGCGGCGCCGAATCCGCGTACCATCAGCTCATGCCGCTCGAGACGGACGAAGTGCTGGATCTTATGTTCAACGGAGCCGCATATCGGTATCCGGAGGCGTGGCGGCGGGCGTACTTGCGCAACGGACCGAACGATCAGTACGTCTGGTTCGACCCCGCGCCGACGCTGGAGGCGGACGAGGGGGAGCGAGAGGCGGAACGCATCCGGAGGACGCTCCTGGAATTTAAGCGCCAAGGCTCGTACGACCCGCAAGACGTGGAGCGGCTGCTCCGCGAATTGGATTCGAACGAAGACTGACCACGGTAAGGAGAGATTCGCGTGAACGAACAGACGTTGGCGTTATTCAAGAGCTTGACCGAGATGGCGGGAGCGCCCGGCTTCGAACAGGACGTCCGCCGCTTCCTGCGCGAGCGGCTGACGCCGCTGTCCGAAGAGATCGTAACGGACCGCATCGGCAGCTTGTTCGGGAAGAAGACGGGTCAAACGGACGGTCCGGTCGTCATGGTCGCCGGCCATATGGACGAAGTCGGCTTCATGGTGACCGGCATTACGGAGAAGGGGATGGTGAAGTTCGCGGCGCTCGGCGGCTGGTGGAGCCAAGTGCTGCTCGCGCAGCGCATGCAGATCGCGACGAAGCGCGGTCCGGTCGTCGGGGTCGTCGGTTCGACACCGCCGCATCTGCTCGACGAGGCGACGCGGAACAAGCCGGTCGATATCGGGCATATGTTCCTCGACATCGGCGCGGACGACAAGGGCGACGCGGAAGCGCTCGGCGTCGTCGTCGGCCAGCCGATCGTGCCGATCTGCCCGTTCACGCCGCTCGCCAATCCGAAGAAAATTTTGGCGAAGGCGTGGGACAACCGGTACGGCGTCGGCCTCGCGATCGAGCTGATGGAGGCGCTGCAGGGCGCTTCGCATCCGAACGTCGTGTATTCGGGAGCGACGGTGCAGGAGGAGATGGGGCTGCGCGGGGCGGAGACGGCGTCTCGATTGATCGATCCCGACATCGCCTTCGTATTGGATGCCAGCCCGGCGAACGACGCGTCCGGCGACAAGTCCGCGTTCGGCCAGCTCGGCAAGGGCGCGCTGCTCCGCGTGATGGACCGTACGATGATCACGCACCGGCTCATGGTCGAGTACGTGCGGGATACGGCGGAGACGCATAAGATCCCGTACCAATATTTCATCTCGCCGGGCGGCGGGACGGACGCGGGTCGGGTGCACTTGTCCGGCATGGGCGTGCCGACGGCGGTCGTCGGCATTCCGGCGCGATACATTCATACCGCCGCCGCGATCGTGCATGTGGACGATTACGCGGCCGCGAAGGAATTGCTTGTGAAGCTCGTTACGTCGTGCGACCGCTCCACGGTCGAGACGATCGTACGGAACGAATAGGGGGAACGGAGTCGGATGGAACAAGGGATGGAGAAGCCGAGATACAAGCCGTACGGTTCGCCGCTGTCGGGCGGCGCGCGCAAGATGATGCTGCTCGGATCCGGAGAGCTCGGCAAGGAGGTCGCGATCGAGGCGCAGCGACTCGGCGTCGAGACGATCGCGGTCGACCGGTACGAGGGGGCGCCGGCGTTCGCCGTCGCGCACCGCTCGTACGTCATCAACATGCTGGACGGCGCGGCGCTGCGGGAGCTGATCGAGCGCGAGAAGCCGGATCTGATCGTGCCGGAGATCGAAGCGATCGCGACGCCGACGCTCGTCGAGCTCGAGCGGGAAGGCTACGTCGTCGTGCCGACGGCGAACGCCGCTCGATTGACCATGGATCGCGAAGGCATTCGCCGGCTGGCCGCGGAGACGCTCGGCTTGCCGACGGCGAAGTACGCGTTCGCCGATTCGTTGGACGAGCTTCGCGCCGCGGTGGCGGACATCGGTACGCCGTGCGTCATTAAGCCGATCATGAGCTCGTCCGGCAAGGGACAGTCCGTCTGCAAGACGCCGGACGACGTCGACGCGTGCTGGAACTACGCGATGGAAGGCGGCCGGGCGAAGCGGGCGCGCGTCATCGTGGAGGAGTTCATCCGATTCGATTCCGAGATTACGATGCTGACGGTTCGCTCGGTGTCGGGCACGACGTTCTGCGCGCCGATCGGGCACGTGCAGAAGGACGGGGACTACATCGAGTCGTGGCAGCCGCACGGCATGTCCGAGGCGCAGGTTCAGGAGTCGCAGCGGATCGCGAAGACGGTGACGGACGCTTTGGGCGGCTATGGCTTATACGGCGTCGAACTGTTCCTCGCGCCGGACAAGGTGTATTTCAGCGAAGTGTCGCCGCGTCCGCACGATACGGGGCTCGTCACGCTCGGTACGCAGGACTTGTCCGAGTTCGCGCTGCACGTCCGCGCGATTCTGGGCTTCCCGGTGCCGACGATCCGGCTCCTGACGCCCGGCGCGTCTAGGACGCTGAAGGCGGTCGACAGCCGCGTCGACTTCGTCGTCGCCGGCGTCGACCGCGCCCTCGCGCTGCCGAACACGCAGGTGCGCGTATTCGGCAAGCCCGAGACGCTGCCGGGACGGCGGATGGCGGTCGCGATCGCGACCGCGGACACGGTCGAGGACGCTCGCGCCGTCGCGGGCGACGCGGCGGGGCAACTGCGGATCGAGTAGGAATGAACGGAATACCTGTTTCATGAGGCCGTCACGACGGGAGCGAAAGCTGCGTCTTGACGGCCTCTTTTTGCGTTTTGCATTTCGGAGCCGCGAATAGACGAGTCGAGGTTCGAACCCCGGCGCTGCGAGCTTTCGGCGTCCGGTCGACTCCGGAGACGCTTGCGATGCCGCTCGACGGTGCGGACTCGCATAATCTCATGGGATTGGTTCGCCCGGTATTGACGTATGATAACAGTATATGGCATTCTTCGCGACACAGCATCGCACCAATTGACAGAAGGAGGCGCAGCTCTTGAAGGCGTCGCAAACGATCATCGAGACGACCGAGCGGATCGGGGCGCACAATTATCACCCGATTCCGGTAGTGGTCGAGCGCGCGGAAGGCGTATGGGTATACGATCCGGAAGGCAACCGGTACATGGATATGCTCAGCGGCTACTCCGCGCTGAATCAAGGCCATCGTCACCCGAAAATCATTCAAGCGTTGAAGGACCAGGCCGACAAGGTGACGCTCACGTCGCGCGCGTTTTATAACGAACCGATGGCCCGGTTTTACGAGCGGCTGTCCGCGTTCACCGGCAAGTCGACGATCCTGCCGATGAACACCGGCGCGGAAGCGGTGGAGACCGCGCTGAAGGCGGCGCGGCGGTGGGCGTACGACGTGAAGAAGGTGCCGGACGACCGTGCCGAAATCATCGTCGCGAGCGGCAACTTCCACGGGCGGACGATCACCGTGACGTCGTTCTCCTCCGATCCGGCGTACCGCCGCGGCTTCGGCCCGTTCACGCCGGGCTTCCGCATCGTGCCATACGGCGACTTCGAAGCGCTGCGAAGCGCCGTGACGCCGAACACGGCCGCATTCCTCGTCGAGCCGATTCAAGGCGAAGCGGGCATCGTCATCCCGCCGGAGGGCTACCTTCGCGACGCCGCGAGCCTCTGCAAAGCGCAGAACGTTCTGCTGCTCGCGGACGAAATTCAAACCGGCTTCGGCCGCACCGGCCGCAAATTCGCCTGCGACTGGGAAGACGTGACGCCGGATATGTACATTATGGGCAAGGCGCTCGGCGCGGGCGTTCTGCCCGTGTCGGCGGTCGCGGCCGACGCCGACATTCTAAGCGTCTTCGACCCGGGATCGCACGGCTCGACGTTCGGCGGCAATCCGCTCGCCTGCGCGGTCGCCGTCGCGGCGCTCGACGTGATCGAGGAGGAGCGACTCGTCGAGAGGTCCGCGACGCTCGGCGCGGCGTTCCTAGCGCGCCTTCGGACGCTGCGGCATGCCGACATCCGCGAGGCGCGAGGCCGGGGCCTCCTCGTCGCGCTGGAGATGAAGTCGCCGGCAAGGCCGTACTGCGAGACGCTCAAGGAGCTGGGCCTGCTGTGCAAGGAGACGCACGAGAACGTTATCCGCTTCGCGCCTCCGCTAACCGCGACGCCCGAAGAGCTGGACTGGGCGTTCGAACGGATCGAGCGGGCGTTGACCGCAACGTCCTAAACCAAGAGAGGAGAGAATCGTCATGACTATGATTCCATACACGCCGGAGCCGTTCACGGATTTCTCGAACCCGAAGGAAGCGCAGGGCTTCGAAGAGGCGCTCGCGAAGGTACGGAGCGAATTAGGTCTCGAGGTGCCGCTCGTCATCGGCGGGCAGCGCATCGCAACGGAGCGAACGAGCGAATCGATCAATCCGTCCCGTTACGGCGAGACGGTCGGCGTCGTCGCGAGGGCGGACCTCACGCACGCGGAACAGGCGATCCAAGCGGCGCACTACGCGTACAAAGCCTGGTCTCGTGTATCGCCGGAGGCGCGCGCGACGGTCCTGTTCAAGACGGCGGCCATTCTGCGGCGGCGCAAGCATGAGTTCAGCGCGTGGCTGACCGTCGAGTCCGGCAAGGTAAGGGCCGAGGCGGACGCCGATACGGCGGAAGCGATCGACTTTATGGAATATTACGGGCGGCAGATGATCGCGCTCGCGAAGAAGTCCGACGACTTGCTCGTGCCGATGCCGGGCGAACATAACCGCCTCGAATACATCCCGCTAGGCGTCGGCATCGTCATCCCGCCGTGGAACTTCCCGCTTGCGATCATGGTCGGCATGACCGTCGCGTCGATCGTCGCCGGCAATACGGTCGTATTGAAGCCGGCGAGCACGACGCCGGTCATCGCGTACAAGTTTTACGAGATGCTCGAGGATGCGGGACTGCCGCCGGGCGTCGTCAACTTCGTGCCGGGCAGCGGCGCGGAAATCGGCGATTATCTCGTGACGCATAAGCTGACGCGGTATATCGCGTTCACCGGCTCGAGGGACGTGGGGCTCCGGATTCACGAGCTGTCGGCGAAGCAAAGCGAAGGCCAGATTTGGCTGAAGCGGTATATCGGCGAGATGGGCGGCAAGGATTCGATCGTCGTCGACCGCGACGCGGATCTCGAGGCGGCCGCGCAGGCGATCGTCGCATCCGCGTTCGGCTTCGCGGGGCAGAAGTGCTCCGCATGCTCCCGCGCGATCGTACATCAAGACGTCTACGACGAAGTGCTCCGTCGAGCCGTCGAGCTGACGCGTCCGTTGAAGGTCGGCGACGCCGCGGACCACGGGAATTATACGGGTCCGGTCATCGACCGGTCGGCGTACGAGAAAATTCTGGCATACGTCGAAATCGGAAAAGGGGAGGGCCGTCTCCTGACCGGCGGCGGAACGCCCGAAGCGGACCGCGGCTTCTTCATCGAGCCGACGATCTTCGCCGACGTCGATCCGAGCGCGCGGCTGATGCAGGAGGAAATATTCGGTCCCGTGCTGGCGTTCTCGAAGGCGACCGATTTCGATCATGCGCTCGAGATCGCGAACAATACGGAATACGGGCTGACCGGATCCGTGTTCACTCGGAACCGCGCGCATATCGAACGGGCGCGGCAAGAGTTCCACGTCGGGAATCTATATTTCAATCGCAAATGCACGGGCGCCATCGTCGGCGTGCATCCGTTCGGCGGCTTTAACTTGTCGGGGACCGATTCGAAGGCGGGGGGGCCGGATTACTTGCTGCAATTCGCGCAGCTGAAGCTCAGCTCGGAGAAATTGTAACGAAAGCGGGGAGAGGCGGATGTCGTGGGATTCGTTCATGCGCGGCGCGGTGCTCACGGTGGCGGGGAACGCGGGGATTCGGACGTTCTTCCAGAAGTACGGCATGCGGCTCGGGGTCGCCCGATTCGTCGCGGCGGAGCAGCTGGAGGAGACGCTTACGGCGGTGGAGCGACTCAATAAGCAAGGACTCTTGGTCACGCTCGATTACTTGGGGGAGAGCGTAAGCGAGCAAGCGCTGGCGGAGGAGGCGGCCGAGCAAGCCGTTCGCGTCCTGCGAGCGATCTACGAAAGGAAGCTGAACGCGAACGTGTCGGTGAAGCTGACCCAGCTCGGATTGCAGATCGATCCGGAGCTATGCGAGACGTTGATGACGCGGATCTTGAACGAAGCCGAACGAACGAGGAATTTCGTTCGCATCGATATGGAGGATTCGCCCGTCACGCAGAACACGATCGACTTGTTTCGGAAGCTGCTCTCGCGGTACGGTCGTAAACGGGTCGGACTCGTGCTGCAGGCATACTTATACCGTACGGAGGAAGACCGCCGCCGGCTCGGAGCGCTCGGGGCGAACCTGCGCATCGTGAAAGGGGCGTACAAGGAGCCCAAGGAAATCGCGTATCCGGAAAAGAAAGACGTCGACGAAAACTACGTCCGCCTCGTGGAAGCGCATATGAGCCAAGGCTGCTATACGGCCGTCGCCACGCATGACGAGCGGATCATCGAGAAGACGATCCGCTTCGTCCAAGAACGAGGCATCGATCGGGAGCGATTCGAGTTCCAAATGCTGTACGGCATTTCGACGTCCTTGCAGCTTCGGTTGGCGCAGGAAGGGTACCGGGTTCGCGTGTATACCCCGTTCGGGGAGGCGTGGTATCCGTACTTTACCCGCCGCATCGCGGAGCGACCCGCGAATTTATGGTTCGTAATGAAAGGGATGTTCCGTTCGTGAACGAAACGGAAGGAGGAAATCTGGGTGGCGAAAACGAAAGAGATCTCCCTGATCGGCGTCCCGATCGATCTGGGCGCGGATCGTCGCGGCGTCGATATGGGCCCGAGCGCGTTGCGGGTCGCGGCCATCGAATCGCGCCTCGCGCAGCTCGGCTATACCGTGTACGACGAAGGCGATTTGGTCGTTCGGAGGCCGAGCGAGTACGGCGACTACGGCCCGAAGCTGAAGTTTCTGGAGGAAATCGGCGCCGTCTGCGACAGGCTGCATCGGGAAGTGTCGTCCGCGATGGAGCGCGGGCGGTTTCCCCTCGTGCTCGGAGGCGACCATAGCCTCGCCTTCGGATCGATATCGGGGGTGCTGCAGCATAAGCGGAGCGTCGGTCTCATCTGGTTCGACGCGCATGCCGACTTGAATACCGACGAGACGTCGCCGTCCGGCAACATTCACGGTATGTCGCTCGCGCTGGCGCTCGGCATCGGGCATCCGAAGCTGACGGCGATCGGAGGCGTCGAGAAGAAGATCGACCCGTCGAAGGTCGTGATCGTCGGCGCGCGTTCGATCGACCCGGGCGAGAGGGAGCTGATCAGGGAGCTGGGGATCAAGGTGTTCTCGATGCACGACATCGATCGACTCGGCATGACGCGGGTGATAGAGGAGACGATCGGCATCGTCCGGGACGGTACCGACGGCGTGCATCTCAGTCTCGATCTGGACGGACTCGATCCGGAGGAGGCGCCCGGCGTCGGAACGCCGGTCATCGGGGGGATGACGTACCGCGAAGGGCATTTGGCGATGGAGCTGTTGTCGGAGGCGGGTTGCGTCGTCAGTATGGATATCGTCGAGGTGAATCCGATTTTAGATCACCGGAACAAGACTGCGCTCGTCGCGGTGGAGCTCGCCGCATCGCTGCTCGGAGTTTGGATTTTAAAACGGCCTTCGGCCGCGGCAACGAGCCGCGGCGTTTTTTTTTTTTTTTTTTCAAAAAAATGGGCGGGAAACAAGCCCATTTTTCCCGGTCCTGAATAACATGGAGTAAAGTTCTGGGCTTGGGGGAATCAGCTATGACGAAACCGATCAAGATGACCGCCGTCGGAGACTCGCTGACGTTCGGCACCGGAGCGCCGGAGATGAAGGGCTTCGTCTGGGTCGTGCAAGACTTATGGCGGTCGAAGCAGCCGCTCGACATCGCGCACCGGAATTTCGGCGTCGTCGGGGCGACGACGGCGGAGACGCTCGAGCGGCTGCTTGCGAACGGGGAGCTGCGACGCGCGGTCGCCTCGGCCGACATCGTCACATTGACGGCCGGAGGGAACGACCTGATCCGGGCGGCCATGCGGATGTACATCCAAGGCGAGACCCGGTCGATGAAGCCGGGGATGCGCGCGTTCGCGCACGCCTATAAGGATCTCCTCGGCGAGCTCGTCGCGGTGCACCGGACGATGGAGCGGGACGCCCGCATCGTCGTGACGGATTGCTATAACCCGTTCCCGCAAGTGCGCGACGCCGTCCTGTGGATCAACTTCGTCAACCGCTGCATCTACCGCAATGCGGCGTCTTACGGCGGCAAGGTGCTCGTGGCGCGGACGTACGACGCGTTCCTCGGACGCGAAGCGCATCTGTTCGCCGACGACGGCGTCCACCCGAACGAGCGGGGCCATCGGATTCTCGCGGAATGCGTCGCGGAGGCGCTGTCGCCGTTCCCGGAAGGGTGGCGGTAGGGACTCCCCCTTCCGTTTCGTTGAAAAGCGGCGCCGGATTGCCTACAATAAGAGAAGATTCGCAATCCGGCTTGACCGACGGGGGAGGAACGAGGAATGACGGATAGCCGAACGGCGGAGCCGCGCAACGCGGACGTCGTCCCGCCTTGTCCGTTCTGCGGCTTCTCGATGAAGTGGTGGATGGCCAAGTGGAAGTGTTTCAACTGCGGCCAATGGAGCGGCTGCTGCGGGGACGAGACGAGCGATCCCGGCGGGTTATGGTGCGACGCGCCGAATATACGAAAGGACGGATGAACATGACGACATATCGCGAAATTACGACGGAAGCGGAATGGAAGGCGGCGCTCGAGGCGTCGGCGGACAAGCCGGTTCTCGTGCTGAAGCATAGCACGCAGTGCCCGGTGAGCAGCGCGGCGTTGGAGGAATACGAGGAGTACTTGAAGGACAAGCCGGCGGAAGGCGTCGACTATGTACTGGTGAAGGTCATCGAAGCGCGTCCGGTCTCGAACAAGATCGCGGAGGATCTCGCCGTGAAGCACGAGTCGCCGCAGATGATCTTAGTGAAGGACAAGGCGAAGTATTGGGCGACGTCCCACTGGTCCGTGACGAAGAAGCATATCCAGGCGGTGCTCGACTAATGCGGAACGCGCCGCTTCGGATCGGGGTCGTCTCCGACACCCATATGTTTTCCCGCGGCGCGAAGCTTCCGGATCTTCTCGTAGAAGGCCTGCGCGGCGTCGATCTGCTGCTTCACGCCGGCGATTTCACCGATCCGGCGGTCGTGCCGCTGCTCGAGGCCGTCGCGCCGCTGGAAGCGGTCGCGGGCAACAACGACGGCATGGACATCGTGCGACGCTTCGGGTATCGCAAGATCGTGGAGGCGGGCGGGCGCCGGATCGGCCTCGTTCACGGCCACGACGGTCCCGGACGGTCGACCGAAGCCAAGGCGGCGATCAGCTTCCGGGACGACCCCGTCGACATCGTCGTATTCGGTCACTCGCACGTGCCTTATTACGAGATGTCGCCGGACGGGGTGCTGTTGTTCAACCCCGGTTCGCCGACGGACAAGCGGCGGCAGCCGCGGTATTCGTACGGGCTGATCGAAATCGGGGACCGGATCGAAGCGGCGCACCGGTATTACGACGACAAAGCATAAAGCCTCCGAGCGGAGGCTTTTACTTTTTCGCCGGGGGCTGGACGGACTTCTCCTCGTATTGCAAGCAAGGCCGCCCGGAAGACGACAATACCGTGACGCTGGGCATCTGTCTCGTCTTGAAGCCGTAGGCTCTGCAGCCACGCGGGTACTGCGGCTCCCAGGTCACGTAGTAATGGCGGCACTTCATGCAGTTGATTCGGCTCGATTCGGTCATGCGTCGTTCCTCGCGATTCTATTTTGTATAACATATTCTAATAGAGCGTTCCGCCTCTGTCTACGAGGAAGCGATGTGTTATAATGTGGGGATGAATATCCAAGTCCGGAGGGAAACCATGATGAGCGCCAGCGAAAACGAATATTTATCTCTTCTGAAACACCTTCTCGAGAGAGGCGATCGCAAGGGAGACCGGACGGGCACGGGAACGATCTCTTCGTTCGGGTATCAGATGCGGTTCGATCTGAACGAAGGCTTCCCGCTCCTGACGACGAAACGCGTTTCCTTCAAGCTGATCGCCAGCGAGCTGCTCTGGTTCATTAAAGGCGACACGAACAT
This sequence comes from Paenibacillus sp., assembly GCF_031177825.1. Taxonomy (GTDB): domain Bacteria; phylum Bacillota; class Bacilli; order Paenibacillales; family YIM-B00363; genus Paenibacillus_AE. The sequence continues at coordinate 372,791 of NZ_JAPSKE010000001.1, read as the reverse complement.
CCGTTATTTGCTGCGGCATAAGAACAATATTTGGAACGAGTGGGCATTCAAGAAATGGGTCGAGAGCGAGGAATACGCGGGTCCGGATATGACGAATTTCGGTCTGCGCGCCCCGCGCGACGAAGCGTTCAACGCGCTGTATCAAGCGGAGATGGAGTCGTTCAAGCGGCGGGTGCTCGAGGACGACGGCTTCGCGGCGAAATACGGCGATCTGGGCAACGTGTACGGGAAGCAATGGCGCCGGTGGGAGACGTCGCGCGGCGAGACGATCGATCAGTTGAAGAACGTGATCGAGGAAATCAAGCGCAATCCCGATTCGCGCCGCCTGATCGTGTCCAGCTGGTCGCCGGAGGACGTCGCCCCGCAGCGGGCCGCGCTTCCGCCGTGCCATACGCTGTATCAATTTTACGTCGCCGACGGGAAGCTGTCCTGCCAACTGTACCAGCGGAGCGGGGATACGTTCTTAGGCATCCCGTTCAACATTGCGAGCTACGCGCTGTTGACGCATCTCGTCGCGAAGGAATGCGGCCTTGCCGTCGGCGACTTCGTGCATACGATCGGAGATGCGCATATTTACATGAATCATCTCGATCAAATCGCGATTCAACTCGAACGCGAGCCGAGGCCGCTGCCGACGCTGCGGCTGAACCCCGAAGCGCGCTCCGTGTTCGACTTCGACATGGACGACCTCGAGTTGATCGGCTACGACCCGCACCCGGCGATTAAAGCGCCTGTAGCGGTGTAAGGAGGCGGAGAAACATGGCGGTGGAAATCGCGCTCGTCGCCGCGATGGACGAGCACCGGATCATCGGACGGGACAATAAGCTGCTCTGGCGGTTGCCGGAGGATATGCAATTTTTTCGGAACATCACGAAGGGCAACCCGGTCGTTATGGGCAGGAAGACGTACGAATCGATCGGCCGGCCGCTCCCGGGACGCCGGAACATCGTGCTGACGCGGGATCCGAGCTTCTCGGCCGAAGGCGTCGAGACGGCCGATTCGGTCGAAGCGGCGCTCGCGATGACGGCGGACGCGAGCCGGTTATGCGTCATCGGCGGAGGCGTCGTCTACGAAGCGTTCCTGCCGTTCGCGAACGCGATGTATTTGACGCGGATCGAACACGCCTGGGACGGCGATACCGTGTTCCCGGCGTGGAACGAAGGGGAATGGAGCGTCGTCTGGGAACAACCGGGGCCGACGAATACGGCCAATCCGTACGCTTATCGTTTTCTCGAATATCGGAAGAAATAACGCGAAGGACCGTACGAGGATCGGCATCGAAGATCGATGCGAATCGTCGCGCGGTCCTTTTATTAATGCCGTCGTCTGCGGCTCATTCGCTCGATCGCCGAACGATGCGCGAAATATTCCGGGATCGCGATCAACCCCCCGGCGAGCAGCGCGGCGACGGTGCTGACGTACGCTCCGTCGAAGAGGTACTGGGCGATGTAGATGCCGCCCGCCGCGACGGCCCAATCGGCGGCCGTCGTGAGCCATAACGTGCCTCGCCGCAGCATCGCCGATTCCATGACGAGACCGACGGCGGCCAGCGCAAGGCCGATCAGGACGATGGACCATGCCGTCGGGAAGAACAAGTCCGCCATCATGACGTCGGCTAAGCCGACGAGCGCAGGGACGAGCAGAAATTTAAGAAGCAGCATGAACAATGGAATACCCCCCAGTCGGAAGTTGACTTACTATGCTGTATTGCCTTTTCTCTCCGTCGTTATGCACGCCGCTTCCCGAGAACCGTTCCGGTCCGTTGCGAATATAGTGGGGTAAACGCCTATGTTGACGGGAGGCGCCGTTCAGGAGGAAGGCATGTATCCGGTATATACGTACATCGGGAAAGAAACGAAATGCGAAGAAGCGCCGATCGCGTTCCCGCCGCAGCATCAGCCGCGGCAACCCGGCTTCGAAGCCGCGATGGCGCCGCGTCCGATCGCGGAGAACCCGTATTATACGCCGTCGGGGAAGCTGCGCGGCAAGACCGCGATCATTACGGGGGGAGATTCCGGCATCGGCCGCGCGGTCGCGTACGCGTTCGCGAAGGAAGGGGCGAACGTCGTAATCGTCTACCTCGACGAGCACGAAGACGCCGAGGAGACGGCGCGCCGGGTACGCGAGATCGGCGGCGGGTGTCTCGCGGCCGCCGGCGACGTCCGTCGGTCCGCGTTCGCGGCGGAGGTCGCGCAGCGGACGCTGCAGACGTTCGGCGCGATCGACGTCTTGATCAATAACGCCGCGTACCAGCCGTATCAACCGACGATTCTCACGCTCAGCGACGAGCAGCTGGAGGCGACGTTTCGGACGAATATGTTCGCCTACTTTTACTTCGCGCGGGCCGTCGTCCCGTACATGAAACGCGGCAGCGCGATCGTCAATACGGCGTCGGTCGTCGCATACAACGGCAACAAGGAGCTGCTCGATTACTCCGCGACGAAGGGAGCGAACGTCTCGTTCACCCGCTCGCTCGCGCTGCAGCTGGCGGAGTACGGTATCCGCGTGAACGCGGTCGCGCCGGGGCCGGTCTGGACGCCGCTCACCGTCGCGACGTTCCCCGCGAACGCGATGAAGCAATTCGGCACCGAAACACCGTTGCGCCGGGCCGCGCAGCCGTACGAACTCGCGCCGGCTTATGTGTTTTTGGCGTCCGACGACGCGAGTTACGTCACCGGGCAGACGCTGCACGTGAACGGCGGCATGATGAGCGGGTCATAGGATTTCCGTGATGGAGAGCCTCCTGAGAAGGGGGCTCTTTCATTTTTGTCGGACATCATGCTAGAAAAAAATACCGACAGGCGGAGGATCGCGATAAAAAGCGGCTCTTGGAAGGCATTGGCAGGACCGTGGAGGAGATGGGAGGAAAAAGGAGTATTCATCGCATAATTTTATGTGAGCGGACATGAAGCGGCTTGAGCCGGATATACGGAGAGATACGCAGGGTGAGCATCCGCTGGAAGTATGTTACCATTTGGAATGTCCATAAGGATTAGTTATAGATCCTACGCTTGTCTTTCAAGGGAGTCATACATAAGTGGGGTTTATAAAATTCATTTTTCAGGAGGGTGCTTGTGAGAAAAGGGAAAAAGTGGATCGGGTTGTCGTTGTGTGCGGCGTTGATTACGGTGACGGCGGCGTGCAGCCAGACGACCGGCGCCGGCGAGACGTCTACGCTGGAACGGGCGAAGGCGGAGGGGAAAATCGTCATCGGCTTCGCGAACGAAAATCCGTACGCCTACGAGACGGCGGACGGCACGTTAACGGGCGAAGCGGTCGAGGTCGCCAAAGCGGTGTTCGCGGAGCTCGGGATCGACGAAGTGGAAGGCAAGCTGGTCGACTTCGGTTCGCTCATCTCCGGATTGCAAGCGCAGCAATTCGACGCGATTACGGCGGGCATGTTCGTGAACCCGGACCGATGCGCCCAAGTGGCGTTCGCGGATCCGGAATACCGCGTCGGCGAGGCGCTCGGCGTCAAACCGGGAAATCCCAAAAACTTGCATAGCTATGAGGATATCGCCGCCGATAAGGGCGTGAAGGTCGGCGTCATGGTCGGCGCGATCGAGATCGAATACTTGAAGACCGCCGGCGTCGCGGACGACCAGATTGAGATCCTGAACGATCAGCCGGCCGTCGTCGCGGCTTTGAACGCGGGGACGATCGACGCGGTCACGATGACGGGACCGTCGCTGCAGGCGTTCATCGATTCGGGTCAGGCCACGGAGCTCGAACGGGTGGCCGATTTCAAGCAGCCGGTCGTGGACGGCGAGGAAATATGGGGCTACGGCGCGACGGCGTTCCGTCTCGGGGACGAGGCGTTCGCGGAAGCGTTCAACGCGGAGCTGAAGAAGCTGAAGGACAGCGGCCGGCTGCTCGAGATTATCGGCGAGTTCGGATTCACGGAAGCCGAGCTGCCGGGCGACATGACCGCGGCGCTGCTCTGCGGGGAATAACGGACCGATGCCGGCGCCCTTCGATCTGCTTCCCTTGTTCGGGAAGGGCATTCTCGTTACGCTGCAGCTCGCGGCCGCCTCGGCGGCGCTGGCGTTCGTCGTCTCCTTCGTCGCCGGGCTGAGCCGACTCTCGAAGCTTCGAGTTCTGCGCTGGGTTACCGCAGGGTACGTGGAGACGTTCCGAGGCTCGTCGCTCCTGGTGCAGATGTTCTGGTTCATGTACGCGTTCTCGATTTTGACCGAGATGCGGAGCATGCCGCCGTTCCTCGCCGGGGCGCTCGCGATCGGCCTCAACTACGGCGCGTACGGCTCGGAGATCGTCCGAAGCGCGGTGAAGGCGGTGCCGACGGGGCAGACGGAGGCGTCGGTCGCGCTCAACTTCACGGCGTTCCAGCGGATGAGGCTCGTCATCCTGCCGCAGGCGTTCCGGATGATGCTCCCGTCCTTCGGCAATCTGCTCATCGAGCTGCTCAAGGCGACGTCTCTCGCTTCGCTCATCACGATCGGCGACATGACGTATCGGGCGAACGTCATCAATAACACGCTATACCGAACGGATGAAATATACTTGATTTTGCTGCTTTTGTACTTTGTCATCGCGTATCCGCTGCTGCGTCTGACCCGGTGGTACGAACGGAACGCGTCGGCGGGGAGGTCGTAGCGCATGGCGGAAAAATGGAGCTGGACCGCGGTTTCCGAGCTGCTCCCGTTGCTGCTCGAAGGCGCGAAGACGACCGTGGTCATCACGATCGCGGGGTTTCTCGTCGCGGCGATCTTCGGCTTGCTGTTCGCGATGCTGCGGAGATCGTCCTCGAAGATCGTGTCGAAGGCGAGCGGGCTCGTCATCGACTTTATCCGGTGCACGCCGCTGCTCGTTCAGGCGTTCTTCCTATACTTCGCGCTGCCGGAAATCATTCAGGTGCGCATCGATAAATACGCCGCCGGCATCGCGGCGCTCGGGCTTCACTACGCGACATACTTGTCGGAAGTGTACCGCGCGGGCATCGACAACGTGCCGAAGGGGCAGTGGGAAGCGTCTCGAGCGTTGAATTTCGGCAAGGCGCAGACGTGGCTGCGGATCGTGCTGCCGCAGGCGATCCCGCCGATCGTGCCGGTGATGGGCAACTATTTCATCATGATGTTCAAGGAGACGCCGATCCTGATCGTCATCGCGTTGCCGGAGATGCTGCTGCAAGCGAAGCTGTACGGCTCGGCGAATTTCCGGTACATCGAGGCGTATACGATGGTCGGACTCATATTCTTATTGCTCAGCCTGCCGTCCTCCTATCTGTTCCGCCGATTGGAGACGAGGCTGAATCGGAGGTGAGAGGTACCATGACAACGTCCCCAATCGTGACGTATCGCGGCGTCGAGAAGAGCTTCGGCGATCTCGCGGTGCTGCGAGGCGTCGACCTCGACATCTACCCAGGGGAAAAGGTGGCCGTCATCGGACCGAGCGGGTCCGGAAAGACGACGATCGCCAGACTGCTTATGACGCTGGAGGAGCCGACGGCGGGCACGATCGAGGTCGACGGCGAACCGCTCTGGCAGGAACGCCGCGGAGAGCGAACCGTCCGGGCGAGCGAAAAGCATCTGCATCGGCTCCGAGGCAGCATCGGCATGGTGTTTCAGCATTTCAACCTGTTTCCGCATATGACGATTCTCCGCAACTGCATGGAGGCGCCCGTGCACGTGCTCGGGCTGGGCAAGGCGGAGGCGAAGGCGCGGGCGATCCGGATGCTCGAGAAGGTCGGCCTCGCGGATAAAGTCGACGCGTATCCCGCGCAGCTGTCCGGCGGCCAGAAGCAGCGCGTGGCCATCGCCCGGGCGCTCGTCATGAAGCCGAAGATCATGCTGTTCGACGAGCCGACGTCCGCGCTCGATCCGGAGCTCGTCGGGGAAGTGCTGAGCGTCATCGCGGAGATCGCCGCGGAAGGCGAGATGGCGATGCTGCTCATCACGCACGAGATGGCGTTCGCGCGGGACGTCGCCGACCGCGTCGTCTTCTTCGACGAAGGACGCATCGTCGAAGAGGGGCCGCCCGAGCGGATCTTCGATGCGCCGGAGAGCGAACGGCTGCGAACGTTCCTGCAGCGGTTTCGCGGGCAGCCGGAGGCGATGGGCGAAGCGAAGGAGGTTGCCGTTCCATGACGTTGGAAGAGGTCGACATTCGAACGCCGACCGAGCGGGACGGAGGCGACATCTGGCGCGCCGCGCGGGATGCCGGCACACTCGACGTGAATGCGCCTTATAGCTATCTGTTGCTCGGGAAGCATTTCGGCGGGACGTCCGCCGTGGCGAAGCGGGGCGGGAAGACGGTCGGCTTCGTGACCGGGTTTCGCCCGCCGGGGAAGCCGGATACCTGGTTCGTCTGGCAAATCGGGGTGGATGCCGAGGCGCGCGGGCAGGGAATCGGGCGCCGGCTGCTGGAACACGTGCTCGGTCGACCGGACAATGCGGACATCCGCTATCTGGAAGCGACCGTGTCGCCGTCGAACGCGGCGTCGCGTTCCTTGTTCTTCGGCTTGGCCCGAAGCCTCGGGCTGGATTGCGATATTTCGGAAGGGTTCCCCGCGGAGCTGTTCCCGGACGGGGCGCACGAGAAAGAGGAGTTGTATCGGATCGGACCGTTCACATACCAATCTTAAGGAGATGAGTTCATGAGTATGCAAACGTTGGCGAAGACGGAATCGTCGTTAGACATCTTCGAGAAGCTGGAATCCGAGGTTCGCAGCTATTGCCGGGGGTTCCCGACGCTGTTCGCGAAGGCGCGCGGCTACACGCTTTGGGACGCGGAAGGGAAGGCGTACCTCGACTTCTTCGCCGGCGCCGGCGCGTTGAATTACGGGCATAATCACCCGACGCTCAAGGAACGGCTCGTCCGGTACGTGATGGACGACGGCGTGACGCACAGCCTCGATATGGCGACCGAGGCGAAGCGTCGGTTGCTCGCGACGTTCGACGAACTCGTGCTTCGTCCGCGGAAGCTGGACTATAAGGTTATGTTCCCCGGACCGACGGGCACGAACGCGGTCGAAGCCGCATTGAAGCTGGCCCGCAAGGTGAAGGGACGCCAGACGATTCTAAGCTTCACGAACGGGTTTCACGGCATGACGCTGGGCTCGTTGGCCGTGACGGGCAACGGCTTCAAGCGCGGCGGCGCCGGCGTGCCGCTGACGAACGCCGTATCGATGCCGTTCGACGACTACTTCGGCGACGCCGCCGATACCGCGGCTTACATCGAACGATTCCTCGAGGACGGCGGCAGCGGCATGGAGATCCCGGCGGCGGTCATCGTCGAGACGGTGCAGGGCGAAGGCGGGCTGAACGCGGCGTCGTTCGGATGGCTGAAGCGGATCGAGGCGATCTGCCGAAAGTTCGACATGCTCCTCATCGTCGACGACATCCAAGTCGGCTGCGGCCGGACCGGTACGTTCTTCAGCTTCGAACCGGCAGGGATCGAGCCGGACATCGTGACGCTGTCGAAGTCGATCGGCGGATACGGTCTGCCGCTGGCGCTGACGCTGCTGAAGCCGGAGCTCGACGTATGGTCGCCGGGCGAGCATAACGGCACGTTCCGCGGCAACAATCTGGCGTTCGTGACGGCGGAGGCGGCGCTCCGGGAATACTGGGCGGACGGCGCGCTGGAGGCCGAGACGATCCGCAAGAGCGAGCGAATTCGGAAGTTCCTGACGGATATGATCGAGAAGTACCCCGCGCTGCAAGGCGCGCACCGGGGACGCGGCTTCATTCAGGGCATTGCCTGCGGCGCCGCCGAGCTGGCGGGGGACGTATGCAAGGAGGCGTTCGCCCGAGGCGTCATCATGGAGACGTCCGGTCCGAACGACGAAGTGTTCAAGCTGCTGCCGCCGCTCATTATCGACGACGAAGGACTGAACGACGGATTCGCGCGCATCGAGGCGTCGATCGCCGCGGCCGTCGCCAAGCGAAAGGGGATCGAACGCGAATGATCGTAAGAAACCTGAAGACGATTCAAGGCACGGAGCGGGACGTGAAGGCGGAGACGTGGGAGAGCCGGAGGCTCGTCCTGAAGGACGACGGCGTCGGATTTTCCTTGCACGACACGGTGATGTACGCCGGAACGGTTACCGACATGTGGTACAAAAACCATATCGAAGCGGTGTATTGCATCGAAGGCGAAGCGACGCTGCTGGATCGAGAAACCGGCGAGACGCACGAGATCGTTCCCGGCACGATGTACTTGTTGAACGCGCACGATAAGCACCGGATCGAAGTGAAGAAGGATATGCGCGTCGTCTGCGTCTTCAATCCCCCGTGCACCGGGCGAGAGACGCATGACGAGGAAGGGGCTTATCCGCTGCTTACATAGGCGAGTGCGAACCATTTTCCGAAAAGGAGAGGATGGGAAAAATGACGACGAAAGACACCGTAATCGACTTGTATCCGTCGCGGGTCGAGGCGCAGCCGCGCATCTTGGAGCGGAAGGACCCCGTCGTGTACCCGAACGACTTCGAAGGTCCGCTGACGAAGGATGATTTGACCGCGTACGAGGCGGACGGCTATTTGTTCGCGGAAGCTTTCTTCAGCGAAGAGGAGACGGCGGCGCTGCAGAACGAGCTTCGGCGTCTGCTGGCGGAAAGCCGAGGCGTTCGGAAGCCGGAAATCATCTTGGAGCCGGACGGCGACGAGGTGCGGTCGATCTTCGCCGTGCATCGCGACAATGTAGTATTTCGGGCGTTATCGGAGCACCCTAAGCTGGTGAACGCCGTGCGACAAATCTTAGGCAGCGACGTATACATCCACCAATCGCGCATTAATTTCAAGCCGGGGTTCAAGGGGAAGGAATTCCAGTGGCATTCGGATTTCGAGACGTGGCATACGGAGGACGGCATGCCGCGGATGCGGGCGCTCTCGTGTTCGATCGCGCTCAGCGACAATTATCCGTTCAACGGACCGTTGATGGTGATCCCGGGGTCGCATCGACATTTCGTCGCATGCGTGGGGGAGACGCCGGAGAACAACTACGAAAGCTCGCTGCGCCGACAAGTGTTCGGCGTGCCGGACGAGGAGAGCCTGACCCGGCTCGTCGAGCGCAGCCGCATCGAGCAGCCGGCCGGACGCGCGGGCTCGATCGTCTTCTTCGATTGCAACATCATGCACGGTTCGAACAGCAACATCACGCCGTATCCGCGGAGCAACGCGTTCTTCGTATACAACAGCGTCGAAAATAAACTCGTGGCGCCGTTCGCTTCGCAGCGGCCGCGGCCGGACTATATCGCGACAAGGGACTGATTCGACATCATGTGGCAAGCGCTCTCGTTCGCGCTCATCATTATCGGGATCAACGTCGTGTACGTATCGCTCTTCACGCTTCGCATGATACTAACGATCAAAGGACAGAAGGCCTTGGCCTCTGTCCTTTCGGTCATGGAAGTGTTCATATACTTAATGGGGTTGACGCTCGTCTTGGACCGTCTCGACAATCCGTGGAACGTCGCGGCGTATTGCCTCGGCTACGGAGTAGGGGTATATTTGGGCGGCCGCATCGAAGAGCGCCTCGCGCTCGGATATTCGCAGGTGCAAGTCATCGTCGATTCGCTCGAAGCCGAGCTGCCGCCGATGCTGCGATCGCTCGGATACGGCGTTACGTCTTGGGTCGCCGACGGGAAAGACGGGAAGCGCCTCATGATGCAGGTGTTGGTCAAGCGGAGCAACGAGAAGCGGTTGCTGGAGCAGCTGAACGAACTGTCTCCGAAGGCGTTCATCGTCTCGTACGAACCGAAGTTTTTCAAGGGCGGCTTCTGGGTGCGGCGCATTCAGAAGTAGCTCTTATTTTTTGTAAATTTCCCGCATCACATGGCGAAGCTCGGGCACGATGATGCGCGTCATTGCCAGCTTCACCGCGCCGCTAGACCCCGGCGTGGAGAAGACGGCCGTCCGTCCGACGACGCCGGCGACGGCCCGGCTTAGAATCGCCGCGGCCCCGATATCCTCCGCGAAGCTGAGATACCGGAAGATTTCGCCGAATCCGGGCATCTCCTTGTCCAAAGCGTCCCTCACGGCTTCGTACGTCGTATCCCGCGGCGCGATGCCGGTCCCCCCGTTGAACAATACCGCTTCGACCGCATCGTCGGCGGATGCGGCTTCGATCATGCTCCGGATCTGATCGTATTCGTCCTTGACGATCTCGTACCGGACGACCTCGTAACCGGCCTCCAGCAACAGCTCCTTCATCAGTGCTCCGCTCTTGTCGGTCTCCGGCGTCCGCGTATCGGATACGGTGACCACCATGCACCTCACGCTGGAGGGGGCCTCGCTTCGATGCTGCTCGACGGATGTCGGTTCGTTGGAATTGGACATCGGCTAGTCTCCTTTGGTTCAATAGAGTTGGAACGATAGGGTAACTATACCAAAACGCGAGGCGGGAAGGAACTATGGACTTGGCGACGGCAAGCGAGCTCGGACAACGGCTGCTGGATAAGTACGGTCTCGAGCGGGAGCATGCGCTTCATGTGGAGCGATTATCGGCGCGGTTGTTCGAGGGGGTGCGCGGCACCGCCGGGTTCGCGACAGAGCATCTCGGGTTGCTGCGCTTCGCCGCCTTAACGCATGACATCGGCCATTATATCGACGAGCGGACCCATCATCTGCATAGCGCGTATTTGATCCGACGCGACGCATGCATGCGGGAGCTGCCGGAGCGCGAACGCGACGCGGCGGCGTGGCTGGCGCTCAATCATCGCAAGCGGAAGCTGCTGGAGCCGGATCGGTATCCGGGGAAGGAACGAAGGCTGATGGGCAGGCTTGCGATCGTGCTGCGGCTCGCCGATGCGCTCGACTACGAGCATCGGCAAGAGGCGAGCATCGTCTCCGTCGAGATGGGGGAAGACGGGCGCGGGTGGATCGTGCGTACGGCAGGATTCGATCTCGCCTTGCATCGGGATCGGATCGGCAAGAAGCTGTCGTTCGCCGCCGCATTCGGTTGGGACCGCGTGCGAGTGGAATCGGGCGCATAGTTCGCCGACGAGGTTATTATCCTTTTACGGTTAATAGGGGCGAGGCAGATGGTTTCCTACAACAGGTACGGCAATCCGAACGGACCGCTACTGCTATTCTTGCACGGAGGCGGCGTAGGCGGGTGGATGTGGGATCGGCAGGTTCGATATTTCGGCGATTATGATTGCGTCGTGCCGGAGCTCGTAACGGGGGACGAGAGATTCTCTATCGATTCGTGCGCGAAGAAGTGGCTGCGGTTCATCGAGGCGCAGGCGCAAGGGAGACGTGTGATCGTTGCAGGCTTCTCGCTCGGGGCGCAGGTGCTCGTGGCGATGCTTAGCTCGCAGACGGGCTCGCAGCGCATTCACGACGCCATGATCAACAGCGCCTTGGTCGGAGGGATTCCGCACGCCGGCGCGACGATCCGGTCGATGAAGCTCGCCATGCCGCTGGTCAAGCGGAGATGGTTCGCTAAAATTCAAGCGAAATCGATGTACATCGGGGACGACGATTTCGAGCGGTACTATCGAGACACCGTTCAGATGAGCTGGAAGACGTTCGCCGAGGTCATGACGGAAAACATGTCGTTCACGATTCCGGACGGCTATTCGAAAACGGAGACGAACGTCCTCGTCACCGTCGGCGCCCGAGAGAAGGGCGTCATGAAGCGGTCGATGGACGAGTTAGTCGCGAGCCATCCGAATAGCGTCGGCATCGTTATTCCGGATGTAGGTCACGGAGCTCCCTTGGCGAAGCCGGAATCGTTCAACCGGCTTCTCGAGGCGTGGATCCGCGGGGAACCGCTCCCCGCGCGGTAGGGCCGCCGCCCGTCATTTTCCCAATCTCCCTTGTTCGGTGCCCGCGCCCGTGAACGTATGTTTCACGGCGTGGACGACCTCGTCCATCCGCTCGTCGAGCTTCTCCTCGCGTTCCTTCCGTTCGCCCTTCCGCGACGATTCCGATTTCTTCATCGTGATCCGCTCCTTCCATCGATTCGTGTGGTATACGCTTCCCCAAACGGGGGCGAATCATGCGACGCCCGATTTGTGCGCTCACAACGGACGTCATATAATAAAGATCGTCATCCGATTCCAAGGAAAGGGGCCGCCCCCATGTTCGAAGTGCTTGTCGCATTCGCGTTATGCCTGATCTGGGGATTGGTTTACGTCCGCACGAGGCTGGGATTGCCGACGATCCGGGACGTCCCGTCGGGGCTGCCGCTGCCCGCGCAGCCGCCCCTCGTGTCCGTCGTCATCGCCGCGAAGGAGGAGCAGGAGAACATTCAGGAGACGATCCGCCATCTGATGCGGCAGACGTACGCCCGGCTCGAAATTATCGCGGTGAACGACCGTTCGAGCGACGCGACCGGCGCCCGGATGGACGCGCTGAAGGCATGGTCGGACAAGCGTCCCGAGCAAGGACCGGCGCTTCGCGTCATTCACATTACCCAACTGCCGCAAGGTTGGCTCGGGAAAAATCACGCGTTATACCAAGGTTATTTGCAAGCGAGAGGCACGTATTTGCTGTTTACCGATGCCGACGTCCGGTTCGAGCCGAACGCGATTCGCGACGCCGTGGCCTACGCCATGCAGCAGGGCGCCGATCACGTGACGCTCCTTCCGAAGCTGGAAGCGCGGACGTTCTGGCTTAGGGCGTTTGTGCACTATTTCTTGTTCAGTTTGTGTTTGCTCGTTCCGCCGTGGATGGGCAATGACGATACGCAGCGGAAATACGGCATCGGCGTCGGCGCGTTCAATTTGCTGCGCCGGGAAGCGTACGAAGGAATCGGCACGCATAAAGCGCTGTCGATGCGGCCCGACGACGATCTTCGGCTCGGCATGCTCGTGAAGCGGGGCGGGTGGAAGCAGCGGGTGATGACCGGAACGAAGCGGATCGCGGTCGAATGGTACCCGACGCTGTCGGACGCCGTGCGCGGTCTCGAGAAAAATTTGTATTCGGGATTCGGGTATCGTCTCCCGATGGCGCTCGCGGCGATGTTCGGGCAATTGCTGTTATTCGCCGTGCCGTTGACGGCGCCGGCATGGAGCAGGGGGCCTGCGCTCGTCTTGTTTTTGCTCGCGGATGCGTTCCTCGTCATCGTATATTTGCGGCATGTGCGCCGGTTTAACGAAGAACGGGGAATCGAGGCGGTGGCTCTGCCCGCGTCCGTCTTTATGCTAGTATGGGTTCTAGCTCGATCGGTAGGGCTTGCCCACGCGCGGAAGGGCGTTTATTGGAGGGGGACGTTTTATTCTCTAGAAGAGTTGAGGCGAATGTTTCAGTGAATGGAAGCGAACGACCGCTCCAACCCGGTCATTTATTCGTATTATTGTTCGTATGTATCGCCGCCGGCTACAACCAAGGCGCCTTGCTCCCGTTGCTGACCGTATTGCTCGAGCGGGAGGGCGTCTCGGCCGGCATGAACGGTTTGAACTCGACGGCGTTGTATATCGGGACGTTCGCGACGATGTTTTTCATCCGCCGTCCCGTCGCCCGTTTCGGCTATCGCCCCGTCATCGCCGCCGGCCTGATCCTGGCGGGCGCCGCCTCGTTCGCGTTCCCGTTCTGGAAGACGCTGGCCGCGTGGTACGCGCTCCGGCTGCTCGTCGGCATCGGAGACAGCGCCTTGCACTTCGCGACGCAGCTGTGGATCGTGACGACGAGCCCTCCGGAACGTCGCGGCCGATACATCTCGTTGTACGGGATGTGCTACGGCATCGGCTTTAGCATCGGGCCTCTAGGCATGAACGCATTAAAGCTGGGCGAGACGGCGCCGTTCGCGCTGATCGCCGCCTTCATGGCGCTGGCGCTGGCGCTGCTCTATCGGCTTCCAGGGGCGAAGCCGTTCCAAGAGGTTGGCGACAAGGGCGGCGGCGGCGTCCGAACCGTCTACCGTTACGCTTGGTTCGCGCTGATCCCGGCGTTCCTATACGGCTATATGGAGGCGTCCATGAACGGCAACTTCCCGATCTACGGTTTGCGCGTCGGCTTCCCGGAAGCGCAGGTGTCGCTGCTGCTGCTGACGATCGGTCTCGGCAGCCTGGCGCTGCAGCTGCCGCTCGGGGCGCTCAGCGACCGCATCGGGCGCAGGCCGGTGCTGCTGGCGTGCGGTCTCGTCGGCGGCCTCGCGTTCGCCTGCGTGCCGCTGGCGGGCGAACGCGTCATCGCGGTCGCCGCCTTATTCGCGCTCGCCGGCGGTCTCGTCGGTTCGTTCTTCTCGTTGGGTCTTGCATACGCGGCGGATTTGCTGCCGAAGGGGCGATTGCCGACGGCCAACGTCGTCGCGTCGATTCATTTCAGCGTCGGCAGCATCCTAGGTCCGTACTTGGGCGGGCTCGGGATCGAGCACGCATCAAGGTCGAGCATGTTCTGGCTGCTCGGTTCGTTCTTCCTGATCTATGTGATCGCCGGCGCCGCGTTCGCGAAGCCGAATAACGGAAAAAACCTCCCGACGTCCGGATGACGTCGAAAGGTTTTTTTTGCGTGGCGAGGAACGTCAATAACGTTCCGGCAGCGCTTCGAGATATGCGTCGTTCATCTGCAGCAGCCGCATGATTCGAACGAAATCGTCCTTATACAGCATCGGATCCGCCTCGAGCGCCGGGTCGGTCACCGACAACGGAATGACCGTGCCCTCGCCGAACGTCTCCCCGGAAATATACATAATTTCGTCGTTGTAGAACGACCCCGTCGGCAGATAGAAGCGGCTGCCCAAGATGTTGTCGGTCGAATTCAGCAAGTCTTGCCCGAACTGTACGTGACTCGACAGCGAGATGCCAAGCAGGTTGGCGGCGGTCGCCATGAAGTCGATCTGTCCGCCGAGCTTCTCGCTGACGAAGCCTTCGTCGGTAAAGCCCGGCACGGTGACGATGTACGGGATGTTGTGAACGGTGCGCGGGTCGTATTCGTGACCGAGCGCCTGCTCCAGCAGCTTCCGATCGTCTTCCTTCAGCGAATGGGCCGACACGCCGAAGTGGTCGCCGTACACGACGAGCATGGATTGCTCCCAGAGGCCTTCGGCCTTCAGCGCCGCGATGAATTCGCCGAGCGCGCGGTCCGAATAATTCGTCATCTTGACGTAGTTGCCGATATCGGTGCCTTCCCATTCTTCGGGCAGCTCGATCATCTCCTTCGATTCCGGGGGAATGAAGGGATGGTGCGAGCTCTGCGCGATCAAGTGCGCATAGAACGGCTTGCGATTCGCCTTCAAGTTGGCGAGGAGCGGCATCGTCTTCTCGTATAACACTTCATCCGACGGACCGAACGCGATCATGTCTTCCTGTCCGAAGTACTCCATGTCATAGTAACGTCCGAATCCGAGCGCCGGGTACAGCTGGATCCGGTTCCAGAACTTCACATCGTTCGTGTGCAGCGTGAACGTCTCGTACCCGCGGTCGGCCAACAAGCGAGGCAGACTCGGGAGCTTCTTGCTGCCGTACGCTTGGGAGGCGGCTTGCTGCGCGGGCGGATAGAAGCCCGTGTTGACGATGAATTCCGCATCGGACGTATTGCCTTGCCCGATCGACTGGTACACGTTAGAGAAGTAGTAGCTGTCTTCGATCAGATCGTTCAGGTTCGGCGTGATTTCCTTGCCGCCGAGCTTCATGCCGATCAGAAAGTTTTGGTACGATTCCAGCTGCACGACGATCAAGTTGCGACCTTCGGCCGCCCCGAAGCCGAAGGGGCTCGCAGGCAGTTCGACGTTCTTGACCGAACGGACGGCGTCCGGCGTAATCGGCTCCGCGCCGGCGCCTGCGGCGTTGGCGTTCGCGACGCCCGTGAAGATCGTATGCAGTTCATAGCTGACTAAACCCATTCGTTCCGCTTGCTTCAGCTCGTTCAAGAGCGAGCCGTAGAACAGTCCGTACGCGACGATCGTCGCGGCGGATACTCCCCAGATCGCGCCGAGCGCCCGGACGTTCGGACGAACGGCGGCGAACTTCGGCGCGGCGCGGAACAGCCGCAATGCGAAATACAACGCGAAATCGGCGAAGTAAAGCAAATAGAGCGGCTGCAGCAGGTCCAAAATACTGTCGCTGACGTCGAGTACCTGGTGCGCTTGCATGAAAGCGTGGTACGTCACGACGATGCCGAACTGTCGGAAGTAGACGATCACGGAAACCATCGCCGCCGACAGGATCGCGTTCAGCGCGAAGTAGGCCAGCAGCTTCTTGCGCTCGTTCCGGAAGAATATCTCGACCGGAATCGTAAACAGCAGAAGCGAAGGAACGGCCACCTTCAAGCAATCCAACGGATTCAAGTTGTCGAAGATGAAAAATTGCAGTCCGTAATATTTCAATATCAAGACGAGCGTAAACGCGACGATCGGCGCGGACGCATAAGAAAACAAACGTCTCATCGTGAACAATCACCCCACTCTTTCTATCTATAAACGCACGATGAACGAACAATGTTTTCATTATAGCGGACTGCGTTCGAATTGCAACGGACATAAGAAGGGGGATTTGCCCGACCAAAGGCCAAATCCCCCTAATATTTCCACCGATCGATGCCGTTTGCAGAATTGCTGTCTTATGATCGCCGTAGCGAGGATTCCCGAACGACGAGGCGATGGGGAATGATGTGGCGAAGCGCATGGGACGGATGCTCGTGTTGAATGAAGCGAATCAATTCTTGGGAAGCGGTGTATCCTAACTGGTAAATCCCGATATCGATGCTGCTGATCGGAGGCGTCGCCAGCTCCGAGAAGACGATGTTGTTGAAGCTGACGAGGGCGATATCCTTCGGCACGCTGTATCCGAGCTCGACGAGCCCTCGAAGAATGCCGAACGTGACGACGTCGTCGACGACGACGAGCGCGGTCGGACGTTCCGGCAAGCCCATAAGCAGCGACATCGCCCGATACCCGCTCTCCTGTAGAAATTCGCCTTCCACGATCCAATCGGAACGTACCGGCAGATGGGCTTCCCGCACCGCCTTGGTATATCCTGCGAGGCGATCCCGCGAGACGATCAAATTCGGGGGGCCGCTCACGAAGCCGATCCGTTCGTGCCCCTGCGAGATGAGATGGCGCGTAGCGTCGTACGAGGCCTGAACATTGTCGTTGTCGATCGTCAGGATGTCGGGGTAATCCTCGTTGCGGCCGATGATCGCGAACGGGAAATCCGCTTCTTTCAGCATCGCGATGACGGGATCGTTCGCTCTCGAATACAGAAGCAGAATGCCGTCGACGCGGCGCCCCCTCACAAGGCGCGTGACCGTCTCCAGCTCTTCGCGTTCGGTCGTGCCGGTCGCCATCAACAGATCGTACCCGGACCGGGTCGATTGCGTGACGATGCCGCGGATCACTTCCGAGAAGAACAGGTTTTGAAACAGCTCGTCCGCCGGGCGAGGCAAGATGACCGCGATCGTGCTCGTCGTCCGAGAGACGAGGCTCTTGGCCATCATATTCGGATGATAGCCGATTTCGTCCATCACCTTCCGGACCCGAAGGGACGTCTCCTCGCTGATGCGGGGGTGATTCGAGATGACGCGAGAGACGGTCGAGGGAGAGACCCCGGCGCGTTTCGCCACGTCTTTAATGGTAACGGTCATGATGACCAACTCCTAGAGGATTGAATTCGTCGTGTGCAATCGTTTTCACCTTCATTTCATCTTACAGCAGAATAAGAGGAATGTAAACGGGGGTAAGAAGGGGAGAAAAGCGGTTAAAAACGAACGATACGGGAGAGTTCATTTGTATAATGCCATGAAACGGAGAACAATGGCTGATTTTCGTCGAATATGATGAAATACAATGTGTGCAAACGATTTACCATCTGGGCTATAATCAGAACAGCAAACCGGCATAAAGCGTTTACATATTTCCTTCGACACACCGTGAAAACGATTGAACAGTCGTTTCGGGGCCTTCGAAGGAAAGTTATAGTGAACAACCGTTTGCATAACCACATCTTTCAAAGAAAGCGGGTCGACAAGCGCAATGAACAAAATGAAGAAACCTTGGTTAGTCATGGCTTCGTCTCTAGTGTTGGCATTGGCGGTTTCGGCGTGCGGCGGCGGCAATGCCGGCACGACGGAGGAAGCCCCGGCGGACGAAACCCCGGCGGCGGAGACGCCGGCCGAGCAGCCGGCGGATACGGGCGAACTGAAGCCCGAAGAAGGCGCGAAGCTTCTCGTATGGGAGTCTGCGGACCAGAAGTCGTTCATCGAAGAAGTCGCGAAAGCGTTCAAAGAAAAATACGGCGTTGACGTCGAGTGGGCGGACGTAGGTCCGGATAAATCGATGGGGCAAATGATTACGGACGGTCCGGCGGGTCTCGGCGCGGACGTATTCGCAGCCGTACACGACCGCACGGGCTCTGGAGCGGCGGCGGGCATCATCATGCCGAACGACGTGTTCGAAGCGGAAACGAAAGAAATCATGTCCGAAACGGCGATCGGCGCCGTTACGCACGAAGGCGTGCTTTACGGCTATCCGTACTCCGTCGAAACGACGGCGGTCTACTACAACAAAGATTTGATTCCCGAAGTTCCGGCCGATTGGAACGGCGTCGTCGAATTCGCGAAGACGTTCAATAACCCGGCGGAAAATAAATACGCGTACATGTGGCCTGCAGGCAACGGCTACTGGAGCTTCGGCTTCTTCGGCGGCTACGGCGCCTACGTATTCGGCGCCGGCGGCACCGACCCGAACGACATCGGCATGAACAGCGAAGCGGCGGTGGAAGCGGGTAAGTTCTTCCAGACGCTCAATCAAATTCTTCCGTTCAAGACAGGCGACATTACGGACGACGTGCGGAAGAGCTTATTCGAGCAGGGCTCGCTCGCCATGAACGTCAGCGGTCCTTGGGATAAGGAATCGTTCAAGGGTCTCGTGCCGAACCTCGGCGTAACGACGTACCCGACGCTTCCGAACGGCGAACCGATGAAGCCGTTCTCCGGCGTTAAAGCCTACTATGTCAACGCAAATTCGAAATTCCCGGTCGCGGCTCGTCTGTTCGCGCAGATGGCGTCCTCGCCTGAATTCCAAAAGAAGAACTACCAGATGACCGGCGTTCTCCCGGCGGCGAAGGCGCTCGCGGAAGATCCGGACATCCAAGCGGATCCGTTCACGGCTACGTTCTTGAAGCAGTTCGAAAATTCCGTGCCGATGCCGGCGATTCCGGAAATGGCGAACTATTGGGTTCCGATGGAATCCGCGCTCGCATCGATCTGGAACGACAACGCGGATCCGAAAGCGGCGCTCGACAGCATGGTGCAGCAAATGAAAGATTTAGCGGCGACCGCCCAATAAGCATGAACCGAAATCACCCGCCGGGTTGGCCGGCGGGTGATTTCCAATCGTATGACATGAAGGGGTTGAAACGTTATGAAGCAGCGCAGCGCGCCGAGCGCCGATCCGGCATCCGGCGGCAAGTCGTCGTTCGCGAGAACGGCCGCCACGCTTTCGCTATTCGTCATGGGATTAGGACAATGGTATAACAAGCAGTATATTAAAGGTTTGTTTTTCTTCCTTATTTATATCGTAGGTTTGATGTACACGTTCGTCATGTTCCCTCGGAATATTCGCGGTTTGATTACGCTTGGAGATAAAGCGGCCGGCTTCGGCAAGAACGCGCAGGGGCTCACCGTATTGCTGCCGGGGGATCATTCGATCTTCCTGATGATCTACGGACTAGTCGCCTTGATTACATTCTTGATTTTCCTGTTTATTTGGTATTTGAACGTTCGCGACGCGCACCGCAACGGCTTGCTTCGCAACGAGAGGAAGTCCGTGCCGGGGTTCGCGCAGTCGATTCGCGGCTTGCAGGAGAAGAGCTTCCCTTACTTGCTGCTCACGCTGCCGGGACTCGGCGTATTGTTCTTTACGATTCTCCCGATCATCTTCATGATCCTAATCGCTTTCACGAACTATTCCGCGCCGAATCACATCCCGCAGAAAAATCTCGTGGATTGGGTCGGCTTCGGCACCTTCTCGAATTTGCTCGTATACTCCCAATGGGCGTATACGTTCTGGAACGTTCTGGCATGGACGATCGTATGGGCGATCGTGGCGACGGTCACTTGCTACTTCGGCGGCATCTTCGTCGCGATGCTCATACAACAGAAGGGCATTCGGTTGAAGGGGATGTGGCGCACGATCTTCATTATCCCGTATGCCATTCCGCAGTTCATCTCCTTGCTCATTATGAAAAACTTGTTCAACTCCCAGCTCGGACCGATCAATCAATACTTCCGGCTGTTGGGCCTTGAAGGGCTGCCATGGCTCATTCATCCGTTCTGGGCGAAGGTGACGATCGTGGCCGTCAATATGTGGATCGGCGTGCCCGTGTCGATGGTGCTCGTGCTCGGCATTCTGACCGCGATTCCGAAGGATTTGTACGAAGCGGCCGAGGTGGACGGCGCATCCGCGTTCCAGAAATTCCGGAACATTACGATGCCGTACGTACTCTTCGCGACGGCGCCGCTGCTCATTATGCAATTCGCCGGCAACATCAACAACTTTAACGTCATCTACTTGCTCACGAAGGGCGACCCAAAGACCGGGGAGTACGCCTTCGCCGGGACGACCGACTTGCTCGTCACGTGGCTATATAAGCTGACGCTCGACAACCAAATTTACAACATCGCGTCGGCGGTCGGCATTCTGATCTTTATCTTTATCGCATCCTTCTCGATCTATAATTTCCGCCGTACGCGGTCGTTCAAAGAGGAGGATATTCTGCAATGAATTCATCGAAAAACGGCGTAAAATTGTTCTTCAGTTACTTGTTGCTGATTCTCATCGCGATTTGCGTATTGTATCCGACGGTGTGGATCATTATGTCTTCCTTTAAAGTAGGCAACTCGTTGTTCAGTCAGACGCTCATCCCGAAGCAGCTGACCCTCGAGCACTATGCCGACTTGTTCCGGGAGCAGAAGGACCGGGACTTCCGATTCGTGCAATGGTACTGGAACACGATCAAGGTCGCGACGATCTCGATGGTGCTGGGGACGCTCGTCCAGTTATTGACGGCGTACGCAATATCCCGATACCGGTTCTATGGACGGAAGTCGCTAATGACGACGATTCTGATTCTCGGCATGTTCCCGGGCTTCATGTCCATGATCGCGACGTATATTATCTTGATGCAGCTCAACCTGCTCGGGACGCACGGGGCGCTCATCCTCGTGTATACGGCCGGGGCGGCGCTCGGCATGTTCGTGGCGAAGGGGTATTTCGACACGCTGCCGAAGGCGCTCGAGGAATCGGCGCGCATCGACGGGGCGGGACACTTGAAAATTTTCTTCAGCATCTTCCTGCCGTTGTCGCGGCCGATCATGACGTACGTAGCGCTTACCACGTTTGCCGGCGCATGGGTCGACTTCATCTTCGCTCGTTTGATCTTGAGCAAAGCGCGGGACCAATGGACGCTGGCCGTCGGTCTCGTGGAGATGGTCGATACGTACACGTCTACCGAATTCACGCTGTTCGCGGCCGGTTCGGTGTTGGCGGCGATTCCGGTAACGGTGCTGTTCATGGCGCTGCAGAAGCTGTTGGTCGAAGGACTTACGGCGGGGGCGACGAAGGGATGAAACTTTGGAAAACGATCGGGGCGGCGGCGCTTGCCGCCGCCCTTCTTGCCGGCTGCGCGGGCGGAGGATCCGGCGCCGATGCCGAACCCCCTTCGCGCGTCTACTACGAGATCTTCGTTCGATCGTTCTACGATACGAACGGCGACGGCGTAGGCGATCTGAACGGCGTGACGGAGAAGCTCGACTATCTCGAAACGCTCGGGGCGGAGGGCATCTGGCTCATGCCGATCAACGCGTCGCCGAGTTATCACGGCTACGACGTAACGGATTACTACGCGGTGAACCCCGACTACGGTACGCTCGACGATATGAAGCGGCTGCTGAGCGAAGCGGGGAAGCGCGATATCAAGGTGCTGATGGATCTCGTCGTGAACCATACGAGCGTACAGCATCCGTGGTTCCTGGCGTCCGCTCAGGGTTCCGAGTCGGAGAAGCGCGACTGGTACGTGTGGGCCGATCCCGAGACGAACGCGAACGATCTGAGCGCGACCGGCTCCGGGAAAGCATGGCATGCGAACGACGGCGGTCATTATTTGGGCGTCTTCTGGGACGGCATGCCGGACCTCAACTTCGACAACCCGGCCGTTCGCGAGGAGATGAAGAAGATCGGCTCGTATTGGCTCGAGCTGGGGGTCGACGGCTTTCGGCTCGACGCCGCGAAGCATATTTACGAGAACGTGCAGGCCGACGCGAACCATTCGGAGAAGGCGGAAGCGAACGTCGCTTGGTGGCAGGAGTTCCGGGCGGCCATGGAGGAGACGAATCCCGACGTGACGCTGATCGGGGAAGTGTGGGACGCTCCCGCGGTCGTAGCGCCGTACTTCGACGGCGCGATGAGTTCGGCATTCAATTTCGAGTTGGCGAGCCAGCTGCTCTCGATGACGGGCACGGGCTCGTCGGCGAACGTCGCTTCCCGATTAGAGCGAATTTATGGGCTCTACGAAGAAGCATCGGGCGGCGCGTTCACCGATTCGATCTTCCTGGCGAACCATGACCAGAACCGCGTCATGACGGTTCTGAACGGCGACGAGGGGAAAGCGCGCGCCGCGGCGGCGCTGTTGCTGACGCTGCCGGGAAACCCGTTCCTCTATTACGGCGAAGAGATCGGGATGCGGGGCGCGAAGCCGGACGAGTACATCCGAGAACCGATTCCGTGGACGGTAGACCGAACGGCGCCGGGGAACGCGTCTTGGATGATCCCGAAGCATAACGGCGGCGAAGCCGCTTCCGTAGAAGAAGCGATGGCGGACGACGCGTCGCTCTTCCATCATTACCGGAGGCTGATCGAATATCGGAAGAAGGACGCCGCGCTCCGAGGCGGGGCGCTCCGGTCGCTGAAGGTCGGGGGCGGCTTGGAGTCGTTCCTTCGAGAGACGGAGGACGGAGACGCCTCGCTCGTCCTTCACAACGTGACCGCGAACGAGTTGTCGGTCGATCTGGCCGAGACGGAAGAAGCGAAACCGTTCGATTCGCTCGCATTCGCCACGTCGGCGGACGCCTCGCTCGAGGGCGCCGTCGCGAAGCTGCCGCCGTACAGCGTTATGATCCTAAAGAAATAGTGGAAAAAGAAGGATGCCGGTCCTAAGCCGGCATCTTTTGGTTTTATATGACAAAATTCATGACGGAAATGACTTGAAAACAGAATGGCAGCGGCTATACTTGTATTTATGCTGCAATACATCTAATTACTTACAATTCACTAGATAATAGGATAGGAAGGAAGCGAATCCATGCCGAAGGTCATTAAGAACGTAATTGCCATTCCCGGAATCCTCGTCTTTATTCTCGTCTTGGCGATGATGCCCGTGATGCTGCAGGAAAGCGGCGGAACGGGCGTCGACGCGCTGCGGATCGTCTGGTCGAACGGATTGCATCAGCTTAGGGAGTATGCGGCGGGCTTCGCGACGGGCGATTCGTTCCGATTTTATACGGGCAAGAACGAATTCTCGTTCTGGAGCGAAATCGGCGGGTATTTTTCCGTTTCTTTCCTATACATTGCCGGCGGGGCGGTCGCCGGTACGACGCTCGGCATCCTCATCGGACTCGCGTTCGCGTATTCGCGAAGCGAGTGGTGGAAGCGAATGATCGAGATCACGGGCGTTTTGCCGGATTTCGTCATTATTATTTTGCTTCAATTCACCATTGTTCAAATCGCGAAGGAAACCGGCGTCGTCGTCTTTCGGGTCGCGAACTTCTCGACCGACCAGCCTCCGGCCGTCATGCTGCCGCTCACTTCCATGATCATCATCCCTACGTTATATATGATTCGAAACGTCGCGCTGCAGACTCGGTTAACGTTAACGGAGGACTATATCGGGAACGCCAAAGCGAGAGGGCTCGGCAAGGTGTATATTACGTTTTTCCATGCGCTTCCGAACGTGCTTCCTTTCATCAAGGCGGATCTGCATAAGTTTATGGGCATTATGGTCGGAAATCTTTTTATCGTCGAATATTTCTACAATTTAAGAGGCGTCACGAAGCTTCTGTTCGCCGACGGGTTTCTAGGCTACTACGGGTATCAATACGACCTCGTCGTGAACGGCTTGATCACGTTGCTCGTCATGTACGGACTATTGTACTTACTTCTGCGGTTATACATATTCGGATGGGAGAAGGGGGTCGCGCGATGAATAAATCGCTGTTGTTCGGATTGATCGTAACCGCCGTCATGTTGGCCGCGGCGGCGTTCGGCCCCCAGTTCGCTCCGCACGGTCTTGAGGATCAAGTCGAAATTCACTTCTTCATTAACGACAAGGGAGAGGGCGACATGATCGCGCCGCCCGTGGCGCCGAGCAAGGACTACCTGTTCGGGACCGATCGGAACGGGTACGATATTTTGACGAAGCTGCTTCACGGCGCCAAATATACCGTATTTCTGGCGATCGGCATCGCTTTGGCCCGCGTGCTGATCGGCGGCATCGCCGGCATGTTCCTCGGATACTACGGGAACGCCTCCGCTTCGGGCAAGCGAAAGTCGATACCTTATTGGAACGTCCTGAACGGCATTCCGGTTTTTTTGATGATTTGGTTCATCGTATACGGCATCTCGTATAATCCGTCGGCATCCCCAACCTATTTGGCGGTTGTATTGGGCGTCATCTTCGTCGCGATCGGACTTCCCGCCGTCGTCGGACCGATACGGGACAAGGCCGTCGAGATCAAGGAACGTCAATTCGTCATGGCTTCGAAGTCGATCGGCGCGAACCACTGGACCATCATTCGATCCCATCTCTTCCCGCATCTCAAGGAAAGCTTCGTCGTGTTGTTCGTCAACGAGATCATTCTGATCTTGACGTTGTTCGGGCAGCTGGCGATCTTCAACATCTTCGTCGGGGGCACGATCATGACGTTCGATCCTGTCGAATACTTCACCCGGACGAACGAGTGGGCGGGGCTCATCGGCCAAGCGCGGAACGGAATTTACGTTCATCAATGGATTTTGTTTTTCCCGCTGGCCGTTTACGTGACGCTGATCGTCGGTTTTTACTTCGTATCGAAAGGCCTCGAGACGTTATATAAGGACAAATACAGCAAATTTTCGCATATATAGGCATTTTCTTGGGCTCCGCCGCTGCGGGGCCCTTTCAGTTTTCTTACTTGCGAATCGTTACCTTCGTCCCGACCGTAATATGGCGGTACAGCCATTCCACGTCTTTGTTTTGCATGCGGATGCAGCCGGAGGAGACGCTCTGGCCGATCGACCACGGACGGTTCGTGCCGTGGATGCCGTACCGATATCCGCCCGTATTCGGGACGGCGAGGCCGAGCCAACGGGTGCCGAACGGATTCCGCTTGTCTCCGCCCGGAATGTTCGATTTCAAATACCACGGGTTCTTGATCTTATTCGCGATGGCGAAATCGCCTTCCGGCGTAAGGTTCCCCTTGCCCGTAGCCACGGGGAATTTCCTCACCGGGGTTTCGTTCACATAGACGATTAGCGTATGCCGGGATTTGTCGATGACGAGCGACAATTCGTCTTCGTTCGGTTCCGCGCCGGCGAGGCTCGCTTCGGCTGGAGGGCCGGCGAATCCGATCGCGAGAAATGCGACGAGGAGCAGAAGCAGGGCGGCGCGACGGCGGTATGGAGCGGAAATGGCGAGTCATCCTTTCTGGCGTTCCGAAAAGTCACCGTAACTCGCATTATTTTCCCACGAACTTCGATTTTTATATGCTGCTCCGCGGGTCATACTAATCCCGAAACGAACGGAGGTGTGTCCGATGGCGCGCAGAAACAACCGCAATCGTCTGCTGGTGCCCGATTCCCGCGCGGGAATGGCGGCGTTCCGAACCGAGGTGCTTCGGCGGGAAGGGTATGCGGTCGATCCGTCCCGCCCGAATGACGCAAAGTACGAAGTGGCGCAATCGATCGGCGTTCCGCTGGAACGCGGCTATAACGGGGGGCTGGACACCGAGGCGGCCGGGAAAGTCGGCGGCGCCATCGGCGGCCTCATGGTGCGCGAGCTGGTGAAGCTGGCGCAGCAGCAGTTAGCCGAGCAACGGCGATAACGGGAGGAGCGAACAGGCGATGAAGAGAAATCCGTACCGGAAGCAACCGAGCAGAAGTTATAACGAGCTGCACAACATGGCCGAATTCGCGGAGGAGCATACGACGCTTCGACCTTCGAAGGCGAAGGCGTTCCCTCCGAGTTTGAACCAGATCCCCAAGAAAATTACGGAATAAAGAAGAAGCAATCGGCGCGCGTCCGTTAGCCTCGGCGTCGATTGCTTCTTCTTATGATTTACAGAGGATGACGGCGGATAGGGGCGGAATGCGAAGGAGCCCGTCGGCAAAGTCCGCTGCGGCGAACGGTACGTCGGAAGCTCGGCTGCCGTCGCACAGCGACAGCCAACGGCCGCCTTCCGGCAGCCGCAGAGACGCTGGGAACGTAAGGGCGTTGAACGCCGCGGCGTACATGCGGAATCCCCGATCGTCCGCCGGCCCCTGCAGCGTATAGGCGATGACGCCGGCCGGCGAGTCGACGATGCGCAGCGCGGAGCGGATCGCTTCCGCCGTCGGCAGCCGGAACGCCCCATGCGAACGCCGCAACGCCAGCAATCCTCTTACATAACCGATATGCTCGCGATGGCAGGTCGCGCGCTTCCAGTCGAGCCGATTGACTTCGTCGGGCGAGCGATAGCTATTATGCTCCCCACGTTTCGTACGGAGCCATTCCTGCCCGGCATGGAGCAGCGGAATGCCTTGCGACGTGAGCAGCAGCGCCGCGGCCAGACGCTGCATGGCGGCGCGCGTCGCATCGTCGTCGCCGCCGTTCGAGAGGGCGAGCCGATCCCACAGCGTATGGTTGTCGTGCACCTCGACATAGTTGATCGTCTGTTCGGGCTCGGCCGCGTGTCCGGAGATGCCACGGCCGTAGTCGATCCCTCCGACGACGCCGGTCCAGACGTCGTGCGCCCTGGCGCCCTCGCCGCCGACGAAGCCGCGCTCCGCCGCATCGAAGACGCCGCCCCGAACGCCGTCGCGGAACCGGTCGTGGAAGAAGCCGACGCGGGGAAGCAGGCGCGCGTTCGGAAGCGCCGCTTTTCGTTCCTCCGGCAGCGGCGTGTCGAGCACCCAGCCTTCCCCGTACAATAGGATCGTCTCGTCGACGTCGTCCAACCGTTCGCGGACGAGGCGAATCGTCTCGACATCGTGAATGCCCATCAGGTCGAATCGAAACCCGTCGACTCGATATTCCCTCGCCCAGTAAGAAATCGCGTCGACGATCAGCTTGCGCATCATCGCGCGCTCGGAGGCGGTGTCGTTGCCGACGCCGGTGCCGTTCGCCGCCCGGCCGCCCGCCTCGGTTCGGAAATAGTAACCGGGGACCAGCTTCTCCAAGGCGGAGCGGGCGGCGGAGAAGGCATGGTTGAAGACGACGTCGAGCGTCACCCGGAGTCCGCGGCCGTGAAGCGCTTGAATCAGCGTCTTCAGCTCCCGTACGCGAGCGGCGGGATCCTGCGGGTCCGTCGCATAGGAGCCTTCCGGCGAGAACCAAAACGCGGGGTCGTACCCCCAGTTATACAGCCGCTCCCGATCCGTCTCGTCGACCGAGACGAAATCGTTCACCGGCAGCAACTGAATATGGGTGACGCCGAGCTCCGACAGGTAGTCGACCCCGGTCGGCAGGCCGTCTTGCGTCCGGGTGCCCTCCTCCGCCAAGCCCAAGAACGTACCGGGTCGCGAGGCGCCGCTGTCCGGGTGCATCGTCGCGTCGCGTACGTGCAGCTCGTATAGGACGGCGTCGGTCGCGGCGGACAGGGGGGGACGAACGTGCGCCGCCCAGCCGTCCGGCGCCGCGCGCGCCGGATCGATGACCGCGCCCCGGCGGCCGTTCGCCGACAAGGAGCGGGCGTACGGGTCGACCGCTTCGCGCCATTCCCCGTCGATCAACACCTTATATGTATAGAAGAGACCATGCCGATCCCCCGGCAGACGATGCATCCACGTCCCTTGACGCGAAGGCGTCATCGTTCTCTCCTCCGCCGCGTCGTTCGAACCGCCGGAATAGAGCGCAAGCGTCGCTTTCTCGGCCGTCGGGGCCCATAAGCGGAACGTCGTTTCGTCCGGGGCGTACGTCGCGCCGAGATCGTCGCCGTCGTATGCATATTGACGCTCGAACTCGGGATCGTCGAACCTCCCGCGGAGCGTGACGTTCGCCTCGGGCAGTTCTCCGAAGCGGACGACGTATCGCTCCAGGACGGACAGCGCCGCGGCCGTCTCGATCCGGTATGCGCGCGGACCGACGGCGACCGTCTCGACGACGGGGACGACCGCTCCGTCCGCCGTCGTCAGCGTCGGTTCGGGTCGCCGGTCGCCGCTCGGACGCCGGTTGATCGTCGCGCGAATCGTGCGCGGCGACGTCATCGTCGCTTCGACGACGCGGGGCCGTCTGCGCCGCCACGCCAGTTCGGCGTCCGTATATAACCGTTCGTCGCCTTCGACGACCCATACCTCCGCCGCGTCCCTCTCGTCCAGCTCCTCGACGTACCGGTCGTGTCCGACTTCCCGCTCGGCCCAGTCGTCGCCGCCGGCGGATCGGCGCAGCAGGAAGCCGATGCGGGTGACGCCGGCCATATCGTGCAAGTCGACGACGCACCTCGCCCCGAACGCGTCGCGCTCCCCGAACGGGAAGGCGCGGCCCTCCGCGCCGTCCGGCCAAGCCCAGACGTTCCATTGCTCGTAATTTTCATCGAAGCGGTAATAATGCACGATCACTCTCGCTCGTTCCGTTTGCATGAACATGATGTCGACTTCGCCTCTTTTCTGGATGTCCGTCCGCCCGGGTCGTCCTACCTCGCTGATACTCATTGTAAGCGAATCGAAACGGCATTACACTCGCGATTTTTCGATTTCGAGACGAGTATGTTATCGTTAAGGTAAGCCGTACTAATCATTCTATGGAACAAGCGAAGGAGAGATGAAATTGCGGATTACGTTTTTAGGGCATGCCTGCTTCTTGGTCGAAGCGGACGGCAAGCGCGTGGTTATCGACCCTTTCCTGACGGGGAACCCGACGGCGCCGATCAAGCCGGAAGAGCTGAACGTCGACGGCATCGTGCTGACGCACGGTCATGGCGACCATACGTCGGACGCCGTCGCCGTAGCGAAGGCGAACGACTGCCCGATCGTCGCGGTCGTGGAGCTGGCGACCCTGCTTGCGCGGAAGGGGGCCGAGACCGTCGGTATGAACACCGGCGGAACCTACGAGTGGAACGGGATTCGCGTGAAGATGACGCAGGCGTTCCACAGCTCTTCCTACGAGGATGAAGACGGATTGCATTACGCGGGGCAACCCGTAGGCGTCCTGCTGACGATGGGCGGGAAGACGATGTACCATACCGGGGATACGGCGCTGTTTTCCGACCTGAAGCTGATCGGGGAGCGGCATCGCATCGACGTGACGGCGCTGCCGATCGGCGGACACTTCACCATGGATCCCGTCGACGCGCTGGATGCGGCGACGTGGATCGGCGCGAAGCACGTCATCCCGATGCATTACGATACGTTCCCCCCGATTCGGCAGGACGGCGCGTCGTTCGTTCGACGTCTCGAGGAGCGAGGTTTGATCGGACACGCCCTGAAGCCGGGAGATACGTTAGAGGTGTAAGAGCAGAGAAGGATCGAGGGGCGGTTGGACAAGGATGGGGGAGAAACTGGGACTGGTGCTGGAAGGCGGAGGCATGCGCGGGGTGTATACCGGCGGCGTCCTCGAACGATTCATGGAAGACGATTTGTATTTTCCTTACGTGATCGGCGTCTCGGCCGGAGCGTGCAACGCCGTCTCGTACTTGTCGAGGCAGCGGGGCCGCAACCGGCGCGTCACGATCGATTACGTCGGGCACCCGGAATACTTAAGCATTCGCAACTGGATTCGTAAAGGAAGCATGTTCGGCATGGATTTCATCTTCGATCGCATCCCGAACGAAATCGATCTGCTCGATTACGAGACGTTATTCAAGATTCCAGAGACGTTCGTCGCCGGGACGACCGACCCGGAGACGGGGGAGGCGTCGTATTACGCGAACGACGTCTGGGCGCGGGACAAGCAGAGCTTCATGGCGGTGCTGCGCGCCTCCAGCAGCCTGCCGTTCTTCTCGCCGCCGGTGAACGTCGGCGGCAAGCCGATGTACGACGGCGGCGTCGCCGATCCGATTCCCGTGCGGAAGGCGCTCGAAGACGGCTGCGACCGCGTCGTCGTCGTGCTGACGAAGGATGCGACGTATCGGATCAAACCGTTCAAGCGGAAGCGGCTGGCGGGGTGGATTTATCGAAAATACCCGAAGCTCGTCGAGGCGATGGTCCGGAGGGAGCGCGTCTACAACGATACGATGGCGCTCGTGCGGCAGTTGGAGGCGGAGGGGCGCGCGTTCGTCGTTCAACCTTCGAAGGCGCTGCCGGTAGGCCGGATGGAGAAGGACCAGTCGCTGCTCGGTTCGCTGTACGAGTTGGGCGAAGCGGACGCCGAAGCGGCGCGCGAGAAGCTGCGCTCGTGGATCGCAGCGGGGGCGCCGGCGCGGTAGTGCGGATGCCCTCGAGTGTTTTCGAAGGCCACGATTGATTTCGTGGTCTTTTTCTTTTGCTGACCCGTGAATCGAGGCACTCCTCCTCAATTTTTAGGGGCACGTTGCCCCAATAATGGGAGGAAACCGTCCCCAATTGTACTCGCAACACAGGTCTCGGCTCGGCAGGCAGCATTGAATCGGGGCGATGCTCCTCAATTTTTGAGGCATGCCGACCCAATATTTGAGGAACTCCTCCCCAATTGCGGCCACATCACAAGTCTTGTTTGCAGCGTTACATCATGGCTTGAAAATGAAAAAGGAGCTCTCCGTTGGAGACGGAGAGCTCCTTTTTGCGTCCCGATCAACGCGCGCGAATTTCTTGGCGCATGAAGCCGAGATAGGAGATGCCGAAGCAGATCAAGGTGCCCGCGACGAGCGCCGTCATTTGCGGCCAGACGAGAAGCAGGCTCTGGCCGAGCGGCAGCGGCGCCGGAATGGCGCCGACCGCTTGCTCCATCGTCAGGAAGCCGCTGATCGTGCGCATCTCCGGCACGAGCAGCGTGCTGGTCGCCTCTTGGAACAGCGCGTTCGGGCTGGCGCGCAGCAGCCACTGCGTCCAGGTCGCCGCTTCGTATTCGGTCGGCGGCGAAAGCGCGCCGACGACGACGTTCACGAGAATCGGGTAGAACAGGACGAAGAAAATCCATAACCCGAGCCCCGACAACGCCGACGTCGCGGCGCTGCGCATCCGGACGGAGAACAGGATCGACAGGTTGAGCCAGAAGGCGACGTAGACGACGGACGCGAGCAGGAACAGGAACATGCGCGCGAATTGCTCCGGCGTCGGCGGAATGCCGGTCATCAGGATGCCGAGCGCCATGACGAGGAATCCCATCGCGACGAACAGCGTGCCGACGATGGCGAGCGCCGCGACGAACTTCGCGTTGATGATATAGTCGCGCGGCACCGGCTGCGCCAGCGTCCGGCTCAGCGTGCCGCGGCCGCGCTCGTTCTGGATCGCGTCGAACCCCATGCCGATGCCGAGCAGCGGGCCGAGGAAGCCGACGAACGTAATGAACGACGGGATCGTTCCGTCGGTCGCGGTGAACAGCCGCAAGAACAGAAACTGCTTCACCGTATCGTCCAACTCCGCGTTGCGGTCGAGTCCGTTCAGCACCGCGTAGATGGAGGCGATGCAGGTAAGGCCGACGATCAAGAGCAGGATGTTCGTGCGCCAGCTGCGGATATGATCCGACAGCTCCTTGCGCACCATCGCGGAGAACGGGTGGTACGTCCGGTCCCGTTCGGGGGCGGCGAGCCGCGCGCGCAGCGCGGCCGGCCAAGAAGCGAGCGGCGTCTTCACGCCGAACCCCTCCCTTCGAAATACCGGTGATAGATTTCGTCCAAGCCGAACGTCTTGCGCTTTAGCTCATGCAGCTTCGCGCCTCGTCCGACAACGAGGTTCGCTACGTCCGCGGCCACGTCTCGCTCCGCGTCGATGACGAAGCCGCCGTCGCTCGGTTCGGCGCGGATGACGCCGTCGATGGCCCGGACGGCTTCCAGCATCGCGTCGTCCGCCGGTTCGACCGTCGACTCGATGCGAATCGATTCTTCGCCGAACAACTCGCGGGACAGCTCGGGGATGCCGCCGAGTCCGACGAGCTTGCCCTTGACGAACAGGCCGACGCGATCGCAGATCGACTGCACCTGATGCAGGTGGTGAGAAGAGAGCAGCACCGTCATTTGCCGTTCGCGCGACAGCGCCTTAATGAGGTCGAGCAGCTGCCTCATCCCCTCCGGGTCAAGGCCGAGCGTCGGCTCGTCGAGGATCATGACCTCGGGCTCCTTCATGAGCACGTCGGCGAGCCCGAGCCGCTGCCGCATCCCGCGCGAGTAGGCGCCCACCGGCTTGTCGCGCGCATCCGTTAGGCCGACGCGCGTCAGCCATTTCTCGGCCCGCTCGCGAGCCTCGAACTCCGACAGCCGGTTCAGCCTTGCGGTGTACATTAAATTTTCGAAACCGGTCCGGTCTTCGTAAAATCCGACGTCGTCGGGAAGATACCCGACCTTGCGCTTCACTTCGATCGATTGGCGTACCGAATCGAGGCCGCAGACGCTGACCTTGCCGTCCGTCGGCTCCGAGAGGCCGAGCAGCATCAAGATCGTCGTCGACTTGCCCGCGCCGTTCGGGCCGAGCAATCCGAAGATTTCGCCCGGGTAAATCGACAGGTTCAAGTCGTCGACCGCTTTCTGTTCGCCGTATTGCTTCGTGACGTGGTACAGGCGGATGATCGGTTCCTTCGCCGTCATCGCTTATCGCCTCCCGTACGTACGGAACAGATAGCCGAGCCCCCCGAGGACGACGACGATGATCAGAATGCCGAACCAGCCCCATACGACGGACGTCTTGACGCTGACGCGGAACTGCGCGTCGGAAGACGCTTCCGGAGCGGAAGCCGTAACGCTAAGCGCATAGTCGCCCGCGAGCGCGGCGCCTGCGGCATTCAGCGTCGCGACGACGGTCCGCGATTCTCCCGGCGGAATGGCGTCGATCGTCGCAGGCTCGAATTCGACCGTCCAATCGATCGGCGTGCTGGAGGACAGGTTGACGTCCGTCAGCTCGACGGAGCCGGTGTTTTTCACGAGAAGCTCCAGCTTCTTGTCGCCTCCCGCCGTAACGTCCGTGCTGAGCAGTCCCGAAGGCGTCGTAAGTTCGATGTCGTATCGCCCGATAATCGCGGTTTGCAGCTCGAGCGTAGCCGACGTCGCACTCGTCTCCGCGACGATCGGAATCGTGTACGTGCCGGCTTCGACCTGCTGCGGCGGCGTGACCTTCACCGACACCGTCTCGGTCGCGCCCGCTTCGACGTCGACGGAGGAGACGCGTTCGCCGGAGACGGTGAACGACACTTCCCAGCCGGCGCCAGGCGTCTCCGCGCGGAGCGCGTACATTTGATTTTCCGCGGTGCGGTTTCGAAGCGAAGCGCTATAGGTGAAGGACGCGTCGGCATGGCCTTCGATGTTCGGCTGCTCCGTCGTGAGCTCTGTCTCGTAGATGCCTTGTTCCGTCACTTCGACGGCGAGAGGGAGCGTGTTGCCGTTGCCGGCCGACAGCGTGAACCGATAGACGCCGCGTTCCACCTGCAGCGGGACGTCGATGTCGAGCGTCGCCGTCGACGAGGCGTCCGGCTTCACCGCGATTTCGCGGGCGTTCTTGCCGCCGCTCGTCAACTCGTACGTCCAGCCGTCCGGGAGGCCCGTAACGGACAGCGTCGCCTTCTGCACGACGTCCGTCTCGTTGATCAGCTCGACGCTGTGGGTGACCGATTCGCCCGGCGTCACCGCGATGAACGGCTGGGCGGCGTAGACGGTCAATTCGCCCGCCGCTCCGGCGGTTCCGGCCGGCAGCAGCGAGCCGACGAGCAGTAAGCCCGTCAACATCCATTTTCTCTTTGTTTTCCTCATCTTTCGAAAACCCTCCTTGGCGCGTTGTGGAAAATTTCCGATTACGATAGTAGGGGAGAAAGCTGAAACGAAGATGAAAGAAAACTTAAAAAAAAGTAAAATGTGACCGTTTTGTGACCCGGAGATCTGTGGTATGGTGGTAAATGAAGGGGTGCTTTCGGCGGATTTCTCATTTTTGGACGAGAAATGGACTGGCGCATCTTTGGAAACGCTTATATAATGCTTATAAAACGCTTACTTTACCAACCGTCGGATCGAGAGGAGTGCAACGCCATGCAAGAGATGCATACGCACGAAATTATTCCAAGCGCAGGCAAGCCATCGAACTTATCTTCTTACGAACAAACTTACGCTACTTTCCGGTGGGAGGACATCCATGCCGAGTTTTCCTGGCACGCCACAGGAAAGGTGAATATGGGGTACGAAGCGATCGACAAGCACACGACGACGCATCGCCGGGATAAGACGGCGCTCATCTACGCGGACGACGGCGGCGCTCAGACGTTCACGTTCGAGGAGATGCGCAAGTTCTCGAACCGGTTCGGCAACGCGTTCCGCTCGCTCGGCGTGCAGAAGGGCGACCGCATCTTCTTCTTCATGCCGCGGACGCCGGAAATTTACGCGGGCGTCATCGGCGCGCTGAAAATCGGCGCGATCGTCGGACCGCTGTTCGAAGCGTTCATGGAAGGCGCGGTGGAAGACCGCCTCGCCGACGCGGAAGCTTCCGTCATCGTGACGACGAACGCGCTGAAGTCGCGCATTCCGAAGGAGCGTCTGCCGCATCTGAAGCATATCGTGTTGATCGACGGCGAGGGCGAGCTCGAAGACCGCGAGGCGAGCTACAAGGCGTTGATCGACGCGGCTTCCGAAGAGCTGGACATCGAATGGGTCGACCTCGAGCATCCGATGATTTTGCACTACACGTCCGGATCGACGGGTAAGCCTAAGGGCGTGCTGCACGTGCACGGCGCGATGCTGCAGCAGTATATCACGGGCCACTGGGTGCTGGACCTGCGGGAAGACGACGTCTACTGGTGTACGGCCGATCCGGGCTGGGTAACGGGCACGTCGTACGGCATCTTCGCGCCGTGGCTGAACGGGGCGACGAACCTGATCCGCGGCGGACGGTATTCGGCGGACCGCTGGTATTCGACGATTCAGGATTATAAGGTTACGGTGTGGTACAGCGCGCCGACCGCCTTCCGGATGCTGATGTCCGCGGGAGACGACGACGCGGAGCGATATGATCTGACCAGTCTTCGTCACGTCTTGTCCGTCGGCGAGCCGCTGAATCCGGAAGTGATCCGCTGGGGCATGAAGGTGTACAAACAGCGGATTCACGATACGTGGTGGATGACGGAGACCGGGGCGCACATGATCGTAAACACGCCGTGCATGGATATCCGCCCGGGCTCGATGGGGAAGCCCATTCCGGGTACGAAGGCGGCGATCATCGACGACGAAGGCAACGAAGTGCCGCCGTACACCCTCGGCAACCTGGCGCTGCAAGTCGGTTGGCCGTCGATGATGCGTCGCATCTGGAACAACCCGGCGAAGTACGAGGAGTACTTCAAGCTGAAGGGCTGGTACGTCTCCGGCGATTCGGCATACATGGACGAGGACGGATACTTCTGGTTCCAAGGCCGCGTCGACGACGTCATCAATACGTCCGGCGAGCGGGTCGGACCGTTCGAGGTCGAGAGCAAGCTCGTCGAACATCCGGCGGTCGCGGAGGCGGGCGTCATCGGCAAGCCGGATCCGCTGCGCGGCTCGATCATTAAAGCGTTCGTCTCCCTCCGGGAGGATTACGTCGAAACGCCGGAGCTCCTCGAAGAGCTCAAGCAGCACGTGAAGACGGGGCTCGCCGCGCACGCGGCGCCGCGGGAGATCGAAGTGATCGACAAGCTGCCGAAGACGCGTTCGGGCAAGATCATGCGCCGGGTATTGAAGGCGAAGGAGCTGGGCTTGCCGCTCGGCGACCTTTCCACGATCGACGACTAATGGTATCGTTATAGCAGGGCGGAGCGGGCTGAAGAGCCCGTTCCTTTTTTTGTAGAGGAGGCTTCTGGCGAGATGGACAACGGAACCGAGTTGAAAAAGGTGAAAGAATGGATCGCGGACAGCGAACGCATCGTCTTCTTCGGCGGCGCCGGGACGTCGACCGAAAGCGGCATTCCCGACTTCCGGTCCGCGGCGGGCTTATACAACGAGGCGCAAGGGAAAGGCGTGCCGCCGGAGGTCATGCTGTCGCATACGTACTTCATGGAGCATACGGAGTCGTTCTTCGAGTTTTACAAGAGCCGGATGATATATAAAGATGCGGCTCCGAACGCGGCGCATCGCGCGTTGGCGGCGCTCGAGCGGGGCGGAAAGCTGAAGGCGGTCGTCACGCAAAACATCGACGGGCTTCATCAAGCGGCGGGAAGCCGGACGGTGTTCGAGCTGCACGGGTCCGTTCGCCGGAACCGGTGTATAGATTGCGGCGCGTTCTACGATCTTGAGAGCATGCTGGCGCTCGACGGCGTCGTCCCACGGTGTTCGGCGTGCGCCGGCGTCGTGAAACCGGACGTCGTACTGTACGAGGAGCCGCTCGATCAAGCGACATGGGCGGGGGCGCTCGAGGCGATTCGCGGGGCGGATCTGCTGAT
Organism: Paenibacillus sp.; assembly: GCF_031177825.1. Classification (GTDB taxonomy): domain Bacteria; phylum Bacillota; class Bacilli; order Paenibacillales; family YIM-B00363; genus Paenibacillus_AE. Next base: position 336,205 of record NZ_JAPSKE010000001.1, on the reverse strand, counting down.
CGTCGGAGGAACGTCGTTGACCGTATATCCGGCGGCGGGACTCGTCGATGAATTCCGCGGGGCGCGTCTCGTTCTGATCAACCGCGACGAGACGGGGTACGACCGCCGGGCCGGAGCGATCTTCCGCGAATCGATCGGCGAGACGCTGCGGGAATTGACGTCCGCGACATGAGACGGTTGTGGAGGGAACCTTTTCCATGTATGATGACTCCATAAACCGACGGGAAGAGGTGGAAGCTCGATGAATCGGTATAACCCCGAACGCGTTCGTAAGATGCGCAGCACGATCCGCGCCCAGATCGTCGAGGCGATTTTGGACGACTTCGACGAAGGGCTGATGGAGCTGACGACGGAAGCCCGCGCCGCGAAATACAAGAAGATGGCGGAGAGCGCCTTCCGCTTTTACCGCGGAAGCGCGTATTTGTTTTATTTCGACGTGGCGCACGTGCCGTTCCCGTACCATACGCCGACGGATAAGCCGACTTGGATACAGGGAGACTTGCATTTCGAAAATTTCGGCGCGTTCCGAAGCGGCGGCGGCGAGATCGTTTACGACATTAATGATTTCGATGAAGGCTATCTAGGCTCTTATTTGTACGATCTGCTTCGGATGAGCGTCAGCATTAAGCTTGTTTGCGAGTCGCTCCAGTTCGACGAGGAACAGACGGACGAGGCGATCCATACGTATCTGAAGTCCTATAACAAGCAGATTCGCCGGTTCGCTGCGCGGAAGGACGATATGCAGTCGATGCTGTTCACGGCGGAGCATACGTCGGGTCCGATCCGCAAGCTGCTGAAGAAGCAGGAAAGCCGTTCATCCGCCGCGTTCCTCGAAGAGGTGACGGAACGAACGTCGGCGCTGCGGAAGTTCAGCCGCACCGCGGAGCTCGTGCCCGCCGAAGCGGAGGAGCGCAATGAATTAGAAAATTCATGGCGTGAATATTTAACAACTTTAAATGAATCGACGCGGGCTGCCGACGAGATGTTTTATGCCATTAAAGATGTGGCGGTCAAACACGGCTCGGGCACGGCATCGATCGGCCTCGACCGGTATTACGTGCTTATCGAGGGCCATCGGGATACAGAAGGAACCGACGACATCGTACTCGAAGCGAAGGAGGTACGGGCGCCGGTACCTGCGTACTTCCTGCCGTACAGCGAGCCGTTCTGGGAGCGCTACGCGCATCACGGTCGCCGCGTCGCCGCCACGCAGCGGGCGATGCAGCACGCGGCCGATCCGTTCTTGGGGTGGTTTACGATCGCCGATCGGCACTTCTACGTCCGCGAGCGATCTCCGTTCAAGAAGCGGCTGAAGCTCGAGAAAATCCGTACGCACGACGATCTATTGACGACGCTGAAGCTGATGGGACGCATCACGGCGAAAATTCATTCCCGCGCCGACAACGAGTTGCGGGATCGCGAGGGCATCCTCGATTACCATGCGGAGGCGGAAATCGCCGAAGCGATGGGGCCGGATCCGGACAAGTTCGCGGATACGCTGTCGCTATGGGCGATGAATTACGCCGCGCAAGTACACGAGGATTACGGAATTTTCCAACAGCTCGTCCAGCGCCGATTCGACGAGCGGCGGCTTGATAAATCGGAGCTCGTATGAAATTATGGTTTCACAGGCGGCTCGGCCGGCGAGCCGGGTCCCCGCTCAATTCATAGACAGAAGGTGTCATGCCGCAGTGGACGCTCCCCTTATCCGAATCGAAGATATTCTCATCGCCCATTCCCGGGTGAAGGAACAGATCGTAGAAACCCCGTTGCAGCGCAACGCGGTGCTGTCGCAGCGGTACGGCTGCAACGTCTATTTGAAACGCGAAGATTTGCAAATCGTGCGCTCCTTCAAAATTCGCGGAGCCTATAACTTTATTCGAAGCTTGCCGGAGGACGTCGCGCGCCGCGGCGTCGTCTGCGCCAGCGCGGGCAACCATGCGCAGGGCGTCGCCTATTCCTGCAGCGCTCTCGGCATTCCCGGCGCGATCTTCATGCCGGCGACGACGCCGAAGCAGAAGGTGTCGCAGGTCGAGCGATTCGGCGGGAAGCAGGTCGCGATCCGGCTCGTCGGCGATACGTTCGACGATGCCCTGGCGGAGGCGGTCCGCTACGGCGAGGAGCGCGACATGACGTTCGTGCATCCGTTCGACCATCCGGCGATCATCGCCGGACAAGGCACGGTAGGCGCGGAGATCGTCGGCGCCTCGCAGGAGCCGATCGACTACGTGTTCGTCGGCGTCGGCGGCGGCGGTCTCGCGGCCGGCGTCGCGTCGTACGTGAAGAAGCTGAGCCCGGGGACGCGCCTCATCGGCGTCGAGGCGACGGGCGCGCCGACGATGCGGACCGCGCTCGACCGCGGCGAGATCGTCTCGCTCGAGGAGATCGACCGATTCGTCGACGGCGCCGCGGTGAAGCGGGCGGGCGAGCTGACGTACGCGATTTGCCGGGAGCTGCTTGACGACATGATCGTCGTGCCCGAGGGCAAGGTATGTACGACGATGCTGGAGCTGTACAACGAGAATGCGATCGTCGTCGAGCCCGCGGGCGCGCTGCCGGTCGCAGCGTTGGACGCGTACCGCGACGCTCTGAAGGGCAAGACGGTCGTCTGCGTCATCAGCGGCGGAAACAATGACATCGACCGCATGCAAGAGGTTAAAGAGCGGTCGCTGTTGTACGAAGGGTTGAAGCACTACTTCGTCATTAACTTCCCGCAGCGCGCCGGGGCTTTGCGAGAATTTCTGGATGGCGTCCTCGGGCCGGACGACGATATCGCCCGCTTCGAGTATACGAAGAAGAGCAGCAAGGAGAACGGCCCGGCACTCGTCGGCATCGAGCTGAAGTCGCCGAGCGACTACGAGCCGCTCGTGTCCCGAATGCGGGAGAAGGGGATCTCCTTTCTAACGTTGAAGGATCACCCGGATTTATTTCAGTTATTGGTGTGAACCTTTTCCGCTTTCCGTACGTCTATATTTTTGGAAAAGATAGGCGGACTACGGAGGGGAAACGAATTGACTTTTGGAAGGTTCACTTGGAAAATCGGGACGGCGATCGCGCTGATCCTGACGTTAGGGGCGGCGCTGGCCGCATGTTCGTTCGGAGGCGCGCCGGACGATCCGGAAGAAGAGAGCGCAACGATTAAAGTGATGTATTGGGACGAGCGAGCGTTCTATCAACAGTTCGGGAACCTGTTCATGATGCAGCACCCGAATATCGAGCTCGAGGTCGTCTCGACGCAAGGGATGTACAGTCCCGATACGAACCCGATCGACGCGATGCGTAAGCTGATCGAAGAAGAGCAGCCGGACGTCCTGCTCATTAACGAATATTTCTTCGATCCGTTGTTCCAAGACGGTATGCTGTACGAGCTCGAGACGTTGGTCGCTCAAGACGAAGGCTGGATCGAGGGGATGCTGCCGGCGGCGTTGGACAAGCTTCGGACCCTCGGGAACGGGAAGCTGTACGGTCTTGCGCCGAGCTTCTCCAGCAAAGCGATTTTCTACAACAAGGCGATGTTCGAAAGTTACGGCATCGCTCCGCCGACCGACGGCATGACTTGGGACGAGTTGATCGCGAAAGCGGAGCTATTCCCGACAGACGGCGAAGCGGACGAGCGGGTGTACGGCTTGGACGCGTTCGGCGGCGCCGGCGTCGGCGCATTTCTGCAGCTGGGCCGGGAGCAGGGGCTGCAGTATCTCGACTTGAACGCGAAGAAGGTCACGCTCGACACCGACGCCTGGAGACGCGTCGCGGAGACGGCCCTGCGTCTGACCTCCTCGGAAGCGATGTACGCGCCGGAACCGTTCAACCCGCAAATGGGCCAAACGTACGAGGATCACTTGCGCATGGATTTGTTTTTGACCGGACGGCTCGCGATGAAGCTTAGTTATTCGTATTATTTGCAAGAGTTGGCCGAAGGCATGAATCGGTTGGAGGAAGCTGCCGAGCTCGATTGGGACGTCGTGACGGAACCGATCAACCCGGATGCGCCGAACGAGACGTCGTCGTTCCAATTCAACGACATCTTCGCGATTCATGCCCGCTCGACGAACGTAGACGCGGCATGGGCGTTCGTCAAGTTCGTTCATTCCGACGAGTTTACGAAAGCGACGTCCCGGTTCCCGGTCGTGAGCGGACTGCCGATCCGGACGGAATATATCCGGAACGACGAGGGCAAACGCCTTGAAGCGTTCTATGCGTTATCGCCGAGCTCGGAGAGGCAGACGATTCCGGGGGTCGAAAAGATTCCTTCGGGGTTCGACGCGGCGTTCTACCCGTTGATGGAGAAGCATTGGACGGCGCTGACGAAAGAAGAAACGACGATCGACGAGGCACTCGCGTTCATGGAGACGGAAGGGCAAGCGGCGTTGGATGCAGCGTTCGCTAACGAAGAAGAAGGAACCGAATGACTGGAGGCCGGGGCGCGCAACGCGCTCCGGTCTTTTTTTTCTATGGCTGACCATGGAAAAGAGGATTTTCGTAATATTCCTCAGAGCGACTTGCCCAAAATTGCGAGGAGTAGCGCCCCAATATGTTGGCTGCTTACCGAGACGAACTTACGTTAGGGATGCAATTGGGGAGCAGTTCCTCAATTATCGGGGCGGAGTGCCCTAAAAATTGAGGAGAGGCGCTCCAATTCACGAAGTCCGAACTCTATTAGCGGATCTGGTCGCTAGAAAGGTTTGATTCACAAACAAAATGAAAATATGTTGGTGAAATGTTGACCCGGTTCCAACATCGGTGTATATTGTTTGTATGGTGGCAAACAGATACAAACCATGTAGGGAGAGTGTAAAGAGGTGGATTTGGAACGGCAGTTTTGGAACGCAAGCCCTGAAGAGCTGAAGCGCGGATACGGCACGTACCCGGAACAAGGCGGTCACCGCTGCCTCGTGTGCGGCGAGTTCGCCGAATTCGGGCGGGTATTCCCGATCGGCGAGCACTGGTACGACGCGGAAGCGTACATGAAGCGGCATATCGCGGCGGCGCATAAATCGATGTTCGAGTATTTACTGTCGCTCGACAAGAAGTGGACCGGTCTGACGGACGTGCAGCGGGAAGTGCTTCAGCTGTTCTACGAAGGGCGCAGCGACGCGGACACGGCCAAGACGCTGGGAAGCAAGCCGGCGACGGTGCGGTATCATCGGTTTCATCTTCGGGAGAAAGAGAAGCAAGCCAAGGTATTCCTCGCGTTGATGGCGCTGCTCGACGAGCGGCCGAAGGCGAACGCGAGCGCAGGCGACAACGATCAAGAGGAGTTCGTCCCGATTCACCGGACCGCGACGACGATCGACGAACGGTACGCCATGACCGCGGAAGAGAACGAGAAGGTGCTGAAGACGTACTTCCCGTACGGCCTCGAGGGACCGCTCAAGGAGTTCCCGTCCAAGGAGAAGCGGAAGATCGCCGTGCTGCGTCACCTGATGACGCGGTTCGAACGCAATCGGATATATTCGGAGAAGGAAGTGAACGCGGTGCTAAAAGACGCGTTCTCGGACTATGTGACGCTGCGCCGATATATGATCGAGTACGGCTTCATGGATCGCAAGGACGACGGCAGCGAATATTGGGCGAAGGGAGAAGCGATGCATGGATAAGGAAAAGAAGAAGGCGTTGGCCGCGGAATACGTGCTCTCGGAGAGGCCGGCCGGCGCGTTTCGGCTCGTGCACGTCGAGAGCGGCAAGTCGTTCGTCGGAACGACGCCGGACGTGAACGCGATGAAAAATCGAATTTTGTTCCAGCTGAAGATGGGATCCAATTGGATCAAGGCGTTGCAGAACGATTGGAACGAGTATGGCGAGGACGCTTTCCGTTACGAAGTGTTGGAGTTGTTTAAACCGCCGGAGGACGGCATGTACAATTTGAAGAAAGAGCTGGAACGAATGGAGCTCGAATGGCTCGAACGGTTGCAGCCGTACGGAGACAAAGGGTACAACAAACCGCCGAACGATTCCTAATCGGGGCCGCCCCCGCAGACGTCGACAACGTCCGCGAGGGCGGCCCCTCCTTCGTTACGGGACGCCGCAGACGCAGTGGAGGACCGGCCGCCGCGCCGCCGTCGCTTCGTCCAACCGTCTGACGTCCGTCGTATACGGCGCGTTCTTGACGAGTTCCGGATCCGACTTCGCTTCCTCGACGATCCGAAGCAGCGTATCGGCGAACGCGTCGAGCGTCTGTTTGCTTTCGGTTTCCGTCGGCTCGATCATGAGGCACTCCTCGATATTGATCGGGAAGTAAATCGTCGGCGGGTGGTACCCGAAGTCGAGCAACCGCTTCGCGACGTCCAACGTTCGCACGCCGGTCGACGTCTTCAGCGACTTCGCCGACAATACGAATTCGTGCTTGCAGATCCGGTCGAACGGCACGTCGAATGCGGACGCCAGTCGGCGGAACAAGTAGTTCGCGTTCAACACGGCGAGCTCGGAGACGCGGCGCAGGCCGTCCGGACCGTACGTTCGAATATATGCGTACGCGCGGACCAGGATGCCGAAGTTCCCGTAATACGCCTTTACGCGGCCGATCGTGGCCGGGCGGTAATAATCGAAATAATACGTTCCGTCCTCGCGACGCTCGACCGTCGGGGTCGGGAGGAACGGCGCGAGATGCGCCTTCACCCCGACCGGGCCTGCGCCGGGACCGCCGCCCCCGTGCGGCGTGCTCATCGTCTTATGCAGATTCAGGTGCACGACGTCGAACCCCATGTCGCCGGGGCGCGCGATGCCGAGGATGGCGTTCGAATTCGCGCCGTCGTAATACAACAGCCCGCCGGCGTCATGCACGATCGATGCGATCTCTTCGATATGCTCCTCGAACAAGCCGAGCGTATTCGGGTTCGTCAGCATGAGCGCCGCCGTGTCGTCGCCGACCGCCGCTCGCAGCGCGTCGAGATCGACGAGGCCCCGATCGTTCGACGGGATCGTCACCGTCTCGTAGCCGGCCGCCGTTGCACTTGCCGGGTTCGTGCCGTGGGACGAGTCCGGTACGATCACTTTCGTGCGCGTCTCGCCGCGGCTTTCGTGGTACGCCCGGATGAGCATGAGGCCGGTGAACTCCCCGTGCGCGCCGGCCGCCGGCTGCAGCGTCACCCGGTCCATGCCGGTCACCGCCGCGAGGTCTCGCTGCAGCGCGTAGAGCAGCTCGAGCGCGCCTTGCATCGACGATTCCGGCTGGTACGGATGGATGCGAGCGAAGCCGGGATACCGCGCGACGTCTTCGTTCAGTTTCGGATTGTATTTCATCGTACAGGAGCCTAGGGGATAAAAGCCGTTGTCGACGCCGAAGTTCCGCCGCGACAACGCCGTATAATGACGGATAACGTCGACCTCGTACACCTCCGGCAGCGCCGGCGGCTCGGGCCGAAGCAGAGAGGCCGGGATCCACTCGTCGAGCGGCGTCTCCGGCACGTCGCAGGCGGGGAGCGAGTAGGCGACGCGTCCCGGTGCGCTGCGTTCGAAAATGAGCGGCATGTCTGTCATCCCAAGATCGCCTCCAATGCCGACGCGAATGCGTCGATCTCCTCTTTCGTTCGCTGTTCCGTCACGGCGACGAGCATGCAACCGGCGAGCGCCGGATCGTCCCGGCCGAGATCGTACCCGCCGAGGAAGCCTTCCGCGAGCAGCCGTTCGTTCGCTTCGCGCACGGTCGGCCCGCCGTCGGGCAGCCGAATGACGAACTCGTTGAAGAACGGAGCGGAGAAGGGGCGCGTCACACCGGGAACGGACGCCAGCCGCGCGGCCGCATAATGCGCCTTCCGGACGTTGAGCTCGGCCACGTCGCGCATGCCTTGCTTCCCCATGACCGACAAATACACGGAAGCGCACAGCGCGAGCAACGCTTGGTTGGAGCAAATGTTCGACGTCGCTTTCTCGCGCCGGATATGCTGCTCGCGCGCCTGCAGCGTGAGCACGAAGCCGCGCTTGCCGTCCCTGTCGACCGTCTGCCCGACGACGCGGCCGGGAATGCGCCGCATCAGCGCTTCGGAGACGGCGAAGAAGCCGCACGTCGGTCCGCCGAGCGACGGCGCGATCCCGAGCGGCTGCGCGTCGCCGACGACGATGTCCGCGCCGCGCTTGCCCGGCGGCTGCAGCGCGCCGAGCGACAACGGATTGGCGCTGACGACGAGCAGCGCGCCAGCGGCGTGCGCGGCGGCGGCGAGCGCCGCCGTATCCTCGATGCCTCCATAGAAGTTGGGGGACTGAATCATCACGGCGGCGAATGCGCCGCCGCCGCCTGCCCCCAACGCCGCGGCCAAGGCGGTCGCGTCCGTCGCGCCGCTAGCGTCGACGGGGACGACCGCAAGCTCGAGCCCGAGGCCGCGCGCCGTCGTCGCCAGCACCTGCCTCGCCTCGGGATGCACAGCGGCGGACACGGCGAGGCGCTTCCGCTTCGCGGCGCCCGCCGCAAGCGCCCCCGCCTCGGCGAAGGCGGTCGCGCCGTCGTACATGCTCGCATTGGCGACGGAGAGGCCGGTCAGCTCGCAGATATACGACTGGAATTCGAAGATGGCCTGCAGCTCGCCCTGCGAAATCTCCGGCTGATACGGCGTATACGCCGTATAAAACTCCGACCTTGACGCGATATGCTGAATGACGACGGGGAGGTGGTGGTCGTATACGCCGGCGCCGAGAAAGCTGACGTACGATTCCAAATCCGCGTTGCGCGCGGCCAGCGACTTCATATGCCGCAGCAGCGCCCCTTCGCCGAGCGCCTCCGAGACGTCGAGCCGCCCCCGGAAGCGGACCGACGCCGGGACGTCCGCGAACAGCGCTTCGATCGAGTCGACCCCGATCGCTTCGAGCATCGCCCGTTCATCGTCCGCCGTCGCCGGCAAATATCGATGATTCCGCATCTGCATCGAGCTCCTCTCTATCCTTATAACGGCTTGCGCGCGCGATCCGCCCGTCGATAAAACGGCGTCGAGACGACCTTCGCCTTCAGCCGCTTGCCTCGCACGTCGACGTACAGCTCCGTTCCCTCCGCGGCGTACGCGGCGTCCACGAGCGCGAGGCCCAGATTGCGTCGCAGCGTGGGCGACTGCGTGCCGGTCGTCACCTCGCCGACCCGCGCGCCGTCCGCGGCGAACACCGCGTAATGCGTCCGCGGTATGCCGCGGTCGATCATCTCGAGCCCGACCAGTCGCCGAGCCGGGCCCGACGCCTTCTGCGCGGCGAGTGCGTCCCGGCCGATGAAGTCGCCCTTCTCCAGCTTCACGAACGCGCCGAGTCCGGCTTCGAGCGGCGTGATCGAGGGCGACAGCTCCTGACCGTACAACGGCAGCCGCGCCTCGAAGCGCAGCGTATCGCGCGCCCCGAGGCCGACCGGCGCAAGTCCGTGCGGCGCGCCTGCGGCGAACAGCGCGCGCCAGACGTCCGGCGCGCGCGAGGCGTCGACGTACAGCTCGAAGCCGTCCTCGCCGGTGTAGCCGGTGCGCGAGACGAGCGCCGGGACGCCGCCGACGCGCACGCCTTCCGCGAAGCGGAACGGTCGCAGCGCGGCGGGGTCGAACCCGTCGACGCCGTCGCCTCCGCAAGAGGCGTCGCGCACGACATCGACGGCCGCGGGGCCTTGCACCGCGAGCAGCGCCGTCTCCGCGGAGACGTCCCGAATCGTGACGTCGCCCGAAGCGTGCCTCAACATCCACGCCAGATCCGTCTCGACGTTCGACGCGTTCACGACGAGCAGGAACCGATCTTCGCCGAGCCGGTAGACGAGCAGGTCGTCGACCGTGCCGCCGTCCGGGTAACACATCGGCGTATACATCGCCGCGCCGGCGGAAAGCTTCGCGACGTCGTTCGCGACGAGCCGCTGCAGGAACGCAACCGCTTCGGCGCCCGTCACCAGCAATTCGCCCATGTGCGAGACGTCGAACAAGCCCGCCCGGTGCCGCACCGCTTCATGCTCCTTCAGAATGCCTTCGAATTGCACCGGCAGCTCCCAGCCGCCGAAATCGATCGTCTTCGCGCCGAGCGGCGCATAGAGGGGATAGAGGGGCGTTCGCTTCAACGGTTCCGCCATGTCGGACAACACCTCCGCTTCGTTTGGGGGAAAACAGAAAAGGACACAGCTAAAGCGTATTGAATACGATCTCAATACAATCCTTAGCTCTGTCCCTTGTACCTGAGAGTTGCCCCGCCCGGTCTCGGTAGGACCGCGCAAGTTTCCCCTTGGGTGATTCGGCCCGCGCCGCGAGGAGATCCCGCCGCCGCCGAATGCTCTCCAGAGTCGCGTCCGGCACAGGTCCTTTTGCCTGAGAGATTCTCCCGAATCCGGGGTTACTCCTTCGGCGCCTCCGCCCGCCCCGCTTAGCGCGACGGCGAGCGTCGATCTCTCCCTGTACCCTCATTCGCTGTTATGCCGTTGCGTGTCGACCCGTTTAGCGACTTGCGCGCTTGCGCCGCCGCGCGAGCGACTCTACACTAAGTATATCCACCAATGCCCAGGAAGGTGACCGCCAATGCGCGAAGAAGAACGACTGCAACCGATTCCGGACCATCTCGCGCCGGGGCTCGACGTCTTGTTCGTCGGCTACAACCCCAGTATCCGCTCGAGCCGAACGGGCCACCATTACGCCAACCCGAGCAATCGATTTTGGAAAATGATCCACGGCGCCGGCCTCACGCCGAGATTGTACGCCTCCCACGAAGGGGAGGCGATGCTGGAGCTCGGCTACGGCTTCACGAACATCGTGCCGCGCCCCACGCGGACGGCGGAAGAGATTACGAAAGAAGAATATGCGGCGGGACGGCGGGAGTTGCTACAAAAATTGAAGTTGTACCGCCCGAGGGCCGCTTGTTTCGTGGGCAAAGGCGTATACGAGCAATTTTCCGGACGGAAGACGTCGGGGTGGGGCTTTCAGCCGGAAGCCTCGGAGCAGGTGCCGGGGGTGCGCGAGTTCGTCGGGCCGTCGTCGAGCGGTCTCGTTCGGATGAGGCTCGAGGAGATGGTCGACGTCTACGCGGAGCTCGCCCGCTGGAGGCGAGAAGAGCTCGGCCGCCGTTCGTAGGGAACGAGACCGAGCTCTCCATTTTCCAAAGTTATAACAAGTAGAAGCCGATCCCCATGATGAGGTAGGCGCCTAACAGCGTCAAGCCTTCGAACCAGTTCGTGTCGCCGTCGTTCGTAATGCTGATCGTCAGCAGCACGGCGGTCGCCATCGCGATAAGTTCCGGCAAGGAGAAGACGAGCGGCATCGGCGTCTCGAAAACCAACGACACGAATACGAGCACCGGCGCGACGAACATGGCGACCTGCAGCGTCGAACCGACGGCGATCTCCACCGCGACGTTCATCTTGTACTTGAACGCAAAATGGTGACGCAGTAGATGACGAACAGCATCGTCGGCTCCCAATGGAGCAGGCTGCCGGCGATCGATAACGGAAGGCCGGCGGCCAATAAAACGAAGAACAAACGATTGCCCATCGTAGGCGAAACCTCGCTCCCGCAGTAAAGTCGGACTATATGATAATGGTTTCGCCACATCTATGGAATAATATAACTTTCAAGAAGAAAACAGGTTTTACGCATGGGGGGAACATACGTCATGAGTTTGCCGGAAGAAGAACTAAGGCGCGAGGAGCGAAGGCTCGAGGCTGTGTTGGAGCGGGTCGAGCAAGAGATCGAGGAGGCCGGATTGACGGCCGGCGGCCGCAAAGAGCAGCTCGTCGGCGGCAAGCGCGAGCTGTGGGAAGACCTCGTTTACGATACGGACGATTGGTTCGAAGCGGCGGTGCAGCTGACCCAGCAGGCGCAGGAGCTGTCTCAGCACGCGACGAGCTACCGGCTCGCTCAAGGCCGAGCCGAACATCTGCAGCGGCTGCTGTCGAATCCGTATTTCGCCCGGTTCGATTTCCGCGAGACGGGGAGCGGAACGGACGAGCCGATCTATCTCGGCACGATGTCCATCGCCGACGAGGAGACGCACGAGGTCATCGTGTACGACTGGCGCGCGCCGGTAGCGGGCATGTACTACGATTATGGGCCGGGACCGGCGTCGTACGAGGCGCCGGATGGGAAGGTGACCGGCGAGATGACGCTAAAGCGCCAGTTCGTCATCCGCGGCGGCAAGCTGCTCGCCGCGTTCGATACCGGCGTCACGATCGGCGACGAAATGCTGCAGCGGATGCTCGGTCAAGGCGCCGACGATAAGATGAAGTCGATCGTCACGACGATCCAGCGCGAGCAAAATCGAATCATCCGGGAGACGGATCATCGATTCGTGTTCGTTCAAGGCGCCGCCGGCAGCGGGAAGACGTCGGCCGCGCTGCAGCGGGTCGCCTATCTATTATACAAGTACCGGAATTATTGGGAGCCGGAGCAGGTCGTGTTGTTTTCGCCGAACGACGTGTTTAACGATTACGTCTCTAACGTCCTGCCCGAGCTCGGGGAAGACGCGATTCCGCAGACGACGTTTTACGATTACGTCTGGCGCCGGCTTCGCCACGTCGGCGACGTGGAGCATCCGTACGATCAGTTGGAGTACTTGTTGTCTTCGCCGGAGGCGGACGATCCGCGCCGGGAGGGCATCCGCGTCAAGGCGTCGCTCGCGTTCGCGGAGCGGATCGACGCGTACGCGAAGACGCTGGCGGAGCGGGGCGTCGTCTTCCGCTCGTTAACGCGGAAGGACAAGGTCGTGTTCGACGCCGCCGAGCTCGAAGCGATGTTCTACGTCGAGTTCGCGAAGCAGCGCCCGCCGCACCGGCTGGAATCGATGAAGGAACGACTGCTCGAGCGGCTGACGGAGCTGGAGCGCAAGCGCGCGGTAGCCTTGTACCGCAAGTGGTTGAAGGAGCCGAACTATCTCGGCACGGAGCAGGAGCTTAAGCGCCTCGGACTCGCCAAGGCGAAGAAGGCGTATGCGCCGCTCCGCGAGCAAGTCGCGGCGTACGCGTTCCTCGACGTCGTCGGCACGTATCGGCGGCTGCTCGCGGACATCGACGCCGGCGGCGCTTCGTTCCCCGTCGCGGAGGCGGAGTGGGACGCGATCGCCCGGGATACGAACGATCGGCTGGACGTCTCCGCCGCGTTGCCGTACGAGGATGCCGTGCCGATGCTGTATTTGCTCGAAGCGCTGCACGGCGCCTCGCGCATGAACCGGGTCCGGCACGTCGTCGTGGACGAAGCGCAAGATTACACGCCGCTGCAGTGGGCGTATTTGCGCCGGCTGTTCCCGAACGCGGGGGTGACGGCCGTCGGCGACGCGAATCAGGCGATCCACGGCGTGGAGCTCGAGGGCGGCCATATGGCGTCGGCCAAGGCGTTCCCGGCGGAGGAAACCGTGGAGATTCGGCTGAAGAAGAGCTATCGGTCCACGCGGCAGATCGTCGCGTTCGCTTCGGCGATGCTTCCGGACGCCGCGGAGAACGAGCCGTTCGAACGCGACGGTCCGCCGCCGGACGTAACGGTCGTTCCCGAAGCGGCGGAGGCGTCGGACTTCGGGAATCTCGCGGCCGAACGGATTCGGAAGCTCCTCGCCGAAGGCAGCGGTTCGGTCGCCGTCGTGGCGAAGACGGCCGCGGCGGCCGAGGACGCGCATCGGCTGCTCGCCGCGCAAGGCGTCTCGGCGTCCCGTCTGACGAAGGAGACGAAGACGTTCCCGTCCGGGATCGTCGTGCTGCCGTCGTACCTCGCCAAAGGGCTCGAATTCGACGCGGTCGTCGTTTGGGACGCCGGAGCGGACGCGTATGCCCGGGAGAGCGAGCGGAAGCTGCTGTACACAGTATGCACTCGCGCGCTGCATCGGCTCGTCGTCCTCGCTAGAGGCGAACCTTCGCCGTTCCTCCGCGTCGTTCCGGAACGATTGTACGCGAGTTCAAGATAAGTTCACGATTTCGACACACTCCCTGACGCTTCGACAATTTATAATGGATTGTAAAGAGCCTTAACAAACGGGGAGGGCGTCGTGGTGAGCTTGGCGGAACCGACGGTGGTGGATGTGGCGTTAGAAGAAGCGGCGATCGAGGAACGGGCGATGCTGAAGCAGGACGTACATACTCGGCTCGTGCAATTGAGAAAGTTGACCGAGTTGGGCGTGACCGGCGGGCTTTCCGATTCGCTCGACGACGTGAACCGGAAGATCGAACGATACAACGAACTCGTCCCGGACAGCCAGCGTCGACCGTTCGTCTCGTGCGAGACGTTCGTCGCTCAGATCGATTCTTGGGAATAACTTCCTTCTATGGAGCCGACTCTTGTTTTGTGATACACTCGACAAAACATGAGGCGGCTTTTTTTTTATTCCGCTTTCCGGCAAGGAGGGGTCCGGCGATGGATTACGGGTTCATGCAAATCAAGTCGCTCGAAGGCGAATTAAAACTGTCGCATAAGAAAAGAGACTTCGGAATCACCGTCTCCACGAAGGAATTAGTGTATCAGAAGCCTCATGTCAATTATGTGATTCGACTGGACGCGATCGTCACGATCACGCCGTTCGAAGAAGCGGGATCGCCCGGCGCGCGGCGCGGGTGGAAAGGCATTCCGACGTATGAATTAAGCGGTCTGGCGATCGGCAAGGATCACTATCGCATCTATGCGAGGGAAGCCGTCATGCATTCCCGCAGCGGCATCTACACGCTTGGCGCGACCGAATTCATTTTGCCGATGGCTCCGGATTTGCTCCGCGCCGTCGCGATGTACGGACAGCTGAACGCGTTCTAGCTCGTATAGTGTTCTTGGAAACGGTCGACGTCCCTCGGTTCCCCGACGACGAAGAGCGTATCGCCCGGTTGGAACGTCTCCGACGGGGCGGGGGAGACGATCGGCTTTTGCATATGTTCTCGATTGATCAGAAGGACGGTAACGCCGAACTTCTTGCGCAAATCCAAATCCATGAGGCTCCGGTGCAGGAATGACGCCGGGGCCTTTAATTCGATGCCGCTGCAATACGGGGATAATTGAATATATTCCATCAGCCCCGGCATCGAGAGCTGCCTTGCGGTGCGGCGTCCCGACTCTTCTTCGGGATAGACGACGCTGTCCGCGCCGACGATCTCCGATAAGATTTCCCCGCGGAAGTGGTCGTTCGACTTCACGACGACATGCTTGCAGCCCCGCTTCTTCAGCTTCGCCACGATGACGAGCGACGCTTCGAATTCGGTCGCCATGGCGACCACGATCGAATGAAACACCTCGACGTTCAACTCGTCCAACACCGCGTCGTCCGTCGCGTTGCCTTGGACGACATACTCGGCGTACGCCTCTACGGCCTCGAGCAGCGCCTCGTTCTTGTCGCAGCCTACGACGTGGTGCCCCGCTTGGTGCAGTTCTTTCATTACGGCGCTGCCGAAGCGTCCGAGTCCGATGACTAAATACTTCCTTCGCATGGTTTCCGTTCCTCCCGGTTTCTTACCCGACGATAATCGATTCTTTAATATATTTAACCGCTGACTTCTTAGGTTTCACGATACTGTAGATGATCGAGATGATGCCGATGCGGCCGACCATCATCATCAGGATGAGCCACAGCTTGCCGAACGGCGACAGACCGCCGGTCACCCCGTGCGAAAAGCCGTTGTTCGTGATGGCCGACATCGCTTCGAACACGATGGCGAGCGTATCCGTGTCGCTTTCGCTGACGAATAGGACGAAGCAGGACAAGAAGAAGAAGATCAAGACGAAGAAAAAGATGAGGTACGCCTTCTGTACGTCTTCTTCGTATAGCGACTTGCGGAACAGGATGACGTCGCTGTTCCGCGTGATCGCGCTCCGCGCCTTCGCGAGAAGAATCGCGAACGTCGTGATCCGGATGCCGCCGGCGGTGCTGCTCGCGGAGCCGCCGATGAACATGAGCACCATCAGCAGCAAGACGGTCGCCGGCATCGCCGCGCCGAGATCGACGTTGCCGAGGCCGCCGCTTCGGGAGACCACGGACAGGAACAACGTGTTCAACGCCCGCAGCCCGTACGGCATGTCGCCGACGGTGCCTCGGTTTCCCCATTCGAGCGCCGTGATCAGCACGGCGCCGACGACGAGCAGCACGGCGTGGAACAGCAAATTCACCTTCGTGTATAAGCTTTTCTTTTTCCCGCGGAGATAGATCAGCTCCCAGACGGTAGGGAAGCCGAGGACCCCGAGGAATACGAGCAGCGCGGTGACGACCATGAACACCGGCGAACGATTGAACGGCTCGATCGTACCCCCGAATACGTCTAATCCGGTATTGGTGAACGCGGAGACCGCATGGAACGCCGCGTCCCGGATCGCCGTTCCGACATGCGGCTCCGCCCGAAGCACGTCGGGCATTAGAAACAGGAAGCCTATAAATTCGGAAAGGGCCGAAAACATGGCGATGAAGAGGATGAGGCTCTTCACGTTGCGCAGGCTGCGCTGGTTCTGATCGAAGCCCATCAGCGTCAGCTGCGGCAGCGTCGCGTCCCGGTACATCAGGAATAAGTAAGATCCGATGATGCCCATAAATCCGATGCCGCCGATCTGCATCTCCAGTATCATCAACCATTGGGCGGTCGGCGTCAAGACGTCGGCTACGACGATCGTGCTGAGGCCGGTCGTGCTGAGGGCGCTGGACGAGATGAACCATGCGTCCAGGAACGACAGCTCGCCGTACCGGAACGGGGGGAGCCAATACAGGAAAGCGAACGCGAGCGAGATCGCAAGGTACCCGATCGTTATTTTTTTGAACGGCGATTTCGTAAACGAGATTTTTTTCATTAAGGATTCCTTTCCGACGTCGAGCGGATCACGCTTATTTTACCATAATCGTCGTCAAGCATTATAATCGATATGGACGAACGGGGAAAGAGGGGAACAAGTTGACAGCGAATCACGACGAGGCGCTGCTGCGGGAGCGGTTCCGCGCCATCGGCTTGGACGCGTACCGCATCGAGCGGCGGGAAGGCCTCTTCGCCGCGACGTTGTACGACGTCTGGACCGCCGCGGCGGGAAGCGACTCTCAACGCTACATATATAAGCTGCCTCCGCCGGAGCGCAACGGCGAATTCGACGTCGTCGGCAAGCTCGGCGCGGAATTGGCGCCTTGGCTGCCGGAAGGGATCGTTCGGTTCGAGTCGTCGCCGAAGGCGATCGCGATGCGGTACGCGGGAGAGCCGATTCTGCCTCCGGATCGGGCCGGGACGGTTCCCGCGGCGGAACGGCTGGAGGCGTACGAGCTCGTCTCGGAACGGCTCGCCGAGCTTCACCTTCGCACGGCGGCGGCGGCGGAGCGATGGGCGAGCGAAGGCAAGGCGGCGCCGTACGCCTACAGCCGGGAATGGGCGGACGCGCTGCTGATGCAGGCGGAGAGCGTGCTCGATCGCGGCGAATGGGCGGCGTTATCGCGCATCGCGAGCGACTTCTACGCCCGGTACTCCGCGTCGGTCATGCGCGGTCCGGTCGTATTTACGCACGGCGACCCGCACTGGGGCAACGCGCTGCGGCTCGGCGATCGCGTGACGTTGATCGACTGGGAATGGACGAACGTGGCCGCGCCGATGCGCGACATCGCCATCCTCGTGCAGGAGGAGCCGGACGACGAGATGTTGTCGGGCGTCGCGGCGTCGCACGCGACCCGGCTCCTGGCGAACGGCTTGCCCGGCGAATACGACGACGTCATGGCCGACTTCGACCTCATGATGGTCGACAATTCCATCATGACGCTCGCATGGGACGTGGCGTTGTTTCGTCGGGGCGACATCGGTCCGGAGCGGCTGCGCGAAGCGTCGGAGCGTCGGCTCGCGAGGATCGAGACGTTTTGGAATCGGACGCGGCGCTAGTGTATACTGCTGACAAGGCGACTATCGATTCGAATCACAGGGGGAAGACGGCTTGAAGAAAAACGCGAAACATACGGCGGCCATCTCGTTAGGCATTATGGGCGCGGGCTTCGCGGCGGCGTTCCCGATCGCGCATCTGCCCTACGGCTTCGTGCTGCAGAGCGGGTTCGAAGCGGGACTCGTCGGCGGGCTCGCGGATTGGTTCGCGGTGACGGCGCTGTTTCGCCATCCGCTGGGCATTCCGATTCCGCACACGGCCCTGCTCCCGAAAAATCGCGGCAAGGTGACGAACGCGCTCGTGAACGCGATCCAGACGAACTTGTTACATAAACAGAGCATCCTCGAGAAGATGAAGGAGGCGCGCATCGCGCACCGGCTCGCCGATCGGGCGAAACGGGAGCTGGAAGCGGACGATATCGGCGAACGCGCGGCCAAGCTGCTCGGCGGCGCGATCCGCGCGCTGCCGAGGGAGCGGGTCGCGGAAGCGCTGGCCGGCGCCCTTCGGGACGCCGTGCGGGGGATGGACGCGCGCGCGATGCTCGAACGCATCGGAAGCGCCGCCGCGGACCGCGGTTACGAGGAGCCGCTGCTCGATTACGCGCTGTCGCTCGGCGAGCGGTTCGCCATCGGCGAAGAGATGCGGCGGCGGATGGGCGCGATGGCGCTCCGCTCCATCGAACAGATGCAGCTCGGGGGCTTCATGGGCTTCGCCGTCAACGCCTTCGCCGGGTTTATGAACGAGGACAAGCTGGGCGGCATGCTGCAAGATTTCCTCGTTTCCTTCTTGTACGATATGAGAAGATCGGGCAACCCGTATCGGGAGTCCGCCTTGGACGCGCTTCGCGGCGCGATGAGGGGGCTCACCGACAACGAGCGCGTGCTGGAAGAGGCGGAGCGGCTGAAGGCGCGCATCGCGGAAGGCGGGGAGTGGGACGGAACGATCGCCGAGCTCGTCGGAAGCGTGCTGAACGCTGCGGAGCGCCGATTGTCCGATCCGGCGTTCTGCCGAGAGAAAGTCGCGCCTTACGCGCGGGAAGCGCTGGCTCGGCTGGAAGAGACGGATTGGATCGCGCGCGCCGACGGTTGGATTCAGCACCAGGCCGCGGCGTTCGTCGAGAAAAATCACGGCGTCATCGGCCAACTGGTCAAGGAGAACGCGGACAAGCTGGACGACGACACGCTGATCGCGATGATGGAAGAACACGTGGGCAAGGACCTTCAATGGATCCGGGTCAACGGCGCCGTCTGCGGCTTCGCGATCGGTCTTGTGCTCGGACTCGTGCAATGGTTCGCCGTCGGCGGTTAAACGCCGACGAGAATAAGGAAGCCGGCACCGTCGAATCGTACGACGAGCCGGCTTTTTCTTTATTTTAGTAGGAACATATGTCTCTATTTTTGAAGAAATAGGTGATTTTAACCAACTTCGAAAAAGGTTGCACTTCCAAAGTAAAATTACATAAAAAATTAACGCGTTTCAAAAGATTCCCCAAAAGTTTACAATCTTATATATAATGATTGGAAGAAGTTAGAAGTGCGCCGCACGGGGAGGCCGAACATTCCAAAGAATGGCGGCTTGCGGCGACGTAACGGAGGAACGCATGGTACCCATGGAAACCAAAAGGATCGCGATAGCCGAGCAGCAGACGCTGCTTCGCGAAGGAATTCGTAAAATCATAGATTTAGAGCCCGACCTGAAGGTGTGCGCCACCGCCGACAACGAGGAAGATTTGCGCGAAGCGGTGCTCACGCTTCGACCGGCGGCCGTCATCGTCGACACGTCCTTGCACGGCGACGGCGGCATCGATCTGACGTCTTGGATCAAGGAGCGGAGACCCGAGACGAAGGTGATTCTGTTCGCGAACGACATCGAAGAAGACGACTTGCTGCAATCGATCGCGGCGGGAGCGAACGGCTTTCTATTAAAAGACATCCAGTGGGACGACTTGCTGATGCAAATCCGCCTCGTCCTGAAGGGGCAGATGTTCTTGCCGGAACGGCTCGCGGCCAAGCTGTCGAACAAGCTGTTCCGCATCCTGACGGGGGAAAGATACGGGACGCGTCACGTCCAGTCGCTGTTGGAGCGGTTTCGGCTGACGGAGAAGGAATACGAGATTTCGCTGTTGATGGCCAAGGGATTGAACAACCGGCAGATCGCGGAAGCGCTCATGTACAGCGACGGGACGGTGCGCAACTACGTGAGCAGCGTCTACGAGAAGATCGGCGTTCGCGACCGGGCCAAGGCGGTCATCTTCCTGCGAGATTCCGGTTTCCAGGGGAGAGAAGAGACGTCCGCCGATCGCGCCTCGCACGAAAGGGCAACCATATTGTGACAGTAGTCACTATGGAAAAAATTGTTTGTTTGGTAATATACATATGACGTTAATGCATGATTTTAATTAGTTGACGTTATTACATTATATTACAACGCAGCAGCGAGGGGGGCCGGGAGATGCTTGCGAGCTTGATCGGCTACGTGGTGAAGAACGACGTCTTTAACGAACAAGGTTTGCTTGTCATCCCTGCGAATACGCAGCTTAGCGAAACCCACATCGAGCTGATCAAGAAACACGGCATCACCATTCTCCCGCATCATTTGAAGGCGCCGCCGGACGTCGCCGGAGGCGCTCCGACGCCGAAGCTCGCTGAGAATACGAACGACGTCGTCGTGTCGCACGCGACGGAAGAGATGAAAGACGTGTTCGTCCGCTTCCGCGCCGGCGAAGGGCCGTCCGTCAGCGAGATGAAGACGAATTTGATACCGACGATCCAAGAAGCGATCGAATTCCCGACGTTGTTCGGACTGCTCTCGGGCCTGCAGGCCAAAGACGATTACACGTTCCGGCATAACATCGGCGTCGCGGTCATCTCGACGATGATCGGCAAGTGGCTTGGACTCGATTCGGACAAGCTGCAGACGCTTACGTTGGCCGCCGCGCTGCACGATATCGGCAAGGTGAAAATCGAAGACGATATTTTGAATAAACCCGGCAAATTCACCGACGAAGAATACGCCCTCATGAAGCGGCATACGACGTACGGGCACGAAATCTTGTCGGGAAGGAACGATTTGCCGCCCGAGGTGCCCCTCGTCGCGCTGCAGCATCACGAGCGCATGGACGGCAGAGGGTACCCGTTCGGCATCTCGGGAGACAAGATGTCCTACAACAGCAAGATCGTCGCGGTGGCGGACGTCTTCCACGCCATGACCTCCAACCGAGTATATCGCGGCGAAATCCCGTTTTACAAAGTGCTGCTGCAGATGAAAGAAGATGCATTCGGAAAGATGGACCCGTTTATCTGCAATCTATTCGTACACCGGATGATGGAGATGTCGATCGGCAGCGAGGTGCTGCTGTCGAACCAAGCGACGGGGAACATCGTGCTTGTGTTCCCCGACGATCCGATTCATCCGCTCGTGCAGGTCGACAATCAGTTTTACGATCTGCGCCAGCATTCTCAAATCTATATCGAACGACTGGTCGGGTAGCGCGAAGTTCGATAGGATCAGGGCAATCTGTGTTATACAATAGAGAGTATCTGTTTATATCAATGACGCCGGGGCGTATGCCGCTACCGGCGTTATTTTTGCCTTTAGAGGAAAAAAGTTGTTCGCAACCGCATCGTTTCCTGTTATACTTCTATTAAGTTTCTGTTTCAGAGATTGGTCGGAGGGATCAGGGAAGGGGAGGGCTTCATGGCACAGTTACCA
The DNA here is from genome assembly GCF_031177825.1 of Paenibacillus sp. Classification (GTDB taxonomy): domain Bacteria; phylum Bacillota; class Bacilli; order Paenibacillales; family YIM-B00363; genus Paenibacillus_AE. The sequence goes on along the minus strand of NZ_JAPSKE010000001.1, from coordinate 314,771 downwards.
AAAACGAACGATCTGGGCTTTTTCGAAATTCGACTGGAATCGATCGGCGGGCTCGGAGCGAACTTGGCCGGGAAAATGCTTGCCGAATCAGGTGTGGTTGGAAGCGGATTCAACGGGGTTAGCTTTTCGTCTTACGGTTCGGAAAAGAAGGGGTCTCCCGTGAAGGCTCACATTCGGTTCTGCGATACGAACGCGGACATCCGGGACACGACGCCGGTCGAGCGGCCTCATATCGTGGGCATCTTTCACGAAAATTTATCGAAAACGATCAACGTCGTCAGCGGCATCTATGCGGATAGCATCGTTCTGGTCAACTCCGCGCGCACGCCCGAAGAGCTGAAAGAGAAGATGAAGCTCGTCGGCGGCACGGTCGCCGTCATCGACGCGACGGGTATCGCGCTCGAAGAGAAAAATCGGGCGAACATGGCGATGCTCGGAGCGTTGTTCCGGCTCTGCGACTTCCTCGACGCGGAGCATATGCGCGGGGTTATCCGCAAGTCCCTCGAGAAGAAATATCCACAGGCCGTCGAACCGGCGCTTCGTACGTTCCAACGCGGCTACGACGAGGTGCAATTCCGCACGTTCGAGCTGCCGGAAGGCGTCGAGATGCCGCTTCCGAAGCGGTGGGACATTCCGGTCCTCGGTTACGAGACGCAGCCGATCGGCGGCGTCGTCATCAATCCCGGCAACAGCATTCTGAAGGACCTCAGCATTTCCCGCAGCGGGATGATGCCGCACTTCGACGACGATAAGTGCATTCATTGCGCGGCGTGCGACACGGCGTGCCCTGATTTTTGCTTCGTCTGGGAAGAGCAACCCGACAAGAAGGGACGTCCGCAGATGTTCCTGCAAGGGATCGATTATCAATATTGCAAGGGGTGCCTCAAGTGCGTTACGGCTTGCCCGACGGAAGCGCTCAGCTCCGAACGCGAGACGGACGGTTACGGCGAGGAACACCGCGTGCCACATAGATTCAATTTGGTTCAAGCGTAAGGATTTCAAGGGATTGAAGGGAGAGGTGAACGAGCGTGGCGATCGAATTCGATAAGGAAGTGAGCGCGGGCACCGTCGAGCAGCGGATCGTGTACGAATCCGGCAACGAGATGGCGGCCTATGCGGCGCACCAAATCAATTATCATATTATGGGATATTTCCCGATTTCGCCTTCCACCGAGGTGGCGCAATTCCTCGATTTGATGAAGGCGAACGGACAGCACGACATTAAGCTCATCCCGGCGGACGGGGAGCACGGCTCGGCGGGCATCTGTTACGGCGCGTCGACGGCGGGCGGCCGCGTATTCAACGCGACGAGCGCGAACGGATACCTGTACATGCTGGAGCAGATGCCGGTACAATCCGGCACGCGATTCCCGATGGTCATGAATTTGGTGTGCCGTTCGGTATCCGGACCGCTGAACATTCACGGCGACCATTCCGACTTGTATTTCGCCTTGAACACGGGCTGGCCGATTTTGATGTGCCGCGACCCGCAAGCCGTATACGACATGAACATCATGGCGATCAAGCTGGCGGAGCATCCGAAAGTGCGCCTGCCGGTGCTCGTCGCGTCCGACGGCTACTTCACGTCCCACCAGAAGCGCCGCGTGCAGACGTTCGCAAACAAGGCGGACGTGCAGGCGTTCGTCGGCGAACAGCCGCCGCAAGGGTTCCCGCACGTGCTCGACCGGAACAATCCGATCACCGTCGGCCCGTACATGAACGAGCCGGATTATATCAATAACTGTTACCAACAATCGGTCGCCATGTACAACGCCGAAGAGGTATACGACGAAATCCGCAAGGAATATGCGGCGTTGACGGGTCGCGACTACCCGATCCTCGACCTGTACATGATGGACGACGCGGAAGTCGTGTTGTTCACGCTGAATTCCGCATCGGAAATTACGAAGGTCGCCGTCGACCAGCTCCGCGCCAAAGGCGTGAAGGCGGGTTCGATCGCGCCGAACATGATTCGTCCGTTCCCGGGCAAGCAGATCGCCGAAGCGCTGAAGAACGTGAAAGCCGTCGTCGTGGCGGACCGCGCGGATTCGTACGGCGCGCAAGGCGGCAACATGACGCTCGAGGTGAAGGCGGCGCTGTTCACGAACGGCGTGAAGGACATCCAAGTGATCTCCCGCGTCTACGGTCTCGGGGGCAAAGACTACTTCTTGGAAGACGCGCATGCGTTCTTCGAGCTCGCGATCGACGCGGCCGCGAAGAACAAGGTGGAAGTGCCGTTCGACTATTACGGCCACACGCCGGGCGATCCGGACAAGGCGCCTAAGCGGATTCTCGAGCCGATGGCGTACGAGGACCTGAAGACGGGTCTCATTACCGTCAACAAGGACGAGGAGACGGGCCAGCTGAAGGTCAAGGTTCCGCCGATCCGGCAGCTCACGAAGAAGCCGAAACGGATGGCTCCGGGCCACGGCGCGTGCCCGGGCTGCGGCATCTTCTCGGGTCTCGAGCTGTTCTTCAAGGGCATCGAAGGGGATATCGTAGCGCTGTACCACACGGGCTGCGCGATGGTCGTCACGACGGGCTTCCCGTATTCGTCTCACAAGGCGACTTACATTCACAACCTGTTCCAGAACGGCGCAGCGACGCTGTCCGGCGTCGTGGAGATGTTCTGGGAGCGCAAGCGCCGCGGGGAACTCGATCAGTACGGCTTGAAGGACGACTTCACGTTCGTCATGATCACGGGCGACGGCGGCATGGACATCGGTATGGGCCCGGCGATCGGCGCCGCGCTTCGCAATCATAAGATGATCGTGCTCGAATACGATAACGAAGGCTATATGAACACGGGCGCGCAATTGTCTTATTCGACGCCGCTCGGCCACCGCACGTCGACGTCCAACGTCGGCAAGCACCAAGGCGGCAAGCTGTTCCACCATAAAGATACGGCGCAAATCATGGCGGCGACGAACATTCCGTACGTCTTCACCGGCTCCGAGTCCCAACCGCAAGATTTGCTGCGTAAAGCCGCGAAGGCGCAATATTACGCGCAAAACGAGGGCATGGTATATGGTAAGATATTGATCACTTGCCCGCTGAACTGGCTGTCGGAGGAGAAGGACGGCCAGACGATCATCGACAACGCGGTCAACTCTTGCTTCTTCCCGTTGTACGAAATCGAGAACGGCGTGACGAACATTACGTACAATCCGGAAGAGAAGAACAAGCGCGTTCCGCTCTCCGACTGGCTGAAGCAAATGGGCAAGACGCGTCATATGACGAAGCCGGAGTACGAAGCTGCGTACAAATCGTTCGAGCAAGAAGTGGATCGTCGCTGGAGCCGCCTCAAGGCGAAGCACGAGAACCCGTACTTGTAAGAAACGGGGAACGCGTATGCCTTATTATTTGCGGCACCGGGATACGGGCGAGATCGCGGCCGGGATGTTGCGCAACGTGTACGACCTCGACTATTACGGGGCGGCGTGGTGGGCAACCGAGGAAGAGGCGGCGACAGCCGCCGCTTCCCGTCCGGAGTGGATTCCGACCCCGGTGACGGAAGCGAAGCTGAAAGTGTTCAATGTAAAGCTGAATAACGATGCCGGCCGGAAGTTGTTTATCGACGACAACGGGACGCTTCGCGTCGAGAAGGGTTCCGCCGAATAACGGCGGAACTTTTTCGCTTGTTGCGTCGCGTCGGCAGGGGGAAGGAATCGCATGACGATCGCATCGACGACGAATTATTATGAATGGCTGGGAACGCCGGACCTGCAGGATGAGCTGAGGGAGACGGTCGTTCGCATCGGCTACGACGCATTCCGCGTCTTGGTCGACCAATTGGAGAAAGCGCTGAAGGAAGTCGAAGAGGGCGGGTTCGACGATTACGCCGCCCGTCTAGCCGCGGGGGAGCGATTGTTTCCGGAGCCGTCCCGCTTCAGCCCGACGTGGCAGGTCGTGTGGGCGGAGCTCGGCGAGAAGCTGCGTTGGAAGCGGTACGCCTACGAAGCCGTATCGCCCGCGGACCGCGAGGGCGAGTGGCAGATCGTCATGGATAACCCGTTCACGAACAACGAAGTGGTTTGTTATCCGACGCTCAGCTTTATCGAAGCCGCGTATTTGTTCGGTTACTTCAAGCCGACGCTCGAGAAGAACGAATATTTGCGCCTGCAGAAGGTCGTTAACGCGCTGCAGCTCACGGGAGAATAACGCCGAATCAAGTCGGGGGATGTCGACGAAGCGGTTGCAAAATAAGGCTTGTCGTCCGAGCGTCTGTTCTATTACAATAGGTACAGAGGCGAATACAAGGCGGTGAAACCGAATGCAGCAGCTTTCCGTCGTCCACTTCTTCGACAGCCTGCCGCCGAAGCTTTGCCGCACCTGCGGCGAAGTGTTGCACGAGCAGGCGGACTGCTATTGGAACCATTGCTTCGAGTGCATGGATTTGCATGTCGTCCCGTTGTCCTTGTCGCCCCGGTTCGCGGCGAATTCTTCGCCCGCGCCGGCCTAAGCACCGATCGAAACATCGAGTTTGCCTCCGGCGAAGTTGTTGTCGTCGGGGGCGCTTTTCGTTCTGTCCGGGAAATCGGGCGGAATGAATCTTAACTTTTTGGGACATTTATGATATGTATGTATAGAGTCGATTTCGGATTGTCCGGGAAGGAGGGCGCCTGATGAAACGGCGTTTTGTCATCGAAGCGGTCATGGCGGCCATTTACGGAGAGATTATGGTCCCGAACCGTCCGGTAGAATATTTGCTGCCGTATTCCACCGTGCAAGAGCTGTACGATATGAAAGAAAATTCGGAGCCCGTCATGCCGGACCCGGCGGACGACGCGCACGTCAAGAAGAAAATCCTAGAGATGATCGCCTTCTTCGAGGATTCGTTCAATCGAAAGAAGATCGAACGGTCGTTCTCCGCGCCTTGGAAACAGAGCCCGCCGCTCGTCGTGAACGAGCAGGTGTCGTTCGTGGTCGTGAATTCGATCGAGAACGCGCAATACGGAGAGACGTTCGATCCGATCGAGACCGAGCTGCTGCTTACGTCGCTTCGGGAGCAGGTTCCGATCTTGACGGACCAGCTGGATTTCCTCGAGCGCGTGATCGAAACCGAGGTGCCGGTCCAAGTGTTCGATATCGAAGATTTCGAATATGCCATGGAAGCCGACGAACCTGTCGAGGACTGGAAGACGACGTGAACGAACCGGAGCAAGCGATCCGCATACGGCCCCTCGGCCGGCGGCGCCCTCCGGTTTTTTCTTTTATCCGAAGCGGACGGTCGCTGTGGCGCGTCGACGCGTAGATACGTTTTCTTATTGACGTTAACCACCGCTCAATATAGAATGTGAGATAAGTTTTTATACAGATTGCATATCATTGAGGGGGACTTACGGATGAGTTTACGGACAAGCTGGAAAGCGATTTCGCTCGTGCTCGCCGCGGCGACGTTGACGTTCGCGGTCGGCTGCGCCAATCAAGGAAGCGGAGAGAAGGTTTATCAAGTCGGGATTTCGCAAATCGTAGAGCACCCGTCGCTCGACGCGACGCGGGAAGGCTTCATCGCGGGACTCAAGGACGCGGGTCTCGTCGAAGGCGAGAACCTCAAGATCGATTATAGCAACGCGGGCGGCGACAAGTCGTCGAATGCGACGATCGCGCAAAACTTCAAAGCGGACAAGAAGGATCTCGTTCTCGGCATCGCAACGGATTCCGCGATTGCGCTCGCGGACGCGATCAAGGACGCCCCGGTTATCTTTACGGCGGTTACCGATCCGGTCGGCGCGGGACTGCTCGAAAATCCGGAGAAGCCGGGCGGCAACGTGACGGGCGTCTCGGATACGCATCCGGACGAAATCGCGAAGCTGATGGATTTCATCGCGGCGAACTTCCCGGACGTGAAGACGGTCGGCACGGTCATTAACCAAGGCGAACAGAACGCGGTCGTCTCGATCGAACGGGCGCAAGCGGCGCTTGACGCGCACGGCGTGAAGATCGAGACGGCGGGCGTCGCGAACAGCTCCGAGGTGAAGCAGGCGGCGGAATCGCTCGTCGGCCGCGTAGACGCGATTTACGTTCCGAAGGACAATACGGTCGTCTCCGCGTTCGAAGCGGTCGTCGGCGTCGCCAACGACAACAAGCTTCCGCTCTTCGTCGGCGACATCGATTCCGTCAAGCGCGGCGCGTTCGCGACGTTCGGATACGAGTATTACGACATCGGCTACACGACGGGCAAGATGGCGGCCGATATTTTGCTCAACGGGAAAAATCCGGGCGACGTGCCGGTCGGCTTCCCGGAGCAGCTCGACTTGTACTACAGCGAGCCGGCGGCCGCGGCGCAAGGCGTCGAAGTGACGCAAGCGATTCGGGACTTGATTTCCGACGAAGCGGTACAGGTGATCAAGGAAGTCGCGCAACCATAAACAATTACCGGAGAGTGACCCGTGCGCGGGCCACTCTTACCTTTTACGGAGGGGTATTTCCATGGCTTTCTTAAGTTCCTTGCTCGGATCGATCGTCGGGTCGGTGGAGCTCGGTCTGCTGTACGCGATCATGGCGCTCGGCGTGTACCTTACGTACCGGGTGCTGGACTTTCCGGACTTGACGGTGGACGGGAGCTTTACGACCGGCGCGGGCATCGCGGCGGGCATGATCGTCGCGGGGTATTCGCCGTGGCTCGCCACGGGCGTCGCCTTCCTCGGCGGCTTGGCGGCGGGCGCGGTCACGGGCCTGCTCCATACGAAGGGCGGCATCAACCCGCTCTTGTCGGGCATTCTCATGATGATCGCCTTGTATACGATAAACTACCGCATCATGGGTCGGCCGAACATTCCGCTGTTGAATCAAGAGACGGTGTTTCCGGACGGGGAGCTGTTCCTTAGCGCGACCTACGCGCTGATCATGGCTCCGATCGTCGTGCTCGTCCTGAAGCTGCTGCTGGACTGGTTTCTCCGCACCGATCTCGGTATGGCGATTCGCGCGACAGGCGACAATGCCCGGATGATCCGCAGCTTCGGCGTCAACACGGACAATACGATCGTTACGGGCGTCAGCCTCTCCAACGGCCTCGTGGCCATGGCGGGCGCTTTCGTGGCGCAGTACCAAGGCTTCGCCGACTTGCAGATGGGCATCGGCATGATCGTCATCGGCCTGGCATCGGTAATTATCGGCGAAGTGATCTTCGGCGTACGCTCGATTTGGCGGACGACGCTCGCCGTCATCCTCGGCGCCGTCGTCTACCGGATCGTCATCGCCCTGTCGATTCGCTACGGCTTGGAGGCGTCCGATATGAAGCTGATGACGGCGCTGATCGTCACGATCGCGCTCATCGTGCCGATGGTGAACAAGCGGAGAAGACAACGGCTCGTCGGGCGCAAACGCAGCCTCGAGCTGACCGAGGAGGCGGGGACCTAGATGTTGACCTTATCCAACGTTACGAAAATCTTCTACCCGTATTCCGCCGACGAGAAGATCGCCTTATCCAACGTGTCGCTGACGCTCAAGGAAGGGGACTTCGTCACGGTAATCGGCAGCAACGGGGCGGGGAAGTCGACGCTCATGAACGTCGTGTCGGGCGTGCTCGCGCAGGAACGAGGCGACGTGTCGATCGACGGGACGATCGTCAACGGCATGTCCGAGCATGAACGAAGCCGGTGGATCGGCCGCGTGTTCCAAGACCCGATGGCGGGAACGGCTCCCCATATGACGATCGAGGAAAACCTCGCGCTCGCGCATCTGCGGGGCGCGTCGCGCGGGCTTCGCGCCGGCGTGACGAAGGAGAAGCGGACGATGTTCGTCGATCGGCTGCGCAGCCTCGGGCTGGGGCTCGATACTCGGCTGACCGCCCGCGTGGGGCTCTTGTCCGGCGGGGAGCGTCAGGCGCTCAGCCTGCTGATGGCGACGTTCACGCAGCCGAAGGTGCTGCTGCTCGACGAGCATACCGCGGCGCTCGATCCGTCCCGCGCGGCGCTCGTGACCGAGCTGACCGATAAGATCGTCAACGAAAACCGGCTGACGACGTTAATGATTACGCATAACATGGAGCAAGCGATTCGGCTTGGGAATCGCTTGATCATGATGGATAAAGGGAAGATCATTCTTGATATCGGCGGGGAGGAGAAGCGGGCGCTCACGGTCGAATCGCTTCTCGATCGATTCGCGGCGATTCGCGGCGAGAAGCTCGCCGACGAACGCCTCGTATTGGGGTAATCGAATAGAGGTTAATCGGATCGCCCGGCGCTTAGGTGCCGGGCGATCGCCGTTCCATGGTGCCGACCGGTCTCGATGAACACTTCGTTCGCGTCCTCGCCGGAGGCGACGACGCCGGCGACGTACAACCCCTTCACGGTCGTCTCCATCGTCTCGGGGTCGTACACCGGGGCGCCCGTCTCCGGCTTCGTCTCGGCGCCGGCGCCGCCGAGCAGCGTTCGGTCGGGACGGAAGCCGGTCAGCGCCAACACGAAGTCGGCGTCCCGCGTCTCCGCGCCGCCGTCCGCGTGTCGGATCGTCACTTGGCCGGGCCGGATTTCGACGATCCGGGCATTGTACAGCATCCCGATCGCTCCCCTGGCGACGGCGCCTTCGAACAGCGGCCGCACCCAAGGCTTGATCTTCTGCTTCGCAGCGTCGCCGCGGTAGACGATGAACGGCTCGGCGCCGACGCGGCTGAGCTCCATCGCCGCGTCCACGGCCGAGTTGTTGCCGCCGATGATCGCGACCTTCGTGCCGGCGTACGGATGCGCCTCCGTGAAGTAGTGCGAAACATGCGGCAGCTCTTCGCCCGGGATGCCGATTACGTTCGGGCGATCGAAGTATCCGGTCGCGACGACGACGGCGCGGGATTCGTAAAACCGCTTGATGCCGTGCCGTTCCGTCTCGACGAGGAAGAAGCCTTCGGCGGTCTTGCGGATCAAGGTCGCCTCCTCGTACGGGCGCACGTCCAGCTTGCGCCGTTGGGCGACGTTGCGGTAATACTCGAGCGCCTCTCGGCGCGTAGGCTTGTCGTGCGGCGTTGGAAACGGGTATCCGCCGATTTCGAGCAGCTCGGGCGTGCTGAAGAAGTGCAAATTCGTCGGATATCGGTAGATCGAATGGACGAGATTGTATTTTTCGATGACGACGGCGTCGATGCCGGCGTCTTGCAGCGCGATCGCGGCCGCCAGTCCGCAGGGACCGGCGCCGACGACAATGACGTCTTCCATGGCGAACCCTCCACTCCCAAGAAGGAAAAATGAGTTTTCGATTATCCTACCTCATTTTCGCCGAAGATGCTATTCGCGGAGCGCAGCGCGTCGCGGAGGAACGCGGCGGCTTCGCTCACGCGCTGATGCGGCCGGAAGACGGCGGCGACGCCGGCGGCGCGCAGCGCCGGCTCGTCGGCGGCCGGGACGATGCCGCCGACGACGAGCAGCCCGCGCCAGCCGGCGTCCCGCAGCGCGTCGACGAGCCGCGGCACGATCGTCAGGTGCGCGCCGGCGAGTGACGACAGCCCGACGCAGTCGGCGGCGACGTCGACCGCTTGCCGGGCGACTTCTTCCGGCGTTCGGCGAATGCCGGTGTAATGCACGGCGAAGCCTTCTTCCCTCAAACCGCGAGCGACGACGAGCGCGCCGCGGTCGTGGCCGTCGAGGCCGCACTTGGCGATCAGCACCGTGGGCGGTTGCTCCGGCGGGGAACCGAAGGCGGGATGCGTCGGATTCATGGCGCGATGCCTCCTTCCGGGAAGACTGGCTCTCGATATTCCCCGAACAGCCGCGCGAGCGCCCCGTAGATTTCGCCGACGGTGCAGCCGGCGTTCGCGGCGTCCAGCATCGTCGGCATGACGTTGGCGCCGCGTTCCGCGGCGTCCAGCACGGCGGCGAGCGCACGACCGGCGTCCGCCTCGGAGCGGGCCGCGCGATGTCGGCGTACCGCCTCGACGGCGCGCGCCTCTTCGGCGGCGCCGCTTCTCGCGCGCGGGCGGTCGGCCGCCGCGACGAGGCGCGGGGCAACGCCCTCGAAGCGGTTGACGCCGACGATCGCGCGCTCGCCGCTCTCCACGGCGACGTATTCGCGGTACGCCGCCTCGCGCACGGTCGATTGGACGAAGCCGCTCTCCACGGCGGCGAGCGCGCCGCCGGTCCGGTCGACCGCGTCCACCCACCGGAGCGCTTCCGCCTCGAGCCGGTCGGTCGCCGCCTCGACCGCATGGGCTCCGGCGAGCGGATCGATATGGCCGGCGAGGCCGGACTCGAACGCGAGAATTTGCTGCGTGCGGAGCGCGAGCGCGGCGGAAGCCGGCGTCGGCAGCCGCCACGCCTCATCCTTGGCGTTCGTGTGCAGGCTTTGCGCGCCGCCCAATACGGCCGCGAGCGCCTGCAACGTCACGCGGACGACGTTATTGTCCGTCTGTACGGCCGTAAGCGCCGAGCCGGCCGTCTGCGCATGGAATTTCATGCGCCACGACTCCGGCTTTCCGGCGCCGAGCCGCGCTCGGGCGAGCTTCGCCCACAGCCGGCGCGCCGCGCGGAATTTCGCCGCCTCCTCGAGCAGATCGCAGCCGGCGGAGAAGAAGAACGACAGTCGCGGCGCGACCGCGTCGGCCGACAGCCCGCGGCGCATCGCAGCAATCGCGTACGCCAGACCGTTCGCGATCGCGAAGCCGATCTCCTGTCCGGCGTCGGCGCCCGCTTCGCGCAGATGGTAGCCGCTGACGCTGACCGGATGCCACCGGGGGAAGAAGCGGCAGCCGAATTCGATGAGGTCGACGGCCATTCGCATCGACGGCGCGGGCGGCAGCAAATACAAATTCCGCGCGGCGTATTCCTTCAGCACGTCGTTCTGCACCGTACCGCGAAGGGCGTCCGCTCCGACGCCGGATCGCCCGGCCGTCGCCGCGGCGAACGCGAACAAGGCCGGCGCCGTCGCGTTCACCGTCATCGACAGGCCGACCGAGCCGAGCGGAATGCCCTTCAGCACCGCCTCGAGGTCGGCTGCGGTCGCGACGGAGACGCCCGTCCTGCCGACTTCGCCGGCCGCGCGCGCGTCGTCGGGGTCGATGCCGAGCTGCGTCGGCAAATCGAAGGCGAGCGAGAGACCCGTCTGGCCCTGGGCCAGCAGCCGCTTCAGCCGCCGGTTCGTCTCTCGGGCGGTGCCGAAGCCGGCGTATTGCCGCATCGTCCACAGCCGCTCTCGGTACATCTCGGGATGGATGCCCCTCGTATACGGGAATTCTCCCGGTCGTTCATCTTCTCGCTCCATGGGCATGGTATGTTCTCCTCTCAGGCGGCTCCGGAAGCGCAATCGGCTCGGGCGTCGCGGCGGCAGCTATGCGGATTCGGCTCGAAGCGCCGCTTCCTCCGCGGCGATGCGGCGGCGAAGCAAGAGAACGTTCAGCGCCGGAAACAAGCAGGCGGCGCCGAAGCAGCCGAACAACAGCGGGAACGCCAGCATCTCCAGCGTCACGACCAAGTAATTCGGATGCTTCATCCACCGGTACGGACCCTTGCGCACGAGCTTCATGCCGGGGACGACGAAGACGCGCGTATTCCAGTACGGTCCGAGCGAGCGAATGCACCAGACGCGTCCCGCCTGAAGCACCAGGAACGACGCGGCGGCGGCCGCCATCCAAGGCGACGGCTCCGGCCGGCGCCAAAGAAACTCCGCGAAGACGCAGGCGAAGAACGACATGTGCAGCAGGACGATCTTCGGATAATGCGCCGCATCGACCTCGTACCCGCCCATCCGGCGGATCCGTTCCGCATTGCGGGCCGCTAGGCGCAGCTCCGCCAATCGTTGGACGACGACCGCCCCGAACCAGAGCGCAAACCATAAACTCATCGAAGAAATTCGCCTCTTTCCTATAATCGTAGTGAGGATGTACTTTAAAATCGCAGCAGCAGCAGCTCCGAGCTGAAGCCGGGACCGAGCGCGCCCGCGATGCCGAACTCGCCCGAGCGGAGCGCGTCGGCCTCGCCGAGCAGCGCCTCGAGCACGAACAACACCGTGCAAGACGACATGTTGCCGTATCGCCGCAGCACGCCTTCGGCCGCCGCCAGTCGTTCCGACGGCAAGCCGAGCGCTTCGCCGTACGCGCGAAGCACCTTCGTCCCGCCGGGATGCAGCGCATAATGCGCGAGGTCCGGGATCGTCAGACCGGCGGGAGAGAGGAGCGCCTCCGTCACGCCGCGCATCTCGCGCGTCACGAGGCTTGGGATATCTTTCGAAAAGACGACTTTCAACCCGTCGTTCGTGACGTCCCAGCCCATGACGTCGAGCGAGTCCGGCCAGATCGTGCTGCGGGTCGAGACGATGCCGGGGACCGCGCGCCCGCCGGAGGACCGCGCGTCGGCCGCCGCCTCGCCCTCGACGAGCGCCGCGGCGGCGCCGTCGGCGAATAGGGACGTAGCGATAAGATTGCTTTTCGAGGCGTCGTCCCGGATGAACGTCAAGCTGCACAGCTCGGCCGCGACGAGAAGACAGCGGTGCCGGGGAAACGCGCTCACGTATTCGGCGGCCCTAGAGAGGCCGGCGGCGCCGCCGGCGCAGCCGAGCCCCCAGATCGGGGTCCGCTTGACATTCGGGCGCAGACCCAGCCGATTGAACAAGCGCGCGTCGATGCTGGGCGTCGCCGTGCCGGTCGTCGTAACGAACAGGATGTGATCGACTTCGGTCGGCGCGACGCCTGCGCGCTCCAAGCAGCGCCGCGCCGCCCGTTCCGCAAGCGTTGCGGCGTGTTGGACGAACAGCCGGTGCTTCTCTTCCGCGTCGTGGGGGACTAGAAACCATTCGAGCGGCATGCAGAAATGCCGCGCGTCGATTCCGCTGTTCTCGAAAATAGGCAATAATCGGTCCAACTGCGGGACGCTGGCGCCGAACATATGCCGAACCGCTTCCTTGACGTCGGCTTGGGGAACGCGGTAATCGGGGACGGCCGTGCCGATGGCGGCGATCGTCGCATGCAGCATCGTGACACCTCGCTATTCGAATTCGTCATCCTAGGTTTTCCAGTTGTTAGGATTCCTTATGCATCGGGAGACGGTATACGTCGTCCGGCGAGCCGTGGTATATTTTCCACGAGGGGTGGATCGGTATGGAATTTCGTCTGTCGGCGGGCGGCGCGAATTACGCGATCGAGCATGTAACGACGAATGTGATGCGGAATCGGCGGAACGAAGCCGTCGCGATGCACCGGCATCCGGTATTTCATTTGATTTACGTGTTGGAGGGGAAGGGGAAGGTGACGGTGGGCGGCACCGAGACGACGGCGGCGCCGGGACTGCTGTACATTATTAATCCGAACGTGCCTCATAGCTTCCTGTTCGGCGACGGAGAGCCGCTGACGGATCTGGAATGCACGTTCCGGCTGCTGGACGAGCGGGAGGAGCCGGCGGAGGTCGATTTCTTCGACTTGATCGAGACGTCCCGGGGGCGACGCTTGCCGGAAGCGTTCCGCTCGCAGCCGATCCGCGTGCCCGCGAGAATGAAGCCGCTGCTGACGGAAGGCTTCGAGCGCGTACTCGAGGCGTACCGAAGTCCGCTGCCGCGGGGCGGCCTCGCATTGGCGGTCGCGGACCTGTTGTCGCGGGCGGAAGCCGTAGCGCTCGGCGTAGGCCGCGAGGAGGAGGAGCCTCTTGACTCGTCGGAGGCGTTGATCGAGAGCGTCAAGCAGTTCCTTCAGGCGAACCGGGGGCGCCCTGTAACGCTTGGAGAGACCGCCGACTTCGCCCATATGACGCCGAATTCCTTATGCCGCGCCTTCAAGGAGCGAACCGGCGAGACGCCGATGGGGTATCTGCAGGCGGCCCGGATGCGCGAAGCGGAGAAGCTGCTCGCTCTCACGGACTTGCCCGTGTATACGATCGCGGAGAAGCTCGGCTACGAGGAACCGTCTTACTTCGCGAGGGTGTTCCGCCGAACGACCGGCGAGTCGCCGCAAGCGTTCCGCAAGCGGCTCTTGGCCGGAAACCGGATAAAATAGTCCGCATGACGGAAAAGATCGTGCCTACTGCGAAGAAGAGGGTTGCCCTATACTGAGACTGTCAGGTACAGGAAGGCAACCATCTTACGTATCGAGGAGTGGGTCTGATCCATGAGCTTAACCCGGGAGCAAGTCGCTGATTTCCAAACGTACGGATACGTCATCGCCGAAGACGTCTTTACCGATGCCGATCTGGCGCCGGTCATCGCGGAGCTGGAGCGGGAGATCGACCGGAGGGCGCGTACGCTCCATGCGGAGGGCAAGATCGCGTCGCTGCACGAGGACGAACCGTTCGAACGGCGCTACGCGCTGCTGCACCGCCAATGTCCGGACATCGGCAGACGTTTCGATATCATGTTCTTGCTCGGCTCCGCCATGTTCGACTTCCTGCGCAACGACAAGCTGCTGGACGTCGTCGAGAGCTTGCTCGGCCGCGAGCTGAGCTGTAACCCGATTCAACATATCCGCGCGAAAATGCCGTGGACCGGCGAAGGCGAACAGCCCGCAGGGTACGAGAACGTGCCGTGGCATCAAGACGCGGCCGTGACGTCGAGCGATTCCGAGGCGTCCGAAATCCTCACCTTCTGGATGCCGCTCGTCGACGCGACGGCGGATACCGGATGCATGGAGATCATGCCCGAGGCGTTCAAGCTCGGCTATCTCGAGCATCAAGCGGAGGGGGGCACGACGATCGTGCCGAGACGGCTCCCGCACGCGAAGCCGGTCGCCGCGGAATGCCGCAAGGGCGGCATCGTCATAATGAACAAATATACGCCGCATCGCGGCACGACGAACCGGTCGAACATCGTGCGCTGGTCGCTCGATCTCCGATATCATAAAACCGGCGCGCCGTCTGGAAGATCGCATCAGCCGTCGTTCGTCGTCCGAAGCCGCGCCAATCCGGACAGCGTCTTGAAGGATGCCGAAGCGTGGAAGCGCATGTGGCGCGAAGCGCTGGAGAAACCGGCGCAGCCGATTCACAGAGTGTAATGATAGTTGCATCGACGACGCTTCCGGACCCCTCTATCGGGACCGGAAGCGTCTTTCGCGTTCCGCATGGAAGAAAGTGAAAGCTTTATCTCGTGAAACGTTTTCCGCTTTGCGTGCGTATATAGATGGAGAACGATTCCACATTCGGAAATGAAAAGGAGCGTGCGTCTCGATCGACATGTTGGACGTGTATTGGTATTGTTTCCTCGGCGGCGCGGCATTCGCGGTATTGCTCGTGCTGTTCGACACGGTCGCGGGCGGTTGGGTCGACGGCGTCTTCGATGCATTGCCGGACGCGCTCCATCCGATGCTCGTCGTCGGCGGCATCGTCGCCTTCGGCGGAGCGGGCATCCTCCTGACCGAATACGGCTCGTTCGGCGTCTGGACCGTCGTCCTGTTATCGGCGCTCGCGGCGGCGCTCCTCGCGATCGGTTTGTTTTTCTTCTACGTCAAGCCGATGAGCCAGGCGGAAAATTCGGTCGCTTATTCGATGAAGGAGCTGGAAGGCAAGCTCGGCGAGGTGTCGGTTCCGATTCCTGTCGGCGGGTACGGCGAAGTGGGCTTTACGTTCGGTCACGGCTTGGTGTATCACACCGCGAACAGCGACGAAGCGGAGACGATCCAAGCCGGCGAGCGCGTGCTCGCGATCGACGTGAAGGACGGCGTCGTCACCGTGTGCCGTTGGACGGAATCTTATCCTATACATACCTAGGAGGAGAAGGAATGAATTTCTTAACGACGGAGTCTTGGTTGTTCGTGCCGGTCGTCGTCATCGGCGTGATCGTGTTTCTCGGTCTTGCGTTCTGGGCGCGGTATAAGACGGTCAGTCCCGACGAAGCGATGGTCGTGACGGGTTCGCTGCTCGGCTCGAAGAACGTGCTCGTCGACGATTCGGGCCGGAAGATCAAGATCGTTCGCGGCGGCGGCGCATTCATCTGGCCGATCTTCCAGAAGGCGGAATTTTTATCGCTCTTGTCTCACAAGCTGGACGTCTCGACGCCCGAGGTGTATACGGAACAGGGCGTGCCGGTCATGGCGGACGGCGTCGCGATCATCAAGATCGGCGGCTCGACCGAGGACGTCGCCACTGCGGCGGAACAGTTCATGGGCAAGCCGACGGAGGCGCTGAAGGGCGAAGCGCAAGAGGTGCTCGAGGGTCACCTGCGGGCCATCCTCGGGATGATGACGGTCGAGGAAGTGTACCGGAACCGCGATAAGTTCGCGCAGGAAGTGCAAGGCGTAGCGGCGAGAGACTTGAAGAAGATGGGCTTGCAGATCGTCTCGTTCACGATCAAGGACGTCCGCGACAAGCACGGATACTTGGATGCGCTCGGGAAGCCGCGTATCGCGGCGGTCAAGCGCGACGCGGAAATCGCGGAAGCGGAAGCGATCCGGGACTCCCGGATCCAGAAGGCGCGCGCCGACGAGGAAGGGCAGAAAGCCGAGCTGCTTCGCGATACGAACGTCGCGGAGGCGAACAAGGAGAAGGAATTGAAGGTCGCGGCGTTCCGGCGCGAGCAGGACGTGGCGAAGGCGGAAGCGGATCAGGCGTACCATATTCAAGAGGCGAAGTCGAAGCAGCTCGCGGTCGAAGAACAGATGCGAATCGAGATCGTGCGCAAGGAACGGGAGATCGACATCGAGGAGAAGGAAATTTCCCGCCGCGAGAAGCAATACGACGCCGAGGTGAAGAAGAAAGCCGACGCGGACCGGTACTCGGTCGAGCAGGCGGCGGAAGCGGCGAAGTCGCGGGCGATCCGCGAGGCGGAGGCGCAGCAGTTCCGGATCGAAGCCGAGGCGAAGGCGCTTGCGGAACAGAAGCGGCTCGAAGGACTTGCGATCGCCGACGCCGAGCGGGCCAAAGGGACGGCCGACGCCGAGGTCATCCGGCTCCGGGGTCTTGCGGAAGCGGAAGCGAAGGAGAAGCTTGCCGAGGCGTTCGCGAAGTTCGGCGAGGCGGCGGTGCTCGACATCATCGTGAAGATGCTGCCGGAGCTCGCGGGCAAGGTGGCGGCGCCGATCTCCGCGATCGACAAGCTGACGGTCGTGGATACGGGGCACGGCGAAGGTGCGGCCAGGGTGAGCAATTACGTGACCTCGCTCATGGCTACCGCGCCGGAGATGCTGAAGAACGTATCCGGCATCGACGTCGAAGGGCTGATCAAGGGGCTTACGCAGAAGTCGACTCGTCCCGCGGCTTCGGCTTCCGGAGCGGCCGCGATCGAAGCGGCGGCTGCATCGGAGCCGTCGAACGAAGGGAAGTAACGGAACGAAAAAACAGGACCGAGCGGCGGGATTGCCGTTCCGTCCTGTTTTTATTTTCGCGGAAAATCGTTCATGCCTTGGAAGAAAAGACGAATTGTTTCACCATTTCGATCGTAACATATTTCCTAGTGGGGGAAATTCCGTGTTTGGCATGCGCGTGAATGCGAGCGGTCGCTTCGTTGATGCGATCGACGTCGAACGGTTCTCCGTTCCTGCATTTCGTTACGGCTTCTTCTATAGCCTCCTCGCGGAGCGCATCCAGCCGTTCGAACTCGACGAGGTGCAGATGCTGCTTCTTCGAGTGTTTCGAGATCGACTCGTGGACGTTCAAGGGGGGTCCTCCTTATTTTCAACCTATGATTCCCAATGGTACTATAGTAGAAATCGTAACTCAACTGATTCATGACAGCTAGGAGGCTGCACCATGCAAGAAGTCCTCGTTGGAAGCATCGTCTCCGCCCTGGCGACGGGACTCGGCGCGCTGCCGATCTTGCTGATGAAGGTCGTGACGCACCGATGGAGAGACATTCTGCTCGCATTCACCGCGGGCATCATGGTCGCCGCCACGGTGTTCAACCTGATTCCGGTCGCGCTCGACCATTCGAACTTGCTGACCGTCACGATCGGCATTCTGCTCGGCACGTGCGTGCTGAGCGTCATGGAACGGTATATGCCGCATATCGACCTTGAGCATTCGAAATCGTCGACCGTGCAATTCGATCAGAAGAGCATGCTCATCATTACCGCGATCACGCTGCATAACTTGCCGGAAGGCCTGTCCGTCGGCGTCAGCTACGCGAGCGAGAACGCCGGCCTCGGTCCGATCATCGCGCTCGCCATCGGGCTGCAGAACGCTCCGGAGGGGTTCCTCGTCGCTTTGTTCCTTGTGACGCAGAAGGTGAAGAAGTGGCAGGCGTTCGCGATCGCTACCCTAACGGGCACGGTCGAAATCGTGACGGGACTGCTCGGGTTCTTCTTAACGTCTTACGTCTCGAATTTGGTGCCGTACGGCTTGGCGTTCGCCGCCGGCGCGATGTTGTTCGTCGTTTATAAAGAATTGATCCCCGAGAGCCATGGGGACGGGAACGAAAGCTCGTCGACGTTTTCCTTCATTTTCGGACTTATCACTATGATCGCGCTCATCGAATGGTTCGGGTAACTACGCATAGGCGGTGATACGGAACAATGAATCGAAGCTCACATCGAACGCCGAACCGACAGCCGAGCCGCCCGACGCATCGCGGCGTACGGGCTTTCCGAAAATATATGCTGTTCTTCCTGCTTGCGACCGGGGCGATCGGCGCGTATTTATGGATCGCCTACCGCGCGCCTTTGGCCGAAGCGCTGGCGAACACGGCCGCCGACCCGCGGATGTTCTTAAGCGAGGCGGACGTGGAGCGGGCCGCGTCGTATTCGATGCTCCGCGACCTGTTGTTTTTCGTCGGGTACTTTTGGGAGTGGGGCATGCTGCTCTGGCTCATGACGAGCGGGTACGCCCGCACGTTGTCGCAAGGGCTGAAGAAGCTGATCGGCGGCGTATGGCTCCGCTTCCCGGCGTATATCGCTGGCATCGCCGCGGCGCTGTTCGTTCTCGGGCTTCCGCTGCGTCTGTTGTCGTATTCGATTTCGCGGAATTACGACGTCTCCACGCTGTCGTTCGGCGGCTGGTGGAGAGACCAATGGGTGCAGCTCGCCGTCGATTACGCGCTGATGCTCGCCGTGGGGGCGGTCGTCTTCGCGCTGGCGCGCAAAGGCGGAACGTGGTGGTTCCGGTTATGGCTGCTCTCGATTCCGTTCCTCGTCTTTCTGATGTTCATCCGGCCCGTAGCGATCGATCCGCTGTTCTACAAGTACGAGCGTCTCTCCGATCCGGCGTTGGAGCATGCGGTGCTCGAGATGACGGCCAAGGCGGGGGTGCCTGCGGAGCGGGTATACGAGGCGAACTATTCGGAGAAGACGAACGCGATTAACGCATATGTCGACGGCATCGGCCCGTCGCTTCGCATCGTGATCTGGGACACGGCGCTTCACAAGCTTACGGCGGAGGAGATCGTCGTTCTGACGGCGCACGAGGTCGGCCATTACGTGAAGAAGCATCTGCAATGGAGCGCGGTCGGCGGCGTCGCGTCCATGTTCTTCCTGCTGTGGATCGGGAACAAGACGTACCGCTTCGCGCTCAAGCGCTGGAGATCGTTCCTGTTCATTCGTCACCCCGCGGATTGGCCGGGCCTTCCGCTCATGCTTCTCGTCGTCTCCGTACTGACGTTCGTTACGACGCCGCTCGCGAGCGCGGTGTCCCGGAACGCCGAGCTCGAAGCCG
This sequence comes from Paenibacillus sp., assembly GCF_031177825.1. GTDB lineage: Bacteria > Bacillota > Bacilli > Paenibacillales > YIM-B00363 > Paenibacillus_AE. Next base: position 295,290 of record NZ_JAPSKE010000001.1, on the reverse strand, counting down.
ACCGATACGCGTACGCGCTTACCGGCGACGCGGACGCCGCCGTGACGATGTACCAGAAGCTAGCGGCCTCCTCGCGGGGGACGCTGCACCCGCCGGCGTTGACCTACTGGTTCCGCTACACGCATCCGTCGCTCGGGGACCGTATTACGGAGGCGCTCGGCTATGACCGTACGCTGCCGTAAGCTGACGTTGTTCGCGTTGGCCGGGGTGTTCACGGCGCCGAATTTCATGGACGAGTTCCTCGCGGAGACGGCGAGGCGATGCGAGCGCGCGGGATGGGACGTGACGTCGTTCTCGCTGATGCCTTACGGGGATTGGACGAGGTCGAAGCTGCGGCAGGCCGCGGAAGTCGCGGCGGACGCCTGCGCGCCGGTCGTCGGCGGCAAACGGGCGGCGGCGGAAGCCGCCCGTCTGTGCGGAGCGCCCTCGAGCTGCGGCGCCGTCGCGCTGGTCGGCCACAGCGGGGGCGGCGTCGCGGCGGCGCACGCGGCGGACGAGCTGTCGAAGCGCGGCTACCGGATCGGCGCCGTCGCGATGATCGGTTCGCCGAAGACGCCGCTGCCGCGCGGCATCCGTTCGAAGACGGCGTTCTTCTACGCCGCCGACGCGCGCGGGATGCCGGCGGATCCGATCGCGCGCATCGGCGCCTGGGCGACGAGGACGCCGGCGCGGGCGATGGGGCTTAAGCTTATCGGGGGTCATCGCGACTACTTCCGATCGCATGCGCCGTTCCTGAGCGCGGACGGCCGTTCGAATTTAACGGCGTCTACGGAAGCGGCGGCGGCATGGGTACTCGAGGCGTTGGCGTCCGAGCGGGACGGCGCGCCGAGCGGCGAGGAGTAACGACGGTCAGCGGTCGGGCGGGCGGTTCTCCGGTTTCGGCGCGAACTTCTTTAGCTGCTCCCATTGGCCTTCTCTCTCGAGGATGACGGCTTGCATCTCCCCGAAGATGTCGTAGTGCGGATAGCTGTCGCGATGATGAATGTATTGCGGGGGCAGACCGTGCGAGACGGCCCATCGGCGGAGCTTCTCGAGATCCGAGCAGCCGACCTTCGTTACGGACGTGACGCCGGGAACCTTCGGGTGAAGCCAATAATGGGTCAAGAAGGCGATGCGGCCTTCGGCGACGTCTTTCTTCCAGGCCGCGAGTTGTTCTCTTGAAACGCCGAACGCCATTCCTCCAACCTCCTTGTTCGAATGCTTGCGCGTCGCTCCGGTATGGGACCGGGGCGTTTTTTTTGGCTTGATCATACCGCATCCGCGTCCGGGGGACAAGCGTCGGAATGAGTTGCGCCTTCGTTCTTGTTTCGTATAGTGATATGAATATTGTGCTATCGTTTCTCAATAATGTTTTATATCGCGATTGAATTACGTTTTTTATAATATGAATATCGTCGCAAAGAATTTCAAGGATTGGAGCGTGTCGTCATGGCAAGTCGTCAAATCAAATGGGGCATCTTAGGCTGCTCGAGCATCGGGGAACGCGCGGTCATCCCCGGCATCAAGGGTTCGGAGTCGGGCGTCGTCGCGGCCATCGCGAGCCGGACGGAAGCGAAGGCGAAGGAAACGGCCGAGCGGCTCGAGATTCCGAAAGCGTATTCTTCGTACGAGGCGCTGCTCGCGGACGACGAAATCGACGCCGTCTATATTCCGCTGCCGAACCATCTGCACATGGAATGGACGTTGAAGGCGGCGGAAGCCGGCAAGCACGTCCTGTGCGAGAAGCCGATCGCGCTCACCGCCGCCGAAGCCGAGCGGATGGCGGAAGCTTGCGAACGGGCCGGCGTCGTGTTGGCCGAAGCGTTCATGTATAGACTGCATCCTCGGTACGAGAAAATTCGGGAGATGATCGCCGCCGGCGACATCGGGGAGCTGCGCGGCATCCACGGCACGTTCACGTTCAACGGCGCCGCGAACAAGAGCAACGTGCGCTTCGTGAAAGAGTGGGGCGGCGGTTCGGTGTACGATATCGGCGTCTATCCGATTTCGGCCGCGCGTCTCGTCACCGGGTTGGAGCCGGAAGCGGCGACCTGCCGCGCGCTGTTCTCGCCGGAGCACGGCGACGTCGATATGATGGCTTCGGGGCTCGTCGAGTTTCCGAACGACGTCTCGCTGACGTTCGATTGCGGCATGTGGGCGGAATTCCGCAACACGCTGGAAATTCTCGGCACGACCGGTCGCATCGAGGTGCCGTCCGCGTATATCGGCCCGCAAAATATCATTCTTCATGCCAAAGGCCAGAGCACCGAGTTGGAGATGCCGACGCTCAATACGTATACGCTGCAGGCGGACGCCTTCGCGAGAGCGGTGAACGGCGAAGCTCCGCTCCCGTTCGCGCCGCAAGACGCCGTCCTGAACATGCGCGTCGTCGACGCTTGCCTGAAATCCGCTCGCGAGAAAGCTCGCGTGACGTTATAAGGAGGACCTTCCCATGGTACAACAACGCACGATCGATACGATCGACCTGCCGGGCGTCAGCCGCGGCGTATCCCGCCTCATCCTCGGCACAGACTACTACGCGCCCGAAATCATGGAGCGCATCGCCCCGATCATGGACGAATTCGTCGCGATCGGCGGCAACACGTTCGATACCGGCCGCATCTACGGAGGCGGCAAGAGCGAGGCCGCGCTGGGACAGTGGATTCGCGAACGCGGCAACCGCGACCGAGTCAACGTCTGGACCAAGGGCGCCCATCATGACGCCGACGGTCCTCGCGTGAATAAAGCCGCGATCGACGACGACATGGAGCGAAGCCTCGAGGCGCTGCAGCTTGATTTCGTCGACTTGTATGCGCTGCACCGCGACGATCCGGACGTCGAGGTCGGGCCGATTCTCGAAGCGCTGAACGCGCACATCGAGGCGGGGCGCGCGAAGGCGATCGGCGCTTCGAACTGGTCGTATCAGCGGCTGCAGGAAGCCAACGATTACGCCGCCGCCCACGGTCTCGTCGGCTTCAGCTTCAGCAGCCCGAACTTCAGCCTCGCTCGCGCGAACGAGCCGTTCTGGAAAGGCTGCGTTTCGGTCGACGACGAGACGTGGGCTTGGCATCGCGATACGCAGCTGCCGCTGCTGTCCTGGTCGTCGCAAGCTCGCGGCTTCTTCTCCGGGCGATTCACGCCGGACAACCGGGAGAACGCCGATCTCGTCCGCGTGTTCTATAGCGACGATAACTGGGCGCGCCAACGCCGCGCGAGCGAGTTGGCCGCCGAGAAGGGCGTCACGACGATCCAAATCGCGCTCGCGTACGTGTTGAACCAGCCGTTCCCGACCTGCGCGTTGATCGGACCGGCCAATCTCGACGAGCTGCATTCGTGCAGAGACGCGAGCTTCCTGACGCTGACCGAAGAAGAAATTCGCCGTCTCGAGGGCTGAGCCGGCGAGGCGGGCAAGCTACCATTCCTTCGCCGCGAAGATTATAATGGGAGTAATCGAAGCGAAGGATGGTAGAACTCGAACATGAGCAACGATAAGATCGTGAAGATCGGCGTGATCGGCGCCGGGAATATCGGCAATGAGCATATCAAGCAGTTCGCGGCGATGAAGGACCAATGCGAGGTCGTCGCGGTGACCGACGCGTACCTTCCGCTTGCGAAGCAGCGGTCGAAGGACAACGGGATTCCGAACGTATACGATAGCGCGGAGGCGCTGCTCGAGAGCGACGTCGACGCCGTCGTCGTCGGCGTGCCGAACCAATTCCACGCGCCGGTCGCGACGCTGGCGCTCGAGAAGGGCAAGCATGTGCTGCTCGAGAAGCCGATGGGCATCGATCTCGAGAGCGCGAAGGCGATCGTGCGCAAGCAGCGAGAGACGGGCAAAATCGTCATGATCGCGCATCAGATGCGGTGGGAATGGCTCGCGACGAAAGTGAAGGAGCAGGTCGACCGCGGCGAGCTGGGCACGATCTATACGGCTAAGGCCGGATGGTATCGCCGGAAGGGCATTCCGGGCTGGGGCACGTGGTTTACCCGCATGAGCGAATCGGGCGGCGGTCCGCTGATCGATATCGGCGTACATATGCTGGACTTATCGCTGCACTTGATGGGGAGTCCGAAGCCTGTCGCCGTCTCCGGCGCGACGTACGCGGAGTTCGGCCCCCGGAAAAAGGGGATCGGCACGTGGGGCAAGCCGAATTGGGACGGTTACTACGACGTCGAAGATCTCGCGACGGCGTTCATCCGGATGGAAGACGGACGGACGTTGACGCTCGAGGTGAGCTGGGCGGTGCATATGGACACCAACAGTACGCCGTTCGTGCACTTGATGGGAACGGACGGCGGCGCCGCGCTGTACGGAAACCGAGGCAAGTTTTTGACGGAACGATTCGATGCCCCCATGGAGGTCGAACTCGCGCGTCCGGAGCAGGACGAGGGCGCTCGGAAGCGGATGTCGGATCACTTCCTAGCTTGCGTTCGGGACGGCAAGGAGCCGATCACCTCGGTTATGACGGGCTATACGAACAACCTGATTCTAGACGCGATCTATCGATCTTCCCGTTCGGGCAAGGAAATTACGCTCGACTGGTCGTTATAAGGCGGACCGCGAATGATCACACGAACCGTCACCCCGTCGGAAAGCGGCAAGAAGCTGCACCGGTACTTGTGCACGTTGATGCCCAACTATCCGCTCGGCCAAATTTACAAGATGATCGATCAAGGCAAAGTGCGCGTGAACGGAAAGCGCAAGAAGCAAAACTACGAGATGGCGTCCGGCGACGAGCTGACGATCTTCGTGGACGAAGAGACGTTCCAGCGCTCGGTCGGGGCGGAGAAGAAGCCGAAATTCGTCGGCATTCCCGCGAACATCGATGTCGTCTACGAAGACGACGAGCTGTTGGTGGTCAATAAGCCGGCGGGGCTGTTGACGCATCCCGACCGAACGGAGCAGAAGGATACCTTGATCGCGAGAGTCCATGCGTACTTGTACCGGAAGGACGCGCTCGACAGCCGGCTGTTCTTGCCGGCCTCCGCGAATCGGCTCGACCGCAATACGAGCGGACTCGTGTTGATCGGCAAGACGGCGGGCATGCTGCATAAGCTCAATCAATGGGTGCAGCGGCGCGAGATCGGCAAATATTACGTGACGATCGTGCAGGGACGCCTCGAGGGCAAGGGCGAAATTTCCTCTTCGCTCGAACGGGACGAGAGGTCGAACCGGACGCGCGTTTCGACCGCGGAAGACGCGAAGGAATCGATGACCCGGTACGAAGCGCTGCATTCGACGTCCGGTTATACATTGGTCGAGGTCGACCTCGAGAGCGGACGCACGCACCAAATTCGCTCCCACTTCCAAAGCATCGGACATTCGCTCCTCGGCGACGTGAAATACGGCGGTCGGCCGTACGAGGGGGTTAATCACCAGTTGCTCCACGCCTGGAGGATTACGCTGCCCGACGGCCGGACGTTCCGAGCGCCGCCGCCGGACGCGTTCGGCTCCATCCTCCGAAAGCTGCGATTGACGCTTCCTCACGCCTGACGATAACGACCCTTCCTCGACGCGATCGGGGAAGGGTCGTTCGTTTACTATCCTATGGAAAATTGTCGGGGGCAAAGCAGGAAACCGACAATGATTGTCGAATAATGTCAAATAGAGTCAGTCACTGTCGCAGAGGGTGGAGCAGCTTGAAACAGATACAAGTCTTACACGAAGCTTCTCAGGTCGTATTCGAGCATCTAGGTCAGCTTCTCGGCGCGAACACGTTCTTCCTCGCGGAAAGCGATCTTGAGACGAATCGGATCGTCAGCGCTTGGAATCGGAGCGATGCGACGTTCGCGGAAGGCGATACCCTCGCTTACGAGAAGTCTTATTGCAAGCTCGTGTTGGACAAGGACGAACCCGTCATGATCCCGGATACGGCCGCGCACCCGCTTACGCAACATCTTCGTTTGACCTCCTTGCTCGGTCCGCGTTCCTTCATCGGGCTGCCCGTACGACGACGGGACGGAAGCCGATTCGGGACGATCTGCGCGTTAGACCGTCCGAACGGGTTTACGCCGCCCGCTCTGACTTACCTTGAACAGGCGGCCGTCTTCCTCGGCGTATTGGTCGACGTGGAAGACAGCCTCTACATAGACGAGCTTACTTCGTTATATAACCGTACTTATTTAGAGATGTTTTACGATCATCTTTCCGCGGACGCGGAGCTGTCCGCCGTCTTTATCGACATCGACCGCTGCAAAGCGGTGAACGAAACGTACGGCCGCTCCTTCGGCGACGCGCTGTTGAAGCGGTTCGCGGATCGGCTGAAGCATACGGTTCGCGGCATCGGCGTTCCCGCCCGTTATGCGGGAGACGAATTTATGGTGCTCTTGTTCCATCGGAGCGCGGAGCAAGCCCATCGGATCGCGGAGTCGATCTACGAGCAGCTGACGGCGCCGTTCGACGTGATGGGCCACGAGATACAGATTACGGTCAGCATGGGCGTCAGCATGGAGGGGACGACGCTCTCGGATCATATCATTCGATCCGACGCAGCGATGTATCAGATCAAGAAAAACGGGAAGGAAGGCATCGCGGTGTACGAGGACGAGCTCGAGGAGCTCATTCCGGAGAACGGACTGCGTCGAGGCGTGAAGCATAACGCCTTCCATGTGCTGTATCAGCCGATCGTCGAAGCGGCGACGGGAGAGACGGCCGTCGAAGCGCTGATCCGGTTGAAGCATCCCGAGATGGGGGTCGTCGGCCCGAACGCCTTCTTGCCGCATGCGGAGAAGTCGGGATATTTGCTCGAGATGGATTTACAGACGCTCCGGAACGCATGTCTTCAACTTCAGAGCTTGCTCGGGTGGAGAAGTCGGATTTCGAAGCTCGCCGTCAATTGCGACGCGATCGAGCTGCGCCGGCCGGATTTCCCCGAGCTTGTCGCGGCCGTCTTGCGCGAGACGTCGTTCCCGGCCGATCGGATCGAATTCGAATTGAACGAGCGAATCAGCATGTTCGACATCGAAGCGATCGAACCGCAGGTAATGCGGCTGCGCGAGATGGGCGTGACGTTCGCCTTGGACGACTTCGGCCACGGCTATTCGACGCTGGGGCTGCTGATGAAGCTGCCGGTTCAGAAGGTGAAGCTCGATCGGTTATTCGTCGAGGCGCTGCCGCACGATCCGAGAAGCCGCGCGATCGTCGAAGGGCTGCTCGCGATGTGCGAACGTCTCGAGCTGGCGGTCGTCGCGGAAGGCATCGAGACGGACGAACAACGGAAGACGCTGCGCGCCCTCGGCTGCCGATGGATGCAAGGGTACCTGCTCAGCCGGCCGGTGCCGCTCGAGGAGCTTGAAGATGCTTTGGATCAAGCGGCCGTCCGCTGCGGAATTTCGTCTCCCTAAGCGTCGGCTACAGCTTCTTGGCGGTGGCGGCATCGAACCGGAACAGGTCGCCGTACACGATCGCGTCGGACGTCGTCAGCCGATCGATCGCCATCCGCTTGAACGGTTCGCACGCCGCCGCGTCGACGGCCTCGCCGGTCGACTTGTCGTAGCAAGCGTTCTTCGTGTACACGAGCTTGTCCGTCGCGAAGCTTCCGTCCCGGAAGACGACGAATTCGGGCCGGCTTCTCGCGAACAAATCTCTTCCGAAGTAGAACCGGTCCGACGGGACGATGCCGAGCAAATGAAGCAGCGTAGGATACAAGTCGATCTGACCGGAAACCGTCGGCATGACGCGCCCGTCGACGCCGGGAATATGGATGATCAGCGGCACGCGCTGCAGCTGGATCGTATCGAACGGCGTGATCCGCTCCTTCCCGAGAAGCTGGGCCATCGACTTGTTATGCTTCGACGAGATGCCGTAATGATCCCCGTACAGCACGAACATCGAACGTTCGTACAACCCCTCCCGTTTCACCGCTTCGAAGAAAGCCTCCACCGCCGAATCCAAATATCGCACCGTAGGGATATACCGGTTCAGCGTTCTCGACTTCGACGTATATTCCGGCAAGAGCCGATTCGCCTCGTCGAGCTCGAACGGATAATGGTTCGTAAGCGTGATGAGCTTGGCGAAGAACGGTTCCGGCAGCCGTCCCGCCATCGATACGCTCTGGCGGAAGAACGAAGCGTCGCTCAGCCCCCACCCGATCCGATCGCTATCGTCGACGGCGAAATCGTCGACCGAATAAAACCGTTCGTACCCGAGCGTATCGTACATGCGCCCGCGATTCCAAAACGACGGTCCGTTCGCGTGGAACGCGACGGGCGTAAAGCCATGCTCCTTCAGCGTCTTCGGCAGCGTATGGTACTCGTTCTGGGCGTGCGTGAAGAACACCGCCCCGGTCGGCAGCGGATACAGCGACGTATCGATTAGAAATTCCGCATCCGATGTCTTGCCTTGCGCCGTCTGATGATAGAAATTTTCGAACGAAAAGCTCTCCCGGCGCAGACGGTTTAAGAACGGGGTCACTTCCCGGCCTTCGATGCGACGATCGAGCATGAAGCTCTGCAGCGATTCGAGGGAGATCAAGAACACATTGCGGCCGCGGGCCAACCCGAAGGTCGCGGGATCGACGCCGTCCGGCGGAAGCGTCTCGAAGAAGCGCGCCGCCTCCGTGAAGTCGGGCTCGCGCGCCAACGCTTTCCGCGATCCCGTACGCGCGCTGACGACAGCGTCGTACAGGTGATAATTGTACGCGCCGATGCTGCGCACCAAAATTTGCCGGTCGAACGCCCGCGTGAGCAGCTCCGGCCGGGCGCTCTCGGCCATCGAGTAGTTGGCCGACAATACCGCGGCCAGCAGGGCGAGAGCGGAGAGCAGCTTCAGCTTGGACCATGGCACGAGCTTCGGGCGGAATCGGCTCCCCAACGCCGTAAGCGCGAAGCCGTCCGCGAAGACGAGAACGTCGCCGGGCTGCAGCAAGTCGTATACGCTCTCCCACAAATCGTCCATATGCTCCGACAGAAGCAGAACCGGCAGCGTGAGGAAATCGTTAAAGAATCGATAAAAGACCAAGTCGGCGAACAGCAGCGCCGACGACGCGAACGCGGCGGCGACGATGCCGAAGCGGAGGCGGCCGCGAAGCGCGACCATGCAGACGAGCGCGATCCCGAGTACGGAAGCGATCGGATGCACCAACATCATCAGCTCTTGTTTCCAGCCGGAGACCGGTAAGGAGAAGGCGAACCGCTGCACTACATAAGATTTCAACCATATCGCGAACAGACCTACATAAAGAAAAGCGTTTCTGTTAGACAACGGCGCTCCCCCCGAAAATTGGAAAATGACAGACGTTATCGTTGCCTTCCCGTTCCGAAAATATTCCGCTTTCTCTTTGGAATACTATGTAAGCGGCAGTAACGACGGGGAGGGAACGGCGTGCGACGAGGAAAAAACCGAATTCACCCGGGGCTGTGGGCGGCGGGGGCCGCGCTGGCGGCTTACGTCGCGCCTCTGTTCCTGCTCGGGGAACGGGCGCATCTGCGCGTGCACGACAATTTGGATTCGAATATCGCATGGTACCGGGTATTGATCCGGAGCGGTCAATGGTTCGGGGCGCATGACGCCGTCATTCCGCAAATTATGAACGGCTTGCCGCGGAACGCCTTCGGCACGGAGTTCAGCCTGCTGGTCGCGCTGCACGCCGTATTCCCGTCGATGCTCGCTTACGCGATCAGCCAGACGATCGTGCGCGTCTTCGCCTTCTTAGGCATGTATTTGCTGCTTCGGGACTTCGCGCTTCGCCGCGACGACGCGGGCTGGATTCGGATCGGCGTCTCGCTTGCGTTCGCGCTGACGCCGTTCTGGCCTTCGGGCATGCTCAGCACGTTAGGGCAGCCGCTGGCGCTCTGGGCGCTGCTTCATATCCGCGCCGGCGGAGGAAGGGCGCGTCACTGGTGGACGATCGTCGCGCTGCCGCTGTACTCGAGCTTCGTACTTGGCTTTTTCTTTTTCCTCTCCGCGATGTTCGTTTGGTGGGGGTGGGACGCGATCGTAAAGCGCCGCTGGAACCTCCGGTTTTTGGGCGCGGTCGCGCTGATGACGGCCTTGTTTCTATGCGTCGAATATCGGCTCGTTCTGTCGCTCGTCCTATCCGAGGCGCCGACGAGCCGCGACGAGTTCGTCTCGTCGAAGCTGCCGTTGTGGCGATCCGTTCGGCTCGCCGCGAAAAACTTCGTCATCGGCCATACGCATGTGCGGACGCTTCACGCGGCGATCGTATTGCCGATCACGGGCATCGCCGCGCTGCTCGCGGCCGGCGTCAAGCGATGGAGGACGGACGTCGACGGCCGACGGCTGCTGTGGCTGCTCGCGTGGAACGCGGCGTTATCGACGTGGTACGCGTTTTGGTTTTACGAAGGGTGGCAGCCGCTGAAGGAACGGTGGGGACTGCTCAATACGTTCAACTTCGCGCGATTTCATTTTCTACGGCCTCTGGTGATCTATGCGGGGTTTGCGCTCGCTTGCTCGCTGCTGTGGCGGCACGGCGGGAGCAAAGGGCGCGCGCTCGTCTCCGTCGGGCTGCTCGGTCAGCTCATCCTGCTCGGGCTGCACAACGAGGAGATCGAGTTCCGGCATCGGCCGTCGTTCCGGGAGTTTTACGCCGAAGCGCAATTTCGGGACATCCGGGACTATATCGGCGCGCCGCCGTCGAGCTACCGCGTCGTCAGCGTCGGGATCCATCCGGCGATCGCCCAATTCAACGGCTTCTACACCTTGGACACCTACAACAACTTCTATCCGCTCGCCTACAAGCATGCGTTCCGGAGCATCATTGCGCGGGAGCTCGAGAAGAACGAGAAACTTCGGGAATATTTCGATACGTGGGGCGGCCGTTGTTACGTGTTCGTCGACGAATTGGGGAAGAAGTACGATTATAAGGCGAACTCCAAGAAAATCATTCGGAACTTCGAGTGGGACGTCGACGCGTTCCGCGCGCTGGGAGGGCGGTACGTTCTCTCCGCGGTGCCTATCGAGAACGCCGAATCGAACGGCTTGGCGCTGCGGCGCGAGTTCCGACATCCCGACTCCGCTTGGCGTATCTATTTGTATGAAGCAGTTCCTTCATAACGCATACTAACCTCGCTGGGAAAGGGGGGGATATGCGACATGGCGAAGCCGGATAACCGGGAAGACAACGTGCCACATCTGCAGAAGGCGATTCAGAACACGCTGAAGAAAAAACACGACACCGAAGATTACTTGGGGGAGTTCGCGGACGAGATTCCCGTTTCCGAAAAGGAGACGCTTCTCGCGAAAAACGAACGCCGCCAAGAGGCGATCGAGAAGTTCCGCAGCGAAGTGAAGGACGAAGCTCACTCCGATTGATTCGATTCGAACGCGACAAGTACCCCGTCCGCATGCCGGACGGGGGTTTTTTTTACTGCGAGCCGATCGTCGACTCGGCGAGCAGCTCGTAGGAGCGCAGGCGCGCCTCATACGTCGGCGCGTACGTGACGACGATCAGCTCGTCGACGCCGTACGCGTCCGCGAACGCCGCGAGCTTCTCCCGGATCGCTTCGGGGCCGCCGACCAGCATTCGCTTGCGGTTTTCCCGGATGCGCATCCGATCCCACTCGGAATACGGGTAGTCGCGCACCTCCTCGGGGGTCGGGAACGGTCGGCCGAACTGACCTTGCTCGAACAGCAGAAATCGCAAATCCAACGCCGTCGCATACGCCTCGGCGTCTTCGTCGCGTTCGGCGCAGACGACGTGAACCGCGACCATCACGCGGGGAGCGTCGCCGAGCGGGCCGGGGCGGAAGGCCTCCCGGTAATCCCGGACGACCTGCACGCCGTCGTCGCCGTTGATGAAATGGGCGAAGACGAACGCCCCCCCGAGCTTCGCGGCGATCTCCGCGCTGACGACGCTCGAGCCGAGCAACCATAGCTCGGGGGCCGTGGCGACGACCGGCGTCGCCCGAAGCCCTTGGAGCTCGTGTCCCTCGGGAAGGCGGTCATGCAAGTAACCGTGGAGCTCGAGCATCGCGTCCGGCAGCCGATCGTCCATGATCTTCGTTCGACCGTACCGCAGCGCCTTCGAGGCGAGCGGCATGCCGCCCGGCGCGCGTCCGAGTCCGAGATCGATGCGGCCGGGGGATAATGCCTCGAGGACGCGGAATTGCTCGGCGACCTTATACGGGCTGTAGTGCGGCAGCAGCACGCCGCCCGAGCCGACGCGGATGCGCGCCGTGTTCGCCGCGATCGCGGCGATCAGCACCTCCGGCGCGGAGCCGGCGAGGCCGGGGGTGTCGTGGTGCTCCGCGACCCAATACCGCCCGTACCCGAGCGCCTCGGCCCGCTTGGCGAGCCGGATCGTCTGACGGAGCGCTTCCGACGCGTCGGCTCCTTCCAAGAGCGGTGACTGATCCAATACGCTGATCTTCAGTTTCAAGACGCATACCTCCTGTCGCGCTTCGCATATTCGCTTCCGCTTATTATAGACGAGTGCGGCTCGCGAACACGAATCTTGCAGATCAAGCGACGGCCATCCAGCGGATCCGCGCCTCGCCGAACGGCACCGCGACGGACCACACGCCCTCGGGCGGACGAAGCTCTCGGCGGAAGGTGTGCATCGCGACGGGCGGCTCGATCGTGACGAAGTCGGCGTACTGTTGGAACATGCGCAGACTGTTGCCGGCGACAATGTTCAGCGCTTCGCCGAGGGCGTCCATGAGCAGCGGCATCTCTTCTTCGGCGCTCCAGCCTTCGAAGCTCATCCGATGCAGAAGCCGGAGCCCGCCGTCCACCTCCACGCTCAGAAGGAGTCCGCCGTCCATCGCGCCTTCGAGAAAGACGCATGCCGTCAGATCGAGCAACGGGGCGGAAGGGGACCAGGTCGGAACGGCGTTCTTCCAAGCGTCCTCCGGGAGACGCAAGCCGAGATGATACGCGAAGTAAATGCGCGCCGCCTCGACCAACCGCTCGAGCAAGGCCGGCGTTCCGGCATCCGATCCGGATGACGCCGAACGCGCGGCCGACGGAACGGGGGAGAGCGCGGCGTCGATCCATTCGGTCAGCCGGCGTTCGCCGCGTTCCAGCTTGTCGCCGACGTCCGGATAGACGAGCGGCGCTTCGATCCGCTCGACCGGCGGGCGGTCGCAGCGATCGACGTACGCGCGGCTTACGAGGTCGTACCGATTCGCGGCGTATACGTCGCGGAACGCGCGCTTCGCCTCCGCATACGCGCCCCGCTCGAATAAGCTTCTCGCTTCCTCGAACCGTTCCCTTGTTCGATGCTTCTTCTCGAAGATGTCCGGCGCGTCCGCCTCGAACAGCTCGTAGATGCGTTCGACGCGCTGGCGTCCTCGCACCTGGACGGCGTCGATCTGCCGCATCGCGTACTTGGTCGGATCGGCGAGCCGGTCGATGGTGTTGCCGGTGAGCAGCAGCGTCGTCCCATATGCCTTATTCAGATCTTCCACTCGGGAAGCGACGTTCACCGCGTCGCCGATGACCGTGCCCTGCAGCCGCCGCTCGCCGCCGACGATGCCGAGCAGGAGGGGGCCGCTGTTCAGGCCGATGCCGATGCGGATCGGTTCATAGCCGGCGCGCAGCCGACCGAGGTTGTACTCTCGCAAAGCGCCGAGCATATGCAGAGCCGACTTTACGGCGTCGTCCGCGCCTTCGCCGAACAACGCCATGATCGAATCGCCGATGAACTTGTCGATGAAGCCGCCGAACGCCTCCACGCTCGGCTCCATGCGAGATAAGTACGAATTCAAAAACCGGAGGGTTTCCTCCGGTTTCCATCGTTCGGACAGCGTCGTGAACGCGCGGATGTCCGAAAACAGCACGGTCATCTCGAGCCGTACGTGGTCATCGTGCCGCAGCTCGTCGAACGATCCCTTATTCAGGTAAGTCAGCATCTCGTGAGGCACGAATCGCCGGTATGCCTCGTTGCCGCGTTCGCCGTTCATATGACGATCTGCGACAGATCGGTGTAGATCGTGGCGAACAGCGATTCGTCCAACGACTTCAGCCGCGCGTTGAGCAGCTTCCCGGTCGACACCGTCTTCGAGGTGCCCCCGGCCTGCAGCACTTGCTTCGCGTACCCCGCGATGCGGACGAGCGCTTCGTCGGCGATGCCTTCGGCTTCGTCGAAGTGGAACACGACTTTAAGCGGCTTAATGAACTGGAAGCCGGCGATCGCGCCGCCGAGAGCGTCGAGCTGCTCGCCGCCCATCGACGCGCGCAGCGTAACGATGAAGACGCCGTTCTTATTGGCGATCTCGAACGGAGGGGCTGCGTTCCCGGCGCCGGCGCCGGAAGGCGCGGACGCCGCGGCGATTTCGTCCTCCGCCGACTCCTGGTGAAGCACCTCGTTGATCGTGTGCAGCACCTTCTCCGCGGTGATCGGTTTCAAAATGTAGTGCTTCGCCCCGTTCTGAATCGCGTCGAACACCATGCTGCGCTGGTCGAGCGCGCTGATCATGACGATGTTCGCGTCCGGATACGAGGCGATGATTTTCTTCACCGCGTCGATGCCGCTCATGACCGGCATCGTGATATCCATCGTGACGATGTCCGGCATCGTCTTCACGTACTCTTTGTAAGCCTCGATGCCGTTCGACGCCTCGGCGACGACCTCGTGTCCCGCTTCCGTCAGCATCATCTTCAAATTGCGCCTCATTAAAATCGAATCGTCTACGATCAATACCGTTGCCATATCGAGGGTCCCGTCCTTTTCCGAATCAGGTTATTCCGAATCACATTTTGATAAAACCGATCGCGATCGCGCCCGAAGCGCCGCCGAGCTCGATCGACCACATCTCCGACTCCGCCACCTTCATCGAAGCGCCTTCCGTAAAGACGGTGATCGGCGGGTCGATCGAAAGGTAGGTTTCAAGCTCGTCCATTCGCTTCAGCGAGTTGCCCAAGACGATATTCGCCGCTTCGGCGAGCGTATCTTCCATATACAGCCGCGTCTCTTCGGGCGACAGTTCCCCGTACGCCAGCCGCCGCGTCAACGTATTCGCCGTCGACTCGTCCATCGTCAGGACGAACATGCCGTTGCAGACGCCTTGAACCGACATGAACGTCGAGAAATTAAGCAGCGCCATCTTGCCGCCCGTCTCGGCCCGAACGTCGCCGTTCGGACGGAAGTCGAGGTCCGCGTTCTCCCGGAAGAAGCTCGCCGCCGTCTCGGCGATCGGAAGCAGCAGGGAGGAGGGCGTCACGTCCGGCATGCCCCCGAGGGCGTCGTACGGCAGCGTCACGGTGAAGGCGGTGCCGGCGCCCGGCGTCGACGCGACGGACACCGTGCCGCCGAGCCGCTCCGCCTCGTAGCGGAGCGAGGAGAGGCCGACGCCGCGTCCGGACCATTCGGTCACCTCGTCCTTGGAGGACAGCTCGCCGAGGAACGCCAGCTGCATCGCTTCCGCAGGGGAGAGCGCTTCGATCGCTTCCGCCTGGAGGACGCCTTGCTCGAGCGCCTTCCGCTTCAGCTTCTCGACGTCGATGCCGCGGCCGTCGTCCCGAATGCGCACCTGGATCGTATCGTCCTGCAGCGACACCGAGCACCGGATCGTCCCTTCTTCCGGCTTCCCGGCCTCGACGCGTTCGTCGGGGCCTTCCAGTCCATGGTCGACGGCGTTGCGAAATACGTGCACGAGCGATCGGGCGAGCGGCAGGTACGCGTCGCCGTCGACGAGGAAGTCGCCGCCTTCGACGTCGAACGGCTCGATCATCTTGTCGAATCGCTCCCCAAGGCCTACGACGTATTCCGGATAGGAGGACAGGAGCTCGCGGAACGGCTTGTACCGGATCTTCCGGAGCTCCGGAAGCAGCAAGCTGCAATCCGCCGGGGACAGCGTAGCCATCATCTTCCGTTCGATTTCCAACAGTTTCGCGCGGTCGACGAGGAGGACTTGATCTTGGTCGAAGAACGAGTCGCCTAGCACGCTTCGGAGCACCTCGTGCTCCTCTTGCAGCCAATCGCCCATTCGTAGCTCGTTCAGCTTCTCTAGCGCTTCCGCGGGCGCCGGCGGCTCCGGGCGCTTGCTCCAAGCGGAGACGAGCGATTCGACGCCGTGCAGTCGCGCCGCGAGGCGCGACATGCCGATCTGCGCGAAGCTGCCCTTGAACGTATGGACGGCGCGGAACAGATCGAACAGCGCCGACTTCATGCCGGCGGGGGGACATGTCTCGTCGAACGGCGCCGCGACCCATTCGGAGAAGGAACGCGCGAGCGACGAATACCCGTTGTAATCCACCACGACCTTGACGACCGTCTGCAGCGTATTGCGCTCTTGTTCCATCCGGTTTTGCAGCTGACGCTTCTCGGTGATGTCGGTCAACATGACCATGCAGCGCTCCGAGAGCTCGCCGTCTTCGCCGCGATCCGCGATCATCGCGTATTCGATCTGCACGTCGATCGAACCGATCCGCGTCTCTTCCGGGAGAAGCGGGAGCAGCACCTGCCGCCGCGCGGCGTCCCGTTCGTCGAACAGCTTGCGCAGCAGCCGCTCGATGAACAGCCGCTGCTCCTCGTCGCCCTGCGAGAGCATAACCGGGAACGAGAGGCCGGCGATCGGTCCGCCGTACAATCGAGCGCACTCGCGGCTGTATTCCTCGTCGACGAGCAGTTCCGGCCCGAACGTGAGGAACCCTTGCTTCGCGTTGTCGAGCAAGCTCCGGACGCTGCGCTCCCGCGCGGTGAGGAGGCGCTGGGCTTCTTGCAGTCGGCGCTTCGATTGGACGAGCTCGTCGTTCTGCGCTTCCAGCTCGTCGTTCTGCTCCTCCACGGTCGTCTTCTGCTGTTGGAGTTGCTCCGCGTAACGCTGCATATTTTCCATAATAAGATTCGTCGAATCCATTAACGACTCGATTTCGCGAAGCGGCCGCTTCAGCTCGATCTTGGCGTCCATCGTCGATTGGAAGTCGCCTTCGGCGATCGCTTTGACCTTCTGTTCCAGCTGCGTGATTGGCGCGATGAGCGGCACGGTAAGGAGCCTCGCGATCAGCTTCGTGAGCATTAACGCGACGATGCATAAGGCGAGCATCGCGAAGCCGAGCAAGAACGTAATAGCTACCGGAATTTTCGGATTGATGCCGACCATGATCGAACCGACCGAAGCGCCCGTCGTCTCGTCGACGAGCGGAAGGACCGTCTCGGTCTTGTAATACTCCACGAGCTCCCGGAACGGGCCGTCTCCCAATTGGGCCATCGGCGGGATATTCGAATAGGGCACGGCGCCCCCGAGTCGAAGCTCGACATAGACGGCGTCCTCCGGCTTCGGCGCGCTCTCGAACCGGCCGTCTTCCATCTCGATCTCCACCATCAGCGAGAACTGTTCGTATTTGGTCACTTCCTCGACGCGTTCCGTGATCCAAGCGTGTACCGCGGGGTCCCGGGGGTCGAGCTCCGACAGCCGCTCGACGCCGAAATATTGCAGCGTGATCGGAGAGGAGAGATCCTTCTGTATCGACTTCGCGAAATACTCCGACAGCGAATAGCTGATCGGCCGCAGGACGCCAGTAACCAGCAGGAGGAGAACGCAGGCGAACAAAAATAGATTGATCAGCGAAGAATAGTTCATATTGCGGACGATCCGCTTGCGCAGCGTTCTGCGATTCTTGCGCTTCTTCGGTGGGGCCTGGGGCCTTGGGATCGCGCCGGGAGGAACTTGCATACATTCACCTGGTTTCTCTTAATTAGTCAGAATGGGTCTATTATACCAGAGGGAAGGGTAGTGCGGTAAACCTTCTCGAGTCTAGTTCGCGGCCGGTCGCCCGAATAGGCATTGATTCCCAGTTTGCGGTCGGATATAATAGAAGCGATTGAATCAAGGAGGGTGAATCCGCATGGAAATCTCGCTCGATACCGCAATCTTGAAGCGAGACGTGTCGTATGCGATGTACGGCAAGGTGAAGGATTTGGCCAAGCAGCAGGCTTCGCAGTTGTTGGCCGACTTCGCCGGAGCGCAGCCGCAGCCGGCGCCGCACCCGAATCTCGGGAAGGTGCTGGACGTAACAATTTGACGGGTGATCCCTTGGGCGTCTTCGCCCAGGGGATTTTTATTTCTGGGCAAGCGAAAATAAAGGAGGAGTCGAGAATGATTAGAACGATCGCGATCATACCGAAATTGAAGGAGCCCGAGTTGAACCGGATTCGCGAAGCGGCGCCGGGTTGGACCGTGCTGGCGGGAACGGAGGCGACGGACGACGCGGTGCGGGAAGCCGAGATCGTCGTCGGCTGGCGGGACGGGCTCGAGTCGGCCGTGTTGTCCGAGACGTCCCGCGTAAGATGGCTGCAAAGCTGGAGCGCCGGCATGGATCATTTGGAAATCGATCGCTACCTGGAGCGAGGGATCGAACTGACGAGCGCGAACGGCGTGCACGCGTACCCGATTTCCGAAACCGTGTTCGCGATGCTGCTCGCCTTCACGCGCAAGATCGACGTATACATCCGCAACCAACAACATCGGAAATGGGACCACGCCGGCCTTAAATCCGAGATGCACGGCAAAACGATCGGCATCATCGGCGTCGGCGCGATCGGGGAAGAGACGGCGCGCATCGCGAAGGCGGCGTTCGGCATGCGCGTGCTCGGCGTGCGCCGGTCGGGCGCGCCGTCGCCCGCCGTCGACGAGATGTTCGCGGTCGAACGCTTGCTCGACATGCTGCCGTCCTGCGATTACGTCGTCGCCGTCGTCCCGTCGACGTCCGAGTCGAAACATCTGTTCGACGCGCGTGCGTTCGCGGCGATGAAGGAGACGGCTTTCTTCGTGAACGTCGGGCGCGGCAGCGTCGTCGATACGCAAGCGCTGATCGACGCGTTGAACGCGGGGCGGATCGCCGGAGCGGGGCTCGACGTCTTCGAGGAAGAGCCGCTGCCGGCGGACCATCCGCTCTGGGCGATGGATAACGTCATCGTGACGCCGCATACGGCCGGGTCGACCGAGCGGTACGCGGAGAGAGCGGTCGATATTTTCCTGCGCAACCTCGAGATGGTTCTGGACGGCCGGCCGCCGGCGATCAATCGGCTCGACGCGCAAGGCAAGCGCTACTGATATCGGAACGGAGAGGGGAGAGTCGGAACATGAGGGAACCGTTCGTCTTATTCTCCGCGGCGCACGGAGCGGGTCTGCTCGCGGCGGCGTTATCGGTGGCGGCGATCGTAGGCTTCCGCGCCGCGCTGCGCCGTCCGGCGGCGAACCGCATCGCGCGGTACGGGCTTGCCGGCTTGCTCGCCGCTTCGGAGGTCGCGCTATACTCCTGGTATACGATAACGGACGCTTGGGGGCTCTATGCGCTACCTTTCCAGCTGTGTACGATGACGTTATGGTTTTCCGTGTTCGCTTTGCTGACACGGAAACGGTCGTTGGTTGAGATTTCTTTCTTTGTGGGCATCTTAGGCGCGCTGCAAGCGCTGGCGACGCCGTATTTGACCGTAGGCTTCCCCGACTTCCGCTATTTCCACTTTTTCTTCGCGCATATCGGCATCGTCTGCGCCGGCGTCTTTCTTACCGCGGTGGACGGGATTCGTCCGACCTGGCGTTCCGCGCTCCGTTCGCTCCTCTGGTTGAACGCGCTCGCCGTCCCCGCGGGCATCGCGAACGCGATCACAGGCGAAAATTTCATGTTCCTCGCGCGGAAGCCGCCGACGGGCTCGCTGCTCGATGCGCTGGCGCCGTGGCCTTGGTACATTCTCGAGCTCGAGGCGGTGGCGCTGCTGATGATCTTCGCGCTGCTCGGCATCGTGAAGGCGGCGGACGCCGTCGCATCGCGCCGACGAAAGCGAAATCGACCCGATCCTGCCTGATTATGTAATTTTTATGTGATGTAAATTTGAATAATCCTCTAACAATGTCATTTACAATAACATTTACTGTTATTAATATGGAGATAGATGACATTTTACAGAAGAGGAGGCCGTTCGCATGAACCTACCGCAATCGCAGTTCGGGTTGCCGTTCGCGGCGGCGACAGCTGCATATTACGACGAGATGCACGACGCCGGGGGGCGGGTCAGGCCGCACTACGAAGAGGTCCGCCGAACGTTCGAGCGCATGACGCCGGAGCTCGCGGCGCGCCGGCAAGCCGCGATGAACGATCGCATGCTCGAAGAAGGGATCACCTATACGCTCTACGACCCCGGTCAAGCGGATCCGCTCGAGCGGACGATCCCGTTCGATCTGATCCCTCGCATTATCCCGAACGCGGAGTGGCGCGAGCTCGAGCGGGGGCTCGTGCAGCGCACGAAAGCGTTGAACTGCTTCCTGGCCGACGTGTACCACGAGCAGCACATCTTGCGCGACGGCATCGTTCCCCGCAAGCTCATCGTCGCGAATCGTTATTTTCGGCCGGAGATGATGCGCCTGCAGGTGCCGAACGGCATCTATACGACCTGCGCCGGCATCGACCTGATCCGCGACGAGCGGGGCAAATATTTCGTGCTCGAAGACAATCTGCGTTCGCCTTCGGGCTTCTCCTACCTCTTTACCTCGCGTTCGATCATGAAACGGCTGTTCCGCGAGCTGTACTTCTCGTATCCGATCGAAGAGGTCGACCACAGCTTGAACCATTTCCTCGCCGCGCTGAAGTGTATGTCCCCAACGGATCGCTCGAACCCGACGATCGCCCTGCTCACGCCGGGCAGCTATAACTCCGCCTATTTCGAACATACGTATTTGGCGCAGCAGATGGGCATCGAGCTTGTCGAAGGCCGCGATCTGGTGTGCATGGACCATAAGATCTACATGCGAACCCGGACGGGGCTGCGCCGCATCGACGTCGTCTACCGGCGGATCGACGACGACTTCCTCGATCCGCTCGCCTTCCGACCCGACTCGCTGCTCGGCGTCGCCGGCGTCATGAACGCGTACCGCGCGGGCAACGTCGCGATCGCGAACGCGCCGGGCACCGGCGTGGCGGACGATAAGGCGATCTACACGTTCGTTCCCGACATGATCAAATACTATTTGAACGAGGAGCCGATGCTGTCGAACGTCCCGACGTATCTGCTGTCCAGGCCCGACGAGCGGGAGTACGTGCTCTCCCGGCTCGGCGAGATGGTCGTGAAGGAAACGTCGCTCTCGGGCGGCTACGGCATGCTGATCGGTCCGACCGCCACGGACGAGGAGATCGCGTCGTTCGCGGTCAAGATTCGAGAGAATCCGTCCAACTACATCGCGCAGCCTACGATCAAGCTGTCCACGGCGCCGATTTATCGGGACGGCGGTTTCGTCCCTCGCCATATCGATCTTCGCGCGTTCGTGCTGTCGGGCCGGGAGACGCACGTCATCCCCGGCGGGCTGACGCGCGTCGCCATGAAGGAAGGTTCGCTCGTCGTCAACTCCTCGCAAGGAGGCGGCGTGAAAGACACATGGGTGCTGGGGACGTAACGTTTTCCAAACATATCGGAATGGGGGCGGCGGCGATGATGAATCGCATTGCGGAATCGTTGTTCTGGATCGGGCGGTACACGGAGCGGGCGGAAAACCACGCGCGCTTGATCGACGCGTTCTATCACATCCGGGAGGAGACGTCGTCGGGCGAGCGGCTGTGGATCCGCATCGTGCAGGCGCTGGGCGATCCGGCGGTGTTCGAAACGATGTATCGCACGTACGGCGAACGCGAAGTATTGCACTACATGATTCTGGATCCGAATCATCTGAATTCGATCCAATCCTGCGTCCATCAGGCGCGCTCGAATCTCAAGGCGATCCGCGACCGGCTGCCGGAGGAGCTGTGGGATATTCTGAACGGCTTCGCGCTTTGGCTCAAGAGCAACGAAACGGACGAACTGCTGCTCGATTCGCCGTTCTTGTTCCTGAAGCGCGTGAAGGAATGGCTCGGCGCGTTCTACGGCGCGGCGCATCATACGATGATGCGAGACCGCCACTGGCATATGATGGAGAGCGGACGGTTTCTCGAACGGGCGGAAAATACGGCAAGGCTGTTCGATTCGGTATATCATTCGATTCTGGAGGACCCGAAGAAGACGCAGTTTTACTTGTTCTCCGCGGTTCGGGCGATCGGCGGCGCGGACGTGTTCCGGCGCCTTCATATGGATCTCTTTACGGTGGAAAACGTCGTCTCGCTGCTCATTCTCAACGAGAAGTTTCCCCGTTCGGTGCAATTCGGCCTCGGGGAGCTGGAAGAGCAGCTTCGCTCGCTTCGCAACCTCGAAAGTTCCGACGCGGCGTACGACAAGGCGATCCGGCTCGTCGTCAAGGCGAGAGCGGAACTGTCGTGGCTGGAAGGAAGCGACGGCGGGGAAGCCTCGCTTCATGACAACTTGGTGCATTGCATGACGGTCATTCACGGGCTCGGAGGCTTGATCGGGAATGCGTTCTTTCGCGCGGAGCAGGGGGCGGGCGCATGAAGTTCAAAATTTGTCACGTCACCACGTACCGATACGACGAACCGGTCACGGACAGTGTCAATGAAATCCGACTCGCTCCGCGTACGAACTACCGGCAATCCTGTTACCATCACTCCGTCGCGATCGAACCGAACGCGCCGCTCCTTACCTACGAGGACGGCTTCGGCAACCGGATCCACGCGTTCACGGTCAATGCTTCGCATCGGGAGCTCGTCATTCGATCCGAATCGACGGTCGTCACGCACGACAACGACGGCTTGCGTAAGCGAGTGTTGACCCCCGAGGAGGATTGGGCGGCGCTCGCGAGCGACGCTGTGCAGAACAAGTACGCCGAGTATTTGATCCCGACGCCTTACACGGAGGCGAACGACGCCGTCGCCGCGTTCGCGGCGTCGTGTAGGCGGCCGGGCGCAGGCGTCTACGAGCAGACGATGGAGCTCGTCTCCAGCATTTACAAGGAGTTCGAGTACCGGCCGAACGCGACCCGCATCGGCACGACGCCCGCGGAGCTGCTCGAGGGGCGCGCCGGCGTCTGCCAAGACTTCGCGCATTTGATGATCGCCGCATGCCGCCTATCGGGCATTCCGGCGCGGTACGCGAGCGGGTATCACTTCATAGGCGACCTGCAGTCGCGCGCCGCGGATTTCGAGCAGGCGTCCCACGCATGGGTGGAGGCGTATATACCGGGCACCGGCTGGCTCGGCTTCGACCCGACGAACAATCACCGCGTCGACGGCCGGTATATCAAGCTCGGACACGGTCGCGACTATCTCGATATCGTGCCGGTGAAGGGGATCTACCGCGGGACGCCGAACCAGCGGCTGTTCGTCGACGTGGACGTGCAGCTCATCGACAAATAAAAGGGGAATTGTAAGCGAGCTAAATTATTATAGTGCCAAAGTATGGACTGTATGGTAGAATAAGCCCATATTACAAGTCTTCTAAATCGAAAAGGCAAACCTATCGAAAGGTAGGGGCGCAAAGCCACAGGCCTAAGGCTGAGCTAAGGCAGCTGGGTTACCGAAATTGCGGAGACGTTTCGTTCGTTCTCGAATGAACGCCCGTCGATTCGGGCGTTTTTTTTGTTGCGAAAATGGACAAAGAGGGGGAGATATCTTCATGCAGGCCGAACTCATTAACCCGTTCTTGACTTCTTCGATACAAGTCTTCGAGACGATCATTCAAGTGAAGCCGACCGTGGGTAAACTGCAGATGAAGCAGATGCAATATACGGATAATTACGTATGGCTCAAGATTCGCATACACGGCCAGATGGAGAAGGAGATTATGTTCGGCTTCCCCGACACGATGGCGATGAATATCGTGTCGGCGATGCTCGGCGGCTACACGGTCACGGAACTCGACGACATGTGCCGGAGCGCCGTCGCGGAGCTGGGCAATATGATCAGCGGCAACGCCAGCACGATGCTGTATCACAACGGCATCGCCGTCGACATTACGCCGCCGAGCCTCGTCGGCGACGGCGCGATCGATTGGGGCAAGAAGGCTGTCAGCATCCCGTTATCGGTCGAGCGGATCGGAGACTTCGATATCAATATTCTCGTCTGACGTTGAAGCACGGAGGAACGCTGCCCATGGGTAGGCTGGGGTTTATCGTCAACGCCGCTTCCGGCAACGGGCGAGGGGCGAAGGTTTGGGCCGCGGTCGAAAGGGAGCTTTCGGCGCGGGGCGTGCCGTACGACGCCTTCCGAACGGAAGCGTCCGGCCACGCGACGGCGCTCGCGCAGCGGATGGTCCGGGAGCGGGCGTACGACTCGATCACGGCGATCGGAGGCGACGGCACGGTGAACGAGGTCGCGGCGGGGCTGCTCGGCAGCGGCGCTGCGCTCGGGCATATCGGCGCCGGCTCGGGCAACGATTTCGCGCGGGCCATGGGATTGCCTTCGGAGCCGGGCGAGGCGGTCGAGGCGCTCGTACGCGGGGAGCGGCTCGAGATCGACGTCGGCCGCGCAGGCGGGCGCGTCTTCGTCAATTCGTTCGGCTCCGGCTTCGACGGAGAAGTGGCCGCTAGGTCGAACGGCTCTCCATGGAAGCGGTGGATGAATAAGATCGGGCTGGGCGCCGTCTCCTACGGTATGATCGTATTGGCGGCGCTCGGCGCATACCGCCCCGCGCGGGTCCACGTCGCGCTGGACGGCCGATCGTACGACTTCGACAACGTATGGCTCGTCGTCGCGGCGAATTTGCCGTATCTCGGCGGCGGAATGCATATTTGTCCCGGCGCGTCCGCGACGGACGGCGTCATGGACGTGTGCGTCGTGCACGGCCTCGGGCGGCTGCGGCTGCTGCGCCACTTCCCGCTCATCTACCGCGGCGCGCATGTCTCGTTGCCATACGTTACAATGCTGCGCGGCGAGCGCCTGAGTTTGAAGAGCGATCGCGCGCTGGCCTGCCACGTGGACGGCGAAACCGCCGAACCGTTCGCTTCCGAGCTGACGCTCGTTCCGCGAGGGCTCTCGTTGATCGTTCCGGAGCGCCGATAATGAGAGGTGCAACCGGTTTCGCCGATTCGGCGGGGCGGGTTGTTTCGGCATGTTCCGAAGGAGTCTCCGGTCGTTCTATGCTACAATGGAAGCGTTGCACTCGGAATCTGGGGAGGAACGAACCATGTATGAAGCGCTGCACCATGTCGCGGTCGTCGTCGTCGATCTGGAACGGGCCAGACGATTCTACGGCGGCGTGCTCGGACTCGAGGAATTGGACAGCCGTCCCGCCTTTCCGTTCCCCGGCGCGTGGTATGCGCTCGGGGCGGATCAGCTGCATCTGATCGTGCATGACGAGGCCAAGACGCTGCGAGGCGCCTCCGCGATCGATTCGAAAGACGGCCACTTCGCCGTTCGCGTGCGCGACGCCTCGGAAGTGAGAGCCCGCCTCGAGGCGGCCGGCTGGCCGTTCGACGATCGCCCTCGGAGCATCACGGGGTGGCACCAGTTGTTCACGACGGATCCGGACGGCAACGTTCTGGAATTCAACAGCAAAATTCCCTCGCGGGAGGAAGGCGACAAGAACGAATGACAAAGAAAACCGTAGTCGCCCTGGTAGGAGACTATTATCATCGCGCGTCGTGGGCGGAAGCGGCGCTTCGCCGCGCTGCGGCCGGCCTGGATGACGTACGATTGCAGTTCGTCGAGGAAACGGGATTCGAAGCGGCGTTGGAGGAAGGTCCCGGGATGGTCGTCTTGTTCAAGGAGGATCGCGTCGATCCGAACGCGGACGAGCCGCGTCGCTGGATGAGCGAAGCGCTGCAACGGAAAGCGTCGGCCTACGTTGAAGCGGGAGGGAGCTGGCTCGCGTGGCATTCCGGTCTGGCGAGTTACGATCCTGAGGGGCCTTACGTGAAGATGCTTCGAGGGTATTTCGAATTCCATCCGGCGCTGCATCAGCAGGTGCGTTACGTTCCGACGGCGGCGGACGAAGCCGCTTACGAATTGTACGACGAGCATTACTTCGTCGCGTGCGACGAAGCGAACACGCACGTCTTCCTGCGATCGTCCTCCGTGGACGGCGATTCGATCGCAGGCTGGTCTCACGCGTTCGGCCGAGGCTTCGTCGCTTGTTACACGCCGGCGCACAACGAAGAGGCGTTGCGCGGGGAAGCCGTCGCCTCGACGCTTCGCAAGCTGCTCGCGCGCGGGCTCGGTCTGTAGCCAGGGTAGAGACTACTTCTTGTTCGCGCGGTTCCGATTGAGGCGCGTGTACGTAAACAGCGCCGCGAGCACCATCGCGCCGATGGCGATGCTCTCCGTCGTCTCCGGATCGACGCCGAAGGCGGCGCAGACGAGTTTCGCGAGATTGTTCGTGGCGAAGGCGACGAGCAAGATGATCAATGGGCGGAAAAAGTTATACTTTTGCAATCGGGAAGCCTCCTCAGGAAGTCGTGCGTTTCGGTTATTCGTTACGGAACGAAAGCTTATCATATACTTCTACGCGATTCTTGCCGTTGCGTTTCGCCGCATACAGCGCCCGATCCGCCCGCTCGATGAAAGGGACGATACCGGCCGAGGTCGGGCGCGTCATGCTGGAGACGCCGACGCTGATCGTGACGACCGGAAGTACGTCCGATTGCGGATGGGGGATCGCCAGCGATTCGATGGTCGTTTGAAGCTGCTCGGCCACGATCTCGGCGCCGAACACGTCCGTCTCCGGCAGCAGCACCGCGAATTCTTCGCCGCCGAAACGCGCGAGCAGATCGCCCGGCCGCTTCAGCATCCGGCCCGCCGCCGCGGTGACGCGCTTCAAGCAGTCGTCTCCGGTTAGATGGCCGTACATATCGTTATATTGCTTGAAGTTGTCGATGTCGAACAACAGCAAGGCGATCGGCAGCTTGTTGCGCCTCGCGCGATTGACTTCGCGGATCATTACCGCGTCGAAATATCGCCGGTTCGCGATGTTCGTGAGCCCGTCCAGCTGGGACAGCCGCTGAAGCCGTTCCTTCTCGATGCTGCGCTTGGTTACGTTCCGCAGCACGACTTGGAGCAGCTTCTTCCTGTTATGCTCGACGAATGCGGCGGTGCCTTCGACGTCGATGACTTCCCGTGTTTTCCTACGAACGAGCTTCGTCTCGAACGCGGGGAGCTCGCCGGACCCCATGCCGTAGATGCGCTGCATCAACAACTCCATCTTGCGTTGCGCGTCGGGCATCAAGTAGTCGAACAAATTCGTGCCTAGCAGCTCGTCCGGATGATCGGCTTGCACGAGACGAGCGCACGCTTCGTTGCAGAAGACGATCTCGCCTTCGTCGTGGATGAAGATCGCGTCCGGAGACAGATGCACGAGCGTGCGGTACCGCTCCTCGCTCTCCCGGATGAACCGTTCGGTCCGCTTGCGCTCCGTAATGTCTCGGGTGACGCCGAGCAGCGATTCCGGCCGACCGGAGGCGGCGTCGAAGAACGGCGTCAGCGTCGTCTCGACGATGCGTTCGTTGCCGAGGAAGGTGACCGGTTCCTCGTACAGGATGGTGCGGCGGCAGTCGACGGCCTCCGTAAACTTGTCTTGCACGAAGTCGACGACGTCCCGCGGCAGCGTCTCCTGAATCGTGCGGCCGATTATCGCCTCCGTCAGGCCGGTATGACGCAAGTACGCGGCGTTGACGGATTCGAAACGGAACTCGTAAGGAGCCGAGCCGGTCGCGCGCACTAAAAACAGTAAATCGTCGGTTGTATCGATATAGAGCTTCGAGAGCTTCGTAATGTCCATCCATTTCCCTAACCTTTCACTGATGCGGGGACGAAACAACGCCACTAAACAATAATTAGTACTATACCATATTATCGAAGAAATCAGGTTATGAATTGAGAGGGATTTCCTTGTTTATTTTGCAACTCGGGCCGCTCAGCCTGAACGGTCCGTTGCTCCTGCTGCTGGCGTTCGGCGCGGCCGGCTATTCGGTCGTCCGCGCGTCCGGCATCGGCGGGGAGGCGAAGGACCGCATCCGTTCCGACTTGCTCGGAGGCGGCATCCTCTGGCTTCTCGTTTGGAAAACGTCCCTTCTCTGGCTCGATCCGCAAGGCGTTCTCGCCGCGCCGTCATCGCTCTTGTATCTCGAAGGCGGAACGACGGGGCGGTACGCGGCGACCGGGATCGCCGTCGTTTACGTAGCGCTGCGCTGGCGCGCCTCCTCGCGTCTGCTCGCGTCGGGCGCGGCGGCGCTGGCGTTGTACGCCGCATCGGGCGCGCTCGCGATGCAGCTCGGCTACGCGGCGCTCGGGCGGCCCGAATTCGCCCCTGCGACCGCGGCGGCAGGCGCGCTCGCGACCGGCGTCTGGTTCGCGGTTCGGCAAGCCTGGCGCCGTGCGGAGACGGTTCGCAAGGCCGCGAGCGAATCGGCGGTCTGGGTCGTCGCGGCGGCGCTGCTGCTCGGCGTCGCGGCGGAAGCGGCGCACGTCTACGAGGCGCGGGAGCGCGAAGCGTCCGCCGGCGTCGGTTCCGCGGCCGGGCAGCTCGCGCCGGACGTCGAGCTGACGCTGCCGGACGGCACGAGCTCGACGCTGTCCGCTTACCGCGGACGTCCCGTGTTCGTGAACTTCTGGGCGAGCTGGTGTCCGCCGTGCCGCGCGGAGATGCCCTCCTTGCAGCGGCTGCACGAGGCGTTCGATCCGCGGGGCGTCGTCGTGCTCGCCGTCAACATGACGACGACGGAAACCCGCTCCGAAGCTGGGGGACGCTACCTCGCGGAGCGCGGGCTCACGATGCCCGCCGTATCGGATGCGAGCGGGGAGGCGCAACGCGCGTTCCGCGTCCGCGCGTATCCGACGTCGTTCGCGATCGACGCGGACGGCGTCATCGTCGGGCGATACGAAGGCGCGATGCATTATCGGGCGATGGCGGAAGAGGTCGAGCGGCTGCTGTCGTCCTCGACCGCCGATAGGAGGGAGCGGCCATGAATGGAATCGCCACCGTCACGCTGAACGCGGCGATCGACATCACGCGAAAAAACGCTGAACGCGCATTGACTATTTTCGAGATGGAGAGCAGACTATTGTAAAATCCTGTGGGATTAAGGAGCGTTATCGATGCCTTATATCAACCTGCAAATTACGAAAGGCGCGACTCGCGAGCAAAAGGCTCAAGTCGTTAAGGAGTTTACGGAGACGCTCGTTCGCGTGTTGGGGAAGAAGCCGGAACATACCCATATCGTGATCCAAGAGATCGAGGACGAAATTTGGGGATTTTCTGGGATTTTAACGGACGATTTTCGAAAACAAGGCGCTGCCGGCCAAGATTCCTGAGAAAGGAGGGTTCCTATGGCATTGTTTCAATGTCAGTTTTTCGCCGAAACGCTCGGCGTGCAAGCGACGATGAACGTGATCCTGCCGCAGCGCCGAGGGCGGCCGCCGGAAGGAGGGCACCCGGTGCTCTACCTGCTTCACGGCAACTCGGACGACCATACGATATGGCTTCGACGCACGTCGGTGGAACGGTACGCCGAGGCGAGAAACCTCGCGGTCGTCATGCCGGCCGTCAATCGCAGCTATTATACGGATATGGCGTACGGCCCGAACTATTGGACGTTCGTGAGCGAGGAGCTGCCGGAGACGGCGCAATCGTTCTTCCCGATCGCCGAGCGTAGGGAGGGGCGTTTCGTCGCCGGATTGTCGATGGGCGGCTACGGCGCCTTCAAGCTGGCGCTGCGCCATCCCGATCGGTTCGCCGCGGCGGCGAGCTTGTCTGGAGCGCTCGATGTACATCGCATGTGGGACATTCGCGAAGCGGACATGAAGCTGATCTTCGGGAAACGCAGCCGCATTCGGGGCAGCGACGACGACCTCTTCGCCTTGGCGCGAAAGAGGGTCGAAGAGGGAGCGACGCTGCCGAAGCTGTATCAGTGCTGCGGCACGGAGGATTTCCTGTATCAAGATAATGTACGGTTTCGTGCGCACGCCGAGGAACTCGGCTGCGAACTGTCTTACCGCGAGGAAGCGGGAGATCACGAATGGGCCTACTGGGATCGGAACATCGAACGCGTGATCCAATGGTTGCCGCTGCCATGATCGCTACGATTTTATTATTGTTGTCGATCGGCATCCTCGCGTCGACGTTCGGCAGTATCGTGGGCTTAGGCGGAGGTATTATTATCATCCCGGCTCTTTTGTACTTGGATCCTATCCTCTTGCATCAGGGCATCTCCACCGCATCGGCCGTCGGAACGTCCATGGTCGTGTTGGTCGTCACCGCGCTGTCGTCGACGCTCGCATTCCATAAGCAGAAGAAGGTGGACGTTCGGAGCGGCTTGCTATTCTTCGCCAGCAGCGGTCCTGCAGCGTTATTCGGCGCTTCGTTCACGGGACTGATCGCGCCCGGCCCGTTCCGGATCGGCTTCGGCTGCTTTATTTTGTTCGTGTCCGCACTGCTCTTGCTGAAGAGCCGCTTGAGGCCGTTGCCGATCTCCTGGAAATATCGTAGATCTTACACGGATGCAGCGGGTATTACGCATCATTATGGATACAACCTATCGCTGGCTCTTCTTGTCGGCTTTGGCGTCGGTTTCGTATCCGGCCTGTTCGGCATCGGCGGCGGATCGTTGTTCGTGCCGCTCATGATCCTGCTCTTCGCCTACCCCGCGCATCTCGCCACGGCCACATCGATGTTCGTCATCTTCTTAAGCTCGATCACGGGCAGCCTTGGCCATATGCTCTATGGCGAGATCGACTGGTTCAGCGCTTTATTCCTCGCGCCGGGCGCCTGGATCGGCGGCCGATGGGGCGCCGCGATCGCCAATCGATTAAGCGGGAACGCGCTTCTGTGGGTAATGCGAGTCGCAATGGCGCTGCTCGGCGTGCGAATGATATGGAGCGGCGTCTCGTTGGGAGAGTAATGTGCGGACTACGAAGAACAGACGTTACAAAAAGAACAAGAAAGAAAGCTAAAACAACAGCGAGAGCGAGGACAAGGATGCCGACCCAAAAAGTATTCCATTATGATGCATTCTCAGCCATTGCAAACAAAGGAAATCCAGCGGGCGTTGTTTTGAATGCCGATACATTAGAAGCAGCCGAAATGCAATCCATTGCAAGGGAGGTTGGATTCAACGAGACCGTCTTTGTTCTGTCCTCAAATAAGGCGGATCTAAGAGTACGGTATTTTACACCCGGTCATGAGATGAATTTATGCGGTCATGCAACGATTGCGTCTTTGTATTGCTTATGGACGAAGGGGCTGTTGAACTATCATGAACAAATAACGATCGAAACGAAGATCGGGACGCTCCCGATTTTTTTTGAAACGAACAACGGACAATTATTTATAACGATGAAACAAGACCGACCGGAGTTCATTCCGTTTCATGGTTCGATTTCCGACCTTGCCCATAGCATGGGTTTGTCTCTAGAGGATATAGATGCTACAAAGCCGATTGTTTATGGAAGCACAGGTACTTGGACGTTGTTGGTGCCTATACGAAGTTTAAGTTGTTTCAACCGAATGGAACCAAAGAACGCTTTATTCCCAAGTATATTGCGCGAAAATCCGAAATCGTCGGTTCATCCTTTTTGTATTGAAACTTACGATAAGGAAGCAATGATGCATGCAAGGCATTTTTCATCTCCTTACTCAGGTACTACCGAGGATGCGGTGACAGGTACAGCATCAGGTGTGATGGGGGCGTACTACTTAACGTACCTCGAGCATGAGGAACGCTCTATAAACTTTATCGTTGAACAAGGTTATGAGGTAAATAAAGAGGGTAGAGTTTTTGTGAAAGTTCGCCGACACGACTCCACCATTGAAGTGTTTATTTCCGGAACAGCGGTTTTCGTCAAAGAGCTTGAAGTTCAGTATGCGTAATCGGAAGTGATGAGAAAATTATGATGTTAAATAACAAAAATGGAGCGGGACTCGCGGATGTGTAAAATAAAAGGCGTCATTTTCGACATGGACAATACCATATTACGGTCGAGAATTGACTTTGAGGGCATGAAACAGGAGACCTTTAATTTTCTAGTTACCCGTGGAATACTCCCAAGAGAACTTGAACTAACAAATCATACGACTTCGACGATAATAAAAGAAGCAACGAAGTCCACTAGAATGACTGAAGAAGTGCTCCATGATCTGTGGGAGATCCCTAAGCGGTTTGAGATCGAGGGCATGAAGGGCGCCGAATTGGAAGCCGGGGTCACCGATACTCTTGACGAGTTGAAAGGAAGATGTCGGTTATCCATCGTTACGAATAACTCGAATCAAGCCGCAGAAACAGCGCTCAAAGACAACAACATCCTAGATTATTTCGATTACATCGTCGGCAGGGAAACCATGGGGGTCTTAAAACCAGCCCCTGACGGATACAACATGATATTGGAAAAGTACAACGATATTTCAATTCGGGAATGGATTTCAGTGGGCGATTCTTGGATCGATGGGATGGCTTCCTCGGCGGCTGGAATTACATTTATATCGTATCAAGGCGATGTAGAAAAGATGAATAAGATGGGTGTAGTTCCATATGCAACGATAACGGCATTTAGCGAACTACTTCTGATCGCTCGATAAGAAGACGGAATTACAAATATTATGCGTATAGTTGGTGATGGCTTCATCGTAATCGGGATAAGTATATCCGAAAGTATACGCCACAGACTTCGAGTATTTTCTAAATAACTCGTAACAAACCATTAAAGACCGCCACATTTCTTGGTATCCGTTCTCGGAATAGGTCGACAGCAAAGTTTCCCAATCTTCATTCGAAAGATAACGTTCCAAAAATTTATAGTTCTTCCCCACGCTAAACGTGAAGCCTTGCTCCGATCCGACATGCCAGGTCATCATTCTCAACAAATTAGGTCGAGCAATTTCGTTTAAATGGTCGATTGCAAAAAGGATTTCTTTTCTCGCCAGCCCTTTAACGATGTAAGTCGAAACCATCCAGAACTCATTGCAGCAATCGTCAAATTCTCTCGCGGTCGGCTTTTTAATCCAATAGGCGGAGTCCGAAGCAAGCACTTTATTTTTAACGAGAGTATCTTTATCAAGTAGGACCTCAAACAAACCGTCGCTCTTTGTAACATAATCCTCAACCTCGTTTATCGGTATAAGCGTCAGGTCTAATTTATTCCCGTCATCGAAGAGAATTAAGTATGAAAACCAATTCCCTAATTCCGGCGGAAAAAGCTCCATATCCTCGGGTTTTTGCATCATCATCCGCTTCCCGAAAATGTCGAGCCATTGATCGCTAGTCTTGAAGGAGTCGATATCTGTTACAAAGTAAGAAATGTCATAATCTTGAAATGGATCGGAGGGAATATTTCGATTTGTACGCGAACCTTCCAAAATCGCCAATCGGATTCTATCGTCGTTCTTTGCAAAATCCATAAGCATTTTCAGCATCTCTTGTTCGTTTCTTACCATACAGTCGTCCTCCGTTCCAACCCATTTTTATAATGAACCGTAAACCGTCGCAGGCATGTATTACAATTTCGACGTTGTGTTATCGTACGTTTTGAGCGGAGGGAGGGGCAATGATGTTCTCGGCGGTTGTGCTTGATCTCGACGGCACTTTACTCGATAGAAACAAAAATGTCTCAGAGCGTAATCAAAAGGCCATTATGAATTGCTATGCGAACGGCATGAAAGTAATCTTTGCGACAGCGCGACCTCCAAGGGCGGTTAAAGCATTATTGCCGGAAGAGCTGTTATCGATCGGCTCTTTCATTTTCTACAATGGGGCATTAATTTCTTGTAAAACAACAGGTACGGATGTACATGTTCCGATTGACGTAAACCTTTCCAATGAGCTATTAGACTTCTGTCTTCAAAGCCAGGCGAATATCGAAATTAGTGTCGAGGTGAAAGATGAATGGTATAGCTTGACAGAAATGGATTATTCGATGATCCAGAGAAGAGAGGGAGATCCAATCGTCAAAACCTTAAGCGAACTAAAGGAGTATGAGCCGACAAAAATACTGATCACGTCGTTCGGCGATGGCGCTCCTATTTTATCAAAATTTGCGTCCGATTTACATATGGTCGTTACAGATCATGGAAAGTTATTGCAGGTCATGAGTAAGAAGGCTTCGAAGGAGAATGGGATTCAACTGTTATGCAATCGGCTGGGAATCGACTTAGCTCGGATCATAGCATTCGGAGACGATCATAATGACCGGGGAATGTTTTCGATTTCCGGGTACTCGGTGGCTATGGGAAATGCGATCGGGGAGTTGAAGGAAGCAGCGAACGAGGTTACTGCGAATAACGACGATGACGGCGTGGCCCTCGTTCTCGAAAGAATGTATCGAGTATAGATTATGAAACAAAAGTTTGGCGATTATTCGCCATTTTGGAATGAGGAGAGGAAGGGATAGGATGCTTTACGATCTCCAAGGAGAAGCCAGTATGACGCCGATTGTGGGAATGTTATATTCCGCAGTAGTACAAAATAGCCAGCGACTACAGCTAATTACTAAAGGCATGTCGCAAGAAGAAGTAGATTTCAAGGGGCCGAATCATACCCATAATAGTACCGCTCAGTTGCTCAGGCATATCGCGTATGTGGATCTGAACTGGGTTTATAGAATGAAAGGGCAGCCGCTTCCTGTTTCTTTACAAGAGGAATATGGACCCATGATCGATGCAAATCATAGGCTTCCGATGGTGAAGGGGGTGTCATTGAACACGCTGGTGTCTAAATATGAACACGTGATCCGAATGCTGAAAGATACATGTACTCATATAACGGATGAAGACCTAGATAAAATCGTTACCTTCGGGCATGAAAACGAGAAACAAGCAACCCTGCGTTGGGGTCTATGGCATATGGCGGACCATAGCCGCTACCATCAGGCTCACATCAATCAGCTAAGAAAGTGGTACAAGGGAATGTAACGCGAGGCGAGCGAGAAAAAGCGGGGAGACGCGTGCGTCTCCCCGCTTTTTTCGACTCAATCCTATCGGCCGTTCACCGGTTGGTCTACCGACGATTGCAGCCGAACGAGCTTCATCAAGAAGCTTGCCGCTTCGGCGCGCGTGACTTTCTTGTCCGGGTTCCAACGGCCGTCCTCGATGTTCAGCAGCTGAAGCTTGACGGAGAGCGCCGCGGCGCCCGGATGCTCGATGCTTCCGACATCCGAGGCGCCGCCGATGACCGGGTCGTCCCCCAGCAGTTCGGCCAGGCGATCATAGCCCAGCACGTGCGCCGCCCATATAGCCAACTCTTCTCGGGTCAATCCTTCGTCGGATCCGAACGACGAGCCGGCCTCATGCTCCGTACCGATCCAGCCCATCATGGCAAGAACGCGAAACGCCTTGTGCAGCTCGTCGTCGACGGAGACGTCCGCATAATACGGCTTCTCTTCCGTACCGTTCGGACCGTAGTATCCTTCGTTCGCATAATGCGGATTCAGGGCAGCCGCGAGCCAACGGGACCACTGCGCCCGCGTAATGACGCCATCCGGATTCGCGCGGCCGCCTTCGTCCGCGTCCAGGACCCGGAATTGCGCCAGCGTCCGAAGGTCCGATTCGGCGGCATGCCCCTCGATATCGATCGGGTCGACCGGCTCGCCCGTCGGCTGAGGGATCCCGAAGCCCCTTGAGACCCACTTGCCCGTTGCCGCATCCAAGACGAACGCTTCGTTGCCGGATTTCCACTCGTGGCGGTACGTCAGCCGAATCTTCTCCTCGACCCTCTCGCCGTTGTCCACGTAATATCCGCCGAAGCGGTCGTATCGCAGCGCCAGATCGGAGCGTTCGAGCCAGAGGCGTTCGGCTTCCGCTTTCCCGAACGCCGCCTTCTTCGGAAGCTCGGACGCTTCCGGCACCGGACCGGAGCTCCACGCAGCGTAGGATACCAATTGTCCGTCCTTGCTCAGCTGCAGCCGGACGCTGGCGTCCTGCAGCGGGTATTCGTTGCGGAACGGCTGGTAAACGAACGTATACTCGTCCTCGGATGGATTCGGAGGCATGCCGGGCGTCGATCCCTCGATCCGCTTCAACGTTTCCTTCGCATCCGGGAACAGCTTCGCGACAAGGTCGTCGGCTTTCCGCTTCGCTTCCGTTTCGGAGATCGGCTTGCCGGTCTCCTGCTCGGGCTTGGGAAGCGCGCCATACGGCGAGAACAGGTCTTTCCGAATTTCGTAAACTTGCCCGTTCTCCGCGTCGACCGTCGCCGTGACGCCAGGAGGGAAGCCCATCGGGGAGGGGCTGCCTTCTCTCCATGTCAGCCTCCATACAGAACGCTTTACGTTGAAATCTTCCTGCAGCGAATGCTGTTCCAATTCATAGTCGTCCGGCAAGCGGTACACCGACGCGACGATTTCCTCGGCTTGCGCCCGGGTGATCGTCTTCCCCTCCGGTCGCGCCGGCTGGTAGGCCGCTCCTGCGGAGGGCGCAATCGCCTCGTACCGAACTGCTGCGTCCCCCTTAGGGATTTCCATGCCGTCGAAACCGATCCAATCGCCCGTGATCGCGTCCATTACGCCTGAATGAGACGGCGCAGGGACCCAAGCGAGCGCCCATTTCGGCTCTTCGCGGTAAGGGTTCAAGTTGACGTAAGCCAGCTGCAGTTCAAGATGCTCCTCGTAGGCCGCCATGACCTTCTCCTTCGCGATCGGATTCGCCGCCGGCGGCATGTCGTCGGGGAGAGGCTGATACGACAGCTGCGTCGCGTTGCCGTTCCCGTCGATTCCGACGTGGACGGACCGGAACGTCACCGGAATTCCGTGATGTTCCGTCTCGAAGTAGAACGAATACCGGAACGGTCCGAACAGCGCCCCGTCATACGAATCGGCGTCTCTTACCGACAACGCGACGCCGTCCAACGAGGGAACGGCTCGCTTGACGAGCGCTTCGGCGGTCTTCCGCGCTTCTTCGCGACTCACTTTAGGCGGGTAGAACGACGGTTCCCCGAGCACGAATTCCGGTACATACATCGACAATACGTCCCCCGTCATCGCGTCCATCTCGGTGGAAAATCCGTGCGTACCGCGACCGTCGGCGCTCGTGACCGACCAATTCAAGTTCCACACCGCTTCCCTCGCCGGAGGGAAGCGGTCGCTGCCGAACCGGATATGATCGAGCTTCGCCTCGCGAAGCGCGGGAAACAGCTTCTTCATGCGCGCTTCCGCTTCCTCGCCGGAGATGTTCGCCGTTTCCTCCGTTACCGACATCGTCGCGGAACCGTTAGGCGAGGTTTCGTCGCTTGCATCGACGGCGGTATCGACGACCGTACCGACGCTCGCGCCTGCGCTTGCACTTGCGCTCGTCCGCGCCGCCCAAGCGGGCAGCGCCGCCCCCATCACCATCGTGAGCGTCATCGTGCTCACGACCGCCGCTTGAAACCGCTTCATTTTCTTGCGCTGATTGCCCATGTCATCCTCCCTTATAAATGAAGTTCACGTAGGTAATACGTAGTTATTAATGGCAAAGATTCCCTAAAGTGGATTAATGCACCCAAAGTCCTGGTTCTCAGTCCGACAAACGCCTGTTCGAAGTTACCTGAATAAGGTAATATCGAGAGGTGGGGCATCTAAGTTGTCCTGGGAGGGGGGGCGTTATGGAACATCCGACATGCGATTCGTTGGTCGTTCGTCAGTATATGGAACGGGATATCCCGCATTTAATAAAAATGAGGTTTGATTTTACTGCAGAATCCAAAGAAATCGACGCAAGTCTATACGAAGCTTTTTATCAAGAATGCCTCGATTTTTTCGAAGACCTTAAGGACTCGAATAACTGGGAAACGGCGTTAAAGCTTCGCGTAACCGAGGATCAACGGAAATTCGTGCCATCCGTTGCCGTCTCGCTTGCCAAGGTTTATATAAAACCGGATGGAGAACATGTCGAATATATCCCCTTCGCCATATACAACAACGACAAAATGGTAGGATTCATCATGCACGCTTACGAAGAGAACACGGAAAACATGTACTGGATTAACGGATTTTTCATCGACGAGAGAGAACAAGGGAGAGGATACGGCGGAAGCGCTCTCTCCCTAATGATCTCTTGGATACAAAATAAGTTTACGCAATGCAAAGAGATACGACTTACCGTACATCGGGAAAACGGCAAGGCGAGAAGCTTTTATCTTCAACGAGGCTTCGAAGGTACGGGGGCATGGTTCGGAGAAGAAGAAATATTGAAACTGAATGTATAGGAGGGGTCGAATGAATCCGCCCAAGCATATCGTTTCAGCGGCTGCGATCGTCTTGAACGAAAACAACGAAGTATTGCTCATTAAAGGACCGCGCAGGGGGTGGGAGATGCCGGGCGGCCAAGTCGAACTTGGCGAATCCCTCGCTCAAGCTGCAATCCGGGAAACGAAGGAAGAGGCCGGGATCGATATCGAGATCGTCAAGTTCTGCGGCATTTTCCATAATGTAGAGGGTTGTATCTGCAATACGCTGTTTCTTGCGAAGGCGATCGGAGGAGAACCGACGGCAACGAGCGAAAGTCTGGAGACGGGCTTCTTCCCGATCGAAGAGGCTTTGCAGATGGTCGACTACTTAAACTTCAAGGACAGAATCGAAATGAGTCTGAAACTTGAAGGAAATCCGATTTATGTAGAGTTTAACGGGTATTAGCATGGAGTACCGTATCCGGCAAGTGGAAAGTTCCGTAATCATTCGTGATTTGGACGAATTGCTTGCTCAAAGTAAACTTGAAGGGTTTCGCTTTGTCCAACGCCTCGTCGACGAGTACATAGAGGGGCATAACCGTTTCGATCGACCAGGCGAGTCGCTATATGCCTGCTATGCGGATTCGAGGATCGTCGGAATTTGCGGGGTGAATCGGGTGTCGGCGGGGGATGGAATTCGCGTAGGGCGCGTACGAAGATTTTATGTGCTGCCTGCTTTTCGGAGGTTGGGGGTCGGGAGAAAGTTAATGCAAGCATTACTGGCCGATGCGGCGGGCACATTCGATGTGTTGCAGTTGAGGACGGATTCGATTCCAGCCGATCGATTCTATCGATCTCTTGGCTTTACGAAAGACGACGATCACGAGGAGGTAACCCACTCCATCAGAATCCTAAATAATAGAATTCTATAAAAGGGAACAAATGTTCTTCCTTTAGCTGGCACATAATGGTATACTTGTGAGGTACAATTGAATCTTGGGTGGGCATAGTTTCCCTTCGAAGGGAGGTGGAACTATGGAGTTAAAGGACGCAATCTCGATTATGCTGTTATTCGCATCTTTCGTCGTTGCCCTTTTAACCTACATCGGGAATAACTACCGAAGAAAGTAAAAACCCACCCCAAGGTTGAGAGCCGAAGGTGGGTTTTTTCTTGAGTACAGCTTGAGGGAATACCCCGCCCAAGCCAATTGTATAGCCGAGTGTTCGCCGCACTCGGCTTTGTTTATTAAATCATATCATAAAGAATTTTCGAATGAAACCCTAAAAAAGGCAATTTGGCCCCGCCGGACAACGATTATTGGAGCTTAAGTCGCATTTCAGAACAGGAAAAAGAGGTGTCATGCGGTTGGGATCGCTCATGACGGAACCGTTGTATGGAACGCTGGAGCGTTCGGAGTCGGAATACATGCTCGATCGAATGACCGCGATCCGGGAGAGAGCGGGGAATCCGGAAGGCGTCGAGTTCGAACGATTCGGCGGCGCGTTGGCATTCTACAGTAAATCGATGCCCTGGCCTCAGTTCAATACGGTGAAGCTGCTATCCGAAGAAGAAATCGATGTTTTGGACGACATTATCGAATTCTACCAAGCTCGCGGTCGGATTCCGCAATTCGAAATTACGCCGGGCAACGGAACGAAGAAGCTATTCCAAGCGCTTCATTCCCGTGGATATTACCAATCGGGCTTCCACGCATCCTTGTATGCCGAACCGACCGGGTCTGGCTTGCCGGCAGTCGACGATTCGATCCGAATCCGAGAGATCGGGAAGGAAGAGGCTGAACTCTATGCGACGATTCATTGCAGAGGCACCGGCTTAGGCGACGATGGAATTCCTTACGTTGCTAGTAATAACGAAGTGTTGATGGGGCGCGCGGGCTGGCGATTCTACGTCGCGGAATGGCACGGAGAGCCCGGCGCGGTCGGCGTCATGTTCGCGAAGGATCGGACGGCATCGCTCACCTTCGCGGCGACGCTGCCGGAATTCAGAAACCGGGGACTGCAGACGGCGTTGATCGCGAGACGGATGCGGGAAGCCCGGACGGCGCGGTGCGAGCTCGTCGTA
This sequence comes from Paenibacillus sp., assembly GCF_031177825.1. GTDB lineage: Bacteria > Bacillota > Bacilli > Paenibacillales > YIM-B00363 > Paenibacillus_AE. The sequence continues at coordinate 255,389 of NZ_JAPSKE010000001.1, read as the reverse complement.
GGACAAGCCTCCTATGCGTCGCAGAGTTCCCGGAACATGGAGAGGACAGGAATGAGATTGGGGTATACGCGCGCGACTTGGTCGAAAGGGTGAGGAAGTACCATGGGATACATTAAGGAGCTAAGGAAATACGTCGGTACGGCGCCGCTGATCATGGCCGGCGCTTGCGTGATCGTCAGGAACGAGGAGGGGCATATTTTGCTGCAAAAGCGAGCCGATACGCTCGACTGGGGGACGATCGGCGGCGCGCTGGAGCTGGGCGACTCCTTCGAGGAAGCGGCGGCAAGGGAACTGTACGAGGAAGCGGGATTGACCGCGGGCGGATTCAAATTCGTCGCGTTGTTATCCGGGAAGGATATGTATTTCAAGTACCCGCATGGGGACGAAATCTATAACGTGATGGCGGTATACGAGGCGGAAGGCGTCGAAGGGGAGCCGAAGGTGAACGACGACGAAGGGTTGGCGCTGGCGTACTTCCCGTTGGATCGGCCGATTCCGGGGCTGCAGCCCTTCTCCGAGCTTGTTCTGAAGAGGGCGGGGTACTTATGAAGACGATCTATCTCATCCGCCACTGCAAGGCTGCGGGCCAGGAAGCGGAAGCGCCGTTAACCGAAGAAGGGATGAAGCAAGCGGAGCGACTAGCGGAAGCCTTGGCAGGGAAGGGGATCCAAAAGATCGTATCCAGTCCGTTCCGACGCGCCGTTCGTTCGGTGGAGCCGCTGTCCCGGCGGCTCGGGATCGACGCCGCCGTCGACGAGCGTCTGAGCGAGCGCGTGCTGAGCGGACGGGATCTTCCCGACTGGATGGAGCATCTGCGGCGATCCTTCGAGGAGATGGACGTCGCGCTCGAAGGCGGCGAATCTTCCCGCAGGGCGACGGAACGGGCGTTGGCGGTCGTGAAGGAGCTCGCGAACGGCGAAGCGAACGTCGTCGCGGCTGCGACGCATGGCAATCTGATGGCGCTGCTTCTGAAGGCGTTCGACGCTTCCGTCGGCTTCGAGACTTGGAAGGCGCTTAGCAATCCGGACGTGTACAAACTTTCATTTCAAGACGGGGACTTCGTGGAGATGGAACGGGTATGGGATGAACGTGCGGGAGGATGAAAGCGAGGCGACGAGATGATTCGAGTGGAGACGAGCATCGTCGTCGATGCCCCGATCGAGACGGTCTTCGACTTGGCTCGGGATATCGACGTCCATACTCGGACGGTGTGGAAGCGCACGAAGGAGCGGGCCGTCGCCGGCAGAACGAGCGGCAGGATCGAATTGGGGGAAACCGTTACGTTCCACGCGACGCATCTCGGGGTGAGGCAGAAGCTGACCTCCGAAATCGTCGAATTCGATCGTCCTCTCAGATTCGTGGATCGGATGGTTCGCGGCGCGTTCAAGCGCATGAGACATGAGCATGACTTCGAGCCGATCGGCGACGGAGCGCAGACGTTAATGAAGGACACGCTGACGTTCTCGGCGCCGTTAGGCCCGCTGGGTTGGCTCGTCGAGAGGCTGATATTAAGACGGTACATGACCCGATTTCTTGAGGATCGCAATGCGGCGCTGAAGAAGCTTGCGGAAGAGACGGAATCCGGATCCCGTGAACAAGTAAAATCTTTACGGACCTAACGGTATCGGATAAGATAGTGCATAGCGGTTTTGGTATCGTATCCCATCGGAGGCGAAACGCATGATCGTGTGGATTAACGGGGCGTTCGGGGCCGGGAAGACGCAGACGGCGTTCGAGCTCCACCGAAGAATTCCGAACTCCTTCGTGTTCGATCCGGAGAACGCGGGTTATTATATCCGTAAGAATGTACCGTCTTCGGCCATGCGGGACGACTTCCAAGATTTTCCAATGTGGCGCGAGACGAACTACGGGATGTTGAAATATATCGACGCGTCGTACGACGGGGTCGTACTTGTTCCGATGACCGTAGTGAATCCGGGCTATTTCGCCGAGATGGCAGGTCGGTTGCGGAGCGAAGGGGTCGTCGTGCACCACTTCGCGTTATGCGCCTCGAAAGACGTCTTGCTGCGTCGGCTCCGAAGTCGAGGCGACGGCGAGCGCTCCTGGGCCGCGAGGCAGATCGATCGGTGCATCGAGGGCTTGCGCGACGAGACGTTCCGACATCACCTCGATACGGACGGTTGGAGCGTGAGCGACAACGCGGAGCGCATCGCGGCGCTCGCGCGACTCGAGCTGCTGCCCGACGATCGGAGCGCTTGGCGCAAATCGTGGGATCGGCTGCGCACGCAATGGAATCATATTCGCTTCTTTCAATAAGAACAAGGAGTATGGAATGGGACGATTCGGCATCGCGTACTTATGATTTTGGTGCGTTTTCCAACCAAGAGACCACATCGCGCATTGACCTGTAAAGACTCATCCGAAACGGAGGTACGTCTTTGGAGATCCGAGTGTTTGGGGACGTAGGGGAACGGCTGGTCATTAAGGTACGAGGGTATGCATACCCGGATGCGAATTGTTATTGGGACGGCAACTGGCTCGCATGCGACGTAGAGGCGGCGACGCCGGGCATCGCGGCTTCGTACCCGACCGCGATCCGCACCGAAGAGTTCCGGGCGCTCATGGTCGAGATCGAACGGCTGTCGTCCTCTCGAAGCGGGAAGGCGCGTCTGGAAAATATGGACGATACGATCGGGTTGACGCTGCAAGTCGATAAAGCGGGAAGGTTGGCGTGGTCCGGCAGGCTGACGCCTCCGACCGGCCGGCGGACGACGTTGGCGCTAGGGTTCCTCGCCTCGGCGGAGGCGTTGCCGGAGCTGATCGGGCAGCTGCGGGACGTCGTCGATCGGTACCCGGTGCGCGGAACGGCGTCGGGCATCCTCGTCGAAAGCATTCGAAGCACGGATTGATCGAAAGAAAGAAGGGGCAGCATTCGCATGACGACGATCGGTTGGATTCGTCACGGCGTGACGGATTGGAATATGGAACGAAGAGCGCAAGGACAAACGGATATTCCGCTCAACGACGCCGGCCGGGCGCAAGCCCGGCTCGTCGCGGAGAGGCTGAAGAACGAAGAAGCATGGGACGTCGTCTACGCGAGCGACCTGTCGCGCGCGAAAGAGACGGCGGATACGATCGGGGCGGCGCTGGGGCTGCCCGTACGCGTCGATCCGCGGCTGCGGGAAATCTCCTTCGGGACGCTGGAAGGAACGACGCCGGACGAGCGCGTGCTGCAGTTCGGTTCCGCTTGGGAGTCGATGGACTTCGGTCGGGAGATGCCGGAAGCCGCAGCCGCTCGCGGCGAATCGTTCGTCGCGGACGTTCTCGACCGCCATCCGGGAGAACGGGTGCTGATCGTCAGCCACGGCGCGTTGATCGGGAACACGTTGCGCCGATTGGCGCCGGAGGCGGAGATGAACGAGCATCTAGGCAATACGTCCGTAACGATCTTTACGTTCGCGGACGCGAAATGGACGTGCGAGCTATACAACTGTACGAAGCATATCGGAGAACGGACGTAAGGAAGCCTGTCCGCTGGAAGCCCAAGAAGGCCGCCTCGAAGTCGCAAACGACTTGGGGCGGCCTTCGATGCGTTGCGTTCACCCGTCGGAACCGGTCATGTCGTCCACCATGGCGCGCATCGCCTTGACGACGGTTTTCTTGTACCGCACGGCGACGAGCAGCACCTTCACCTGCTGCAGCCGCGTCAGCCGCTCGAATCGCGGTTCCTCCTTCGCGAACGCGCGGATGATCGACCAGCCGGCGGGCGTGATTTTCTCCGGGTGGAATTTCGGAAACTTCCTCGGCAGATTGCGGTTGCGGAATTTCCGGATCCAGGACGGGACGGATGCGGCGGGCGAATCCTTGGATTCGTCGAGCACGCAAGGGGCGTACAGTTTATTCGTATGAGCTTTCATATACCGGTAACGGTCGTGTCCGCCGACGACGGTAAAGCTGCCGTCCCGGCGGTTTCTCTTCACGGCAAGCAGGTTCGAGCTATCCCAGACGACGGCGCGCAGTTGCTTGATGCGTTCGGTGATGCGGACGGTGGCGGACGCGTCGATCTTCTTCAGAGGTATATACTGAATCGTGAATCGCATATACATCCTCTCCTTGCTCATGTATATGACCGCCTTTCGTTGTCCTATACGCCGCGCCGCTCGGCGACTGTCCCTTGCAACCCGACCTCGTCGAACATAGGGTGAATATCGTATAAGGACATAGGAGGGCGAATGTATGGGGAAAGCGTTGCGGGTCGCGATGGCGATGAAAAATTTCAACGTCGGCGGCGTACAAACCTACGTTTATACTGTGACGAAGACGCTGCTCGAACTTGGCGTCTCGGTGTTGGTCGTCGCTGCGGCGCCGACCGGTCCGCTGCTGCCGAAATTCGCCGCGCTCGGCTGCGACGTTCGCGGCATCGACGCCGAACATGCGGCTTCGTTGCCGAGGTCGTTGCTTGAAGAAGGCGTGAGCGTGATCAACGCGCATCATGCGGACGTGGCATTGCTGTTATCGGGAGCGGCGGCCGCCGCGGGAATACCGCTCGTATTCACGGTCCATTACCGAGGCGATGGCAACCTCGCGCTGAAGTCCGCCGTATCGCATTACGTCAGCGTCAGCCCGGCCCTGCAGGCTTGGCTTCGAGCGAACGGCATCGAGTCGGTCGTGGTACCGAACGCCATCGATACCGAGCGCTTTCGCGACAGAGGCAGCGGACTCCGTTCCGTCTGCGGGATCGATCCGGGCGTTCCCGTCTTGGCGTACGCCAGCCGATTGCATCGAAAGAAAGGGGAGATCGGCAAGCTTGTGCTTGAGGCGTTCGACCGAGAGCTCGCGGAGACGTTCCCGGAGGCGCACCTTCTAATGGCCGGCGACGGTGCCGACGCGGAGTGGCTCTCGGGGCTCGCCCGCAAGTCGAGGCATGCCTCTCGCATCCATACGTTGGGCTACGTCGAACAAATGCCGGAGTTTTATTCGGCGGCCAGCGTCGTCGTCGGGACAGGGCGAATCGCGTTGGAAGCGATGTCCTGCGAACGGGTCGTCGTCGCCGTGGGCGTGAAAGGCGATGTCGGGTTGGTAACGCCCCCTCTGTACGATTATGCATGGCGGAAATATTACGGAGATCATGGAGCCGATTGGAGACCGACGGCCGGTTCGATCGCGGGAGCTTCGCGAATCGCCTTGTCCAGTCCTTCGCTGCGGAGCGAATGGGGGAGACGGGGGCGGGAGGAGATGATTCGCAGGTTCGACCGTCTTCAGGTCGCAAGAATCCTTATGCGATTGTATGAGCGAGTAAGGAGGGAAGGCGATGCCGGATAAGTTAATGATCGTCGCCCATCCGGATGACGAAAGCATCTTCGGCGGCGCCGCGCTGCTTGAGGGGAGAGGGTGGAAGGTCGTTTGCGTCACGAACGGCAACAACCGGGTCCGGCGCGAAGAATTCGCTAAGGCGATGCGTTACGTCGGTGCGGAGCGCGACATCTGGACATTTCCGGATCGGCGGCGCGGCGATTTCGATCGTCCGGCGCTCAAGGAGGCGCTGCGCCGAACGATCGAGGAACGACCTTACCGCGTCATCGTTACGCACGGGCCTGAAGGAGAATACGGACACCCTCAGCATGTGGCGTTGTATGAAGTGCTGCAGGAGCTGGCGGGGGACCGGCTGCGAACGTTCGCTACTTGCGAACACCCATTGGACTTGGCGATCTTGTACCGAAAGTTGAAATTGTTACGATTCTATAAGAGCCAGGACTTGGACCGTTACAAAGCTTACGTGTTATTCGAAAAAGGAAACCTTCTCGGGTAGGCGCCTATCAAAGGCGTCCCGTTCGCGTCCGGAAGGTTAATTCCATTGCGAACCTAAGCGTTCCAGGCTTCCTCGAGCAGCTCGGAATTGATGGCCACGCCGGCCAACGAACCCATGGAAGCGGCGGCCACGACCTGATACAGTTCCGTCGCCGCGTCGCCGGCGCTGAAGATGCCCGGAACGCTCGTCTTGCCGAAAGGGTCGACGACGACGGAGCCGGATTCCGATACGCGGCAGCCCATCGCCATCGGAAGCTCGGAGCCGGCGGCAAGCCTTGGCGCGAAGAAGATCCCCGTGCAATGGATGCGCGTACCGTCTTCCAGCTCGACGTGTCGGACCATGCCGTCGACCGACGCGATGCGCCGGATCGGCGACGCATAGGAGGGGACTTGATGCCTGGAGAGCTCCTCGCGTTGTTCCTCCGTCCATCCCTCGGGTCCGTTGGTACAAAGGGTGAGCCGACGCGACCAGCCGGAAATCGTCTTGGCCATATGCAGCGCTCTTGCGCCGTTCGCGATCAGGACGAGCGGCTGATCCCGCAGTTCCCATCCGTCGCAATACGGACAGACGAAGGCACTCTTCCCGTATATTTCCGACAAACCGTCGATATGTACCGGGAGGTCTTTCTTGCCGACGGCGAAGAGCAGCTTCTTGCTCCTTACGATCGTTCCTTGCGCGGTCGCGATTCGGAAGTCCCCGTCGACGCCGGAGATCGACACCGCGGCGTCTTCGACGAAACGAACGGAAGGGTAGGCCTCGATTTGCTCTCGCGCGATTCGCCGAAATTCGGCCGGCGGAATGCCGTCTCTCGTTAGGTAACCGTGGGATTCGCGGGTGACGCGGTTTCGCGGGCGCCCTTCGTCGACGACGACGACGTCTTTTCTCGCTCGGCCGAGCACCAACGCCGCGCTTAAGCCGGCCGGTCCGCCTCCGATCACGCAAGCGTCAAACAATCGGTTCATGTTCCTTCCTCCTGTCGAGCACCCATTGAATGGTATGTTCTCGTAAATACTGAAGCAGTCGTTCCTCGGCGCCGTCCATCACCTGATGAATGAGGCATTGCGGTTTCGAAGGACGCTGCGCGTCGGTATGGAAACATTCGTATAGATGTTGGCGGCCTTCGATGACCTGAATGACGTCTAAGAATGAAATTTTTTCGGGAGACCGAGCCAGCTCGTATCCGCCGCTCGCTCCCGTCACGGCGCGGACGAGGCCGTCCTGCCTTAGTTTGGACATGACCTTAGATAAGTAGCTTTCAGGGATGCCGAGCGATGCGGAAAGCTCCTTAATGCCTACATTGACCCCGGGCTCCGATCGGGCGAGTCGAACCAGTGCGTGAAGCGCGTAGCTGGTGCTTTTGGAAAATTGAATGATGCGCACTCCTTTCCGTACGTAATTAGTGACTATTATAGACCTGTAATGTCCATTATTGCAATAGCACGCGCTATATGAGAACATATGTTTGGTGGCAAACAGCGGTCGGGTCGTTCCGGTATGCTATAGGTAACTGCTTTCGCGGAATGGGAGGAGTTCCCTCCCGATCAGTAGAATTTGTAAGGTTATACGCAGTTTGGAAAAAGGAGCGAACCCTCATGACGATCGCGATGCGCCAGTTATATGAAATCGTGCAAGGGAGTCCACTCGCGAAGAAGATTTGGGTCGTCGACAGCTACGCGGCCGGTCGTCAGACGGTGCAACGCATAGCCAGGGAACTCGGGCCTGTGACGAACTTGGAGATCGCGACGGTCGAAGGGCTCGCCCGGTCGCGGGCTTTGCCGGCGCTGGCGGCGGCCGGCTTAACTTACGCTTCCCGCGGGGAGACGTATTGGATCGTCTTCTCGCTCATGCGGTCGGCGACGGCGCCTTGGAGCGGCTATGTTCCGCCGGCGCTCGTCACGTCGGGCGTCGCGGACCGGTTTCATCGCGCGCTGACGGAGCTTCGGGAAGCGGGCGTTTCCTCCGAAGACGTCGCGGTCGAGGCGTTCGAGCAGCGGGCGAAGGGCGAATACATTCGCGGATTGTATTCCGCCTACGAAGAAGCGCTGGCGCGACACCGTATCGTCGACTTCGCAGAACTGACCCGCTTGGCGGCTCCGGCGCGGACCGACGCGGCGTCCGTATTCCTCCTGGACGGCGGCGTTCGGTTGTCGGAGGTCGCTTGCGCGATGCTGGAGCGGCTTGCCGGGGATCGCGGGGCGCTGCGGCTTTCGCCGGAGCCCGACTTCCTTGCGCCGGAATCCTACTTCCCGATCGATGCCGTCGATTGGTTTCGAGCGCTCGGTCCGCTTTCGGAGTCGAAGGAAGCGTTGCGGCGGGCGGCGGCGAGCGGCGTACCCTGGGACGATTGCGAGCTGCTGTTGTCCGATTATGCGGGGTACGCTCCGATTCTTTACGGGCTTTGCCGTCGATTCGACATTCCCGCGACGTTCGCGGGAGGCTTGCCGATTGGATTCTCTCCGCTGGGGAAGGCGGCGCTGGGCTACTTGGATTGGTTGGCGTCCGGTTATCGGGCGGATGCGCTCGCGAGCGCGATGAAGCTTGGCGGCGTGAGGCCGCCGGAGGACGCCGAATTCCAGCGTAGCGACGCGATCCGGCTGCTGGAATCGTCCGGCATCGGGTGGGGGCGGGAACGGTACGTTCTGCTGACCTCGCATCCATATGAACGAGATTCGGACCGCTCCGCGGCCGATTGGCTCGACCGCTTGATCCGGGGGTGGCTGCTGCCCGTGCCGACGAAGGCGAGCGATTGGTCCGCGGCGGCCGTCGCCGACGGATTGGCCGCCTTCCTGGCCGACTGCCGGCCGCCGGCCGCAGCCGCCGACGCGAGCGTCGTCGCGGCCGTCGCGGAGCTGCGCGAGCAGCTCCAGCGGTGGGCCGCGGATCCCATCGGCGCGGCGGACGCTTTGTCCGTCGTCCGCCGGCGGCTCGAGGGTTGCGCCGTGGAGGCGGAATCGTCGCCGCAGCCCGGCAAGCTTCACGTCGCTTCGCTCGAGCAGGGGGGCCTCTCCGGGAGAAGGCTCTCGATCGCGCTCGGCATGAGCGAAGAGCATTGGTCGGCGTCGGTTCGTCAAGATCCCGTGCTGTTGGACGACGAGCGCGTTCGATTGTCCGACGCGCTCGAGACGTCGGGCGGCCGCGCCTTGCGGGAGAGAGAGGCGCGAGGTCGTCGACTCGGTTCCGTTCGCGGCCGCGTCGTCTTCGGATACAGCAGTCTGCGCCTTGCCCAGGACGCCGAATCGAGCCCGGCCTACGAACTGCTGCAGCTGTATCGCGCGGCCCGCGGGGAGCCGGAAGCCGACTTCGAGACGCTGGACGCCGCGATCGGCGAGCCGGCGGGTTGGATCGGCGCCGGCGGCTTCGCGGCGGATCTCGAGGACGGCGTGACGCGAGCGCTGCAGTCGCCGGATCGGATGCTGAGAGACGGCGCGGCGGAGGTGTTCCGGTTATTTCCTTCGCTGGCGAACGGCGCGGCCGCGGTCGCCGCTCGCATGAAGCCTGTCGTCGGTCCGTACGACGGGCTCGTGCCTTCGCTCGCGCACGGCGCCGCGATCGGGGACGGGACCGAAGCCGCTTCCCCGATCCGATTGATAAGCGCCAGCAAGTTGGAGACGTATGCGAAGTGTCCGTTGATGTTTTTCTACCAGGACGTATTAGGCGTCCGCCCGAAGGAAATCGTCGAGTACGACCGGACCCGATGGCTCGACGCCATGCAGCGAGGACAGCTGCTGCATGACATCTTCTGCGACTATATGAGCGAGACGGCGAAGCAAGGAGGGCATGACCGGGGCAGGTTGGAGGCCATTTGCGAACGGAAGCTGCTGGAGGCGGCCGCTCAGGTACCGCCGCCCAGCCCGCATATCTACGCGAAAGAATGCGATGCCGTCCGGAAAGACGTAGCCGTATTTTGGCGGATGGAATCCAGGCGCGAGTCGAAGCCGCGCTGGTTCGAGCTGGAGCTGCACAAGGACGAAGAGGCGTTCGCCTTGGAACTGGCGGACGGATTCCGTCTTTCGTTGCGCGGCTACGTGGACCGGATCGACGAGGTCGGAGAACATCGATACAAGATTATCGATTATAAGACGGGGCAGCCGAAGTATTACGACGAAGGGGCTTTCTTCGCCGGCGGTACGCAAATTCAGCACGCGCTGTACGCTCTGGCCGTCGAGCAGTGGCTGCGACGAACCGGGGCGGATCCGGAAGCGCGCGTGACGGAAGCGGCGTACGCGTTTCCCACCGAACGCGGCTTGGGCGAGGAGGTGTCCCGGCCCCAGGAAGGGCGCCGCGACGACACCGTGGCGCTGTTGCGGCGTACGCTGGAGGCGATCCGCGGAGGATTGTTTCCGCCGACCGATAAGCCCGAGTTATGCCGTCGATGCGACTATGCGGCCGTCTGCGGTTCGCATGCCGAATGGAAAAAGCATGCGCGCGCCTTCCCGGAAAACCGGGATCGACTCGCGCCATTGTTGGAGGTGAACGGCAGTGTCTGACGTTACGTTGATTGCCGCGGACGAGGAGGCGCGCCGGCGCATCGCGACCGACCTGGATACGTCCTTCGTGGTAGAAGCGGGGGCCGGTTCGGGGAAGACGACGTCGCTCGTCGCCCGGATGATCGCGCTGGTCGAATCGGGGAAAGCCGAGGTGCGGCGAATGGCCGCGATTACGTTCACGAATAAGGCGGCCGCCGAGCTGCGCGGCCGATTCCGGATGAAGCTCGAACAGCGACTTCGGGACGCCGAGGACGAGACGACGCGGTCGCGGTTGTCGCTCGCGCTGCGCCAAATCCCCGAAGGGTTCGTCGGCACGATCCATGCCTTCTGCGGCAGACTGCTCCGAGAACGGCCGATGGAAGCCGGACTCGACCCCGAATTCGCGGAAATGGACGAAGCGGAAAGCCGGGAGCGCTTGCAGTTGTATTGGGACGATTATTTGCTCGAGCTGCGGGAGAGGAACGAATCGGCGATCGACGCGTTGGCGGGGGTAGGCGTTCATGTCGAAGACTTGCGCGCCGTGTATCTGTGCGTCGCGATGTACGAAGACGTCGACGTGTTCACGGAGGACGCGCCGAGGCCCGATTTCGACCGGCTCCGGCTGTCGCTGCTGCCGCTGATCGACGAAGCCGTACGCGCGCTGCCGACGAACCGTCCGGAAGGCGGGTGGGATCCGCTGCAGCAGGCGCTGCGCGCCGCCGCAGCGTTCCGGCGCAGCCGCGACGTCGAAGACGACTTGACGCTGCTGGCGCTGGCTTCGACGTTCGACAAGGCGATCGGCGTCACGCAAAAGCGCTGGCCGGACCCGAAGACGGCGAAGGCGCTTAAGGAGAGGTTCGCGGAGTGGCGGGCCGATGTGCTGCTTCCTTTTCTAAGAGCCTGGAAGGAGTACTTGCACCCGCAGGTGGTCCGTTTCGTGCTGCCGGCGGTGACTTATGCGCGGAAGCGGCGGTTGCAGGAAGGCGCCTTGTCGTTCCAAGACCTGTTGATGAAGGCGACGACGATGCTTCGCGAGCGTCCCGAGGTGCGGCGCTACTTCTCTTCGCGGTACGCCCGACTGTTCGTGGACGAATTCCAAGACACCGATCCGGTGCAGGCGGAGATGATGCTGCTGCTCACCGGAGCGGACCCGGAAGTCGACGAGTGGCGGAGGCTGCGTCCGAAGCCGGGGTCGCTGTTCATCGTCGGCGATCCGAAGCAGTCGATCTATCGATTCCGCCGCGCGGATATTTCCACGTATAATCTCGTGAAACGGATCATGCGGGAATGCGGGGCCGTCTTGCAGCTCACTCGGAATTTTCGCTCGGTCCGTTCAGTCGGCGATTTCGTCAACTACGCGTTCGAAGGGAAATTCATGCCGCCCGGCAAGTCGGACGATACGCAGGCGGACTTCGTCCGAATGCTGACGACGCGCGCCAATCCGACGGGGAAGAGGCAACGGCACGGCGTATATACGTTAACGTCGCCCAAGGCCGAGTACGATCGGAAGGCGGACATCGCTTCGGAAGACGCGGATCGGATCGCGCGTTGGATTTCCTGGGCGTGCGACGGCAATCTGCAGGTGGCGGATCGGGAAGGCGGCATGGAGGCGACGCGTCCCGCCCGCCCCGACGACTTCCTCGTGCTCTTGAAGTATCGCGAGTTTATCGGTTTGTATGCGGAGCGGCTCGAAGCGTACGGCATTCCTTCCGACACCTCCGGGAGCCAAGTGATGTATGACGAGCTCCGCGCGTTGCGTTTGCTGGCGGCTTGCCTCGAGGATCCGTCGGATCGGGTGCCGTTGCTCGCGACGCTTCGCGGCCCGCTGTTCGGCGTCAGCGATGAAGCGTTGTATGCTTACACGATGGAGGTCGGACGGATCTCGTTGTACGGGAGCGCGGACGGAGAGGAAGCCGACGAAGGCGCTCCCGCCGGGGCGCCGGTCAGAGCGGCGTTGGCCGCGTTGCGGGCGATGCTGAGCATCGTGCGCAAGGAGCCTGCGCTAAGCGCATTCCTGCGGCTGACGGAACGACTCGGCCTATTGCCGTACGCCGCGGGGTCGCCCTCGGGCAGCATTCGCGCCGGTACGCTTACGAAGCTGTACGAGACGATCGCGGGTCATCCGGAGGCGGCGTCCGACTGGGGCGCCTTGACCCGACTGCTCGGCGAGATCGCCGATGCGAACGGACTGGAAGGCGCCTCCCTGTTCGCGGGGACCGGCCGCGCGGTTCGCATCATGAATCTGCATAAGGCGAAGGGGCTGGAGGCGCCGATCGTCTTCCTGGCGTGTCCGTGCGGCGACTCGGACCGCGACGCGACCGAGCATATCGACCGGTTGCAGGAGCCGGCCGCCGGGTACTTCGCCATTACGCGGCGGAAGGAATTCCAGACGGAAGTCATCGCTCAGCCGGTCGGTTGGCCCGAGGTCGCCGAGAAGGAGCGCCTGTATATGCATGCCGAACGCGATCGGCTGCTCTACGTTGCGGCGACGCGGGCGAAGCAGCTGACGATCGTCAGCCGGTATCCGTATAAACCCGCGATCGACCCGTGGAGCCATCTCGGGCCGGCGTTGGAGGGTCAGCCCGAGCTGGACGACGTGCAGCGCGGGGAGCGTCCGAGAGAGCGTTGGGACGGTCCGTTCGACGCGGAGGAGGCGCTGCGCGCATGGCGCGAGGCGCACGCCAAGGCGTCCGCGCCGTCGTACTCCGTCGCGAGCGTCACGTCGCTGGCGAAGGGGGGCGCGGCCGACGCGTCGCCGCCCCGGCCTTCCGCAGGGCGCGGCGCGGCGTTCGGCACCGTCGTGCATCGCGCGTTGGAGGCCGTCGGCAACGGCTTGGCGCGAGGCGAATTGGACGCGTTCGTGCGCGTCGCGTCGGCGGAAGAGGCGCTCGACGCTACGTACGCGGCCGAGGCGCTCGCGATGGTCGACGCCGTGTTGGCGAGCGACTTGTGGCGCCGCGCCGAGCTAGCCTCGCGCCGCTATCACGAGTTCACGTTCACCGCTGCGGCTCGCGAAGACGGCATGGATTACATCGTGAACGGAGTGATCGACCTCGTCTTCGAGGAAGACGACGGCGGATGGGTGATCGTGGACTTCAAGACGGACGGCATGGCGGTCGAGGACGAGGCGGCGTTCGCGGCGTTTTATGCCCCTCAGGTCGAGGCGTATGCAGAGTATTGGAGGCGGCTGACCGGCGCGGATGTGAAAGAAACCGGGCTGTTGTTTCTTCACACCAACCGTTATGTGCGCACGGAGCCGATCGCCGCTCCGTCCGAGCCGGAAGCAGGCTAGTCGCCTGAGCGGCCCCGCCTGCAGTCGGCCGGCGGGGAGGAGGATGAAGAAGAGCGTACGAACATACGTTCCGTGACAACCGGTTGTCGTCACCCTCCACTACAATTCTAAGTAACGAAGCATAACGAGAGAGGGAGCGACACGAAATGAACATTCATCTGACGGAGCAGGCGTATGCGGCATTCGCGGGTCGGGAGGGAGCGAACGCGAACGCGCAAGGGCGCGAGGAGCTCCAAGCCCGACTACGGGCTTGCGCGGAAAGCGGCGCCTTCGCGAGCGTCCAATGGCAAGGGAGACCGGCTTTGTACGCGCTTGACGCGTACTGGAGGTACGAGGCGCAAGCGGACGTCGTCGCGTTGACCGACTGCGTCGGCGTGTTCCGCGCCGTGACCGTATCCCGATGGGACCGGTCGGATCGGCAGCCGGAGCGCCGGCTGCGGAACGCGGCGGTCGCGGAACGGCAAGCCTGAACGAAACCCACGATTCGGCGGGAAGGCGCCGGGATCGTGGGTTTTCTTTTGTTCGTTTTCCGAGTTCGTTCCAACGTGTTATAATAGGTCACACTGGATTTACATCCGGTCTGGAACCTCCCTCTTCGCGATCACATACCGTATAGCAGGGAACATCATCGGGGGAATGCGGAATGAACATTCGCAAGCTTCGTCTATTCGATACAGAGAACGCCTTGTCCAGCGAGGACCGGGACGAATACGAGAAAGATTACGCAAGGCTGATTCAGTCGCCCGCGTTCCGAAGGCTGCAAGGCAAGTCGCAAGTGTTCGGCGCCGGTTCAGGCGACTATTACCGCACGAGATTAACGCATTCGCTCGAGGTGTCGCAGATCGCCCGGGAGGTGGCCCGCAGGCTCTACAAGACGGAATCGTTCTTGTCGAAGAAGGAGCACCCCGGGCTCATGATGGACCCGGAGGTCGTGGAATGCGCCGCGTTGGCGCATGATTTCGGCCATCCGCCGTTCGGCCACAAGGGCGAGGAAATTCTGAATCTCCTTCTGCGGGAACGGTACGGCATGGCGTACGAGGGCAACGCGCAAAACTTCCGCATCCTCATGTTTCTCGAGAAACGCGCGGGCAGCGAACGCGGCCTCGACTTGACGGCGGCAGTGCTGCTGGCGATCAACAAATACCCGGTGTCGATCGAGGAACCGGGCCGGCTCAAAGGCGTATACGGCATGGAGTGGGAAGGCATCAAGCAGCTGCGCGACGTCTGGGGCATGCCCGAACGGCGGGCGACGCTCGAAGCGCAGTTGATGGACTTGTGCGACGATATCGCGTATTCCACGCACGATATCGAGGACGGGATGCGGGCGGGGAAAATTCAGCTCAATCCGAATTTCTTCGAAGACGAGCGGCTCGTCGATAACGTCGTGCAGGAAATCGTGGACGATGCGGGCAACAGCGGAGTGAGATGGGACGAGGTCGACCGGAAGTCGATGGTGCGCCGCGTGCTCGCCGATTACTGCCGGCAGTGGGAATCGATCTACGCCCAGTGCGGCAGGGAGGCGTCGCGGGCGCGTCGCGAAATCAAGGCGCGTTGGGTCGGCAAGTTCGCGAATCAGGTCGGGATCATCGACGATCCGAACATCGGCTGGAAGCGCGTGACGTTCGTGCGGGACGGGCAGGAGGATCTGGATCTGCTGCGAACGATGGAAATTTTGAAGAAGCTCGCTTGGGTGACGATGATCAAGGACGTGCGCGTGCAGCGTCTGCAGAAGCGCAACGAGATTATCGTGCGGCGGCTGTGGGACAGCTTCAGCGACGTAGAGACGGGGAAGCTCATCCTGCCTCCGGATTGGATCGAAAGCTATCGGCAGCATAAGAACAAGTGGCCGTGGGAGCGCATGGTGGCCGACTATATCGCCGGCATGACCGACGCGTACGCGGAGAAAGTGTATTCGGAGCTGTACGCGAGCCGCACGGGCTCGATCTACGAGCGGGATTGACAGACGGAAGGACGTACCGCTTCGGCGTCGCATCGCGACGGTTCGAAGGATACGTCCTTCTTCGCGTGTGTGGAAGGGAAAGCAAGCCGCCGGCTTAAATCAACTGGATCACATGAACGACGTTCTCGTGCGAGTGCACCTTCAAGACGTGATTGACCGGGTCGTATTCGATGGTGCCGGAACCGATCGACAGCTTCGGCATCGAACCGAGCCCGTAGAAGATGTCGTCGGCCAACGTGCGCATAAATTCGGCCTGCTCGGCCGATGCCAAAGCGGACCAGTCGTCCGCATCCATCTCGAATGCTTCATAGCTGTCGTCGATCGTTCCGATGGCGTTCGCCAGATCGGTGACGATGTCTTTGTATTCTCGGTTGAATTTGACGCCCACGTCGGGTCGCCTCCGTTCTGCAGAGAGTTGTTCTTATCATAACAGTCGGACAACGGAGATGCCAATCGGGTCGAAAGCGGAGTGCATGGAAGATATACGTTATGTTTTACAGCTAAGTGCGAAAAATACCTGTCATTAATATTTACATCGGAAACGCTATTGAATATAGTAGTAAAAATACAATCGAGGCGAGAGAGGACGTGGGCTGCCATGGACATTACGAAGCTGCCGAAGGTGGATTTGCATCTGCATCTGGACGGAAGCGTCAAACCGGAAACGATCGTCGATCTGGCGAACGAGGACGGCATCGAGCTGCTCGACACCGACAAGGAGACGATCTCCTCGCTGATGCAGGTCAAGGGACAATGCGCCAGCCTCGAGGAGTATCTCGGCAAGTTTCTGTTCGTCGGGCGATTTCTGCATACGCCGAACGCCTTGGAGCGCGTCGCGTACGAGTTGGTCGAGCAAGCCTCCGAGCAAAATTGCAAATATATCGAGGTGCGCTTCGGGCCTCAATTGCACCGGGAACGAGGGTTGTCCGCCGTGGAGGTCGTTCATGCCGTGATCGAGGGGCTGCGCCGCGGAGAGGAGACGTTCGGGGTGAAGGCGCGGGCCATCGCCGCATGCCTCAGATCCCACTCGGACGCGTCGAACCGAGAGGTGATCGAAGCCGCCGCTGAATACTTAGGAAGAGGGATCGTCGCCGTCGACCTCGCCGGCGACGAAGCGAGCTTCCCCGCGGAGCGGTTCGCGGACGTATTCCGGCACGCGCGGCGCCGCGACATCCCGATCACGATCCACGCCGGAGAAGCGGCGGGACCGAAGAACATCTACGACGCGGTGACGAAGCTGGGCGCCTCTCGCATCGGACACGGCGTCCGTCTGCGGGAGGACGCCGACGTGCTAAGGCTCGTTCGCGAACGCCGCATTCCGCTGGAGATGTGCCCCGTCAGCAATATCCAAACGAAAGCGTCGCCGGGCTGGTTCGCTTATCCGATTCGGGACTATTTCGATCAAGAGCTGATGGTCACCGTCAATACGGACAATCTGACGGTTTCGGATACGAACCTAGGCAAGGAATATGCGATGCTGCAGGAACACTTCGCCTTCCGCCCGCAGGAGCTGAAGCGGCTCATATTGAACGGCGTCGACGCTGCGTTCTTGCCGGACGCGGAGAAGATGGCGCTGCGCGCGTCCATGGCATCGGAGTTCAATCGGCTCGGCATCGCCTAACCTCAATGCGTCGACCGCGCCGCGGACGTCCCGCATATTTCCGGCGAACGGGAACGGTTTCGGCGCCGCCGATGCACGAGCAGCGCGACGAGCGCGAGCGCGACGAACGCCGACCCGCCCGAATACGCCAAATACCGATCCTCCCACCCCGGCTGGAATTTCGCTTTGAAGCGCTGCAGTCCGTCGAAGTTGTAGTAGCGCGCCGCGACCCGCCGCACAAGCTTGAGCCAAGGTCGACTGTCGCTTGCGTTCGCCATAGGCGACGCGCCGAGACTGCACTCGGCGTACCCGGAAGCTTGTCCCCAAGTCAGAATGCGTACGAACAGCGTCTCCATCCCTCCGGAAGGGCTGCCATCCCGATACCGCATGAGATCGATGGCGAGGCCTCGCTCCCCCTCCGGACGTTGGAATGCGGCCAACGTGACGAAGGCAAGCAATTCGCCTCCGGGCGAACGAAGCGTCGCGACCGGATGCGCCGCGACGTATGTGTCGCAATAGCTCCCCACGGAAAACGATTTCTCCCGTTTCCCTCCGAGCCACGCGTCGGATACCGATTGGATTTCGGACATCAACGCGTCGGCATGAGGCGGGAGCGAGATCTCGCTTCGGTAGCCCTCGCGTTCGATTTTATGGATTTTAGTTCGAAGCTTGACCCAACTTTTCCCGTTCGTATGGAAACCGGTCAACGCCACGGAAGCTTCCTCGCCCGTTTTCATCGTATGGAACCCGTAACGTTCTAACCAAGCCGCGTATCGCGGTCCCATCTGGTAGAAGATGCAATCGCGCCCGGAAGTCTTGCCCGATGACAAAAATTCCGCCAATGCGGCTCGCCCGTCCGTCTCCGATCCGACAGGGTCTCCTAGGACGACTCTCTTGCCGGCGATAGAAGCATAGAGCAAGTAGGCGGAACGGTCGGCAGACCAGAATCGCCGCTTGTCTTCCTGATAATGCAAATGGGATACGCTGTTTCCGATCGCGGCGCCGGCGCGCTCGGACGGGTGTGGGAAGGAAAGGGAAATCGATGCGTTCATAAGCCAAGGGTTCCTCCATCGTCGAGTAGGTCTTCGTTGTACTTCGGTATCATAACATGATTCTTTCGATATAGGACCGTAAACCTGAGTGCGGAGCGATGCAAAACATTTGCGCGTCTTCATATTGTCTGAATCTAGCAATCGTGATACGTTTAGTGCATTATGTCTTTTTGGTAGAGGCGGGATAGGTTGAGGAAGAAGAGGACCATGGCATGGGCCGCGGCGATCGGCGTCGGCGTCTGCGCGTTCGCGGCCGCGCAAGCGATCGCCTCCGGGGCCGCGGGCGGGGTCGTCTCGTTGTCGGCTCGAACGATCGACGGCGAGGTGTACGTGAAGGCGAGCAGTCTGACGAACGCGCTCGGCGGCTCGGGGTCGTACGATGCCGCGACGAAGACGTATCGATACGAGCCAGGGGAGTCCACCGCCGACCTGATCGAGAAGGCGGGGCCTTCCGTCGTCGCGATTATCGGCAAGCCGGATACCAATGCGCTTCGGTCGAGCGACCGCTTCGCGTTAACGCACGGCTCGGGGGTCGTCGTCTCGGCGGACGGCTGGATCGTGACGAACGCGCACGTCATCGAAAGCATGAAGGAAATCATCGTTCTGGCGCACGACGAGAAGCAGTATAAGCCGACGAAGGTATTCAAGGACGCCGCCAGCGACCTTGCGCTGCTGAAGGTATCGGCGACGGGGCTCGCGCCGGCGGCGTTCGCGGACAGCGATCAGGTGCGTCCCGGAGAGACGGCGATCGCGATCGGCACGCCGGTGAACTTCTCGCTGCGCAACTCGGCGACCGTCGGCGTCATCAGCGGCGTCAACCGCTCGGTGAACTCGACGTACCGGCTGCTGCAGACGGACGCGGCGATCAATCCGGGCAACAGCGGCGGACCGCTGCTCAATGCGAGCGGCGAAGTCGTCGGCATCAACACGCTGAAGTTCGTCGACGTGTCCGTGGATAATACGGGATTCTCGATTCCGGCGAACACGGTCGCTTACATCGTCGATCATTTGAAGAAATACGGCGCCGTGAAGCGGGCGTACGTCGGGTTCGAGCTCGAAGAGAGCTGGGAAGCGGTCGTCGGCCTGTCGACGAGCAAGCCGATGACCGTCACCTATGTCGATCCGGCGTCCCCGGCGGCGAAAGCCGGCGTGAAGAAGGGCGACGCCTTGTATTCGATCGATCAAGCGAAGGTCGTCACGAAGGTCGACTTGAACGAGAAGCTGAAGTCGTATATGCCGGGAACGAAGGTTACGGTTACGATGCTCTCGGGCGGCGATATCGTGCAGCGTACGATCCCCTTGCAAGACCAACCCTAAGCGGCGGAGGATACGAAATCATGAAGAAGAAACTACTATCGAGCGCGGCGCTCGCGGCCCTCGCGTGTTCGATCGGCGTCGGGGCCTATGCGGCCGAAGCCGACAAGGTCGAAGTGAAATTGACGATCGGGAAAGCCGAGGCGGTCGTAGGAGGGCAGGCGCTGCCCGTGAAACCGCCCGTCATCGTCAACAACTCGACGTTGGTGCCGCTGCGCGTCATCTCGGCGGCGTTCGCCTCCGACCCGCAATGGCTGCCGGATACGCAAGGCATCGTATTGACGTACGGCGGCAAGACGATCGAGCTGACGATCGACAGCGTCGTCTCGACGGTGAACGGCGAGAAGCGGAACGTCCCTAGCGCGCCGAAGCTGATCGACGGCACGACGATGGTGCCGGTGCGGTTCATCTCCGAGACGTTCGGCGCGGAGGTAAGCTTCCAAGACGAAGGCGGCGTACAGTCGATCGCGATCAGCGGCAGCTTGGCGGAAGGGACCGCTCCGTCCGAAGAGGCGCCGGTCATCGACGGCGACGAAGGCAAGACGAAGATCGGGGACAGCCATTGGGGATGGACGATGAATTACCCGTCCGGACTCGTTCAAGATTTCCAAGCGCTGAACGGCGAATGGATTTATTTCTCGGACGCGAACGGGGAGTACGGCATCGATATCGAAGTGGATACGACGCAGCCGAAGATGAAGGAGAGCGGATTGCTCGCCGCGTTGACCGACACCATCTACGACGGGACGATCTTGGACAAGCGGCTGGTACAGAGCGGCCCCGTTCCTTATGCGAAGGTCGTCTCCCGGTCGTCCGCAGGCTCTTATTTGGAAAACCGCCTTTACTTGAAGGACGGCGTATTGTTTTGGTACGGCTTCGAGGCGTACGACGAGGCGAACTATAAGAACCAAGCGAAGATGCGCGTGTACCAGGATTTGATCGACAGCTTCGAGGTGTCGTTCGACGCGGCCGACGACGAGACGAAGGACGTATCCTCCGTGAAGGACGGGTACATACAACATAAGGATGACGTGTACGGCATCGCGATGGAGCTCCCGGCCAGCTGGACGGCGTCGAGCGATACGACCGGCCTGAACTTCTATGCGGCCGATGGCGATCTAAGCATGTATTTCACAATGAACTCGTTGGAAAAGGGCGACACGCTCGAAGCATGGGCGCAGCGCCACGAGAAGCGGTTCGCGCAAGAGCTGCTGCCGGCGTATCGGGAAATCGGGAAGCTGCCGGATACGAAGGTCGACGGCGCGCGCGCCTTGGTTCGGTTATGGTCCGAGCGCGCGGACGATAGCTCCGACTGGACCGATACATATGACGTCTACGTGATCAAAGGCGGATATAAATACAATTTCTCGTTCTTTTACGGCAAAGACAATCGAGACGAAAGCCGCCCGACGATCGAACGCATCATCGAGTCCATTCGAATCGACGAGAGCGTCGCGGAGAACAACTTCGGGTATTTGGACGACGCGTACGGCATCGATATGGACGCAACGACGGAGATCGTCAACGAGGTGTACGGTTACTCGTTCAACGTACCGTCGTTCTGGACGGAAGGCTATTACAACTCCGACGAGAGTTATACCTATGAATATCGCGGCGGCTCGCTGACGATCGAAGCCGACGACACGACGACGTACAAGGAGGCCGTCGCCTCCGAGGAAGATAACGTCAAGTTCGCCATGGAGTACGACAGCACGACGAAGATCGTCGAAAATGTCGCGATGACGTTCAAGGGCGTCCCGGCGAAGAAGATCGTCCTGCGCTCGGGCGGCGGAGAGGGCTCGCTCGTCTCGACGACGTACGTGCTCGAGAAAAACAAAGTCGTCTATACGATTCGAGCCGAAGAGCTCCAAAGCTCCAGAACGCCAGAGAATATTAAGCGGATGAATGACGCGATCGATTCGTTGACGTTCGAGTAAACAACAAAAAACCGGCGGGGAGGAGCTTATGACTCAAGCTCCAACTCGCCGGTTTTCGCGTTTTTCAATACGATGCGAGCTTCGATCGGTTCGCCGCGCTCGTCTTTCCATTTCAGCTTGCTCGTTCGGCCCTTCTCGATCAACGAGCGAACCATCGCGTCGGTGAGCGTCCGTCCGAAGCTTTCCTTCCAGATGACGAAGGTACAGCCCGTCTTATAATGGCTGCAGCCGTACCCCTTGCGGCCCATGAAGATCGTACCGCCGCAGCCGTCCCGCGGGCAATTGCCGATCGTGGAAGGCGCCGTCGCCGCTGCGGTCGCCGTCGCCGTTCCGGCGGAGGAAGCCGTTGTCGAGGGCGTAGCCGACGAGCCGGCTTTGGCGGTCTTCGACGACGCCGCGCGCGGCTTCTTCGCGCCGGGGCCGGAGCCGGCAGCCGGCTTCCGCTCGCGTGTCGCGGGGCGTTCCGACTCGAAGGCGGAGCGGGATACGCCGGCCGACATCCGCACCTTGTCGACGATGAAGGCGGCGAACTGCTTCACCTTCGACATGAACGCCTCGTCCGCCGCGGTGCCCCGCGAAATTTCCGTCAGCCGCCGCTCCCAATGTCCGGTCATCTCCGGGGAGGCGAGCAGCTCGACGCCGGCGCCGCGGATGAGCTCGATCGCCATGCGGCCCTTCTTCGTAATGACGATCCGCTTGCCTTGCATCTCGATGTATTCGACCTGCTTCAGCCGCTCGATGGTGGCCGCCCTCGTCGCCGGCGTACCGAGCCCCGAATCTTTCATCGCTTCGCGAAGCTCGTCGTCCTCGATCTGCTTGCCGGCGCTTTCCATCGCCTTCAGCAGCGTACCTTCCGTGAACGGCTTCGGAGGCTGGGTTTCCTTCTCTTTCACTTCGGAACTAACGTTCTTCACGCCGGCCGTCGCGTCGATCGAGAAGGGGGCGTCCGTCTCCGCCTCGTCTTCCTCTTCGTCGTCCTTCGCCTTGCCGCGCGGCTTCTTCTTGTCGAGCGATAAATCGGCGTAGACGACCTTCCAACCGAGATCGAGCAGCTGCTTCACCGACGTCTTGAACCGCTCCTGCTCCACCTCGGTCAGCACCGTGTGCTGCTTGTATTCAGCGGCAGGGTAGAAGTGGGAGAGAAACCGGCGTACGATCAAGTCGTAAACCTTCTGCTCGTCCGGCGTCAACGTGCCCGGCCTCTTGTGGGTCGGCAGGATGGCATGGTGATCCTCGACCTTGCTCGGGTTACACACGTTCGGGTTGCCTTTGTGTACGAAGCGCTTGGAGGCGCCGGCGACAAGGGCGTCGTACGCGGTGCCGCGGAGCGCATCGAGCGCGCGGTGCATCTCGGGAATGTTCTGCTCGTTCACGTAGTTCGAATTCGTCCGCGGGTACGAGATGACCTTATGCTTCTCGTAGAGCGATTGCGCAACGTCGAGCGTCTTCTTGGCGGAGAAGCCGTATTTGGCGTTCGTCTCGCGCTGCAGCAGCGTCAAGTCGAACAGCCGATACGGATATTCCTTCGTATCCTTGACTTCGTAATTTTCGATGCGGCCGGGCTTGCCCGACGTCTTCGCGGCGATCTTGTCCGCGGCCTCGCGGGAATGGAGTCGTTCGCCTTGCCAGACGCCCTTATACGTAACGTCGCCTTGCTCGAAGACGGCGTGCACCTCGTAATATTTCGTCGCGCCGAACGCCTCGATCTGCATTTGCCGGTCGTACACGAGCGCGAGCACCGGCGTCTGCACCCGGCCGACGGACAGCAGCACGTTGTGCTTCGTCGTGAACGCGCGGGAGCCGTTCATGCCGATCAGCCAGTCCGCTTCGCTGCGCGCCTTCGCGGCTTTCGTCAAGTTTTCGTATTCGGCGGCGTCTTTGAGCGAGGCGAAGCCGGCGCGGATCGTCTCCGGCGTCAAATCGGAAATCCACAGCCGATGCACCGGGTGAGAGAGCTTCAAGTATCGCTGAATGAGCGAGAAGATGTGTTGGCCCTCCCGCCCGGCGTCGCAGGCGTTGACGAGCCGGTCGCAGCGCTTCGCCAGATCGGCGATGACGTTTAGCTGATCCTTCGTCTTCGAGTTCGGGATGAGCTTGAAGTTCTCCGGAATGATCGGCAGGTGGGCTAAATTCCACTTTTTATACTTGTCGTCGTAATGGTCGGGCTCGGCGAGGGTGATCAGATGTCCGATCGCCCAAGTGATAATATAACGCTCTCCTTCGAGATAGGATCGCTTGTTCGCCGCCCGCGGTTCGATCGCGGCCGCGATGTTCCTCCCCATATCGGGCTTCTCGGCGATGACGAGTGTCTTCATACGCGCGTTCAAAATCCTCTCTCTCTATCTTGTCCGAATCTATCGTATCATATTTCGGACCGTTCCGAGGCAAGGAAAATGAAAACGATGCTTGACAAAACATCTCAAATTCGAATAAAATTTAAGTATTACGAATTTGAGATAAGTTTGTAATCATACATTCTTAGGAGGAAGATGAACATGGCATTGACGAAATGGGCGGTAGACCCGACGCACAGCAGCGTGGACTTCTCGATTAAACACATGATGATTTCGAAGGTGAAGGGGACGTTCACGAGCTTCGACGCTTCGATCGAAGCGGATCCGCAAGATCTGACGACGGCGAACATTTCGTTCACCGTCGATCTGGCCAGCGTGAACACGAACAACGCGGATCGCGACAACCATTTGCGCTCCGCCGACTTCTTCGACGTCGAAAACCAGCCGAAGCTGACGTTCGTCGCGAAGTCGATTCGGAAGACGGACGTCGGGGAGTATACCGTGACGGGCGATCTGACGCTGCACGGCGTAACGCGTCTCGAGACGTTCGCCGTGACGTTCGAAGGCGAAGGCAAAGATCCGTGGGGCAACGAGAAGGTCGGCTTCAGCGCGAGCGGCTCCTTGAAGCGCAGCGATTACGGGTTGACTTGGAACGCGGCGCTCGAGACGGGCGGCTTCCTCGTCGGCGACGACGTGAAGGTATCCATCGAGCTCCAAGCGGTGAAACAAGCCTAATCTCATAGCGAACGAACCGAAACTCCGGACGCGATGCGCCCGGAGTTTCGTCGTTGTTCTAGGGCGGAGGGCGCCGCGTTACTTCGCCGGCACAGGCTCGCGGGACGGCTCGATCGGCCGAAGCGCCTTCGTCTCGTCATAGAAGACGAAGGCGTCGTACCGGTCCGCGATGACGGACGGCACGTAGTTGCCGAACCGCTCCCGTCTCGGGTCGTACACGACGCCGATCGCTCGGTGCGGGATCGTCGCTCGGAACGGCTCCGGATCGTTCCGCAGCAGCACGTATTTATCGAAAGCGCCGGCTTCGTGCAGCAGATGCTCCCAGCTGTCCGGCACGCCGGGCGGGACGGTCATGACTTCCAGCCGCGCGCCCCAGGAAGAGCCTGCGACGACGGTGCCGCGGTACGTGCCGAAGCCGATGGCGTAGACGGCGTCGGCGCCGTATTTCTCGCGGGTCAGCTGCCCGACGTTGACCATGCCTTCGCGCGCCATATCGGTGGCGCGCGCATCCCCGATATGCGTGTTGTGTTCCCAGACGACCCCTCGGGAATCCGGGCCGTAAAACGACGCGACCCGCTCGAGGGCGTCGACCATATGCCGGTCGCGTACGTTCCACGATTCGGCGTCGCCGCGCACCATCGTGCGATAGTACGCCTCCGCATTGACGCTTACGAGGGCATTGACCTCCGCGGAAAGGGAGGCTTCCGCTTCGCTCGAGTCGGGCGACCCGGCATGACGCTCGCGACGTACCTTCGCGAGCAGACGTACGACGTCGTCCTCGCAGTCTTCGCCGTACAGTCCTGCCGATACGGCGTACGACTGCTCGTCGCGCTGATGCGCCTCGAAGCATTCGAAGGCTCGCTTCGCTTGTTCGAGCGCGGGGGAGTCGATCTTCTCCAGGTAGGCGATCATCTCGTCGAGCGATTCCCAAAGGGAGTAAACGTCGATGCCGTAGAAGCCGACTTTGACGTCGCCATCGGGCAGCTTGTCGTTGTAGTCGCGGAGCCACTCGACGAGCTCGGCGATCTCTTCGTTGGCCCACATCCATGACGGCCACCGGTCGAAGGCGCGCATCGCTTCCCGGACGGAGGCGGGCGCATCCGGCGCTCGCTTGACGTATTTGTTCAACGCCATGCAGGACGGCCAATCGCCTTCGACGGCGATGAACCGAAAGCCGTGCGATTCGATCAGCCGCTTCGTGATCGCGGCGCGGCCCGTATAAAATTCCGACGTCCCGTGAGACGCCTCGCCGAGCAGCGCGAAGCGGGCGTCGGCGGCGGCGAGGGCGAGGGTCGCGTAATCTTCCGGACTCCGGAGCGCCGCGGCGCTTCGTTGAATTTCTTCGATCATCGATTGCATACGCACCGCAGGGTTCCATCCTTTGCCGGATAATTGAGTTCATATGTATTCTTTCCCGCGCTTGTCATCGAAATGTAATACTGGCGCCGACACCGTTTTACAAATTCCTCGAAAGCCCTCTGTTATACTGAGGACACGCTTAGAGAATCTAAGCGATCCTTAGGAGGGATTTCGAATGAGCGAAGCGGAAAACCAAGAAGTGTTGGCGGAGAACGAAGACGTGCAAGCGGAAGAGGCGGTCGAAGAAGCAGAGGCTGCCGCTTCGGAGGAAGCGGAGGCGGAGGACGCGGCGGAAGCGATCGACGCGGAAATCGAAGAGGCGGAGGCGGAAGCGGCAGCGGCGGAACCCGAAGAGCCGGCTGAAGCGTCGGATTCGGAAGAAGACTCGTTGTAACGATCGCTCACGGTCCCTCTCCTTTCGCAAAACATCAAGATCGCCCATATTAGGGCATAATAAGAAGGCTGTCTTCCGGGACGGCCTTTTTTCTTTGGTTTCCGGATCCGAACGTCGGTTGAACGACCGTAGACAGAGGTTTATAGTGGAACGAAATAGGAAGTACGAGACCTCTGAACGAACGGAAGTGTTGCCCCGGGATGGAATCGTGGAAGCGTACGATGTGGATTTTATGGTTCGGCGTACTGTTGTGCAGCGCGAGCTATACGATGTCGGTGCCGTTCCTGCCGCTGTTCCTGTACGAGCTCGGCGTAGCGGAGAAGGACGTCAATTGGTGGGCGGGCGTCGTGCATTCGTCCGCGTTCCTCGTCGGAGCGATCATGGCTCCGTTGTGGGGTTCGGTGGCCGATAAGTACGGGAGGAAGAAGATGGTGCTTCGCGCGGGTTTCTCGTTGGCGCTCATCTATGCGCTTATCGGGTTCGTGCATACCCCGTGGGAGCTGGTCGTCGTTCGACTGCTGCACGGCTTCGTCGGCGGCTTCGTCCCGGCCTCGATGGCGATCGTTTCGAGCGTGGCGCCGAAGGAGAGGATGGGCTGGAGCCTCGGCATGATGCAGGCCGGAACGATGAGCGGCGGCATTCTGGGGCCGATGATCGGCGGGCTGCTCGCCGAATGGTTCGGGATGCGAATGTCGTTCGTCGCGGCGGGCGCGCTCATCTTCGCGGCGACGACCGCGGTGCTGTTCACCGTTCGCGAGGGGCGGCCGGCGGAACCGTCGAAGCCTTCGTCGGTCCGGGCCGATCTAGCGAACGTGTTCCGTCAGAAGGCGCTGCTGTCGATGCTGCTGCTGTTGGTCGCGTTTCAGATGACGTATAACATGATTCAACCGCTGCTCACGCTTCATATCGCGGACTTGCAGGGCAGCGTCGAGGACGCCGCGCTCACATCGGGCTTCGTCTTCGCGTTGATCGGCATCGCGGGAATCGTCGCCTCCCCGTTCTGGGGAAGAACCGGGGAGAGGCTGGGATATGCGAAGGTGCTGACCGTTTGCTTCGCGGGGTCGGCGGTCGCGATCACGTCGCAATTTTTCATTTCGGAATTATGGCTTTTTACCCTGATACAATTTTGCTTCGGTCTGTTTATGGCCGGCATCGTGCCGTCCGTGAATACATTAATGGTGCGGAGTACTCCGGACGACTTCCGAGGGCGGTCGTTCGGTTTGACGGCGAGCGCCAACCAGTCGGGCGCGATGATCGGCCCGCTGCTCGGCGGGGGGCTTGGCGCGTTCCTCTCGTTCCAATGGATCTTCGTGACGGCCGGGCTGCTGTATACGGCGCTAGGGGCGATCGTCTGGTTTTCGTCCGGGAAGGAAAGCCGGGAAGGCGCGGTGCCGTCGAAGACCGAACGGCGTTCGATGTAATCGGGGGACGGGGGAATTATTCGATTTCTACAAGTTTCCGATTTCCTCTCCCCGATTTTCTGCGCGGCTCATGATAATTATTTTCGTCAAAAGGCTCAATATCGCGGAAAAAAAGTTCGTGGAAAAGCAGGAATATTCGTTTTTGTACGGTATTCTATATAATGACTACATCCTGTAGAGAAGGAAAGGTGGAGGAGTCATGCCGGATATGCTGGTAAAGCTGTACGAGCTGCCGGAGATCCCGTCCGAAGCGGCGTACGCTTCGCAGAGCGGCGTTACCGTTCGCCGGGCGATCGCGCCGGAGAAGCATGTCGTAACGAAGTGGATCGGAGAGCACTTCGGTCCGGGTTGGGTCAGCGAAGCGGAGGCCGCTTTCGCAAGAAGCCCGGTATCGTGTTTCATCGCGGCGCAGGACGGAAAGCTGATCGGGTTTTCCTGTTACGACGCGACGATGAGAGGGTTCTTCGGCCCGACGGGCGTGGACCCGGAAGAACGGGGGCGCGGAGTGGGGAAGATGCTCTTCCTCTATGCGATGCAGGCGATGCGGTCCGAAGGTTACGGCTATGCGATCATCGGCGGCGCCGGACCTACCGAATTTTACGCGAAGACGGCGGGCGCGGTAGCCATACCCGATTCGTCGCCAGGGATTTACAAGGGCATGTTAAAATTATAAACGCGAGGGAGTGGCTGGAATGGCAAAGCTGAAAATCGGCGTTATCGGCGCCGGGTCCATCTCGGACGTGCATTTCCAATCTTACGAAAACCATCCGGACGTCGAAATTTACGCGATTTGCGACTTGAACGAGGAGCGCGCGAAAGCGAAGGCGGCCCGTTACGGAGCGACGAAGACGTTCACGGACTACCGCGAGCTGCTCGCGCTGCCGGAAATTCACGGCGTCAGCATTTGCACTTGGAATAATACGCATGCACCGATCGCGATCGCGGCGCTCGACGCGGGGAAACATGTGTTGGTAGAAAAGCCGCTCTGCAAGACCGTGGAAGAAGCGTTGGAAGTCGAGAAGGCGGTGGCGCGCAGCGGCAAGCTTCTGCAAGTCGGCTTCGTACGGCGGTACGCGTCGAACACGCAGACGTTGAAGAAGTTCGTGGACGACGGCGAATTCGGCGAGATTTACTATGCGAAGGCGACGTGCCTGCGCCGTCTCGGCAATCCGGGCGGATGGTTTTCCGACGTCGAACGTTCGGGCGGCGGCCCGCTGATCGATCTCGGCGTGCACGTCATCGACATCTGTTGGTACTTGATGGGGCGCCCGAAGGTTTTGTCCGTCAGCGGCAACGCTTACAATAAGTTGGGCAATCGGAACAACGTACAAGGATTGTCGTTCTACAAGGCGGCGGACTACGACGCTTCCAAGAACACGGTCGAGGATTTGGCGAACGCGCTTATCCGGTTCGAGAACGGCGCTTCGTTGATGGTCGACGTCAGCTTTACGCTCCACGCGAAGAAAGACGAGCTGTACGTGAAGCTGTTCGGCGAACGGGGCGGCGCCGAGCTCGAGCCGGAATTGCAGCTCGTGCTTGAACGCCATAATACGATCCTGAATGCAACGCCGCAGGTAGACAATCTCACGTTCGACTTCAAAGACGCGTTCCAACAGGAAATAAATACTTTCATCTCCGCTTCGCTCGGGGAGAAACCTACGCTCAGCCCCGTGCAAGACGGCGTCGAGCTGATGAAGATCTTGTGCGCGATCTACGAATCCGCCGCCAGCGGCAGAGAAATTCGATTCGATACTTAAAGAACGGAGGACGAATCGTATGGCATTGACGAATAAAATCGGCGTCATCGTCGACAGCTTCGGCGTCGGCGTGCGCGAAGGCTTACGTAAGGCGAAGGACGTCGGCGCGGAAGGCGTTCAAATTTACGCCGTGAAGGGCGAGATGGACCCCGACGTGTTGGTCGGACCGGCGCGTCAAGAATTAAAGAACTATATCGTGGATCTCGGTCTCGAAATTTCCGCGTTGTGCGGCGACTTGGGCGGCCACGGCTTCCAAGACGCGGCGGCGAATCCGGAGAAGGTGGAGAAGTCGAAGCGGATCATGGATCTGGCCGTCGAGCTCGGAACGAACATCGTGACGACGCATATCGGCATCGTGCCGGATGACAAGAACGGGCCGGTCTATCATGCGATGCAGACGGCTTGCGAGGAGCTGAGCCGGTACGCGAACAGTCTGGGCGCGTACTTCGCGATCGAGACGGGGCCGGAGACGGCCGCGCATCTGAAGTCGTTCCTAGATACGCTGAGCGGCAATGGCGTATCGGTCAACTTCGACCCGGCGAACATGGTCATGGTGACGGGCGACGATCCGGTGCAAGGCGTAAAGCTATTGAAAGATTATATCGTTCACACGCACGTGAAGGACGGCGTGCGCCACCGCGTCGTCGATCCGCGCGTCGTCTACGGCAGCTTGGAGACCGAAGGCATGGAGCACGACAAGATCGCTGCGCTGCTCGCCGAAGGGAAAATCTTCGAGGAGCTGCCGCTCGGCGAAGGCAAGGTCGATTTCGATGCGTATTTCCGCGCGTTGCAGGAGATCGATTATCAAGGGTATCTCACGATCGAACGCGAAGTCGGCGCCGATCCGGAGGCCGACATTCGCAAGGCGGTTCAATTCATCAAGACGTATCGGTAAAGGACGGGGGACTGAGCGAATATGAAACTGGGACTTAGCAGCTACAGCTTGCACCGCGATATCAGCAGCGGGAAGCTTTCGATTCTCGATGCGCCGCGATGGATCAAGGAGCAAGGCGGGGAGCACATCGAGATCGTGCCGATCAGCTTCTCTCTCCTCGACAATCCGGGCTTGATCGACGATATCCGTCGCGCGGCGATGGATGCAGGCATCGAAATTTCGAATTACGCGGTCGGCGCCAACTTCGCGGTAGACGACGAGGCGGACTATCGCCGCGCGATCGAGGAGACGAAGGCGCACGTCGACGTCGCGAATCGACTGGGCGTGAAGCTGATGCGGCACGACGTCGCGTCCCGGCCGCCGGCCGAGGCGACGATCCAGCGTTTCGAAGCGGATTTGCCGAAGCTCGTCGCGGCGTGCCGGGAAGTAGCCGATTACGCGGCGCAGTTCGGCATTACGACGAGCGTCGAGAACCACGGCTTCTACATTCAGGCGTCCGACCGCGTGCAGCGGCTCGTCTCGGCCGTCGACCGGCCGAACTTCAAGACGACGCTCGACGTCGGCAACTTCATGTGCGTGGACGAGAATCCGCTCGTCGCCGTCAAGAAAAACTTGCCGATCGCTTCGATGGTGCATTTGAAGGACTTCTACTTGCGGCCTGCGCATTCCGGCTTCGGGGAAGGGTGGTTCCGCTCGGCGGGCGGCGACTACTTGCGCGGCGCGATCGCCGGTCATGGCGATCTCCCGCTCGAGGCGATCTTGAAGGAAGTCAAAGCGTCGGGATATACCGGTTACGTCTCCCTGGAGTTTGAGGGAATGGAAGACTGTCAGCTCGGCTCGAGGCTGGGATTGCAGCAAGTGCGATCGATTTGGGAACGAATCTAGAATTCAATGACTCCTCGTCGTGCTAGACACGGCGGGGAGTATTTTTTTCTACGGCAGACCAATTCGCGCACACGGGCTGTCCCAATTTTTCTCCCAACCAAGACGAAACTTATGATGTGCGGCCAATTGGGGAGGAATTCCTCAATTTTCGGGGTGGCATGTCCTGATTATTGCGGAGAAGCGCCCCAATGTATTGCTCCCTACCAAGACGAAACTTATGATGTGCGGCCAATTGGGGAGGAACTCCTCAATTTTCGGGGTGGCATGCCCTGATTATTGTGGAGAAGCGCCCCAAGTTATTGAATTCCTAATGTTAGTGGATTGGTCGGAAGCAGTCTTTTTCGATCGAGGCGTAATGGTTTTCTTATTTTGATCGGAAAGAACGAGGAAGGGGGCGGCAGGATGGACAATCGTATCCTCATCCCGTAAGCGCGCCCCATATATGGGATTGATAAATTCGGCAGCGGCTCGCCGGTCGAATCGAAACGCAATCGGAAACGACGGAAAATAATAACGTAAGAATATCGAAGTGCTCAGTAACAATTCATGTTATCATGGTGTAACGTCAATAATTTTCCGAATTTCTTTCGTATTAGGTTTTTCTACATCGAATTTTCCGCTACAAATCAACGTTTTTACGATTTGGAAGCGATTTCCGAATTTCTTGTTGAACTTGGCGAGAAAGCTGAGTTTACGAAATTCGCGTTCCGGATTACGATGATCTTGGCTGCAGGGGAAGGTCTTGAACGTGAGTATTCATGACATGAAAGAGCCTCAGCAGACTACTTAATAGTTGAACAGTAGAAAAGGGAGGAAGACAGAAATGAATCGCAAGCATCTGAATGGCGCACTCGTATTAACATTGTTGACTTCGATTCTGGCTGCCTGCAGCGGCGGCGCGTCCGAACCGGAGCCGGCAGCTGAGACGCCGGCAGCGGAACAGCCAACGGCGGAAACGCCGGCGGCTGAAGAAGACACATCCTCGCAATACGGGGATACGGGAGGCATCAAGCTTCCGATCGTCGACGAGCCGACGACGCTCACTTGGATGTTGGTCAGCGAAAATCCGGCCAACGATAAATTGATCGCGAAAGAAATCGAGAAGCGCACGGGCATCACGCTCGATCTTCAAACGTACTCCAGCACGACGTACCAAGACCGCTTGCGCGTCGTCGTCGCTTCCGGCCAGCTGCCGGACATCTTCCACGGCCTTCCGTTCGCGGAACTGAAGAAGATCGGCCAACAAGGCGCGGTCGTCGCGATTAACGACTATGCGGACATGCTGCCGAACTTCAAGAAGCTTTATATCGACGAAAATCCGTGGGTCGTGAAATCGTACGGCGACGAAGCGGGCAAGCTGTATTCCTGGCCGATCTACAACATGAACCGCGACGTCAACCACGGCTGGATGTACCGCAAGGACATCTTCGATAAGCTCGGAATTCCGGAGTGGACGAACACGGATGAGTTCTATGAAGCAATGAAGAAAGTCAAAGAAGCGTACCCGGACTCGTTCCCGATCGCTTCCAAGACGAAAGACGGCATCTTCCGCGATTGGGGCTACGGCTGGGGCGTCAGCGGCGCAAGCTACCCGATGTACTACGACGAAGCCGCGAAGACGTGGAAGTTCGCGCCGGCGCAAGCGGAGTTCAAGGACATGCTCGACTTCATGAAGAAGTTGTACAACGAGGGCTTGCTCGATCCGGAGTTCTTGACGGATACGCCGGACTCCTGGACCGCGAAGCTGACGACGGATAAGGCGTTCGTCACGTGGGATTGGATCGGCCGTCTCGACTTGTTCTACAACCAAGTGAAAGACCAATACCCGACGTACGACATGCGCTACGCGAACCCGGTCGGTCCGACGGGCAATGTGCGCACGCTTCCGAAGATCGACGTCAACTTCGGCATCACGGTCGCGAACAACGACAAGAAAGAAATCGCTTTGAAGCTGCTCGACTACCTCACCAGCCCGTCCGGCGCGGCGCTCGTCACGCTCGGCGTGGAAGGCGAGACGTTCAACTTCGACGCGGACGGCAAGCCGGTCTATCCGGAGCTCGCCGACGTGCCGCTCGTCGACATCAAGGTGCTGGAAGACAAGTACGGCCTGTGGCTCGAAGGCATGTATCTGAATCCCGACCGCCGCAGCGTGTACTACAATTTCACGGAGAAGGAACAAGAAGCGCAAGATAAGATCGTATCGCAGAACAAATTCGAAGCTTTGGATCCGGTCTTGAACTTCAGCGACGACGAGAACGCGACGATCGCGGAGCTTCAAGTCACGTTGATGAAAGAAGCGGCCGAGTTCAGCGCGAAGTACATCCTTGACAAAGCATACGGCGACGCGCAATGGAGCGAATGGCAGCAGAACGCGGAGAAGGCGGGCGCAAGCCAGCTGACGGAAGTGTTCAACGCGGCTCAAGCGCGTTTCGAATCGCAATAATCGCATCGTAAAGAACGGTCGGCGGCACTCGGACGCAATCGCGGTTCGGGTGCCGTTGATTCTAGAACAGGAGGGAGAGCATCATGGAGCACCCCGGGACGAAGCCTTATCCGCGCCAACCGCAATCCTCTATCGGCGCAAGGCTGGCAGCAACGTGGAAACATATGAAGCGGGATCGGCAGCTTCTGCTCCTCTTTATACCGTGCATTTTGTTTTATCTCATTTTCCGGTACGGTCCGTTATACGGCTTGATCATCTCGTTTAAGGATTACAGTGTATTTCAAGGCATCATCGACAGTCCGTGGGTCGGGCTCAAGCACTTCGAGAAGTTTTTCTCTAGTCCTGATTTCTGGCAGCTGTTCGGCAACACGCTCGCGCTCGGGTTTTACTCGCTTATTTTCGGTTTCCCGTTTCCGATCATTCTCGCCATCATGCTGAACGAGGTACGGGTCGCGGCGTTCAAGAAGTCGATCCAGACGCTCAGCTATTTGCCGGCGTTCTTATCCGTCGTAATCGTCAGCAGTATGATCATCGACTTCCTATCTCCGTCGAACGGCATCATTAACCGGATCATCGCCTGGTTCGGGTTCGAGAAGATTTACTTCCTGATCGAAGCGTCTTGGTTCCGTTCGATCTACGTCATCTCCGACATCTGGGCGAGCGTCGGTTACGAGGCGATCGTATTTTTGGCCGCCGTCGCCGGCATCAGTCCGACGTTATACGAAGCGGCGAGAGTCGACGGCGCAAGCCGTTGGCAGGTCATGCGCCATATTACGCTGCCCGGCTTAATGCCGACGATCGTCATCATGTTCATCTTGAAGACGGGCTCGATGATTCGCGTCGGCTACGAGAAGGTATTGCTGTTGTACAATCCTACCACTTACGATGTCGCGGACGTGTTTTCGACCTTCGTTTATCGGAAGGGATTGCTGGAGGCGAATTATAGCTACGCCGCCGCCGTAGGCATGTTCGAAGCGGTCGTCGCGATGGTCATGCTGCTTGGCGCGAACTTCATCAGCCGTCGAATGGGAGGGAGCGGGTTATGGTAGGTCAACGGAAATTTACGCTGTTCGACGCGATCAACGCGCTCCTGCTGACGGCGTTGGCGATTTCCACCGTGTACCCGGTCGTTTATATTCTAGCCGTCTCGCTCAGCGACACCGCGCTTGTGACGCAAGGCAAGGTTTGGCTTTGGCCTCGGGGGTTGAATTTCAACGCGTACGCCGAGGTGTTGTCCGACAATCGCATCCCGCGCGCGTATTTGAACACCATTTTCTACACTGCGCTCGGTACGTTCATCAACTTGCTGTTCACCGCCGTCGCGGCGTATCCGCTCTCGCAGCGAGGCTTTATCGGCCGAAAATACTTTATGTTCATGATCGTTCTGACGATGTTCCTCAATCCGGGCATTATTCCGAACTACATGATCGTGAAAGAGCTCGGCCTGCTCGATTCCGTCTGGGCGCTCGTCATTCCGAATGCGATCTGGACGTTCGAACTGATCATCTTGAAGAGCTTCTACGAAAACATGTCGACGCAAATTCGCGAAGCCGCGCTGATCGACGGCGCGTCGGAATTCCGGATCTTGTTCAACATGGTCATTCCGTTGTCGAAGCCGGCGCTCGCGTCGATCGGTTTGTTCTATTTCATGGGACATTGGAACAGCTTCTTCCTGCCGATGATTTACTTGACCGATCAGACGATGCATCCGCTGCAAGTCGTGCTGAGGGGCATGCTCATCTTCAGCGAAGGAAACAACGCGGGATTGGTCGATGCGGCCGCGCTCGCGCCGCAGGCGCTTAAGAACGCGACGATCGTCTTGTCGATGATACCGGTTCTAATGATTTATCCGTTCGCCCAGAAATATTTTGCTAAAGGTGTAATGTTAGGGTCGGAGAAGGGATGAGCGGAGACGATGTAGAATTATTTTAGGATACACATCACGGCGTCGGGAGAAGATCATCTATGAAACGAATCGTTACCAATGCGGGTTTGCTGCAAATCTTCTTTGCGTTACTGCTCGTCATTACCGTAATGTTCGTATCCAACTACATCGTCTATAAAAACTCGATATCCGGCATTTACGACAAAGTCACGCAAAACAACGCGCTCATCATGCGTTCGATCATTCAATCGTTCGACAACAGCTTCCGCACCGTGAACAACGTCATTCATTCCGTCCACGGACTGCGGTACGACGACTCGATTCAAGCGGACGGACGCATGAAAATGAGCGAAATTTACATGATGCAGGAGCAGCTCGCATCGCTTCTCTCCAACGTCGATTACCTCGAGGATATCATCGTATTTTACGATCACTCGAATCTCGCCGTTACGTCGAGAGGGACCAGCGATTTACACACGCTGTTCACGACCAAATATCGGCACGAAGTGTACGACGCGGAGTATTGGCGATCGTTGTCGTCCACGAAGCACGAACTTAAGACGTTCCCGGCCGCCGATTATCGCGTGTACTCGGACGGGTCCCAATATAAGAACAAGCGGCTCATCGCCATCGTAGACGGAAACAAATTCCGGCTTTCGTCGAAGAACATCATTATGTTGGTGAACGTGGAAGCGCTGATGAAGCACGTCGATCAGAAAGCGATGCTTCCGGGCGCCTCTTTGATCGTGATGGACCAAGCCCGAAATATTCTCCTTAGCACCGAAGAAAGCTTCGGATTGATGGAAATCTTGAACGACGTGTACTTCAAAGCCGGCAACGAAACGAGCGTAACGAGGGAAAACTTCGAATATAACTTTTATAAGTCGAATTACAACGCATTCATTTATATCGATAAAGTGCCGTATCAGTTCCAAAACATCGACTCTGTCAATCAAGCGAACCGAATCATTATGTTCACTGGAATTTTATGCGCTTTATTGCTGTCCGGCTTGCTGAGTATTTACTTATATAAGCCGGTGAAGCGGATTTTGCAATTGTTCGGCGAAGGACAGGTAAAAGGGAACGACTTTCGGAAAATTCACAGCGGCATCTTACGGATTCAGTCGGAAAACGACTCTTACCGGAAGCAGCTCGAACTGGTGGACGCCGAGATGCGGAAGGTCGTCTTCTTCCAGACGCTGGACGCTTTCCCGCACACCGAGGAGCAGGACGCGCTGCTGCGTCGTCATTATCCCGACTTCTTCCGGAAGAAGTATTTCGTCATGCTTTCCCTCGAAGCGGTTCCCGAACGAAGGGACCGTCTGCCGTTCGATTCGATCGAGGCGTTCGAATCGCGGCTGCGCGAGTCGCTAAGCAGCGAACGGATGCACGCGGAAGTGTTCCACCATGGGAATTTGCGATTCCTCGCGATGATCGGGCTCGATCAATCGTCCGGGAGGGAGACGCTGCTTC
The DNA here is from genome assembly GCF_031177825.1 of Paenibacillus sp. GTDB lineage: Bacteria > Bacillota > Bacilli > Paenibacillales > YIM-B00363 > Paenibacillus_AE. Next base: position 218,457 of record NZ_JAPSKE010000001.1, on the reverse strand, counting down.
GCCGTCTCGGCAATATGGTCTTGCGATTCGAGAAGGGGCTGACGGACTGCGCCCTCCGCGGCTGCGTAAGCCGTACGTACGAATCCCAAGTATCGAACTGCGCGAAAGCGTATGACGACGTCGTCCACGCCTCGCCCTATCGCAAGATGAAGGATGCCATCCTGTTGGACGTCGAGACGCTCCGGTACGAGTGGAACGTGTACTTCCCGTTCGAGCGCGTGGAGAAGCTGTCGAATCTGTTGCTGAACGGGCGCAGGGACGAAGCGGTGGAGATCGTTCGGGAGACGCTTCGGGAAAACTTGGATCGCAACGTGCACCGGAATCAGCTGAAGCACGTCGCGAACGCGATTTTCTTCTCGATGCTGCAAGTCGCCGAGGGGAACGGGAACGACCGCCAGGCGTTGTACCGGCTTGAGCTCGACTTCCAACGCACGGCCGAAGGGGCTAGCGGCGTCGCGGACATCGAAGAAGCGCTCGTGTCGCTCGCCGCCTCGGTGGCGAGCCAGAGCCAAGGCGAGCAGCGAAGCAAGCTGAATCCGTCGTTCATATCGCAATACATCGATCTCCATTATATGGAGAATCTGTATCTGGACCATATGGCCGAAGTGCTCGAGACGACGCCGAAATATTTCTCCAACTATTTCAAGAAGACGTTCGGCGTCAACTATGTCGAGTATTTGAACAAGGTCCGCTTGTCCCATGCGAAAGAATTGTTGAAAGACTCGAGCTTGACGGTCGCCGAGATCGGGGAGAAGACCGGTTACTTGAACTCTTCGACGTTCACGACGACGTTCAAGAAGTATTACGGCATCTCGCCGAGCGAATACCGAAAGCGTCAAGTCAGTTAATGTCATGAATGATTAACGGGTTGAACATCTGGGGGATGAAGCACGATGAAAGCGATCGCCACGCAACAAGGAAACATAGTCATCACTGAGCTGCCGGCACCGACGCCGACGGCGGGCCACGTCATCGTGCGCACCGAATATTCCGCGATCAGTCCGGGGACCGAGATGGGCTTCCTGAAGCGCATGCCGGAGCAGCCGGTCGTTCTCGGCTACAGTGCCGTCGGCATCGTGGAAGCGGTGGGCGACGGCGTGACCGATCGGTACCCGGGCCAGCGCGTAGCGTGTTACGGCGCTCCATACGCGAGGCACGCGGAACGGCTGTCGATGCCGTCGAACTTGACGGCGGCGGTGCCGGACGGCGTCGATCCGAAGGAAGCCGCCTTCGCGGGGCTCGGCGCCATCGCCATTCACGCCCTCCGGACCGCGTCCTTGTCGTTCGGCGAATCGACCGCGGTCGTCGGTCTCGGTATTCTCGGCAATCTGATCGCTCAAATTTCCAACGCCGCTTCGTATCGGACCGCCGGGCTCGACCTGGACGCCGGACGGGTGGAGGCGCTCCGCCGCTTAGGCGTGCCGCACGCGTACGCGTCGCCGGAAGCGCTCGAGGAGAAGCTGGCGGACGCCGTCGGTCCATACGGCGCGGACGCCGTCTTGATTTGCGCGAGCGGTCCCGGGGAGGCGCTGATTAACCGGGCGATGTCATGGCTGCGGGATCGCGGCAAAATCGTGATCGTCGGCGACGTTACGACGGAATATTCCCGCGGCGATATGTTCGGGAAGGAAGTTCAGGTGCTCATCTCTCGAGCCGGCGGGCCGGGGCGGTACGACGCGTCTTACGAACGGGAGAATCGGGATTATCCGATCGGGTACGTCCGTTGGACCGAAGGACGCAACGTCGGCGAATATATCCGACTGCTCGCGGAAAACAAAATTACGATCGCGCCGCTCATTACGGACGTGTTCCGGTTGGACCGCGCCGAGGAAGCGTACCGGCAATACGAAGTCGCGAAACCGAACGTCGTAGGCACCTTAATCCAATATTAACGCGAGCGGCTGCCCGGCATCGATCGGCAGCCATTCGCATGAGGAGAGATGAAACATGGTTTTCGGACAACAGCGTCATGCCGATATCGTCATCGTCGGCGGGGGCGTCGGCGGCGTGGCCGCGGCGCTCGCCGCTTCGCAGGCGGGTAAGCGCGTCATCCTGACCGAGGATTCGGATTGGATCGGCGGGCAGTTCACCAGCCAAGCGGTGCCGCCGGACGAACATCCGTGGATCGAACGGTTCGGCTGCACGGCGTCGTACCGCAAATTCCGAGATGACGTAAGGGCGTATTATTTGCGCAACTTTCCGGTGACGGCCGAAGCTCGCGCGAAGAAGGAGTTTAATCCGGGCAATGCGATCGTCAGCCGCATTTCGCACGAGCCGCGCGCGGCGCTCGCGGTGCTGCGCGACATGCTGGCTCCGTACGTTCACAGCGGCAATCTGGTCGTCTTGGAGCGGCATTCGCCCGTCGGCGCGGAGACGGACGGAGATCGGATCGTATCGGTCGCCGTTCGGTCGGAAGATACCGGCGAGACGATCGTCCTGACCGGCGATTATTTCCTCGATGCGACCGAGGAAGGCGACTTGCTCCCGTTGGCCGGCGTCGAATACGTGACCGGCGCGGAGTCCGCTCAGGAGACGGGCGAGCCGCATGCGCTGCCCGGCGCGGCGGATCCGACGGACATGCAGGCGATCACCTGGTGCTTCGCGATGGACCATATCGAGGGCGAGGATCATACGATTCCGAAGCCGGCGGAATACGACTTCTGGCGCTCGTACAAGGCGGATTTCTGGCCGGACCGGCTGCTCAGCTGGATGGGACTCGTGCCGCATACGCTCGAACCGATCCGGTACGGCTTCTTCCCCGATGAGCCGGCATCGTTCTCGCTCTGGAAGTATCGCCGCTTGATCGATCGAACCTTGTTCGCGGACGGAGCGTTCGACAGCGACATCACGGTCGTCAATTGGCCGCAGAACGACTACTGGCTCGGCCCGATCATCGACGTGCCCGCGGACGTCCGCGCGCAGCGGCTCGAGAGCGCGCGGCAGCTTAGCTTGTCGCTGCTGTATTGGATGCAGACGGAAGCGCCTCGGCCGGACGGGAAGGTCGGCTATCCGGGCTTGCGGCTTCGCGGCGACGTCACCGGCACGACCGACGGGCTGGCGAAGAAGCCGTACATCCGGGAGTCCCGGCGCATCCGGGCGGTGACGACCGTCTTGGAACAACACCTCAGCCCCGAGTGCCGACCGGACGGGACGGCGGAGCCGTACCACGATTCCGTAGGCGTAGGCTGCTACCGCATCGACCTGCATCCGAGCACGGCGCTGCGTACGTACGTCGACGTCTCGAGCTTGCCGTTCCGCATTCCGCTCGGCAGCCTGCTGCCGATCCGGGTGAGCAACTTGATCGCGGCGGGGAAAAATATCGGGACGACGCATATTACGAACGGCTGCTACCGGCTGCATCCCGTCGAATGGAACATCGGCGAAGCGGCGGGCGCGTTGGCCGCGTTCTGCATCGACCGGAGCGCGGAGCCTCGGACCGTTCGGGAGGACGTTGATCTATTGTCCGCCTTCCAAGGGCGGCTTCGCGCGCAGGGCGTCGAGCTCGAGTGGCCGAAAATCCATTCGGTGTAATGGGTCCCGGATCCCGCGCTCGTTGCATTCGACTCCGTTCCTGCGTTCCGGTTACAATGAAATAGACGGATCGGGAGGATGGAACCAGGGGGGATACGGTTGTTTACGAAAGATTTGATCGAGTCGGTAAGGGACGCCGCCGGACGCATGGAGCGGGAAGGCGCCTTGAGTCGCGAGGCGCTCTCGTACATATACGAGCTCGGATTATTCAAGCTGTTCGTTCCGGAAGAGTACGGCGGTCGAATGGCTCCGCTGCCGGAGGCGCTTCGCGTCTTCGAAGAAGCGTCCCGAGTCGAAGGCAACTTCGGATGGGCCGTGACGATCGGCTCCGGGGGCGGTTACTTCGCCTCGTGCTTGCCGCCGGAGACGGCTGCGGCCGTCTATTCGGACGCTCGAGCGGTCATCGCCGGGAGCGGGTCTCCCACGGGGCGCGCCAAACGCGTCGAGGGCGGCTACGTCGTTAGCGGCAGCTGGAAGTATTGCAGCGGCTCGACCTATGCGACGACGTTCACGGCGACGGCGCTCGTCGAAGGCGGCGATCCGGCGGACGCCGCTGCGCTCGCCTTCGCGCTGCGGCCCGAGCAAGTCGAGATCGTGCCGGATTGGCGGGCGTTCGGCTTGAAGGCGACGGCAAGCCATTCGATTCGGGCGATCGAGGCGTTCGTGCCGGATTCGCATGCGTTCCGCGTCGATAAGAACGACCGTCGGAACGAAGCCGCGTATCGGGTGCCGTTCCTGCCGTTCGCGGAGAGCTCGTTCGCCGCGGTGGCGATCGGCATCGCACGACATCTGCTGGAGGAGGCTTCCGCGGCGGCCGAAGCGAACCGCGAGGCGTGGAGCAAGGGAGGCGGCGCTCGATTCGAGTCGGTTGCGGGCCGGATCCGCCGAGCGGAGGAGCGGCTGACGCAGCAGGCGCATCGGTATTACGACGCCGCCCGGCAGGCGTGGGACGCCCATCTTCGAGACGTCGCGACGGACGTCGACTGGGCCGCCCTCGGGCGGGAAAGCAAGGCCGCGGCGGCGGAAGCGATGCGCGCGGGCCGGAACGTGTTCCCGTACCTCGGCATCGGCGCGCTGATGGAAGACGCCGCGGTCAACCGGATCTGGCGCGATCTGCAGACGGCCTGCCAACACACGCTGCTAGTCGACTTCCAAGCGGATTTCGAGGAAGCGGCAGCCGAATAACAAAACCGCGCGAGTGTTGTACCGCCGTAATGGCGGAACCGCTCGCGCGGTTTTTTTTCGTGCAATAACGCATGTATGCTTATCGAGGCGCTCGCGCCATGGCTAACGTAAACCTTGCCGTCCAAGCGGCCATCGCGCGAATCGCCGCGACGGAGAGAAGCAAGAGCACGATGCCGACCGCCGTGCAGACGAAGGAGAGTTGCAGCGATGTGACGTTCGGGGCAAGATCGGCGAGCCAATACGACATCTCGAAGATGTCGATATCGATCGTACGCTCCAGCACGACATACACGGCGGGCGTCGCGATCAAGCCGATGCTGACGCAGACGAGCGTGACGGACACGACGAAGTTTACGATGCCGATCGGCAGCTTCAGAATGCACAGGAGAATGTTCAGGTACGACGCCGGATCGGCGATCGCACGGCCGAGCCGGCGGAATAGTCCGGATTCGGAGGCGGCGGAAGCGGAAGAGGGCTCGGGATCGTCCAGGCCGAGCACCGCGCGGGCGAGCGATCGTTCGAAGCCGGCGATGCCGAAGAGAATCGTAAGCACGCCGAGCAAAATCGGCAGGCCGACGAAGATCGGCAGCAAGCCGGCGGACAATGTCAGTCCCGCGACGATAAAGACGAAGTAAAAAATGCCGAGCGGGAGCGACAGTAAGACGTAAGCGGACGGGGTGACGGACGGCTTCGCCGTCGGAAGCGCCGGTTGGCGGATTTGCATGGGGATCGTTTCTCCTCGAATTGGAATGTACTGTCACATCTTACCCGTTTTCGTGCCGTCTTCGATACCGGCCGCGGTTCGTGCGCGGCCCGGACTTTCGTCGGGGGAAGATGTTGGATTTTCTGTTGTATTCCGAGGCGGGATCGATTACGCTGACAGAAGGAGCAAGGCGCGGGAGCGCTCGAACGCCGGAAAGGAAGCGATTCTCCGATGTATTCTATCCTGATCGTCGACGACCATAAGCACTTAGTGGAGAGCTTAGCCGCCACGGTGCCGTGGGACGAATACCGGATTACGAGAATCCATAAAGCGTACAACGGAAAGCAAGCGCTGCAGATCGTCATGGAGCAGGACGTCCACGTGCTGGTCACCGACATTCGGATGCCCGAGATGTCGGGCCTCGAATTGATCGGGACGATCCGCCAGCGCCAGCTCGACATCGAATGCATTTTGTTGACCGGGATCGCGGATTTCCAATATGCGAAGCAAGCGATCGAGCTGCAGGCGGTCAACTATTTGCTTAAGCCGGTGCGGGTCGAGGAGCTGCTCCCGTCGATTCGCGCCGTCACGGATCGGTTGGAGGAGCGCCGTTCTGCGGTAACGGAGCAGGAGCGTATCGCCGCCGAAGAACGGAGACGCATCGGGCACGATTTGCACGATATCCTCGGCTTCACGCTGACGAGCACGCTCATGAATTTGGAGGCGGCGAAGATGCTGCTCGCGGCGAACCGCGAAGAAGGATTGAAGCGGCTCGAGCAATCCAGCGAGCTGCTGCGCAGCGGCATGCTGACGATCCGCCAGGCCGTAAGAACGGTGCAGCAAGGCCGGCAGGAGACGGATCTCGTCGCAACGCTGCGCGCGTTCCTCGCGGACGCCGAACGATTGGCCGGCGTGACCGTCGTCTCCGACTTCGAGCCGGAAGCGGCGACGGTGGACCCGTCCTTCGCGAAGACGGCGCTGCACGCCGTGCAAGAAGGCATCACGAACGGGATTCGGCACGGCGGGGCGACGCGGTTTCTACTCCGTCTGCAGCAAGGCGAGGGCGGGTTCCGCCTGTCGCTCTGGAACGACGGCCGTCCGTACGACGGGGGGAGCGAGCCCGGCATCGGTCTCGCCGCCATGCGGGAACGCGTCGAAGCGTGGGGCGGCGCCGTCGAGCTGACGCCGACGGACGAGCCGCCCGGCACGCTGCTGCGGCTCGCCCTGCCGTACGGAGTCTGACGCGAATCCGGGGGACGTTCCCTTGCCGGAAACACGTATTGCAGGAGGAGGCTCGCGAAGCTATGGGCGAAAGTCAGATCGTCCCGCCGCTCCGATTCGCCGTGTACGGCTGCCAGCACGGGCATATTGAAAGTTTCATTCAAGGAATGAAGAAGCTCGGGCATACGTTCATCGGAGTGTACGACGAACATCCGATTCCGTTGACGCACGAAACCGTCGAGAAGCACGGCGTGCCGCTGTTCGAGCGCCGCGAATCGCTGGAAGCGGCGGATCTGGTCGGCTGCGCGGCGGTCAACGACGAGAAGATCGACGCGGTCGAGTGGTGCGTCGCACGGAAGAAGCCGATCATGGTCGACAAGCCGATCGTTCTGCATCGGGACGGACTACGCCGTCTCGGACGCGCGATGGAAGCGGAGGGCGCTCGGATCGGGATGATGTTGACGTCGCGGTACAAGCCGTCGATCTTTACGCTTCGGAACGACATCGCGGCCGGCAAATACGGCGACGTCGTCAGCATCTCGATGCGCAAGCCCCATCGGCTGACGCCAGAACGAAGACCCGCTTGGTTTTTCGACAAGGCGCGCCACGGCGGCATCGCCGTCGACTTGCTGATTCACGACTTCGACTTGCTGCGATGGTTGACCGGTCGCGAGATCGTCGACGTCGCCTGCACGATGACGAAGAAGCTGCTGCCCGAGCATCCGACGTTCTACGATGTCGTGATCGCGAGCGCGATATTGGAAGGAGGGCTCGCCTGCCAGCTGTACTCGGATTGGCATACGCCGACCCGAAGCTGGACGTGGGGCGACGGCCGCATCTTCGTCGTCGGCACGCGGGGAACCGCGGAGCTTCGGCTCGAGGGAGATCCCGGACTCGCGGTCATGGATAAGAACGCTTACGTCAGCGTGACGGACGAAGCGGGCTTCGCGATCGAATCGGTCGACGCGCCGGCGCTCGGCATCATGGAGCAGTTCGTGCTCCATGCGTTCGGCGGCGGGGAAGCGGGAGTTACGCACCGCGACATCCTGCTCGCGTCCGAAGCGGCGATTCGCGCCGACGAGACGGCGACGCTCCTCCGATAAGGGAATGGCGCTACATGCGCTACATGGGAAGATAGGGCGAGGAGGCAACAACGATGGAACATGGCAAACCGAAAGTATTCGCGGCGAAGCGCATCCCTCCGGAGGCGCTCGCTTGTCTAGAACCGTACTGCGACGTGCGAAGCTGGGACGGCGACGGCCCGATTCCCCGCGAGCGGCTGCTCGAGGCGCTCGCCGACGCGGAAGGGCTGCTGACGTCGGGAGACGCGATCGATGACGAGCTGCTCGCCCGCGCGCCGAAGCTCCGGGCGGTCAGCACCGTGTCGGTCGGCTACAACCACTTCGACCTGGACGCGATGCGGCGCCGCGGGGTCGTCGGGACGCATACGCCGTACGTGCTCGACGACACGGTAGCGGATCTGGTGCTGGCGCTTATGTTGTCCGCCGCGAGGCGCGTGACGGAGCTGGACGCATACGTGAAGTCGGGGCGTTGGGAGCGCGGCCTGCCCGAGGCCGCCTTGTTCGGAACGGACGTGCATCATGCGAGCTTAGGCATCGTCGGCCTCGGACGAATCGGAGAGCGCATCGCCCAGCGTGCGGTACACGGCTTCGGAATGAAGCTCTACTACCATAACCGGAGCCGCAATCCGGAGGCGGAGGAGCGGTACGGCGCGCAATCCGTGTCGATGGACGAGCTGTTAGGCGAGTCGGACTTCGTCGTCTTGATGACGCCGCTGACGCCGAAGACGGAACGATTTTTCCGGAAGGAGCACTTCGACCGCATGAAGCCTTCCGCCTTCTTTATTAATGCGTCGCGCGGCCGCACGGTCGACGAGAACGCATTGGTCGAGGCGCTCGCCGCGGGGCGCATTCGCGGAGCGGGACTCGACGTCTATGAGACGGAGCCGGTCGACCCGAATCATCCGCTGCTCGCGATGCCGAACGTCGTAACGCTGCCGCATATCGGCTCGGCGACCGCGCGGACGCGGCGCGACATGGCGATAACGGCGGCGCGCAACTTGGTCGCGTCGCTCCGCGGCGACGAAGGCGCGTACGTCGTGAAGGAGCTGAGATCGCAGTAGGGCTTCGCCCGCGCGGCCAAAGATAGACGCATCTCTCGGACGATATACCCATCCCCGGATTTCATCGATGAATAGGATATACGGACATCGAATCCATCAACATCGAATCCATCGAAGGGGACGGGAGGTTTCGTTTCGTTGCTTAAGAAGCGTTATTGGCATGTCAAAAATAAATGGACGCGGCATCTAAGCTTGGCGGGTCATCCCGTCTTGAACCGGCATTTGCCGCCGACGCGCCTGCTTCGCCGGAAAACCCTTCGCAAGTTTCTGAAGAAATACGGGGTCGTTTACGTGAAGCCGGTATATGGCTCGTTCGGCAATCGGATTCTCAGGATCGCCAAACGGGATGGTGCGTATTTCCTTCATTACGAAAATAAGACGAAGCGGTTCAAAAGCCGAAAAAAGTGTCTGAAACGGGTGTTCCGGCATACGCGGTCGCAGCTGTTCCATATTCAGCGCGGCATTCGCCTCGTGCAGCTGGACGGCCATCCCATCGATTTCCGCGTGCTGCTGCTCCGGCCGAAGTCGAGTTGGCGCATGATGGGCATCATGGGCAAGGCCGCGACAGGCAACCGCGTCGTGACGAACTACCACCACGGAGGCCGCCCGGTCCGGTTCCGCGAGGCGTTGCGGCGCGCCGGTTGGTCGGACGGCGACATCCGACGCGCGAAGAGGGAGATCGAGCGGCTGTGCCTGATCGCGGCCGAGCGGTTCGGCAAGCGTCATAAGCATTGCAGACGCCTCGGCATCGATATCGGGTTGGATCGGGAGAAGCGGATTTGGTTCATCGAGGTCAATACGAACCCGTACTACGAATTGTTCCGGTACCATGAGGACCGCAAGCTGTACGGCAAGATCGCTCGACATATGAAACGGATTAAATCCATCCAATCCAATCGTTGGTAACCGAACGCCGACTCTCGCAGTCGGCGTTTTTATTTTGGAATCCGTTCGGATGTCAACGCTCTCAAAATAGTGTAGAATATAGTAAGCCCCTTACTAGAAGTCAGAGAAGGAAGAAGGATTCGCAGCAATGTTATACGTTCGCCTGTTTTCCCTCGCCTTGTTCGCGGTCGCGCTGGCCCTCGCCGCGGCCGGATTGGGTTCCTTCCGACCTACGGGCGAATACTGGATCTATTTCGGTATATACTTGCTATTTTCCATCCTCTACAATCACCTTCGTTTCATTAGTAAGAAGGGGAAGACCGAGATCGAGTACGGAATCAATTATGGGTTGTCTCTTAGCTTGTACGCCGGGCTGACGGGGCTGTTCCTGTTCGAAATCGTTTATCGATTCGCGAATGTCTTGTACCGAAAGCTGGACCGCTATGCGGACCCGGAAGAATGGTCGGATTTCTTCTATAACGTAGGTTCGTTCGTCCTTCAAAATTCGGTCGCCTTCTTCTTGTTCTCATGGCTCACGCATGGAGCGGGAGACGTCCACGGCGCGCTCTATTGGGTCGCGATCGCCGCGGCGGCGCTGCTGACCGGCTTCCTGTCCGACACGCTCATCGTGGTCTCGTTCGTGCTCGAACGGGAAATCCGTACGTGGAAAGAAGCGATCGATTTATATAAAACAAGAACGCCAATGGCCATCGCGCAAACCGCCCTAACGAACGGGCTTCTCTATTATTTCATCGCGGCGGACGAATGGCTGATGCTGATCGGGTTGTTTCTGCTCAATTACTTGGCCAGCTACTCGATGCTGTTCAAAGCGCAGAGCATTCAAGCTCGGGTGGAGCGAGACAACTTTGAGAAGATGGCATACACGGACCACCTGACGGGCGTACATAACCGGACCTATATGGAGAAGGTGATCCAAACGATGGAGGGCGGGAACGAGCCGATCGGGATCGTCGTAACGGACATCGACCGGTTCAAGTCCATCAACGACACCTACAACCACTCCGTCGGGGACCGCGTCATCCGGCATTTCGCGGATACGATGAAGGCGACGTGCGCCGAGCACGATATCGTCATCCGAACCGGAGGCGAAGAATTTACGATTTTGCTCCGAGGCCGTTCGTACGACGATTGCTTGGATTTTTGCGAGCGGCTCCGCCGCGACGTGGAAGAGAGCGTCGTCGAAGCGGAATTCGGAGGCGCCCGCGTCGACATCAGATACACCGCGTCGTTCGGCGTATACTTTCGAACGGGCGGGAGCGAGACGCCGCTCGCGAGCGGTTACGTCCACGCCGACAATCTGCTGCTGCAATCGAAGCAACAAGGACGCAATCGAATCGCCGGCGCACGGGAAGCTATCGCATAGGAATGAATACACAGGAACCCTTCGGGGTTCTTTTCTTTTTTTTCTAGGGTATTCTCGTATGGTTCCTCCGGTTAAAAGCGCTTCCACCCGGTTCTATAATCGAGATAGAAACAGAGAAGGGCAATGTAGAGAGAATCGGAGGAGACGCCATACATGGAAACCAAGCTCGACCCGAACCCGATCCGCCCGGTCGGCCGGCCTTCCGCGCTCTGCGTTTGGGTACAGAAGACAATCGCCCAGCGAGAGCTGCTGTTGATGACCGTGCCCCTGATCGGACTCGTCATCGTGTTCAACTATATGCCGCTGTACGGATGGCTGATCGCGTTCCAAGACTTCAAGGTCGCCAGAGGCATAAGCGGCAGTCCGTTCGTCGGATTCGAAAACTTCCAGCAGCTGTTCAAGGATCCGCATTTTTTCCGCGTGCTGCGCAATACGCTCGCCATGGGCTTCCTGAACTTGATTTTCGGCTTTCTCGGCGCGGTCGGCCTCGCGGTCGCGCTGAACGAAATTCGCGTTCGATGGTTCCAACGGACGGTGCAGACGATCACGTACATTCCGCATTTCGTCTCATGGGTCGTCATCGGTACGATCGCGCACGTGATGCTGTCGCCGGACGGCGGGCTGTTGAACGATCTCATGACCGGCCTAGGTTTGCTCGACGAACCGTTCTATTTCATGGCGCAGCCGAATTGGTTTTGGGGCATTAATACGTTTTTCTACTTTTGGAAAGAGGTCGGCTGGAACGCCATTATCTACCTCGCAGTGCTCGCCGGCGTAAATCCGGACCTATACGAAGCTGCCGACGTCGACGGAGCGGGCCGGATTCGGAAAATTTGGCATATCTCGATCCCGTCGCTTATGCCGGTGGCGATCATTATGCTGACGATATCGCTCGGCTGGGTCATCCAGAGCGGTTACGAATCGCAGTATTTATTAGGAAACTCGATGGTAATCGACTACTCGGAAGTGCTGGACCTGTACGCGCTGCGCTACTCGTTCCAGATCGGCGATTACGGCGCCGGGGCGGCCATCAGCATTTTCAAATCGGTCGTCAGCATCCTTATGGTGTTATCCGTCAACTATTTCGCGAAGAAAACCGGCAACGGCGGTTTGTTCTAAGGGGGCATTGACTGTGAAAGCGGTAAAACTCGGAGACGCCGCGCTATCGACGATTTTATACACCGGCCTTGCGCTCTTTAGTTTGTTTACGCTTTACCCGTTCATTAACATTCTCGCGGTATCGCTGAACGACAAAATTGACACGATCCGCGGGGGCATCTACGTATGGCCGCGCGTCTGGTCCACGCAAAACTATTCGGAAATATTCGCGAATCCGAACTTGTTCGGCGCATTCCTCATGTCCGTGATCCGGACGGTGGTCGGCACGGCGCTCGGCATTCTTTGCACCGCATTGTTCGCATACGCGCTAAGCATGAAGGAATTCATGTACCGCAAGCTGCTGAACGGGATGCTCGTCGTGACGCTGTATGTGAACGGGGGGCTCATTCCGACGTACCTCTTGATCAAAAATCTCGAACTCATGAACACGTTCGGGGTGTATATTCTTCCGCTGCTCGTCAGCGGGTTCTACATCATCATCATGAGAAGCTATTTCGAGACCTTGCCCGAGGGGCTCATCGAATCGGCGAAGATCGACGGAGCGGGACATTTCCAAACGTTGTTTCGCATCGTCATGCCTGTCAGCCTTCCGGTGCTCGCCACGATCACGCTGTTCGTTGCGGTACTCCACTGGAATTCCTGGTTCGACAACTTCTTATATACCAGCCGCGAGCAAAAACTGAGCTTGCTGCAATACGAGTTAATGAAAATCCTGCTCAGCGCCATGAACCAATCGGCAGGTCAACAGGCGCATATCGACGAGAGCACGATAAACATCGCGAATCCGCAGTCGGTGCGCTCCGCGATGACGATCATCGTCACGGCGCCGATCTTGCTCGTATACCCGTTCCTGCAGAGATATTTCGTCAAGGGCATGACCGTAGGGGCGATGAAGGAATGAATCGTGTATCCAAGGCGATTCGCCTTTGATATAAAAATTACACACGAGGGGCAGATGGAAATGAAAAGCAAAAAAACATGGCTTCATGTATTGCTCGCGGTTTGTCTCGTCCTGATCATTACGGCATGTTCCGGAAGCGGCGGAGGGGGGGCGGCCGAACCGTCGGCGCCGTCCGGGACCGCCGAACCGTCCGGGCAGGCGGAGCCGCCCGCGGTCGAGGGGCCGAAGACGCTCGAGCCGATCGAGTACACGTTCGGCGCGAGCGACAGCAAAGCGCAGTGGGGCGGACCGATAAATCAGGTCATGAAGGAAAAGACGGGCGTGTCGCTCAAGTACGAAAACATCGTCGGCGACCAATTCCAGAAATGGGATTTGTGGCTCGCTTCCGGAGACTATCCGGACATCGTCCGTCTCGACGCCGAGTACGTCAGCAAATACCGGGATGCGGGAGCGATCATTCCGCTCAACGATTTGATCGACCGGTATGGACCGAACATTAAAGCGAAGTGGGGAGACAATCTGGAGTTGCTCCGCCACCCCGACGGCAATATCTATTCCTTATACTCGGTGAATCTCGCCGAAGAAGCTCCGGCGGATTCCGCGGCGCAATTCGTGGTCCAGTACGCCGTCTTGGAGGAAGCGGGCTTCCCGCAAATCAAGACGTTGGATCAATTGTACGCGCTTATTAAAGACTACGCCGCGAAGCATCCGGAGATCGACGGCAACCCGACGATCGGGTTCGGCGCCGCCGCGGATTCGTGGACGATGAAGATCTTCTTTAACAACGCATCGGTGTACTCGAACGGACTTCCGGACCACGGCAATTTCATCATCGACGAGAACAACCAAGTGAATTGGAATTTTACGTCCGACAACGCCGTCCAATATTATAAATTCCTAAACACGCTTTACAACGAAAATTTATTGGATAAAGAATCGTTCACGTTGACCGACCAAGCGCTCCAGGCGAAGATGGCGCAAGGACGCGTGCTCGCCGCTTACGCGCCGAGCTGGTTCGTCAGCGGTCCGCAAGCGACGCTTCGCGCGGCAGGAAATCTCGACCGCCAATACGCGCATCTTCCGATTTATATGAACGAGAACGTCGTCGACCGCAGCAACGCGATGACGGCCGCGAACGGCGGCACGGCGGAGTGGGTCGTTACGGAACAGGCGAAAAACCCGGAGCGCATCATTCAATTCATCGACTTCCTGTTCTCCGACGAAGGCCAAATCTTGACGCAATGGGGCATCGAGGGCGTCCATTACGACGTCGTCGACGGCAAGCGTCAACAGCGCCAAGATTGGATCGACAAGAAGACGGCCGATCCGGATCTGCAATACAAGGAAGGGATGCAAGCCGAAGCTACTGGCGGTCCGACGAGTTGGTTCGGCGTCGGACACGGCGCGCTGCTGGGCGACGGCGATCTGGCGACGCCGGTCACGCCGGAATCCGTGCGCAAAAACTACGACGAGAAGACGCTCGAGGTGTTGGATGCATACGGGATCCAGACGTGGGCGGACCTGCTTCCGCCGGTCACGAAGGTGAAGGGATATTTGTGGCAGCTGCAGCCGCCGTCAGACGACGAGTTCAAGCGCATGGATCAACAGCTCGAGGACTTGTTCCGCAAGGCGATCCCGAGCATCGTCATGTCGAAGGATGCCGCAGACTTCGACGCGCAAGTCGCCTCGTTCCGCGACGAAGCCGCGAAGATCGGCCTCGACAAGTACGAAGCCGCGTTCAACCGGATCTGGAACGATTTCATTAACAAATAAACGATATCGTTGGGACGCATCCTCGACCGTTCGCGGTCGGGGATCGTCCGCGTCGAGAGGAGCGACAGGGCATGTATTTCGGAGCGTGTTATTATCCGGAGCAATGGCCGGAAGAGCGATGGGCGACCGACGCGAAGCTGATGCGGGAAGCCGGCTTCAACGTCGTTCGGATCGGGGAGTTCGCGTGGAACGACTTCGAACCGAGGGAAGGTACGTTCGACTTCGATTGGTTGGACCGCTGTGTCGCGCTGCTTGCGAACGAAGGGATCCGCGTCATACTCGGGACGCCGACCGCGAGTCCGCCGAAGTGGATTATGGACCGACACCCCGAGCTGTATAAACGGGACATGTACGGCCATGCGCGGGGCTTCGGGACGCGGATGCATTATTGCTTCAACGGCCCCGAATATTTGCCGTACGTAAGGAACATCGTCGGCGCGATGGCGGCGAGGTACAAGGATCACCCGTCCGTCGTCGGCTGGCAGATCGACAACGAGTTCGGCTGCTCGGACACGACGTGGTGTTATTGCGATCGCTGCAAGGCCGCGTTCCAGCGCTGGCTGCGCTCGAAGTACGGTACGATCGAAGCGGTGAACGAGGCATGGGGGACCGTCGTTTGGAACCATCGATACGCCTCGTTCGAGGAGATCGAGACGCCGAAGCTCACCGTGTACCAGCTGCATAACCCGAGCCTGCAGCTGGATTTCCGCCGGTTTTCCTCCGACGCCGTCCGCGATTTCATGAACGTCCAGGTCGAGCTGCTTCGGGCCGCGGCGCCGCGGCAGCCGATTACGCACAACATGATGGGCACGTTCAACGAGATCGATTATTATAAGCTGTCGGAGACGCTCGACGTGGCGGGGCTCGACCTGTATCCGAACTTCCCCCATAACGAGCGGATCAATCCTTACGCGCCGGCTTTGTTCCACGATGCGACGCGCGGCTTCAAGAATGCCAACTATTGGGTGCTGGAACATCAGAGCGGCACCCCTGGCGGCAACATCCTGAAGGAGACGCCGAAACCCGGGGAGCTGCGCCGCTGGACGTACCAGTCGATCGCGCGCGGCGCCGATGCGGTCGTCTATTTCCGGTGGCGAACGGCGACGTTCGGGGCGGAGGAATATTGGCACGGCATTCTGCAACATAGCGGCGTGCCGGGTCGCAAGTTCGAGGAGGTCCGCCGCGTCGGCGCGGAGGTCCTCAAGCTGGCGCCCTATCTGGATGGGACGACGGTCCGGAACGACGTCGCGATCGTCCGATCGTTCGACAACGACTGGGCGTTCGCGATCCAACCGCACACGCCGGGCTACGAATATTTGCGGCAGGTGCGCAATTACCATCGGTACTTCGTCGAATGCGGCGCCGGCGTCGACGTCGTGTCGCAAAGCGCGGACTTCGGCGCGTACCGCGTCGTCATCCTGCCGAACCTCGCGATCGTCGACGATGCGCTCGCGGACAAGATCGCCGACTTCGTCGAAGCGGGCGGCGCTGCGGTGCTCGACTTCCGCGCGGGCTCGAAGCTGCCGGACAACCGGATGCGCGCCGAGGTGCTGCCCGGCCCGTTCGGGCCGCTGCTCGGCATCGCCATCGACGACTACGGCATCATCCCGCTCGATCGCAAGCAGCGCGTAACGTTCGAAGACGACGGGACCGCATGCGAGGCGAGCGTCTGGTACGACGTGATCGAGCCGAACGGCGCGGAGACGGTCGCCTCGTTCGCGAGCGACTACTTCGCCGGGGCGCCGGCGATCACGCGCCGCCGTCATGGCCGCGGCCTCGCGTATTATGTCGGTACGGAGCTGGATCGCGCGGGCGTGCGCAAGCTGCTCGACGCGGTCCTGACCGCGCAAGGCGCGATGCCGGCGTGGACGGTCGATCACCCCGAAGTGGAGGTGTCCGTAAGATCCAACGGGAATCGCCGCGTGACGTTCGCGATCAATCATGCGAGCGTCCCCGTGTCGATCCGCCCGCCGGCGGGCAGCGTCGACCTGCTCGCGGCCGAACCGGGTGCGGCGTGTCCGGGGGAGACGCTGTTGCAGCCGAACGACGTGTTCGTATTCCTGCAAGAAGATTCATGGTAGGCGCTTCCAACAACCCATGGTAAAATACGAGGGGATGTACAAATTGGCGATGGAGGCGGTACGGACATGAAGTTGGCGGCGCAGTTATACACGGTACGGGATTTCTTGAAGACGCCGGAGGACATTGCGGAAAGCCTCCGCAAAATTAAAGCGATCGGATATAACGCGGTGCAAGCGTCCGGCGTCGGTCCGATCGACGATGCGGCGTTCCGGCGTCTCGCCGACGAAGCGGGCGTGACGATCTGCGCGACGCACGTCGGGTTCGACGCGCTGAAGAACCGTCCGGAAGACGTGATCGCGCAGCATAAGCTGTGGGAGTGTAAATACGTCGGATTGGGCGGACTCCCGGTGGAAAATCGCGCGGATCGCGCCGGCTACGCTTCGTTCGCGGAGACGGCGACCGACATCGGCCGACGGATGAACGAAGCCGGCCTGAAGTTCATCTATCACAACCACGACTTCGAATTCGCCAAGTACGAAGGCAAGACGGGGATGGACATTCTGTTCGAGGAGTCGGATCCGAACGTCGTCGACTTCGAAATTGACGTCTACTGGGTGCAGGCGGGCGGCGGCGACCCGATCGAATGGATTCGCAAAGCGGAGGGCCGGATGAAGGTCGTGCACTTCAAGGACATGATCGTAACGCCGAGCCGCGAGCAGCGCTTCGCCGAGGTCGGCGAAGGGAACATGAACTTCAAGGGCATCCTGCAGGCATGCTTGGACATCGGCGTCGAGTGGGCGGCGGTGGAGCAGGATAACTGCTACGGTCGCGACCCGTTCGAGAGCCTCGCGATCAGCTTCCGCAATCTTCGGGAGCTCGGCGCGGAAGCGTAGGCGGCGACGGAGCCGCGAGAACCATCGAAAGAAGCAGTCCCGCCATACGGCTTCCGCCGCATGCGGGACTGCTTCTTTTTCCCCCTCTTATTCCTTCACGGACCCGATCAACAGCCCCCGGATAAAGTATTTCTGCAGGAACGGGTAAAACAATACGATCGGTCCGATCGTCATGATCGCCGTAGCCATCTTGACGGATTCCGTCGGCAGCGCTTCGGCGCTGACCGCGCTGCCCGAAATCGCCTGCATCTGGGATATCATATTGATCTCCGAATTCAGCTTAAACAATAAATACTGCAACGGGTACAAGCGCTGGTCGTCGACCAGCATGATCGCGTTAAACCAGTTGTTCCAATACCCGATGCCATAAAACAATGTAATCGTCGCCATCACCGGAAGCGACAACGGGAAGAAAATGCGGAAGGCGATGAACAAGTCGTTCGCTCCGTCGATTCTCGCCGCTTCGATCAACGAATCGGGAATTTGCTTCATGTAATTTCGGACAAGGAATAGATTGAACGGATTGAACAGCAGCGACGGCACGATCAACGCCCACAGGTTATTGCGCAGCCCGAGGCCGGAGCTGACCAGGTACCACGGTACGAGACCGCTATTAAACACCATCGTGACGAAGAAAAACAAGGCGAGCGCGTTCCGATAACGAATGTGGCTCGCCGATAACGTATATCCCGCCATGCCGGTGATCGCGACCGCGAGCGTCGTGCCGACGACCGTGACGACGATCGACACGAGATAACTTTGCAGCAGCAGCGAGTTTTCCCCGAACAGCATGCGGTACGCGGCCGTCGTCATCTGCTCGGGGAAGAAGCTGTACCCGTTCGCCTTGATGGCGCGCTCCTCGGTGAACGACACGATCAGTACAAGCAGCAGAGGGAGGAGGCTGACTAGCGACACGATCGTTAGGAAGGCCATATTGACGATATCGAACAGCTTCGGTTTCATGGACGTAGCCTCCTTCCTTAAAATAGCGAATGATCCTTGTCGACTCTGCGCACGATGAAGTTCGCGCCGAACACGAGCGCGAAGCCGACGATCGACTGATACAGCCCGATCGCCATCGCCTGCGAAGGGTTGCCGATCGTCCGCAGCGCACGGAACATATACGTATCGATGACGTCCACGGTGGAGAACAACATGCCGTTATCCTTAACGATCGCGTAGATCATGTCGAAGCTGCCGTACATAATGCGTCCGAGCGCGAGCAAGGAAAGAATCGACACGGTGGGCATCAGCAGCGGCAGCGTAATGTACCGGATTTGCTTCCACCGATTCGCCCCGTCGATGCGGGCCGCCTCGAATAACGTGCCGTCGATGCCCGCAATCGCCGCGAGGTAGATGACGAGCGAGATGCCAATGTCCTTCCATACGTTCGTGGCGACCAGGATTTGCACCCAATATTGCGGGGAGGCGTACCAGTTGACCTTCTCCCATCCGATCGAGGCTAAGACGTTGTTCACGATGCCGAAGTCGGTCGCGAATAGGCTGTACAACATATAACTGACGACGACCCAGGACAAGAAGTGGGGGAAGAGGATCGTAGACTGCGTCACCCGCGCGAACAGGCGCGACTTCAGTTCATTGAAGAGGAGCGCCAATGCGAGGGCCGCCAGCGTCCCGCAAACGATAAACAAGAAGTTAAGACGAATCGTGTTGAAGGTGACCTGCCACGCTTGGTTGGACAAAAAGAAAAACTTAAAATTGGCCAGTCCGACCCACTCCGATCCGAGCAGACCGCGGCGGTAGTGGTACTTCTGGAACGCGATGATCATGTACGGCAATGTGACGTACCCGAACAGGAACGTATAGGCCGCGGCGGGAAGCACGAGCGCGTACCCCCAGCGATTGCCGCGCAGCTCCTGCCAGAGACTTGGTTTTCGGCGTCGACCCGATGACATGACGGATTCCTCGCTTTCGTTATCGTACCTTCACCATACCCGACCGGAAGCTCGCCGAACCACTTCGTTTATTCGAAAAAGGCGCGTTTCTCCGCGCTTCGGGCGCTTCACTTTTTCGCAATCCGTTCATTTTCCCGCAAATTCCCGACCCTTCGGACAGAATGCATTATAATGGGAAAAACGCGCGTTCGAAGGGGGAGCGTTCATGCGATTGAAGCGATTGAGGGAGAAGCTGGTTCGATATCCGGTGTACCGCAATATGTTTTTAAGCTTTTTCTTTTTGACCTGTCTCGTCGTGTGCGTGTTTTGCTTCGCGGTGTACGCGTTCTTCTCGAAGAGCACGTTGGAGGAGGTCGGCAACGTCTCCGAATCGATGCTCGCCCAGACGAGCTACGTCGCGGATATTATACACACCCAGGTGTACGATATCGGCAATCACCTGATCAACGATCAACACATGGTATCGGCGATGTTCAACAAGAAGATCGACCGGATTCAGGAATATCGCGTCGTCTCCGCGTTATCCGCGCTGCAGTCGACGTATCCTTTCATTAAATACATTGGCGTGTACAACGGCGCCACGGAGCGGTATATGAACAATAAGGGCATCGCGTACGAGGACGAGCGGGCGTTGATCGAAGGGCTCGGTCGCGCGCCGGTGAAGGAGTACAGCCGTTTCGTGCCGCGGAAGGTGCACGATCCGGTCAGCGACCGCGAGGTCAATGTGCTGACCTTCGTGCTTTCGCCAGGGTTTACGTCTTATTTTCCGAAGAACGGCGGCATCGTGATCAACGTCGACGAACAGTACATCAAGGAGTTGCTCGTGCCGCTCATGAATGAGAGAACCGGTTTCTTAATCGTTACGGACGAAGACGGCACGATTTTGTCCCGAACGAACGAAGAGCATTTTCTCGAAAATGCCGCCGGCGAACCGTACATTCGCTCGATCCTGTCTTCCGGCGATCGCAGCGGCAGCTTCTTGGCCGAGATCGAAGGGGAGAAGCGATTCGTCAGCTTCGTGAAATCGGAGGCGCTGCGATGGAATTTCATCAGCGTCAACGATTACGACGAGCTGTTGTTCAACATGACCAAGATGCGGCAAATCGTCTTATCGTTGGCGCTACTCCTCTGCGTATTGGGCGTCTTGCTCTCCTATTGGTTGACGAATCATATGTACAATCCGCTCGAACATCTGATGAAGCGGATCGCGGGGCTGCAGAAGGGCGGTTCGGCGGCGCCCAAGCGGGCGAACGAATTCCTGCTGTTGAGCGAAGCGTTCCACGCCGTATCCGAGAAGGCGACGCAGCTCGAGCCGGCGATGTCGGTCATGCAGATGAGCAGGCTGCTTCAGGCGATGAAAGGCAGCAGCGCGGATCCGGCGAACCGGTTCGTGGAGGCGTTGGGGGCGCACGAATACAAGGTCGTCCTGCTAAAGCTGGACGGCATGAAGACGTTCAAGCGGATGCACGACGAGAAGACGCAATCGCTCATTCGGTTCGCCGTCTGCAATATCGCGCACGAATTGACCGGCTTGGATGCGGTCATTACCGAGGAAGACGAAATCGGCTTAGCGGGCCGTTCGGACGCCGCAGCGTTCCCGCACGATCTTCCGGCGTCGTTGCAAGAAGTACAGCGGGTCGTGCTCCAGTATTTTCGCCTGTCGCTCACGATCGCGATCGGTCCCGACGCCCGCGGCGCAGGGGAGCTTCGTTCTTCGTACTTGGCGGCGAGCGAGCTGCTGCAGCGTCGGTTTATGGCGGGCGGCGGATGCATCTTCGGGGTTGCTAACCCCGAAGAGCGGAACGCGGACGGTAACGAAAGCGTCGCGTTGTCCGAGAAGAAGCTGATCGAACGCATCCAGACGCTGCGTCGCGCGGACGTCGGAGCCGAGATTCGCGGCTTGTTCGACGAGGTCAGACGGCTGCCGTACGATCAGGCGATGCTCGCCCTGAACCAGCTTCTCGTGTCGCTGTATCGGTATTTCGACGCTGCGGTGCCCGGAACGAAGGAGGAGGCGCGGAGCTTCCTGAAGCTCGCTTCCGGCTTAGTGGCGTTCGAAGCGGCCGACGAGCTTGCGGAGCGCATCGAAGCCGCGTGCCTCGCGATATGCGACGCGCTCGAAGCGAAGACGAAGCATAGACATCACGAAGTCATCGACGAAATCAAGGCGTATGCGCAAGCGAATTACGCGAAGCACGATCTCTCGTTGGAAGCGTTGGCGGATCGCTTTCAAATCACGCCGGGCTACCTCGGCAAGCTGTTTAAGTCGGCTTGCGGCGTCTCGTTTTCGGACTATTTAAGACAGGCTCGTCTGGACAAAGCATGCGACCTGTTGCTGCATACCCGCGATCCGGCGAACGTGATCAGCGAGAAGGTGGGTATCCTTAACTCGACGTATTTCTATACCGTCTTTAAGAAAAAATACGGCGTCTCGCCCGTGCAATACCGGACGGATGCGATCAAGAGGAAGCTGCTGCAGGAACGCGCGAACGCGACGAACGAATAATTCGAACGGATTGCCGATTTTCGAAGTGTTCGCAATGCCGGGCAGTGAATGAATTGCAAGGATTCGAAGTGGCGCCGCGCCCTGAACGGAGGCTATGATCGACTCGAAACCGTTCTTAAAGCCAAAGGAGAGGGTAGACGTTGACGATCAAAGGGAAGAAATCAGGGCTAATGGCCATCGTATTCGGCTTGGCGTTCTCGGCGCTGGCCGCATGCACCGGTTCGGGCGACGGCGAGCCGTCGGGCGCGGATTCGGAGCCGGGCGCCGCGACGGAGACGGAGGGGCCTGCGGGCGCGGAGCAGCCGGAGAACGCCGTGCCCGAGCTGCCGGTCCGTTGGGTGCTGCCCGGCTCGGCGCCGGAGGATCAGGAGATGGTGGAGCAAGCGATTAACGAGAAGCTGAAGGCGGACGGATTGAACTTGCGTTACGAAGCGATTTACGTGCCTTGGGACGTCTGGGATCAGCGCACGAACCTTATGATGTCTACGGGCGAAGAGTTCGAAATCATCCATATCATGCACGATCTTAAGGGTCCAAATATCTTGGCGGCGAACGGCGGCATCATCCCGATCGACGACTTGCTCGATCGATACGGCGCCGACCTGGTCGCGGCGATGCCCGATTGGATTTGGGAATCTGCGAGAATTAACGCCGAGACGTATTTCGTTCCGGACTTCTGGCTCGACACCGCGTACGCGGAAGGCATGGTGACGATGCGGAAGGATTTGCTGGAGAAGAACGGCATCGCGCCGCCGCGCTCGACCGCGGAGCTGATGGCGGCCGCCGAGACGTTGAAGGCGAATTGGCCGGAGACGAACAAGAACGTCTATATTTACGTCCTGAACGGCGAGACGCCGGCGTATTTGCACGCGACGTACGAGTCGTATCCGTTCATCGTGTTTCAGGATCTCGTCTACGTGGATCAACAAGGGAACGTGAAGCCCTGGATCGAAACCGAGGAGTTCAAGCGGGACGCGGCGTTTTTCCGGGAGGCATATCGGAAGGGGCTGGTCAATCCGGACATCTTAACCGTGCCGAAGGAAGTGATGGACCGGGATCAAGCGGACGGGCGATATTTGTACCGCGAGGGCGAGGGGTTAAGCGCGCTTGATAATGTAAAGAAAACCGTCCCTGACGCCGAAACGGAAATTTATTATTTGACCGACAAGCCGAAGTTGCGCTCCTATGGCCTAAGGAACTCGAACGGCATTTCGGCGACGAGCAAGCACCCCGAAGCGGCGATCCAGTTCTTCAATTGGATGTACGGCAAACAGGAGAACTTCGATCTCGTCATGTACGGCATCCCGGACGTACACTGGAAAGATCTCGGGCCGAACCAAATCGAGCGGTTGAAGAAGACGGAGCAAGGCGGTTCGGCTTACGAGCTGCCGTACTGGATGGCCGGCAACGTCGCAATGGGCCGATGGACGCCGGATACGCATCCGTCGGTGCTCGCGACGAAGTCCGTCGTCGCCGAGGACGCCGTCAACAGCGTAACCGTCGGCTTCAACTTCGACGCGACGAAGGTCGGCGTCGAATACGCCAACGCGCTGTCCGAGCTGAAGACGAGCATCTACCCGATCAAGCTCGGATTGGTCGACTACGAGAACGCGTTCCCCGACGCGTTGAAGCGGATGAACGCCGCGGGACTGCAGGAGGTCGTCGCGGAATACGAGCGTCAATTCAAGGCCTGGCAAGCGTCCAATCCGTAGCGGCCGGCTTCGCGCGGTTCTGTTCTATGTTGGGGAGGTGTCATCCGATCCATCGCCAGGAGCCGCACGAAGTTTATGGCGCGACGAGAACGGTCCCGCTGCCCTGGTAACGTATGCAATGGAAAACCTTGCCGCTCCCGGCCACGCCGACGACTCGCAAGGTTTTTCTATGCCTGCGCAATCGCGCGTGTCGCGATGTCGGATGATGTCGGTAATTTCGACTACTCACCTCGTCCTCGATTCGTTACAATGACATAGAATCGATTAGCAATCTATACTCAGTATCGGAGGAATCGTTAATGATCATCGGATCCGGAAATCACCGCTACGACATGAATCCGGCTTGGGCGCAACTGCCGGAGTCGATTCGGTTCGGCTACTGCCACGGCATCGTCGCCGATTCGGAGGATAACGTGTATGTATTTCATACGAACGCGCCGTGCGTCGTGAAGTTCGATCCCGAAGGGCGCTATCTCGCTTCGTGGGGCGACGAATTCGAAGGCGGCGCGCATGGGTTCTACCTGCATGACGAAGGCGGCGAACAATACTTATACATAACGGATACGGCTCGAGGCTCGGTCGTCAAGACGACGCTGTCGGGAGAGAAGGTGCTGGAGCTCGGCGCGCCGGATTTGCCGAACGCGTACGACGCGGAACGCAAGTACGTTCCGACCGACGTGGCGGTCGCCCCGAACGGCGACATTTACGTCGCAGACGGTTACGGGCAGAACTGGGTTCACCGGTATCGGGCGAACGGTGAATACGTGGGGTCGTTCGGCGGCACGGGTTCGGAGCCGGGACGGTTCAACTGCCCCCACGGCATCTCCGTCGACATGCGCCGGGGCGAGCCGGAGCTCTACGTCGCCGACCGCGGCAATCATCGCATCCAAGTGTTGACGCCGAACGGCGAGCCGATCCGAATCATCGACGAAAATATGGATATGCCTTGCAGCTTCTTCTTCCATGGCGACGAGATGATCTTCCCGGACTTGCACAGCCGCGTTACGATTTTCGACGCGAACGATACGTTCGTCACGCATCTCGGGGAAGACCAGCTCGCTTATAAACAGCAAGGCTGGCCGAATTTGCCGGAGTCGTACTTCCGCGGCAATCGGTTCAGCTCTCCCCACGGCGTCTGCGCGGATCGGGCGGGCAATATATACGTAGCGGAGTGGACGGTGAACGGAAGAGTGACCAAGCTTACGAAGATGTAGTCAACCACGGCTTTCGGCCGCATTCGTTCGCGAATGCGGCCGATTCGCGTTAAGTTCAGGGCAGAGGTTTGGTATAATGGAAGCCAAAGACAATTATCGGGCCGCCGCGTTCGCGTTCGTCCCGCGGGAAAGAGGAGAAGCTTATGTGCCGCAATATCAAGACGTTATTCAACTTCGATCCGCCGGCGACCGAAGAGGAGATCATGGCGGCTTCGCTGCAATTCGTTCGGAAGGTGTCCGGCTTCAACGAGCCGTCGAAGGCGAACGCCGAAGCGTTCCGCGCCGCCGTGGACGAGGTCGCGGCCGCCGCGAGCCGATTGTTGGACTCGCTCGTCACGAACGCGGATCCGCGCAACCGGGACGTCGAACTCGAACGCGCGCGGGCGCGAAACGCCAAGCGATTCGGCAACCCATCGATCGGAGGCGGAGTGGATGGTTGATTCCCCGTCGTGGAGCCGGTTGAAGGCGAGGTTGGAGTTCGAAGAAGCGAAAGCCCGTATGGATCGTCAGGTGAACGATTGGTTGGACGAAGCGGTCCGCGACTTCGAAGCGAAGGGCGGATTGGAGCATGTGCAGGGCAAGGGGAAGCCCCTGCGCATCGAGACGGGGGACCCGATCAACGGAGTGTTGAAGGCCGCGAACGTGAAGCCGCCATGGCTGGAGCTGCAGCATGAAATCCGTGACGGGCTTCGCGCGTTAAAGCGAGAGTTCGAGCAGGAGCCTTCCGTCGCCGCTCAACGGGCGCTGGAGGCGATCAACCTGAAGATCTCCCGGTATAACGCGCTCGTACCGCATTATTCGATGCAGAAGGCGAAGATCGATCCGGCGACGCTGGTCCGCCAATCGGAGTCGTGGGAGTAGCGAAAGAGCGGGCAAAAACTCTTGTTCTCGCCCGCTCTTTAGAGATATAATGGACAAGGCATTCTTGAGTACTGCCGAATCAAACGAGAAAGCGGGAACGTCATGGGCCGTAAGTGGAATAATATCAAAGAGAAGAAAGCGTCCAAAGACGCGAATACGAGTCGAGTTTATGCGAAATTCGGCCTTGAAATTTATGTCGCGGCGCGCAAGGGCGAACCGGACCCCGAGTCCAATCGCGCGCTGAAAGTCGTGCTCGAACGAGCGAAGACGTACAACGTGCCGAAGGCGATCATCGATCGGGCGATCGATAAGGCGAAGCGCGGCGCGGAGGAAAACTATGAAGAGCTGCGTTACGAAGGCTTCGGGCCGAACGGCTCGATGATTATTGTAGACGCGCTTACGAATAATGTGAACCGGACGGCTTCGGCCGTTCGTGCGGCGTTCAGCAAGAACGGCGGCAACCTGGGCGTAACCGGTTCGGTATCTTACATGTTCGACGCCGCGGCGGTGCTCGGCATCGAAGGGAAGACGGCGGACGAAGTCATCGAGCTGCTGCTTGAATCGGACGTCGACGTGCGCGACGTCGTCGAAGAAGACGAATCCGTCATCGTCTATGCCGCCCCGGAGCAATTCTACGCGGTGCAGGAAGCGTTCAAGCAAGCGGCCATAACGGATTTCACAGTCGCCGAAATTACGATGATCGCGCAGAACGACGTCGAGCTGTCGGGAGACGCGTTGACGCAATTCGAGAAGATCGTCGACACGCTCGAGGACTTGGAAGACGTCCAGCAGGTGTATCACAACGTGGCTATGGGCGAATAAGCCCGGGAACGTAACGCTTGAGGGAAACCTTAAGCGTTATTTTTTATCCCTTCGCATACATATACATAGACGCAAGTCAGGGGCAAGGAACGGGGAACGTTCACACGCCCGAAACGACGGCGGCTCTTCGTTACATAAAGAAAAATACCGAACGCTGTCGGAATCGATCGGATGTAAAAAAGGTTTGAAAACCGAATGTTGCCACTCTATAATGAGTACAGGTTCTCGAAACGAGAACGTATATCAGGCATTCTATCACGGAGAACGTAAATCATCGGGAACAGGATGAAGCTGATCATGAACGTTGACAGTACGGAAACCAAAGGAGTCAAAGTTACGCATCTTAGTCAGTTGGCCTCCGTCGGTCAAATCGCGGCGGGCATCGCCCATGAAGTAAGAAACCCGCTCACCGCCGTGAAGGGGTTTCTGCAGCTCCTTAAGGAGAAGAACGAGAAACAGTATATCGAAATCGCGCAGACGGAGCTGGACAATGCAATCGGCATCTTGCAAAATTTGCTGCAAGTATCCAAGCCCGACCTGGAGGACGAGCCGTTCGAATCGATCGACTTGGCCGTGGAGCTGGAATTGGTGTCGCAATTGTTCCAGGACCAGATGTACCGCGTTTCCCTCGAGAAGCAGCTGGACCAACCCGGACATTTCGTCATGGGGAAGCGGAATCAACTCAAGAAGGTATTCTTCAATTTGCTGAAGAACGCATTCGAAGCGATTCCGGGCAAAGGGCGAATTACGATCGATTATTCGGCGGACGATGATTACGTCACGATTGTCATTAAGGATAGCGGCGTCGGCATCCCGAAGCAGAAGATGGATATGCTGGGGACGCCGTTTTTCTCGACGAAATCGGACGGCACCGGTATGGGGCTTACGCTGGTATTCTCCGTCGTATATCAACATAACGGCGTGATCAACGTCGAGAGCGAGGAGCATGTCGGAACGACGTTCACGATTACCTTCCCGAAGGAGACCGGATTGATCAAACGGAAGGAAGTGTATCGCTTGGAGCTGGAGATGCCGGAATATCCCGAATTAAAGACGTTCTTCAGGCTAAATCGGAGCCACTTCGAGGAACGGCTGCTTAGGGAAGCTGTCAACGTAAGGGGTAAGATCGACGAAATCTTGAAGATCGGCAATATTAATCTGATCGATAACGCTCATAAGCTGGTCCTCTTCATCGTAGAAGGGAGAGAGCACGAGGTCGTCGCCTTCGCGAAGACCGAGGGCATCGTATGGGCGAAGCATTCGCTCACGCTCGCCTTCAAGCTGGAGTGGATCCAAGCGGTTCGTCGCGTCATGTGGGATTTCCTCTACAATTTCGACCGACTGCGAAATTCGGCGGGCACTATCGAGGACTTCTATACAATGGAGAAGCGGATTAACGAACTGATGGATATGTTCCTGAGTCATTTCTTTATCAATTATTCGCAATTCAAGGACGATCTGATCCGCACCCAGCGTGAAATGGTGGATGATTTGTCGGTCCCGATCATCCCGCTGACCCCGACGATCTCGATCCTGCCGTTGATCGGAACGATCGATTCGTATCGATCGGGCACGATTCAAGAGAAGGTGATCACGAAGATCGGTTACGATCGGCTCGAGAAGTTGATCATCGATTTATCGGGCGTCGTCGATATCGAACCGAACGTTATTCACGAATTGATCAGCTTGATCGCCGGCATCAAGATGATGGGCTGCGAAACGATCATTACGGGGCTGCGTCCGGAGGTCGTGAAGGTGATGGTCCGCATGTCGTTAACGTTCGAAGACAAAGCGATGCTCCGAGGCACGCTGCAGCAAGCGTTGAAAGATCATTTAGGATCTATTTTCGAAACTTGACGATCGCCGCCGCATCCGTTGGATGCGGCTCTTTTTTTTTCTGCCGGGGGTCGTGCGATTGGATTGACATTCCTCGACTCGAAGTTTAATAATGTAAATAATACGATGATATCGTTACCATGCTAAGGGGAATGGGATGAAACCGACCATTAGGGATGTGGCAGCGGAAGCCGGCGTCTCGATCGCGACGGTGTCGCGCGTGCTGAACGGGAAAGACCGGGTCAAGGACAGCACGAAGTCGAAAATCGAGGAAGCGATCCGCAAGCTAAATTTTCAACCCGACCAAAATGCGAGAAGCATGATCAAGAAGGAGACGAGGACGATCGGAATGGTCGTCCCGGAGCTGTCGAACGAATATTGGGCGCAGCTGTTCGACGTGCTGCAGCGCTTGTTCTGGGAGAATGGATATACGATCTTCATCGGAACGACGGAGCGCAACCTGGACAAGGAAGCGGCCGTCGTGAAGACGTTCATCGAACGAAGAGTGGACGGCATCATCTTCGGTTCCGCCTTGCCGAGACCGAATCCGGACCGTACGTTGGAGTTGCTCGAACGATTCGCGGTTCCGACCGTCTCGCTCGATCCGAGGATGAAGGGGCTGCATTGCGTCGTCGGCGATCATCTACAGGGCGCTACCGATGCGGTAGATCACCTCATCCGGCTGGGCCACCGGAGCATCGCTTACGTCGGAGGGCCGATCGTACCCGACAATCGGGAGCTCGGGCTGCGGAACGCATACCTGTTGAACGACTTGCCGGTGAATGAAGCGTTATTTCGGAGGACGAGCGATTCGCCGACGTTCCAGTCGGGATATGCGGAGATGAAACGGCTGCTCGGCGAAGGGGAGTCGTTTACCGCCGTCTTCGGTTTTAACGACGCCGTCGCGTTCGGCTGCATCCGGGCGTTGGAAGAAGCGGGCAAGCGGATTCCGGAAGACGTCGCGATCGTCGGATACGACGACATCCAAATGGCGACCGTCTTTAAACCGAGGCTGACGACGGTCCGGCAACCGGTTCGGGAGATCGGCGAGGCGTTGGCGACGCTGCTGCTGAGAGCGCTGTCCGAGACGCCCGACGCGCAGCGAAGCTTCCCGAGAACGCATATCGCCTTCAAGACGAAGCTGGTCGTGCGCGACAGTTGCGGAGGGCGCGGGTAACGCGAGAGGAAACACGCAAGCCGACGATTCGGCCTGCGTGTTTTTTTGTCGCAGGGAGTTTCGGGTCAGACGTTCTCGCACGGATTGCCGGCAAGGTTCCGACCGCGCGCTAGCCAAAACCGCCAGCCCGGATTTTTCTCCGGGATTGATCTTCGTGTCGGCGGAAATATATCGCATCGTATATCCGCAGCGGCGGTACGGACTTGAATTCGCCGCCGCGCCGTGGATGATGCGCGAGTCGTGGAGCGAGCATTCGCCCCGTTCGAGCTCGAAGTAAACCGCCTTCTCTTCCTCGATGTTTTTCAACTGGGCATGGAACGTGTTGAACGTCTTGTCGACGTTCTTTGTACGGATCTTTGCAAATGAAATGGCTGGACCACAGGACGATGTCGGGGCCGATTAAGCCTTCTACGAGGCTCAACGCTTCGTCGCTTAAGAGAAATTCCAGCAGCCGTTCATCGCGGAAGTGCGGCGTATCGAGCTCGTCGGACAGCTTGGATCCCTTCTCCGCAAGATGGTTCGTCCGTGAAGACAATAAATTGCCGGCGTACCGCAGCCGCGCCTCGTTGATCCATTGCGTCGGGGTCATGCTCAATTACTTCTTGAACGTCCGGCTCAGATGCTCGGGGCTCTTCGGCGACAGTTCGTGAATCCGAACGATACCGGCGGCGAACTGTTCCTTGCGCTTCATCGTCTGTATCAGATGCTCGAGCCAATCCGGCAACGGAGCGTCCGCGCGCTCCGCCGTTCCGGCGAAATATCGCATCGGCGCGTCGGCAAGGAACGCTCTCGTTTCGGCGCGAATGCGCCGTTTAACGGTTTCGATCGCTTCGAAGCCGGCCGGCTTTATTAAATCGGTCATCCGCATCGATTGATTTCCGGGGGAATCGCGCCAAGCGACAAGAGAGTCGTTCCTTCGTCGAAACGGGTCTCATTCTGTAAAATACGACATTAATAATTAATAATATAAATAATTAAATAGATTAATTAGAGGTAACGCCATATGATCCCTGCCATCAATCCGACGACCGTGGGCGGTTGGTCCATTCCGTTCCGCGACTTCTTGGATGCCGCCGCTCGGACGGGTTTCCCGGCAATCGATTACTCGGTCGAGCCGTTCGCGGAGGTCGCTCGAACCCAACCGCTCCGATTCGCGGCCGCGGCGGACGATCTCGCCGAAGGGACCTCGATTCTCGTGGACGTGGGAGGCCGAACCATCGGCGTGTTTCGGGTCGGCGGGCGATATTACGCGTTTCATAATTATTGTCCGCACGCCGGGGCGCCGCTCTGCCTGGGGCAAGTCGTCGGGACGACGCTCCCCTCCGCCGTATATGAATACGCGTTCGGCAGACAAGGGGAAATCATTCGGTGTCCTTGGCATGGGTGGGAGTTCGACATGACGACGGGGCGGTCGCTCGCGAACCCGAAGGTTCGGGCGAAGTCCTACGAAGTCAGAGTCGAAGACGGAGGATCGGCATCGTCTATTGAACGGAAGGCGTCCTCGCAGCGATCCTATGAAAAAAAATTGCCAATCTCTCAATATTC
Organism: Paenibacillus sp.; assembly: GCF_031177825.1. Taxonomy (GTDB): domain Bacteria; phylum Bacillota; class Bacilli; order Paenibacillales; family YIM-B00363; genus Paenibacillus_AE. The sequence goes on along the minus strand of NZ_JAPSKE010000001.1, from coordinate 187,108 downwards.
CGAGTAAAATAGTGGAATATTATAGAGTGGAGGGATTGGAATGATTGTAAGAGACATGACGGCGCTTCGCCGATTCGTGGCGGGCGGCGCGGCCTTAGCGATCGCTTGCGCGGCGGCGTTCCCGGTCGCGGCGGCGGCTGCGCCGGCGGAAGACGCGAACGATTACGCGCTGTTCCTGGAACAGAAATACGACATCGCCTTCGGCGCATCGACGCCGAAGGGCGACTTCCTCGAAGCGATGCAAGAGACGCTCGAGTTGGACGCTAAGGCCGTGAAGGTCGCCTTCGAGGACGTCGCGAGCGACAGTCCGCGGTTCGAAGCGGCTGCGGCGCTGTACGGCGCCGGCGTCATGACGTCGACGACCGTGCAGCCGGAGGCGACGTTGACGGCGCCGGGCGCCGTCTACTTGGCGGTGAAGGCGTCGGGCCTGAAGGAGTTGGCCTATTCGTACAAGGCGGACAAGGTGAACGCGGCGTTATCTAAGGCCGGCTTGACGCCGTCCGCGTATTCGCCGCAAGCCGCGAAGGAGCTGGCAGCCGCGATCGACGCCGGCCTGCTGCCGGAGTCGTATTACAAGGAGGTTGCGGCGGGCGGCCCCGCGTCGAACGCTTTGCTCGCGACGCTGCTCGGGAAGACGCTCGCGTTCAACGACCGGTATAAGCATTACCTCGGATCCGTCAGCGACGCCGACATCTATGGTAAGCTGCAGGATGCATATCGGACGTCGGATCTGATTCAGGCGCCCGAGCTCCAAGAGGTCGTGGATACGGCGCTGAAGCAGGACTTGCTGACCGGCTACAACCTGAAAGATTCGCGGTACGATCCGAATTTCGTCGATTCGTTGTCGCTGACGTACGGACACGACAACCTGCTGCATGCCGTCCAGCTGATCGGGCTGCTCCGCAGCGAAGGCATCGACGCGCTGGTGCAGTTCGAGCCGAAGACGTCGGCGTTCATCTACTTGAAGGAGTGGGGCGAGCCGACCGAATCCGACAGCTATCAGGTCGTACAGATCGAGAACGGCAATTATATCGCATACGCGAAAGAATACGACCTCTCGTTCGAATTCGAGACGGCGGCGGACAAGGCGCGGTTCCAAGATATCGTCCTTGCCTACGCTAAGAAAAACAGCGAGGACGCGGCCGGCTTGATCGCCTCGTCGTGGTGGCAGCCGCTGTACTATTCGTTCACGGAACTCGAGGGTTACGATCTTATTACGAACAACAAGATCGAAAGCTCCGGTCCGTACTACGCGCAGTCGTTCTCGCTGAACGCGGCGTCCGAGGCCATCGTCGACGGATTCGAAGCGCTCGATCCGGACGTCGAAGTCGAAACTTATACGTTCTGGGTCGATCCGCCGTTCTTCCGCTATTTGAACGGAGAATCGATGTAAACAAATCAGGCGCGCCGCTACCGTTGCGGTGCGCCTTTTCCATGCGATTAAAGGCCTCTCGATCTCTCCCGGTAGTCCTGCGGCGAGCAGCCGGCCCATCGCTTGAACAGCCTGGAGAAGTAATTGGCGTCCTCGAAACCGAGCCGCCGCGCGACGTCCGAGACGCGTTCGTCCCTCCGCGCCAAGGCGCGCTTCGCCTGCTCTAACTTTACGAAGTGGACGTATTGCAGCGGCGACATCCCCGTCGCTTGCTTGAACCGCTTCCGCAGCTGCGATTCGCCGAGGCGAGCAAGGTCGCAGAGCTCCGCGACGGTCGGCATCCGCTCGCCGCTGCACACGATATATTCCGCGATCCCGGCCATGTGCGCGTCCGCGATCGGAAGCGCGTCATCCGCCCGTCCGCCGCCCTCCAACGCGCCTTCGATCAATGCGCCGATCAGCAGCAGCATGTGCCCCTGCAGCTTCAATCTTCGCGCGATTGTATCGGACGCATCCAGCTCCGCCATGACGGCCATCGTATCGCGAACGAGCTCCGGCGCTCGTTGTTTCGCGGGGATCGGTATCCAATCCGACCAAGCCTTCGAGGGGAAGAAGCCGATCTCCGCGTCGAAGTTGACGCTGTAGAGCTCGATCGTTTCGCCGATCGCCCGGCTGGCCGCGACCGCGTTCGCCGGGAGGAAGACGAGATCGCCCGTCTCCGCGCGGAGCGACTCGCCGTCGACGGCGAACGAAAAGCGGCCCGCCGACACGTACCACAGCACGTTATGATTCAGCTTGCGCGGCGCGATCGCCCACCGGTAATCGAGCCGGTACGTCTTCGCGGAATAACACGTCGCGGTCATCGAATCGATCCACAGCTTTGCGCCAAGCCTCTCCGGCATCGTCCGGCCCCTCCTCGTCGATCGTTCGGAATGCTTCGGAATCATTGTAACGGAGAATGCGCGTTTTGTGCTAAAGAACATCGATTTGCCGTCTGACGCCGGACGACGCAGGAACGCTAGGATAAGGATGAGGCAAATCTTTTCGAGAAGGCGGGAGAAACGCATGATCGTGGCGGGAACGGAGTTTTCGTTGGAGCGTTATCGGACGGAGGGGTACAGCGGGCCGATCGCGGGGCTGAGCTTGGAGGAAGCGGAGGCGGGGTATCGGTCGTTCTTCGAGACGCTGGGGCAGTCCCGGCAACGGCCCGGACCGACGTCGGCGAATATGTCGGCGTGGCATCACCGGCACCGATGGGCGTACGACCTGGCGACGCATCCGCGGATCGTGCAGGCGATGCAGTCGATCCTCGGACCGGATTTGATTTTGTGGGCGATGCATTTCTGGTACAAGGAACCGGGGAACGAGAAGTTCATCCCATGGCACCAAGACATCAATTATTGGCCGATGGAGCCGGAAATTAACGCGACGGCTTGGGTCAGTCTCGGATTCTCCTTGACGGAAAACGGCTGCTTGCGCGTCATCCCGGGGACGCACGAGCGGGATGCCGAGCATACGAGCTTGAACGACGGGACGAGCGCGTTCGGCGAAGGCATTCGCGGCGACTTGATCGACGAGTCGAAGGCGGTCGACGTGGAGATGTCGCCCGGACAGATCGTCTTCTTCAACGAGCGATTGTTCCATGGCTCGAACCGGAACGCGTCGGACATTCCAAGGGTGGCGTTCTCGGTACGGTATACGACGCCGGAGGTCGTCTTCCGGATGGACGACTGGGGCGGGGACAAAAGCCGGATTCGCACGTTCTTGGTGCACGGGGAGGATCGGTACCGACGCAACGACGCGATCCGCGGGGTCGTGCCGAACGAATGAAATAAAATATATGTCGAGATAAAAAAAGTGCATTCGCTTTATTCCGTCTTCGGACTATCATGAAATTAATTATAAAACAGGAGGCTTGGTCATGAGGACGGAAACGATAACGACAGACATTACGGTAATCGGCGGGGGGCTTGCGGGCGTATGCGCCGCCGTCGCCGCGGCGCGGCTCGGGCGAACGGTCGCCCTCGTGCAGAACCGGCCCGTGCTCGGCGGCAACTCGAGCAGCGAGGTCCGCGTCTGGGTGTGCGGCGCGACGGCGCACGGGACGCAGCGGTACGCGCGGGAGACGGGGATCATGGGCGAGATGTTCGTCGAAAACCAATACATCAATCCCGAGGGCAATCCGTATTTCTGGGATCTCACCGTGCTGCAGACCGTTCGTGCGGAGCACAATATACAGCTCTTCCTTAACACCGACGTGCATGAAGTTGAAGCCGACGGCCCCGAGGACGATCGGGTCCTTCGTTCGGTCACCGGCTGGATGATGGGCAGCGAGCGGCGCATCCGGTTCGAGAGCGAGATGTTTCTCGATTGCACCGGGGACGGGCTGGTCGGCTTCCTCGCGGGGGCGAAATACCGATTGGGGCGGGAAGCGCGCTCGGAATACGACGAAGAGTGGGCGCCCGAGGTCGCCGACGAGATTACGCTCGGCAGCACGCTTCTATTTTACACGAAGGATGTCGGCCATCCGGTGAAATACGTCGCTCCGGACTTCGCCAAGGACATCGCGAAGACGTCCATCCCGCTGCGCCGCGTCATTCGAAGCGGCGACAACGGCTGCGCGTACTGGTGGATCGAATGGGGCGGAGAGCTGGACACCGTCCACGACAACGAACGTATCCGGGACGAGCTGTGGGCCGTCATCTACGGCATCTGGGATTACATTAAGAATTCCGGCAAGTTCGACGCGGAGACGATGACGCTCGAGTGGGTCGGCTCGCTGCCGGGGAAGCGGGAATACCGGCGGTTCATCGGCGACTATGTCCTGAATCAGAACGATATTCTCGATCAGAAGGAGTTCCCCGACCGCGTCGCCTTCGGCGGCTGGTCGATCGATCTTCACCCGCCGCAAGGCGTATACGCCGAGGAGAGCGGTTCGAAGCATCTCCATATGAACGGGGTGTATTCGATCCCGTTCCGCTCGCTTTATTCCGCGAACGTCCGGAATATGCTCATGGCGGGCCGCAACATCAGCGCGTCCCACGTCGCCTTCGGCACGACGCGGGTCATGGCGACGTGCGCGGTCATCGGAGAAGCCGCCGGTTCGGGGGCCGCCTTGGCGGTGCAGAAGGGCGCGACGCCGAGAGAGATCGCGACGGACCATATCGCCGAGCTGCAGCAAATCATGCTGCGTCAAGACGCCTCCATCGTCGGCCTCCGCAACGAAGACGCGCTCGACTTGGCGCGGCGGGCGACCGTCTCCGCTTCGAGCGTCCGGACGACGATCGCCGTGACGTCGCCGGAGGATAGCGTTCCGTTGGACGCGGACGTCGGCATTCTCTTCCCGGTCAACCCGTCGGTGGAGGGGATCGAGCTGCTGCTCGACGCCGACGCGGCGACGACGGTCGTGGCGGAGCTGTGGAGCACGGGGCGAGCGGAAAATTACGTTCCGCACGAGCGCGCGGCGGCGGCGTCCGTCGACGTCCCGGCGGGCGGCCGGCAATGGGTGCCGATCGACCTTCGCTGGCGTCCGAGCCTGCCGCAGAACGCGTTCCTGATCGTGAAGGCGAACCCGGCGCTGAAGTTGTACCGGTCCGGAGAGGCGCATACCGGCATCCTGCCGTTCTACAGGAAGGAGCAGCCCGACAGAGATCCGAAGCTGGAGTTCCAATTGCAGCAGCAGGTCGTCGTCTGGCGGATGAACGGGCAAGCGCGCAAGCCGTTCTGCCTGAAGGTCGCTCCGGCCACGAACGCGTACGAGCCGGCCAACGTCGCGGGAGGCTATCTCCGGCCGTACGGAGGGCCGAATCTATGGTCTTCGGCCGACCTTGCGGCGGGGCGCCCGGAATGGGTCGAGCTGAGCTGGGACGAAGACGTCGAGGCGAGCGAAATTCATCTGGTATTCAACGACGACGTCAACGAAGATCTCATCAATCTGCATCATCATCGTACGCCGTTCGAAGTCATACCGGAGCTGGTTAAGGATTATGCGATCGAGGCGTTCGTGAACGGCGAATGGACGACGCTGCATCGCGAGACGGGCAACCGCCGCCGCAAGCGCGTGCATAAGCTGGCGGAGACCGTCCGGACGAAGCGGCTCCGCGTCGCGGCGGAGGCGACCAACGGCTGCCCCCGCGCGGAAATCGTCGAAATTCGAGTGTATTAATGGAAACCAATGTACCGTCGGGCATGCGCCTGACGGTTTTCTTTTCTCTCTTGTCCGGGCGCGTTCTCCGCGGAAGCAGGAAATCGGCGCTCGATGCATAATTAGTATTGCAAACGCTTACTCTCTCCAGACAGAAGGAGGTTCGCCTCGTGACGATGAATCCCGTTACCGTTCTGATCGTAGACGACGAAGTGCCGATTCGCCAGGAGCTTCGCGCCTTCCCGTGGGAAAGCTGCGGCGCCGTATGGTTCGGCGAAGCGGAGAACGGAGAAGAAGCGCTCGCCATGTGCGAGCCGCAGCCGCCCGACATTATCGTCTCGGACATAACGATGCCGACGATGGACGGTCTGACGCTGCTTCAAGAAGTGCGCCGTCGGTATCCTTCCGTACAGTTCATTCTGTTGACCTGCCATAGCGAGTTCCAATACGCGAAGGAAGCGATCCGGCTGGGCGCTCAAGATTACATCTTGAAGGTATCGCTCGACGAAGAAGAAGTCGGCGGCGCGATTCGGAAGGCGAAGGAGGCGTTGATCCGGGAGCGGGGTCATCGGCGGCAAGAACGGAAGCTGGATCGCGCGAAGTCGGCGAAGCGGCTCGAGGCGCTCTTGAACGAGTTCCGCGAGCGCGGCCGTTCGAACTCGTCGGAGATCGATCCGGAGGAGTGGGCGCGGTTCGGCTTCGGCGATCGGTTCCCGTACCGCTTCGCGCGCCTGTGGCTGCCGGTGCCGCCCGAAGCGAGCTTGCTCGCGCAGGACGTCATTCACTCGGCGCTCCTCGACTTCGAACAGCAATGCGCGGATTGCGTCGCGTGGTTTCCGATGCGCGGCGACGAATATACGATATGGTTTTCCGCATGCGAGTCCGCAGAGCGCGCGCTGCCCGAGCTGGAGAAGCTGCTCCGGGACGTTCGGACGGCGGCCGCCGCGACGTCGCTCGTCGACGAGGACGAGCTCGTCTTCCGCGCGGTCGTCGGCGATGCTGTTCGGTGTCGGGCGGATGCGCTCGCGGCCGTTCACGCGACGTCGGCATGGAAGGAGGCGGCGTTCTACATCGACGACGAGTCGGAACGGCTGCGCATCGGCATGCCGGAGCCGCCGCGGGAGCTGACGGAGGAGCACCGCAGGACGCTCTCCGCCGGGCTTCGGCAAGCGGGGTGGGACGCCGACAAGCTGGTGCGCTACGCCGAAACCGAGCTGGCGTCATGGTGCGCGGCGCAGCGGATCCGGCCCGAGCCGCTTAAGCAGTGGCTGACCCAATGGCTGACGGATTGGATGTCGGGCCGAGGCGCGGAAGGCGCGGCGTACGCGAAAGCCGCGGGCATCGCCGCGGCGACCGATCTGCGGAACGCGCTGGACGCGTTCGTTCGGGCCGTTCGATCCGTCGACGCCGGGGAGGAGAAGTCCCGTCCGGAAATCCGCGAAGCGCGGCTGTGGATTCAGGACCGGCTGCAGGAACCGCTGTCGCTGCCGATGATCGCGGAGCGCGCCGGGCTCCGTCCGGAATACTTCAGCCGGCTCTTCAAGGACGAAACGGGAGAATCGGTGAATCAATACATTACGCGGCTCCGGATGGAGAAGGCCATGGAGCTGCTCAAGCATTCGCAATTGAAGGTGTACGAGGTGGCGGAGGCGGTCGGCATTCCGAACTATCGATATTTCACCTACACGTTCCGCAATTGGGCGGGGGCCGCGCCTACAGACGTCAAGCGCAATCATCGCTCCGCCGATCGCGGCAGGAACGAGGGGGCTCCGTCATGAAGCTGCTTCGATGGTACAACCGGCTCGGCATCGCGACGAAGCAATTCGTCTATTTGTTTTTCGTGACGCTGATCTTGTTTCTCGTGCTCGCGTGGAGCAACCTGAACGAAGCGGAGTCCTTGTTCAAGGCTCAGGTGACGCGGGACGCCGAACTGCTCGTCGCAAGGACGAATCAATACATCGACGCGAGCCTCGACAGCGTGGAAAATATGCTGCTGCTCCTCTCGACGCGGCACGATCTGCTCGACGACGGCAACGAACGGCTGGCGATTGCCACATTGCAAAACTTCGCGATCAACAACAGCTCGATCGCAAGGACGCTATATCTCGTCCGGGCCGACGGCAAGGTGTATTCCAACACGCAGGTGTCCTACGACATCATCGGAAACCCGCATCTGCAGGGCTTGTACGAGCAGGCGTTGGACAACTACGGCGCCATTCGGGTCAGCGAGCCGTACGTCTCTCCGTTGTCCGGCCATACGCTCGCTTACATGCGGCCGGTCGCCGACGAACGGACGAAGGAGATCAAAGGCGTCGTCATCGCCGAAATCAATCTTGACCTGCTGTCCTCCCGCATCGCGCCGCTCATCTACCAATCGTTCGCGCTCATCACCGCGAACGGCAACGTCGTGAACCGGCTGGAGCCCGGCGAGAAGCTGCTTCCCGTGCAGCCCCGGACGTACCCGCCGGAGCTGCTGCCGGACTTCGAGGCGAAGCTGCCCGAGCTGAAGACCGGCGTGGACAGCCTCTCGGTCGGGGACGAACGGCTCGTCGCGGTCAAATCGAACAAAAACCGTCTCGGCTGGTCGCTGATCGCCTTCATCCCCGAGGACTATTTCTATAAGGATTTGCAGCCGCTGTATACGAACTATCGGACCGCCTCCGCCGCGATGATCGTCATCCTGCTCTTCAGCGCGTATATGCTGTCCCGTTCGTTCACGAAGCCGATCCGCAGGCTCGTGGAGAAGATGGACCGGCTGCACGACGTGCAGATCGTGTCCAAGCTGTCGGAGACGCGGCAGGACGAGATCGGGAAGCTCGCGCGCAGCTTTAACGCCATGCTCGAACGGATTCATCTGCTGCTGCAGGAGACGAAGCGCGCCGAAGAGCAGAAGAAGGAGTACGAGCTGAAGATGCTCCGCAGCCAGATCGCGCCGCACTTCCTGTACAACACGTTGGCCTGCATCAGCAGCTTGGCGAAGCAGCAGCGCATCGGGGAGGTGCGGCAGACGATCCGTTCGCTCGTCGGACTGTTGACGTTCAGCTTCGATAAACACGGCGAATTCGTCACGCTGGAGGAGGAGCTCGAAGGGCTCCGCATGTACATGCATATCCAACAGGTACGATACGGCGCGAACTACGCGTACGACATCGATATCGACCCTTCCTTGCTGTCGAACCGCATTTTGAAGCTCACCCTGCAGCCATTAGTGGAGAACGCGTTGTTTCACGGCATCGCGCCGAGAGGCGGAGGAACGGTGTCGATCAAGGGCCGAGCGGAAAAGGGGAGGCTGCGCCTATACGTTCGCGACGACGGCGTCGGCGTTCGTTCGAGCGACGCGCGGGACGTTCTGCGAAAGCAGACGAACGAGCCTTCGCGCCATCGGTTCACGGGCATCGGCATCGCCAACGTGCATGACCGGATCCGCATTCATTTCGGCGAACCGTACGGTCTCAAGATCGGCGGGCGCGAAGGGACGGGAACGATCGTCCGCATCGATCTGCCGCTGACGAAGCTTTCCGCAACGAATGACGGAGCCGTTCGCTTCGCCGACCGGGCGTAGCGCGGCTCCGTCTTTTTCGTACAAAAATTCGAACACTTTTTCAGGTTTTGTGCATAACGGCCAGGGACTGAAATCGACTACACTGATTTTAGAAAGTGGTAGCGCTTACAAACTGGATGGAGAGGGGAAATCCATGGTCGGCAACGCCTTGCGAAAATTCGGTCCGTTCTACCTGATGCTCTTGCCCGGCGTCGTATACTTCATCCTGTTCCGGTATGTTCCGATGTACGGGATGATCATCGCCTTCAAAGATTTCGCGATCATGGAAGGCATCATGGGCAGCGATTGGGCGAATCCGTGGTTCAAGCATTTCGAGACGTTCTACCGGTCGCCGTACTTCGAACAGCTGTTGACGAACACGCTGCTAATCAGTCTGTACAAACTAGTCTGGGGGACCGTGCCCCCGATCTTGCTGGCGCTGCTCCTCAACGAATGCCGGGTACGGTGGTTGAAGTCGATCGTGCAGACGCTGACGTATATGCCTCATTTTCTGTCGTGGGTCATTATCTTCGGTATTTTGCTAGCGCTGCTGTCCCAGAACGGAGGTCTCGTAAATCGCTGGATCGTGGAAGCCGGCGGGGAGTCGATCCCGTTCCTCACGTCCACCGACTATTTCCGGAGCATCTTGGTCGGCTCGGAAGTATGGCAAAACCTCGGTTGGGGCGCCATCATCTATTTGGCCGCGATCGCGGGCATCGACCCGACGCTGTACGAAGCCGCGAGAGTCGACGGCGCGAGCCGCCTGCGGATGATTTGGCACATTACGCTTCCCGGCATTCGCAGCGTCATCGTTCTGCTGTTTATCTTGAAGCTCGGTCATCTGATGGACGCCGGATTCGACCAAATTTACATCCTGTATAACATTCAGGTGTATCCGGTCGCCGACATTCTCGACACTTGGGTGTATCGAACCGGTCTGCAGCAGCTCAATTTCAGTCTCGCTTCCGCGGTCGGGTTGTTTAAATCGCTGATCGGCATGGCGCTCGTCCTTCTGGCGAACAACATCGCGAAGCGATGGGGGGAGGGCATATGGTAAGAAATCTCGAGGATAAGCTGTTCAACGCGGTCGTCTACACGATCCTCGCCTTCTGCGCGCTGATCGCCGTGTTTCCGCTCATGTACGTCGTCTCCGTTTCCATTACGCCGTTCGGCGAAGTATTGCGCAACGGGGGCTTCATCCTCATCCCGAGGGAAATCACCTTCACGGCGTACAAGACGCTGCTGACGGAATCGAACTTGCCGCAGGCGTTCAAGGTCACGGTGATCATCACGGTCGTAGGCACCGCGATCAATCTCGTCCTTACAGGCTTGATGGCATATCCGCTCAGCCGCAAGCTGCTGCCGGGAAGGCAGTTCTTCCTTCTGATGATCGTGTTTACGCTCATCTTCAGCGGCGGCTTGATTCCGACGTATCTTACCGTGAAGTCGGTCGGCCTGCTCGATACGATCTGGGCGATGATATTGCCGAACGCGATCTGGAGCTTCAACGTGCTCATTATGAAAAGCTTCTTCGAAGGACTTCCCGAGGAGCTGTTCGAGTCGGCAAGAATGGATGGCGCGAAGGAATTCCGGATTTTGCTGCAGATCGTCGCGCCGTTGTCGGTGCCCGTCATTTTGACGATCGGTTTGTTTTACGTCGTCGGGCATTGGAACGAATTTTTCCAAGCAATCTTCTACGTGACGGACCGCACCTTGTTCCCGCTGCAGGTCATCGTTCGCGAAATCTTGATGCAAAGCCAACAACCGCTGGAGAACGCGGACAACGTCATGCCGACGCAGACGATGCAGATGGCCTCGGTGATGATCGCGAGTCTCCCGGTGTTGATCGTCTACCCGTTCATCCAGAAGCACTTCACGAAGGGAATGCTGCTCGGCTCGATCAAGGGGTAACCCGGGACGACGTACGGGATCTGGCCAGACGTACGACGGCTCGCTCGCCAATATACAAGATAAGGAAAGGGGCACTCTTCCTATGAACAGAAGGAAATTATCGTTGGGATTGACCGCCGCCGTTCTGTTGGTCGGCACGGCGCTCGCGGGCTGCAGCGGAGGGAACGGCGGCGCCGCGACGCCTTCGGACGCCGCGGAAGGCGGGAAGGGAGCGGCGGGGTCCGGACAGACGCCGGCCGCAACGCCGGCCGATGCCGGAGACGCATCCTCCGGGAAGACGATCAAGCTGGAAATCATCGAAGGCGGCAACAATCTCCCGTCCCCGGATCAAGACATCATTAAGCAAGAGCTCGATAAGGCGCTGAACATCGATCTCAACTTGACGGTCTACGCCTCCGGCGACGATTATAAGAACCAATTGAACGTACGGATGGCCTCCGGCAACTTCCCGGACTTGTTCGCCGTCGATCGGCAGCAATTGATCGAATTTTCCAAACAAGGGCTGCTCTTGGATTTAACGCCATATATGGATAAGCTGCAGCAGGTGCAGACGTTCATCGGCGAAGACAGCTTGAAGAAGGGGATGGTGGACGGGAAAGTGTACGCGATCTCCAAGAGTCCGCAAATCCCGTACAATACGTACTTCATACGCAAGGATTGGCTCGATAAGCTGCAACTGCAGGTTCCGACGACGATCGAGGAGCTGAAAGCCGTGTCCGTGGCGTTCGCGAACGACGATCCGGACGGGAACGGCAAGAAGGACACGTTCGGCTTGACCGGGGGTAAACTGAACGGCGCGTTCGCGCCGGTGTTCGGAGCCCACGGCGTCGCGCTTCCGGAACAGTTCTACGTGAAAGATGGCAAGGTCGTGAACTCGTTGTACGATCCGGCGATGAAGGACGCGCTCGCGTTCATCAAGTCGATGATCGACACTGGATCCGTCGATCCCGAGCTGCTCGCCAATACGGCGCTGCAGCATCAGGAGAAGGCGATCAAGGGGCAGGCGGGCATCATTTATATCGACTGGCCGAACTTGACGAAGGAGCAATTCGTGGAGCAGATCGCGACCGTGAATCCGGAGACGGAGTGGATTCAGATCGCCGCGCCCGCCGGCCCCGGCGGACAATACGACGGTACGTGGGACATCGGGGCGACGCCGGGACGATACGCCGTTCCGAAGGCGCTGGAGAAGGATCCCGAGAAGCTGCAGCGCGTCTTCGATCTCCTCAACTACATCTCCGATCCGGAAGGCGGCTCGATGCTCGTTCAGTTCGGGGTGGAAGGGACGCATTATACGCTGGACGGCGACAAGGTCGTTATGACCGATAAGGCGGGCGACGTCGGTTATTCGTGGCTGTACCAATTCACCGGACGACCGGAGATGGAGTACCTGCAGGCGAAATTCGCGAAGCAAGCGGCGTTCATCGAGTTCGCCAACGATCAGCCCCGCATCCAAGCGTTGAACGGCTTCATCGACCTGCCGGAAGGCTTCGTCGCGGCGGACGCGAACCGGTACATCGAGGAGGAGCTGGCGAAATTCGCGTACGGCAAGCGGGATCTCGCCGAATACGACGACTTCCTGAAGACGCTGGAGACGACGATGAATTACAAAGCGTTGTTGGATTCGGCCGTACAGCAGCTGAATGCGCTCGGTTACGGCAGCTAACGATATCGCGACAACTTCATGGAGGTGACAAGCGTGTCGACGCAACAAGCGATGGACATCCCGGCGCTGAAGCGGCGGTTCCAAGCGCAAGGTTATTTGCTTCTCCCCGGCATCTTAAGCGAGGAGAAGGTGCGGCGATTGAACGAAGCGGTCGACGCCGTATTGGCCGAAGAGGAAGAAAGCCTGTCCTACAATATTTATAACAGCGTGCAACGCCATCCGGAATTTCTGTCCTTGATCGACGAGCCGACGATGCTGCCGCTCATCGTCAATCTGCTCGGGTACAACATACAGCTTCATATTTCGCATCTGACGGTGCGCAAGCCGAACCCGAATCTGGAGAAAACGGCGACGAACAGCTTCATCGATTGGCATCAGGACGGTCCGCACCCGCAATTTCCGAAGATCGACGGGCTCACTTCAACGTATTACATTAAAGCGTGTTATATCCTAAGCGATATGTCGAAGCCGGATCGAGGCAATACGAAGGTGATCCCGGGCAGCCACGTCAAGCCGTACAATCCGAACCAAAAGGATGTGCGGGTTCATCTGGACGACGAGGTACAATTGTGCGGCCATCCGGGCGACGTGTTCGTCTTCGCTCAAAACCTGTGGCACGCAGGCGCGCCGAACACGTCCGAATACACGCGGCGGCAGCTGTTCATGGGATACAGCCCGATCTGGATGCGGCCGATCGATTATCACGAGGCGTCCGAGAAGCTGCTTGAAGGCGCGGACCCGATTCGCCGCCAACTGCTCGGCCGAATCAGCGATAACAAGTTCAAGTACTACGTGCCGGAGGAGTCGATGGTGCCGCTGAAGTCAATGTATTTAGGAGAGTAGGAAAATGGAAAAGGGCATGGGCTCCCGGGCGGGAGGTTCCATGCCCTTCTTTCGTCGTGCGTTACAGATAGCTTGCGAGCTTCAATAGCAGCGCCGCGCGTTCCTCCGCGATCTTCTTGCCGGAGAGCGCTTCGAGCTGATTCGCGAACGCTCGGAGCGAGCCCGCCTCGGCGTTCTCGTTGCCCTGTATCGCGGCTTCCTGCGCGCTGCGCAGCTTCGCGGTCAAGGCGTTCGCGATGCCTTCCTCGTCCGAGACGAAGCGGGCGACGAGCGCGGCCAGATCATCGTAGCTTACGGTCACTTCGAATTCGAAGACGGCGGTTGCGACGTTGCCGGCCCGATCCTCCGCGGTCGCCGAGACCGAATGCGTCCCCGGCTCGAATTCGAACGCCGGGAGGGCGACGAGACGGTCGGCGCATGAATCCGCGGCGAGTCCGGACAAGGCGTCGGAGGCGGTGCAGCCGAGATAGACGTCCTGCGTCACCGAATACGTCGGTTGGCCGGAAAATTGAATGACCGGCGCGGTTTTATCGATGGATACCTCTAGCGTCTTCGGACTCTCTTCGATGCCGGAGGCGTTCGTCGCGTAGTAGGTGATCAGCGTCTTGCCTTCCTGCGTCGCGTACAGTTGAACCGCGTCGCCTCTCGCCGTCGTCGGGGGGAGGGGCGACGCGCCTTCCGCAGAATATGTAATCGAGTAGGCGCGGTCCGCGGCGATCGATACGGTAACGTCCTCTTGATTCCAACCGTTCGCGTTCGGCGCCGGCGTTACGCTCGCCGAGGAGCTCGGAGGAACGCGGTCCTTCACCGTCACGAAGAAATCGTCGTAATACGCCGTCGCGATATTATACCGGGACGTCACGGCCAGAAATCTCGCATAGGCGGCGTTCGCCGGCGCTTTGCCGCGAAGCGACACCTTCTGCCATTGCGACAGCCTCGATTCGTCCAGATGCGTCTCGAGCGTAGAAATCGTGTTGTTGTTCGCGTCGAAAAACCGGAACATGAGGCCGGGCTGCCCCGACTCGATGAACAGATGCGCGCCGGCTTCATAGTCCTCTCCCGGCGTTACCGGAATCCTATCGCCGATGACGGCGACCGAACCCGTTCGAGTGGTATCCGTCGTCTTTAAGCTGAAGCCGCCGGTATGGCTTCGCGCACCGCTCGCTTCGTAAGAATAACCCGCGCCAGGAGCGAAGAACGGGCTCCATCCGGGGATAGTCGCGCCGGATGTCGGCGATTCGAAGCTCGCGTTGCTTACGGCAACCGGTACGTTCGGGAACGGCTCTCGAATGTCGCCGTCGACTTCGATGCGATACAGAATCGTGTTCGTCTGCAAATCCGTCAAGTACAGATGACCGTCGAACCCGAGGTCGAAGCGGGACGTATCGGCCAAGGTCCGCGATTCCAGCGTCTCCGGATCGATGACCGTCAGCTTGTTGTTAAACAACACGTACAGAAGACCGTCTTCCGACCAACGAAGCGGGTGATGCGCCCATTGGCTGAAGTTCAGCTGATTATGAACCTTCTTGCTCTTCACGACTTCGTAGGTAACCGGGTCGATCGCGAAGATGTATTCGTAAGAAGCGCCCCAGATCAAGCCGTCGGGACCCGCGGACAAGTCGCCGATGAAGATCGGCTTCTCCAAGCCGGGAACGCGGAGCGGGAACTCGGCGATCTTCCGTTCGGAGGCGACGTCCCAAACGAAGATCTTCGCCTCTTCCTCCGTCGGCTCGGAGCCGAGGCCGCCGCGAATCGTCGTCGAACCGAACAACTTGCCGTCCAGCACCGCGGTGCTCAGCACGCTTTGGTTCGCTACGATGTTCTGGTGGACATCCAACCGCCCGGTCGTCGTATCGTAGACGGTAAGCGAACCCCCGAGGTTGCCGTAGCTCGCGATCGTGGAGATGTACAGCTTGCCATTCGCGCCGGACATATGCACGAGGCGTTCCTGATCGTTGCCGAGAACCGCCAGCTTCTTCGGGTTGCCGGCGCCGGGCGGCGCGGAAAGATCGAATTCGTGCAGACTGCCCTCGGGATATACTCCCAGATACGCTTTATCTCCCATGACGTATACGCTGTCCGCTTGGCCGATGCTGAACGGCACCGCGGTTCGGTCCGTCAGATTCACAAGCGATGAACGCGCCTGAGAGCCCGTGGTAATCGCGTGCGTCTCCGAGACGATCGAGAGCCGATTCACGACGCCCGGCAAGCCGGGAATGACGGGGGGGTAGAGGTGGACTTGCTTCGTCTCGATATTCATGACGGCGACGCCGCCGTCGTAACGGACGGTGACCAAGTTTTTCCCCGGAAGGTCGGGGTTGTTCGGGAACTCGACCCAGTCCGCGCCGCGGAAGCCGCTGCCGTACTCCATGCCGGTCTCTTCCACGGCAAGCGTCGACAGGTCGATCGTCTTCAGCTTCTTATCGGACATGAAATACAGCTTCCCGTCGAGCGAGTCGGTCGCGTGCAGACCCGTCACGTTATCCAGCACGACGGGGAGCCAGCTCTCCGTCTGCGTATCGTACAGGAACGCTTCGCCCGGAATGCCGCTGCCGTCCGTATACCGAGCCAGCAAGTAGCGGTCGTCGATCGTGCTGAGATCGTATACCGTGTCTTCCTTGACCGGAAGCGTTGCGGCGATGTTCGTCTTCTCGCCGGTGTCGACGTCGACGCGGACGATTTGGCGGTGCGCGGTGCCGGCATAGACGTTGCCGCCCTGGTAGGCGATAGAGCGCACGTACTCCTGATCCAAATCGCCGATCATGCGGCCGTAATCCCGAGTCTCCTTCGTGGCCGGATCGTAGCGATATACTTTGCCGCCGGGATACGTCCCGACATACACCCGCCCTTGTTCGTCGGTCGTGATGCTGTTCGGCACCGATTGGCCGGAGAACGCGGCGACTTGGACCGGCGTCTTCGTGACGGGCGAATAGTGCCACAGTCTGGCGCCGCCGCCGTCGGCCGCCAAATACAACGAGCCGTCCGGCGCGATCGTATGCGCCCAGGAGCTTTCCGACGGCGCGAGCGGAAGACTGCGGAGCAGCTTATAGTCGTCTAAGTCGATGACGTTGAGATAGCCCGGCTTTCCTTTGGCCGTCGCGTATAACACGTTATGCCCGTCTTCTTTCCCGACCGTCCCGTTAAACACGGCTACCGTGTAATTATTAGGGATGAGAAGTTCTTCGGGGGTACCGTACGTCTTCTGCGACAATCGGCTTTCTTCGGCGACGGCCGCGGTTCCGCCCAACAGGGAGAAGGCGAGCGCCGCGGATAAAGCGAACGCGGGAACGCGGAAAGCGATTTTCTTCATAAACAGCCTCCTTGAACATACGATTTTTCGTTCCAGTATGAGGTTTCGAATCCGACTCGCCGTCCCTCCGCAGGGGATGCCTCCTCTCCAATCATTTTCGAAGGCTCTCTATCTAGTATCCATCTGGTTCCCATAATAGGTGAATGTGGCGAAGTCGTCAACGATTTATAGCACTAATTTTAAATTATTGGTGTATAACTGGTTTCCTAATTGTTGGTGGAAAATGGGTGTGTTATAATGAGCCGAATATTGGAAAATTCGATAGAGGCAGGTCAGGTGATACGATGAGCGGCAAACCGGATCGAGTAACGTTCGAAGCTCGCATGAACGTCATCCTGACGGAGCTTCGCAAGGAGATCATCTCCGGGATCCGCCCGCAAGGCAGTTATTTACCTTCCGAAACGGTGCTGGGCGAACAGTATCGGATGAGTAAGAAATCCGTGCGGAAAGCGCTCGAGTTTCTCGTGGACGAAGGATTGATCGTGAAAATCCCGCGCGTAGGCAACCAAGTTTCGATCCGGGAGAAGGATCCGCTTGCGGTCATAAGAATGGGCGTGTATCCCTCGATCGAAGAGCAAGGCGTGCTGGCCGGTTTACTAGAGCGGTTCGGCCGAACGTATCCCAACGTTCGGGTAGAGACGGTGACGCTGCCGTACAGCCGTTACCCGTCCAGCGTCAAGGGATTTTTGGACGAAGGCTTTCTGGATGTCTTCACGCTGAATAATCGAAATTTCGCGGATCTGGAGCATTCCGACCATCTTCATATGCTTGAGGAGCGGCTGCCGAATCCGGAGCTGCACCCGTTTTTGTACGAACGATTTCGAGCGGGCGGGAAGCTGTACGCGACGCCGTTCCAATTTTCTCCCGTCGTGCTTTGTTACAACAAGGATCTATTCAAGCGCAGCGGTTTGAAGGAGCCTCACAGCGGATGGAGCTGGAAGGAGCTGCTCGATTGCGCCGTCGCGATCAAGGAGAAAACCGGGGTTTACGGATTTTACGCGCATATCGAATCGTTGAACCGGTTTCCGATTTTTCTGCTTCAAGCGAGGTATCGGTTTCTCCGGGACGATGACGGCGGTTACCGGTTCCACGATCCCGCCTTATGGGACATCCTGAAAGACTGCAGGCGGCTGCTGCACGGCCAGGGCGTTCCGCCGGCGTTCCTGTCGGAAGGCGACGCAGGGGCGGAGACGTTGTTCAAGGAACAGAAGACGGGCATGATCATGACGACGTACTACGGTTTACAGCTGCTCAAGTCGGTTTCGTTCGCGTACGACATCTCGCCGCTGCCGTTCGGACGACTTCCGAAGACGCTGCTGCTCGTCACGGGCCTGGCCGTCAATCGGCAGTCCAAACAGAAGGAATCCGCCCGGCTCTTAGTCGACTTCCTTACGGGACCGTCGGCGCAGCACGAGCTGCAGCGGCTGTCGCTGGCGCCTTCCGCGCATTCCGGCGCCGCGGACGAGGCCGAGGAAGAGACGAAGGACGGGCCTTCCCGATATCGGTTGTATCGCGAGATCGTGCCCGCGTTCGCCGATTATAAGGAATTGGACATTTCCATCGAGGCGTTGGATGCGTTCAGCCAGGAGTTGAAGCTGTTTTGGGCGGGACTGGAAGAACCCGAAGCGGTAATCGGTCGTCTCCGCGGGTAAGAACCTTCGCTCGGAAGCGGAGCGCTTAGGAGGAATAAAGATGAGCATGATCGTGATGACGTACAATTTGCGAATCGACGTCGAGGCCGACGGGAACAACGCTTGGCCGCTCCGGTTCCAGGAGGCGGCGCGCTCGATCGCAAAGGCGAGCCCGGACATCGTCGGCACGCAAGAGTTGAATGCTTCGATGCTGCGGGATCTCGAAGGGCTTCTGCCGGAGTACGCTTGGATCGGGGAAGGGCGGCTCGGCGGCGGCGAAGGCGAGTTCAACGCGATCGGCTATCGTCGGGACCGCTGGACGGCGGAGGATAGCGGAACGTTCGGGCTATCGGAGACGCCCGAGACGTTGGGTGCGATCAGCTGGGACTCGAACTGCCCAAGGATCTGTACCTGGGCCCGGCTTCGCGGGACGCGCGGAAGCGAACGGCTGGTCTTCAACACGCACCTGGATCATATGAGCGAAGAGGCGAGACGCGAGGGGATGCGGCTGATCGTAGAGCGGATGACGGAGGCGCGCCGGATCCGGCCGCTCCCGACCCTGTTGACGGGCGACTTCAACTGCGAGCCGGACGCTCCCCCGCATAAGGGATTGACGGATGCCGGGTTCGTCGACGCGTATTCGGTCTGGCCCGGAGAAGACGGACCCGGGAGGACGTACCATGCCTTCCAAGGCGGAAAATCCGGCAAGCCGATCGATTATATTTACGTAACGCCTGATTTACGAATTCGGTCGGTCGCGTTGGACCGGACTATGTATGAAGGAAGATACCCGTCGGATCATTACGCGGTTACGGTCGAGCTGGAGGAACGCGAATGAACAAGATCGTGTACGTGCTGGGCGAGCTGAACGTCGATCTCATTATGACCGGAGACGACGTCGCCCCCGAGTGGAACCGGGAGAAGCTCGTGAACTCGTTCGATATGGCGCTCGGTTCATCGTCGGCGATCACGGCTTGCGGTCTCGCGGGGCTCGGACTCGACGTACGGATGGTGTCCGTCGTCGGCGGCGACGAGATCGGGGCGTTCTGCATCGAGCGGTTGAAGGAGAAAGGCGTGTCGGTCGAACACGTCGTCGCGTTGGAAGCCGAGAAGACGGGCGTGACGCTCTCGCTCTCCACGATGCGCGATCGGGCGCTGCTTACGTATATGGGAACGATCTCGATGCTGCGGCCGGAGCATCTGCCGGAACGAATGTTCGAGGAGGCGGACCATATTCATTTCGGGTCGTATTTCCTGCAGGAGAGCATGAGACCGCATTGGTTCGCATTATTTCGGAGGGCGAAGGAACGCGGCATCACGACCTCGTTCGATACCGGATGGGATCCGGGCGAACGTTGGTACAAGGATGAAATTTCGCAGTTGCTCGCGGTTACGGACTATTTCGTTCCGAGCGAAGACGAAATCATGAACATCTTCGGCGGCGCGAGTCTGTACGAGACGCTCGACGCCGTACCGGCGTATCCGGGCCGCATCGCCGTGAAGTGCGGCGCCCGCGGCGCGGTGCTGGCGGGCCCGGGCAAGGAGCGGATCGTCGTCGGACCGTTCCCGGTCGAACCGATCGATACGACGGGGGCGGGCGATTCGTTCAACGCCGGGTTCATCTACGCGAGCCTCGCCGGACGAGAAGGGAAGGAAGCGCTGCGGTTCGCGTGCGCCTGCGGCGCGCTGGCGACGACGCGAATCGGCGGCGCGAGCGGCGTCCCTTCGCTGCAAGACGTAGAAGCGATGCTGCGATCATCGAACTAACGACAATGGAGAGGCTCCCCTAAGCGGAAGCCTCTCCGTTTCGTTTCTAATGGCAAAACAGTCCGAAATTCCGAAGCGGCCAGAAGGTTACCGGCTGACTCAGGAAGTACAGCACTTCTTCGAATCGAGAGACGGGTACGACCAACAACTCCTTATCGATGGCTCTTACCTGTTCGTAAGCTTCGACCGGGACGAAAAAAACTTTCGGTTCCGATCGCAATGCCGCCCGCGTATACGCTTCGATATCGTCCACCATTCCGATCGATCCGTCCGGGGCGACGGCGCCGATCCCCATAACGGATTGCCCCTGCGTCACGTCTTCGTTCAAGGTCGCATCCCAACGCGCCAGCGTCTTCATCAGCGCATGCGGATCCGCCGACGCGCCTTCAACGCCGTAGAAGCTTGCCGGTACTTCGAACGGAAGCTCGTATAAGTCGCCGAAATCCTCCTCCGACAACTCGGCGAGTCCGAGATCGTTCAAGCCGGACGCGTCGTCGGAAGCTTCGGCCCGGTTCCACGGCTGCCGGAACAGCTCGACCGTCAGGACGGCGCGTTCCTTCACGTTAGGCGCGGAGATGGCGCCCTTCTTCCCGAGTACCGAGTAATCGCTCGCTTCGGCGGGATCGACGGTATGAACGCCGGGGACGGGAAAGCACAATACCGCCGGAACGACGAACGCCAAGGCGGCGGCCCGGGAAGTCCAGGTCCGAATCCCGCGCCATTCGAACGCATAGAACAGCAACCCGACCGCTTGCATCATAATCGCTGCGGTCATTGGCAATACTTTGAACAATCCTAGAATCGCCGCGAGCAGTAAAAATATCGAGAACAGCCGACGTCCGATGCCGATGCCGCGTCCCGCGACGTCGGCCTTCGTCGCGTTCGAGACGCCGAACGCGAGCGCGGCCGCGCCGGACGCCGCCGCGGCCCAGTCCGAGCCGGCTACGAAATACGCGTAACAAGCTAGTAGATAGAGAGCCGCGTATAAGATCATGCCTACGATTCTTGTCGTCATCGCATTTTTCTCCCAAATTAGGTTGACGTATAGAACAATAATTTCTACAATAAACCGGTATCCCAAGTATCCCTCTGGGGATTACCGATATTATATACAGCCACAGACCAAAAGTCACGGAGGAGAAACCAAATGCGCAACATTCGTTGGAGAAAATCGTTGTTCGCGTCGATCGTTCTAGTATTCGCATTGACGACGGCGGCATGCGGGGGGCAACCGCAAGGGAATGGGGAAGGACAAGGCGCGGCCGAAGGAACGCAAGAAGCGCAGAAGCAGAAGCTTCGTCTCGGCTATCTTAACGTCATGGACGACGCGCAGACGATTCTCGCGCATCGTGCGGGCTTGTACGAGAAGCACGGCTTGGACGTCGAGATGCAGCTGTTCTCCAGCGGCACCGACTTGATCAAGGCGATCGTCGGCGGCCAGCTGGACGCGGGCGTGCTCGGCTTCTCGAACGCGTTGTCTTGGCTCGACAAGGGAGCGGACTTGAAGATCGTCGGCGGCGCGCAGATGGGCTACCATAGCATGCTCGTAGAGCAAGACAGCGGCATTACGAGCGTCGAGCAGCTGAAGGGCAAGAGCGTCGCTTCCCAGAGCCAAGGCAGTACGGCCGACATCGTATTGAATGGCGTCGTCTGGAAGCAAGCGGGTCTCGCTCGCGAAGAAGTGACGATGCAATACGTCTCTCCGGCGGTCGCGATCCAATCCTTGGCTTCGAAGAAGGTCGACGGCGCATTCGTCTTCGAACCGTATGCTTCGATCGCGAAGATGACGTATCCGGTGAAGGAAATTTACGAGATCGGACAGCAGTGGCCGTTCCCGTGCATGGTCGTCATCGCGTCGGGCGACATCGTGAAGAACAACCAGACGGCGGTGTACGACATGCTCGACGCGCAGAAGGAAGCGATCGACATGCTCGAAAGCGATCCGGAAGCTGCGGCGAAATTCATTACCGACGATTTCATTACGGAAGATACGCTTACGAAGCTCGACGGTTCGACCGTCCCGGCGGAAGCGGTCATTCAGGCGTCCATCGAATCCCAACAATTCAATTGGGAGATCACGGAGCAGGATATCGCTCGGATGGACGAGGTCGCCTCGTTCATGGTCGAGCAGGGCATCTTGACCGCGAAGCCCGACGTGAACACCGCGCTTGATCTGTCCTGGCAAGAGCAACAACAAGAATAGGGTGCGACACGATGCGAAGCATTCGTAACATTTGGCCGTTCCTGGCTGCGGTGGCCTCGCTTCTGGCGCTTCTGCAGCTCGGGAATTGGCTGAATCCGATCCTTTTCCCGTCTCTGCCCTCCGTATTCGATCGTCTCGTAGGCAGCTTAGGCGACGAGAAATTTTGGCAAACCGTCGGGGCAAGCCTGTACCGATTGTTCGTCGGATATCCGATCGCCTGCCTCGTCGCGGGATTCCTGGGACTCGTCGCAGGGTTGTACCGCGGCTTTGCTTTATATTTGCGTCGTCTGATCGCCATTCTGCAATCGATCCCGCCGATTACTTGGTTGCCGTTCTTAATGATCATCTTCGGCTTCGGCGACGTACCGATCATCCTCATCGTCATGATCGCCAGCTTCTTCCCGATGGCGATCTCGGTCATGAACGGAACGGAGGGCGTCGTCCGCACCCATCTGGAGGTCGCCAAGGTACTCGGCGCGAATAAAGGTCAGCTGCTCCGCAAGGTTTATTTGCCCGAGACGTTCCCGGCGTTCATTACGGGGGCGCAGGTCGCCTTCGGCAACGCCTGGCGATCGCTCGTCGCGGGCGAGATGGTCGGCAGTACGATGGTCGGACTCGGCTTCTCGATTACCTTCACGGCTAACGTCGCCGATATGAGCGGTCTAATCATGTATATCATCGTCATCGGCACGTTCGCGACGCTGCTGGACCAGGTGCTGCTCGAACGGTTGAAACGCAGACTTCTTCGCTGGCGGTACGTCGGCGGTGGGGAGGAACGATAAATGCAAACGTTGGAATTGCGTCAGGTCAGCAAGTCGTTCGGCGATTTGCAGGTGCTGAAGGACATCCGGCTGAAGGTCGAACGGGGCGAATTCGCGGCGATCGTCGGACCGTCGGGCTGCGGCAAGAGCACGGCGCTTCGGATGTTCGCGGGGCTCGAGACGGCGTCGGAGGGCGAGGTGCTCTCGGGAGACGTCAAGATCGAAGGTCCGTCGCCGCGCCGCATGATGATCTTCCAAGAGCATGCGTTATATCCGTGGCTTACGGTAGAGCAAAATGTCGGGATGGGCTTGGAAATCGCCAATATGCCGAAGCGGGAGCGCCTTGCTCGCATTAACGAGGTGCTCGATAAGGTGAACCTGAACGGGTTCAATCACTATTTCCCGTCCCAGCTGTCCGGCGGCATGCGGCAGCGCGTCGCGATCGCGCGGGCGCTCGTCATGGATCCGGAGATTTTGCTGCTGGACGAGCCATACGGCGCGCTGGACGCGATGACGCGGCTCAAGATGCAGAACGAGCTGATCCGAATTTGGCACGGGACCGGCAAGACGATGCTCCTGATTACGCACGATATCGACGAAGCGTTGTATTTAGCGGATAAAGTATACGTCATGAGCCCGAGGCCCGGTCAGATCATTCGCACGATCCATCTCGACAGCCCTCGGCCGCGTAATCGGCACAGCCAGGAGTTCGTCTCGCATCGGCAAGAAATCATGCAGCTCTTAGGACTGGAAGAGTAAGAGCCAACGAGTAGAAGGAGGGGATATCGTTGCCTAAGATGGTTACGTCCGTCATGGATTTAATCGGAGAGACGCCGATCGTACGGCTGAACCGGGTCGCGGCCGACGTTCCTGCATCCGTCTATATGAAGCTTGAATCCTTCAATCCCGGCAAGAGCGTCAAGGATCGCGCCGCGGCGAATATGATTCGGGTCGCGGAGCTGGAAGGACGAATCCAGCCGGGGCGCACGACCGTCATCGAGCCGACGTCCGGCAACACCGGCATCGGCCTCGCGATGGTATGCGCCGCGAAGGGGTACCGCTGCATCATTACGATGCCCGACAACGCCACGAAAGAGCGAATTCTGGTTATGAGAGCGTACGGCGCCGAGGTTTATTTGACGCCCGCCGCCAAGCGGATGACCGGCGCGATCGAGAAGGCGAACGACCTCGCGGCTACCGTCCCCGATCCGTTCATTCCGATGCAGTTCGAGAACGCGGCGAATCCCGACGCGCACCGGCAGACGACGGCTCTTGAAATCTACGACGCCTTCGAAGGGAAGTTGGATGCCCTCGTTGTGACGGCCGGAACCGGAGGAACGGTGACGGGCGTCGGGGAAGAGCTGAAACGGCGGATTCCCGGAATACGGATTTACGTGATCGAGCCGGCCGGTTCGCCCGTGCTGGCGGGAGGTACGCCCGGGCCGCACAAAATCCCGGGCACCGGACCGGGCTTCGTCCCGCTCATTCTGAACCGCGCCGCCTTCGACGAAATTCTTCCTATCGAAGACGACGACGCGCAGCGGATGGCTCGACGGCTGGCGCGGGAAGAGGGCATCCTGGTCGGCGCATCGGCGGCCGCATCGGCGTTCTACGCCGTTCAAGTCGCGAAAAGCTTGCCGGCCTCCGCGCGGGTGCTCAGCCTTGCGCCGGACAGCGGCGAACGATATTTATCTTCGGATTTATTCGACTTCGAGAATTGACCGAATGAAAAGCGCACGGCCCCCGTCATTCGGGGTCCGTGCGCTTTGTTCGTCTTTATTGACGGCGGGATTTGCCGTTGTTGCCCTTGAACGCCTGAGCCGCTTCTTCCGCCGAAAACTCCGTATCCTCGGCCCCCGGAACCGGCATTTTGTTCAGCTCCGTCGATTGTACGGCCGCTTTAGCAGCTTGCTTTTGCTTCTTAGCCATGTTGCACCTCCTTCTGCGATCGGACAACCGTATTATTCGCGATAAGGAGGGCTTTTACCCTTGGAAAACTTCTAAAGGCTACCGCCGGTCGCGATGCGCGGCGATCCTTCTCAGCTGAACGTCCACCCCTTCAGCAGCTCGATCCACGCTCGCGCAGCATAAGGCAAATACCGCTCCTTCCGCCAAATCATCGCGAGCCTCCACTTCGGCTCCGGGGAGGCGAGCGGAACCGTTCGAACGTCGGGGTCGTCGATCTTGTCGCAGACGTTCTGCGGCAGGAACGCGACGCCGAAGCGAGCGGCGACCATCCCCGTCATGAAATCCCATTGCGCCGTCTCCAGCGCGATCTCCGGCCGGAACCCTTCCTCCGCGCAAGCCTGCAAGATGAGATGATGCAGCGTAAACTGCTCCCCGAACAGGATGAACGGCTCGGCGGCCAACTCGCGAAGCGCGATCGACGTGCGAGAAGCGAGCGGATGCTCCGCGTGCAGCACCGCCCGGAGCTCGTCCTCGAAGAACGGACGGATCGTGAACGCCGCTTCGTTCTCCACGGGCAGGATGACGATGCCGACGTCCAGGTCGCCGGCTTCGACGGCGGTTTCGATGCGCTTACCGCCTTTTTCGATTAGTTTGATATTGATATGCGGATACTTGGCGCGGAAATGTTCGAGAATCGGCGGGAAGTACCGCCCGCCGATCATGGGAGGCAAGCCGAGCAGGAGGTCGCCTCTTCGCAGCTCGAGCAGATCGTCCAGCTCGGTCGTCATGTTTTCCACCGAGGTTAAGATGCCTTGGGCCGAGCGAAGCAATATTTCGCCGGCGTCCGTCAGTCGGATGCGCTTGCTTCCGCCGCGCTCGAACAAGGTGACGTTCAGCTCTTCCTCCAGCAGCCGAACCATCTTCGATAAAGTCGGTTGGGTCACGTGCAGCCGTTCCGCGGCTTTCGTATAACTTTGCGCTTTCGCTACGGCGACGAAATATGCGAGTTGTCGTAAATCCAATGCAGCGGCCTCCTTGCTCTATAGATGGATGGAATGAAAATCATTCGATATATGTATTTTACTTATATTTCGAATCGATGTAGAGTGGTATGCATCATAGACTTGAGAGAAGGAGAGAAGCAGACATGACATTTTATACGAAAGCCGATTCGAAGCCCGCATCCGAATCGTATACGATAAAAGCATCGATCGTGCTTCCGCCCGACACGAACCATCACGGCACGATCTTCGGCGGCAAGCTGATGGCTTACATCGACGACGTCGCGACGATCGCGGCCACGCGCCACGCGCGCCGTCCCGTCGTGACGGCATCCACGGACTCCGTCGATTTCCTGCATCCCGTGAAGAAAGGCGACGCGATCTGCCTGTCCGCCTTCGTCACTTGGTCGCATCGCACCTCGATGGAGGTGTTCGTTCGCGCCATCACCGAAGATTTGTTGACGGGGGAACGGAAGGTGTGCGCCACGTCGTTCCTGACCTTCGTAGCTTTAGACGAAGAAGGGAAGCCGATACACGTTCCCGGCGTCATCCCGCAGACGCAAGAGGAGAAATTGTTGTACGACAGCGCATTGGAGCGGAAGGAAGCACGCAAAATAAGACGACTTGAAAGCAAAAAATTCGCGGAATATCTCGGAGTCGACTATAAGCTCGGCGGAACGCCGGGACGGCGGCGAGACGACTCGACCGCCTTCGCGGGGCCGGCGGGATGGGAGGCCGGCGATCCGATCGCGGCCGAACGACAGACGGACGATCAAGGCGAACGGAACGCCGGTTCCGGCCGTCGGACGACCGTCGCCGAACGAACCACCGCAGCCGAATCGCGCGCCGTCGAGCGACGGAACGCCGCCGGCAACGAGTCAGCTGCGGGAGAGAAGAAGTCCGCCGAACGCGCTTATGCTTCCCTGTGGGAAGACTGGAATTAACATAAATAACGCGGCCTCCGTCCCGAACATCGGGAGGGAGGCCGTTTTTATTTCCGGACCATGGTTGACAGCCGGCGCGGCTTCCATAATAATGGTCGTAAGCAGAGTTGTGCGCGCTCCCAGAAGAGGGTGGTCAGATGGCGCATACATTGGAATCGATCGCGGAACTTGCCGGCGTGTCCCGAGGCACCGTCTCTCGGGTCGTGAACGGGCAGCCCGGCGTCAAGCCGAACGTACGGGAGCGGGTGCTCGCCGTCATCGAACGGACAGGGTACGTTCCGAATCCGCAAGCCAGAAGCTTAGCGGGCGGGAGGACCGGCAATATCGGCGTCGTCGTCTTCGGCGACAAGCCGGACTTCTTGAAGCATCATATCTTCTTCGAAGCGTTGCAGGGCATCCAGGAGCAGACGGCTTCGAACGACTGCGATCTGCTGTTGTACGCGAACCGGAAGGAAGCGGACGCGGAGTATTGGAAGCGGATCGCCACGAAGCGGAAGACGGACGGCCTCATCATTATGGGAGAGCGAATCCAACCGGAGTACCTGCATTACTATCGGCAACGAGGCATCCCCTACGTGTTAATAGGGAAGCGGGTGTTCGGCTCCCTGCCGCTCGCCTGCGTCGCCTCCGATTACCGCGGCGGGGCGTATCGCGCGACGAAGCATCTGTTGGAGCGGGGAAGACGTCGCATCGCGTACATCCAAGGCCTTCCCGACATGCATCACGAGAACGAACGGTTCGCCGGGTATTGCGAGGCGCTCCGGGAAGCCGGACTCGACATGGACCCGTCGCTGATCGTCGCCGGGCGCGCCGACCGAGAGGAAGCGGTTCGGGAGATGCGGCTGCTGCTGGAGAGGCAAGCGTCGTTCGACGCGGTGTTCGCCGCCAACGACCTGATGGCGCTCGGCGCGATGGATGTCCTGCAGGAGAGCGGACGCAGCGTGCCGGAGGACGTGGCGGTCGCGGGCTACGACGACATCGCGCAGTCGCGCCATGCATCGCCGCCGCTGACGACGGTTCGGCAGGAGAAGGAGAAGCTCGGCAGGGAAGCCGCCGCGCTGTTGTTCGAGATGCTGCGCGGCGGGCTGCCCGCGGATGCGTCGAAGGACGTCGTCATCGATAACGAATTGATCGTCAGAGCTTCGACGTAAGAGAAGGAAGCCGCCATGGCGGGGGCGGTTGTCCTTTTTCTTCGGTCAAAAATGGGAGCGCTCCAAAAAAGATGGAAGGGTTGTGATCGCGAATGTCCAAGATGAACTATGAGGTAGCGGTGCTCGGCGGAGGTCCGGCCGGCATTACCGCCGCGCTCGGCGCGGCGCGTAACGGCGCGAAGACGATCGTGGTGGAACGATACGGCTTTCTGGGCGGGATGTCGACCGCGGCGATGGTATATCCGTGGATGACGTTCCATTCCGCCTCCGGCGAACAAGTGATCAAGGGGATCGCGCAAGAAATCGTGGATCGGCTCATGGCGCTCCATGCGTCTCCCGGGCATCTTCGGGATACGATCGGCTTCGTACATACGCTGACCCCGTATCATCCCGAGGTGTACAAAGCGTTGGCCGGGCGCATGTTGAAGGAAGCCGGCGTGGACATCCTGCTCCACACGTCGGCGATCGACGTCAAGACGGAAGGGGAGCGAATCGAATCGATTACGCTGTACAATAAGAGCGGCGTCTCGACGCTGTCCGCGAAC
The DNA here is from genome assembly GCF_031177825.1 of Paenibacillus sp. Taxonomy (GTDB): domain Bacteria; phylum Bacillota; class Bacilli; order Paenibacillales; family YIM-B00363; genus Paenibacillus_AE. Next base: position 158,410 of record NZ_JAPSKE010000001.1, on the reverse strand, counting down.
GTATTCGTCGACGCTACCGGGGACGGAGACATCGCGGCGATGGCCGGCGTACCGTACGAGAAGGGCAATGCCAACGGGAAAGTGCAGCCGATGACGATGAAGTTCCGGATGCGCGGCGTAGACGTCGACAAGGTAAAGCGGGCGATGCAGGACGATCCGTCGAATTTCTACGAGAAATCGTTGACGTCCGAGCTGGATCGGCTTCCGGTGACGGGCGTTATGGGGTTCTACGCGCAGTGGAAAGCTGCCGGATTGCCCGTCGAACGCGACGGACTGCTGTTCTTCGTCGGTCCGAACGAAGACGAGGTGCTCGTCAACGTATCCCGCGTCTCGGGGTTGGACCCGACGGATATCGGGGATTTAACGAAAGCGGAATTCGAGGGACGGGAACAGGTGCTTCTGCTGGAGTCTTTCTTCCGGGATCGTATTCCGGGCTTCGAGAAGGCGAGCGTCTCGGCGGTCGGCGCCCAGATCGGCGTCCGGGAAACCCGCAGAATCACAGGGAAGTATGTGCTGAACGGCATCGACGTGTTGGATGGCCGCAGATTCGACGACGTCGTCGCGCGGAGCGGCTATCCGATCGACATCCACGATCCGGAGGGCAGCGGCGTCACCGCCAATTTCATCCGCGAAGGCGGCGCATACGACATTCCGTACCGGAGCATCGTGCCGATTCGCACGACGAATCTGCTGCTCGCGGGACGGTGCATCTCGACGACGCACGAGGCGCAGGCGACGACCCGGCTGACGCCGAGCTGCATGGCGATCGGGCAAGCGGCCGGCGCGGCGGCCGCGCTCGCCTCGTCGCTCCGGCGCGAAGTCGAAGCGATTCCGATCCTCGAGCTGCAGGAGAGGCTGGCGGCCGGCGGCGCCGAACTCGGCTTGAAGAAGTAAGCCGACGCAATGATTATTTCTTCGTAACGGAGACGCTCAGAATGGTGACGGGGGACACCGGCCGGCTGAGTTCTCCGTTGTTTTCTTTCACCGGAGCGGCGGCGATATCCAAGACGACATCCATGCCGTCCACGACCTTGCCGAAGATCGTATAGTTCGGGTTGGAATTCAGCAATTCGCTTTCCTTCCCCGTACCGATGAAAAATTGGCTGCCGTTCGTATTCGGGCCGGCGTTCGCCATCGCGACGACGCCCGGCTCGTACCGGTGCCCGTTGTTCAGCTCGTCCTTGAAGGCGTAGCCGGGACCGCCTCGGCCCGTTCCCGTCGGGTCGCCGGTCTGGATGACGAAATCTTTCAGGACGCGGTGGAAGATGACATTTTCGTAAAAGCCTTCGTTCGCCAAAAATACAAAATTGTTCACCGTTACGGGAGCGTCCTTCGCGAACAGCTCGATCGTAAAGCTCCCCTTGGACGTCTCGATCGTCGCTTCGTAAGCCGCTTCCGCGTCGATCGTCATCGCGGGCGGCGCGGCGTACCGGTTGCCGACGTAGATCGTCTCGCGTTTCGGATCGTAATGGACCGGCTTCCCGATCGACTCGCTCATATAACGGAGAGGCACGTACGTAGTACCCTTATACACGAACGGCGTTCCTTGCTCCGGCGCGATCGGCTTGTCTTGGCCGTCGAATACGAATCGAAGCTGTTTGAAAACCACTTCGATCTGCTGCCCTGCGGCGCTCGCCCCGACCGACGCGGTCATCGCCGCCCCGATCAGGATGCCCGTCGTCAATACTTTCAGCTTGCCCCAAGTCTCTTTCTTCATTTCATTCTCCTCCGATTTCGATGCGATATTTCCGCTACTCCGATTATATCGGCATTCGGCAAGAAATCATTGACTTTCTACGTGGATGCGATTACAAATTTACTATAGGAAGGATCCGCTAGGCGCGGCGAGAGAGAGAGATGAGCGAGAATGAGAGTACATCGCCTTACGATTGCGAACGACTTCGGAATCGAGGAGCTGCAGCGGATGTCGCAGGAAGCCGGCAAATTCAGCGCCGACATCTTGATCGAATACGAGGAAGACGGGACGTCGTTCAAGATCGACGTGAAGAGCGTGCTCGGCACGATGCTGCTTGCGCTTCGGCGAGGGACGGACATCCTGCTGCGCACGAAGGGGAAGGACGAAGAGGAAGCGATCCATTGGATCAGCGATACGTTCGAGAGAGGTTCCCGAACGTAAAGAGACCGACAAGAAGGCCGACGTCGCCGTCGGCCTTCTTCTTTCAATCTTCGGACGGTTCGGAAGGCTCCGTGAACCAGAGCGGGTCCATGCAGTCCTCTTCTCCGTTGTAGTTGATGAATATTTCTTCGCCCGCCACGATATCTTTATAGGCATAGAAGTCGAAGGTATGCTTCTCGAAGCTGATCTCGTACGTCGCGTTCGGCTGGTACGAATGGTTGAACAAGCTGCCGTAGCCTAACAGAATGGCCGTATGGTTCGCGCCGTACTCGTAGACGTAGTCCGCGAGAACCGTCTTCTCGATATGCTCGTGCTCTTCGTTCGGATAAGGGATGACCGGCGCTTCGTGGATCAGCTCTCCCTTCGCGATATTGCGCGTGGCGAACACGCCTCTTTTGAACTCTCCGGCCGACACCGCGGATGTTTTGATTTCGATCATCGATGGTCACCTATATGCTTTCTTATGAATTAAATTGCTGCGCAGGTTGATGGATGCAACCAACCTTGAGTGTACCGTATGGACGACGAATCGGCAACCGCCGGCCAATGACGCCTCTCCGGCGCGGAACCAAAAATATCGTCCGGCGGAAATAGAAATATGTCGTGTTGTTCCCGGGTCGGAAGCGGTAGACTGGAACAAACTTCAGAGCTGGAGAGATCCTTATGACGGATGCATACGAACCTGCCGCGATTATGGGCGCCCTATATGGACCCGGGATCGCGGGGTTGAAGGGAGCGTTCCCCCGCGAGTGGGCGGAGGCGCTCAAGGAAGATCTCGACGCGTTGTACCAGGACGCGCTGCAGCGGCCCGGCGGCACGGTCGGCCGCGGACCGAAACGTCATTACGTCGAAATTCATCCGGAGGATCTTCGCGGATTCGTCGAGTTGGCTGCGCATCCTTGGGTGAGGACGGTGTGCGAGACGGTGCTCGGTCCGGACTACAACATCGTCGAGATCGGCTTCGACGTACCGAATCCCGGCGCCGTCGATCAACCGTGGCATCGCGACTTCCCGTCGCCTGAAGAGACGTACAAGGGGAGACGTCTCACTTCGCTCGCCTTCAATGTCACCGCGGTCGACGTCGAACCGGACATGGGGCCGTTCGAGATCGCGCCCGGCACGCAGTGGGACGCCGCCGCGGATTTCGAGCACGGCATGTTTCCGCCGCAGCACCGCTATTCCCGGTACGAAGCGAGAGCGGAGCGGAAGATGCCGAAGATGGGGGACATCTCCGTCCGTTCGGCGCTGACGATCCACCGCGGGACGGCCAACCGCTCCGATAAAGCGAGGCCGGTTCTCGTTCTAGGCGTCGACGCGCCGGGAGCGAACAACCACGAGCGGCACGATCTGCAGGTGACCCAAGCTTATTACGAAACGTTGCCGGACGAAGTGAAGCGTCATCTGTTATGCCGCATCGTGGAACGATTGGAACCGATCGTGCAGAAGCACGACATCGAAGGCTTGAAGATGGGCGAAGCATAAGACTTCTGGCCGGTCGTAGGACCATCCCTTCTCGAAAACGGACACCTCCATGGAGGTGTCCGTTTCTGTATCCGCCGCATCTCCTATTCCTTCGCCAACTCCAGCAGCTCCGAGACGTCCGCGGCGACCGATCGGCCGGAGCCGGAAGCCGCCATGTTCGATTGAATGCGCTCGATCAGCTCGACGGCTCTCGCGTCCGTGACGGTCCGGATGCGCACATGGCCTTCGAACATCTCCTCCACTTGCTTCTTCGCGATCGCGAGGTTATCGTCCTCGGCGCTTCGCTCCACCTTCGTCCCTTCGTTGCGCGCGCCCTTGCCCGACATGCCCTGCGTCGGGCTTAACACTTCGTTCTGGAGCGCGTCGTATCGGTTCGAGACGATCGACGGCGTCTCCCGCGCCAAGATGACGGTGTCGTCGATGACGAACACTTCCACGCCTTCGACGCCTTCCGCCGATATCCGGGATTCGATATGCGAGGACACGCCGCCTTCGTGGAGCCCGGACGACCCGATCATGCTGTATACGGACGTCCCCATCCCGCTCGACGTCCGCCCGCGTTCGTTCGTCGTGTGCGTCTTCGGTCCGTTCACGCTCGGAATGACCCCGATATCGCCCCCGTGGGCGGACGTCCCTGCGCCGTCGTCATGGCCCTCATGCGGGACGACTTGCTCGTTGTCGTCCGCGGCTCGTCCGTCCCCGCCGCATCCGCTTACGAGGGCCGATATTCCGAATAAGACGGCGACGGCTGCTAGATAGCTTCGTTTCATATGTATCCCTCCTCCGAAATTTATGATTAACATGCCCATTGGATTTTAATGTATGAATGGTTTTTCATAGGGGAACACCACTGTCAAAGACTATTGCGCGGGAGGTTTCACGACGATGGACGAACAGGAACGTCCGAAGACGAACGACGATCAAGCGAAAGGGATGTCGCGCCGGCAGTTTCTGATTAAATCCGGATATACCGTGGGCGGCGCCGTTCTCGGCGGCGTCCTGGGGTATTTGCTGCCGAGGCGTCAGGAGGAAGCGGCGCCTCCGGCCGCCCCTGCCGCGGAGGGGAACGATTACGGACAAGCGCTCATGTTTTTCACGCAGGAGCAGTTCTCGATCGCGCAAGCGGCGACGGAGCGCATCTTCCCGACGGACGAGAACGGTCCCGGCGCGAAGGAGCTCGGCGTCGCTTACTTCCTCGATCATCAACTCGCTAGCGAATGGGGCTTCAACGCGAGAGATTATATGCAAGGCCCGTTCTTCGTCGGGGAGAAGGTGCAGGGCTATCAGGGGCGGTTGAAGCGGAGGGACATTTTCCAAATCGGACTTCGGGAAATGCAAAACTATAGTCAAAGCCAATACGGTAAAGCGTTCGTCAACCTGACGGAGGAAGAGCAGGACGCGGTGCTGACGGCGTTCCAAAACGACGAAGTGCCGGTGACGACGATTTCCGCCAGCGGATTCTTCAGTATGCTCCGCAGCAGTACGTTGGAAGGCGTCTACAGCGATCCGTTGTACGGCGGGAACAAAAACATGGCCGGGTGGGCGATGCGCAATTACCCCGGCAGCCAGATGTCTTACACGCAAATTATGGATAAAGAGTTCACGAAGGTGCCGCCTAGAAGCTTGAAAGATCATGTAGCGCATTCTTGAGGGTGCGAGAAGGGGGATGGACAGATGGCCAAGAAATTGCCGAAGACGGACGTCGTCATTATCGGCGTCGGCTGGGCCGGCGGCATCATCGCATCCGAGCTGACGAAGAACGGCTTGTCGGTCGTCGGGTTGGAGCGCGGGATGGAACGGACGACGGAAGATTATTTCATGGTTCACGACGAGCTTCGCTATGCGCTTCGGTACGAATTGATGCAAGACCTGTCGAAGGAAACCATTACGTTCCGAAGCAACGAGAAAATCCGGGCGCTGCCGATGCGGCAGTACGGATCGTTCCTGCTGGGGGAAGGCCTCGGCGGCGCGGGCGTGCATTGGAACGGCCAGACGTTCCGCTTCCTGCCGTACGACTTTCAAATCCGAAGCTTGACCGAGGAACGGTACGGGAAGAACAAAATTCCGGCGGAGATGACCATTCAGGATTGGGGCATTACGTACGACGAGCTGGAGCCGTATTTCGACGCGTTCGAAAAGATGGCCGGCATCTCGGGAGAGGAAAATCCGCTCGGCGGCAAACGCTCCAGCCCGTATCCGACGCCGCCGATGATCCAAACCCCGTCGATGAAGCGATTCGCGGATGCGGCGAAGAAGTTGAACTTGCATCCGTTCACGATGCCGTCCGCCAACCTATCGACCGCTTACACGAATCCGGACGGCGTATCGAGGGCGCCGTGCCAGTATTGCGGGTATTGCGAGCGGTTCGGCTGCGAATTCGGCGCGAAGGCGGACCCCGTCGTGACGGTCATCCCGGTGGCGAAGAAGACGGGGAAGTTCGAAATTCGCACCCACTCGTACGTGCGGCGCATCCTGCATACCGGGGGCAAAGCGACGGGAGTTCTCTATACCGACATAACGACGGGGGAAGAGATCGAACAGCCGGCGGATGTCGTGGTGCTTACGGGATACGTGTTCAACAACGTTCGTCTTCTGTTAATGTCGGAGATCGGAAAACCGTACGATCCTGCGAGCGGCACGGGCGTCGTCGGGAAAAACTATGCGTACCAAGTTCAGAAGGGGAGCGCGATGGGGTTCTTCGACGACGCGGAATACAATCTGTTCGCCGGAGCCGGGTCGCTCGGCATGAGCTTAGACGACTACAACGGGGACAACTTCGATCATTCCGAATTAAATTTCATCCACGGAGGGAACATAACTCTTACGAATACGGGGCAACGTCCGATTCAAAACAATACCGTTCCCTCCGGCACGCCGAAATGGGGCAAGGAGTTTAAAGCCCAGTCGCTCAAGTACGCCAACCGCGTGCTGAAGGTAGGCGGGCAAGGCGCGTCCATGCCGTTCCGGCATCACTACCTTGACCTCGATCCTACCTATAAGGACGCATTCGGAGATCCTCTCGTTCGGATCACGTTCGATTTCGAAGAGCAGGATCGTCAACTGGCGAAGTTTCTGGCCGATCGATGCACGGACATCGTCAAGGAGATGGGACCGACCGTAATGGAGTCCATGAAGGAGTTAGGACCTTACGAGATCATGACATATCAGTCGACGCATAATACCGGCGGCGTCATCATGGGGAGCGATCCGAACACTTCGGCGGTCAACAACTACTTGCAGATGTGGGATATGGAAAATTTGTTCGTGATCGGCGCCTCGGCCTTCGCGCACAACAGCGGATACAACCCGACGGGTACCTTGGGGGCGCTCTCTTACCGCGCGGCGGAAGGGATCGCGGCGTATAGCAAGAAGGGCGGAATTCTCGTGTGACGCGAGTGGAATCAATCCAAAGCGAGGGAGATGTTTTACGATGGTGAAAATCCGATGGATGCTGCTTTGCATGGCGCTTGCCGCATCGCTCTCCGCGTGCGGCGGAGGCGGCGGCAACGATGCCGGCGACGCTCCCGCGGGGGATGACGCGCCTCCCGCCGGGACGGAGAACGGCGCCGCGGGCGACGCGGGCGGCGGGGATCTCGAAGCGACGGCGAGACCGATCTACGAAGGGAACTGCTTGGCATGCCACGGGACGGACTTGGCCGGCGCGGGAAACTTCCCGAGCCTGCAGCAGGTCGGCGCGGAGATGTCGCAGGAAGAGATCGCGGCCAAGATCGCCGGCGGCGGGAACGGGATGCCGGCGTTCGAAGGCCGATTGACGGACGACGAGATCGGCGCGCTCTCGCAATGGCTCGCGGCGATGAAGTAAACATAAAGGTCGACGGCGGGTGCATTCGCCGTCGACCTTTATTTTTGTTCTTCCTTGTCGTCCTCGAAATCGGACACGAGCTCGCGCGTCGAGGTTTTGAATTCGTGCAGCGTTCGTCCGAAGCTGCGCCCTAACTCCGGCAACCGCGAAGGGCCGAAGATAAGCAGGGCGACGAGCAAGAGCAAGACGAGGCCGGGGATCCCGATGTTTCCGAACGGCATAGACTGGACTCCTTCCATTGGTACTTTCTCATTTTCGTATAGGATGCCCTTATAGACACGAATGCGATTCCTTGCTATCCTTAGGATAATCAATGCCATAATGTGGAACGTAGTTTTATATTATAGAACAAAATGAGAGGAGCGTCCTACATGCCGTTAATTCAATCGGTCCAGCGGGCGCTGCAAATCGTCGATTTATTCGACGAACGGACGCCGGAGCTGAAGATCACGGAGATCAGCGCCCGCATGCAGCTGCACAAGAGCACCGTACATTCCCTTCTGAAGACGTTGGTGCATCATGGATATATCGCGCAAGACGAGGAGACCGGAAAATATCGGCTCGGCTTGGCTTTGGTCGAGAAGGGAAATTTGCTCCTGCAGTCGATGGATCTTCGTTCGATCGCGAAGCCGTACGTCTCCGAGCTGTCGGCGAGGAGCGGGCAGACGACGCATCTGGTCGTATTGGACGGGAGGGACGGCGTATATATCGATAAGGTGGAAGGGGCGAAGGCCGCCATTCGGTACTCTCGCATCGGACGGCGCGTCCCGCTGCACAGCAGCGCGGTCGGGAAAGCGTTGGCCGCGTTCCGTCCGATCGAAGCCGTCCATGCGCTGCTCGAAGGCTATGCGTTCGATAAGCGGACCGAGCGGACGATCGGCGATCGGGAAGCTTTCTTAGCGGAGCTATCCCGCGTTCGAGGGTGCGGCTTCGCGATCGACGATGAGGAGAACGAGCCCGGCGTCCGGTGCGCGGCCGCGCCGATCTTCGACTATAGCGGCGTCGCGGCAGCGGCGGTCAGCGTCTCGACGATGACTTCGTCCGTCGACGACGCCGCGCTGCGGGCGTTGATCGACGAGCTGCTGGAGGCGGCGAAGGCGATCTCTCGGCAGCTCGGGTACAAGGGGTAATCCGTCGGTCTCGTCTTCGGCCGCGGGTTTCTTCCGGCGGTCCACATACGAGAACGATGTTTTATAATATAAAACCATTTATTCTTAGGGAGGTATGTTCATGAGGCTGATTCGGTATCGGGAGGAACATGGCTGGCGGCTCGGCGCGGTTCCGGACGGCGTCGACGAGGCGTATTCGCTGCCGGATACGGACGTCTTCGCGCTTCTCCGGCGGGCGGCGGCGGCCGGGGTAACGGCGGCCGATGCGGCGCGCGCTTCGATTCGAGAAGCGTCCCCGCTGACGAACGACTGGCGGAGCCTTCCGCTCGGCGTTCCGATCGAAGCGCCGGAAGTGTGGGCCGCCGGCGTCACGTACCAGCGCAGCCGGGAAGCGCGCAATTACGAAGCGACCGGCGGGAAGCTCGACGCCGGCACCTTCTACGACAAAGTATACGACGCGGAACGCCCCGAACTTTTCTTCAAGTCGACGGCGGCGCGCACGGTCGGGCCCGGCGGCGAAGTTTCGCTACGCAGCGATTCCTCGTGGCAGGTTCCGGAGCCCGAGCTCGGCGTCGTGTTGGACGGCGACGGCCGCATCGTCGCGTATACGATCGGCAACGACATGAGCTGCCGAGACATCGAAGGAGAGAATCCGTTATATTTGCCCCAGGCGAAGATGTGGAAGCAGTCTTGCTCGCTCGGACCGGCGCTGCGCCTGGCGGAGACGACGCCGGATCCGTACGCGCTCGGCATCGAGCTTCGCATCTACAGGGACGGCCGGTTGGTCGTCGAGGAGCGCGCCAATACCGGGCAGCTGAAGCGGAGCCTGGAGGAACTCGTCTCGTTCCTGCGCCGGGATAACGTGCTCTTCGAAGGCACGGTGCTGCTCACCGGCACCTGTATCGTGCCCCCGAACCAATTTACGCTGCAGGCGAACGACCGAATCGAGATCGACATCGCCGGCATCGGTACGTTGGTCAATTCCGTCGTCGCATAAGGAAGTCCTTGTAAGCGGATACATATTTCGAGAGAGGATGAACCTAATGAACGATACTCCCGTGTATGGGAACTACATCGGCGGAGCATGGGTCGCGGCCGCGGGCGGCGCGACGGTGCCGAGCGTCAATCCGGCGAACCGCTCCGTGGTCGGAGTCGTGCCGGCTTCGACGCGGGCGGATTTGGACCGCGCCGTCGAAGCGGCGAACGAGGCGCGCCGCGCCTGGAGGAAGCTGACCGGGGCGCAGCGCGGAACGCTGTTGTACAAGGCGGCCGATCTGATGGAACGAAGACTCGACGAGATCGGGGCCACGATGACGCGGGAGATGGGCAAGACGTTCGCCGAGGCGAAGGGCGAAACCGCCCGGGGCGTCGCGATCTTACGATATTACGCCGGGGAAGGCATGCGCAAGACGGGCGACGTCATACCGGCGACGGACGCCGAAGCGCTCATGTATACGACCCGAGTGCCTCTCGGGGTCGTCGGCGCCATCACGCCGTGGAATTTCCCTGTCGCGATTCCGATTTGGAAGATCGCGCCGGCGCTCATCTACGGGAATTGCGTCGTCTGGAAACCGGCGACGGATACTGCGGTCACCGCCGCGAAGGTGATGGCTTGCTTCCACGAAGCGGGCTTCCCGGCCGGGACGATCCAGATGGTCGTCGGCGGCGGTCGAGAGATCGGACAGGGCATGGCCGAGCACCCGGGCATTCACGGCCTCACGTTCACCGGGTCGAACGCGGTCGGGAAGCAGGTCGGAGCGGCGGCGTTCGCGCGGGGCGCGAAATACCAGCTTGAGATGGGCGGGAAAAATCCGATCGTCGTGGCGGCCGACGCGGATCTTGAGTTGGCGGTCGAAGCGACGATCAACGGCGGCCTTCGGTCGACCGGTCAGAAGTGTACCGCCACGAGCCGCGTCATCGTCGTGAAGGACGTGTACGACGCGTTCCGAGCGAAGCTGCTTGACAAGGTCGCGACGCTGAAGGTCGGCGACGGGATGCAGCCGGATACTTGGCTCGGGCCATGCGCGAACGAAAGTCAGTACGACACGGTGCTGTCGTACATTCGTCATGGCGTCGAAGAGGGCGCTCAGCTCGTCTTCGGCGGAACGAAGCCGGCCGACGAGGCGCTGAAGGACGGCTTCTACGTTACGCCGGCGGTGTTCGAAGGCGTCACGTCTCGGATGAAAATCGCTCAGGAGGAAATTTTCGGCCCGGTGCTGGCGCTGCTTCGGGCGGAATCGCTGGAGGAAGCGATCGAGCTGGCGAACGACGTCGAATACGGGCTCAGCGCTTCGTTATACACGAAGAACATCGGGCAAGCGCTCGCGTTCGTACAGGAGATCGACGCCGGATTGGTTCGCGTCAATGCGGAGACGGCTGGCGTCGAGCTGCAGGCGCCGTTCGGCGGGATGAAGCAGTCGAGCTCGCATTCCCGCGAGCAAGGGCAGGCCGCGATCGAATTTTACACGTCCGTGAAAACCGTATTCCTCAAACCCTAATCCGACCGAAGGGACCGATGCTCCGTGAGTTCCGCCGATTTGATTTCCGTAATGGGACCGGAGGACGACGACGTCTTCCGCATACACACGCATGCGCCCGGACCGAGCGGCTCGCTGCCGCTGACGCCGGATCAGCTTCGGCACGCGCCGAGCGGCGACTTGTTCGGCTGGTCGCAGAACGTCGGCATGGGGCTGGCGCCGAGCCGGCTCGGCGGGCCTGAGGTGCTGCTGCTCGGCACGATGGGCGGCATCCGGGACGCGGACGGACGGCCGATCGCCCTCGGCTATCATACGGGCCACTGGGAGATCGGCCTGCTCATGCAAGCCGCCGCCCGGGAGGTCGCGGCGTCCGGGGGCGTCCCGTTCGCGGGCTACGTCAGCGATCCGTGCGACGGACGTTCCCAAGGCACGACCGGCATGTTCGATTCGCTGCCATACCGGAACGACGCCGCGGTCGTCATGCGCCGCCTGATCCGCTCGCTGCCGACGCGCAAGGCGGTAATCGGCGTGGCGACATGCGACAAGGGGCTTCCGGCGACGATGATCGCCATCGCCGGCATGTCGCGGCTGCCGGGCGTCATCGTCCCCGGCGGCGTGACGCTGCCGCCGACCGTCGGCGAAGACGCCGGGAAAATCCAGACGATCGGGGCGCGGTACGCGAACGACGAGCTGTCGCTCGAGGAAGCGGCGGACCTCGGCTGCCGTGCCTGCGCGACGCCGGGCGGCGGCTGCCAGTTCCTCGGCACGGCCGGCACCGCGCAGGTCGTCGCCGAGGCGCTCGGCTTGACCGTGCCGCACGCCGCCCTCGCGCCGTCCGGACAGCCGGTATGGGAGGAGATGGCGCGTCAATCGGCCCGCGCCGCGATGCGCGCCGCGAAGAGCGGCTTGACCGTCGGCGCGATCGTGACGGACGCGGCGATTCGCAACGCGATGGCGGTTCACGCCGCGTTCGGCGGCTCCACGAACTTGCTGCTCCATATTCCGGCCATCGCGCATGCCGCCGGGGTTCGCATCCCGGACGTCGCGGACTGGGCGGATGTGAATCGGGCGGTGCCGCGCATCGTGAGCGTGCTGCCGAACGGGCCGATCCACCACCCGACGGTGCGCGTCTTCCTGGCCGGCGGGGTGCCCGAGGTCTGTCTGAAGCTGCGCCGACTCGGCGTGCTGGACGAGAAGGCGTTGACGATCGCCGGGGCGACGCTGGGGGAAGCGCTCGACTGGTGGGAGTCTTCGGAGCGCAGGCATCGGATGCGCAAGCGTCTGCGGGACGTCGACGGCATCGATCCGGACGACGTCGTCTTTACGCCCGAACGGGCGCGAACGGCCGGCTTGACGTCGACGGTGACGTTCCCGGTCGGCAACCTCGCGCCGGAAGGCTCGGTCATCAAGTCGACCGCGATCGATCCGTCCGTCGTAGGGGACGACGGGGTGTACCGGCATATCGGGCAGGCGAAAGTATTCGTCTCCGAGAAGGCCGCCGTCAAGGCGATCAAAATCGGCGGCATTCAGGCGGGGGACGTGTTGGTGCTCATCGGCCGAGGGCCGAGCGGCACCGGAATGGAAGAGACGTACCAGCTGACGTCGGCGCTGAAGTTTTTGCCGTTCGGGAAATATGTTTCGCTGCTGACGGACGCGCGGTTTTCCGGCGTGTCGACGGGCGCTTGCATCGGGCATATCGGGCCGGAAGCGCTGGCGGGCGGACCGATCGGCAAGCTGCGCGACGGAGACCGGATCCGCATCGAGATCGATCGGGTGAGGTTGACCGGCCGCGTCGACTTCGTCGGAGAGGGAGAGGAGACATTCGACGCGGACGAGGGCGAGCGGCGCCTGGCGATGCGAACGCCTCACCCGGACCTGGCGCCGGATCCCGAGCTGCCGGACGATACGCGAATTTGGGCGGCGCTGCAATCGGTCAGCGGCGGCACCTGGCGCGGCGGAGTATACGACGCGGACCGGATCGTGGCGGCGTTGGAAGCGGGGAAGAAGGCACTGGGTTGGTAAACTTTCGAAGGAACGGCGTTCTCTTTATTTAGAAGCATCGCTGAGTCTGCGCATGCGGTACGCGTTCATCGCGACCTCGCCGAGCTCCTCCAAGATGGTGTAATTGGCCCAGGCGCCTGCGACCGCGCCGATGCCGGGCACCATCTGGAGCATCTTCCGGAAATCGATCGAATCCCTATACTCCTTCTGGAACGTCTCCCAATCCATGCGTCGGTAATACTCGGAATCCGAAGACCATCGTTCCTTCTCGACGTCCCATCGCTGGATCGAATCCAGCACGTATTCGCGCTGCGCGTTGCTCGAGAAGGCGAGTCGGAACACGTTCAGCAGAAAGATCCGCTCGGAAAACGACTTCGTATCGTAGCCGTACACATGCGCCAGCTCGAACAACAACTTCATCTTGATCGCGATCAAGGCCGGGAAATCCACGGCGTTCAGCAGCAGGCCGCCCGCGCCGGTGCCGGCGCCTTCGGCCGTCGCGATCTTCTGGTATAACGAGAGCGTATTTCTCGCTTCATGATCGGCCTCTTCGAGCGTCGCCGTGCGGTGCACCTTCCGCCGAGGCGTATATTCGGCGCCGAAGAGCGCCGTACGAACGATCGATCGTACGGTCGCCGTGATGGCTTGATGCATCTTCGCGGGGATCAGCTCGTTGATCTTCGTACTGATCGTCTTCGAGGTTCGCTCGAGCCAACCCGGCGGTTCCGTCAGGCGACGCTCCCATACGTCCAATTCGAACCGAATGCGCTGTTCATATTCGTTCAATGGTTCTTTTCTCCCGTCCTTCGAAGTTTCGGTGGTTCCATGCCGCTATTGTAAAGAAGTTCCTTCGGTTCGGAAAGAGGCTGCGGCAGGAGGCCGGACTCGACGAAGGTCGGGGAGGCGGCGTCTACAGCGCGGCCAGCTTTCGCGCCGCCAGACTTTCTTTCCTAGAATATACTGTATTCTCCTCGCCCCTCGATCCGTTCCCACCTGCCGCCTCGACGGCGAAAACCTTCCATAGGGAATAAAGTGGAAACCGATCGGGAAACCCTACCCATGGCAACACTATCTCGCGCGGCAAGGGGACCGGGAATCCATGCATCACTTATACACGCACAACGATCTCGACGGCGTCGGCTGCGGCGTCGTCGCGCGCTGCGCCTTCGGCGATAAAATCGAAATACGGTACAATTCCGTCCAAAGCATCAACCCGCAAGTATCGCGATATATGGATGCGTATCGAGAGAAGCCGAAGAAGGGCGGGTTCTTGTTCGTTACCGACTTATCCGTATCCGAGGAGGTCGAGGCTCGAATCGACCGCTTCCTGCAAAACGGCGGCAAAGCTCGACTGTTGGACCACCACAAAACTTCGCTGCATCTGAATCGGCATCCGTGGGCGACCGTGCAGGTCGAATACGACGACGGCCGGCAGACGTCCGCCACGTCGCTCTTCTACGATTATCTGGTTCAGCATCGGATGCTGCAGCCGAACGAAGCGCTCGCAGCATTCGTAGAGCTTGTGCGCCAGTACGATACATGGGAATGGGAAACACACGACAACGTAATGGCGAAGCGGCTGAACGACTTGTTCTTCCTGTTGTCGCTGGACGAATTCGAGGATCGTATGGTCGAGCGGGTGCAACGGAAGGAGGCGTTCGCCTTCACCGACTTCGAGGAGAAGCTGCTCGAGCTGGAGGAAAGCAAGATCGATCGGTACGTGCGTCGGAAAAAGAGAGAGCTGGTCCAGACGTTCGTCTCGGACCGGTGCGTCGGCATCGTGCATGCCGAGTCGTATCATTCGGAGTTGTCGCACGAGCTTGGGAAGGCGTTCCCGCATCTGGATTATATCGCGATCTTGAACGTCGGAGGGAAGAAGCTCAGCCTGCGGACGGTGCACGACCACGTCGACGTCTCCGATATCGCGGCGGGGTACGGCGGCGGCGGACACGCGAAGGCGGCGGGCTGTCCGCTCAGCGACGCCGCGTTCCGCGCCTACGCCGTCGAGCCGTTCGCGCTCGACCCGCCCCGGCCCGACGCCGACAGAAACGAGTATAACGTCAAGGGCTCGGAGTACGGCGCGTTATACGAAAATCGGGCGGGGGAGCAGCTGTTTCTGTTTCAAGCCGAAGGACGGTGGCACCTCGACGCGAACGGGGAGACGGCGGAACCGGCGTTCGACGCGTTCGAGGAAGCCGAACGTTACGTGAAGCGGCGGTATGCCGCATGGCTCGTTCGCGACGATGCGTTCATTCAATATTTAATGGGGCACGCGAGCAAGCGGTAATACAATTGGGGAGGAGTTCCCCAATTATCGGTGTGGCATGCCTCAAAAATTGCGGAATGACGCCCCGATTTATTGCACCCTACCGAGACGAAACTCGAGTTGGGCGGCCAATTGGGGAGGAGTTCCCCAATTATCGGGGCGGCATGCCGTAAAAATTGCGGAATGTCGCCCCGATTTATTGCACCCTACCGAGACGAAACTCGAGTTGGGCGGCCAATTGGGGAGGGATTCCCCAATTATCGGTGTGGCATGCCGTAAAAATTGCGGAATGTCGCCCCGATTTATTGCTTCCTACCGAACTGAAGCCGCTTAATCCGATGCGTCAGTCAGCTATGGTAACCTGGGCCCGTCGACCCGGTACGGGCGTTCCGCCGTGCCGGAGCCGCTCCGGGCGGACGCGTCCGAGCGCAGAAATACGGCGGGCGCGACGCCGATCCGTTCGACGGCGGCGTCTCGGTGATAGACGAAGCCGTCCTCGCCGACGATACGGACCATGCTGGCGCTTCCGGCGTACGGCGTCCTCACCCAATAGGGCGTCGCGTTTCCTTGCAAGTTCGCCTTCGTTAAGGAGGAGCCCCGCATGGAGACATAGCGGACAAGCTGCTGCGCATCGAGCAGGAACACAACCTCGGACGCTCGCCGCCCGTACGCGCGATCGTAGTTTTGCTCCGCATCCCGGGGAATGCTGCTCCAATAATGAGGTTGATCGCCGAATTGCTTCCGGTCGACGCGAGGCGCCGACACGAGGGTGTTCAGGGCAGCGGCATTCAGCAGCTTGCGTTCCTCGTCGGTAAAGCCGGCGAGGAACGCCTCGTTCAGCCAACGCCTGAGGTCCGAGGTTTCCCAATCGTTCGATCCGTAGCTTCTTG
This sequence comes from Paenibacillus sp., assembly GCF_031177825.1. Classification (GTDB taxonomy): domain Bacteria; phylum Bacillota; class Bacilli; order Paenibacillales; family YIM-B00363; genus Paenibacillus_AE. The sequence continues at coordinate 142,225 of NZ_JAPSKE010000001.1, read as the reverse complement.
CTTTCTCACCCGCCGGGAGCGATTCGTCCTCGGCGTCGAAGGGCTTCGCGGCGATCGCGTCTCGGGACCATAACAAGTAGCCTTCCATCTCTTTCGCGAGAACGGTCCATAACAACGGCTTGTCTTCATACCGGCCCAACTGCACCGTATCGCCGACGCGAATACCGGAGGCGGCGCTCGCCGGCGCGGACTCCGGGCTCTGCGACCGGTAGAAGGCTGGGAGCAGCAGAGCCGCCGCACAGACGATTAGGACGCCCCGCGCGGACGCGCGATCCGCGATCCACGCCGCGCCGACGAGCAGCATCAAGTCGAAGCAAGCGGCGAAGAGAAACATATGCTTCTGCAGATCCGCCTCCCCGTTGCCGAGCACCGGGACGACCCATTGCATCGCCGTCGTCGACAGCAACAGCAAGACGGCGCAGAGCGCAAGCTTCGTCCGGGCGCTCGTCGACGGCTGCCTGCCCAGCTTGACGAGCGTATAAGCGAACGCCGCAAGATAACAGACGAATCCCGCGACGACGATCGGGAAGGCGATGCCGACCGTCCGCTTGCGCAGCCCTTCCCACAGCGAGAATCGCTTCGTAAAGCTGAATCGCTCCAAGCCCGCATCCGGTTCGTAATTGCCTATATAGGAGGGACGCAGGAACACGCTTGCGTCCGCCGAAACGCGCAGCTTCTCGACGAGCCTGCCGGGATGCGATCCATAGAACCTAAGGATATCCGCATGCGACACGCGATCGTAGACGTCCCGTCGGAAGGCGTCGCCGTAGATATCGTACGGCGCGTCGGGCATATAACCGTGAGTGCCTCGGAGCGCGGCGTATTTCGGGTCGAGCCCAAGCTCCGCGGCATCCTCGACCGGCGTCGGGGAATCCTTCAACACCCCGAAGAAAATCGACTGGTATTGATTCACCTGCTTCATCCACTGCGGCGCTGCGGAGAAGAAGAGGATCGAGAAGAGCAGCAACGCGCCGCTTCCCGCGAGGACGGTCGCCCGGGAAAACCGATCCTTCCGGACGAGCAGAATCGCGCACCCGAACCATGCAAGGAGGACGCCGATCGGCGCATTCGCCACTTTGGCGGATACGAACAGCCCGCTGGACGCGTAATACAGTAGCAGCGGCAGCTTCCTCTGGGGATCTCCGTAGATGCACCATGCGACGCTGCCTGCCGTAAGCAGCAGCGCTGCGAGAATCGTCGCTTCGCCGTAGAAGGAATGAAAGTATAGAACATACCCCGCGTCGCAGAACATGAAGATCGCCGCAGCGAAGACGAGCAGTCTTGCGATCGGCCGCTTCGCGCCCAGCTTGGAGACGAAGAGAGCCAAGCCGGCGCCGTATATGACGATATATAGTCCCCCCAGGAACCGGATATCGAACAGAGAGACGTCCATCCCCATCCACCGGCGGAATCCGTCGTTCAGAAGGAGCGCCGCTTTCGTCAGCAGCATCTGGGAGCTGACGTATCCGAGTTCGTTTTCCAAGTCAGGGAATAACAGGTTACGTAGGCCGCCCATGGCCGCTTCGGTCAGGCGAAACTCCCGGAACGCGTGGAAGTACCTCGGATGCTCGTCGGGCAATAACCCCACCGGCTGCACCGCGCGGGCGTAATCGCTGTTATCGGCCAGCCCGACGAAGGGCGGCAGGAATAGGATCGCGCTCAAGACGAGAACGATGAGCGCCCATAGAAGCAAACCTCGCTGCGTAGTCAATCCATCCCCTCCGAAAACATCGATCCTTTCGCTTCCAGTCTGGCCTCGATTCGACGCTTCCATAACAGGTTTCGACATAATCTATGAAAAATCGCCCGCAAGTATGATAGGATTATAGTATCTCAACTAGAAACAACGAAAGGAACGGAACGATGAACGAAGCGTACTACGAATTGGAATCGAGAATGGAGCGATCTCCGAAGCAGCGGGAAAACAAGGCGGAACGCTCTTACAAGTGGGTCGCGAAGGCCGGGGTCGTCGCGTTGTGGCTGTTGTTGGCCGGCAGCGCCTTCGCGTTGGCGTATTATTACGTCGGCGGCATCCGCGCGGAGCTCGAACAGATTCAACGGACGAACCAACAACATATAGCGGACGTGAACGGGAAGTTAACGCAGCTGCAGGGCGCGCTGCAGTCGAACCAGGAACTAGCCGCGGCGCTTCAAGCGCAATTCGCCGTCGTCGAAAGCGAGTTGACCGCCGTGAAGGAGCAGATGTCGCTGGCCGGCGATTCGCTCAGTACGACGGCGGAATCGAAGAAGGCGCTGAACGAGCGGATTACGGACCTAAGTAAGGAACTGGAGGAGCTGCGCAAATCGATCAAGAAGCTGGAGGAAGCGGCGCGTGTTTACTAAATCGCTGATTCCGCTCGGCTTGCTCGTTACCGTACTGCTCGGCGTAACGGCGGGTTTTCAGCTGCGCTCCTCCGAGCTGAACGCCGCCTACGCGCCGGCCGTTCTGTCGTATGCGGACGCGGAAACGCCGATCGAAGGCGTAAGCAAGCTTGCCGACGACGTGTCGACCGCCTACGCGTCGATTGCGGATACGGCGAATGCGGCGGCCGAACGGCTGTCCGAAATCGATGCCTTCTTAACGGAATTGACGGAAGCCGCTCGACGGGAATCCGCTTTCGACGTCGAACAGCATGACGCGGTCGCGGAGCTGGTGAACAAGAGCAAGCAGCAAAATCAAGCGACGGAAGATACGCTCGAATCGGTGCTCAGCACGCAGCTCGGCAAGCCGATCGGCCAGACGTTCGGCAAGAAAGCTACCGTGAAGGTGTTTTCATTAAAGGAAGCGGGCTACCGGGGGTACTTGGCGAAGGTCAAGCTGCACGACCCGAAGGCGATCAAGCTCGTCATGTCGAACGACAAGATCGGCGATAAAGGCGAGACGACGAGCTCGGCGGCGAAACGCACCGACGCCGTGCTGGCGATCAACGCCGGCGGATTTTCGAAAGATAAGAACGGCCTTCTCTATCCGATGGGCGTAACCGTCGTCGACGGCGAGATCGTAGCATTCTACCAGACCGGACTCAGCTTCATCGGCATCAACAAAAACGGGCATTTGGTCGGCGGCGAAATTACTTCGCGGAAAGATATCGAAGCGCTCGACGTCGAACAAGGCGCCACGTTCGTGCCGACGCTGCTCCAAGACGGCAAGAAGCAGAAGATCCCGACCAAGTGGAAAAACAAACGGGAGCCGCGCACCATGATCGGTCACTTCTCGAACGGGGACTTGCTGCTTATCGTCATCGACGGCAGGCAGAAGGGCTACAGCAACGGCGTAACGCTCGAGGAAGCGCAGACGAAGCTGCTCGAGTGGAACGTCCGAGATGCCTACAACCTCGACGGCGGCGGATCGAGCGCCTTCGTGTACGACGGCAAATTGCTGAACAGCCCATCCGACGGACGGGAGCGGAAGGTCGTCTCCAATTTCGTCGTGCTGCCGTAATCGCGATGAACGAGCTAGTACCATTTTCCTGTATGAAAACGTAAGGAGAATCGCCTGAGATCCCGGACGAAACCGATCGTCGCCGGACGCGTCTCAGGCGATTTTCGGTTTCGGCGTCGTTACGGCGCTGCACTTCGAGCTCGGCATACGACCCCGTATATAGTCATCCGGCCGTTCCCGACCGGAAGCGTCGGATCTACATGATTTTCGTAAAGCGGCAATCGCTCGTCGACCGACGGAGGTCCGTTACGGCCGAATCGTTACCCTTGTCCCGACCGGCACAAGGGAAGACAGTTCCAGAACGTCCTTGTTATGCATTCGAACGCAGCCGCTAGACACTTCCCTCCCGATGGAAGACGGATCGTTCGTCCCGTGAATGCCATAGGTCGGCTTGGACAGTCCCATCCAGAATGCGCCGTACGGACCGCCGGGATTCGATTGCTTGTTAATGATTTTGTAATCGCCGGTGGGCGTCCGGGAGACCATCCTTCCGATGCCGACCGGAAATCCCCGCCTTACGATATCCCCATCGAGCAAATACAATCGCCGATCGGATAAATCTACGATGATTCGATAGTTCGGCACGCTCATCCTCCTCTTCGCCTTCAGATTCGTTCATTTAGGGTATGACGAAACCGGGAAACTTTGCTACTCTTATTCCGATGGCACCTATTTTAGGTTCAAAGGGGACGATATCGATGATGCCCAAGAGACCGTTAGGCCGTATTCCATTCGAAAGCTCGGTCGTTATGTTCGGAGCCGCAAGTCTCGGCAACGTCACGCAAGAAGAGGCGGACGCCTCGATTCGGTTCGCGCTCGAACGCGGCGTCAACCATTTCGACACGGCGGCGAGCTACGGGGATGCCGAGGAGCGGATGGGGCCGATGACCAGCGAGGCGCGGGGCGAGATTTTCCTCGCGACGAAGACAGGAGAGCGTACGAAAGAAAAGGCGAAAGCCGAAATTTATCGATCGTTGGAGCGGATGCGCGTCGATTCCGTCGATCTGCTGCAGCTTCATGCCGTGGGAACGATCGCCGAGCTTGATTTGTGCACGAACAAGGGAGGCGCGCTGGAGGCGGCTATCGAAGCGAAAGAAGAGGGGATCGTCAAGCATATCGGCATTACGGGGCACGGTCATGAAGCGCCGACCGCGCATTTGGAAGCGCTTCGACGATTCCCGTTCGAAACCGTGCTGCTTCCATTGAACTATTACATGTATTCGATGCCTGAATACCGAGAGACGTTCGACGCCTTGATGGAGGAAGCGGTCAACCGGGAGGTCGCCGTTCGGGTCATTAAAGCGATCGCGAAGGCGCCTTGGGGCGAACGTCGGCAGCGCCCGTACGCAACCTGGTACGAGCCGTTCGATCGGCAGGACGTGATCGACGCTTGCGTTCATTTCGTATTGAAGTTCCCGAACGTGGCGGGCTTCGCAAGCGCGGGGGACGTTCATTTATTTCCGAAAATCGTGGACGCCGCGGAGCGATTCGGTTCGATGACCGACGAGGAGGCGGATCGAATCTTATCGTCCGTCAGCGGGTATACGTCTGTATTTTAGAAGGGACGGGACAAGGTGCATAACGAAAAAAACTGGGCAGGCAATTATGTGTATAACGCTGCGGAAACATACATTCCCGATCGAGTGGATCAAGTGCAGGAATTCGTCGCGACCCGCTCGCGGGTGAAGGCGTTAGGGACGCGCCATTCGTTCAACGCGGTCGCCGACACGACGGCCAGCCATATCTCGCTCCGAAAGCTGAATCGCGTGATCGAGTTGGACCGCACGCGCCATCGGGTGACGGTGGAGGCGGGAATACGGTACGGCGAGCTGTGCGGATATTTGCACGCCAACGGGTATGCGCTGCACAATTTGGCGTCGCTGCCGCATATTTCCGTCGCCGGCGCATGCGCGACGGCGACGCACGGCTCCGGCGACCGGAACCGCAATCTGGCTGCGGCGGTCCATTCCCTCGAACTCGTTCAAGGGGACGGAACGACGGTCGCCTTCACCAAAGAAGACTCGGAGCGTCCGATCGAAGCGGCGGCCGTCGGACTCGGAGCGCTCGGCGTCGTCGTGCGAATGACGCTCGATGTCGCGCCTTCCTTCGAGATGAGCCAAGAGGTGTACGAGAACTTGCCCCTTACGATGTTGAAGGACGATTTCGACGCGATCTTCTCCAGCGCGTACAGCGTCAGTCTTTTCACGGATTGGAAGCGGCCGTCTTTCAATCAGGTGTGGCTGAAGCACAAGGGGAGAGCTCCTGACGATGGGAGAGTAGACTTCTATGGAGCGACGCGAGCAGGCGCGAAGCTGCACCCGGTACCGGGGAGCGGCGCGGAACATTGCACCGAGCAGCAAGGCGTCCCGGGACCATGGCACGAACGCATGCCCCACTTCCGCATGGAATTCACGCCGAGCGCGGGGGAGGAGCTGCAGAGCGAATACTTCGTCTCCCGCGGCGACGCCTATGCGGCTTTATGCGCGCTCGAGGAAATGAAAGATCGGATCGCACCGCTCTTGTATATATCCGAGGTTCGTACGATCGCAGCGGACGAGTTGTGGATGAGTCCTTGCTATCGACAGGATTCCGTCGCGATCCACTTCACTTGGAAGCCGAATTGGGACGCGGTTCGCGACGTTCTGCCGATCGTGGAGGAGAAGCTGGCGCCGTTCCAAGCCCGTCCGCATTGGGGCAAGCTGTTTACGATGCAGCCGGGGAGGCTGCAGTCGCTTTACGCGAAGCTGCCGGAGTTCCGCCGGTTGATGGCTCGCTGCGACCCCGAGGGCAAGTTCCGCAACGATTTTTTGGATACCTACGTCATGGGAAAATGATCGAAAGCCGAAACATCCCGCGGGGGCTTGTCGCCACGCGGGATGTTGCTTGTGCATGACATATAGTCAATGAAGCAGGCCGGCAACTGCACAGGAAGTGTGCGGAAAGTGCACAACCATTAGGCGGAAAGCGCCCAAGGGTTGTGCACTTCGCCGCTGCGGGGCGTTGCGCGTCTAGACGTATCTTTCGGCGATCGCGTCGATCTCCCCACGGATACGATCCCGCATCGAATCGACGACCGCGAAATTCATCGCCTGCCCGTAGATGCGTTCCAACTCGTCGTGAAGCGACTTCGCCGTCGCCAAGTGCCCGATCGACTCTTTCATCTTGGAGGAATACCTCAGCTTCAAGTCCTGCAAAGCGTCCGCATGCGCTTCGTCCGTTCCGGGCTTGATGCAGCGCACGTACATATCCAGGATTTCATCGGATTCCCGTTCGGGAAAATACTCGTGCGGCGCCGTGCTGTCGAAGATGGCGAAGCCGAGCTCCCGGACGATGACCATGTCCAGACTGTTCGGGTCGAAGCCGCAATGGTAGATTTCTACATCGTACCCCCGCTCCGTCGCGGCCGCCGCGACCTTCTTCAGCAGGGTCGACTTGCCGGAGCCGGGTCTCCCCTTAATGAAAATTCTCCGCTTCAGCCCTGCGGTTAAGCTCGGGACGAAGTCGACCGCGCCGGACGGGGTGGCCGCTCCCAAAAACCGGTGATCGACCCGGCTCTTCCTCCCCGTAAGACCGTCTGGGAACAGCGAACGGATGCATTCCCGGGTCAGCCGATCCGCCGCCTCGAAATCCATATTTTCGATATAAATCTTCTCCCAGTCGTCATGAATCCGCAGCGCTTCCGCGAAGCCGCCATAAGCGCGGTCGTACGCCAGCTTGATTTGATCGTTCAGCGCCTGGATCTCGCTTCTGCGGTCGGCCAGCGCGGCCGCGTCCCACGCTTCCCCGAGATTTACGTACTGCTCGACCGCGCCGGGAAGACGGGGTTCGATGACATGAGGCGACGTGCCGTCGACGATGCCGACGCCGATCCCCGGCACGACGACGCCGTCGAGCGAGTCGTTATCCGACGCGCAATGAATGTACCAGACATGATGGCCGGAACGAACCATGGCGTCGCCGACGGCGCGGATGATGCCGGATTTCCCCGTACCGGGGCCGCCCTTCAGAATGTACAGCCGCCGTAGGTCTTGCAGCGACGAGTCGAACAAGTCGGCGAAGCCCTTGGCGGTATTGCCGCCGCAATAAAAATGCAAAACGTTCCCTGACATCGCGAACATCACACCTCTCCTATAGGCAAATGTAATGCTGACATAGCACATCGTATTGCGAACGCTGCCAATTGGTGCCCAATTTTCGCGAAACGAACACAATTTCCATACTTTCATCACACCCGCCGAAAGCGTTCACAACGTTCATACTCCGATTACAATACTCTCTGAACGATTACAATATTTAGCATTTAGAACACAGACAAACGGCCGCTTTCTGAAGTACGATAATTTCGCAAACCACAAATATCGTCAAGAAACGAGGTTTCTAGCAGAGGGAAGTGAAGGATGAAAAAGATGTCGAAGACACTTTCGCTGTTGGCTTTGATCGGCACGGTCGCGGCGGCCGCGACGGCCTACTCGTTCTGGCCGCCGGCGGCCAAGGTCGAAAGCGCCGAGATCGAAGATGGCGTCCGCGCGAAGTTTCGAGCCGAGGGCTCGCAGATCGAAGTATACGCCGATCAAGCCTGGCAGCCATACTTCGCCAAAGGGGTCAACCTCGGCGCGACCACGCCCGGACATTTCCCCGGAGAACTCGCCGTCACGAAGGAAGAATACATTCGATGGTTCGGCATGATTCAAGAGATGGGAGCGAATGTGATTCGCGTTTATACGATCCTAAAGCCGGAATTTTACGAGGCATTGGTCGCTTATAACGCAAAGCGCGAGGGAGATCCGTTGTTTTTCATTCAAGGCGTGTGGAGCCCGGAGGAGCGGTTGATCGAGGGGCAAGACGCGTTCGAGCCGGATGTGAAGCGGCAATTCGAGCAAGAAATCCGGGACGCGGTAGGAGCCGTATACGGCAAGGCGATGCTCGAGGCCGATCCGCATTCGGGGAAAGCGAGCGGCACGTATATTTTTAACGCGGGACCGTATTTGATGGGATGGATTCTCGGCACCGAATGGGACCCCAAGATGGTGGATCGGACGAACCGGCTGCATTCCGACGTGCCGGCGTACGAAGGCGTTCACTTCCGAAGCAAGCCCGAAGCCAGCCCCTTCGAGCGTTGGTTGGCCGAAATGGTCGATATCGCGGCGCAATCCGAGCGGGAACACGGGTGGCAGCATCCGATCGCCTTTTCCAATTGGGTGACGACCGACCCGCTGGAGCATCCCGGCGAGCCGCTGTTCGAGGAAGATCTCGTCTCCGTCGATCCGCTCCATATCGAAGCCGTCGATTGGGGGGCCGGATATTTCGCTTCCTATCACGTGTATCCGTACTATCCGGATTTCTTCGCGTTCGACGCTACGTATCGGACGATGACCAACGACGAAGGGGAGATCGACAGTTACCTGACGTACTTGAACCGGCTGAAGCGGCATCACCGGGAGCTCCCGATCATGATTACCGAATTCGGCGTGCCGGCGTCGCAAGGCGTTGCGCATATGGGTATGCTGGGGCGCGATCAGGGCGGTCATAACGAAGCGCGACAAGGCGAAATCGATCGCGAGCTGTTCCGGCACATCCATTCCGAAGGCTATTCCGGGGCGATTCTGTTTACGTGGCAGGACGAGTGGTTTAAGAAAACGTGGAACACGCTGCAGTACGACGTCCCCGACCGCAGAGCGTATTGGTACAACGCGCTGACGAACGAAGCGTTCTTCGGCGTGCTCGGGATGTACCCGAGCAAGGCGGAGACGATTCTGATCGACGGCGACGCGTCGGATTGGGAACGATTGAAGGCCGGCGATTGGAAGCGCCTGGAGATGCAAGCGGCCGGGTTCGAGGACGTTCGGGCTTCCCACGACGAAGGCTACCTATACCTCCTGCTGCGATTGTCCGAGCCGTTCGATCCCGCGCGGCAGACCGTCTACATCGGAACGGACACGATCCCCGGAGGCAACCGACACGCGGAGGAGCTGGGCGGCTTAACGCTGGACGAAGGATTGGAGACGCTCGTAGAGCTGTCGGGCGAAGAGGCGGGCCGCATTCGAATCGCTTCCAATTACGATTTCCATACGCGGCTCTATCGTCACGCCGGGATGGAGCCGGTCGATCCGCAAGCACTTCGGGACGATTCGGGGCTGTTCCACCCCTGGCGGCTCGTAGTGAACTACAAGCTGGAATATCCCGATTCCCGCTTCGAGCATCCGTTCAAGGACGTCGACGTCGGCGAGCTGATTCGAGGGACGAGCGACCCGGAAGATCCGGATTACGACTCCAAGGCGATGTGGCAAACGGACGGCGAGGTCGTCGAGCTCCGAATCCCTTGGATGCTGCTCGGGTTCAGCGATCCCAGCTCGCTGCGGGTCATCAACTACGAAGACGTCAAAGACGGCAAGCTGGCATCCAGCTTCGTCGACGGCGTGCGGTTGTTCCCTTGGATCGCGGACAAGACGACGGGCGAGCTCGTCGGCATGCCGCCAAGCTCGACTGCAAAACCGTATCCCGTTTCGGCGCTGCCCCTTTACGGATGGGAAGGTTGGGAGGATGTCGACGTGGAGTATGTGGAACGGCCGAAACAAAGTTATTACCTTATGCAGGAAGCCATGAAGGAAGCGAATTTACCCGTCACGGAAGGAGCTCCATAGGTGTATACGAATTTGAACGCAGCCGTCTTTTTCTTGTATGGCTTGATCGCCGTCAATATGATCCTCGCTATGATTCTATACGGCGTGAAGCTGCGCAGCATTCAAAGACGCAAGGCGGAAGAGAGGTTCCAGCGAAAATTCCGGGATTACTTGATTTATATCCAAACGAACGCGGCGGGAGTGGAACGGCTGCGCCCTCCGCCGATGAAGATGAACGCCGTCGAATCGAGCGCGCTGCAACATCGATTGAACGACATGATCGAGATGCTGGCGGGCGAACCGAGGGACAAGCTGATCGAGTTATGCGAACGGCTGGGCTTCGTCCGCGCTCACTTGAACCGGCTGCGGGGTCGAAAGTACCGCGAGAAGGTGGACGCCGCGTATCATCTAGGCTGCATGAGAGCGAAGGAGGCGGTGCCGGCGTTGCTGGAGCTGCTGCGGCATCACCCGCTCGACTCGACGTTGTTTGTTATCGCTCGCGCCGTCGCGAAGTGCGCGCAAGAGGCGAAGGATGTGAAAGAGATGCTGCGCGTCATGACGACGAAGGGGAAGAGCTTCCCCGATCTGCTCGCGGACATCGTCGAGGAAGCGCGGATCGACCGAACGGCCTTGTTCGCCGACTTGCTGCAAGAGCCGCATCCGTCGCTCGTTCGCATCGCCTTCGCCGGACTGAACGGCGCGTCGAACCCGACCCTCGCGGCGGCCGTCTACCGCTGCATCGACACCGAGCATGCGGACATTCGGGAGAAGGCGATCGAGCTGTATTTGAAGTCGTCCGCGATGCTGCCGAAGCACGTCGTCGCCGGATTGCTCGAACATCCGAGCGCGAACGTGCGGCTTCTGACGGCCGGCGCCTTGCGCGATCTGTTGCATCCGACGTATGCGGACGCGATGCGAGCCTGCCTTCGGGACTCGGATCCGCGGGTCGTGGCCGCCGGCGCGGAAGGGCTGCTCGGGCTCGGGTTGCCCGGCATGGAGCGGCTCTGCGCATCCGCGTGGGAGCAGCGTGAGCGAGGAGACGGCACCGCCTTGCAAGACCGAATCGAGGAGGAGCTCGCTTCGTTGTCGGAGAGGCTCGATATGCTCGACGGACTGACCCGATACAACGCCTTATTGTACGCATACGAGAAGACGTTCGGCAGAAACAAACGAATCTACCGCGTCGTATAGTCCAGCCGTCCGAAGAAAGAGGGGAAGATCAACGTGTGGAACGACTTATTACGCATCATCGAATATTATTTGCAGCAGAGCGCATGGTTGAACGGATTGCGAGATTTCTTATTCGCCTACAGCGCCTTCGCGGTCGGGTACGCGATCGTCATCACCGCGATCTACTTTCTCATTTTCGGCCTGTCGATTCGCAATATGTTCGCGCTGAAGCGGGGGATCCGCTATAACCGAGTGAAGAAGCTGTCCGGTTCGGGGCATGTCCCCGCGGTGTCCTTGTTGGTTCCCGCTTACAACGAGGAGCTGACCATTATCGAAAACGTCCGCTCGCTCCTGTCCCTCGATTACCCGGAATACGAAGTAATCGTTATTAACGACGGCTCGAAGGACGACACCTTCCGGATCATGACCGAGCAGTTCCGGCTGGAGCGCATTCGCCCGACGCTGAACGGTCGGATCAAGACGGCGGACATCCGAGGCGTCTATCACAATCCAGAGTACCCATTCTTGTATTTCATCGATAAAGAGAACGGCGGCAAAGCCGATTCGCTCAATGCCGGAATCAATCTGTCTCATTACGATCTGATCTCCACGATCGATGCGGACTCGCTGCTCGAGAAGGACGCCTTGACTCGCATCGCCAGGGTGTATATGGAAAATCCCGAGGATACCGTCGCGGTCGGCGGGAACGTGCGCATCGTCAACAGCTGCACGGTCGAGGGCGGCATCGTGAAAAACGTCCGTTTCCCGAAGCGGTTGCTTCCCGCGCTGCAGAACGTCGAATACTTGAAGGCTTTCTTAGGCGGAAGAATCGGATGGAGCGCCATCAACGGCTTGATCATCGTATCCGGCGCGTTCGGCGTGTTCCAGAAGGACAAGGTGGTCGCGGTCGGCGGTTATCGGGGCGGCTATCCCGGCGAAGACATGAACATCGTCATCAAGCTGCATCGGCATTGCCTCGAGAACGATATCCCGTATCGGGTCGCCTTCTGTCCGGATGCGGTCTGCTGGACGCAAGCGCCGGATTCGTACCGCATACTGAGCAGCCAACGGAAGCGTTGGGGCCGGGGAAACTTGAAAAATATGATCGAGGAAGGCGTCCACATGGCGTTCCGTCCGAGGTACAAGGTGTTCGGTCTGTTGACGCTGCCTTATAACATCCTTTTCGAAACGCTCAATCCGTATATTCGCATCTCCGGGCTGTTGGCGATTATAGGGTATACGCTCCTAAGCATGACGGATTGGACGACGCTGGCGATCTTCGCCCTCGTGAACTTCTTCTGCTGCTTCTTGCTCAGTCTCGGCGCGCTGCTGATCGAGGAGACGACCTTCAGCCGGTACCCGACCGTCGGCGACCTGAACAAGATGCTATTATATTCCTTCTTCATGTTTCTGGGGTACCGGCAGATCGGCGTGTGGTGGAGGCTCATGGGGCACATCGACTTCTTCCGCAATAACAATTCATGGGGAACGATGGTGCGAACGAACTTTAACAAATCCTGATCCGTGGAAGGTAGTGACATCGCATGACCGTGATGGTTCAAGATTCCGTTCATCAATTTAGTCGGCAGCTGTATCGCCTGACCCGAGAAGGCTACGCGAAGAGCGAAGCGTGCGGGATGATGTTGGCCGCGTGTACGAATTCAAATCCAAGATTTCTGGTCCAGCTGCAGTCGTATTTGGCCAAGCACGAGCCGGAGCTGTCCACCGAATGTTATTACGACGAACCATCCCGGGTGCTAGGCGTCGTATTGGAAGGGCGGAGCTTAGCGAGCACGCATTACTTATCCTTAGTGTGCAAGGAATTTCTCGAGCATCACCGCCTGTTGGACGGGCATCTCCTCGTCGCCGCCTTCCCGGAAGCCGGCGAACCGGCGGAGTCGATGGTGTCGCAGCTCGTGGCGGCGGCGACCCGGACGAGAGGGAGAAGCAGAGAAATTCGAATCTTCCTGGAGCAGCCGACGAACAAGAGCGCGTCGTCCATCTTGCTTGCGGATACGGAGGAGACGAGCCGCGAGTTCATTAAGCTGCGCCTGGAGCTGAAGGGGTACGAGGTGTACGAAGCTAGGGACGGCTCGGAAGCGTTGGAAAAGTATTCGATGTTCGCGCCTGACGTCGTCATTACCGAACTCAATCTGCCCGTGCTCGACGGGTACCAGCTCATCGGCCGGATTCAAGAGGAGGCGGACAACGACGGCAAAGTGATCGTGCTGACGGAGAAGCAGACGACGAAAGACATGAACCGCGCCTTCGAATTGGGCGCATCGGATTACGTCACGAAGCCATTTTCGATCTCCGAGCTGGAGTGGAGGATCCGAAAGCTGCAATTTTCGTAATCGAACGTTAAATCCTAGCGAATCGAAAGGTGGAACTCCCTATGATGTATTTCAACCGCTTGAAGGACCGACTGCAAAATAAAACCGCCAAGGTCGGCGTCGTCGGACTCGGCTACGTCGGACTGCCTCTGAGCATGGAGATGGTGAAGGGCGGGTTTACCGTCTTCGGCATCGACACGGACGAACGCAAGGTAGAAGCGCTGCGCGAAGGAAAGTCGTACATCCAAGACGTGCCCGACGCGGCGGTGGCCGACGCGGTGAACGCCGGCATGTTCTTCCCGACGTCGGCGTACGACGTCATGAAGGAGCTCGACATGATCAGCATCTGCGTGCCGACGCCGCTGAGCGAAAATCAAGACCCGGATACGTCGTTCATTAAGAGCGTCGTCCGCGAAATCAAGAAGCATATGCAAAAAGGCACTTTGATCGTGTTGGAAAGCACGACGTATCCCGGCACGACGGAGGAGTTGATCCAATTTGAACTGGAAGCTCAAGGCCTTACGGCGGGCAAAGATTTCTTCCTTTGCTTCTCGCCGGAGCGGGTCGATCCCGGCAATCGCAATTACAACACCTACAACACTCCGAAGGTGATCGGCGGCACCACGGAAGCGTGCAAGGAGCTCGGCGTCCTACTGTACGGACATGTCGTGAAGACGGTCGTTCCGGTGTCGAGTCCGAAGGTCGCGGAGATGTCGAAGCTGCTGGAAAATACGTTCCGAAGCGTCAACATCGCCTTCGTCAACGAGCTGGCGATGATGTGCGACCGGATGGAGATCGACGTCTGGGAAGTCATTCGCGCCGCCTCGACGAAGCCGTTCGGATTCATGCCGTTCCACCCCGGCCCGGGCATCGGCGGCCATTGCATCCCGCTCGATCCGATGTACTTGTCGTGGAAGGCGAAGGAATATCGATTCTACAGCAAGTTCATCGAGCTGGCGCAATCGATCAACGACAATATGCCCGAGTACGTGCTTACCAAGACCGCGCAGGTGCTCAACAAGTACGCCAAGTCGATTCGAAACTCGAAAGTGCTCATTCTCGGCATGGCGTATAAGCCGGACGTGGACGATCTGCGCGAGTCGCCCGGTCTCGAGGTGTACGAGCTGTTCCGAGGAAGCGGAGCCTTCGTGGACTACTACGACCCTTACGCCACTTCCTTCAAGGACGAACGCGGCGCCGTCGTCGCCTCCGTCACGTACGATCCGGCGGCGTTCGCCCGGTACGACTGCATGGTGTTCATCACGAATCACCGCTGCTTCAGCTACCATGAGCTCGCCGCGCTTGGCGTGCCGATCATCGATACGCGCAATGCCTTCGCCGGCATCCCATCGGACAACATCTACAAATTAGGCACCGGCATCAAGACGCCGGAAGCGAAGCTGGCCGTCGGCGTCTGATAGACATAGAGACATAACGGAGAGGAGAACCAAATTTATATGTGCGGAATCGTAGGTTACATCGGAAAGAGAGACGTGCAGCCGATTCTAGTGAACGGGCTGAGCAAGCTGGAATATCGCGGATACGACTCCGCGGGCATCGCGGTACTGGAGCCTGAGGGCCTGGGGGTTCGAAAGGCGGAAGGACGGCTTGCGAATTTGGACGGCAAGCTGAAGACGATGCCCCTGAAGGGAACGATCGGCATCGGTCATACGCGGTGGGCGACGCACGGGGGACCGTCGGACGCGAATTCGCATCCGCATACCGATATGTCGGGAGCCTTCTCCATCGTACATAACGGGATTATCGAAAATTATCTCGAGATCAAGGAGGAGCTCGCGGGCAAAGGCGTCTCGTTCGCTTCCGAGACCGACACGGAAGCGATCGTCCATCTGATCGCCGATCTCTATGACGGCCACCTCGTCTCCACTGTGCGCCGGGTCATACGAAAGCTTCAAGGAGCGTACTCCTTAGGCGTTATCACGAAGCACGAGCCCGACAAGCTGGTAGCCGTCCGGCAGGCGAGCCCGCTCGTCATCGGCGTCGGCGCGGGGGAAAACTTCATCGCCTCCGACATCTCCGCCATTCTCGAGCATACGAAGGATGTGTATATCCTAGAGGACGGCGACGTTGCGACGCTGACGCTCGATCGCATCGATATCGTGAAGGGCGACACCGGACAAGCGGTCGACCGGAAGCTCCATCGAATCGATTGGGACGAAGAGCAGGTGCAGAAGGGACCGTACGAGCACTTTATGCTGAAGGAAATTCACGAGCAGCCGTTGACGCTGCGCAATACGATGGCCGGCCGCATCGACGGCGGGAATCGGATCGTCTTGCCGGAAATTCCGTTACCCGAAGAAGAGCTCCAAAAGATCGAGAAGATGTACATCGTCGCGTGCGGGACCGCGTACCACGCGGGGCTCGTCGGCAAATTCGCGATCGAGTCGCTCACTCGGATCCCCGTCGAGGTCGACATCGCATCCGAATTCCGCTATAGAGACCCGATCGTATCGGACAACACGCTCGTAATCGTCGTCAGCCAATCCGGAGAGACGGCGGATACGATCGCCGCGCTGCAGGAGAGTCAACGCCGCGGAGCGAAGGTGCTCGCCATCACGAACGTCGCCGGCAGCACGATCGCGCGCCAAGCGGATTACGTCCTCGCCACGAAGGCGGGACCCGAGATCGCGGTCGCTTCCACGAAGGCGTATACCGCTCAGCTGCTGGCGTTCGAATTACTGGGGCTGTACTTCGCGCAGACGCTTCGGACGCTGGACGACGAGACGCGGTCGTCTTTGATCGACGGCGTGAAGCAGCTGCCGCACCAAGTGGAGAAGCTGCTTGCGAACGCCGACGAGATCAAGTGGTTCGCGGAGTCGATCCGGGACCGGCGCAGCGTGTTCTTCATCGGGCGCGGGCTGGATTATGCGGTCGCGCTGGAAGCTTCGTTGAAGCTGAAGGAAATTTCGTACATTCATTCCGAAGCTTATGCGGCGGGCGAATTGAAGCACGGCAGCCTCGCGCTCGTCGAAGAGGGAACGCCGGTCATCGCGCTCGTCACGCATCAACAGCTGTTCGAGAAGACGGTCAGCAATATTAAGGAAGCGAAGGCTCGCGGTGCGCGCGTCATGGGCGTAACGGTCGACGGCAACGTGGAGCTGCTCGACAGCGTGGACGAAGCATGCTTCATTCCTCGGACGCACCAGCTGTTCGCGCCGATTCTGGCCGTCGTCCCGATGCAGCTGCTCTCGTATTACACTGCGTTAGCGTTAGGCAACGACATCGATAAGCCAAGAAATCTAGCGAAGAGCGTCACCGTCGAATAACGGCGAGCTTGATGATTCTACGCACGTTCGTTCGAAAACGGCGGTTCGCGATTGGCTTATCCGTTGCCGCCGCGCTGCTCGCTTCGTTGATCGCCGCGCTCGTCTCGGTCGGAGATCGGCGTCCTCCCCTGCATAAGGGGACTTGGATCTGGGACGCGGAATCCGTCGTCGAGCAAGCGGATCCGATTTTGAATTTTTCCAAACGAAACGACGTCACCCACATATACCTGTACATCGATCGACAGAACGTTACGCCGGGCGAGTACGCAAAGTTCATTGCCCAAGCGGGGAAGCGAGGCATCCGAGTGGAGGCGTTGGCCGGCGATCCGACTTGGGGATGGAGAGCGAAGAGGGAGCATCTTCAGTCGTTCCTGGAATGGGTCGCTCGCTATAACACCGACGTCGACGAGGACGCTCGCTTCAGCGGGATTCACTTGGACATCGAACCGTACTTATTGCCCGAATGGGAGAAGGACGCGCCGCGCCTGCTCGAGGAATGGCTCGCCAACCTGGATTACGCCGCGCAGGAGGCGCGCCGGATCGGAGACCTGGAGGCATCCGCGGACGTACCGTTTTGGATTCACGAGCTAGAAGTGCCTGGATACGAACGATATTCCGTCGGCGCCTGGCTGTTCAAGCGGTTCGACACGGTCGTACTGATGGACTATCGAGACCGCGCGGAAGGGTCCGACGGTATCGTCGCCCACGCGTCCGCGATGGTGGACGAGGCGACGTCGGCGGACAAGGCGGTCGTCGTCGGCGTGGAGGTCGCGCCGAACGACGAAGCCGAGAAGACGACGTTCCATGAAGAAGGAATCGAGACGATGGAACGGGAGCTGGAGAAGACGCGGCGGCATTTCCAAAATTACCGCGGCTTCCGGGGAACCGCGATTCACGGCTTCCCGGAATGGATATCCCGCGAACGAAAAGGAGAATGAGGATGAAAACGTATGCGATTGTATTGGCGGCAGGCAAAGGGACCCGGATGCAATCCGATCTTCCGAAGGTGCTCCACCGCGTCGGCGGCAAACCTATGATCGAACATCTGGTCGATAAGCTGGAACAGATGAACGTCGACGACATCTTCGTCGTCGTCGGCTATCGCGGAGAGCTCGTGAAGGCGCAACTCGGCGGCCGCGTCACGTACGTCGAACAACGCGAGCAGCTCGGCACCGCGCACGCCGTCCGGCAGGCGGCGCCGTTGTTGAAGGGCAAGCAAGGACAGACCCTCGTCCTCTTGGGCGACACGCCGTTGCTCAAGCCGTCGACGATGGAGCGGTTGATGAAGCTGCAGCGGTATACGCGCTGCCCCGGCGTCGTCTTGACCACGCTCGTCGACGATCCGACCGGGTACGGCAGAATCGTCCGCGATCCGTTCACGGGCCATGTGGCGAGCATCGTGGAAGATCGCGACGCGCTTCCCGAGCAGCGCCGGATTCGGGAGGTCAACACCGGCAATTTCTGCTTCGACAACCAAAGCTTATTCCGCGCGCTGCCAGGCATTCGCAATCGGAACGCGCAGCAGGAGTATTACTTAACGGATATCGTTCCCGCCTTGCGAAGGACGGGAGCCGCGAACGTACGGCCGGCGCTCGAGTCGTTGACGTTGATCGATCCGGCGGAAGCGATCGGGATCAATACCCGCGCCCAATTGGCGGAAGCGGAACAAGCGCTGGGCGGCCTGATGCGTGCGGTCGTCTAACAAGGAGGAGGAGAGGAATGGGAA
This sequence comes from Paenibacillus sp., assembly GCF_031177825.1. Lineage (GTDB taxonomy): Bacteria > Bacillota > Bacilli > Paenibacillales > YIM-B00363 > Paenibacillus_AE. The sequence goes on along the minus strand of NZ_JAPSKE010000001.1, from coordinate 123,647 downwards.
CTTATTTCGGAACGGACGGAATCAGAGGCGCGGCGAATACGGAGCTGAGTCCGGAGTTGGCGTTCCGCGTCGGCCGATTCGGCGGGTACGTCCTGACGCGGGAGAGGCAAGGCGGACGGCCCAGAATCGTAATCGGGAAAGACACCCGCATCTCGGGCGACATGCTCGAAGCCGCGCTCGTCGCCGGCTTGCTATCGATCGGCGCGGACGTACTGCAAGCCGGCGTCATCCCGACGCCGGGGGTCGCCTATTTAACCAAGACGTATCATGCGGACGCGGGCATTATGATTTCCGCGTCCCACAATCCGCTAGGGGATAACGGGATCAAGCTGTTCGGCGCGGACGGCTTTAAGCTGTCGGATCGGCTCGAGGCCGAGATCGAAGCGTTCCTCGCGGCGGATTCGGGAGCCGATCGGGCCATCGGACTCGCGCCTCGCCCGGTCGGGAGCGACATCGGCACGCTGCTGTTCTTCCCGGAAGGCGCGCAACAGTACGTCTCGCATCTCCGGTCGACGGCTCGGCACCGGTTCGACGGGCTGCGCGTCGCGATCGATTGCGCGAACGGCGCGGCATCCATGCTGGCCCCGCGGTTGTTCGAGGCATTAGGCGCGGAGACGATCCCGCTGGCGAACGAGCCGAACGGCTTGAACATTAACGAGGGCTGCGGGTCCACGTCCCCCGATTTCATTCGGAACGCCGTATTGGAGCGGAAGGCGCATCTCGGATTATCCTTCGACGGAGATGCCGATCGGTTGATCGCCGTCGACGAGAACGGCGACATCGTGGACGGCGACCGCATCTTGTTCGTTCTGGCCCGCGCCATGGCGAACCGCGGTCGATTGCATGGCAATGCGGTCGTCACGACCGAGATGAGCAATCTCGGATTCGAGAAGGCGCTGCAGGAACGGGGGATCGACGTCGTCAAGAGCAAGGTGGGCGACCGGTACGTCATGGAACGGATGCTCGGCGGCGGCTACAATCTCGGCGGCGAACCGTCCGGCCACATGATCCTGCTCGACTACGCGACGACCGGCGACGGGATGCTGACGGCGGTGCAGCTGTTGGACGTAATGGTTTCCGAAGGCAAGACGTTGTCCGAGCTGACCGCCGGCATGACCGCGTACCCTCAGCTGCTGTTGAACGTCCCGGTGCAGCAGAAGCGTAAGCTCGCGGAAAACGAAAACATTCTGAAGGCAATTCGGGAGACGGAACGCCGGCTGGGCGACGCCGGGAGAGTGCTGGTCCGTCCTTCGGGTACCGAGCCGCTCGTTCGGGTCATGGTCGAAGGACCCGACGAGCGGGAGCTGCCGGCGCACGCGGAGCGCATCGCGGCGACGATCCGGAGCGAGCTGTCCTACAGCGCGGTGTAGCGGTTATGAAACTCTATATGATCGCGGGAACGCTGTTGGTCGGGCTCGTCGCCGGAATCGCCGGGGGTATCGCCTACGCCTCCGAAAGTCGCGACGGGGGCGGGGGCGTCGGAACGCCCTTCGCCGAGTCGCCGCTGCCGGGCGGCGGGCTGCAGGTGCCGCATAACGAGAGGCTTCATCTTTCCACCGACCGGAAGTGGGTGTTTTCCGAAGGCCATCTGTCGGATTTGATTCGCTTGCAATGGACGGAGGACCGCGCGAAGCCCGCGCTCGCTTGGGCCGACGAGAAGGGTCTGGACAAGGCGGCCATCGTCACGCATGCGAAGGCGAACGACCCCGACCAAGCGGATCACAATCATATCTCGATCGAAACGACGATGTCGCCGGACGGCGAGCAGGCGAATCAGCTGTTCACCCGATTCGAAATTCCGTTCGATCAGGACGTGGCGGACATTCGGACGCATTCCTCGAACTTCAACGTCGTGGACGGCATATTACGCGTCGCCGGCTCGGAAGGGGTGACGCGCGACTTCCAGTTCGCGAAAACCGAGAAGGGCAACGTCACGACGCCCCGATGGGCGATCCGGGCCGATGCGACGGAGGAGAGCGGGGCGGACGCCGGTTCGAACTTCCACGTCGTCCGCTATTCGGATGCGGGGGAGGCGCTGGATACGCCGTTATTCATCGGCCGGGACGCCGGGAACGTCGGGATCGGCAATACCGACCCCGCGTCGAAGTTGGACGTAGACGGAGACAGCATTCGCATCCGCCAAGCCAAGACGCCCGAATCCTCTTCCGCGGATGGGAAGGTCGGAGAGCTGGCTTGGGATAACGGGTATTTGTACATTTGCGTCGCGGAAAACACGTGGAAGCGTGCCGCGTTGGAGGCTTGGTAATCCGGAACAGAAAACGGTCTACGGCGGACGCCCCGCCGTAGACCGTTTCGTCGTTCATTCGCGTCGCTTCAATCGGTACGTCTCATAAGCCAGCTCGACCAACTCTTCGCGAGCCATCTCGTACCGGTAACCGGGCCGCCGATCTTGGTAGCCGGCCTTCGTCATCGCTCCGATCCAGCTCTGCGCCCAATCGGAGGCGCCCGGCACGACCGCGTTCCGATCTTCCGCGAGACCGATCGTCTTCGCCATGACGCTGAACGCTTCTTCGACCGTGATCATGCCGTTCGGTTCGAACGTTCCGTCGCCGTTTCCTTGAACGGCGCCGATGCGGCGGGCGGATTCCACCCAGCCGTAGAACCATTGCCTCGGCGAAACGTCGCGGAAGGAAGCCTCGGCCGGCCTTTCCAACGTCGCTTCCGTATACCCGGCGATTCTGGCGGCGATCGCGGCTACCTCCGCGCGCGTCGTCGGCTTGCCGAAGCCGGTCGTGCCGTCGGGATAACCGGTCATGATGCCCGCATCCCGCAGTTCGCGGAACTGTCGTTCCATCGTTTCTTCCTCTTGGCGAAGCATGGCTTGATAAGCATCGTAGGTATGTACGGCGACGCCCCCGAAGCCGGGATGCTCGGCGTAATGCCGGCGGATCGCTTCCATCTGAACCTTCATATAATGGACGTTCTTTCCGCTGTACGTGACGTAATCCGGAATTCGCTCGCCGTCGGGCGGCAGCGTCTCGGCTCCGACGTAAGCAAGCTTGCCGACCTTGCCGGCGTATGCGACATCGATCGAGGAAAGCTCGATTTGCGCAGCCGCGGTATCGCGGTAGGCCATGATGGAAACCGAGTCGACGACGTCCAAAATATGATGGCTTAACGGCTTCTCGACGCCGTTATAGTCGACTGTCCTCGGCTTATGACTCGCGGCGTACCAGAACGGAATCGCCGCGTTCAATTCCAGCTCGTCCGGAACCAATCGTTCGGCCGTATCCAATAGACGCAGCAGCTGCGCGCCGATGCCGGCCGGATCGTCCGCATATTGCGGCAGCGTATACGGTTCGACGTCGAGTTGGATGCCGTCGAACGGGGTAGACGGGTGACGCGCGTTGAAGTCGAGCACCTGCGAGATGTGCTTAATCGCGGAGGCATGATGTTCCGCGAGCGCCCAATCGGCCTTGCCGGCAAGCGCGAACACGCGGATGCCCTGGGCATGAGCGCGCCGGATCAGATCGGCGTATTTCGGTTCGGCCTCGGCCAGCGTCGTTCGGGTGCCGACGAACAAGACGTTCGCATCGACTTGCCGGGAAAAGCGGAGAAGCCGTTCTCTGCGCTCCTCCGTCGAGACGGACGTGTTATAGTCCCACGCCCACATCGCCGTAACGGCGTCGGGCTCCGCTTGGGCCGGACGGACGAACATCGTCGCCGCCATAAGTACGGCGACGGACAGAACGATTGTCGCTTTCATGATTTCCCTCTTTTTTACGAAGTATAGGCCTATCCTTAGAACGAAATCGACAGCCAAAGGTTGCGCCGCAAGAGGAATCTATCCTGCGAGAACGCGGACATTCGCCCGTTTTCCTCCGCAGGGACAGCGTTTGGGCCGCTGTCGATTGCGGGACGGCCGCCGCATCAATACCATTGTAAGGAGAGTACAATGAGTCGTCCCGGAGAGGAGTAATTGACATGTTCAACGACAACGTGCGGGATCTGATTCGTTCCGGTTCGCTCAAGTTTCGCAGCGGCGATTATGAGCAAGCGTTCAAGCTGTTCCAGGAAGCAGCGCGGTCCGACCCCAACAGCGCGGAGGCCCATGCTTGGCTGGCGGCGGTCCATGGACGCCGAATCGAGGGCGCGATCAGCATGACGGAGAAAATCAAGCTTCTCTCGCTGCTGGAAGACGAGCTGGCCGTCGCGCTCCGCCTCGATTCCACGCTGCCTCTCGCCAGAAGAATGAACGGCGCCATGCTGCTTTACACGCCCGAAATGCTCGGCGGAAACCCCGCAGCGGCCGCCGACGAGTTCCGCTATTGCATCGATCGCGGCATGGACGATGCGGACGTCTGGGTGTCGCTTGCAGAATGTTACGCCAAGACTGGATTCCCGGAGCAAGCGATCAAGGCGGTGGAAGCGGCGTTGGAGCGCGACCCCGGCCATGAACGAGCGACGGCGTTATTGCACCGAGCGAGAGGCGGATCGGCATGAGAGAACGTATACCGGACGGCGTCTACGAATCGCTGTGGAGCTGGGTCGAGGCGTCTCGTTCGACGAAGCTACCCGGCCACGAGCTGCAAGACGTCCTATATGCGGAAGACACGATTCGCCTCGATCGGGCGATCGGATTGGACGCGCACCGCCATCCCAACTTCGACGTCGACGCCGCGACCGCCGAGAAGGCGTTCGTCGGGGTTTTGCCCGGAGGGCGGTATTGGGTGTCCGACGACGGGACGATCGCGGTCATCTCCACCGACAATAAACTGATTTGGGACGTGTCGATGCAATATCGGCTGCCGCGGATCAGACACCCGGTTTTCCAGAAACCCGATTTGCCCCCGGTCGCCTATACGGCGGACAACGTGGCCGTCTTAACGTATGTCTTCTACGACAATTATTACCATTGGCTGGCCGAAGTATTGGCCCGCATCCATCTTCTCGACCGGAGCGGCGTTCGCGTCGACAAATATATATTCAACGACTTCGGGACCGCCGGGTTCCACGCGGAGACGCTGGCGGCGCTCGGGATCGGCGAGGATCGAATTATCCGGAGCCGTAACGGCATGCACTTGCAGGCCGAGCGCTTGATCGTCCCTTCGCTGGAGATGTATTCGCTTCTGCCTTACGTTCCGAATTTCCCGCCGAAGTGGGCGATTCGGTATTTACGTTCCAAGCTGATGGACTCGGACCTCGCCGCATCTTCCGGTTCGGGCGGACGCGAACGGCTTTACATCAGCCGAGGGGACGCCCGATTACGCAACGTCGCGAACGAGGCGGAAGTCGCGGAGATGCTGAGCTCCTACGGCTTCAAGGCCGTTACGCTCGGGCGCATGACCGTAGCGGAGCAGGTCCGTGCGTTCGCGACGGCCGAAGCGATCGTCGCGCCGCACGGAGCGGGTTTGGCGAATCTCGTCTTTTGCCGGCCGGGGACGCGTCTGCTTGAATTTTACTCCCCAAATTATGTGAACCCGTTGTATTGGTACCTTAGCAATCAAGTGGGGGTCCGGTATTTCTACTTGATCGGTCAAGGCGATCGATTGCCGATCGGTTCGGGCGCTGTGGACGTCGGGTACCGCGTCGAATCCATTACGGTAGATATAGAGGAGCTCGAAGCGATGTTGAAGCGTATGGGCGTATGAGGGGAACGCCGTTACGCGACCGTAACATCGTTCGGAGCTTCGAGAGCACGCTACGAAGCCGCCTTGACGAATCGTCTCGGCGGATTTTTTCATGTGTTCAGGCAGGAATCGACCCTAACGACACAGAAGAACGCAATGATAGGGATTAGAAAATTATGGACTCTCGCGAGCGGAAAGAAGGCGAAGCGAATATGAACATCGTCGTATTAGACGGATACACGTTAAATCCCGGAGACTTGGATTGGAGCGGACTCCAAGCGTTGGGCGAGGTGACGGTGTACGACCGTACTCCGGCAGAGCTGGTCGTCGAACGCGCCCTCGACGCCGACCTGGTGTTAACCAATAAGACGCCGCTGCGTGCGGAGTCGCTCGAACGGCTGCCGAAGCTTCAATACATCGGCGTGCTCGCGACCGGCTATGACGTCGTCGACGTTAGCGCCGCGGATCGGAAGGGCGTGACGGTGACGAACGTCCCGAATTACGGCACGGATTCCGTCGCTCAATTCGTCTTCGCCCTCATTCTCGAGTTGACGAACCGCGTCGGACTGCATAGCGATTCCGTTCATGCCGGGGCGTGGAGCGCAAGTCCGGATTTTAGTTATTGGCGGTCGCCGTTGACGGAGTTGTCGGGGAAGACGCTCGGGATCATCGGCATCGGGCGGATCGGGAGCCGAACGGCGGAGATCGCCGCCGCTTTCGGCATGAAGGTGAAGGGGTACGCCCCGCGGACGAAAGCGTTGCCCGCCGGCTCTCCGATCGAGCTCGCCGATATGGACGAAGTGCTGCGATCGTCCGACTTCCTTAGCCTGCATTGCCCGCTCACCGACGACACCCGGGAGCTCGTCAACCGAACGACGATCGCGAAGATGAAGCCGTCCGCCTTCGTCATTAATACGGCTAGGGGAGCGCTCATCCGCGAGGTAGACTTGGCCGACGCCTTGCGCGAAGGCCGACTCGCCGGCGCCGCGCTCGACGTCTTGACTCGGGAGCCGCCGGAGGCGTCGTCTCCGCTGCTCGGACTGCCCAATTGCGTCATCACGCCGCATATCGCTTGGGCGAGCCGGGAAGCAAGAGCAAGGCTGCTTCGTCAAGCCGTAGACAACGTACGCGACTTCTTGGACGGAGCCCCGTCGAATGTCGTTCGGCCGGCCGGCGCGAAATAACGCTGCACGAAGGATCCTACGGGGCGAGCAACCGATGTTAGGCCGGTCTATCTCTGCCGGTCCTTCGCGGGACCCCCATAAACCGCCCTCTTCCTACGAATCGTATAGGAGAGGAGAGGTTGCATGTTTAAGAGATTCGAGAAAGTGTATGGCATCGACTTGGGCACGTCGAATACGGTCATCTTCGAACGTGGAAGAGGCATCGTGCTGAACGAACCGTCCGTAGTCGCTTATCGGGAGAACAGCGGGGAAGTGCTGGCCGTCGGCGCCGAAGCCCAAGCGATGATCGGGCGAGCGCCTCCGCAGGTGACGATCGACTACCCGCTGCGCAACGGCGTCATCGCCAACTTCGACATGACCGGGAGCATGCTGAAACAGTTCATGAACAAGATCCAGGGACGCTCTTCGTTGTGGCGCGGATCCCAGGTATACATATCCGTTCCTTGCGGCGTTACGAACGTCCAGAAACGCGCGGTCGAAGAGACGATCGTGCACAAAGGGGCGAGGAAGGCAAGCGTCGTGGAGGAGCCGCTCGCGGCGGCGATCGGCGCGGGGCTGCCGATTCACGAGCCGATCGGGCATCTTGTGCTCAATATCGGAGGCGGCACTTGCCAAGTCGCGATCCTGTCGTTGGGCGGCATCGTGGCCAGCCATACGATGCGCCGCGCGAGCCTGTCCCTCGATCGCGACATCATGGATTACGTGAAGCGCAATCATAACCTGGAAATCGGCGAACGAACGGCGGAAGACGTCAAGATCCGAATCGGAACGGCCGACCCGGACGCGGAAGTGCGCTCGATGGACATTCGCGGGCGCGACGCGATCGACGGGATGCCTCGTTCGATCCGTCTGGTCTCGAGCGAAGTTCACGCGATTATAGAGGATTTCGCCGGAACGCTCGTCGACTCGATTCGTTCGACGATGGAACAATGTCCTCCCGAACTCGCAGGGGACGTCGTGGAGCAAGGGATCTTGTTGTGCGGCGGCGGCGCCTTGTTGGACGGCATCGACCGGCGGATCCGGGAGGAGACCGGCATTCCCGTCTACATCGCGGAAAACCCGTTGGAGTGCACCGCGATCGGAACGGGCATGATGCTGTGAACAAAGAAAAGCAGGGAATCCAATGGATTTCCTGCTTTTTTTGTCTCGGTTTCCGATCTTACGCCTGATGCGCCAGCGGCTTCGGCACGCGAGCTTTCTTCTCCCGACTTGCGATGAAGACGCCGGTTAAGATGAGGAGTCCTCCGACGATTTGCGAGGCGCGGATGGCATCGCCCAGGACGAAGTACGCGACCACGATGGCGACGAACGGAGGAATGTTCATAAACATCGAGCTCGCGGAGGCGCCGACCACCGAGATGCCTTGGTTCCACCAGAAGCCTGCCAAGCCTTGCCCGAAGACGGCGACCAGCGTCAGGACGATCCACATCGAGGCATGAAGGCTGACATGCAGGTGACCTTGGCTAGCTTCCCATACCGCGGCCGGGGTCATGAGCAGCGTGCCGATCACCGTCGCCAAGATAGTGATATCGTAGGAGGGCATCGTTAGCGACAGTTTCCGAATGAACAATAGGCTCACCGATAACGCCAGCATGGCAAGAAGCAAGAGAAGATCGCCGGTCGAAACCCCGAACGCGCCGCTTTCTCCGAGCAGCACGATGAAGACGACCCCCGTAAGGGCGAGTCCCGTTCCGGTCAGCTTCTTGGGGGTGACGGCTTCCCCGAGGAAGAGTCGGGCTAGCAACGTCGTGGCGATGGGGGACAGCGCGATAATGAGAGACGCGTTGCCCGCCGTCGAGGATTGCAAACCGATAAAGTAGAAAAATTGATTGAACAGCGTGCCGAATAACCCGGCGAATAACAACACAAGCCATTCTCCCTTGGTAGGACGACGCATCTTCCGATGGAGCATCGCGATCGACAGCAAAAATAACGAAGTCAACACCAATCTGGAGTAGGACAAGAAAATCGGGGAGAAGTCCCGCAACAAAAACGCGCTCGCCACGTAATTGCAACCCCATAAGAGCGAAACGCCGAACAACTTCAAAAACACGGTCCGGTTGGACACAAAACCAAGTCCTTTCTGGATGCTTATGACCCCTAGGGCGTTCCCGCAGCCCCGAGCGCCGCGATCGCCGCGGCGATCTTCGTTTTCCGACGCATCGCAAGCCCGCCCGCCTCATTCGTCTTGGTCATTGGGGCAACGCCCCTCTTATATAGTATCTTATCTTTCCGAAATCGTGATAGCTTAAAAAATGTACATTTCCTTCGAAAGATACGTCAACTTTCCCCGCGCGGATATTGCTATAGTAGGGATGTGAAACGAAGTAAAGGAACGAAAGGAGCCGAATCGGCGATGATGGACAGAGTTGGCGTGTTGACGGACGAAGTGTCCGACCGCTTGGAGGAAGCGCTGGATTGGGCTACGGAGCAAGGACTTGCGCATGTAGAAATTCGGGTCGTGAACGGGCGCAACGCCGCGAATCTGACCGACGAAGAAGCGAGTGCGATTCGCCGGGAGGTCGAGGCCAGAGGACTGTTCGTCTCGGCGCTCGCGTCGCCGTTGTTCAAGTGCGCGTTGGATCCGGGAAGACCCGTAGCCGCGGGCGATACGTTCGGCAATGCGGAAGAAGACGTGGAGGCCCACTTCGAGAAGCTGAACCGCGTGATCGAGATCGCGAAACTGCTGGGCACGAAGCGAATCCGCATCTTCTCCTTCTGGAGAGAGGAGCATCCGGAGCGTCATACGGAGGAGATCGTCAGCCATCTGCGGCGTGCTGCCGGCATCGCGGGGGAGGCGGGCGTGGAGCTCTTGTTGGAAAACGAACCGTCCTGCAACGGCGGCGTAGCCGTAGAAGTGGCGGCGCTCGTCCGCTCGGTCGATTCCCCGGCGCTGCGCGCGCTGTGGGATCCGGGCAACGAGGCGTACGCCCGGAGGGAAGCCTATCCGGCAGGGTACGAGTCGGTCAAGGATTGTCTCAGCCATGTGCACTTGAAGGATGCTTACGTCGGATCGGAAGGGACATCGCGCTGCGTTCCGTTGGGCTCCGGAGACGTGCGGGTCGTGGCGCAGTTGAGAGCGCTCGCAGCGGACGGATACGACGGCTTGTTCACGATCGAGACGCATTTCGTCCCCGACGGCGGGAGCCGCATGACGGGCACGCGGATGACGTTGGACGCGCTGAAGGCGCTGCTGAAGGAGGTGTAGGCCGATGGCGCAATGGCGCTTCGGGCTCATCGGCTGCGGCAGCGTGGCCGACATGCACATGGAAGCCATTCGACAGATCGAGGACGCCGTTCTCGCCGTCGTGTCGAGCCGATCCGAGAGCAAGGCGAAATCCGCCGCGGAGAAGGCGGGCTGCGACTGGACGACCGATTATCGCGAGCTGCTGCGCCGAACCGACGTCGACATCGTATGCGTGACGACGTCGAGCGGAAGCCACGCTTCGATCGGACATGAAGTGCTTGCGGCCGGCAAGCATCTCGTGCTGGAGAAGCCGATCGCCATGACCGCGGAAGACGCGCGCGCGTTGGCGGAAGCCGCCGAATCGCGCGGGCTGACCCTGTCGGTCATCTCCCAGCGAAGGTTCGAAGCGAACAACCAGCTGATTAAGCGCGTGCTGGACGAAGGCGCCTTGGGCAGGCTGCTGCTGGCGGAGGTGACGCTTCCGTTCTACCGCAGCCAAGCGTATTACGACAGCGCCGAGTGGCGGGGGACGATCGCGGAGGACGGCGGCGTGCTCATGAACCAGGCGATCCACTGCCTGGACTTGCTGCTCTGGTTCGCCGGCGACGTCCGCACGGTGTACGGGAAGACGGCCACGTTGACCCATCGGATGGAAGCCGAGGATATGGGGCTCGCCATCCTGACGTTCGGGAGCGGCGCCTTCGGCACGATCATGGCCTCGACCAGCATTCGGCCCGGGTACGCGGCGACGATCTCGCTCTACGGCGAGGAGGGCACGATCAAGCTGGAAGGCACCTCGATCGTGCGATGGTCCGTCCCCGGCTGGGACGAACCGAACTGGACGCGGAAAGAATCGTACGGGGGCGTGTCCGATCCCAGGAGCATCGTCTCGGATTATCACCAAAGCCAGCTCATCGACGTAATGACGTCGATCGAGACGGGCATGAAGCCGTTAATCACCGGATGGGACGGATGGCGCGCCGTGCGACTGGTCGAAGCGATCTACGAGAGCGCAGCGGCCGGCGCGGAAATCGAAATCGGGAAGGAAGGCGGTAGCAGATGATGAAATTCGCGGCGTTCAGCGGCGTGCTCATCGAGCACAGCATTCAGGAAGCGATGCAACTGACGAAGAAGCTCGGGATGGACGGCATCGAAATCGCGGTGCGGGAACCGCATCTCTCGGCGGGAACCAGCTTGCCCAGAGTGAAGGAGATTCAGGCGCTCTCTCGAAGCTTGGATTTGGAAATCCCCGTGCTGGCGGGGTACGTCGGAGGCTTCTCGGACGCAAGCGATGGCGAGGCGCGGAAGAGCTTCGACGAATTCAAGCGGCTGCTCGACATCGCCGGTCATCTCGGCGCCGGCATGATCCGCATCTTCCCCGGCGGACCGAACGCGTTCCTGGCGAACGAGTATCATTACGCCAAGGCGGCTCATTGGGTGAGCTTATGCGCGGAGGAAGCGAGGAAGCATCACATTCGAGTGCTCATGGAAATCCACAACGATTCCTTGGTCGAAACCGTAGAGAGCAGCCTGCGGCTGCTTCGCATGATCGAGGGCGACAACGTCGGCATGATCCATGACGCGGGCAATATGTATATTACGGATACCGACTACGGGCGGGATTCGGTGCTGCAGCTGGGGCGCTACTTATTCCACGTGCACGTGAAGGATGAGCTCCGCGTCGCGGAGGTCGGGGCGCCCGGCACGTTCACGAGTACGACTCGCCACGGCCAAGAGAAGTTCTTGCAGAGCCGGATGGGGGAAGGCGGAGCCGATCATCGTCCGCTGTTCGAAGCTCTGGTCGAAACCGGCTATTCCGGCTGGGTGACGCTCGAATGTCACGCGCCGTTCCCTCCGTACGAACGATTGGAGCATGATTTTCAATTCGTCCGCAGCCTGTTGTCGTCTTTGCGAGTCGCCCCGTAAACTTCTTGCCGGAGCGTTCCGGCTATGCTAGTTTACAAGAAAGGCGATCGATAGGCGGTGCGGAGAAGCGATGGACGAGAAGAAGGGAATCTTGTATTTTCAAACCCGAAGCCAGTTGAACCATGAGTTTCCTTTCAAAATTTTCCGTTACTCCAGTCATTTGTTAAAGCAGTCGCTGCACATGCACGATTATGTGCAGCTCGCTTACGTGCGCAAGGGGATGTGCAATCATCGGATGATGGGCAAGTCGCTCACGGTGAGCCAAGGCGAGCTGTTTATCATTACGCCCGGCACGGAACACAGCTTCAGCGCCATCGAAGAGAAAGACTTCGAGTTGGTGTTGATCGACTTCGCGCCGAACGTGTTGGACGGCTTGCTCGGTCCGATGAAGAACGCTTTGGAGCCGTATTTGTCGCCGGGGGGCGCTTCCGCCGCGCATTCCTGGCTGCACGTCGGCAAGACGAAACAGGCGCTCGTTCTTCAGTTGCTGCAGGAGATGCAAGAGGAATACGAAGCGAAGGAGCCGGGGTACGAATATTCGATTCGGCTGTCGCTGGTCAAGCTGCTGGTGGTCGTCGAACGCGAGTACCGCAAGATCGGCCGGCGGCCGCAGAACCGGAGGTCCGCGGCGCCGGACCGGCAGCCGATCGAAGAGGTGCGCCGGTACATCCACGATAACTACAGTCAAGACATTCCGCTCGAGCATGGCGCGTATCTCGCGAATATGGCGCCGGCCTATTTCAGTCATGTGTTCAAGAAGGAGACGGGCCAATCGTTCATCGATTACGTGAACGAGGTGCGGGTCGAGCGCGCGATGGAGCTCATTCGCCGCGATTCGCTCACGATCACGCAAATCGGCTTTCAAGTCGGCTACCGGCACTTAAGTCACTTCATACGAACGTTTAAGAAGCGAACGGGGATTACCCCGACGGAATACAAGAAAACATTCGGAAGCGTTACCCCATCCAATTAAGAAAGAGGGAATCCTCCATGACTTCCACTCCGATTCGCGTCGGCATTATCGGCCAAGGCCGCAGCGGCCGCGACATACACGGCAAGCTGCTCGTGCAGCTGCCGGAGCAGTACCGCATCGCGGCGATCGCGGATTCTCTTCCGGACCGCCAAGCGCGCGCGCGCGAAGAGTTCGGCTGCAATCCATACGCGACTTGGGAGGAGATGATCGAGCGCGAGCCGTTGGATTTGATCGTGAACGCGTCTCCGAGCCATCTTCATTTTCCGATTACGCTCGAATTGTTGAACCGCGGGTTCAACGTGCTGTGCGAGAAGCCGCTGGCGAAATCGCCGGAAGAAGTCGACGAGCTCATCGCGGCGTCCAAGCGTTCGGGCAAGCTGCTGGCCGTGTTCCAGCAATCGCGGTACCATCCGGCGTTCCAACAGATTCGCAAGGTCATCGATTCCGGCGTGTTGGGCCGGATCGTCCAGATCGACTTCAGCTTGAACGGCTTCGCGCGCCGCTGGGACTGGCAGACGCTGCAAAGCAACAACGGCGGCAATCTGATGAATACGGGACCGCATCCCGTGGATCAGGCGCTTCAGCTGTTCGGGACGGATACGATGCCGCAGATTACCTGCATCATGGACCGCGCCAACACGTTCGGCGATGCGGAGGACTACGTCAAGCTCCTTATGCGAGGGCGAGGGCGGCCGACGATCGACATCGAAATTTCGTCGTGCTGCGCGTACCCGCAGGATTCCTTCAATATTCAAGGCACGAACGGCGGATTGCACGGCACCGCGGATCGCTTGGAATGGAAATATTTCAAGCCCGAGGAAGCGCCGCCGCAGCAATTGATTCGGGAGCCGCTCATCTCGGCCTCCGGACTGCCCGCGTATTGCAGCGAGACGCTGACCTGGCATGAAGGCGACTGGACGATGTCGCTGCCGGAAGGGCAAAGCTTGTTCGGGTACATGACCGAGCGGCTGTACGTAATGCTTCACGGCGCCCTGACGGCGGGCGCCGAGCTGGAAATTACGCCGGAGCAGGTGCGCCAGCAGATGTGGGTTATGGAAGAGTGCAGACGCCAAAACCCGCACATTTACAGCGCTTAACCGATGACGACGGACATGCGCAGCGCGTTATTAATCGGAACCGGCGGTTTCGGGAACGTCCATTTGCGCGAGCTGACCCGTCTCGAGGACGAAGGCGTCCTCCGGTTGGCCGCCGCGAGCGACGTGCGCGTTCCGGAACAATCGGCGAAGCTGATCGCGGATCGCGGCCTTCGGGTGTACGGCGATTACCGGGAGATGCTGGCCGCCGAAACCGGCGCGGACTTCGTCATCGTCTGCACTCCGATCCAGCTCCATGCCCCGATGTGCCGCGACGCGATGGAGGCGGGCTATCACGTGCTGCTCGAGAAGCCGCCGAGCGCCATGATCCAAGACGTCGACGCGATCTCGGAGACGGCTCGACGGACCGGCAAGCTGTGCGGGGTCAACTTCTTCGCTCCGTCCCGCTCGGCGCTCGAACGGATCGAACGAACCGCAGTGTCCGGCGACATCGGCCGGGTTCATAGCATCAAGGGGCTCTCGCTCTTGACGAGAACGCATGCGTACTTCAATCGCACCCCATGGGCTGGTAAGCTCCGAGCGAACGGAGCCGTCGTATTGGACGGCGCGTTCCACAATCCGGCCGCGCACTTGCTCTACAGCATGCTGAAAATGGCGGAGCTCGTTTCGGATTCGGACGGGAAGGGGAGCGGCGCCGATCCGCTCCGCGTTACGGCGGAGATGTACCATGCCAACCCGATCGAGAGCGACGACACGACCTCGATGCGCATCGAGCTGCGCAACGGAACGACGCTTTGCTTCTATGTTACCTTGTGCGCGCGCCAGGCCGAGACGCAGCGCGTTCGACTGGAGGGAACCGAAGGCGCGATCGAGTGGGACTATAACGATCGAGTGACGGTATGGAGCAAGGGGGAAACGCGGACCTTCGATTGCGCCGAAGGGAGCATTCTCGAGCGTCGGTACCGGAACTTGATGCGGGCGGTCGAAGGATCGGAAGACCGGTTGGACGTCTCGATCGAGTCGGCCCGCCGATTTACGCTTGCCGCGAACGGCGCCTTCGAATCGGCGGGGCTGATTCGAACGGTGCCGCCGGCGTTCGTGGTTCGGTCGACGGGAGACGATCAGCCCGGTTCGTACATCCACGGGATCGAAGCGACGTTGAAGGAGGCGTTCGCCGCCGGTCAGCTGCTTTCGGAGGCGGGGGCGCCGTGGGCGGAGCCGTCGACGCCATACGACGTAAGCGATTATCGGCAGTTTCCTCAACGCTTTCGTTTTCCCGAGTAACGACAACTTCGGTCTGCTACCTTCGCGTGGCAGGCCTCTTTCCCATACCGTTTGCCAAGGAAGAGGAGGAAGAAACGAATGAAATTTTACGTCAGCGTCGATATGGAAGGCATCGCGGGGATCGCCCTGCGGGAGCAGACGATGCGAGGGGAACCGTTCTACCAGGAAGCGCGGCATCTACTGACGGAGGAAGTGAACATCGTCGTCGAGGCGCTGGTTCAATCGGGGGCGACCGACATTATCGTGAAGGACGCTCATGCGACGGGGTTTAACTTCTTGTACGATCGGCTGCATCCCGCCGCCTCCTACGTTCTCGGCCCGGTGCCGATGACGAACCGGTTCGCGGGGGTCGACGAGACGTTCGCCGGGGCGCTGCTGCTCGGCTATCACGGGATGGCGGGGACGCCGGGGGCGATTCTCGACCATACGTACAGCACGGCGGATGTGTACGGACTGGAGCTGAACGGCGCCCCGATCGGCGAGATCGGCGTCGACGCGCTGTTATTCGGTCTGCGCGGCGTGCCGGTGCTGTTCGTTTCCGGCGACGATAAGACCTGCGCGGAGGCGGAACGCCAGCTGGGCACGGTGAGGACTTACGAGACGAAGAAAGGGTTGGGCCGACATGCGGGCTTGTTGAAGGCGCCGAGAAGGGTGTACGAGGAGATCGGCGACGCCGTGAAAGAAGCGGTCGCCCGCAGGTCGGCTTGCAAGCCCTATACGATGCAAGGACCGTACGAGATGAAGGTCGAATATACGAGCACTCGTCTCGCGGACGGCCGGTATTGCAACGAGGCGGACACGTTCCGCGCGGACGGACGGACGGTGCTGCTTCGCGACGACGATCTGCTCCGGCTGCTGTCGAGAACGTTCGGATAAGGCGGTCCCCAGCGTTTCGCAACGTTCCGGAGAAGGATAATAATTTCTCAGTAAAGTTTAGCATTGCCCCGTATATCCCCGACGCCGTTCGCTCTACCATTAGAGAAGATCGCGAACAGGCAGGCAAAGCGCTAGATCGATCGGGAGGGGAACGATGGCATCGCATCAGACGCAATACATCAAGCTTCAGGAGCGTTGGAAAATCAAAGCGTTCGACCGCGCGGAGGACATCCCCGACGCCGTACACGAGGCAGGCTTCGAAGCATCGGGCTGGTTGGAAGCGGCGGTACCGGGGGATGTGCATTCGACGCTGCTAGCTCACGGCATCATCGAGGATCCATTTTATTCAACCAACGACCAAGCTTGTCGGTGGATCGAGCGGAAAATTTGGGTGTACCGGATGGAATTCGATGCGCCGGAAAGTCGGAACTTCAGCAGCGCGCGCCTGCGCTTCGAGGGCCTCGACACGCTGGCGGAGGTGTTCGTCAATGGACAATCCGCGGCGGTATGCGAAAATATGTTCGTCCCCGCCGTCGCCGAGCTGACCGGGAAGCTGAAGGATCGCGGCAACGTCGTCGTCGTTCGCTTCGACTCGGTCGTCGCGTACGCCGAGAAGCAGGACGTGTCACGATTCTGGTCCAAGGTCAATTACGAACGAATTTGGCTGCGCAAGTGCGCGTGCAATTTCTCGTGGGATTGGAGCCCGCGCGTCGTGACGGTGGGCGTCTGGAAGGACGCTTGGCTGCAGCTGATTCGCAAGGCGAAGATCGAGAACCTGTTCTTCCGGACGCTGTCGATCGGGCCTAGCGGGGCGGAGGTGGCGGTCGATGCGGAGGTCGGCCGGTTCGACGGCGGAGAATCTCGCCTTACCGCAGAAATACTGCTCAAAGGCCGCGATCGAACGGACCGTTACGAGGTCGAGGTCGTCGACGGAAGAGCGACTCTCCGATTCCGCGTAGACGAACCCGAGCTCTGGTGGACGTTCGATCATGGGAATCCGTTCTTGTATGAGCTCGACGTCCGGTTGAAGGCGGATGGACGGATCGTCGACACGGCCGTCGAAGACGCCGGCATCCGGACGATCGAAGTCGCGCTCCGCTCCGAGACCGGCGGTCCCCGGTTTACGTTCGTCTTGAACGGCAAGCCGATCTACGCGAAGGGCGCGAATTGGATACCCGCCCACAATTTCATCGGCGCGATCCGGGACGAACGGTACGCGGATCTGATCTCGCTCTCCCGCGAGGCGAACATGAACATGCTTCGGGTGTGGGGCGGCGGGATATACGAAAAGGCGGCGTTTTACCGCGAATGTTCGCGGCAGGGTCTGCTCGTCTGGCAGGACTTTATGTTCTCCTGCAGCGAGGTGCCCGACTACGACGCGGGGTTCATGGCGAACGTCCGCGAGGAGATCGTCGCGAACGTGAAGATGCTGCGAAGCTATCCTTGCATCGCGATCTGGGCGGGCAACAACGAAAATCAGGCGATCCACAGCGAGAAGATGTATTACCGGGGCGACTACCGGTTTTACGGGGAGAAAATTTTCCACGAGCTCATCCCGGAGCTTCTCGGAACGTTGGACACGACGCGATTGTATTGGCCGAGTTCTCCTTGGGGCGGCAACGACGCGAACAGCTTCGACGAAGGGGATACGCACAATTGGGCGGTTTGGGCCGGCGACGTGTATCCGCGGAAATACGGGGAGCCGTCGAAGATGGACGTGTCGCCGTACGGCATCTCTTATCGCCGGTACGCCGAGGACACGTCGAAATTCAGCAGCGAATTCGGCATTCACGGGAGCACGGTGAAGGAGACGCTGCGCCGGAACATCCCGGCATCGGAATTGTATTACGGCAACTTCGAGTTAGATTACCGAAACAAGGATTACGAGCCGGAGAAGGCGGATCTCACGATGGCCGGCTATTCCGGACTGCCGACGGATTTGGATCAATACATCGATTTTTCCATGCTGTGCCAAGCCGAAGGGTTGAAATTCGGCGTCGAGCATTTCCGCCGGAGAAAACCGGAAAACAGCGGCTCGCTCATCTGGCAGTTGAACGATTGCTGGCCGGGGATCAGCTGGAGCTTGATCGACTATTACTTATTTCCGAAAGCGTCCTATTACTACGCTCGCAGATTTTACCAACCGATTCTGCTCTCCTTCAAAGAAGAGGAGGGACGCATTTCCGTCTGGGCGACGAACGACAGCTACGAAGCATACGAGGATACCGTGACCTTGAGCGTGCAAAATTGCTTCGGCAACGCGACTTATGAGTGCGCTTACCCGGTCCGCGTTGAACCGAACGGCTCGAAATCGATCGTCGAGTTCGCCCCGGCGGAAATCGAATGGCGGTTCGGCGTCATCGACAAGCGCAGCCACTTCATTGCGATCCGAAGCGCGAGAGACGATGTGTACGACAACCACTTCTTCTTCGCCGAGCAGAAGCAGCTGCGTTTCGCGCCTTGCCGGCTGCAGGTGACGATGAGAGAACGGCCGGGTGAGATCGAGATTTCCGTAGCGACGGATCGATTCGCCCGTTTCGTGAAGCTGGAGTGCGGAATCGACCATACGATGTTTTCCGACAATTACTTCAATCTGGCGCCGGGCGAGAAGAAGACGATCGTCGCGTCCAATCGCAAGGGAACGCCCGTCGCTCCCTCGGATATTCGCGTCAGCGCATTGAACGGAAGCAAGGTTCGATAGGGGCTTGCCCAATATGACGATAAGGAGCCGTGTCATGAGCAACAGTTTCTTGATTCACGATATGATCCGGATCTGTCCGCAAACCGGCGAGGCGCTGGAGGAAGAAGCGAAGAGTTCGACGCCTGCGGCGGACCGGGAGCGGTCGATCGGCCTCGTCTCGCCTCGGAACGGGTATGTATCCTTCCAAATCATCGTACGGCTCGACGGCGCCGCGGACGCCGACATTCGATTTTCGGCCGAGCCGATGAAGGGCGAATTCGACGAAATCGGCACGGAGGAATTCACCTATTACGCCGAGTGGTATCACCGCGTCAAGGGGAAGTATTACCCGGATGCGCTCGTGCCGCTGAAGGAGGGCGCCTCTTCGCCGCGAACGTTCTCCGCGATCGCGAAGAGGAACGATGTCCAAGATCAAGCGTACGCCGCTTGCTGGGTAGATCTGTTCGTTCCTTCGCATATTCGGGCGGGCGAATACCGCGGTGCGATCCACGTGACGTCGGCGGCGGGGACCGACACGCACGTGATTCGCCTAACGGCGCTTGCGACGGTCGTGCCGAACGAATCGTATATCGTCGCCGATCTGAACAGCTACGCGGACAATATTTCCAAGCGGATGGATTACTTACGAAACAACGAGCATCGGTACGAGGACGGCACGTATAACGAAGTGGAACGCCGCTTCTTCCGAATGGCCCACGAGCACCGCTGCTTGCTGCATTACTTGCCGTACCAGCATTCTGGGAAAATTCCTTCCGCGTTCATCCCCGAGGTGGAAGGCAGAGGGAAGAACATTCGGGTGAAGGACTGGTCTCGATTCGACGAACACTTCGGCTCGTATTTCGACGGGTCCGCGTTCGAAGGAACGAAGCGGGGACCGATTCCGCTGCCGTATATGTATTTGCCGTTTAATTTCCATTGGCCGGCCGATTACGTGAAATTCGGGACGAAAGGGTACAAGACGGAATTCGCGACGATCCTGGAAGAGTTCTACCGGCATTTCACCGAGAAGGGCTGGCTCGGAACGAAGTTCGAATTGTTCCTGAACCATAAGAAGCGTTACAAACTGTTCCCGTACGACGGCGACGAAACGAGATTTATGTGGGACGAGAAAATCAACGACATTTTCTACGATCTCGCGAAGGACGTATTGGAGAAGAAGGACGGGGCGCAGTTTATTTTCCGTACCGATTCCAGTTGGAGCTACGGCCATCATTATGACAAATACGCCGATCTGATCAAGCTCTGGGTCGTCAATCAGCAAATATTCTCTTGGTTTCCGGAAGGTCTGAGTGCGCTTCGCGCGGCCGGCTGCGAAGTGTGGACGTACGGCACCGCCGCATCCATTCATGAAACGCTGCTCGCCTCCGCGATCGCTCCGCTTACCGCGGTGGCCAGAGGGGTGGACGGATTCGTGTATTGGGAAAGCACGAAGTGGGGCGACCGCTGGTACGAGACGCCCGATTCGAACGGGGGCACCGCGCTGTTTTACCCGGGAGACCGGTTATTCGGGTTGTTAGAGCCGATGCCGTCGATCCGCCTCAAGACGCTCCGCAACAGCGGGCAGGTCGCGGATTGCGCGGAGCGGTGGATCCGCGAGCAGCCGGAGGTTCGCCGGAACGCGGTCAGGGACGCGTTCGCCGACGCATTCGACGTCGAGCCGGACGCCTGGTGGCCGGGCCGGCCGGAGTTCGCGACGCTGCCCCCGCACCAATGGGAGGACCAGATGTTCAGCGACGCCCCGAAAGCCGTGCTGCACCACGGGAAGGCCCCGGAATCGTTCGACGTCATGAAGCGAAAACTGTGGGGAATTTTAGGATAAGGGGACTCGAACCATGAAGCGAAGCACGTATTCTTTAATGGAAATCGCAAGGATCGGGGCGTTGTTCCTACAAGGGGATCAACTGGAGGACGTGATGCCGCCCGAACGCCGCGAGTACCCGCTTCGGGTCGCGAATTCGCCGAATCCGTTCGCCGTCGGCGACGAGATCGACTTCGTGGAGGAACACTTCAACGCGCTGAAGAGAGTGCTGCTGCTGACCGAACGAATCGACCCCCATCGCTCGCCGCTGACGGCGCTCTGGATTCGGCGTCCGGAACAACCGACGCACGGCGAGGTCATGGTCGCCGGCGGAGGCTTGCCGCAGGAAGGAACGCATATTCAGGAGCTATGGCCGGAAATTTTGCGCGCCTTCTCCGGGCTTCCCACCCGTTGGGACCGCGATGGCGGGACGACGGTGTATTACCCGATTCGCAATTCGGACGAAGACATCGTCGGCGTATTGGAAGTTTCGGATCACGTCCCGGAATTTTTCGTCTAGTTCGAAATTGCATAGCGATCCTTGGAAACGTCGAGCGAACAGAGGCTCGGCGTTTTTTCGTCATTCCCGAGAGGACGCCCATGATCCGGCGTCGAATAGATAGGAAATCGGAAAGAAGATAAGAATCCCATGAATAGTTTACATTTGCCGCATAGCGGCGGAGGGACGGCAATAAGCAAAATGGATGGAAGGGGATAAGCTTCGTATCATGCCGAACTTATGGAGAAACTGCGACAGGAGCGTGAGACGATGGTTCGGGTACTGGTCGTTGACGACGAAAAGGAAATTCGCAAAGGTTTGGTGACGCAGCTCCCATGGGCGGAATGGGGCGTCGACGAGGTGCTGGACGCCGATGACGGGGATACGGCGCTTGAGCTTGCAAAGCGCTGCGTTCCCGATCTCATCGTCACGGATATCCGGATGCCGCGCATGAGCGGTCTGCAATTGATCGAGGATCTCGTGCGCTCCGGCTATGACGGAAGCTTGATCGTTATCAGCGGTTACGACGACTTCCACTACGCGAAGGACGCTTTCAAGATGGGGGTGTCGGATTACTTGCTGAAGCCGATCAGCAAGGACGAGTTGTCGAAGGCCGTGGCGTTCGCGCTCCAGCGAATGCGCGAACGGCAGGCGCTCGAGCAGAACCGCAGCATGCTCCAACAAGGGTACGAATCGGCGATACCGAAAATCCGGGAAGAACTGCTGCGCGAATTGACCGAGCAGCCCTACCGTGAGAGTCAGGCGCTGCGCATCGAACATAAGCTCGAGCAGTTGAAGCTGGGCTGGCTGCCGCATTCGCGGCTTCGGCCGGTCGTCTTCGGCATCGATAGTTTGAAGGCGATTACAGGAACCGAAACGCCGTCGGATAAAGACGCTCTCCTTGCGGCCATGGGCGAGCGGTTAGAACTCTATTTTCAAGGGAAACCGTTAAAGCGTTACGTTCTGTTTCGCTCCCGATCGGACGATTGGATCGCCCTGTTCGGGGAAAGCGAGGGGTTCGGCTTCGCTGACATCGACGCGTTGTCCGCGGAGGCTTGCGAGCGCGTGAGCGAGAAGCTTCACATTCGGATCAGCCGAGGCTGCGCCGACGCTTCCGGCTCCGTTCGGGAGCTGTCTGAGATGTGCCGCAGAGCCGTAGAGCTCTTGGCGCACTCCAAAGTGAGCGGCAGCTCGGCGGCGTCGGAGGAGCAGGAGCCGGACGGCGACGAACGGGCCGACGATCCGCTCTCCAGCGCGAAAGGGATCGTGGAGCTGATGAAGTACGGTACGCAGCAGGACGTGCGCGAGGCGCTCGGAGGCTTTCCCAAGCTGGTTAAGTCGTGGAATGTCCGCCATCCGAAGGATCTTCAGCAGCGCACGTTCGAGTGGCTGCTCGACGTATTCCGGACCGCGCAGCGAACCGCCGGTTGGAAGGAGAACGCGTGGGAGAGAAATCCGATCGTGCTCTGGGAGCATCTGGAGCGGTTCGACACGCTGGAATCGCTGCAGCAGCAGGTGATCGACCAGCTGCTGAAGGCTTCGGAGAGCATTAAGGTGCAATCCGATTCGAGAAGCCAGATCGTACACGAGGCGATGCGGATTATTAGGCAGCGATTTCAGGAAAACTTGACGCTTCAGACGGTGGCCGAGCAGGTGCACGTGACGCCGGTGTGGCTAAGCAAGCTGTTCAAGAAAGAAACCGAAATGAACTTCTTGGAATACATCACCGACGTTCGGATGCAGAAGGCAACGGAACTGTTGGCCGACCTGACTTATAAAGTTTATCAAATCAGCTTCCTCGTCGGGTACCAAGACCCGGTTCACTTCTCCAAACTGTTCAAGCGGAAATACGGCTGTACGCCGCAGGAGTACCGCAACAGCAGGGGGAGTCAGCATGCCTAAGGCGCCGCTTCTCGATCTGGGTCGATTCTCGATCCGGTATCAGGTGATCCTCTTGTTTTTCCTGATCATCGCGCTTCCTTTTATTTTTATCGGTTATTTTTCTTATTCCAAATCGGTCCAAGCGATTCAGAACGTCAGCTCCCTGATTTCTAAAGAGATGATGGACAAGAACGCGAACAATTTGGATAACTATCTCGACTTGGTGGACCGGGCGCAGAACGACATCATGTATTCGCCGGACATGCAACATTTGCTTAGCATCGATCCGGCAGACAGCTTGGAGGAGATGGAAATCGCCTCGAAGTTGATCCAATATTCCACGGATCTGAGCAGCAACGCGCATGCGTATTCGATCCGCATTTTCCCGATTGAGCCTTCCCGATACCCGACCTTCACGCATTCGATCTATCAGAATGTCGACGTGGAGAAAGAGGAATGGTTCCGCGACGGGGGGGCGATGAAATCCCCGTTCTGGCAGCTGTTCCTTCCGAGCGACAACCCTTACCTATACAAGGAACCTATCCTTTCCTTAATCAAGCAAATTTACGGTTTAAACAAGACGCAGCCGCTCGGCTTCGTCGCGGCCGACATTAAGGTCAGCACGCTCAGCGACTATTTAGCTCCCGTCATCATGATGGATCAGCAGCAGGTCATGCTGATCGACGAGCAGGGGACGATCGTCTACCATCAGGACCAAACGCTGATCGGCACGTCCGTCGCTTCGTCCGAGCTGAGCGAGTACCTCCGGAAGAGGCCGGGAAGCGACGTCACCATCGCGATCGACGGCGACGAATATATGGTGACCTCCGCGACGCTGGCGCACAACGGTTGGAAGCTCGTCAGCCTGCTCCCGGTATCCTTGCTGACTCGTCCGATCTCGGGCATCGAACAAATCAGCTTTCTGTTTTTATTCTTTTATTTCGGACTTTCCGTCTTTACGGTCGCGTATTTGACCTCCCGCTTCACGAACCCGATCCAAAAGCTCGTGCAGGCGATGCGCATGGTAGAGCGCGGGGACCTGCTTCCCAGACTTCCGCAAGTGAAGCGGATGGACGAAATCGGCTGGCTGTACCATGGATTCGATAACTTGATGCAGCGGATCGATCAATTGGTGCAGAACGCGGAGAAGGAGGCGAAAGATAAGAAAGAGCTGGAGTTTCAAGTGCTTACGCACCAAATCAATCCTCATTTCCTATACAACACATTGGAAGCGATCCGCTGGAAGGCGGAAAGCCGGAAGTCCGACGACATAAGCGAGATGGTCCGTTCGCTCGGTAATTTGCTTCGCCTTAGCTTGAACGACGGACGCGAGATGT
This sequence comes from Paenibacillus sp., assembly GCF_031177825.1. Taxonomy (GTDB): domain Bacteria; phylum Bacillota; class Bacilli; order Paenibacillales; family YIM-B00363; genus Paenibacillus_AE. The sequence continues at coordinate 99,355 of NZ_JAPSKE010000001.1, read as the reverse complement.
CGACGGTGGAGCGTGAAATCGAGCATGTGAAAGCATACGTGAGCATTCAAACCGCCAGGCAGGATACGTCGATCCGCATCGTCTACCTGATCGACGACGACATCTTGCGGTTGCCTTGTTTGCGCTTGTTGTTCCAGCCCTTGGTGGAAAATGCGATTAAACACGGCACTCGGTGCGCAGGGGAAGGAGAGACGGTGAAGATCGTCATCACCGGTCGAAGGGAGTCGTCCGTGCTTCGATTCGAAATTATCGATAACGGTCCCGGCATTCCCGAAGAGCTCCGCGCTTCGTTGCTATCGCCGGAGAACGGGGCTTCTGCGCAGCGAAAGGGGGTCGGCCTGCGCAACGTTCACGAGCGGTTGACGATCTATTTCGGCGAACGATACGGCCTTCGCATTCTGAACGGCGACGAAGGCGGTGCCATCATCGAGCTGACGCATCCGGTTCTAAGCGACTCCGCCGTCGAAGCGTCGGCGTAACGACGCGAGCACCCGAACATGGTTTCGGGTGTTTTTTTATTTATGTTTAAGAATCTCACAGTAAAGAACAACATTGCGCGGTTCAAAGCGATCCGGTCGAGGGGATATAATGGCAACAAATAGGACGGAGGAGAATCGGATTGAAAACAAATGCGCTTGCGGACATCGAAAAGATGAAGTCCATCGACCCTGGACCCCGAGTCCGAAAATCTTCCATTTGGAAGCGGATACAGAAACAACATATTTTGTTATGGATGTCGGTTCCGATCATGCTGCACCTCGCCGTATTCCAGTTCGTGCCACTCTGGGGCTGGTTGATGGCGTTTAAAGATTATAAGATCGGCCGAAGCATCTGGAGCGCCGAATGGGTCGGATTGGAGCATTTCAAGACATTGCTCGCGCACGATCAATTTTTACAAGCGCTGCGGAACAACTTCGTCATGAACAGCATGCAGCTCGTCGCAGGCACGTTTTGCGCCGTCGCGTTGGCCGTCGTGCTCAGCGAGCTTCGAAGCAAGTGGTTCGTCCGGATCGTACAGACGATGACCTACCTGCCGCACTTCGTATCCATGGTCGTCGTCGCGAATATTTTCGTGATGCTGCTGTCGCCGGACGGAGGGATCCTGAACGACCTGCTGATGGCGATGGGACTCATCGACGAACCGATCTTCTTCTTGGGTCAAGCGACGTGGTTTTGGTATTTGCACACGATCATCCTGACGTGGAAGGGATTCGGCTGGGGCGCGATCATCTATTTGGCTACGATCACCGGCATCGACCCGAGTCTGTACGATGCCGCCCACGTGGATGGGGCAAGCCGCTGGCAGCGCGTGAAATACATCGTTATTCCTTGCATCATTCCGACGCTCGTGCTGCTTACGATCCTCAATATTGGAAGCTTGCTCACCGGCGGATTCGAATCGCAGTTCCTGCTCGGCAACGTCATCACCGCGGAGTATTCGGAAGTCATCTCGATCGTAGCGCTTCGTCTCGGTCTCAACCAAGGCGACTTCTCGTTCGGCACCGCCGTAGGCATCTTCAATTCTTTGGTCAGCCTCACGATGGTATTGATCGTGAACGCCATCGCCCGTAGATATCAAACCAACCTCTTCTAACGATTGGAGCGAATGCACCTATGCCTGTTCACCAGACTAGGGGAGAACGAGTCGTCGACATCTTCTTCTACGCGATGCTGACGATCGCAGCCTTCTCGACCGTTTACCCGTTCATCTATTTGCTGGTCATCTCGCTGAACGAAACGCAGGATGCGTTAAGGGGCGGATTATACTTCTTGCCGCGGAAGTTTACCTTGGATAATTATTTGTATGTGTTCGAAAATCAGAGGCTGGCGCGGGCGTCCTTCAACTCCGTCGCGCGTACCGTCATCCAAACCGTGTTGTCGGTGTTTTGCTGCGGCATGCTCGCGTACGTCCTCAGCCGGAAGACGTTCATCTTCCGGAAGGCGTTCAGCCTCACCCTCGTCATCACCATGTACGTGAGCGGCGGGTTGATTCCGACGTACCTGTTAATCAAAAACCTGCACTTGCTGAACACGTTCGCCGTCTACATCGTTCCGGGCCTCATCAGCGCTTTCTATATTTTCATTATGCGAACGTTCTTCGAGCAGCTGCCCGACGGTCTCGTCGAATCGGCCTATATCGACGGAGCGAACGACTTCAGCATATTCGCCCGAATTATTATGCCGATTAGCCTTCCGGTCGTCGCGACGGTCGCGTTGTATGTCGCGGTCAACGAATGGAACACTTGGTTCGACAATTACTTGTACAACAGCCGCAATGAAAATCTAGCGGTGTTACAATACGAGCTGCAAAAGATGATTCAAGTCGTCGAAAACACGTCGGAAACCGAAGGGGAAGGATCGTCGCGGGTCATCTCGCCGCTCACCATTAAGTCGACCTTGACGATTCTCGTCACCGTTCCGATCCTGCTCGTCTATCCGTTCCTTCAGAAATACTTCGTGAAAGGCTTGACGCTCGGCGCCATGAAAGATTGATTTCTAGGCCGTTTCCGTCTAGCATGACACGGAAGCTGCTTTGGAATAAATACTATAATCATATCGGAGGTCGCAAACGTATGAGGAAAAGAAGCAGGTTCAACGTACTAACCGCTCTAACGCTGGCCGGCATTCTGTTGGTCACCGCGTGCTCCAACGTGGATTCCGGCGAGGAACCGGCAACGCCGTCGCCCGAGCAGCAAGCGGAGCAGCCCGCGCCGACGACGCAGGAGCCTGAGGCGGAAGAAGAACCCGCAAGAGAGCCTTTCACCTTCACGATGAACATGGACAATCCCAACATTACCTGGGACAACGAGGTCGCCGCGGAAATCACGAAGCGTACCGGCGCGACGATCAAGTGGGACATCATCACGGGCGACTTCCGTGAGAAGATGAACGTATGGCTCGCGGCCGGCGACTACCCGGAAGTCATCAATATTCACGACAACACGCTGCAATCGTATATTGAAGCTGGCGCAGTGCTCGACCTGACCGACTTGATCAACGAGCATGCTCCTAACATTTTGAAAGCCTTCAATAATGACTTGTCGATCCTGCAGCATACGGACGGTAAAATCTACGGTTTGCTTCAGCCTCCGACGCAGGAGGTTAAACAGCTCAGTCAAAAAGGTTGGATCGGCATCCAATCGGCTGTATTGAAGGAAGCGGGTTACCCGGAAATCAAGTCGCTCGAAGACGTCAAGAAAATCGTCGTCGACTACATCGCGAAATATCCGGAAATCGACGGCGGCAAGACGATCGGCTTCTCCAACTACGGCGCGGCCAACCAGCTGTACAACATCTTCGACACCGCGGCGCGCAACTACGCCGGCTTCCCGTTGACGGCGCAATACTTCGTCGACGACCAGAACAACGCTCGCCTTCGCTTCTTCGAGCCGGGCTACACGGATCTCTTCAAGTTCTTCAACCAAATTAACAAAGAAGGCTTGTTCGATCCGGAATCGCTCGTCCAGACGCCAGAGCAATTCACGACCAAATGCTCGCAAGGGCGCGTTCTCGTCATCTTCGGCGGCGGCGGCGATTGCAACGGCACGTTGGAAGCGAACGGCATGGACGACCGCTCCTACGTGTACTTCGATATCGTAGCGCCGGGCAAGACGAAGCTCATTAGCGAGCCTTCCAAGAATCCAAGCCGCGGCGGCGACATGTGGCTGTCGATCACGAAGAACGCTAAGGACCCCGTTCGGCTGATTCAGTTCTACGACGACATGTATAAGCTGGAGAATCAAATCTTGGTCGGGTGGGGCATCGAAGGCAAATACTACACGGTGGAAAACGGGAAACGCACCGTAACGGACTGGTTCATCGATTATACGAAGCAAAACCCGAGCACGTTCTACGAAGATCTCGGCATCGGGTATGCGCGCCCGCTGTCCACGAATTATGCGAACGGCTTCACGCTCTCCGACGGCGACTTCGCGATGTACGCGCATTCGGAAAGCTGGATTTCCAAGAGACAGAGCCCGACCGTTAACGAAACGTATGCGAAGTACGGCGCGAAGACAGCTGCCGACTTGATGCTACAAGGTCAAGTGAAAGCGTATAATTTCTCGGTTTCGAAGTGGACGGACGAAATCAAGGCGTTCAACACGGAAGCGATCGCGGAGTGGGGCAAGACGCTCCCGAAATTCATCCTCGAGAAGGATGAGTCGAAGCTGGACGGCATCTGGACGGAGCTCGAAGCGACGTTGAAGAACAAAGGCCTCGACAAGCAAAACGCCGAAGTCACGAGAATTTATCAAGAGCACTTAGCGACGTTGAAGTAATCGGCAAGACGAAGGGGCTGTTCCGGCATGATCCGGAACAGCCCCTTCGCTTCCATTATTCGCCTTCCGGGAGCCAGTGATGGTGCGTCGGCAACGCGCAACCGACGAACTCATTGTCTTCGAGCAGGAGATCTCGCGTATGTTCCTCCATGCAGATGCCGATCGTTCGATCCCGCGGCGCTTTCCCGAACGAAATCCGGTTGGCGACGAATTCGACATGATGCGTGTGGCCGCGAATGCGGATGCCGACATAGCCCATCGCTTCCGAACCGTTGTCTTCGATCGTGTTCCATTCGACGCGGTTGTAGTTGGCGGCCATCGGCTCTCCTTCGTTGCGGAAGAAGATCCCGTAGTATCCGTTATCCGAAAACCGGTTGTACCGAATCACGTTCCGAACGTCTTTATGGCCGATCGAAAGTCCGTTCGCCCGGTTGCCGACCGCCTCGTTATGCTCGACGACGCTGTCTTGCACTCTCCAGCAGAGAAAGATGCCGTCCATGCCGTTTTCGTTAAAGACGCTGTCCCGGATCAGCGTATCTACTGTGCCGCTCCCGGGATGAATCCCCTTGCCGCCGTTGCGGACGCATTCGCAAGCTTGCACGCGAATCGCCGAACAGTGCTGGTAACTGATCCCGTCCCCGTTATAGTCCCTTACCGTACAGCCTTCGATTACAACATTGTGCGAACCGTACAAATAGATGCCCGCGTTGCGGCACCCTTCCGCGAGAGCATTGCTCTTTTTCCCCTCCACGATAAGGTTCCGAATTTCGATTCGCTCGCAGTCGTAAGCGCTGATGACCGAAGTTTGCGTCGTCGCGATGCCGCCGTTCGCCAACAGGACGGTGGAGACGATCTCGCGGTCGAGGTAGAGCGTATTCCCTTCCTTCGCCGTGACGACGGCGACCGTATCGCCGAAGCCCATGCTGGCGGTCGCTTTGCGAATCGTAATCGTCTGCCCAACAGGGAATACGTCCGGGCGCTCTACCGTCACTTGCCGTTCGTGCAAATCGGCGTCGGCCGCCAGGGGCGACACTCGTTCTTCTCGCTGCCGGAGCACCGTCTCCCCCGGAGTGCCTTCCAATTTCACATGAGAGCGCAGATGGATAGCCGTTTCGAGCTCGAACACGCCTCTCCCGATCCGCACCGTGCCTCCGCCAAGGTATGACACGTAGTCGATGGCCGCTTGGATGTCCCGGTTGGCCTTTCCCGGCGGGCCGTCCGGCGACTCGACGACCGTTACGACGACTTTCTCCATAAGGTTCCCCTCGCTTCGTTACACATGTTTATGCCAAGTTCAGTCTATCATCGTCGGATTTCCTATAGCGATGAGGCAAAACCATCGTTTACTGAGAGGATTTTATTCATTATGTATTGGATAAAAGACGCCTAGTATAAATTAAAATTAGCTTGTAGGAGGGGGAGAACGATTCGCTATACCATGGAGATGTTCTCGTAATGCCCGGCGAACTAATATACAATTCAATCAGGGAGTGAAAGCTTATGAAGAAAATAGTCGTCAACGGTATGCTTTATACAAATCATGGGATTTTCGATAGCGGAACGCTATTAATCGGCGAAGAGGGGCGCATCGAAGCGGTCGGCGGACCGGAGATCGCCGAGGGCCGCGAAGAAGCGTCGATCGTGGATGTCCAAGGGAAAATCGTGATTCCCGGCTTCGTCGACGTCCATGTTCACGGCGGCGCCGGGTACCACACGATGAAGGGAAGTTATGAAGATCTGAACGGAATGAGCCGCTTTCATGCGGCTCACGGCACGACGTCGTTCCTTGCGACCACGAACACGGATTCGAAGGAAGCGATCGTACGGGCGCTGCGCAATTGCGCCGATTCGGCCGAGCGGGGGCTGGAAGGAGCGGAGATGCTCGGAATCCATCTGGAGGGTCCTTATTTGAGCGCGGTTCGCGCCGGAGCTCAAAATAAGTCGCAACTATGCGCTCCGAACGTGGAAGAGCTTCGACGATTCATCGAGGTTTCGCGAGGGCTTATTCGTCTCGTGACGCTTGCGCCGGAGCTCGACGGCGGCATGGAAGCGGTGGAGACGTTGTCGAAGGCGGGCATCGCGGTTTCGATCGGACATTCGGACGCGACGTATGCCCAGGCACTGGACGCCATTGCGAGAGGGGCCTCCCAAACGACTCACCATTTCAACGGCATGAGCCCGCTTCACCATCGGGAGCCCGGCGTCGTCGGCGCCGGACTTCTCTGTAAGGAACTTACGACGGAGTTAATTGCAGACGGGATTCACGTTCATCCGGCGGTCGTTAAGCTGCTGTTCGACGTCAAGGGCCCGGATCGCGTGTGCATGATCACGGACGCGGTGTCCAGCGCGGGATTGCCCGACGGAGACTATGGCGACCGAACGATGAAAGACGGTCAAATCTGGCTGAAGGACGGCTCGAGCCTCGCCGGAAGCTCTCTGACGATGATCGCGGCGTTGAGGAACGCCCTTCGGTTCACCGGCTACCCGCTCGAAAGGCTGCTGCCTTCCTTCACGACGGTTCCGGCTCGGCAAGCCGGAGTTACGGCCCGGAAGGGGACGCTCGAGGCCGGGAAAGACGCGGACTTTTTGGTCCTGGATGAAAATCTCTCCCTAGTATCGACGTTCGTCAAAGGCAAAGAAGTTTATAATATTAACATTTCGCTAGGTTAATGAAACAGACTCCGTGTTTGAACCTCTCACGGAAGCGAATGCTAAAATTATCCGCAGTTATGGTTCTGTTCGTCGCCGGCGCGTGCGCCTCCGGCTCGAACGCCGGAACGAGCGGCGACGCGGCTCCGCAAGCGCCGGCCGAACAGCCGGCGAGTGAACCCGCGGCCGCCGAATCGGAAATTCGCGTCGTTATCGACCAGACGCCCATGCCGATCGAAGGGCATGCCTTCTCCTTCGGCGTCCGGAGCGTTCCGGAAGGGTACGCGCTTCGCGAAATGCAATGGGTTTCCGAGCGAACGAACGTCGCCGCGTCGACGGCGGATGCGATCTCGAACGGTCAAACGGGAGAAGAAGGGTTTTATATTAGCGGGAACGGTCAAATGATGGGCTTCTTCTATCCGGACGAGAGGGTCGGCGAGACCGGGGAGGTCGTCTTTCTCTTCGCGAACGAGAAAGGCGAGGAAGCGGCGTGGAAGAAAGAGATTACTTTGAAATAACCGCTGGCACGTCTCGATAAACCGTTATCGAAGGAAAATCGCCCTGCGCGTGGAATACATACGTAGTCCATCATTTTTTGCGGAAAGGCGTGAATTCCATGTCTGTCGGCGTTTTAGCGCATCTGTTCGGAAGCTTGCCTGCGAAACAATTGGCGGCGGAGGTATCCGAGGCCGGGTTCTCCCACGTGCAGCTCGCGCTGTGGAAGGCGATCAGCGACGTTGATTTCTCCGAACCGGGGAAGCTTAGCCCGGGGTTAGCCTCGTATATCGGAGAAGAGTTCGCCAAGCGCAACGTCTCGATCTCCGTGTTGGGATGCTATCTTCACCTATTCGACCGCGACGTCGAGCGGCGGAGGGCGAATCACGCGCGGTTTAAGGAGCTGCTTCGGTATGCTCGTTCGTTCGGCTGCAGCATCGTTGCCGCCGAGTCGGGAACGCTGCCGGGGAGCGATTACAATGAGCAGGATTGGAAAGCGATGCGGCACGCGCTGGAGGAGCTCGCCGAGGAGGCGGAACGGTGGGGCGTCTTCGTCGGCATGGAGCCGGCGAACGGACACCTGATCGGAACGGCTTCCGAATTAGGCAGACTTCTCGAGGAAGTGCCGTCGCCGAATGTCGGCGTCGTGATCGATCCGGGGAACCTGCTGACGGAGGGCAACTTCGCAACGCAAGACGACGTGATTCGAGAAGCCTTCGACTTGCTGGGAGATCGGATCATCGCGGCCCACGCGAAGGACCGGTTCCTGTCCGAGGACGGCAAGCTGCTCACGGCGTCCCCGGGATACGGACGGATGAATTACGATTTATATTTGAAGCTGCTTCATCGGTATAAACCTTACGTTCATATTGTCATGGAACAGGCGACTCGAGACGTGATGGCCTACTCCAAACAATATATCGAACGAATCCGCGCAGGATACGAAGGACAAGTAACGAATTAATCCACTATTTTGGGCTGCTCCTAAGTTTCGTCAACGGGAGCGGCCCTTCTTTACGTTCCGAACGGCGGTTTCATAAATGCCGGACGATATCGGGAAGGCGGTCGCATGGCTCGTGTCCGACGAAGCTTCCTAATGTTACCGGCGCAACGTTGCGGATCGCCGGCGGCTTGATCTTGCCCGGGATGCCGGAATTCGGGAAAGCGTTGGACGATGGATGGGCGAGAGTAGGTTAACGATATAAATATTTCAGGAGGGAAAATGATTGTCGATGACAATAACGGACGTACGAACGATCGTCACGGCGCCGGACGGGATCCATCTTGTCTTGGGGAAAATCGAAACGTCCGAGCCCGGCTTGTACGGACTCGCAAAAAATTAAAGCCGTAAAGGAAAAGAACCCCCTTCGTTTGGGTTAAGCTAGATAGGACACAAGGATCAGAGGCGGGCGAAAAAGGATGGAAGGGTATCGTGTCCTAGAAAAAGATACGGTAGAAGCGGCGGAGCGGCTACTAGGATGGGAGTTAGTCCGCAGGACGGAACGCGGCGTCATTCGAATTCGCATTACGGAGACGGAAGCGTACAAAGGCGGCGACGACCCGGCCAGCCATGCCAGCCGAGGGGTAACCGCCCGGAATCGGCTTATGTTCGGCGACGTCGGTTACTTGTACGTTTATCTCATCTACGGGATGCATCATTGCATGAACATCGTCGCCCACGAGCCCGGAGAGATCGGCGCGGTCTTGCTTCGGGGAGGAATCGCCCTGGAAGGAATCGATCGGATCCGGCGGAATCGGCCGGGCGTCTCGGATAGGCTTCTATTGAACGGCCCGGGGAAGCTTGCCCAAGGCCTGGGCATCGATCTGAGCTGGAACGGTTATCGCCTGCTCGAACCCGGCGCGCTCGCCGGCGACGGCTTGCGACTCGAACCGGGGCAGGCGGTAGGAACGGTCCGCAGAACGCCGCGAATCGGCATCACGAAAGGCAAGGAGCTTCCGTGGCGTTTCGTACTCGAACCTTCGGAATCCCGATAGGAATGAATTATAATAGTGGAAATAGGAGCTGTAGAAAAGGCGGCGGTATCATGGGATTTCGCGGGAAAGCAAGTACGGGGCTGCCGGGCTTCGATCAAGTGATCGACATGCTGCGCTTGGGCGACAACGTGGTGTGGCAGGTCGATTCGACCGAAGACTATCAACGGCTGGTCGCGCCTTACATCGAACAATCGCTCAGAGACGAGCGCCGGCTCGTCTACGTTCGCTTCGGCAAGCATGATCCGGTCATCGGGGAGCATCCGGAGGTAGACACGTACGAGATCGATCCGACGCGGGGCTTCGAACGATTCACGGCCGAAGTGTATGCGTTGATCGAACGCAGGGGGAAGCAAGCCTTCTACGTGTTCGACAGCTTAACCGAGCTGTTGGAACAGTGGAAATCGGACTTCATGATCGGCAACTTCTTCAAGATCGTATGTCCCTATTTGTATGAGCTCGATACGATCGCTTATTTCGCGCTCATTCGCAGCGCGCACACGTACAGCACGATCGCGGGCATTCGCGAGACGACCCAGCTGCTGCTGGATGTATACCGCGTGAACGGAAATGTGTATATTCATCCGCTTAAGGTGTGGAACCGCTATTCGCCGACGATGTTTTTCCCGCACCTGATCCGCGGGGACGAAGCGGTGTCCATTACCGCGAGCGCGGAGACGGCGGAGCTGTTCTCGGCCATTCGTCGGGGAGCGGAACGGTTGGATTACTGGGATGTCCTCCTGCAACAGGCGCAGAACGCGCTGCAATCGGATGCGGGGCGGCAGGCGGAAGTGAAGCGAACCTTGATCGCGATGATGCTCGGCGGCGACGCCGGCCGGATGACCGAGCTGTGCGATCGGTACTTCACGCTGGCGGATTTGCTCCTCGTCGCCTCGCGCGAAATCGGCACCGGCTTCATCGGAGGGAAGAGCGTCGGCATGCTATTGGCGCGCAAAATACTCGAGAGCGAAGGACGGCAGCAATTCGCCGACTGCCTGGAGCCGCACGATTCGTACTACATCGGCTCGGATGTGTATTACACCTACATCGTGCAGAACGGATGGTGGGGGCTGCGGTCGAAGCAGCGAACGGAGGAAGGGTTTTTCGAGTACGGCAAAGAGCTGAAGACGAAGCTGCTTCAGGGGAAGTTCCCGCCGAATATCCGGGAACGCTTGATGCAGATGCTGGAGTATTTCGGCCAATCGCCGATCATCGTCCGTTCGAGCTCCCTGCTCGAGGATAATTTCGGCAATGCGTTCGCCGGTAAATACGAGAGCGTCTTCTGCGCGAACCAGGGAACGCCCGAAGAACGATACGAAGCGCTTGAGCAAGCGATCCGCGTCGTCTACGCCAGCTCGATGGACGAGGACGCGCTGCAGTACCGGTTGAACCGCGGCTTATTCGACCGCGACGAGCAGATGGCTATTCTCGTTCAGCGCGTCTCGGGCGACCATTATCGGGATCACTTCTTTCCGCACGTGGCCGGCGTCGGATTTTCCATGAACCTCTATGTATGGGAGCAGGGCATCGATATGAACGCGGGGATGCTGCGTCTCGTCTTCGGCCTCGGCACGCGCGCGGTGGATCGGACCGAAGGGGACTATACCCGTCTAGTCGCTCTCGACGACCCGTCGCGTCTGCCGCCGATGTATGCGGAGGACGAACGGAAGTATTCGCAGCACGAAGTCGATGTGCTGTCGCTCGTCGAGAACAAGCTGACGACCCGGAAAGCCGACGAGGTGCTTCAGCTCGATCTGAAGACCGATCGCGGTTGGTTCGCGACGCCGGATTACGAGACGGAGCGCCGAATGCGGGAGCTAGGTATGCGTTCGTCGCCGACCCCGCAGCTGCTTCAATTCCGCAAGCTCCTGCGGGAGAGCGAGTTCCCCGCTATGATGCGGGACATGTTGGCGCTGCTCGAGAGAGTGTACGATTATCCGGTCGATCTGGAATTCACGGCGAACTTCGGCGCGGACGGACGATTCAAGATCAACGTGCTGCAATGCCGTCCGATGCAAACCCGAGGACTCGGCGGTCAAGGCGCCGTGCAGCTGCCCGAGTTCGGTCCGGACGCGGGGGAACGCCTCTTCTTCGCCGCGAGGGGGAATTTCATGGGCGGAAACGCGCGGTTGCCGGTAGAACGCGTCGTCTACGTCCGACCCGAGGCGTATGCGCAGCTTACCGATCGGGATAAATATTCGGTCGCCCGCGCGATCGGCAAGTTGAATGCGCGGCTCAAGGGGCAGCATGCGCTGTTGATCGGTCCGGGGCGGTGGGGTACGACGATTCCGTCGCTCGGCGTGCCGCTGCGGTTCTCGGAGCTGTGCCACATGACCGCTTTATTCGAGGTCGCCGTACCGAGCGAGGGCTTCATGCCGGAGCTCAGCTATGGAAGCCACTTCTTTCAGGACCTTGTGGAAAGCGACATTTTCTACGGGGCGCTCTTCGCAGGCCGGGAGGACGTCGACTTCCGGCCGGACGCCGTGCTCCGCAAACCCAATCGGCTGGAAGACTGGTTGCCGGAGCACGCGGGCTTCGCGCACGTCATTCATGCGGCGGAGACGCCGGGGATGACGTTGTTCGCGGACGTTGTTTCCCAGAAAATGCTATGTGTGGAATGACGGACGCGGGTTACAACGGACCGACGATTGTGATACAGTACAGGGAGACGCCTACGATTTGAGCGCATTCGATCAAATGTAAGGAGGTCCCGATGAAGCTAAGAAGGAAGCCGAAGCGGAAGCAAGCGCTGGCTGGACTAACCGTCTTGCTCTTGTTCGCCGCAACGCCGTTGTCCCCCGCTGCCGCCAACGACGAGACTGTGATCTTAGAGGACGCAAGCGTTACGATCAATGGGGAAGAAGTGCTTCTGGACGACCCGATTCGAATGACGGATGGAAGGTTGTTCTTGCCGGTCGCGCCCCTAGCGGGATTGTTCGGCGCGACGGTGGAGTGGGACGGGGCCGATGAAGCCGCGACCATTCATACTACGACGAACGATAAAATCGTGATGAGGAACGGCGTGCCCGTCGTTCGAATGAATGAGCAGCGCTACCTTATGGACGTGTCGCCTTACCTGGCGGACGGAAGAACGTACCTTCCCTTCCGCTTCGCGGCCGAGCTCATGAACGCCAGCGTGGAATGGAACGAAGCCGAGAAGACGGCCGAGTTGACGTCGACGGCATCGACGGCGGAGGAACTTCCCGAGCTGCGACCGGCCGACCCGTACACGGAGGAAGACATGCAGCTGCTCGCGAAGCTTGTCCAGGTCGAAGCCGGTTCGGAGTCGTACGAAGGGCAGTTAGCTATCGCCAATATTATTTTGAACCGCGTGAAGGATTCGCGATTTCCGAATACGATCCGCGACGTGATTTATTCGGGACGCCAATTCCCGCCCGCCCATAACGGCTTGCTGGACCGGAGCGAACCGAACGACAGCGCGCTTCGGGCGACGAGGGACGCCTTGGACGGGAAAAACAATATCGAAGACGCAGTGTATTTTTATAATCCCGACGTAACCGGCGGATCGTTCTGGGATCGGCTCGAAGTGGTAGCCGAAATCGGGAATCATGCTTACGCAAGACAATGACGCGAGCATGAACGCGAAAACAGACGAAGCCCTCGGGCTTCGTCTGTTTTCGCTTACGTCCGCAAACCTATTGATGGATCGAAGGACCCGTGATATCGTTGTCCGTAATATCCGCAGCGGAAAGGAACGAACGCCATGAAGCGACAGCGTCTCTCCACCAGGTGGTTGGCTTTCCTTACCTTGAAGCGCCGAATTATCCTCATTTTCATGATTACCTTCCTACTCCCGTTCGTGGGAATTACCGTTCTGTCCTATTACACGATCAACTCGATGCTCACCAATAAAATCCACTCGACGATTCGCAACAACATGGGGCAAGTGCGCTTATCGCTCGAAAACGCGTTCTCCAACATGAACCACGTCTCGCAGCAGCTCGCGTTCCAGGGAAGCGTCGGTCCCAAGCTCGGGCAATTCCTCGAAGCCACCGAGCCGTATCGGCAAGCGGAGCTGATCGACGAAATCAACGCCGACCTCGATACGATCACATATACGAACCCCAATATCGGCTTGACGTTGTATTATTTCGCGAACGACGGCACGTATAAATTCGAAAACCTGAACGCCGCGAGAAACTTCGATCCGCTGCGGCTCCCGACGCTGGCCGAGCAATACCGCGTCACCTATAAGGGGCCGCACCTCAGTCAAGACCAGTTCAACAATCAATATGTGCTGTCCGTGCTTCGGAAGGTGGACTTGCCGGAACGGGACGACGTCTACGTGTATATCGAATCCGGCTTTAAGCTGACGCAGAACATTCTGGAAAATAACCGCTTCAGCCCGAACACCCGGCACCTCATTCTCGACGTCGACGGGGACGTCGTCTATTCGGAGCTGCCCGGCGCCTTCCCGCAGGGCACCGCCTTCGCCGACGGCGACAACGCCGCGGAATCGGGCTTTCATAACGGGTACTATTGGTTCCGGGGGACAAGCGATCAGGGCTGGAGCATCGTGTCCGCGATCCCGAAGACGGAATATATGCAAGAGAGAGACTTGTGGCTCGTGCAAATCGCCGTCTTCTGTCTGCTGTTCCTCGCGGTGACGTTAGGACTGGCTTGGCTGCTCTGGAAGATGGTGTATCGCCCGCTGAACGACTTCAACCGCGAAATTCGGCGCATGTCCAAGAGCAATCTGGAGCCGATCACGACGGTGTCGAATATCCCGGAATTCAGCTACCTGCTAAAACAGATGAACGGCATGAAAGGGGAAATTCGCAGGCTGTTCCGGGAGGTCGAGGCTTCGGCGCAGCGGCGCGCGGATTTGGAAATCGAGAAGCTGCGCTACCAGATCAATCCTCACTTCCTGATGAATACGCTTGACACGGCGCATTGGCTCGCGGTGATGAAAGGTCAAGGCGAGATCGACAAGCTGATCGTGTCGTTGAATAAGCTTCTGTACTACAACTTAGGAAAGACCGGCGAACGGACGACCGTCCGGGAAGAGCTCGATGCGTTGGAGCAATACTTGACGCTGCAGAAAATTCGGTACGACTTCGACTTCAACGTCGAAGTGGAGACGGACGAGCAAGTGCTCGATCTCGAGATTCCGCGGTTCATCTTGCAGCCGCTCGTCGAGAACGCGCTGTATCATGGGCTGCAGGACGACGGCCGCATCCTCGTGCGCGTGTCGTTCGACGGCGCGCTCCGGATTACCGTGTCGGATAACGGCGCGGGCATGAGCGAGGAGACGCTGAAGCAGGTGCTGCATCGCGAGAGCCAGGGCAAGGAGAAAGTGGGCATGGGCATCGGCATGAATTATGTGAAACGAACGGTCGAATCGTTCTACGAAGGACGAGCCGTCATGGACATCCGAAGCGAGGTCGGCCGCGGAACGACCGTCACGCTGACGCTGCCGGCGGGAACGAACGGGAAGGAGCGGATCTCATGATCAAAGTTTTGGTCGTCGACGACGATAAGCTGGTTCGGCAAGGATTGATATCCGCCATGCCGTGGGCGGATTTCGAGATGGAGGTCGTCGGCGAGGCGAACAACGGGGAGAAGGCGTTGGAGTTTCTGGAGCGGCACGAGGTCGATCTCCTGCTTACCGACTTGGCGATGCCGGTCATGTCGGGCATCGAGCTGATGCGCGCCGCGCGCGCGAAATATCCTTCGCTGTATATCGTCGTGTTGACGCTGCATCAGGATTTCGATTATATCCAAGAGGCGCTGCGGCTTGGGGCGATCGATTACATCGCTAAGGTGCAGCTCGAGCGGGAACGGTTCGACGAAGTGCTCGGCCGCGTTTATCAGCGGATGCAAGAAGAGCGTCGCGTCCGTTCCGCCGCTATGCCGGACGTCTATGCCGTCGGC
This sequence comes from Paenibacillus sp., assembly GCF_031177825.1. Classification (GTDB taxonomy): domain Bacteria; phylum Bacillota; class Bacilli; order Paenibacillales; family YIM-B00363; genus Paenibacillus_AE. Next base: position 84,044 of record NZ_JAPSKE010000001.1, on the reverse strand, counting down.
CTCGGATACGCGTTGATCGCGGGAGAAGGGGAACCCGCCGACGCGTCGGATCCGCTTCTTCGCGAGGCGCCGTTCGCGGGCGCGGACGTCGAGGAGGTCGAGGACGGCCTCTGGTTGTGGACGTGCGCGGAACAAGCCGCTCCGGAAGATGCGGCGCTCGATGCGTGGCTGCGGCGGATAAGCGAGCGGGAAGGCTGGCTGCTCCTGCGCGTCGCATCGCTGACGGGCAAGCGTCGCGGGACGGTCCACCGCGGGCTGCGCGGGTATCGTTCGCGCGAGTATTTCTATGCCTACGAGCCCGACCATCGCTTCGTCGACACGACGGCGGACCGGTTGTCGTCCCCGCCGGCGGAGACGGCCGAAGCGATCGCCCTCCAGCTGCGGGACGAATGGTTGTCGCTCGAGTGGCTGCGCGAAGAAGAATCCGCCTTCGCCGACCGCTTGCGGCGGCTGCGCGACGCGCGCTTGCCCGCGGCGAGGCTCGAGACGATTCTGTTCGTCGTCGAGAGCGAGTGGAGCCGCGTGTTCGCGGCGGTCGCGGGGGAACGGCCGCCGCTGCCGGAACGGCTCGAGCATTGGAACGGAGCGGAGGCGTGGTTCCGGGACGTTCGGCGATGGACGGCGGTGGCGACGGGCGCTTCGCTGTATTCGGCCGATGTCGCCGCGGCGGTCATGAAGGCGATCGCGATCGTGAAGGACGAGTGGAACGGACCGCTGCTGGCCGCCGACGTCGCAAGGCGCGTCAATATGAGCCGGAGCTACTTCAGCCAATGCTTCCGCGACATCGGCGGCAAGCCGTTCAACGAATACGTCCGGACGCTCCGGATGGAGAAGGCGAAGGAATACCTGCTCCATACCGCGAAGCCGATCCAGTGGATCGCCGAGCAAACCGGATATCAGGACGAGAAATATTTCAGCCGGCTGTTCCGCGATTACACGGGGTGTTTGCCCAGCGAGTTCCGATCGAGGTCGTCAAGGTGAGAGATGTCCGGCGGATGGGGGGAGATTTGTTTCGGCGGCGCGGGATCCCGAGTCATTCCTCGACCGAACGTCGAACGACCGTCTAACCGTGAAGCGCTTACATCCATGCTATCCTTAGGATGTAAGGAAAACCGATCGAAAGAAGGGGAAATCATGATAGCTTCAAGCAAAGGACTGTCCATCTTGTTGGCGGCGGTTATGCTGACGTTGACGGCGTGCGGCACGGGGGAACCTTCGTCGAATCCGAGCGGGAAGTCAAGCGAGAAGACGAGCGAGACCGCGGCGAACGCCGACGCTCCCGCAGCTCCGGCCGACCCGTTCGGCAAATACGAAAGTCCGATCACGATTAACGTCGGGCAAGCGATCGATCCGACCGACACGAGCTTGCCGGCCGGCGACACGCCGGAGAACAATCAATATACGAGACATATTAAGGAGCAGCTGAACGTCGAGACGAAGATCATTTGGCAAACCGCGACGGGCAAAGATTACGACCAGAAGGTCAACCTCGCGATCGCGAGCAACGACCTGCCGGATCTCGTCGTCGTGAACGACGCGCAGCTGCGCCAGATGGTTAAAGCGAATCAGATCGCGGACCTGACGGAAGTGTTCGAGCAATACGCGTCGCCGGCCATCAAGGGCATCATCGAGAAGACGGAAGGCCGCGCGATGAAAGCCGTCACGTTCGACGGGAAGATGATGGCGCTGCCGAACGTCACGGCGCGCGGCGACGCGGTGCACACGATGTGGATTCGCAAAGACTGGCTCGACAAGCTCGGTCTCGAGGTGCCGAAGACGGTCGAGGACCTTCGCGCGGTCGCGAAGGCGTTCGTCGAGAACGACCCGGACGGCAACGGTCAGAAGGACACGATCGGCATCTCCGGTCCGCAGGCGGGAGGCAAGCTGCACGCGAACTTCATCGCCTCGAGCAACAACACCTTCGGCCTCGACCCGATCTTCTCCGCGTTCCTGGCCTACCCGGGCTTCTGGCTCGAGGGCGACGACGGGAAGCCGCAGTACGGCTCCATCCAGCCGCAGGTGAAGGACGCGCTCGCGACGCTGCGCGATATGTATGCGGAAGGGCTCATCGACCAAGAGATGAGCATTCGCAAGGACGCGGCGGAGCCGGTCGTCGGCGGCAAGTCCGGCATCTTCTTCGGCCCGTTCTGGATGGGCTACTGGCCGCTGCCGGACGCGATCAAGAACGACCCGACGGCGAACTGGCAGGCATACGCGCTGCCGTTGGACGTCAATGGCGAATACAGCCCGCATATGGCGACGCCGTCCAATACGTTCCTCGCCGTGCGTAAAGATTACGAGCATCCCGAAGTGGCGCTCAAGCTGATGAACTTGCTCGTCCGCGACGAAGCGACGTTCGACGTCAGCGTCAGCTTGAATCACTACCCGGTACGGATCGTCTACGCGCCGGTCGACGAAATCGAGTTCTCCGTGGAGATGTTGAAGGAAGTGCTCGCCGGAACGAAGACGCCGGAAGACTTGAACATCCCGGGTTACAAGCTGCTCGCGGACGATGCCGTGAAGGTCAAGAAGGCGAAGCTCGAGCCGTACGACAAATACGACATCCAATACTGGAACACGGAAGACATGGGCATCTGGAGCCGACAGTATTCGCTCTTCGTCGGCGGCGCGCCGCTGCTCGAGCCACGCAACGAGGTGTACAGCCTGACGTATTCGCAGACGAAGACGATGGAGAGCCGTTGGGCGAACCTCGAGAAGCTCGAGAACGAGACGTTCCTCAAGATCATCATGGGCGCGGCACCGATCGACACGTTCGACTCGTTCGTCGAAGAGTGGAAGAAGCTGGGCGGAGATAAAATTACCGAAGAAGTGGCGGAAGCGATTCAAGAATAACAGGCTCGGCGGGCGGGCGTCGGACGGTGAAGTCCGGCGCCTCGCCGTACCGGGAGACGGGAGTAACGCATGAAGACGAGAGCGTTCGAGAAGCATTATTATCTCATGCTGCTGCCGGGCCTCATCTGGCTCGTTCTGTTCAACATGGTGCCGATGGTCGGCATCGTCATGGCGTTCCAAGATTTTAATCCGGGCTTGGGGATCTTCGGCTCGGAGTGGATCGGTCTCGAAAATTTCGAGTTCATGTTCCTGCTCGGCGACAGCAAGACCGTCTTGTATAACACCGTATTTATCGCGGTGCTGAAGATCGCGGGCAATTTGCTCGTGCCGCTCGTTTTCGCGCTGATGCTGAACGAGCTGCGGCTGCAAGTCGTGAAGCGCTGGGTGCAGACGGTCGTGTACTTGCCTCATTTTCTATCTTGGGTCATCTTGTCCGGCATTCTTCTGGATGTGTTCGCGTTGAAGGGGCCGGTCAATCAGCTATTGTCCGCGTTCGGCGTCGAGCCGATCCTGTTTTTCGCGAGGGCGGAATTATTCCCTTACATTATCGTCGGCAGCGACGTGTGGAAGGAATTCGGCTTCAACACGATCATTTACTTGGCCGCGCTTACGGCGATTAACCCTTCGCTGTACGAAGCCGCGGCGATGGACGGCGCTCGACGGCTGCAACGGCTGTGGCACGTGACGCTGCCCGGCATCTCGACGACGGTCGTCTTGCTCGCGGTGCTCAGCCTCGGCAACGTCCTGAACGCCGGGTTCGATCAGGTGTTCAACCTGTATAACCCGCTCGTCTACTCGACGGGCGACATTATCGATACGTGGGTGTACCGCGCGGGTCTCGTGAATTTGCAGTTCAGTCTCGCGACGGCGATGGGGCTGCTGAAGTCCGTCGTCAGCTTCGTCTTGATCGTGATTTCCTATGGATTGGCTTCCAAATTCGCAAATTATCGCATTTTCTAATAGAGGAGCGGACTAGACCATGGTAAGAGAAGGGACGTTCGGCTCTCGCATGTTCGACGTCGTCCTGCTCGCGTCTCTGATCGGCATCGCGCTCGTGTGCGTGCTTCCGATCTGGTATACGCTCGCGTTGAGCTTAAGCGACAAGGCGGCGGCCGCGGCGGGCGACGTCAGCTTATGGCCGATCGGGTTCACGACGCAGTCGTACGACACGATCATGACGGATGCGCGATTCATCAACTCGTTCGGCATCTCGCTCTTGCGCGTCGGGCTCGGCGCCACGATCAACTTCGTCGTCATCGTGCTGATGGCGTACCCGCTGTCGAAGACGACGAAAGACTTCCGGCCGCGCAACGTATTTATGTGGCTGCTCGTCTTCTGCATGCTGTTCAACGGCGGATTGATCCCTTGGTATATGACGATTAAGGCGTACGGGCTGATGAACACGATCTGGGCGTTGGTTTTGGCGGGCGGCGTGCAAGTGTTTCACGTCATTCTCGTCGTCAACTTCTTCCGCAATCTGCCGAAGGAACTCGAAGAGGCGGCGCTCGTCGACGGGGCGGGCCCGTGGTACATGCTGCTCCAAATTTTCGCGCCGCTCGCCGTACCGGTACTGGCGACGATTACGCTGTTCAGCATCGTATACCACTGGAACGAATTTTTCCACGGCTTGGTGCTCATGTCGTCGGCGGAGATGTACCCGTTACAGACGTACATCCAGCAGCTCGTCGTCGTCATCGATACGACCACGATGACCGAGGACGAATACAAGAAATTAAGCGAGTTGTCGAACCAGACGTTGAACGCGGCTAAAATTTTCATCGCCATGATTCCTGTATTGGTCATCTATCCGTTTTTGCAGCGTTTCTTCATTCACGGCATCACGCTCGGTTCCGTGAAGGAGTAGCCGAACCTGTCCGGCGAGAAGCACTTGATCCATGACGGATCGAGTGCTTCTCTCGTTTTCTATGGTAATCTAAGAAAATATCTACTTCGTAGGAGCGGATTCGCAAGTGGTCTGGATTACGATCGATCGGTCGCGAAAGACATCGCTGAAGGAACAAATCATCTCGCAGCTGCGCGCGAGCATCTTGAACGGCGAGCGGAAGGCCGGCGAAGCGCTGCCGTCCACCCGGCAGTTGGCGCTCGATCTGCAGGTGTCGAGGAACATCTTGTTGGAAGCTTACGATCAACTGACGGCGGAAGGATACTTAGAGGGAAAGCGGGGAAGGGGCACGTTCGTCGCGGAAGGCGCGCTGCTCGCCGGATCCGAAACTCCGGCCGCGCCGGCCGCGCCGATCGTAGAGGCGAAGAAGCCCGAAATCATTAGTTTCCGATCCGGCATCCCCGCCTTGGACTTGTTCCCCAGGCGGAAGTGGTCGCAGCTCGCGCAGCAAGTGCTGGCGTATACGCCCAGCCGAGATTTCGGGTATGATTCGCCGGAAGGCAGGTCCGAGTTGCGGAACGCCATCGCCAAATACGTCTATCGGGTCCGCGGCGTTCGATGCTCCCCGGAGCAGGTGCTGATCACTTCGGGGGCGACCCAAGCGATCACGCTCGTCGCGAAGCTGTGCGTGCGGCACGGGGAACCGTTCGTCCTCGAGGATCCGATCACGAACGATATCCAGACGATCTTCGCCACACATGGCGCCCGGCTCGTCCCGCTTCCCGTCGACGAAGCCGGGATCGATCCGAGCGTGCTGGCCCGAGGAGCCGATTGCGGCAGCGTCTATGTCACGCCGTCGCATCAGTACCCTCTCGGATCCATCCTGCCGATTCAACGGAGGGTGCAACTGATCGAATATGCACGAAGGACGGGCAACTACGTCATCGAGGACGATTACGACAGCGAATTCCGGTATGAAGGCGACCCGATTCCTTCGTTGCAGGGGCTGGATCCGAATGTCGTCATCTATCTTGGAACCTTCAGCAAGATATTGTCCCCGGCGTTACGGATCGGGTACATGATCTTGCCGTTGCCGCTTATCGAGCGCAGCCGGCAGCTGAAGTGGTTCAGCGACTTGCACACGCCTTCCTTGGAGCAGCTGATTCTAGCTCGGTTCTTGGAGGAAGGTCATCTCGAACGCCATATTCGGCAGATGAAGAAAGTGTATAAGCGGAAGAGGGACGCGGTAAGACGGATGCTCATCCGCGCTTTTGGAGACGACGTTACGATCGAGGGCGATTCTACGGGTCTCCATCTGATCGCGGATTTCGCAGGCATCGAATTCACGGAATCGATCGTTCGGCGATTGTACGACGCCGGCGTCTTCGTCCAACCGGTACGGATTCATTCGGCGGACGGGCGAAAGCATGGGAACAAGCTGATCATCGGGTACGCCAACTTGCAGGAGCAGGAGATGGCCGCGGGGATCGACCGAATTCGGAACGTGCTCTCCGATATTGGACGACACGGACAAACCCGCTAATCCGGCGGGTTCGTCCCCACGACATAGCGGGAAGCTTCGCACGCCTCTTCCCGAGCGACGTCAGGCTCGTCCGCCGCTGCCCCCAGACCTCTTGAGAGTAACACGCTTGCCGCCACGACCCCCAGCATCAACGCCCCAACGAGGATTCGATCATTCCGATGTTCGATACGCATCTCTTTCTCCTTCCGACGCGGCGGTGCCGCCGTCTCTGTCTTCCTCAACCGTACCATGCGGACCGGGAAATCAGGAGAGCCACTTCCATGGAAAACGAATGGTGCCACCGCGATCGGATCGCTCGCGAATCCATCCTCGCGCCATCCGCACGTACGCGACGACCCGCTGCGCCGAACAGCGGACGGATTCCTAGACGGCGTGTTACAATGGGGGCATCATCCCAGGATCGCTCGACTTGTAGAACCGACTACATGCGAAGGAGTGGATTTATGCGGTTGCCGATTATCGTGGCTCCGATGTTTCTGGTATCCAGCCCCCGAATGGTGATCGAAAGCTGTCGGCAGGGCGTCATCGGGACGATCCCGCTTCTGAATGCGCGAACGCCGGAAATATGCGCGGAATGGTTGTCGGAAATGAAAGAGGCGTTGCCGACGGAGACGTGGGGCGTCAATATCATTAGCCATCGCGGGGAAAATCCTCGGTTCGACGAAGATTTGGCCTTAATCGAAGCGTATCGGCCTCCTCTCGTCATCAGCTCGTTGGGCGATCCGGCGCCGATCGTCGAAGCGGTGCAACGATACGGGGGAGCGGTGTACGCCGACGTCATCTGCGAGAAGCATGCCCGGAAGGCGGCGAAAGCGGGGGTGGACGGTTTAATCTTAGTGTGCGCCGGCGCCGGAGGTCATGGGGGTCAGCTGAATCCGTTCGCCTTTATCCATGCGGTGAAATCATTTTATGAAGGTACGATCGTTCTGGCGGGCGGTATATCGACGGGAGCCGACATCGCGGCCGCGCGGGTCGCCGGAGCCGATTATGCTTACATGGGAACCCGGTTTCTCGCGGCCGACGAGGGGAGCGCATCCGACGCGTATAAGGAGATGGTGATTCAAAGCTCCATCGAAGACATCGTCTACACGGATGCGATTACCGGCGTACACGCGAATTTCCTGCTCCCCTCGCTGCGGGCGAGCCGGATCGATATCGCTCGACGGGATCGGGGGAACGCGGATTCGCCACGGATGACGGAGCACAAAGCGTGGAAAACGATCTTCTCCGCGGGCCAAGGCGTCGCGGCCGTTCGAGAACGTCAATCCGTCCGGGACATCGTCGCGCAATTGGAGAGCGAATACGAGGAGGCGCGTCAGCGGATCTAGTCTTCCCGGCAGACGATGGAATTGAGAACAGAGGGGGAAGCTCCCTCTGTTTTTTTATGTTCGGGAGGATTTCTCCGGACCGCTCCGCCCTGACCCGACGAGCACCCATCTGGGCGCTTGCGCATACGATGCAAGTAGTAAAGGTGGTGAATCGCTTGAAGGCCGACAACAGCGAACTTCGTCCGACACCTATGGAACTCGAACAACAGGAATGGCGAAGAGCGGAACGAAGTCGAAGACGTCAGCAGTGGTTGACCGTCTCGTCCCCGATCCTCATTTTGGCGCTCTGGGAGCTGCTATCGCGCACGTCGCTCATCGACCCTCGTTTTTTCCCGCCGCCGACCAGCATCCTTCGGACGTTCTGGGATTTGACGGTCAACGGCGTGCTGCTCGCCCATGTAGGCATCAGCTTAACGCGGATCGTTCTCGGATTTCTGATCGGAACGATTCCCGGCGTCGTCATCGGCTTGCTCATGGGCATGTACCGGCCGTTCCGTTCGTTCTTCTCGCCGCTCCTGATGGCGCTGATGCCGATCCCGACCTTGGCGCTCATGCCGCTCATTCTGATCGTCTTCGGCATCGGCGAGATGTCGAAGGCGATGACGATCGCGGGCAGCGTCTTCTTTCCCGTCGTCATCAACACCGCCGCCGGCGTCGCGAATATCGACCGGGCTTATATCGACGTCGCCAACAACTATGGCGCCGGGCCCAAGGAATTCTTCCTGCGGATCGCCTTGCCGGGGGCGCTTCCCGTCATGTTGGAGGGCGTGCAGATGGGGCAGGCGATCGCGCTGCTGACCATCGTCGCGGCCGAGATGATCGGCGCGAACCAAGGGATCGGTTATCTGATTTGGAGCTCGTATAAAGTGTTCAATTTTAACCCGATGTACGTGGGCTTGATCTTGATCTCTTTCTTCGGCTTTACGTTCTCCATCTTGCTGCGCCGGCTTCAATCGAAGCTCGTGCCTTGGCAATAACGAGGGGGGATCATCGTGGCGAAAGAAACGAAAATTACGGTCGACCGTCTGACGAAAGTGTTTTACAGGAAAGACCGGCACGTGACGGCCCTAGAAAACATCTCGATGGAAATCGAAGACGGAGAGTTCGTCTGCCTCGTCGGTCCGAGCGGGTGCGGCAAGACGACGCTGCTGCGCATTCTCGCGGATTTGGAGAAGCCGAGCGCGGGCTCTTATACGATTCGACGGACGGATCCGAACAAACCGCTGCAGTCGATGGTGTTTCAAGAAAACGGGATCATCCCCTGGTTGACCGTCTGGGACAACGTCGCCTTCGGCTTGCAAATGCGGCATCTGCCGAAGAAGCGGATCGCCGAACGCGTAGAACACTATTTGGAAAAGGTCGGGCTGCGCCAATTTTCGAGGCTGTACCCGAAGGAGCTGTCCGGCGGCATGAAGCAACGAGTCAACATCGCGCGCGCCTTCGCCAACGATCCGGAAATTTTATTAATGGATGAACCGTTCGCCGCGCTCGACGAGCAGAACAAATTTATAATGCAGAAGGAATTACTCAACATTTGGGAGGAGGATCGAAAGACCGTCCTCTTTATTACGCATAGCATCGACGAGGCGCTCATGTTGAGCGACCGCGTAATTTTACTATCGGCGCATCCGGGCAGCATCGCAGGGGAGAAGCGAGTGGATCTCCCGCGTCCGCGGACGATGGAGCAAATTCGCTCCCATCCGAACATGTCGGATACGTTCGTTCACATATGGAATCACCTCCAACGCGAGGTACAGAGCTCTAGAGCGCATTAGCGAAAGGAAAGATGATGATGAAACGATGGGGGATTGTGTTATTATCCGCGATGCTGATCCTCGTTGCCGTCTTAACGGGCTGCAGCCAGGAGCGCCCGGCGCCGGCCGACGAACCGGGAAGCGCCTCCGCCAGCGGCGACCTGGAGCCGCTGGCGGAGAAAACGAAAGTCGTCATCGCGGAAGACGGCGCCGCATCCGGCGCAGGCTTCTATATTGCGGAAAGCAAAGGTTATTTCGCAGAGTATAACATCGAGGTCGAATTCGCGACGTTCGCGAACAGCGACGAGATGCTTCCGGCGCTGGCGATCGGGGAGATCGACGTGGCCGGCGGCGTCTCGACCGCGTCGTTCTTCAACTCGATCGCGCAAGGCATCGACGTCCGGATGATCGCCGACAAGGGGCATAACCGGAAAGGCGAATCGTATTTTACGTTCGTCGTCGATAAGGATCAAGAAGGCACGATCCGAGATTACAAGGATCTCAAGGGCAAGCGGATCGCGGTGTCGTCGGAGAACGCGGTCGACGATTACATTTTCCAATCGATGCTCGATCATGCCGGCCTGACTCGAGACGACGTCGAATTCGTGCTCATTCCCGACTTCGCGAACATGCTCGCCGGGATGGAGACGAACTCGATCGACGCGGCGCTGCAGATCGAGCCGCTCGTTACGCGGGGCGCCTCGGAAGGCATTCATGCGAAGTTCCTGGACGCGACCGATTTCGCTCCGAAGGCGCAGATCGCCATGGTGCTCGCCTCGCCGGAGTTCGTGACGGAGAAGCGCGACGTGGCGATTCGGTTCATGCTCGCTTACCTGAAGGGGCTGAGAGATTACAACGACGCGTTCGTGAAGGGCGCCGGCGACCAGGAAGGCGTCATCCGTATCATGACGGAATACACCGCGCTGAAGGATGCCGCGCTCTGGGAGCAAGTGAACGTGACGGGGCTGAACCCGAACGGCACGATGTTCGTCGATGATATTAAAGCCCAGTACGAGTGGTATAAAGAAAGAGGCGCGTTAATCAAAGACATCGACGTGGATGCGGCCATCGACGCGAGTTTGGCGGAAGAAGCGGTCGAGATCCTCGGGGAATATCGATGAGCATGGGGGAAAAGCATCCGGAAGGGTGCTTTTTTATTTTCGTAAAATTCTAACTATTAGACGGAAATTTTCATTTTCAGACCACGATCCGTGCGGATTTGGAATATATCGACAAACAATATCATATTCTTCTCAGACAAAGTGACAAGCTTCTCGAGAACGTTTGTGTACAATCTTCTTAATTCACATCCGAACGAATCCAAGAGGTGGGTGGGACAATGCGTAATCAAGTGAAGCATTATGCGATAAAAGGGATCCTCTGCTTGACGCTGCTCTTCACGATGGGCCTGGATTTCGGAATCTCGAATCACAATCCGACGGACGCCGCTTCGGTCCCGTCCGCGGTGAGCGATACATCGACTTCGACGATAGATTACCAACCCCCGTTCACTCCGCGGCAGCATCCTCCCCTCGAATTCACCGGCGGACAAGCTACTTCCCCTGCCCCCCATAACGTCACGCAGCCGAAGGATGTAATCGAACCCGTTCCGTCGATCGAATCGGCGGCCGTTTATGAAGTCACCGCGTATTTCCTTAACGTACGGGCCGCTGCGGCGAATACGTCCGAGATTTTGGACGTCGTTTCGCAAGGCAGCGTGCTCGAAGTCGTTCGACCGACCGACAATGGATGGCTGGAGCTGAAGAGCGGGGGATACGTTCATGGGAAGTACGCGAAAGCGATCGCGGCTTCCGGGGAAACGAAGAAGTCTTCCGCGGTGTCGATTCTTTCGGCCGAGCCGAGCGCATCGAAAGCGGTCGCGGCCGAGCCTTCCCCCGAGTCGAAGAAGCCGGAGGACAGTCCTTCGAAACCGACGTCTTCCGTCACGTCCGACTCGGGACTGACGGAAGCGCATATCGCCGAATTATTCGAAGGCACTCCCCTGGAAGGGCAGGGCTTGGAGAAGGCGGTCTTAGCGGTAGAGGAGGAGTATGGCATCAACTCCTACTTCATCATTGCCGTCATGAAGCTGGAGAGCGGCCACGGGAAGAGCAAGATCGCGAAGAACAAGAACAATTTGTTCGGGCTCAATGCCTCTGGGAAAAATCCGTATAAAAACGCCTTGAGCTTCGAAACCAAGGGCGAAAGCGTCGAGAAATTCGGACAAATCATCGCCGACTTTTACGTCGACAAGGGATTAACCAGCGTCGAGAAGGTCGCGCGCAAATACTGTCCGTCGAATTCCAAATGGCCATCCTTGGTGAAAAATATTATGAATCGCGATTATAAAAAGGTCGCTTAGCGCGACGCCCTATCCGGCCCCCGTCTCCGCGGCGGTGCAAGGATACGAATGCGCAGACGAGTTATGTTTCGCTTCCGGAAGGGTTTTACTCGTCCGCATCGAATCCTTCCTCTATAGTCATAGAGGAGGCGTGTCCGTATGTACATCGACTTGTCCGGGAAAACCGCTCTGATCACGGGAGCGACGGGTCAGCTGGGGAGAGTGATGGCTCGAACGTTAGGGAATTGCGGGGCAGATATCGTCATTCATTACCATAGCAACGAAGAGAAAGCCGCGCAGCTGCAGCATGAAATCGAAGCGTTGGGCAGAACCGCGTTCGCGGTTCAAGCCGATATCACCGATTTCGCTTCCGTGCTCCGCATGAAAGACGAGATCGCGAACGCGACGATAGGGAGCGTTGACATCGTTGTCGCCAACGCCGTCGTCCAGTATCAATGGACGACCGTTCTGGAGCAGCCGCTGGAGGATTACGCGAGCCAATTCGGCTCGTGCGTCCTGCAGAGCGTCCACCTAGCGAAAGCGTTCGTTCCAGGGATGATCGCGAACAAATACGGCCGCATGATCGGCATCAACACGGAGTGCGCCATGCAAAACTTCCCGGGTCAATCCGCTTATGTGGCGGGGAAACGGGGAATGGACGGGATCTACCGGGTCTTGGCGAAAGAAGTCGGCGAGCATCGAATTACCGTGAATCAGGTGGCGCCGGGCTGGACGATCAGCGACCGGGACCGGGAGAATCACTCGGAACGCAACGAATCGTACGAGAAGAGCGTTCCGTTACGACGCCGCGGAACCGATCAGGAAATCGCGAACGCGGTGGCGTTCTTGGCATCCGATCTGGCCAGCTTTATTACAGGGGCTTATGTTCCGGTGAACGGCGGCAACGTGATGCCTACGATCTGATTAAACGGGATCCGTAATCGTCGCAGGGATGCTCGTCGGTTCGACCGTCGAATTCCAAGTCGCCTAAAACCGTCGCCACGACGATCTCGGGAACGGAAAGGCAGCATTGGCGCATTCTCTTCTACCATGAGCCTCTGGACCCTAAAAGCTTATAACAGACTCGAATGAAAGACGGTATTGCCGACGCGGCGATACCGTCTTTTCATTTCCCATGTTGAAAAATGTAGAATCGGGTTGACAGGATGTGGGATACTGAGGAATAATGATTCGGAAGACCACAAGACACCACATTCTATTGATGCTTTTTGGGGGAACCGACCTTTGCTTCGGATCGTTCGATTTTATCTGCCGCTTACAAACCTATTCTTGTACCGCAATGCGGTCCGGAGGAAAGGAGGCGAGCGTTCGCGAGTTAGTTTTCATCAGCAATAGCAAATAAAAAGAGAAGTCGAACAATCATTCCGGGAGAGGGTCGAATCTATGTTTCTGCGATGGTCCGTACAAAAAAAGTTGATCGCTTGTTTCTCTTTCGTCTTGCTCCTGATGTGCATCCTCGGGTCGGTTGCGGCGAACCGAATGAACGCGATGAAGCAAGATACCGAAACGATCGCGACGGAGTGGATGCCCGGCGTCGAAGCCGTGAACCGAATGACTTACTTGATGGAGCATGTGGTTACGCTTACGTTCCGGCACATTCACGCCGAGGACGAAAGCCAACAAGATTACGTAGCGGGCGAAATTCAATCGACCTACGCTTCGATCGACGAGCTCTTCGTATCCTACGAAGCCATGGCCGACGATCCGGAGGAACGCGAAAGCTTCGAGAAGCTGAAGCAATATTGGACTATTTTCAGAACCGATAATCAATTGATAATAGAGAACAGCGCGAAAGGCGCCGAATACAATACGCTGGCTAGGAAGACGTTAATCGAAAAGCTGACTCAGTTCATTACGCTTCAATCCTATCTGGACCAATTGGTCGTTTATAATCATGACGGGGCTATCCATTCCGAGCGCGATGCGGCGAACGCCTTCGAAACCGCGTTACGTTTCACGATTTGGATGATCGTAGTTTCCGTTGTTCTCGTGAGCGTACTAGCGTTCGTCATTACTCGTATGCTTTCAGCCCCGTTGAAAAAGGTAACGAGCGCCATCGCTCGAGTGGCGAAAGGCGATCTCGCCGTCGAGCCGCTCGCGATCGCCAATAAAGACGAAATCGGCGACCTGGCTGCCGCGACGAACGAGATGGTTCGCAGATTGCGCGAGCTCGTAAGCCACGTCGCCAGAACGGCGCATCAAGTCGCCGCCTCGTCGGCGGAATTATCCTCGAATGCCGAAACGACGGCAAGCATGGTAACCCAAGCCGTGGGGTTCGTGCAAACGATGGCGGAGAGCGCGCTCACTCAACATCGAGGGGCGGAAGACAGCTCCCGAGCGATGGAAGAAATGAGCCACGGCATTCAACGGATCGCGGGGGCAACGACGGATGCGGCCGACGCTTCGAGTCGAACGGACAATATGGTAAAGCAGGGAGATGTCCTTGTGCGGGACGCCGTTGCCCGCATGAACGCCATTCAGACGGCGGTCGGCAGCTTGGCGGTCGAAATCCGGAGAATGGAAACTTGCTCGGCGGAAATTCAACAATTTATCGGAGTCATCTCCGGGATCGCCCAACAGACGAATTTGTTGTCGTTGAACGCGTCGATCGAAGCGGCCCGAGCGGGGGAACACGGGCTCGGTTTTGCGGTCGTCGCGACGGAAGTCAAGAAGTTATCGATGCAATCGGAGTCCGCGGCTATGCAGGTCTCCGAACTCGTGAACGAAATCCGGAGAATTACGCTTGCCGCGGCGGGAGCGATGGAGACCGGCGTGATGCAAGTAGAAACCGGCATGGGCTCCGTCCGCGAGACCGGGCGCACGTTCGCCGAAATCGCGCTAGCCGTAAATCATGTGGACGAACAAATCCAAGAGATTTCCGCCATTGCCGAACAGTTGTCCGCTGGGTCTCAGGAAGTCGCGGCGACGGCGGTTTCGGCGGCGGAGTTGGCGCAGCATACTTCTTCCTTAGCCCAAGTCTTGGCGAGCGGAACCGACGAGCAAAGCGCCGCCACCCAGGAGGTATCCGCTTCGGCGATCACCTTATCGGAAGCGGCCAAGGAGTTGGAGACGTTGGTCCGCCGGTTTACCTTGTAAGTCGCGGAATCTACGAATGTGCAATAAAGATAGACAAAAGCGAGAGGACAGGAGGTAACTTCCGGCATAAGATTTAATATCTTTAACCGGGAGGTGATGCGAAATGGTATGGAGAGGAAGACCGAAGAGAGCAACTCCTGTAAAGAAGAGTGTCGTTCCGGTGAAAAAGAAGCCTTACAAGATTAAGCAGGAAGACGACCTCGAGGATGCGCTCGACAGCTTGGAAGACGCGCGTCGGAACATCAATAATGCAAGGCGTTCCGTCCGGAGAGCGCTGCGCGACTTAGACTGACCCCGCGGAAGGCTGCCATGAATCAATGATGGCAGCCTTCCTTTTCATTTCGCGCCCGGCGAGGTCGCTTGAACCACTTGAATGGAAGCGAGACGACTCGGCGTAAGGGATGGGGCGAAGGCTTCGCTGCTTCGACGCACCTTTCGAACCCGTCCCGCTCCGCCTCTCCGCGCCACTCTCGTTCGGAACGCTTGCATCGCCCAATCCACCGGGAATGCTACCGAAATGCTGCCGTCGTCCGTTCCGGCGAAATTGACGGCCGCGGCATAGTGGTCCGATCGCCGGAGCCAGACGGAACCGGAGTCCCCGGGGAGGGAAATCGGTCGCGTTCCTCTAACGATCGTTTGGTTTTCGAATCGAAGCACCCCCTTCTTCCCGTAATCGATGAGCACATCCGTATTCACGGACTCTACGACGCCGTACCGTAACCCGGTCGTCTGTCCCACTTTCATGAACCGGTCCCCGACTCGATAGGAGGTAACGTGACCCGGGATCGTTCCGACTTGCGCATAGCGGGGACTCAAGATCGCATTGCGCCTGGGGGCGGCGATGGCCGCATCGATATAGTTGGCGCGGCGACGCTGTAACCTTGCGAAGCGCTCCAGCATCCCGACCCGGTCCCGACGCAACCGTCCGTCATCCTGCCCGCCGGGCTGCAGCGTCGCGACGCGCGCGGTCCCGTTCAACGGATCCGTCAGCACATGGGTGTTGCTAAAAAAATACCGCTGCGAAGGATCGAGAACATCCGATAAAATCAACCCTAACGTCCCCGAAACCGAACGGGTCCCGATACTGTAGCCCGCTATGACGGGTCGAATCCTGCTGGAATACAGGCAATTGGCGCGGAGTTTCGCCGTTCTCACGACCCGAACCGGGACGCCGCCTCCGACTTTGGAAAGCTTTCTACGAATGCCAAAGGAAACAGGGGAGAATCCGACCGCATAGACGAGGATGGCGGCTCCCTTCCGAGGATGCTTCGGATCGCGGTACCCGACCCCGATCGCTTGGACTTTCGAATGTTTCAGCAAGGAACGAGCGATGCGCTTCTTCACATCGCATGCTTCCGCGAACGTAATCATGGTATGTTCCACCTAGATTCGTTGGTTTTTACGTTAGTGTATAACGAACGACTCGGCCATGACTGGGCGGGCTCGCTGAACCGACCGACGAACAGGATTTCGCAAACCTTTATCGAATGCTTATAGCGATGAGGGTAGAAATCTACGACCGAAAGGAAGACGAGCATGTCCGTACACGCATTCGAAGCAGTAAGCGCCGAGGGGCAAGAGATCCGGCTCGAACAGTACAAAGGCCGGGTTCTGCTAATCGTAAACACGGCAAGCCAATGCGGATTAACCCCCCAATACGAAGGACTGCAACAACTGTACCGAACGTACGCCGACGAAGGATTCGAGGTGTTAGGCTTCCCCTGCAATCAATTCGGAGGCCAGGAACCGGGAACCGACGAAGAGATTAAAGATTTCTGTACCTTGAATTACCAAGTGACGTTCCCGATGTTTCGCAAAGTCGAAGTGAACGGGCCCGATGCGCATCCCTTGTTTCAATACTTGCGGGAGCAAGCGCCGGAGGATGCGGACGCGGATCCGAACAGCGGGTTATACGGGCACTTGCGCGCGAAATTCCCTGAGCTTCTGGAAGGTTCGAACATTCGATGGAACTTTACGAAGTTCCTGATCGATCGGGAAGGCAACGTTGTGAAACGGTATTCGCCTACGACGGTCGCGGGCGCGATCGAAACGGATGTTCGAACGTTTGTATCGAAGACAACTTCATAAGGTTTTTGGTTTTCCGTTCCGCTGTCTTTTTGAATCAGTCGCATATGCCGCGCAAGAACGTCGGATCGCCGACCTTATGGAAAGAAATGAGTTCGACGGCGACGCCGATGTCCCGACTTGGCTG
This sequence comes from Paenibacillus sp., assembly GCF_031177825.1. GTDB lineage: Bacteria > Bacillota > Bacilli > Paenibacillales > YIM-B00363 > Paenibacillus_AE. The sequence continues at coordinate 67,053 of NZ_JAPSKE010000001.1, read as the reverse complement.
CTGGACCTGATGACCCATGTGACCAATCGGGACCTCACCGGGATTTGGATCGATTTCGAGCGAGGCGAAGCGACGAGTCGAATTTGTATCATTTGATCCGCGAGCTGAACGAAGCGCTGCCTCGAATACGAGAACAACGAGGAAAGCTGGCTGTTGACCTTCCCGCAGTTGCAGGTAAAAGCATGCATCTCGTGGGAAGGCGCTTGCTACAAAGGAAGTCGAATCGGCGAAACCTGGGAATTGGAAGAAGAACAGTAATGCGTAAGAATGCTTAGCCTGTAGACAAAGCTCCGGACGGAGCATGTCTGCAGGCTTTTTTTCGTATGTTTACATCCCGTTTTATCGGACGGTCTTTTTGTTGTCTTTGCGTGTCGGAGAACAGCCCAAGTGAATTGTGTTGCACAGAGGATTTCGTCACACAGGAAGGATTACCGCTTCTCCGGCAGCGGCGGCAATCCGTCGCCCGCTGTAATCCGGGCTACGCCTTCCTGGCAGACGCCATACGGGAGCCATTGACAAGTCGCACACATGCGCGGTATGTCTTCTTTTTGCAGATGCAGCTTCACGCTCGCGAGGATGTCCCGCCATTCCGTCTTATCCCCGCAGTTGAAGCCGAGCCGCCGCAGTACATCGTCGTCTCGCTCCCGGACGCTCGCCGCATCGCAATGATTCGGCTTATCTTCGGGGTAACATGCGCATAGGTCGTCCGGTCCCTGTACGATCTCGATTTCGGTGCGCGGTTCGCAGCGAAGCCGTTCGTACACGTCCGCCATGTTCGCCGCGAAAGCGGGCGAGTACCCCATGCCGCGAAAACCTAATAAACATAAAAGATGATGTCCACGCAACTTGACGTTCACAGCGGTACCTCCTCTATAACGCGAATGACCAGAAGCAATGCAAACATCGATAGGCCCGCCCATACGATCCGCTTCTCTCGTCGCGCGTTTCCTTCCAACCCCAAGACATGCCGGGGAACGGGCTTGAACCGGTTCGGCTGCATAAATCCCTTCATCTCCAGCGCGACGATAAGGTCCTCAACGGCTTGAAACAACGCGATCAGCAGAGGGATGACGAAGACGGGGAGGTCGAGTAGATGGACTTGCCCCGGCTTCGTGCCTCGCTTGCCGCGCGTCATCGCGATTGCGGCGAATCGGTCCGCCTCTTCGAGGATAAGCGGGATAAACCGGAGCACGAGAGAGGCGCTTAGCGCCAACACCTCTACGGGGAAGCCGATGCGCTTCAACGGACGAAGCCCGCGCTCGAGCCCGGTTTTCATTTCGGCTGTGCTCGTCGATAAGGTAAAGACAAGACCGAACACGGTTATCTCGAAAAAGGCGAACAGCCTGCGGAACGTCTCGATCGCCGACTCGAAGGAGAAGCCGAAGGGCGTTCCGAACCGAATGCCGGAGAAGGAGACGGCGAACGCCATAAGCCATAGGAGCGGCTTGCAAAGACGTAACAACCGTTTCCTGTCGACGGCCGTTAAGGCGAACAAGCAGGCTAGCGCGAGCGGCAGCACGGCAGCTAAACCGGTCCAACCGGTCTGTAAGACGATACCGACGGACACGAGCGTATATACCAACCACTTCCGCTTCGCATCCGTACGGTAGAGAAAGCTCCGGCGATGTCCCCCTTCTCGGGATGATTCAGGATCGCTTCCCGTTGAAGGCATCGTAGGAAACGGATTCGCATCGCCGCCGATCTGAAGCTTCGATGTCCCACGCGCGTTGGCCGCGATCGCTTCGGCCATCCCCTCCGGTGTCAGGGCGCTCGGAGGGATAGGAATGCCTGCCTGACAAAGCGCCGACGCCGCGAACATCGCCTCCGGAAGACCGACCCCGCTAGACATGAGCAGTTCAGGTTGCGCGGCCAACGCCTCCGGCGTAACGTCCGCGACGAGTTCCCCGTCGCGGAGCACGACGACTCGATCGGCAATGGGCAGGAACGCATCCAAGTCATGCGTCGCAAGCACGATGCCGCAGCGGCGTTTCCACTCCGCCAGCTCCGCAGTAAGGCGTGCGAGCGAACGCCCGTCTAAACCGGCAGACGGCTCGTCGAGGAACAACCAAGGCGTTCTCGTCGCCATGATCGTCGCCAACGACACGCGTCGCTTCTGCCCGCCGCTTAATTGAAGGGGCGAAACGGACGTTATGGCTTGAGGAAGGTTCTGGCTTTCGAGCGCCGTCGCAACGCGCTCGGCGCTTTCTTCGGCAGAGAGACGGTATGGCCTTAGGGAATAATCGAATTCGCCCTGTACGGTACCGGCAAACAATTGGTGTTCGGGAAATTGGAAGGCTAACGCGGTTTCCAGCAGGATCTTACGGTCCGGACGGCTGCCGTTCCAGAGCGGCCGCTCGTCGAACGTCACATGCCCGACGGAAGGCGGCGTCAGACCGGCCATCGCCCGTAATAGCGTCGACTTACCGGAGCCTGACCTGCCGACGACGAGCGTGATCGCGCGAGCCTCCGCCGCGAAGGACACATCGCGTAATATCGTGCGGTCCGGCCGGTCCGTGCCTGCGACGGCGAGATTCGTTACGCGCAAGGTCATGCCGTCGTCACCGCCTCGATCAACGCTTCCGGGCGCAGCGGACGAGTCGCAAGCGGGTAACCGAGCGCAAGAAGCGCCTTCGCCGTGCGAACGACGAAAGGCGGCTCGAAGCCTAGGGACTCGCAGGGAGGCGATTCGCCGTCACCATAAAAGAATATTTCGGTGCCTCCGTCATAGACGATTCGACCGTGCTCCATAACCAAGACGCGTTCCGCGGCGGCGACCTCTTCCATCCGGTGCGTCGCCCACACGATCGTTCGACCGCTTCGATGCAGCGAAACCGCCGCGTTCAGCACCGCTTGTCGGGAGGCGGGATCGAGCATGGACGTGGCTTCGTCGAATACGATGCAATCCGCTCCGGCGACCAAGCAGCCCGCTACGTTCAATAACTGTTTCTGTCCGCCGGATAGCCGTTTGACAGGTGCGTCGAGCGGGACCGTCAAGCCAAGCCCGCGCAGCAGCTCTTTCCATCGGGAGCGGACGGCGTCCGGCGACGAAGTTTCCAACTCCCGCGAAGCGCATAGCGCCAGTTCTTCGAACACCGTCTCGCCTAGTATTTGCGTCTCCGGTTGCTGCAGCACCATGTGAACGGAGACGTCTTCGTCAACGCTTCTACATCCCCCCGAGAGCGGGGCGATTCCGGCCAACGCTTTCGACAGCGTACTCTTGCCGCCGCCGTTGCGACCGACGAGAGCCGTCCAAGACCCTCTATATAAGTCTAGCGACACGCGCTCCAACGCCGAAATATGCTCCGACGATGCCCCAGCGTAATGTACGGTCGCTTCGCGTAACGTAACCGCAATTTTTTCCATAGGGACTATTCAATCCTCGCTTGTTGTGATACAATCCATCTGCCAATTGTTAACCAATATTTCAGCCCGGGGTTAACAATGATACTTTACCATACACAAGGAGTGGGATTCAATTGAAACAGTCGTTATCTTTGCGAGGAGTGGCATTTAGCGCTCTGTTCGCCGCGTTGGTCGTCGTATTCGGGTATATCAGCATACCGCTCGGTTTTACGCCGGTACCGATCACGTTGCAGACGCTCGCCGTGATGCTCGCCGGAGGATTGCTCGGAGCGCGTTACGGTTTCTTCAGCATGACGCTTGTTGTTGTACTGACGGTGCTTGGACTTCCGTTGCTGGGAGGGCGGGGCGGGATCGCGGCGCTGCTCGGACCGACTGGAGGGTACGTCGTAGCATGGCCGTTCGCAGCGCTCTTGATCGGTTTCGTCGTCGGGAAGGTACGCTCCACGGGGTGGACAGGACACGCGATCGTCTTCCTCGCCATGGCGTGCTTCGGTTCGCTTCTCCTGTACGTGACCGGCGTGCCGTGGCTTGCCCATTCGCTACATCTGCCGCTGTCGAAAGCGTTGGCAGGAGGGTTTTATCCATACATTCCAGGGGATTTGATTAAGGCGGCTGCCGCTACCGTGATTACTGTGGCGCTTCGGCGGGCATTCCCGCAAGAGCGTCTAACCGGGCACGGAGGTTACGTCGTTCGCGAGCAGGATGCCCCGTCGTTACGCCGATAATCGCTCAATACCCGCCGATTGAATATTACATTCGTCGCAGGCGCCCGAACCGGGCGTCTTTTTTCATGTATCCGGACGACGTGACGATCGCCGCGTTACGTTGGGCATAAGCACATCTTAGCTGCGACGCATATGGTGTTATGAACGAAAGAAGATACCATCTGCGATGGGACTTGGGGTGAGGAAATGTCGAGCTGCGTGGCCTATTTTTCCGCCGAATACGGTATCGATGAATCGCTGCCGATTTATTCCGGCGGCCTTGGCGTACTGGCGGGAGACCATATTAAGGCTGCTAACGATTTAGATCTCCCGTTAATCGGGGTCGGGATTTTCTATAGTAAGGGGTACTTCCAGCAGCGAATACGCGAAGACGGCGTACAAGAACATCTTTTTCCTCGGATCGACCCGGAAACATCTCCCGTTAAGCCGGTCCTTGCATCGGACGGCCGCCCTTTATCGGTCGAGGTCCCAATCGCCGATCGCAAGGTCGTCCTGGTCGCTTGGTCCGTCGTAGTCGGACGGGTGACGGTCTATTTATTGAGCTCCGATGTGGACCGAAATCCAGAGCAGGACCGACGCTTAACCGATCATCTGTATCCGGGCGACCCGGACACTCGCATCCGTCAGGAAATCATTCTTGGCATCGGCGGCGTCAGATTGCTCCGCGCGTTAGGCATTCAACCCGAGGTTTGGCATCTTAACGAGGGGCACTCCGCTTTCATGGCATTGGAACGGATTCGTGAGTTTACAGCCGAGGGGACGGCATTCGATACGGCGCTGGAAGCGGTGAAAGCGAGTACGATGTTCACCACGCACACTCCGGTCCCGGCGGGGCATGATGTATTCGGCTTGGAAATCATGGATCGTTATTTCGGGGATTTCTATTGGCAGCTTGGCGCGGACCGGGAGAAGGTGTTGTCGCTGGGCCGCATCGGCGACGGTTTTAATATGACGCGCCTTGCCGTAACGGTATCGACGATGGTTAACGGTGTAAGCAAGCTTCACGAAGAGGTAACGAAGGAATTGCTTCATCAATGGATGCCTCATATCCCGATGGAAGACATCCCGGTCGCTTCGATTACGAACGGCATTCATCTCGGCACCTGGTTGTCGCCGGGCATGAAAGCGTTGTTCGACGAGTATCTCGATTCCCGATGGGAGAAGAACCTCGCGGATCCGAAAACTTGGATCCCGATTCGATCGATACCGGCTCCCGCGTTATGGGAGAAGCATCTTCGAAACCAGTCCGACATGATCGAACGACTGGGTCTCCCGATCGCGGACTCCTCCGTCGGGAAGACGTTGATCGTCGGCTTCGCAAGGCGATTCGCAACGTATAAGAGGGCATATCTGTTGTTTACCGATTTGGAACGTCTGGATTGCATCGTTAACGATCCGTCGCGTCCCGTATGCTTTGTGTTTGCGGGTAAAGCCCATCCTTCCGACCAGCCGGGTCAAGAGCTCATTAAGAAAATCGTAGAAGTCTCGCAATCCGAGCGGTTCAAAGGGCGAATTTTCGTCGTGGAAAACTATAATATGGAAAAAGCGAAGGCGTTGGTCCAAGGGGTTGACGTCTGGCTGAATACCCCGGTGAAGCCAATGGAGGCAAGCGGAACGAGCGGACAAAAAGCGGCTGTAAACGGGGTTCTGAATTGCAGCATTCTTGACGGCTGGTGGTGCGAGGGATATAACGGCAGAAACGGCTGGGCGATCGACGGCGCGACGGAAGGAAGCGATCAGGAACGAATTCGCGCGGACAGCGCGGCGTTATACGGGTTGATCGAGCACCGGATCGTCCCGTTGTACTACGATCGCGACGAACAGGACGTTCCGGCGGAATGGGTCGCCATGATGAAGGAATCGATTTGTTCATTGGCTCCGGTCTTCAATACGCAGCGCATGGTCGACGAATACTGGAAACGGTTGTATGTACCTGTCATGACTCGCGGTAGGTATTTCACCGCCAACGGCCTTGAGGTCGCCGGCAGGGTGGCTGCTTACAAGCGATTTATCCGCGACAACTGGCATGAGGTTCGAGTCGGCAGGACGGGCGTTACCTCTCTGCGGGTTACGAAAATCGGTCTCACCATGGTTCGTTTCGAGGCTGAGATCGCCTTAGGACCGATCTGGCATAAAGACGTTACAGTGGAAGCGGTCGGTTCTGGTAAGAACGGAATCTGGAAAACCAAGCTCACCTTATCGAAGTCATTGGATAACGGCATTTATCGTTACGAGGGCTCGTTGTTTATCGATTCCGACTCCTTGTGGCTATCGAAGAGCAATATCCGGGTCGTCCCCGTCAGTAAAGATTTCGGCAACGATTTCGAAATGGAGCTGGCGGCATGGGGCGACACATAAGGGCGGGGCGTCAGCGCCGATTTCTTTCTAAAACAAACGCTCCTGACAAATTGTTGTCAGGAGCTATATGAAAGAAACGATTATTCCTCTTAGCGCACATCAAGTCGATTGATTGCCGTCTCCATCATTCTATCCGAGAGCTCCGCGTAGCTCATGAAGCATTGGGACTTTCCCGTGCACGATACCAACGGCTTCAACAATGCGCAAACGACGGCCGGCGGCATCGATACGACGGAGCTCAAGGTAGGAACGTTGGCATCCAAGCTCGTGCCTTTTTTGGGTTGGCGAGGTGATGGATGTGGACGGGGACTGCGGCGGCGATAACCTGCAATGGGCCTGGAGCTCCGTCTATGCGGCCGCGATGGCGCTCGCGGACGCCTTACCGTCGTTACGGAGCGAGTTTTATTCCTAGTATACCAGACGTCCCGGCGTCGCCCGCAAATGCGCCTCCCGCAGCAACTCGCCGACCCATCCCTATCGTCGTACGGCATTTTGTCAAGCACGAATGAAACTTCCCGGTCTTCCGCCCCGAGTTCTTTGTTGTGAATAAACAATGGTTAGCATACGGTCGCAGTCGCCGATGTGTTTATCGGCGACTGTGTCAATAGTAGGTGATGAGACGCGCTCCTATTTGTGAAGTTTAAGCAGACGGACGGGCAAATTCAACGGATTGAACGATCTAATGGTTACCGGCAGTAACAGCTTGCGATCATTTTTCGTAAGCTGTTACTTTTTTGTGGGATTGACATGATATAAATTGCTATTTAAACTTTTAGTGAGTCAGATATGAGTCAATTAAGGAGGTTGATTATTATTAGAAGTCTGATATTTCAAATTTTGTGTACATCTCTTGCCGTTAGTGCGGGTATTTTCTGGCATCCCGGTTCTACCGCCGCAGCCGCCGCCCATGCAACGACACCTCCTCAATTGCCGAATTCAGGGTTTGAATCATTCATGGAGGAATTCACGATTCCCGGATGGGCCCAAGTTTTTGGCGCTGGAGAAGAAGATGTATATTACGAGGTCTCGAATGAAGATCCCTACGAAGGGGGAGCTTCATTACTTCTGGATGATAACAATCCTTACGCCGGATTGGGATTTGAAAGCGCTTCATTTCCGGTGTCTCCCGGCATGTTCTACATTGCATCAGCGATGATGAAGGTAGAGCGTGGTTCGGTCGGAATGTATACTCAATTTTATAACGAAGACGGCATTAAAGTTGCCGAGAAAGGGATATGGACAGCAACGGCAAGCGGGAATTGGGCACAGGGCGAAATGAGCAGCATTGTGCCTGCCGACGCTGCGACAGCTAAAATCCTTGTGTATTCGTCGGTTTCCGGAAGAGCGCGGGGCTATATTGATTCTATTCATGTAGAGCTTATGCCTTGGATTGAAAATGCCGGATTCGAGCAAGTTCAAGAAGGGGCAATTATCCCGGGTTGGTCTCAAGTGTTCGGCGCGGGAGAGAAAGATGTGCATTACGAGGTTTCCTCAAGCAGCTACCATGAAGGGACCAAAAGTCTGCTTCTGGACGACAATAACGCTTCGGTTGGGCTTGGTTTTGAAAGCGCCGCGATTAAAGTCGTTCCTTCTGTGAACTACTCATTATCGGTAATGACGAAAGTGGACCGCGGGGCGCTTGGGATCTATGCGCGTTATTACAATTCCTCGGGCGTCAAAATCGGAGAAGCAGGCAAGTTTACGGCGAACGATGCATGGGAGAATCATTCGATCGACTTCACGCCGCCGGTTAATACAGAAACTGTAAAGATCCTCATTTATTCTTCCTCTTCGGGCAGAGCTCGCGGCTTTGCCGATGCTGTCCAAATCATCCAAACGACGCCTTCGATCACGAATGAAGGCTTCGAGTCGGATTCGGTTCGATTGATTCCATCGGACTGGACGCAAACGTATGGCGCCGGAGAACAAAACGTGGCGTTCGAGCTTTCCCAAATGAATCCGTACGAAGGTGCTAGGAGCTTGCTTTTAGACGATAACAGCGCCACCTCGCTGCTGGGCTTGGAGAGCGCTCATTTTCCAGTGGAACCGGGCGTAAGTTATTCCGTCTCCGCCATGCAGAATGTAGAGCGGGGATCCTTGGCGCTATATGCAAGGTTCTTTGATGAAACCGGCGTTATGATTGCAGAATCGGGTAACTGGACGGCGCCAACAGACGGGAAATGGGTAAAAAGCGCCGTCTCTGCGGTAGTCCCTGCCGGAGCGGCTACGGCTAGTATCCTTATTTATTCCTCTTCCACCGGAAGGGCTAAGGGATATTCCGACGCCGTACGCGTGGAACTGATTCCGATTGGTACGTTCGAGAACATCGGTGCGGTCGTGGAGGGGATGATCAACGAAGATGCTGCGATCGGGGTTGAGGATGGATCCGCCGTTGTCTACACCTTGTTCAAAGGAAGGGGCGAGGTGCCAGCCACGTTCGCCGTGATCGACGCTTTGACGCGAGAGGTGCTGCGATCCTTCCCTTTGCCCGGCGTTGAAGCCGCGTGGGGGATAAAAATCGCTACGGACGGAAGAGTCTATATCGGGACGCATTACGACGGGGGATTGTACCGGTATACGCCCGGCACGAACGACTTTGAGTATTTGGGGCGCTTCGGTAATGAAACGCATGTTTTTTCGATGGCTGCGGGAGCGGATGGGAAGATGTATGCGGGGACGTACCCGGGCGGGCGCCTGTTTGAGTATGATCCGGTCGGCGGAGAAATCCGCGATCTAGGGCAGCCGGACCCTGAACAGAGGTATGTCCGCTCGCTGGCTTACGACGCGAAGCGGGACGTCTTATATGTTGGGGCCGGAGGGACGAAGAGCCGCGTATTCAAAAGGAGCCCGGACGGTTCAATGAAGGAGCTGCTTGCGGGAAGCATTCCCGGGGGAGGGGATACGTATACATGGCCGTACGGAATATCCTTCGCCGCGGATCGCTTGTTTGTGAAGTTCTCGAATGGGGATCTACTCATCCTTCGCGCCGAGGACGATGTTGTAGAATATTATGATCCTCAAGGCATGGATATCCATTCCGAAAGGGCGATCGAGATTCCCGATCAACAGAGCCGCGCATTATTTTCCTATAACACTGATTATTATGTATATGATTCCGAAACCGTTTCATTTGAAAAGGTAACGGGTGTGGAGGGCGGAACGAATTTCTGGGACGGGAAGTTCATTGAGTTGGGCAGTCCCGATTGGCCGGGGCTAACCTTTGTAGCTGCCGGTAGACACGGAAATATTGAATACTACAACGCTGCAACCGGAATTGCTCATGCAAAGCCCGCCTCTTATAGCGCGCCTACTTTGATTCAAAGCATTCACAACGGTCCCGACGGGAATATTTATGTGGCAGGGTATATGTCAGGGTTCACAGCATATAACCCTATCATCGGAAGCCTCTCCGATACAAATACGCTGGGTCAAGTCGAATCGTCGGCGATACGAGATGGACATATGCTGCTTGGCGCCTACGCCGGGTCCCGAATCCTGGACTTTGATCCGACGCAGCCTTGGTCGGAATCCAATCCGACCCAGCTTTTTGATCTAAGGCCGTACGCTCAGGATCGCCCGTTCGCGATGCAGTATGCGGAGGATAGGGATCAACTCTTCGTCGGGAATGTGCCGGTTCCAAGCTCGCTGCAGGGCGCATTGGCCGTTTACGATTTTCAATCCAACGAGCTGGAAGTCATAGAAAATTTGATTCCTAATCAGAGTATCGTATCGCTGTTATATAAAGACGGTCTGCTGTATGGAGGCACGACCGTATTCGGAGGGCTTGGTACGATCGGTCCGGCGGCACAGGAAGGAAGGCTTTTCATTTATGACCCGGAAACCCGGCAAATCGTATTTCAAACGGTTCCCGTCCAGGGGCGCAAAGGAGTGACAGGATTAAACATCGGCCCTGACGGGTTGATTTGGGGGGTGGCGGAAGACCATAATTTTAAGTTCGATTCCGCTTCGAGAAAGATCGTGTCGAGCATCGCCAAACTGCGACGGTATAAAGAGGGCGGCACCGTCTGGACCTATGGATTTTTGCAGCCTGGACTGGATGGAAACATGTATGGAACATCCCGAGGGCAATTTTTTATGGTGAAGCCTGAAACGATGGAGTTTATGCTGCTGAACGGGAACTACGGAAATTATTTGCAGCGAGATGATTACGGGTCGTTCTATTTTTCCGATAATAGCTCGGATCTTTGGAAATATACACCGCCCTATGAAGAAAGCTTGATGGAGCTTCTAAACGCTTTAAAATCTGCTAGAAACAAGCTCCAAGCGACACCGACGGGCGAACAGATCGGGCAGGTGCCGTACGGGCAGAGGCAGGCGTTGCAGCACGCCTGGGATGCAGCGAACAACGTAAAAAGCACCTTATATGACGATACGCAAGCCATTCGTTCAGCTACGGCCGCCTTGAAGGCGGCAATGGTTCAGTTCGATCTGGCGATCGTCGCTCTACGGGATGTAGCGCTTCATGCGGATCAAACGGAAATGGTTCGCGGAGAAAGCGTCACGTTAGCCGTGTACGGTACCACCAGCCTAGGGACGCCAGCGGATATAAAGTTTTCCGAGATCCAGTACAAAACCAGCGATCCCATGGTTGCCGACATTTCGATGAACGGGACGGTTACCGCCAGAGCGGTGGGTACGGCTGTAGTATGGGGCGAGGCGATGTGGCAAGACGTCAAGTATACGACCGCACCCTTACAAATCCATGTCGTTGTAAACGCTGAGTCGATCCGTGCATGGATCGATGCTTACGAGGACAACGGGCAGTTGGAACATGCCTTGGCGCAACAGCTCCGGGCAAACGCGGAGCAAGCTTCTCATCACAAAAAGGCAGGGAACGTGGAACAGTCTATTAAACATTTGGATGATTTCGTAAGGCATCTGAACAATCGGGCGAAGAACGTCGTCATTGAGGAACTCGCTAAAGCCACATTAGCAGCGGATGCGGAGGCGCTTAAAACCATCTGGTCGGAATGAACTGCATGATAAGAAAGAAAGACCCAGCGACAGGGTCTTTCTTTGCGTTAAAGGTTAAAGCGATCCTTGATCTTACTGCGGCGCTCGAAGATCTTGATCGGTCCTGATGCTCCGAGATCTTGGTGGTGGGCCTGACGGAGTAATGAATTTTATCCTAAAGAATTTGTTCGATTTGCACATCGAAGAGGCGGCGTACGATCTAGGAGATGAACGGTAATCAATGCCTTAAACTTCATGATAGAGTGACCTCCAAGATAGGTATTGGGACAATGATCCCGTGCGCAACCCTATCGTACCGAGGCGCTCTCTTTTTTATTCAAAGTCCAAATTTTACGTTCCACAGGAATTCTAATGGGGACTTTAGTTCAATGGAACAGCGACAGACTAGGACAATATTTTCTCGTCCTTAGCTGTCGCTGTTCCATTTCTGCTGACTGCAGGCCGTTTGTTTTAAACCTGCTGCTTCTGTTTCGCGATTTCGCGCCGGACGATAGGAGCGAGACTTGATCCGCTAACCACCATTACGAAAAAAATAGCTTCGTGTTTGTTGCACAAAGTATACTAACCGCCTTACTTTTCGCCTTGTGTCAATTTAGGAAAAAAATTAACACCATAATAGACTTTTCTAATTCTATGGCACGGCGTAATTTGAAAAACTAATAGATAATCAGTAGGTCCCGCTACACTTACAGATTAAGCAGTACAATTTATCATTTTTACCTGCAAAAGTCGCAGGTAAAAACGGGCGGACTCTTATCCCTCTGCGTTTGTTAGTGTCGGGCGACAAGAACATTACGCCGATTCAAAGTCGCTACGTGCGACAAAACAAATCCACCGGTGGGTAGACATTGTGTGCAATATTTCTGGACCACGAGATGCTGCAGGAACACCATGGCTGCTGCAGGGAGAGGGGCCGCCGGGATGCAGGGGGAGGCGCTCATAAAAACTGCACATAAATAATGGACATTGTGTAAGCGTTATCATTGGTGGTACGTTGACGATACCAAACAGACAAAGGAGTGGGTCGGCAGCATGAGAAGGAGCGCGACGGTAATCGGGGGCAAATCCGGAATCGGCACCTCCCGGTTTCAGGAGACTGCGGTGTTGCTTCGGAGGGATTTCAAGAAAAACAAAATGTTATATCTCCTTTCCTTATCAGGCGTGGCGTATTACTTGGTTTTTAAGTATATCCCCATGTACGGCGCTTTGATCGCCTTCAAAGAATTTTCGCCGACGAAGGGGATCCTCGGCAGTCCTTGGGTAGGTTTCAAGCATTTCATGAATTTCTTCGAGAGCCATTATTTTTGGAGAATTTTGCGGAACACAGTCATGATCAACGTGTATGAGCTGATCTTCGCGTTCCCGGCCCCGATTATCCTTGCGCTTCTCTTGAACGAAGTACGCAAAACAATGTTTAAAAGAATGGTTCAGACCGTTACGTATTTGCCTCACTTCGTCTCGCTCGTCGTCATTTGCGGGATGCTGGTCGACTTTTCGTCAAAGGACGGATTGTTAAACTCGATCCTCGGATGGTTCGGAGCGGAGCCGCAAAATTTGCTCTTGAATCCCGATCTGTTCCGAACTATCTATATCGGCTCGGGCATCTGGCAAGGTATCGGCTGGGGATCGATCATCTATCTTGCCGCCTTGACCGCGATCGACCCGCAGCTATACGATGCGGCGACCGTCGACGGCGCGAATCGTTGGAAGCAGATGGTGCATGTTACGCTGCCGGGCATCATGCCTACGATCGTCATTTTGTTGATCTTGCAAATCGGCGGGATGATGAACGTCGGGTTCGAAAAGATCATTCTGCTGTACAATGCGCAGACCTATGAAACCGCAGACGTCATCTCCAGCTTCGTCTACAGGCGAGGGATCCTGGAAGCGAATTACAGCCACAGTACTGCGGTCGGGTTATTCAATGCCGTCATTAACTTTGCGCTGTTGATCCTCGCGAATCGAATCAGCCGCAAGGTCAGCGAGACGAGTTTATGGTAGGAGGAAGGGGAGCGCGAGAATGATGAAATCGTCCTTCGGAGATAAAGTGTTCGATACTTGCAATTATATGGTTTTGACCGGCTTGATGCTGATTACGCTTTACCCTTTTCTATACGTCGTGTTCGCTTCGCTGAGCACGCCGTCCGAGCTCATCAAGCATACAGGAATTTTGTGGAAGCCCGAAGGCTTCTTCTTGGAAGGGTACCGTCTGGTGTTGCTCAATCCGATGATCGGCGTCGGGTATCAAAATACGTTGTTTTACGTCGCCGTCGGCACGGTCATCAATGTGTTTTTTACCGCATTGTTCGCGTACGTCCTGTCCCGCAGGGATATGTTTTGGAAGAAATACATGATGATGATGATCGTGTTCACGATGTTTTTCAGCGGTGGCCTGATCCCGGACTACATGCTGGTGAAAAATCTCGGCATGCTCGATACGCGGTGGGCGTTGATCGTGCCGGGCATGATCGCGACATGGAACCTCATCATCATGCGTACATCGTTCCAGTCGATTCCTTACGAGCTCGAGGAGTCGGCCAAGATGGACGGCGCAACGGATTGGACCGTGTTTTGGAGGATCATCCTTCCCCTCTCGATCCCGCTGCTGGCTGTCATGGTGCTGTTTTACGGCGTACAGCACTGGAACGCTTGGGCGAACGCTTTGATTTATTTGCGCGACCGCGATTTGTTCCCGCTCCAGTTGGTGCTTCGGGAAATTCTGATTCAAAACAGCACGAGCGATATGACGAATCTGACGACGGACAGCGACCCGTTCTTGGGCGAGGTCGTCAAGCACGCAACGATCGTCGTGGCGACCGTCCCGATCCTGATTTTGTATCCGTTGATTCAGAAGCATTTCACGAAAGGGGTTATGATCGGAGCGCTGAAGGGGTAACCCTAGCCGATCGCGAGAGGGGGGATGCCTGGAAACGAAGAGGCTTCATCGCAGGGAACGTGTATAATACATTAGGGAGGTTCTAACACAAATGAAAAGAAGAAAACTGTGGACTCTCGTTAGTTGTATTTCTATCGCCGCAACGGCTCTCGTCGGCTGCAGTGCGGGAGGGAGCGAAGGCGGCGGCGCGGCCGCTCCGTCGCAAGATTCGGGCGCGGGAGCCGAAAAGCAGACGGAACAGCAAGGACCTGTGGAATTGTCTTTCTTTATGAACACCAACATGGAAGCCAAGGCCGTGAAAGGGTTCGAAGAAATAGAAGCCTACAAAGAAATTCAAAAACGCACCAATACGAAAATCAATTTTCAACTTCCCGGCGACGGGACGCAATTCAACATTATGATGGCGTCCGGAACGTATCCCGACATCATGTTCGTGCCAAGAAACTATCCAGGCGGCATAGAGAGGCTCGTACAGGAAGGCATTGCGTTGAAGCTGAACGATCTGATCGAGGAGCATGCGCCGAATTACAAGAAAATCTTGGATGAACATCCTGATATCAAGAAGCAGATCATGATGGACGACGGGACGATCGCGAAATTCCCTCAGATCGATATCGACATGCACCGCATCGCGTATTCCGGACACATTATTCGCGAGGATTGGTTGAACAAGCTGAATTTGCAAGCGCCGACGACGATCGACGAGTGGTACGCCGTTTTGAAAGCGTTCAAAGAAAACGATATGAACGGCAACGGCGTCGCGGACGAAATTCCGCTCGGCGAGCGCGGCGATTCCTTGAGCTCGATCAGCGCCTTCGCCACGAGCTACGGCATCTTGGCGAATACGTTCCATATCCATCCGCAAACCGGTAAAGTGACGTATGGACCGTACGAGCCGGCCTTCAAGGATTACGTAACTACGATGAACGCATGGTACGAAGAAGGCCTTATCGACAGCGAATTCGCAGCGCTTGATAAGAAGGCGTTCGAAGCGAAATTCGCGAACAATACGATCGGCTCTTATGCGGCCGTCATTTCCGGGATTAACAACTTTAAGAACTTGATGCAGGGACAAATTCCGGACTTTAAACTGATCGGCTTGAGTCCACCGATCGGCCCCGCCGGCAAGTCGTACAGCGGACATACCCAGATGGTGCAGAACGTTCCGCTCGACGGCGCCGTCATCAGCTCGCAAGCTAAGGACCCTGTCGCCGCGATCAAGCTGTTGGATTTCATGATCGGACCGGAAGGCAGCGACCTGCAAAACTGGGGCATCGAAGGAAAGAGCTACGTCGTCGAAAACGGCAAGAAGAAGTTTACCGACGAAGTATTCAATCACCCGGACTTCTCTCCGTCCGACGCAGTTAAGAAATACGCGCTTCCGACGTCGGGCATGGTGAAGGTGATGAGCTTCGACGCTTGGGCCTCCTTCGAGCTGAAATATCCGGAAGCGGCGGAAGCCAACAAGAAATGGTTCGAGGCCGATCGTTCCTTGCTGCTCCCCGCGCTTACGTTCACGGG
Source organism: Paenibacillus sp. (assembly GCF_031177825.1). Lineage (GTDB taxonomy): Bacteria > Bacillota > Bacilli > Paenibacillales > YIM-B00363 > Paenibacillus_AE. Next base: position 51,195 of record NZ_JAPSKE010000001.1, on the reverse strand, counting down.
TGAAGAGAGCCAGACGCTCGGAAGCATCATGAGCGAGGTGGAGACGTACTCCCGGGAGATGTGGGTTAAGTTCGTCATGGGCAATGAGCCGATCGAGAATTACGATCAATTCCGCGGGACGCTTACCAAAATGAGAATCGAAGAAGCGATCGCGATCTACCAAACGGCTTACGAACGTTTTCAAAATCGGAAATAGGTTTCCCTCGGGTTGGGCGCCTAGGCGTCCAGCCACAATCCGTTTTTTATCGATTTTCGAAAGGAGGAGGCCGATGGCGCGGGCGAAACGAAGTCGCATTTTCTTCAAATATTTAATGACATATATAACGATCTTATTGCTGCCGATCTCGATCATGTCCTTCGTCGTGTATCATTTCTTCGTCGACCAGTTGCAAGAGGAAGTGATTAAGGGGAATGTCAACCTACTCGACAAAGTCAGATATGTCATGGACGATCAGTTGAAGAGAGTGGAGGATACGACCTACCAGATGATGGTGAAGGAAAACCATCTCGCCCAGTACCGCGCCTCGGACGACCCCGGTTATAAAGCGTGGGGGATCGTGAAAGAGCTTAGACGATATTATATGGTCAATCCGTTCGTCGACGAGATGTGGCTGTATTACCGAGGGGAGACCTCGGTATTTACGAATAACAGCGTGTACTCGCTTCCGATGTTGACGAGGCAAATCTATCGGTTCGACAACTGGTCGGACGAAGAGATCTTCGACGACTTGAATACGTTGGCGGCGCCCAAGGTGCGTCCGCCGACCCTGAATTTGGTCGATCGCAAACGGGTGCTCCCGATTTTGATCCCGATTCATCCGCGAGGAGATCAACCATACGCCACGCTCGTTTATTTAATCCAGGAGAGTGCGATTCAAAGCGTTTTGTCCAATCAAGTGCACACCGGAAGCTCTACATGGGTGTTGGACGGAGACAATCGAATCGTGACCAGCGTCGGCGCTCGTTTCGACGATCGAGCCGAGGAGATTTCTTCGTTATTCGAAAGCCTCGGCGACGAAGCATACCGGAACGTCGTTCTCGGGGGCGAAGAATATTATTTGTTTATGGTGAAGTCGGAGCAGACCGGATGGAAGTTTACGACGCTCCTTCCCGTACGCCACGTGCTAGACAAGGTGTGGCAGGCGCAGAAGATGTTCCAGTACGGATTGATCCTCGTATTTTTGACGGGCGGATTATTCGTCTACTTCGGCATGCGGTGGAATTACCGTCCGATTCGCCAGCTGAAACTGGAGACCGAGCGCATTGTGCCGCTGGGCGCGAAGGCGATGAACGAATTGGAGACGGTGCGCTTCGCGATCAATTCGCTGGCGCTTCAAAACCGTCAGCTCGACGAGAGGATGAAATCCCATGCGGTAGCGGCGAAGAAGCATTGGCTGCTTTCGTTATTGAAAGGGGATCTCGACACGGCGGAAGCGCTGGCGGAAGAAGGGGAAGAGGGCGATTCGCTGGCGTCGAACTTCTCCTTCCGGGTCGCGATCGTCGAGCTGCCCAGCGAGAAGGAGGAACGCCGATGGACCGCGCATGCGCTCGAAGAGCTGCTGCCGGAAGGCTTAAAGGGCTTCGGCATCGAGCACTTCGACAGCAACCGGTACATCTTCCTGATGGCGATCGACTGCATGTCGACGGAAGCGGACCACGCGGGAATGGAACGGTTTCGCATCGCGGTGCGAAACGTCGTCTCCGGCCCCGTGACGCTCGGCGTCGGCACGCGCTGCGAGCTTGCGGGCATTCCCACGTCGTACCTTGAGGCGAATACGGCCATCGATTATCGATTCATTCACGGCAACGATCGAACGATTTATTTCGAGGACATTGCGCCCAATCAGGACGCTGTAGATACGTATTTTCACGATGAACTGGAACAGGTTCGCGCGGCGGTCCGTTCCGGCAACGCTCCCGGCGTCGAGTCCAGTATGAACGCCATGGTGGCCGCGATTCGATCGAAGCAGCCGCCGTTGATCGCGGTCAGGGGGCTTTGTTACGAGATTATTCGAACGGTGAACCGGGCCGGGATGGATTTGGGAATCATTGAGGAGTGGACTGCGGCGTATCCGGACGTCTTCTCCTTGGAACGGCTCGAAACGTTGGACGCTTTCGAGCAATTGATTCGATCGGCCTGTCACGACCTCTCGCAGACATTGGCCGCCTCCGCGGAACCGACGGCGAATCCGGCGATGGACAGTCAGCGTACGATTGACAGCATGATCGAGCATATCGAAAGCAATGGCCTGAGCCTCGATTTTTCGTTCCAAAACATGGCTCGGGATTACGGCATGGCGTTGCCGAACATGAGCGCTTACTTCAAGGAACAAACCGGACTGACGCTGCTGGAATACACGACGAATCTCCGCATGGACACGGCAAAGCGATTGCTGCTCGAGAGCGATGCGCCCTTGAAGTCGATCGCGGAGGAGGTCGGCTACTACAACGTTTCCAGCTTTATCCGCAGATTTAAGCAAGTCACCGGATCGACGCCGAAGGAATTTCGGATGCAACTCGGCAAAGGAAACGACGGAAGGATGGCCCACAGATGAAACTATGGTATAAACATCCCGCGGCCGGGTGGAACGAGGCGCTGCCCGTCGGCAACGGCAGGCTTGGCGGCATGGTCTACGGCGGGGCTGCGATGGAACACATTCAATTAAACGAGGACACGGTGTGGTACGGAGGGCCGAGCGACCGGAACAACCCGGATGCGCTTACGAATTTACCGATCATCCGAAGCCATCTGCTGGAAGGACGATTGTCCGAAGCGCACCGGTTGGCTGCTATGGCCTTGTCCGGCGTGCCGGAGACGCAGCGGCACTATACGACGCTCGGCGACCTGACCTTAGAGATGGAGCATGGGAAGGACGTCGAGGAGTATCGCAGAACATTGGATTTGAACGACGGCGCCGTTCGGATCCGCTACCGGGCGGGCGGAATCGTCTACGAGCGAGAGATCTTCAGCAGCTTTCCAGACCAAGCGCTCGTCGTTCGCCTGCGCGCGGATCAACCGGGCGCTGTGAACGTTCGCGTCCGTTTGTCCCGCGGCAAGGGAAGATATATGGACGGGATTCGGACCTATGGAGAGCACACGCTCCTCATGCACGGACATTGCGGGGGGACGGACGGCCTTGTGTTTCGCTGCGCCGTCCGCGCCGTGCCGGAAGGGGGGACGTCCCGGATCGTCGGCGAGTTTCTCATCGTCGAGCATACCGACGCCGTGACGTTCCTCTTGTCCGCCGCGACGAACTTCCGAACGGACGATCCAGAGGTTTACTGCTTGCGCGTCGTCGAGGAAGCGCGAGCCCGGCCATACGCGGAATTGCGGATGCGGCATCTGGGAGATTACCGCGCATTATACGAACGAAACGCGCTTTCGCTCGAAACGCGGATCGACGAATGCGAACGCTTGGATGAGCTCGCGACGGATGAACGCCTGGATCGGGTCAAATCGGGGCAGGACGATCCCAAATTGATGGAGCTGTATTATCAATTCGGCAGGTATTTGTTGATTTCGTGCAGCCGGCCGGGCTCCCTTCCCGCGAACCTGCAAGGCATCTGGAACGACCAGATGCGCCCGCCGTGGGACAGCAAGTTTACGATCAATATCAATACGGAGATGAATTACTGGCCCGCGGAGGTCTGCAATTTGTCGGAGTGCCACGAGCCGTTGTTCGAGTTGGTCGGCCGGATGCGCGAGCGCGGCCGGGAGACAGCGCGCCTCATGTACGGCTGCAGAGGGTGGACGGCTCATCACAATACGGACATCTGGGCGGACACGGCGCCGCAAGACATCTATTTGCCCGCGACGCATTGGCCGCTCGGGGGAGCGTGGCTGTGCCTTCATCTGTGGGAGCATTACTTGTTCAACCGGGACTCGTCTTTCCTTGCCAAGGCGTATCCGATCATGGAGGAGGCGGCTTTGTTTTTGCTCGATTACATGATCGAGGGACCGGGAGGCCATCTCATCACCTGTCCTTCCGTATCTCCGGAAAATACGTACGTGCTCCCGAACGGTGAAGAAGGGACGTTGTGCGTCGGGCCGGCGATGGACAGCCAAATCGCAAGGGAGCTGTTTACGGCTTGTCTGGAAGCGATGGAGCGATTGGGGGAACCGAGATCGATGAAGGAAAGTCTGCGACGCGCCCTCATCCGAATTCCGGAGCCGAAAATCGGAAAAAACGGGTGCCTTCAGGAATGGCTGGAGGACTACGAGGAGAAGCATGCGGGTCACCGGCATATTTCGCATCTGTTCGCGCTCCATCCCGGATCCCAAATCACGCCTCGCCGTACGCCGAAGCTGGCTGCCGCCGCGCGGGCGACCCTCGAAAGAAGGCTCGCGAACGGCGGGGGGCATACGGGCTGGAGCCGCGCGTGGATCATTAATTTTTGGGCGAGGCTGGAGGATGGCGAGGAAGCTTATCGCCACATCACCGAACTGCTTCGCTCCTCCACCTTGCCGAATTTGTTCGATAACCATCCGCCGTTCCAAATTGACGGCAATTTCGGCGGTATCGCAGGCATCGCCGAGATGCTGCTGCAGAGCCACGAAGGATATCTGCATCTGCTCCCTGCCTTGCCGAAGGCGTGGTCCGGGGGGCGGGCGACAGGCCTTCGAGCGCGCGGAGGCTTCGAAGTGGATCTCTCGTGGTCCGGCGGATCGATGACGCAAGCGGTGATTCGAGTAAAAGCCGCGGGACGTCTTGACGTTCGGTATCCCACGCCGTTATTCAATGAATTTACGGGACGCAGCTTTCAACCCGTAGACGCGATTCCCGGGGAGACGTATTCGCTAAAACCAGTGGACCCCAAGCTGCCGGAATAATCCCCGACCTGATAAAATAACTACTGATTATGACAGGAGTTGTCACTATTAAAGATTACACTATCAGAGAAAGAAAGATCAATCCCAAAGGTTGAAGGAGCTGTATAACTATGGAAGTGCAACTGACCCCGTATATTATGCTGGACGGAGGCGCTCGTGAAGCGATTGCCTTTTACGAGCAAGCGTTGGACGCAAAGGTGGTATTCAAGCAGACCTTCGGCGAAGCTGGACAAGGGGTGTCGGAGCAGGCGAGGGACAGAGTGGCTCATTCCGTTCTGAAGATCGGAGGAACGGATTTGTTCGTCGCCGATACGGATCCGGGGGTCCGGTTCGCGCAAGGCAAGCAGGTAAACATCTGCATCACCATCGCTGATAAGGAGCAGGCCCAGAAGTATTACGAGGCGTTGAAAGTGGGCGGACAGGTCGATCACCCCCTGCAGGAGGTCTACTTCAGCCCCGCGTACGGGATGGTAACCGACAAATTCGGCGTCACCTTCCAAATTTTCACAAAAAGGGCGTAGGGTTCGCCTTTCTGTTACGTTAACGGTACGATAGCCCAATAAACATCATGACGAGGCTGCCGAAGAGTCGATCGGCGGCCTCATCCGCCATCTGGCAGCCTATTCTTCCCTCGACTTATGAGGGCGCAAACACCAAAGAGTGTTTGTGCCCTTTTCTTTGTTTTCGGGACTTATTAGGTTTAAAACATAATAGGAGGGCATAGCCAAATGATTGAGTTAAGCTCGTCAGAACGATATGTAATTATTAACGCAGATGATCTCGGTCTTACACGTTCAACAAATCAAGCTATTATTGACATGTTTGTCTTGGAAGGATATACGGAATATACAAAGGACATGGATGTTACGCTAAACATTCCTGTATAGCCCAAGAAATGGGATTTGTTAAAAGAGAAGCGCCTCGGTATGAACGATCGGTTGCCGCCGTTCATTGAAGTAACTGGCGGATTAGTTCTATGATAAATTTACGATCTGTTCGCACGAAGGAGGGATGTAGATGGAACTGTTAAAGGTTTCATTCGAGAAGAAAGCCATATTACGTAACCTAATGGAATTATACCAATACGATATGAGTCAATTCGAGGATGATTGCGATAATGACGTCAACGAATATGGTCTTTATGATTATAAGTATCTCGACCATTACTGGACCGAGGAGGGGCGTTATCCCTTCTTTGTTATAGTCTCAGAAAAGTTGGCTGGTTTTGTTTTAATTAGGGAAATTACAGTTGCAGACGACACGGAACCTAAATTCTCCATAGCGGAATTTTTCATAATGAAGAAGTATCAGAGGAAAGGAATTGGAAAAGCAGTTGCAAATGAATTGTTTGCGATGTTCAAGGGAAAATGGAGTGTTGCGTGGTTGAAAAAAAACCTACCAGCAAAGGCATTTTGGACAAGGACTATTTCGGAATTCTCGAACGGAAGTTGTTTCGAATCCACATTCGCAGGTAATCCGGCGTTAGTATTTAACTCTTGAATTTACTTAACGTCGAGTTTACTCAAAATTAGGCTGCCGCGGAATATCGGCGGTCATATTCGCGGTGGTTTTAAATAGGGAAATAGCGGGAAAATACAACTAATACGAAGGTTATCAATCGCGCAAGGAGGGATTGTTAAATGGGTAAAATTGCAAATGGTTATATGCTTATATTCGTTTCATATATAATGTGTTTTTATTTGGCAGGGACAGTTTCCATTTTTATTTCGGGTGTTCCTCTGGATCGATCTCGGACGATGGGAGTCATTGTGGGGATTGTTATGCTTACTCTGCCGTATGTTTTATCAGGATTATATTCTACACATGCCTGGAAGGAGCGAAAGTACGCACTTTGGTTTATTTTAAGTTTGATGCTTGCCGAGAGAGCTGGTATTTTGCTTATTGGTGCTCTTTTCGTAGCAGGCGGCGGTGACGGTGGGGGAGATAAGGTTGTCAACATGGAAAACATAATTGATTTTGTTGGCTCGGAGGCGCTTCCTTACTTTAGCTGGGGCTATAGTTTGCTTGGTCCAATAAGTTTAATCGTTGGCATGTTTTCCACCCACTTGTATCGGTTTGTACATCCTCTTATAAAAGAAACTGAAGTAAGCTGACGGGGACGATAATTCAAATGTATGGAACCGATCGCCTCATTCTGCTAACTGGCAGATTAGTTGAAGAGTACGCTGCCTCTGAAGCCCTCTTCGTCTTTTTTCGTATAAATAGATTACGAGAGAACGCCACAGAACGCTGTGATCTTAGAAAGGTTGATGCCTTTATGTTTGAATCTCGAACGTCGAAGATAAATGAATCGATGCTAAACGTACTTGTTCTTAAAAATCGAGTAATTGCGAACAACATCGCTAACGTCGATACACCTCGATATAAAACGCAATCGGTCATTTTCCAGGAAGAGCTTCGCAAAAGACTTGCCGCCGATGACGACCGGAACGTCCAACTCCGGCGCACGCATTCGAAGCATCTTCCAACCAAATCCGACTTCTCTACGGTACCGTATAAAATCATTGAGTCTACAGATACCGTTGTTAATAATAATCTGAACAACGTCGATATCGACGCCGAGATGGCGAACCTCGCGAAAAACCAACTTGCCTACAACGTCATCGTGGATCGGGTCAGTGGCCATTACAAGAAGTACAAGCAACTGCTTACGGATTTAACGTAACAAGCACGAGTATAATTCGGAATGAACCCGCTTATAGTTCGGATCATATTTTGTATGCCCGATAAGTTCTTGTCACAGGCGGATAACAAGCTTGTCAAAACTTGTACTTAGATATAACGGTGACCATTTAAGGGGCATTCGGTGGTTCTGCGGACAATCGGACAAATGTTACCAAGGGCATTGCCGCGAAAGTTCACAGTTCGTGCGACGTGAACCTCGGTAGGATGAGTTTGTCCACGGGTTCGAAACCCAACACCATCAAGGAGGTGCTCTTATCTGCGAAGTTTAAGCAAACGGACGGAAAAAATTAACGGGCTGAAACGCAAGTTAAGGTGCCGACGGATCGATCGGGCAACATCGTATTGGTACTGAGGTGTGGGACATGTAAAGATTTGACGGTACAAAGTAAGAAAAAGTCGCTACCGTCATGCGAAATCATGGGAGAATAATCGTTGTCTCAGGATAACTATATCTTCTTATTGAATGGAGGAATCTTCTGTGATGAGCATAAGGAGCGTGCGGAGCCAATTTCCGTTCCGAAGGTTGCTGACGGTATTGTTGGCTGCTCCGATCACTGTTTCGGGCTTCGGGCATGACGTCTTCGCGGCGGATACTTGGGTTTGGAATTATGGCTTCGAGCAGGATTTAGCCGGTTGGACGCAGACAGTGAATAAGGACAATGGAAACGATCAGGACGAGAATGGCAGCGGCATCTTTATTACGGATGAACTGGCCAGTGAAGGACGGCACAGCGTCCGCATATACGACGTTAAAGCATCGCGAAGCTTCGGATTGGAGAGCGATTACTTTGCAGCCGAGACTGGCGCGTCTTATGTCGCCTTCGCTGATGTGCTGGTTGAAAGCGGAACCGCGGAATTGCACCTCCGATTCTACAATTCCTCGGGGCAGTTGTTGGACGAAACGAGCTCAACCGCTGGGCCGGCCGAAGGATGGGGCACGATTCAGACGAGTATGAAGGCGCCTGAGGGGACCTCTTATGCAACGATTCTCCTGCATTCCGGTATTTCTAACGAGGGAACGGCATATTGGGATAACGTAAGGTTTACGAAAGACTTTACCAATCTGGGCGTACAGGTGGGAACTTCCGCTCCTCTTGGATCTACATTCGGCATTGGAGAAAATCAGGACAAGATCTATTCCGTTATAACGGGCAATGCAAACGATCGGCCAATTATGCAAGTGATCGATGCAGATTCAGAAAGGGTGGCAAGCGCCATAACACTGCCCCAAGGAGATGTAAATCCAACGGGAGTGTGGGCTGCGGCAACTGCTACGGATGGCACGGTTTACTTAGGCTCTTATCAGAACGGCAGAATGTATAAATATGTGCCAGGTGATGCGGCAATGACCGATCTCGGCGCTCCGCTGACGAATGAAGAGTTTGTGTGGGATCTCGCAGCGGGCACGGATGGTAAAGTATACGGCGGTACATATCCCGGCGTCGGCTTCTTTGAATACGACCCGGTGAAAGGGTTCACGCAAATCGGCGACAGACCGGTCTACGAGCCTCCGGGTGAAGATTATAACTATGTCCGAGCGCTGGATCACGATGTTGAACGTAATGTCTCCTACTTAGCGGTCGGATCGTATGCCTCCGTCATCCGGTACGACCATGCAACCGGGAATATGGTTGATATATTACCGGCTCCACATAAGGTGACTTCGCTGGCCGGCGCCGTCGAATACGAAGGCGATCGCGTATTCGTATCGATTGGAGGCAAAGTGGTCGTACTGCACGTGACGGAACAGGCGGACGGAACCGTGGCGGTGACGGAGGATATTGCAATTGCCGGGACGGATCCACGGGTCTCGCCGGTGAGGGACGGCGGCGTTTACCTCATTCAACGCGACATTCTGGTTCATTATGATATTGCTTCCAAGACGGTTATGTCCACCGGAAATTCAGTCCCCGGTCGCGTTCAACGGTTCGGGTGGATTACGCTGGAGGATCAGGAGAATTATCCGGGAGAAACGCTGGTTGCCGTCTCGAACACGAACAATGAAACGTATATTGTGAAATATAATCCGCAGAACGGAAACTTCCGTATGGCCCGCGTCGAGGGCACACCTCGGATTCCTGGGGCGATTAACAGCATCGGAAATGGGCCTGACGGAAAAATTTATACAAGCGCTTTTCAATACGGCGGTTTGGGTGTTTACACGCCTTACAGAGGAGATTCCAACGACAGGCAGCCCGAATATGTGTACGCGCCGATCACGCAGATTGACCGAATGGAATCTTACAACGGAAAGCTTTATTTAGGAGTGTATCCCGGAGGATACTTGTATGAGTATGACCCTGAACAACCCTGGCTGCCGGGCGTCAATCCGAGGCTTCTCATCCACACGGCTCCATATGACCAAGATCGTCCCAAGGCTATAGCTTATGGGGATAACAAAGTATTCATGGGCACGACCGGGGAAACCGGCCAGAGGGAAGGAGCTTTGTCTGTTTACGACTACGAGACCGGAACTGCGACCGTCCATAGGAATATAATAACGGATCAGAGTATTATCGCGCTTGCCTATTACGACGGTCTGCTCTATGGCGGCTCGACGATCCGAGGAGGATATTCGAGTACCCCGACGCAAACGGAAGCGAAGCTGTTTATATATGATCCAATAACCGGGGCGAAGACGGCTGAATACAGCTTGCCGGGAGAAGGTGGCCGAAAGCTGACTGCGATCACGGAATTGGTAGTCGTGGATGGGAAGCTATGGGGAATGGCCGAAGGGTATCTGTTCATATTTGACCCCGAAAGCCAAACCTTCGAATATTTCGAAGAGAAATTCCCGGACGTGCAACACCCTGAAGGTACCTATCGGGATGCCGATCTTGTAATCGTCGATAAAGACCCGAATTCTATATACGGAACGATAGGCAATAAATATTTGTTTAAAATAAACAAAGACGACAAAGCGATTACAATCATAAAATCCGACGGAGCAGACATGCTGACGGCGGACCGTGACGGCAACCTGTATTACAAACATAATGATACAGAGTTGTGGCGCTATTCATTTTAATAGGAAACTAGGTAAGAACTCTCTATAATTTCTAGAGAGTTCTTTTTTTTATATGGTAGAATGGAAAAAATGAGAAGGAGGGGGACGTGTATGATACATATACCTTTATATGAGGATGCTTTAACGAATAGGATATTCGGCAAGAGTCAACTGCCGATTTTCATTTTGGAAAAACAAATGACGAGGAATTATCCGCTCCATCATCACAATTTCGCAGAGCTTAGCCTTGTTCTGGAAGGATCGGGCACAGAAATCCTAAACGGTAAGCCGCACCGCTTCAAGCGAGGGACCGTGTCATTTCTTCTTCCGCATCACATTCATGAAATCCATATCGAAGATTCGCCTGTGCATAAAATCAACTGCATGTTTGATGTCCAGCTTTTGTTTTCCATCTCCGATCGTGAATTGACGAAGTATCTGTTGAAAACCGGGCAGGGCCATCCTTCCCTCTACGAATTAGACGAGGAACAGACCGTCTTCATGCAGCAACTTTTTCAGTCGATGCGGAACGAATACGAGAACGACCGCTTCGGTAAGGATACTTTGCTGCATTCGATGCTTCTTGAGGCCCTCGTTTACATAGTAAGAACCAATCATTCAACGAAACAAACTTCTTCACCGTTCCCCACATCTAAAAAAAATATCCAAGATTTGATTTATTACCTACATCTGAACTTCCGAGAGGAAATCACGCTCACCCATTTAGCCGAAAAGTTCGATTGGAACCCGGCCTACATTAGCCGAATCTTCAAACAGTATGCTGGCCGAAATTTCACCGATTATCTTCACACCTTACGCGTTGAAAGGGCCGCAAGTCTCTTGGCGACCACCTCGATGAGCATCATAGATATTGCGTTCGAAGTCGGCTTCGATCATTCGCAAACGTTTTCGAGAGTGTTTAAGGAAAGGAAAGGTGTCCCGCCGAAGTTATATCGTGCAGCGCACAAGAGATCTGTGAAAATCGGAGGCTGACAGGGGGAAGATGCTGAAATGAAAAGGACGATTTCGGATACCAATCTACATTCGTCCTTGATACGAGGGTTCCAACGACCATGAACCAGCCCGGCGCGTCCGGTTCGCGCCGACTGCACGGTGAAACATGTCGAGGTCGGGGTATACTTCGATCTTTAAGAACGAACGTAAGATTACGAGCGTCTAATGAACTGGCTTTGGATATTTAGGGGACCCCTTACGCCAACTTCAAAAAGCAACAGTATGGCGAGGTGCAAACATGAATGATAACAAAGATATATCTAATGTTGGATATACAATTTATAAGCCAACGGGAGTACGTAATGAATATCCTCATGTTGATTTAGTTAAACAACAAGTAACCTGTGTTGTTTTATACAAAGAAAAAACCTATATGACTGTTATTGTTGATATAAAAAATGATATTGTCCAAGTACAGGGCGACGTTGATGAATTGGGGAGTTTATGCATTGGTAAAGACCGTTTCATCAATATGTTCAAACAACAGTCACGTTTTTTTATTGAAAACAATATCTCTTATCCAAAAAAGTATTACGATGAACTAAAAAACATCTTTCTAAACTAACGATGGCAGTCGGCTAAGGACCGGCTGCCATTTAACAGCAATATAGGGACTTACGGAAGAATCAGCCGACCAAATTCTGGAGGGGTTCTGGAATGGTTCTGGAATTTTATCATTTTATTCTCGAAGCAACTTGGCATCCTTGGGCAGCAGAAATGCAAACACGCCCAACATCGGCAAATACGCGCAAAGGTGGATAACGTAGGTCACGTTCGTATGGTCGATCAGCCAACCCAAAAGCACTGATCCGAGTCCCCCCATACCGAAGGACAGCCCGAATAAGAGCCCTGCAATCGTTCCTACTTTACCTGGAAGCATTTCTTGAGCATACACGATAATGACGGAAAAGCCGGACATCAGGATGGCGCCCACGGCCAAGCAGAGTAGGATGGAGCCGACCGGACCGGCATAAGGCAGCAGTATCGAGAACGGCGCTGTGCCGAGGATTGAGAACCAGATGATCTTCTTCCGCCCGAAGCGATCGGCCAGCGGACCGCCAAGCAGCGTTCCTAGCATTCCGGAAAACTGGAGCGCAAACAATGAGAGCTGGGCTTTTTCTAGTGGGAGCTGGTATTTGTCCATGTAATAGAAGGCGTAATAGCCGGTCATACTGGCCAAGTACACGAATTTGGAAAACAGCAGCACAATCAGCACGCTGAGCACGAAGACAACAAAACTTCTGCTGAGCGAATCTTGGCCCCAATTTGCCGAACGGTGCTCGGCTCTGGCCGAATTTCGGACATGGCGAGCATACCACCTGGCAACGTAAGTCTGAATAAAGATGCCGGCTATGGCCAGCAATGTAAACCACAGAAAACCAAGCTGCCCCTGTGGGGCTATGACAAAAGCAACCAAAAGAGGCGCCAACGCCTGTCCGGTATTACCGCCGACCTGAAACACCGACTGAGCCAGCCCCCTGCCCTTACCTGCGGTAAGGTGCGCGACCCGGGAAGACTCCGGATGCAGGATCGAAGATCCGATGCCGATCAAGGCTGCCGAGATGATTAACATGGTCAGGCTAGAGGCAATAGCCATTCCAACCATGCCTAATAGCGTAAACAGCATCCCCAAGGGGAGAAGCATCGGCATCGGCCGGCGGTCGGTATACGCGCCGATCAGCGGCTGAAGCACAGACGCCATCACATTGAGAGTAAAGGCGACCCACCCTATCTGGGCGAAGCTCAGCTTCATCGATTGCTGGAACAGCGGAAAAACCGCAGGTACGACTGACTGCATCGCATCGTTCAGCAGATGTGCAACGCTGACGCCGATTAGCAGGACGGATGCACTCCTGCCGACTGATTTTTCCGCAACTGCAGTTGAGCTTGTTGTTGAAGACATGGACATCACCTGTTTTTATACCTCATCTTATCTAAGAGCCAGGAAGACGTCTTCGCGATAATTGCGCTTCATGAAAGCAATATTTGATATAATGGGTGGCAGGTGATTGCACATGATCGTACAGATAACTACGCCACTGCTGGAGTTATGGCGCATCGGAGGACAGTTTTCCAACCTGCCTCACGCTCATGAAGGCGAGTTCCAAGTGACAGTACCCGTAACCGGAACATGTTTTTTTACGCAGGAGAATAAGGAGTATATGGTAGCCGGCGGCAAAGGGCTTGTTCAGCATCCGCACGAGAATCATTACTTTCATATAGGGCATGGTGCGGAGGTGCTTGTTTTTAGAATTGACCGCAGCAGCTTGAAAAAGCTCGTTCCTTACACTGAACTGGAGTTTTCCGTTCAACAGGAGTTCGATCCGACCGTAGTTAGCGGACATTTCCGTCGGTGGATGAGGGCGTTGCTGGAATGCGATCCGACCGATCGGTTGGCGCAAGAAGAGGTAGAGACGGGGGTGCTTCATTTTTTGCTAGGCTCTCTGGCCGGGAGTCACGAAAATGCATCCAAGGCGAATACCGACCTGCCTGTGGGCGTTTTTACATCCGATCCTTACCTGAGACTCGTGCTTGAATATATTCATGCACATTACTCGGATGAGATTCATATTGAAGAGCTGGCATCGATTGCTTTGCAAAGCAGGTTCCATTTCATACGTTCGTTTAAAAACGCCGTCGGCGTGCCACCGTACCAGTACGTGCTTCGCCTGCGAATCGAGGAAGCCAAGCGACTGCTCGAGCGGACCGATCTGTCAGTGACGGACGTCAGCTGCAGCCTCGGCTTCTCGAGCCCCAGCCAGTTTTACCGTGCATTCGCGAGGTCGGTCGGCATGACGCCGGAGAAGTATAGGAGTTCGTAAGCTCGTTATGAACTGAAAAGGATTGCACGAATGGGGACAAGAATAAGATCCAAGGCCAGACGAAAACGGCTGCTTCACTGAAGGCAGCCGTTTCTTGCTTGAGGTTTTAATTCGCGAATGTATGTTCCAGTATCGACAAAAGGATCAAGATCTTGTCGCCCGACAAGAACATAACCCGATTAATACCCGCCTAAAATGCGGGTTTTTATTTTGAATCGGACAAGTTCTTGTCGCGGGACAACGACAAGAACTTAACCCGTTGTAGATGCGCGACAAGAACTTGACCCTAATGTAAACTAGGGGGAGGGGACGGTTCATTCTAACTGGTGGGGCATTATGTCTGATACAGTTGCTTTAATCAGGGATAGTATTCTAAGCAGGGGAACTTAAATAATAAATGAAAGTTGAGAGGGATTTAGGAAGTTTAATGTAAAAAACAATAAAGGAAGTGTAATCTTTATGGACGTTAATCGTGGGACCTGTGTTCCATATGGCGTGAATCAGAAAGAAACCGGTTTCGGTTATACGCTGTCCGTTATTGGCGGCAAGTATAAAATGACCATTCTATATTGTCTGGCCGAACACAATGTTCTACGCCCCAATGAAATGATGCGTAGAATTAGCGGCATTCCTTTCAAAACGTTAAGCATCATGCTAAAAGAACTCGAAGCTGACGGACTAATCCTACGCAAAGATTATGCCCAAATCCCCCCGAAAGTTGAATATTCCTTAACGGAACTCGGGCAATCGGTCATTCCAATTTTGCATATGATGTGTGAGTGGGGAGAGAAAAACAGGAGGCTTGAATCATCCTCCTGAAGGGTTTATGCCTTACAGAGTATCTATAAAGCGAAGATATTCATGTGCTCTCTCTTCCAATACGTTGGTCGTCGGTCTATTGTCTTCGACAGCTGACGCTTCGTCGCCCTCCTTACCATAAACAGCAAAGAACGAGCGGTAGTCCGCATTGCAGTAGTGGAACGTTGTTTCAAACGGTGTTAGCAGTTGCTTTAACGCATACCTGTATTTCCCGTCAGAACTATATTCCTTTCGTCTGATCCCGGTTGACACGGCTAGAGCGACTTTTCGATTTTTCATTTGGTTCCCGTTGCTCGAACCATAGCCCCAGCCGTAAGTTAATACATCGTCAAGCCATTTTTTCAACAGCGGCGGGCAATTGAACCAGAAGATCGGGAACTGCAAAACTAGATTGCCATGCGACTCTACCAGTCTCTGTTCGCTCCCTACATCAATGTTTCCGTCGGGGTATGTCTTGTACAAATCATGGACGGTATACTTTTCCGAAAACTTTTTTAATTCTTCTACCAGCCGTTTATTGATCGTTGACGTTTCAATGCTTGGGTGCGTTACAATCACCAGGGTTTTCATGTGATCCCTCCTTTATTCATGAGTATAATGGCAATGATCCCGAGTTTTAAGTATGCACATTATTTTCAGGTACTTACCAAAAGGTAAGCGGCTAGCGGGGACGAGAGCATGCGGAACCTTCGAGCGTTCGGCGAACCCGAACGGGCCGCTCGGAGGACAGCATCTTCGCGGCGCGGCCATGGGAATTGTCCCGATTCATGAACAATGCCCTTCCGACCTCCCTATGGGAAGCGAAAGGGCTGAAAAGCGATGCGGACCCACACGTACGGTGGTGTGGGAAGACGGGGGCTAGCCGCCCTCTCTTACCCGATTTACCGATGTTCGAGCACGATGCCGACCTTCCCTTCGAGGACGTCCGTTTCGTACTTCTTCACCCGGACGCGATCGCTGAATAACGACTTTCCCGTCTTGATCTCGAACTCCCACCCGTGCCAGGGACAGCGGACGATCTCCCGCTCCCGGCCGTATTCGTATCGGTACACGTCGGAGGGCAGGTTCGTGCCGGAGACGAGACCTCTGCACAGGGGAGCGCCTTGATGGGGGCAATAGTTGTGCAGCGCGTAAAATTGCCCGTCGATCCGGTAGACGACGATGTCGCGACCTTCGACGAGTACGGTCGTATGGCCGCCTTCGGGAACGTCGTCCGCATCTAGCACGTAATGTACCGCCATATCGGTCCTCCGTTTCTACAAGCGATAGAGCGTTTTCGCATTCTCGTAAAACACTTTGCGTCTCGCTTCCGGCTTCAGCTTTTTCAAAATCGCGTCCGGCGCGTCGAAATCCCAATGCGGATAATCGCTGGAATACAGGATCATGTTTTCGGCGTCGAACATATTGAACAGGTCGATCAGATGCTGCGGGTTGTCCGGCTCCTCGATCGGCTGCGTCGTCAAGAAGCAGTGATCCCGGACGTATTCGCTCGGCAGTCTTGTCAGCCAAGGCACCGACGCCCGGAGCGCCTTATAGTTTTTATCGAGCCGCCACAGCAGGGGAGGAAGCCAGGCGATGCCGCCTTCGACGAGGACGACCTTGAGCTTCGGATATTTCACGAACACGCCTTCGCAAACCATGCTCACGAGATGCGCCATGAACATCTGAGACAAGCACGTATGCCATTCAATGTATCTCGCCGGATAGCCGGCGGCGGTGGGAGGCGTCGAGCTGCCCCCGCCTTCCGCCCCGGGATGGATGGCGACCGGTAGGCCGTTCCGCTCCGCAGCTTCGTAAATCGGGTGGTAGAACCGTTGGCCGAGCGGGGAGCGCGCCGCGCTTGAAATGATGACCTCCACGATGTCCGGATGACCGCCGACCCGATCGATTTCCCTGGCTGCCAGCTGCGGGTCTAACGTGGACACCGCGATGGCGCCCTTGAACGCCCTATGCTTCCCGAGCCATTCCGCGATGAGATAGTCGTTGTACGCCGAACAGATCGCCGCGGCGTAGTCCGGGTCGTGGGTCGCGGAGATGTTGTATACGACCCCGGTCAAGACGGCGTACTCCACATCGTACGCTTCCACCAACTGCTTGACGAGCAAGTCGGGATCCGATCCCGCGATGCCGCCTTCCGGCGGGATGGCGTCCTTCTTCATGACCCCTACGTGCGAATAATACCCCGAGTACGCATATCCGATGCCCGAAGCCGCCACGCGGGTTCGCCACGGTTCGGGCAAATAGGGCAGCAGGGCGGCGTCCGCTTGGTAGTTATGGACGTCCGTATCGATGATTTTGGTCCGTTCGACCATGAGAGCCCCTCCGTCCGAGTTTCTATTGGTTGCCGTAGGTCCGCTCGTAAGCAGCGTTATACATGTTCAGCAGCTCGTCGGCGCCCAGCTTTTTCGTCTGATCGATAAACTCCTGATACGAGGCGTCGTCGATCGGCGTCTTCCCGGTGACGAATTCGGTGATTTTCTGCTCGAGAAATTTGTTCAAATTCGTCAGCTTCGACTTCTCGAGTTCGAGCTCTTCCTGCGTCTTCACGATTTGCTTCGGCGCCGGGTGAATGGCGTCGGCGTATCTCGCGTTGATGTCCTTGCTCTTCTCGCTGAGGCCCCGCTCCCAAGCCGCGCGCGACTTGGCGTTATCCAGCGTCACCATATCGTACCATACGCCCCAATCGCGGCGAAGCGGAACGAACGGGGACGGGCCGAACTCTTCCAGGTACACCGGTTGGCCGTCTACCATCGTGTAGGTCTTGCCTTCGATGCCGAGCGACAAATAATTCGATCCTTCCTCGCCGACGAGATAGTCCAGGAACCGAACCGCGCGCTCCTTGTCTTTGACGTTGGCCGAGACGGCGCGGCCCACGCCGCCGATGACCGGGCGGGAGAACTGATACGTCCGGATGCCGTCCGCGGCGAACATCGGAATGGCGTCGAGCTCGTAGTCGGGCGTACCGGCTTGGCGGGCTTTGTCCTGCAGCGTCTCCAAATCGGCCTTCCAGAAGTACGTCACGAGCGACTTGCCCTTCAAGATGCGCTCTTCCCATTGCGCTTGCGTGAGCAAGGAATATTCCGGATCGAGCAGCTTCTCGGTATACAGCTTATTCAAGAAGACGAGAGCGTCTTTATACCCGGGATGATACGGAGCGAAGGCGTACGTATTCGTCTCGGGATCGAGGTTGAAGAAGCCGTGAATGCCGGTAAAAATGCGGCCGAACGTCGTGTACAAGCCGGTATCGCCGACGATGGCGTTAGAGATGAGCGGGTACGAGTCCGGTACGTTTTGTTTGTACGCTTTCAAGAATTCGTAAAACTCGTCGACCGTCGTCGGAGGTTTCAGCCCGAATCGGTCCATCAGGTCTTTCCGCGTGTACCAGATGAAGTTAAACCCTTTCCCCTCGGCATCCCCCTGAACGACCGGAACCGTGTAGATGCCGCCGTCCGCGCCCGTCGCCACCGCTTTCGCTTCGGGATACGCTTCGAAAAACTTCGCGAGGTTCGGAGCGGAATCCAAATAGTCGTTCAAGTTTAGAAACACGTTTTCCGGGCCGTGCTCCCGGCCTTGCTGATTATCGACCTCGATGAAGTCGGTGGTCGAGTTCGTGGCGATCATAATTTGCCTCTTCTCGGTCAGACCTTCCTGGCTAACGACCTGGAAGTCGACCGACACGCCGGTTTTCGCTTCGATTTCTTTGAAAATTTCCCAGTCTTGGCGCACCTTGCCTTCTACGCGGTCATACACGAGCCAGGAGAAGGTGATCGGCTCCTGCTTGGCGGGCTCCGCCGTGCCCGGCGTACCGGCTGCGGCGTTCTCGTCTTTATCGGCGCAGCCTGCCGCGATCGAACCGATGAGCATGACAGCGGTCAACAGCGTTGCAGCAAACTTTCTGTCCATGTTCAAACCTCCCAATGCTTTGTTCTTTGGTTTTATAGAGATAGATTCGGGCGAATCTATGACTATCCCTTTATGCCTCCGATCATCGTGCCCTGCACGAAATATTTTTGAATGAACGGGTAGACGCACAGAATCGGCAGCGTCGCGATCATGATCATGGCGTATTTCAGCGTTTCCAAGTAGCTGAGATCGCCTTCGCCCTGCACGTTGGTGCCGGCGACGAGGATGTTGCGGAGCATGATTTGCAGCGGATACATCTCGCGGTCGTTCAAATAGATGAGCGCGTCGAAGAACGCGTTCCATTGGTTGACGGCCGTAAACAAGCCGATCGTCGCCATGACCGGCATCGAGAGCGGAAGGACGATGCGCCACAGCACCTGGAGCGGCCCGCACCCGTCGATCGTCGCCGCGTCCTCCAGCTCTTCGGGCAACGCCTCGAAGAACGTCCGCATGATGAACAGATGCCAGGTGCTGATGAGCGTCGGCAGCACGATCGCCCAGATCGTGTTCAACATGCCCAACTGCTGCACGACGAGGAACGTCGGTATCATGCCGCCGCCGAACAGCAGCGTGAACGCGGCCATAAGCAAGATGGGGCGCCGGCCGGGCAGCCACCGCTTCGCGAGCGGATACGCCATCGCCGCGGTCGCAACCAACGTAAGCGCCGTGTGGACGAGGGTATAGCGAACGGTGTTCCAGTAGCTGATCCATAGATCGGGATTGTACACCAGCTTCTCGTAAGCGAGCAGCGTCACCGCTTTCGGCCACAGGACGACGTCCCCTCTGGCGACGAGCGCGCTGTCGCTGATCGACGCGGAGAATACGAAAACCATCGGGTACGTCATGACGATGACTAGCGCGATCATGATTCCGTAGTTGCACAGGTCGAAGATTCGGGAAGGAATGCTTTCTTTCATTTTCATGAAGGCGTCGCTCCTTTACCAAAGGCTGGTCTGGCCGTATTTTCGGACGAACCGGTTGGCGGCGACGACGAGCAGAAAGCCGATCGCCGACTGGAACAGACCGACCGCGGTCGCGAAGCTGAAATCCGCGTCCAGGATGCCCCGCCGGTACACGAACGTATTGATGACGTCCGACGTCTCGTAGTTCATCGTGTTGTAGAGGAGCAAAATTTTCTGAAACCCGCTTTCCATGAAATTGCCGAGCGTCAGTACGAACAGGATGATCATGACGGGCACCATGCCGACGAACGTGACGTGGCGCATCTGCTGAAACCGGTTGGCGCCGTCCATCTTGGCCGCCTCATATAAGGTAGGGTCGATTCCGGCGATCGCGGCCAAATACAAAATCGTGCCCCAGCCGACCTTCTGCCATATTTCCGAGCCGACGTAGATCGTCCGAAACCATTCCGGCATGCCGAGGAACAGGATCGGCTCGATGCCGAACGCCTTGACCAGCAGATGATTGACGATACCCGTCGAAGGGGACAGGAACGTGACGAGGATGCCCGCGATGACGACCGTCGACAAAAAATGGGGCATGTAGCTTACGGTTTGCACGAATCGCTTGAACATCTTGTTTTTGATTTCGTGGAACAAGACGGCAAGCACGATCGGCGCCGGAAAGTGAAACAACAGATCGTACACGTTCAGCATGACCGTGTTTCGGATCAGCTTCCAGGAGTCCGGGTTTACGTAGAAAAACTCGACGAAATGTTTGAATCCGACGAATTTGCTGCCCAGGATGCCCCGGCCGATGGAGTAGTCCTGGAACGCGATCACGACGCCGTACATCGGCCAATACTTAAAGATCAAGTAAAACAAAATGCCGGGGAGCATCATCAGGTACAACGTTTTATGTTTTCTGATCATGTGCCATACATAAGAAGAACGTGCCGCCACGTCTGCCACCTCCTGAAGTAAACGATTGCGTTCCCGTCGCTGGCTTCACTATACGAAGTCCGAACCGCGACGCATAGGGCGCATACTTGCGCGGCGTCGCATGTTTTGACGGCGGCGCCGCCGGCGGCGATCGAGCGGGGCGCGATCAAAAAAAGAGACTTCCGAAAAAAAGAAGTCTCTTGGCGTTTATTGATACGCGGAACGGTATTTAGCGGGCGTAGTGCCTTCGTATTTCCGGAACGTGCGGATGAACGAATTGCGGCCCCAGTATCCGACCGCCTCGGCGATGTCGTCGATCGTCATGTCGGATTCGAGCAGAAACTGCTTCGCCTTGCGCATCCGGCATTTCGCGATGTACTCGACGTACTTTTCCCCGACCTCCTCCTTGAACGTCCGGCTGAAGTGGCCGACCGACATGTTCATGACATCGGCAAAATGTTCGATCGACAACTCCTGATTGTAGTTCGCGTCGATGTAGTCCAGGATGTCGGAAAACTGCTTGGCGCGGTCGCCGGTTTCCGAAGTCGGAAATAAGAGGGCATGGACGGATTGCATGCATCGCCGCAGGTCGTCCCAGGTCATGCAGCGGTTCAGCCGATCGTACAAGCCGGAATAAAACGGCACGTTCACGTCGTGATGCTCCGTTCCGACCGCGCGAATCCACGCGTTCAGCACATCCGTGCACACATGCTTGACTTGGCTGGCGCTGGCGCACCGCCGCCGGCCTTCCTCCAGCAGCTCGAGCGCCGCTTGGAGCAGCTTGTCGTACTCCTTCGTCTTGTATTGGTTCATCATTCGATTGATGTCCTGTACGGACAAGAAGTTATCCCACGGCGGACCGTCCGGCGCGGTTCGGTCGCTGCAAATTTCCACGTCCTTGTCGAGACCTCGATATTTGAGGACGGAAGCCGCATGCTCGTAAGATACATGCAAATCTTCGATGGCGTGCACCGTCTTCCCGATCCCGATCGTCGCCTTGAAGTAGCCGCCGTAGTGCCGCAGCACGATGGCGATCAGCTCCGCCGCATCGTTCGGCCCGAACCGCAGGAACGGATCGTGATGCACGACGCAGGCGACGATGCCCGGCTTCGTCTGGCACAGCCATACGTCGGACGGCGACGCCTTCCGGATGCGTTCCTTCAGCTCCGCCATCAGGAACGACTTCGACGTCACCGACATGCGTTCGTCCACGGACGGCTCGTAATGCAACGCGACGGCGAGCGCCGTTCGCATCGCTTTCTTGTTGTACGGAAAGTCGATTTCCTTCGCGTAGATTTCGATGGACAGCGCATCCCGATATTCGCCGAGCAATATTTGGGTGACGAAATGCTCCTGCACGATCGGCATCATCCCGCTCACCATCTGGGACAGCTGTTTGTTTTCCGTTACGATCAGCTGGGAACACCGCTTGATCGCGTCGAAGTCGTCGCCTTCGTCGGACGGCGCCGCGTGCGAGGCGCGGTGCAGCTTCAGCCCTTCTTTAATTTCCAGAATCGGCTCGCACAGACGCTTGCTGAAGTAGGAGGAGACGAGCCCGCCGACCGACAGGAAAAACACCAGAAACACCCAGGCGACGGACCGGGCCGTGTGCACAGGCTTCAGCAGAGTGCGCAGGTCGACGATGCTGACGTAATACCATGCTTCGTTGTAATTGGATCGAGACAATGACAGCGCTTTCCCGTCGGAAACTAAAAATTGCGACGGCTTCGTCTGGGAGCGGACTCGCTCCTGCAGCCACCGCGTTTCGCTTTCGGTCAATCCGGACTGGCTGATTACCCGTCCGTCGTTGTCGGCGAGCGCGGTGCCCGTCACCCACTTTTCCGGAATGTCCATTCGGCTTTGCAGCCGATCCAGATGGACGTTCACGACCAAGTACACGTCGGGTTCGTTCGAGTTGAACGGATAGCTCATCAGGACGGATAAATGCGAAGCGTACGGGTCGCTGACCTGCATCATTTTCTTGCCGGTCATTTGCGAGAGAAAGGCGGTTTTCTCCTGCGGGTTCAGCGGGTACCGGAACCGAAAGTAGTAGTCCTTGTCGGTATAGGTATCGGCGTCGATGACCAAGTCTTGGTCCGCGAAATACAAGAACGCTTTCGACGCCAGCTCGGTGGATTGCAGCGTGATCAGCTGCTCGCGCAGCGTATGGATCAGCTCCGAGCGGCGGCGGTTTTCAGGCGAGGCGTCCGTTTCGCGGAGCAAGGCGGGCAGGTTGGACGTACTGAGCATGTCGATCATGTTCGTGCGGATCGCGTGAAAGGCGGTGTCGGTTTGCTCGGAGAAATGGCTCATCACGACGGCGTTCAATTTCTCGGCGTCCTTCTCGATCAACCGCGCGAAATAGAAGAACGCGAGGATGCCGGCGGCGATGACGGGAATCAAAATGAGCACGAAATAGTTCGAGAACAACCGCCAGAACAAGGCCACTCGATAGGCATGCGTTTTCGAATTCATAATTCCCCCCCTAAGGCGGACATTGCCGGAGAGCCGCTTCCGCGGTCGCCCAACTTTTTCCATGCCCTCATTATAGAGATTGCGAAATTATACTTCAAGGAAATTGTTGTTGGTGAAAAAATGTTTCAATTGAAGTGTGAACGGCGTGAAAAGAAAGGTTATGTGTGAGAATACATCACACCATAGATGCGAGGACTGAGGGGGATAGGAGGCATTAATACCATGATATTAGGGTTATTTCCAAGGAATGCGGTTGCATTTGGGATGAGCAATGGAATCGGTTTATCTTTTTCATTAAAATTTAAAAATCCTCTTGAAAAACAAACAGATTCTATATAATGTATTATATAGAATCTGTAGTGTGTAATGTAATGTCACATTTATTTGGAGCGGCTTTATGGCTGACAAACCAATATCAAGAGGTGCGGGAGGGGTTTCTATTTTCGATAAACAAAACATAAGCCGAGAAGTCGTAGAGTATTTCAAGCAAATGATCATTACCGGGGAGCTGAATCCGGGGGATCGCATCGTGGAGACCAAATTCGCGAAAGAGTTGGGGATTAGCCAAACGCCGATTCGGGAAGCGATGCACCAGTTGTCCGGTGAAGGCATCGTCACCATCGTCCCGAACAAAGGACCGGTCGTCAACGAATTGCAAAGGAGCGATGTATACGAAATTTACTCCCTGCGGGCGGCCATTGAGGGGTTGGCCATCCGGATCGCCACCCAAATCGCTCCACAAGCTGACGTTGAGGGGCTGGAGGTCTTCTACGAGCGTATGAAGGCGAAACTCGACGACGACGAGGTCGATTCCCTGCTTCAGGATTCGCTCTATATTCACCAAACGATTATCAGACTATCCAACCATTCGCGATTGATGCAAACCTACCAGTCGCTCTCTTTTCAAATTTCACTCGTGAACCGGATTCTCGGCAAGGAATCGACAAAGCGCAAAGAGGTGGAACAACACTGGGAGCTGATAGAAGCGCTCAAGCAGCGGGATCCCGACAATGCGGAGAAGGTGATGAGAAAACATATTTACCGGTCCTATCGCGAATTTATTGAATTGGACGAGGATAAGCACTGGGAAGACGGAGAGGCGTTGTGGTTTTGACCGGAACATAAAGGGACGGAGGAGGTGAGGGGGCGCTTGGAAGAGCTTGTATTGAAAATGTCGGGCATTACGAAGGCGTATCACGGCGTGAAAGCGTTGGATGACGTGCAACTGCAGGTTCGCCGGGGAGAGGTTCACGCGCTGATGGGCGAGAACGGCGCCGGAAAGTCGACGCTTATGAAGATCGTTACGGGCTTGGTGAAGCCGGATCAGGGGACGATCCGCTTCGAAGGACGGGAGGTGCGGATCGATTCTCCCCAGGCGGCTATGCATCTCGGCATCGCGATGATCCATCAGGAGTTGAATCCGGTGCCCGAGATGACGGTGGCGGAAAACATTTTCTTAGGCAGGGAGCCGGTCCGAGGGGTGTTCGTCGAGAAGAGAAAGCTGCATAAAGACACCGCTGAATTGCTGGAACGGTTCGAGTTCCGCGCGAGCCCCGGAGATAAGGTCGCCGGTCTCAGCGTCGCTCAGAAGCAAATGTTGGAGATTATTAAAGCCGTTTCGTGCAACGCGAAGCTGATCATCATGGATGAGCCGACCTCCGCTTTATCGGACGGAGAAGTACGGCAGCTGTTCCGGACGATGAACGAATTGCGCGGTCAGGGCGTGCCCATCATTTACATATCGCACCGCATGGAAGAAATCTTCAGTATGTCGGATCGGGTGACCGTGCTGCGCGACGGGCAGTATATCGGCTCCGAAGACACGAAAGCTCTGGACTCCGATCGATTGATTTCCATGATGGTCGGCCGGCCTCTGGACACGATTTACCCGAAGGAGAAGGTCGCGCCCGGGGAGGTCGTCTTCGAAGTGAAGGGCGCTACGCGCAAGCCCGCCTTCGACAATGTGTCCTTCCAGGTACGCCAAGGGGAGATCGTCGGCATCGCGGGGCTTATGGGGGCGGGCCGTAGCGAAACGATGAGGGCGGTGTTCGGCATCGACCGGTTGGACAAGGGGGAAATCCGGATCGATGGCCGCATCGTAAAACACCGCCACCCGTCCGAGGCGATCCGCAATGGACTGGCGATGGTCACCGAGGACCGCAAGGAGTTCGGTCTCGTGCTCAGCCGGTCGATTCGCGAAAATATGATGCTTGCGAGCCTGCCGCTCGGCGGGGGGAACCCGTTCTTGTCATCCTCAAAGGAAGAAGAAGCAGTCGACGAATTGACTGAACGGCTACGCATCAAGATGAACGATAGCCGCCAGGCGGTGCAGACGCTCAGTGGCGGCAATCAGCAGAAGGTCGTCCTGGCCAAGTGGCTTCTGGTAAAGCCGAAGGTGTTGATTTTGGACGAGCCGACGAGGGGAATCGATGTCGGCGCGAAAGCGGAAATTTATCGTCTAATATCTCGGCTGGCGAAGGAAGGGATGGCGATCGTCATGATCTCCTCCGAGCTTCCCGAGGTGATCGGGATGAGCGACCGTATTCTCGTCATGGGCAATGGAGCGATTCAAGCGGAATTCGAAGGCGGTCAAGTGACGCAAGAGATGATCTTGACCAGCGCGTTAGGGGGAAAACCAGGTGTTTAACGGCATATTGCTGAAATCAAACCGGCCCGGGGGGAGCTCCGGTCTCGCGGAGGGCGTGATACGGAAGTACGGCCTCATTCTCATATTGCTACTAGCGGTCATCACGTTGAGCCTGATTTCGGACGCGTTCCTGACCGTAACGAACCTGATGAACGTGTTGAGACAGGTTTCGATTAACGGCATCCTGGCCGTAGGCATGACGCTAGTCATCCTGGCGGCCGGCATCGACTTGTCGATCGGCTCGCTAATGGCAGTGTCGGCCGTCATCGCCGCGAGCATCGTGGCGCAGAGTCCGGATGCATTGCTGCTGGCGCTTCTTGCGGGGATGGTGGCGAGCGGCGTATTCGGCGGGGCCAGTGGGATGTTGAGCGCGAAGCTCAACGTAGCGCCGTTCGTCGCGACGCTTGCGATGATGACAGTCGCCAGAGGAATCGCGCTGCTCTATACGAACGGGCGTCCGATCGTCATCGATTCGCCTGCGTTCAAATTTCTCGGTCAAGGGTATATCGGGCCTGTGCCGGTACCGGTCGTCATCTTTATCGCGGTGGCGTCGATCGTCAGCGTCGTGCTATACCGCACGAAATTCGGACGTTATATTTTCGCCGTCGGCGGCAACGAGAATGCCGCAAGAGTATCCGGCATTCGGGTCGACCGCGTGAAGATTGCCGTATTCGCGATCAACGGATTGTTGGCGGGGCTGGCGGGCATTTTATTGGCTTCGCGAATCAGCTCCGGCCAGCCGAACAGCGGGATGGGCTATGAGCTCGACGCCATCGCGGCCGTCGTCATCGGCGGAACGAGCCTGTTCGGCGGACGCGGCTCGATGATGGGCACGATCGTAGGCGTACTGATCATCGGCGTCATCAACAACGGTCTGAACTTGTTGGACGTGTCGAGTTATTGGCAGCAGATCATCAAGGGACTTATCATTGCCGGCGCCGTCATCATCGATCAGCGCGCCAAGCGGGAATGAATCGGATTCGGGGGCTTAGCTCTTCTCGTAGGAGCTGCGTCTGATCATAAAAAAACATGGCTAAGGAGAGGTTGACCGATGAATCGGAGCAAGGGTTGGAAATGGTGGGGGGCGGCGGCGTTGTCGCTTGTAATGGTCAGCGGATGCGCAAGCAACGGCGGAGGGGGAACGTCCGCGGGCGAGGGCGCGGAAGGCGCGTCTAACGGCGACGCGGCGAAGTACACGATCGGCGTAGCGGCGCAAGGACTTTCTCATGAATTCATCAAGTCATTGGTAGAAGCGATGCAGGAGAAGGCGGAAGAGCTGGACGTGGAGCTGCTAGTGATGGACAGTCAGGACAAGATCGAAGAGCAGCTGAATCAAGTGGACAACCTCATCTCCCGGGGAGTCGACGCCATCATTCTCAATAGCGTCGATATGGTCGGTTCGAGTCCTGCGGTGGACCGGGTCAAGGAAGCCGGCATCCCGCTCGTCGAAGCGATCACGTTTACGGAGAACGAAAACTACGACGTCTTCGTCGGCACCGACCCGGAGCAATCGGGGGTCATGATGGGCGAGATTTTGGCGGAGCAGCTTGGAGGCAAGGGGAATGTCGCCCTGCTGCAGGGACAAATCGGGCACTCTGCCGAAATTACGCGGGGCGCGGGCCTGCAGAAGGAGCTGTTCGATCAATACCCGGACGTCAAACTGGTCACGCAGCAGACGGCGAACTGGAACCGGGACGAGGCGATGAGCATTACTGAGGATTGGCTGCAGCGCTTTCCGGAAATTAACGCGATCGCCGCGCAGAACGACGAGATGGCGATGGGCGCGCTCCAGGCGGTGGAAGCGGCGGGACGCACCGACATCATCGTCGTGGGAATCGACGGCATCGCCGACGCGTTGAAAGCGGTGAAGGAAGGCCGACTTGCGGCGACCGTGCTCGACAACGTCACGGACGAAGGCAAGCGAGCGGTCGAGGTCGCGGTCGGCCTGATCGAGGGCCAGACGTTCGAGAAGAAAGAACTGGTCGACTACGTTCCGATCGATGCGGATAACGTGGATCAATACTACACCGAATAGTCTTAATATTCATATAAGAATGGGAGTTGAGATGAGCGTATGTTCGCGGATTTCCATGCTTTAACGTCCCGACTGCTGCCCACCCCGAAGTCGATCTCGCCGCTGTCCGGCGGCGGGTTCGACGGCGGGCATGCAATTTCGTTCTATGCGGACGCTTCCTTATCCTGCATTGCGGACGTCGTCCGCGTCGAGCTGGCGAACGTCGGCTTCGGGCGGGTCGAGCGGGCGGATCGTCCCCGGCAAGGGGGATTGTCCCTGCTGGGCAGGGAGTCGATCCCGGACGAGGTGCGGACGGAGCTGGAGGCGCTGCCTTTCCCGGGTCAAGCCTATCGTCTGCGCGTCGCGGGACAGGAGATCCTTCTGTACGCGCTTGAGCCGCAAGGGGCTTTGAACGGACTCGCGACGCTCGTGCAGCTGTTCGATGCCGCGGCGGGGCAACCGATCCCGGCGCTCGAGTCGACGGACGGACCGGATATCGAGCGCCGCATCGTCTCCCCGACGATGACGTGGTATGCGGGCTTCGCGCGCGTCGGGTTCGGCATGCAGCTGTGGGACGAACACGGTTGGCAATCGTTCATCGATTGGTGCTTCCGTCATAAAATCAACGCGCTCAATATCGTGATGTACGGCTTCTGGCCGTTCGAGTTTCCCGAGTACTCGGAAACCGTGCTTCGCGACGTGAAAATGAAAACGTGGTCGGCGGAGATCGACAACTGGGTGGAAGTATCGTACACGCACCCGAATTTGCGCAAGCCGTTCCTGACCGATATGATCCGTTACGCCAACGCCAGAGGCATCGAGATTTACGCCTACATCGGGATGAACTCCTACAGCGGCGGGTACCCGGTCGTGTACCCCGAAAGCCGCAGCGTGCTTTCGCCCGAGCTGATCGAGGCGGGGCATGTGAATAATTATGATTCCATGTGCACCTCGCGGCCGGACGTGCGCGATTACTTGATCGCCAGCGTGAAGCGCATCGAGTCGCTCGGCTTTAACGGTCTCGTCTTCGAGGAGAGTGAAGAGGTACAGTGGTTTTGCCGGTGCGCGGAATGCCAGAGGAAATACGGCGATTTGCCGCCGAACGACGCGAAGCACAGCGTAACCGTCGATATGCTGCATGCATATCTGGACGTCTTGAAGCCTGAGACTCTGGTCGGCGTTCGTTGGCTTCGGGAGCCCCCGATCGTGAAGGACCGCGCCTATCTTGAGCGGTGGAAGGAGCGGTTGCCCGAGCGGGTCGTGCTCTTCTGGGCACCGGGCCTCGAGGACGACGACCGGGAGTTCTTGAAGTGGGTCGATGTGTACGGACCTGCGCGCGTCTGGTCCCGGAACTGCGAAGGCAGCGGCTTCGCCGCCAGCCTCGGGCGCATCCCGTACCTGATTCCGGATACATTCCCGGACACGCTGAAAAATTACGCGTTCCAGCATCTTTGGAACGATATCCTCCAATTCCAAGGCGCTGTGAATACGAGCTGCGCGGCCATTAACGGCTACGGCTTCGAATGGTACGGTCACGAGCTGTTTTTTATGGCGACCGCCCAATACGGTTGGGATTGCTGGAGGCTGGACAACGCGGCGTTCCTCGCGCATGCCGCCCGCCATCTGCACGGCGATAAGAACGGACCGATCTATGAGAACGTCATTCGGACGATACCGTGCATTCATGAGACGCAAATTTGTCCCGAGCTCCCGTCCTTCCCGTTCATGCCCAACAAGTATACGGGAGAGGAAGGGGTTCGGTATTTGGAGCACAGCGCCGAGGCGGCGGAGCAGGCTGTCCGAGCGATCGAAACGATGCTGAGCAGCGAAGGACTCAACCGACTTCAGCGGGACAATCTGCGGGCGACGCGCGTCATGGCGCTGCGGATGCGAGAGGTCGCGCTCGCCGGCTTGTTCTATAACCGTTACGTCGAAGCCGCAAAACGGCCGAACCCGGATGCCACCGAGCTCCGCCGGCATGCGCTGGCGGCGCTCCGTCATGCGGAGGAGGACGAGAGGCTTATCAAGGAGCATTATTTCGATACGCAGTCGCATGATTGGACCGGCGTAGCGATCGGGGAGTACTACATCTCGAGCGTCATCAACGAGTACAAGAAGACGTTCGCGGAGACGCTTGGTCCGCGATATGCGCCGGATCCGACCATGCCGCGCATCGTCGGCGGGGAAAGCCTGCCTTGGGAATGGCTGCTGGAATGGGGACCGAAGATCGCCGCCGCGAAGCCGCTGGCGATCGTACGCTCCGGCGGCGAGGCGGCGCGATGAAGCATCCGGCCGTCGCGCTGCTGGAGGACCTGATTCGAATCCAGAGCGTGAATCCCCGGTACGGCGAGGACGCGCAAGGGGAGATGGAGCTGTCCCGCTACATCGAGCGCTATTGCCGAGAGGCGGGGCTGTCGGTAACCCGGCAGCAGGTGTTTGAAGGCCGGGACAATCTGATCATCGAGCTCAAACGCGGCTTTCCCGAGTCCGTTCTTCTGTTCGAGGCGCACATGGACACCGTTTCGCTGGGCAGCATGCCGGACCCGCTGCGGCCCGTCGTTCGCGACGGGCGTTTGTACGGCAGGGGCGCATGCGATACGAAGGGGTCCTTGGCCGCCATGATGTACGCGTTGGCGGAATGCGCGCGGAACCCGGACGGGCTTCGATCCGACTTGGTGCTGTGCGCGTCCGTCGACGAAGAACATGCTTTCCGGGGCATCTTACGGTTCCTGGAGTGGGAGCAGCCGGTCTCGGCTGCCGTCGTCGGCGAGCCGACCGATCTTCGCATCGTCTCCTCGCATAAGGGCTGCGTCCGCTTCTCCGTCACTACTGAGGGGAAGGCGGCGCACAGCTCCGTTCCGCACGAGGGCGAGAACGCGATCGTGCCGATGGCCAGCATCGTTGCGTACTTGGAGGACGAGATCAAGGGCCGGCTTCGCGGGCTTGAAGACGAGCTGTGCGGGCCGGCGACCTTGTCGATCGGCACAATCCGCGGCGGCAAGGCGATCAACATTGTGCCAGAGCGGTGCACGATCGAGGTGGACCGGCGAATCATACCCGGAGAGTCGCCGGATCGAGTGATGGCGGGTATCGAGCGAGAGCTGCTCGATTGGTGTTCGGCGCGCGGCATCCGCTGCGTCGTCGAGCCGCTGCTTCTCGACTGGGCGCTGCATACGCCGACGGAAGAACTGCTGGTGAAGCGGGCATCCGCGTCCGCGGCCCGACTCGGGCTGCCGGCCCGTTCCTATGGCGAGACGTACGGCAGCGACGCCAGCAAGCTGCAGGGACTAAAGGGGATCCCGAGCATCGTATTCGGACCGGGATCGATCGCACAGGCCCATTCTAGCGAGGAATGGGTGCGCGTGGCGGACGTGGAGCGGGCGGCCGCCTTTTATTCGGATTTGGCTCGAACGTTCCGGGCTTGAACTGAATCGTGCGTAAGGGAGGAGACATTTTTCTATGAAGAAAGAGATCATTCGCACCGACCGGGCGCCGCTCCCGGCGGGTTCGTATTCCCAAGCGGTCAAGCTAGGCGACACGGTCTACGTCGCGGGCACGTGCCCGTTCGAGCTCGGCGGGGAGAAGCGGGTGCTGCATCCGGACGATGTCGCCGCACAAACTCGGGCGGTATTGGATTACATATCGGTGATCTTGAAGGAGGCCGGTTCTTCGCTCGACCATGTATTGAAGGTGACGGCCTTCCTCGACGATCTGGACCGCTTCGCCGAATACGACCGCGTTTACTCGGAATATTTCCGCGTCGATCCGCCGGCTCGGAGCACGGTCGAGATCGTGAAATTCCCGAAGGGGATGTGTGTTGAAATCGAATGCATCGCATACATCCCGTCGTGAAGGAGGCGTCGCGATGAAGATTAGCGATCGTATTTATCTAGTCGGCAGCGGTAAATTCGGGATGGAGCTGAGCGAGCCGACGGATTGCAATGTGTACTTGATCGACGGGGGGACGGAGTGTGCGCTGATCGACGCTGGCGGGGGTATCGAGCCGGAGCGCATCGTCGACAATCTTCGGCGGGACGGCATCGGACCGGAACGCATCCGGTACTGTTTGCTGACGCACGCACATGCGGATCATGCGGCAGGAGCGCGCTATTTCCATGATACGTACGGAATAGAAATCATCGCCTCCGCGGAAACCGGCGAATGGCTGGAGCGCGGGGACACCGTGAAGGCGAGCGTCGATCATGCCAAGCGGGGCGGCGTCTATCCGCAGGACTATCGGTACCCGGCCTGTCCCGTCGCCCGCACGCTCGCCGATGGCGATCGGATCCGGATCGGCGACGTCGAGCTGCGGACCATCGACAGTCCGGGGCACGCACGCGGCCATGTGTGCTTTCTGTGGGAGGAAGGAGGACGCCGCAACTTGTTCGCCGGAGATACGGTGTTCGCCGGCGGCAAAGTAGTCGTGCAGTACGTATGGGATTGCATCCTCGAGGAATACGCCGACACGTTGGCGAAGCTGCACCGGCTCGGCGCGAATCGCTTGTTCGCCGGGCATGGCCCGTTCCTGCTCGACCGGGCGGACGTACACATCGAGAAAGCGCATCGCTGCTTCGAGCGACTCGAAATTCCTCCGAACCTGTAAATCGGCGTTCGGCATAGGAGTCGAGGCGGCGAATCGCCGCAACGAAGGGAGAAACCGATGAAAGCACTGATCGATAAGAAGAATTTCGTAGGACTGGAGCAATGCGCGTGGTTTTTCAGCGGGGCGGAGACGCCGACCCACCGCGGCGTGCTGGGAGCCGTTATCGAATATATGATCTCGAGAAGCCTCGGTCCCGAAGGACGGGAGCGGAACGCGCGGACGGAGCAACGCTGTAAAGCGAATCTGGCGCGTCTCTTGAACGGGGAACCCGAGCAGATCGCGATCATGTCGAGCGCATCCGAGGTCATTTCAATGCTGGCTCGAGCCGTCGAACTGCAGCCCGGGGATAATGTCGTCATTCATAATCTCGAATTTCCGTCCGGCGTGCTTCCTTGGCTTGCGCTCCGAAAGGAAGGAGTCGAGGTGCGCGTTGTAGAGCATCGCGATTGGGTCATCGACGAATCCGATATTTTACAGCGAATGGATGAGCGCACGAGGCTCGTGCTGACCAGCCACGTCAGTTACTTGACGGGCGTTCGCTTCGACTACAGAACGTTATACGACCGCATTCGCAAAACAAAAGCCGCACTGGTGCTTGACGCGACGCAATCGCTCGGCGTCGTCCCGGTGGACCTGAAGCTGGCGGACGTCGTCGTTTGCAGCTCATATAAGTGGCTTCTTGGCGTGCACGGCGGCGGTGTGTTGGCCGTGAACCCGGAGCGCGGCTTCGATTACCGGCCGCCTTATGTCGGCTGGCGGAGCGTTGCAGATCGGCCCGCAGGGAAGAAGTTCGAGTCGTTCGACTTTCAGCCGGACGCCCGGCGCTTCGAGCTCGGGTACCCGAGCTACCCGACGGTGTACGCCCTTGAGCATTCGACCCGGCTGCTTCTCGACGTAGGCGTCGACCGCATCGAGCGGCATGTACTTGCGCTCGGGGAGCAGGTCATGCGCCTGCTGCAGTCGCTGGATCTCGCGGTCACGACGCCCGACGATCCGGTACGGCGAGCGGGCAATATTAGCTTCTTATATGAAGAAGCGGAGAAGTTGGCCGACCGACTGGCGCGGAAATGCATCTACGTCATGGGGAGCGAGGGGCGCGTGCGCATCTCGGTGCATGCGTTCAACGATACGGCGGACATTGAGAGGTTGGCGGCCGCGTTGCCGGCCTGCATAGGAGGAGAAGGCCAGTGAAGGCATTGGTATGGACGGCGCCGGAGACGATGGAAATCGCGAACGTCGCCGAACCGACCCCTGCGGAGGACGAGGTCATCGTACAGGTGGAAGCGGTCGGCATCTGCGGCTCGGAGATCGAAGGCTATTTGGGACACAACAGTTTGCGCAAACCGCCGCTGATTATGGGACATGAATTTTGCGGACGGATCGTCGGGAGCGGAGACCGCGTCTCGGGCCTTGAGCCGGGACTGAAAGTCGTCGTTAACCCGCTCAGCTCGTGCGGCGTCTGCAACTCCTGTATCAAAGGGAATACGCAACTATGCGCGTCCCGGCGCATCGCGGGCATTCATCGCCCCGGCGCGTTCGGCGAGCGGGTGGCGGTTCCGGCCGCCAGCGTCATACCGGTGCCGGACGCGATGAATTCGTTCCGCGCGGCGCTCGCCGAGCCTCTCGCCTGCTCGCTGCGGGCGACGCGGCGCGCGATGCAGCGCCACTTCCGCCCGAACGTGCTCGTCATCGGTGCGGGCGGCATCGGCATACTATGCGCGAAGGTCGCCCGATTGATCGGGGCGGCGCGCGTCATCGTGGCGGATACGCACCCGGAGCGGCTGAAGATCGCGCTGCAGACCGCATGCGACGCCGTCGTCGACCCGCGTTCGGAGTCGCTCGCGGAGGCGGCGAACCGGGAGGCTGGCGGCGCCGGGATCGACGTCGTCATTGACGCTGCCGGCTTCCAGCCGACCCGCGAGGCGGCGTTCGCGGTCGTCCAGCCGGGGGGGACCGTCATGAATATCGGACTGGGCATCGACGAGACGCGGCTGGCGATCAACCATGCGATTCGCAGCGAGATCGAGGTGCTCGGGTCGTTCTGTTACACGGCGCACGACTTCCGCGAGGCCGTCCGGCTACTCGTCGACGGACTCGTGACTGAAGAGGGCTGGACGGAAGCGAGGCCTCTGGCCGAGGGCTTCCAAGCGTTCCAGGAGCTGACCGCCGGCAAGGTGAAGCAAGGAAAGCTATTTCTATCGATGGAAGGAGCCTGAGGACCGATGAAGCGGGTGAAAGTAGGCATCGTAGGCTTCGGAAGCTGGGGCGCGTGCCATCTGGAGGCATATCGGGCGATACCGCACGTGGAGGTCGTCGCTGTGTGCGACGCCGATCCGGCACGCCGGGTGGCGGCGTCGGATCGGCATGTCGTTCCGCATGTATACGAGAACGCCGGGCAGCTGCTGGACCGGCATCCGGACATCGAGCTGGTCAGCATCGTCACCTACGAGAAAAATCATCTCGAATCGACGATGCTCGCCCTTCGCGCGAGGAAAGCCGTCATCGTCGAGAAACCCGTGGCCATCGACGTCGAGGAGGCGAAGGCGATGCAACGGGCGGCAACGGAGAGCGACGCGATTCTCGTCCCGGGCCATCTTCTTCGGTTTGACCCGAAATACGGCGAAATTCGGGCCATGCTTGAGGACGGAGGACTGGGAAAGCCGATCAGCATGTATTTGAAACGATCGCGGCAAAGCTCGCTATTCCAAACCTACAAGCGAACGCACACCGTCTACGAGCTGATGATCCACGACCTAGACCAAGCGATCTGGTACGCGGGGAGCCGGGTCAAGGAGGTGTACGCCTCCGGGGCGTTCCTCAACGGGGGCGACTCGCCCGAGGTGCTCTGGGCGCAGTTGCGGTTCGAGAACAGTGTCCTCGCCGTCCTGCACAGCAATTGGATGACGCCCGACGCGGCCGGCATCGCGATCCACGACTATACCGAGGTCATCGGAGAGCGGGGCATCGCGCACTTCGATACGCATGCGGCCGGCATCCAATGGTGGGGAACGAGGGGCCGCACGACGACCGACGTCTCCGTCCATCATCATCAGGGGGGCCGCGTCGTCGGGGCACTGAAGGAACAGCTAAGTTACGTTAGTCAATGCGTACTGGAAGGGGTTCGCCCGGGGATTGTCTCTTTCGACGACGCGGTGCATGGCATCGAGGTCGCCGCGGCGATCGTTGCCTCGGCGTCGTCCGGTCGGCCGGTTATTGTACAGAATCGATAAAGGGATACGGAGGAGAACGGCTTGAAGCTAGTACAATATCGTCTCCGATCCGACGCGCAAGGGCGCATTCGGGTCGGGGAATGGTTGGAGAACGGGAGCGTTCGATCGCTGGACGCGACCGACATGAAGACGCTGATCCGGCGGTTCGGCGCGGACGAGCAAGAGATTCGACAGAAAGCGGCGTCCGGCGAGGCGGAGCTGAGCGCCGACGACGTACGCTTGATCGCGCCAATTCATAACCCGGACAAGATGATTTTCGTCGGGCTCAATTATAAGGATCATGTCGAGGAATCGAATATGGCGATGCCCGAGGTACCGGTGTTGTTCCCGAAATACCCGAATGCGATCGTCGGTCCGGAGGACGACGTCATCATCCCCGCGGAGGTGCGGGAGTGCGATTACGAAGTGGAGCTGGCAGTCGTCATCGGCCGCGAGGCGAAGCGCGTCAGCCCGGAACAAGCGATGAATTACGTATTCGGGTATACGGTAATCAACGACGTTAGCGCCCGCGACCTGCAATTGCGCGAGGGGCAGTGGACCCGCGGAAAGGCGATCGATACATTCGCGCCGATGGGTCCTTGCATTGCGACGAAGGACGACGTGCCGGCCCCGCATCTGCTCAACCTGTCGTTAACGTTGAACGGCGGCGTCATGCAGGGGTCGAATACAAGAGAACTGATTTTCGACATTCCGTATTTGATCTCGTTCATTTCCCGCACGATGACGCTGCAGCCTGGCGACATCATTAGCACGGGAACGCCGCCAGGCGTCGGCATGGGACGGACGCCGCCCGTCTGGATACGAGACGGCGACGTCACGGAAGCGTTCGTCGAGCGCATCGGTTTGCTCCGGAACCGTTATGTTCAGGAGCGCGACTAACGTGCAGGCTGGTATGTGGAGTCGCATGAATAAGTTCCGATTCAAAATCGGTTATAAAATTACGATCGGGTTCGTTGTTTTGCTCCTCTTTCTGGCCGGCGCGTTACTGACCGTCTCCGATGCGATGCAACGGCTGGAAGAGGAGATCCGCGTGATCGTAGAGAGGGATCTTCGCATCCAGGAGCTTACTTACCGGATCGATAAGAACGTATCCGATATGGAGGCAGGTCATCGCGGGTATGCCGTGACGGGCGAGGCGTCGTTCCGGAGCCAATACGAGAACGCTGTGGAAAGCTGGGAGCAAAACCGCGAGCAGTTAGCTTCGCTCTTATCCTCGGCGCCGGAGCAGATAAACCGCCTGACCTCCGCAGCGGACGCCGTCGTCCAATGGACGGCGGCGGCGGAGCGGCAGACCGCCGCCTCCGCCGGGCGGAGCATCGAAGCGCTGAAGGCGCAGTACAAGGACGAAGCCGGGAACAAACAGCTCGAGGGGCTGCGCGAGCAGCTCTCCAGATTGCGCCAAGCCGAGAAATACGGGATGGAGCAGCGCGTTCGGGCGCTGAACGAGCGGAACCTTCAGCTCCAGAAGCTGATGTTCGGCACGCTCGGCGGGCTGACGCTGCTGACGATCGTCTTCTCTTGGCTCGTCTCGCGGAACGTTACGAGAAATCTGCGAACCGTCATGACGATGGTCGCCGATATCGCTTCGTCGGGCGGCGACTTGACGAAACGCATTCAGATGAAGACGTCGGACGAGGTGCAGGATCTAGCGCAGGAGACGAATGCACTGTTGGAGACTCTTCAGCGGATGATTCGGGAAGTCAAGGAGCAATCCGAGGAGTTGTCCGGCGTTTCGCGAACGATCGAATCGGGCGCTCGAGAAGCGATCGGGATGAACGATCAGGTCAACGAAGCGGTGCGCCGCGTGGCGGCGGGCGCCGAGACGCAGGTCGCGCAAATCCAGGAGATCGGCTCCGCAATGACGGAGACGATCGAAGGACTCGGACGAATTTCCGCTCACTCGCAGGAAGTGGCCGAGATGGCGCGAACGACGGAGGAAATCGCTGGTAGCGGCATCGCTGGGTTGGTAGCGTCACAGGAGCGGATCGGGAACATCGAGCACAGCTTCGAGGACATTCGCCGCAGCGTCGATGATCTATCCCGGCATTCGGCTCAAATCCAAACCATCGTCGGTTATATCGGGGAAATTTCGGCGCAGACGAATTTACTGGCGCTGAACGCCGCGATCGAAGCCGCGCGGGCGGGCGAGCATGGCCGCGGCTTCGCGGTCGTCTCCGCGGAAATTCGTAAGCTGTCGCAGCAGGCCGCTGCCTCCGCGGGACAAATCGCCGAGATGCTCGGTCGGCTGAACGGCGGCGTCGAGCGCATCGTTGTCGTGCTCGCCGATAGCGAGCATGTCATCTTCGACGGTACCGCATCGATCCGCCAGGCAAGCAACAGCGTCAAATCCGCCATGAGCCGTTTCGGCACGGTCACCTCGCTGATGATCGAGGTGGCAGGATCTATCGAGCGGATCGCCGAAGGCAGCCGTCAGGTCGCCGCGGCGAGCGAGGAGATCGGCAAGGTGTCGGAGGAGATGTCCGCCTTCGCCGAGGAGATGTCCGCGATGGTCGAAGGGCAGAACGATTCGCTGCGTCAGTTCTCGCGCATGTCGGAGCAACTGACGCAGACGTCCGGGAAGCTCACGAAAGTAGCAGGACATTTTCGGGTATAAGGGTCTTGCGTTTGAATGAAGGACCGGCCGAGTTACTTCGACCGGTTTTGACTTTTTGATATTAGGAAAATGCGGCCAAGTTCGTTGAACTAGTCGGGCAGTTATCTTGTATCTGTTATATCAAGAGCTACACCAGCTTCATACCGATTCTTATTTAGGATATAAAAAGGAGATAAACCACTTAAAGTGGTTTGTCTCCTTTTTAACCGATATTTGGTAGTTATGGGTAATAAGGAGCGAATATCCCCTTGAGATTTGTCCGCCATGCCCAAGAGTGTAAAGCAAAGGAGCCAGGGAAAGAAACAGAAGGAGTGGGCTGAATTGCTCGGTGACCCTGCGATAACAACTTCAATCGTGGACCGGGTCTTGCAAAAAATTGTAATCATCCAATTACAATCACAAATGGCAATCATCATCTTCTCGGTGGATCGATTTGAATAACTGGTCTAAGAGTTCCACCCTGAAGGTAACAATAATTGGTTCCGGGAAACCCGTTAAATGTAAC
Source organism: Paenibacillus sp. (assembly GCF_031177825.1). GTDB lineage: Bacteria > Bacillota > Bacilli > Paenibacillales > YIM-B00363 > Paenibacillus_AE. The sequence goes on along the minus strand of NZ_JAPSKE010000001.1, from coordinate 12,164 downwards.
CAAAAGACCGGAACCGTACCAAGGATCTAATGTGCTATTTTCGAAACCGCCATTTTGAATAGATCCCCACAGGGTTTGTCTCGGGAGTTATCTCACTTTAACCTTTCGATTACGGGGTTTCCTATTTACGGTTAACCGATTTTTAGGAGAAATTTTTCCTTTTAAATATAGGGGCGATCAATAGACAATGAGTATTCCACCTCATGAGCTTTTATATATCCATAATATGCAGACAGCTTTGACTCAGGGGATAATTTTTTGAAAATCCTCTTTCGTTGAGGAAGTTCTTCACCGCCTCATATTTCGAAAGCCCACTAATTGATTAGGATAAATGGGTATAATCTGGGTAAAATACCGCAAAGATCCCTCGGACGGAGGTAATCTGTTTGTCGGGCGGAGCGAATTCGAAGCGTAATGTAACAATTTGCACGCAGCTGAACGGAAACATACAGACGATTCGCGAACTGACGGGGAACAGTTCGGATGTCGTGATTCGTACGTTCGCGGCGTGTAACGGAACCCCTGCAGCCATTGCGTTCATCAGCGGCTTGACGGACAACGCGATCGTCAACGAGAACATCTTGCGTCCCCTTATGACGTCTGATCCGCCACCCGGCGGCGACTCGCCGCCATCGTCACCGTCGGACTTTATGCAAACGGTGGTCGGCAGAATCCTCACGGTAAATTCCGTGAAATCGATAAATACTATCGCCGACGTACTGACGATGCTGTTCGAGGGAAACACGATCGTCTTCCTAGAAGGCGTGGATCGAGCCTTGGCGGTTAATACTCCGAAGTGGGAGCACAGGGGGGTCGAGGAGCCTTCGTCTCAGACCGTAATCCGCGGGCCGAAAGAAGGATTCAACGAAAATATCGGAACGAACTTGGCGCTTCTAAGGCGAAGGATCAAGAGCCCGAATCTTTGGAAGATCGACCGGAGGATCGGGAAACAGACCCAGACAGACGTGTGTGTGTTGTATCTGAAAGGGACTGCTGACGAAGACTTGGTGACCGAAGTGTTGCGGAGACTCGACAAGATCGAAACCGACAGCATATTGGAGAGCGGTTTCTTGGAGGAATTCATCCAAGATCAGACCTTTACCCCGTTCCCGACGGTTATCAATTCGGAACGTCCTGATGCTACGACTGCGGCCATCTTGGAAGGGAAGATCGCGATCTTGACGGACGGGACACCGTTCGCCTTGATTCTTCCCGTTACGTTCTTCGAGTTCTTGCTGGCAAGCGAAGATTATTATCAACGCTTTGACATTTCCAGCTTTTTACGCGTGCTGCGGTTCGGCGCTTTCACGGCGTCGATGCTTCTACCTTCGATATACATTGCCATCACGACCTTCCATCAAGAGATGTTGCCGACCACGATGTTAATCAGCCTGGCAGCGCAACGGGAAGGCGTTCCTTTCCCTGCCTTCGTCGAAGCGTTCTTAATGGAAATCACGTTCGAGGTTTTGCGGGAAGCGGGAACCCGGATGCCGCGAGCCATCGGCCCTGCCATCTCGATCGTCGGCGCGTTGGTGCTCGGTCAGGCCGCGGTAGAGGCGGGACTCGTCTCGGCCGCGATGGTCATCGTCGTATCCTTCACGGCGATCTCCAGTTTCGTCGCCCCCGCTACGAATATCGCGATCGCCTCTCGATTGCTTCGCTTCGTGCTTATGATATTCTCCGCGACCTTGGGCTTCTTCGGGATTATGACTTTTCTCTTTATGCTGTTAATTCATATGGCGGGGATTCGTTCCTTCGGCGTTCCGTATTTGTCGCCGTTCGCTCCTATTCTTAGGAACAATTGGAAGGACGTATTCGTCAGGGTACCTTGGAGAATGATGACGACCAGACCGCTTCCGTTCGCCTCGAACAACAAACGAAGGCAACGGCAGAAGCCCGACCCATCGTGATAGACAAGATGAAACCCAAGAGGGAGCAGCGCATGAAGCTCGGAAAGACGTTATTGTTACTGGCCGGGATTGTCCTTATTACCGGTTGCTGGGACCAAGTTGAGATGGACGAGTTGGCCGTCGTGAACGCCACGGCCTTCGACCAAAGCGAGGAAGGGAGATGGCTCCTAACGTACCAAATCATCATTCCTCGCGTGGTCGGAATGAGAACCGGCGGCAGCGGTAGCGGGACGCCCGTTATGGCTTTCTCGACGGGAGGAGACACGATCGGGGAGGCTGTCGGGAACGCCAGGAAAGAATTGCCGCGAGTTTTGTTTTTTCCTCACAGTCAGGTAGTCGTGATCAGCCGCCGCGCCGCAGAACGAGGGATCGGCGAAATTGTAGATTTCTACCTTAGAGACGAGGAATCGCGGGAAACATCCAATGTGTTGATTTACGACGGGGATACGCGGAAAATCCTGGAGGTGTTAACGAATTTAGAAAGACTTCCCGGCAATGCGGTTCATCAATTGGTCGAAGGCGCGGGGAAAGGAGACAGTATAGTTCCTTCAAAGATGCATGAGCTCGTCACCACGTTGATGGGCCCTACGGGAACAGCGGTCATCCCGGAAATTCACGTAAGCGGGAATTTGGAGAAACAAACGGGTTCCCAGGCGATTCAAAAAACGAGGAGGGCGGCAGTGCTCAAAATGAACCGAGCTGCGGTACTGAAGAACGGAAGGTTTGTCGGATGGTTGGCGAAGAGCGAATTGATCGGCCTCGGTTTCGCGACCGATCGAATACGGAACGTTGAAATCGCGTTCCCGTGCGATACCCGCGGAGGCAGGCTTGCCACGTTCTCGGTCAAGCGCTCGCACACGGAAATAAGACCGAACGCGAGCGACGGAAGGTTGAAGGTCCAGGTCAAGGTCGACGCGTCGGGAGTGATCGCGGAGACGGCATGCCGTACCGGCTTGGATGACCCAAAGGGGTTGGCCCGCATGGAAGAGCAAATCGAGCGACGGATCGTTGCCGATGTGAGACGGACCTTCGATGCCTCTAAGAAGCTTAATACGGACGTCCTGGGATTCGGCGGATCGTTCCGGCGATCCTATCCAAGGTTATGGAAAGAACTAAGCGCCAATTGGGACGCGAGCTTTTCGGAAATCCAATTGCAAGTCGAGGCCAATGTCAAGATCCGTAACACGGGTATGATCGGCGACCCGGTGACCAAGCTTTTGCAAGAAAGGGAGTAACGGACCGGATATGGAGCGAATCAACGCATCGCAGCTGGGAGCCATGATCATCTTGTTCCAGATTGGCAGCACGACCTTATTCGAACTCGGGATCGACGCCCGGCAGGATGCTTGGCTGGTTGTGCTGCTTTCTTGCGTGTCAGGGCTATTGTTATTATGGCTCTACCTGTCCATTCAACGGCGGGACCCTGAGCGTAACGTATTTGGCATATTGGTTCGTTACCTAGGGTCTTGGCTAGGCGGTATCGTCGTATGTTTCTATATTGCGTACTTCGCCTACGAGTCCATGAGAAACGTAAGAGATTTCGGGGATTTGACGAATCTGACGGTCCTTCCGCGAACGCCTCCGTTCCTGGTGATGCTTGTCCTGTCGCTCTTGTCGATGTACGCGCTCTTTAAGGGGATCGAGGTGTTTTTTCGATTTGTCGAATTTATCGTCATCGGCGTAATTTTCTTTTACGTCTTGCTTGCGATTTTCTACGTCTTCTCGGGAATTGTCAGGCTCGAACGAATCTTCCCGGTTCTGGAGAGAGGACCGACACCGGTGCTATCGGAAGTTTACGGGGACAGTATCTGGTTTCCGTTCGGTCAAATGTTCGTGTTCTTAACGTTTTGGCGGCTTCTTCAAGAGAAGCAACGGCAGGCGCTTCGGAAGGTCACATTTCAGGCTTACCTCGTTTCCGGCGCCGTCATATTCATGATGAATACTCTCACATTGAGCGTGTTGGGGCCGGATTTCGCCAAGGTCAGCACGATCCCGCTCCTTCAATCTACGCAGCTGATCCAACTTGCCGACATTCTCGAAAGATTCGACGTATTGGTGTTCTTGTTGCTGTACGTGGGCATCTTCGTAAAAGCGACATTATGGTTTTTGGCTGCCGTCATCGGCCTCGGGGAGATGTTCCGACGCGATTACAGGTGGTTCGTGCTGCCGGTTGGCGGAGCGATCTATGCCGCAGCGTTACTGCCGCGAAGCTGGCAGGCGCATCTGGAGACGGGAGATCTCATCGCGGTTAAGTATATGCTGAATCCCATCATGCTCGGAATTGTCCCGGCCTTGCTACTCGTCGTCATGTGGATCAGAGGGCCTCTCGGAAAATTGGGGAGCAGCGGCCGATCCTAAATCTAAAACTTCGGAAGCAGGGGAGAAGCGTACGCGCTAAACCTGATTGTTTAGTCCATCATTCAGGGGACCCCTAAAGCTTCATCCGGTGCACGTGGAAGACTAATTGGGGTCGATACCCGAAATAAGATAGAACTAATAAAGGCATCCCGGGCATCGGGGACAAACTAGCTGCCGCGATCGTAGCGGAGGTCGGCGACGTAAATCAGTTTGAAGACGCCAAGCAGTTGGTCGCTTATGCTGGCTTGGATCCTGCGATCTATAGCTCGGGGAAGTTTACCGCCACAAGTTCACGAATTACCAAGCGTGGTTCCAAAAGACTCAACGGGTTAATGATAAATCAGTGTTTGATTGCTCTCCCTGTCGGACAAGAAGAGGTCAGCAATTCTTAAAGATTCTCTAACAATAACATAAGGGTCTGCGAAGGGCTGGAAGGAGGAAATGTCGGGCGACAAGAACATACGCCGATTCAAACCCGCTAAAGATGCGGGTCTTTTTGTTTTTTCGGACAAGTTCTTGTCGCGGACGAACGTCAAGAACTTGACCCTATTGTAGACTATGGGATGGGGAATGGATCTAAAAAAGTCCCAGACCGGCGTATTAAGCTAACAGACAGACTAGTTTCAATTAGATATCATTGAATCTCTCTTTCGAAACCCTAATAAATTCGGATATAGCTGCTGATTTATGAGTATCTTTGCGACGTATGAATAAAGTGGGTATTCTAACGAGCTCATCCGAGATTTTGTGATATTGAAAGTTATATTTAATCATGGCTCTTCGATAACCGAAAAAGGTAAAAGCGGAACCCCGAGAATAATTCTTATAAGCGTAAAAAATGGGTCGGGTTTTTCTATGGTGGAGTTGGTACCGGTATCGTCCTAACGGGGTTAGCTACACCTATTCTTAGCCATTTCACTTGGCGGGGTGCCTGGATAGGTCTATGTGTCCTCAGTTTTATTCTCATACTACCTATTTGGTCTTATATCCATGAGGCTAAGTCTCGACCTTTATCAACGAATTCTGCATCTAAACGTTCATTGATATTGCCTCAATCTATTTTTGTCTGGCTACTAGTAGCTTATGGACTTGAAGGACTGGGTTATATCGTAAGTGCGACTTTTTTTGGTAGCAATGGTCAAGCAAATGCCCAATATCTCAGCTTTTGCCGATTTTAGCTGGATTGTCGGGGGGCTAGCAGCCGTTCCATCACCCTTACTCTGGTCAAGGTGGGCGAGTAAGGCAAAGTATATTAAACCTCTTATTACTGCGCTTATTCTGCAAGCGCTTGGAGTAATCATGCCCATATGCATGCCTAATATAGTAGGTGTAGTACTAGGGTCGATCCTGTTTGGAGGGACTTTTATGGGAATATCTATGCTTTCACTGGCTGCAGCTCGTATGGTGCGACAGTCCAATAGCAATTATGCAATTGCTCTAATGACTGGATTTTTTGGTATAGGGCAAATAATAGGTCCGATTGGGGCAGGGGTCATTTTGAATGTGTCGCATAGTTACGGTCTGACACTTATTATTTCAACTTTGGTGCTTGCCCTTGCAGTTATTACGATCGGCTGCCGTGTCCATTGAAGTAACAGGCAATCATCTTCATCTTGCACAGTGGGACGGGGCAGATGAAGATAAGTAAACGCGGACGAGCGCGCCTTCGCCGCTTCATTTTTAAGATAACCATAAGTTTGGTTGGGAACACCCCTGAGTTCAAAGCAATGCATGCGTACAATGTACAGGTCAAAAAGATGAAGAAAACAAAAGTCACCGACCCGTAACGTTAGCAAGAACGGCCTCCACCCCGTGGACAGGCGTAACGAAGGAATGAGAGGGCATAGACCCGTTGAGATATGGGAGTGAAAACCTCCAGAGGCGGCGTGGAGAATGCGTGCAGTATATGGAATTATATGGGGCTTGTAGCTTTCCCCTCTATTCGAGTATTTGTAAGTAAACTGAATCGTGATAAGGGAGTTCAATAAACGACTAATCGGCCGGAAGAAAAACAACAAAAATTAATGAGACAGCCGTTTTTATACCGTTGTAAGGCAAGGTGTGCGAATGTTTGTTCCATTGTCGACAAAAGAGTCAAGTTCTTGTCATACGACACTCCGTACGATCAGCCCTTCGGTCGTCAGCATTTCTAGCGCTCTCTTGTTCGTAATTCGGCTGACGTTATACTTGTCCGCCAGCTCCTTCCCCGAAGGCACGCGATCCCAGACGCCGTATTCTCTGGTTACGAACTTCTAGCGCAGCGACGAGAAGGTGCGTTCATACATCGGACTGGACATCCCCGTTCTTCCTCCTTGAAGTCGTACGAGCAGTGAACTTAATCTATACACAATAAATCATGATATATTCGCTTCGAAAAGACGATCCCTTCCGCGATTCATACCCCTTTGGGCGAAATCCGATTGACATAACTACGAACTCGTAGTAATGTTAGATTCAGTTACTACGAACTCGTATTAATAAAGGGGCCAACGCATGCATCAGCTATACGAACTGTTCCTCAAGACCGGCTTGCGGCCATTCGCCTTCCTCTCCGATACGCTGCATCTGGAACAGCAGGTCACACGCTCGGATCTCTCGACGTTGTTGATTTTGCGATTCCGGGGCGATCTGCCGATGTCCGAAGTAGCGGCTGAGATGGGGGCTCCCCTCAGCTCCATGACGAGTATCGCCAAGCGGCTGGAGCGGAAGGGCTACATCGCGCGGGCTACCTCCGCGGCGGATCAACGCGTCAAGCTCGTCACACTGACGCAGCAAGGCATGCAGCTTGCGACGGAATCGGAGCGAATGATGATGACGCTGCTCGGCAGGCTGGAGTCCGCCTTCACGCCGGAAGAGATGGAACAATTCACGGCGCTGATGTTGAAGGCTGCGAAAGTGCTGCAAGACGGAGGACCGATCAAGCCGCAGCCACCGTCCACGCACCCGAGGAAAATCAAGATCGACGAATGACCGGCTTCAGCCGGATCATTTTCGACAAATACTACGAAATCGTACCATATAGGAGGCGGAGTGGGATGAGAATTATTGTGTTCACGGGCAAGGGCGGCGTAGGCAAGACGAGCGTGGCGGCGGCCACGGCGGTAAAGCTGGCGCGACAGGGGAAACGCACGCTCATCCTCAGCACCGACGCGGCGCACAGCTTGGCGGATTCCTTGAACGTGCCGATCGGTCCGGAGACGGTTCATATCCGCGAAAATCTATGGGGGATCGAGGTCGACAGCCTGCGGGAGACGGAACGGAATTGGGGCTCCGTCCAGGGATGGATCACGAAGCTGCTCGATAAGGCGCAACTGAAAGATATTACGACCGAAGAGATGCTCGTGTTCCCCGGCATGGAGGAGCTGTTCAGCTTGCTGCAAATCAAGGAGCACGCCGAGAGCGGAAACTACGACGTGCTCGTCGTCGACTGCGCCCCGACCGGGGAGACGCTTCGATTGCTCAGCTACCCGAACGTGCTGAACTGGTGGCTGGAGAAAATTTTCCCGACCGAGCGCAAGCTGATCAAGCTCGTTCGTCCGGTGGCGAAGCTGACGAACGGCTTCGAGCTCCCGTCCGACGACGTCCTGAACAGCATCGAGCGTCTCGCGCGGGGCCTCGAGGAGATGCAGCGCATCGTGTTGAATCCCGAGGTCACCTCGGTGCGAATCGTACTGAATCCGGAGAAAATGGTTCTCGCAGAGGCGAAACGTTCCTTCACCTATCTCAACTTATTCGGGTTCAACACCGACGCCGTCATCGTCAACCGGGTGCTGCCGGACGAAGCCGGCGAAGGATTCTTCGCGAACTGGCGGGAGCTCCAGCGGAAGTACGAGCAAGATATCGTAGCGAACTTCCAGCCGCTGCCGATCTTGAAGGCGCCCATGATGCAGGAAGAAGTCATCGGGCTGCCGATTCTGGAAATATTGGCGGATACGATCTACGGCGGCGCGGACCCTTCCGAGATGCTGTATCGTGGGCGCACGGAGGTCATCCGGGAAGACGAGGACGGGATGGTGCTCGAGCTGACGATTCCGTTCTTGGATCGTTCGGCGCTCGACTTAACGCAGACCGGCGACGAGCTCACGGTCGCGGCGGGTTCGTATAAGCGGAAGGTCGTGCTGCCGAAGCCGTTACTAGGCCGCGAGGTGGTCGGCGCCCGATACGCCGAGGATCGACTGCTCGTTCGCTTCGGGAGCCGAAACGAAGCAACGAGAGGAGATGGGGAGCGATGAGGAACGCAGGACACCTAAGCATGGCGTACTTGATCGAAATGGTTGGCATGGTCGGAAAATTTCAAGAGAGTCTGGAGCGGCACGGCACCGAAACGCATCTGAAGCAAGCGATGAAGCATGGGCTGCTGGCGTATCGATCGGTCATCGACAGCGTGCTGGACGCGTTAGAGGAGGAAGAAAAAGCTCCGCCCATGGCTAGGAAAATTAATATTTCGAAAGAGTAGAGCAGTAGGCGAACGGCAGGTACCTTAAAAGGAGGAATCGATTCATATGGGAACGGGGATCAAACGGCAAGTCGGGTTGCTGCTGGCGCTAACGGGATTACTGCATTCGGTGGTGGGGCTCATCCTTTACGGGGATGCTTTGCTGCCGATCGCTACGGAAGGCTTGTGGAATACCATGCAGGAAGGAGACTGGGAGCGTCTGAACGCGTTCTGGTTCATGATGTTCGGTTTCCTGCTGATGCTCATCGGGTATATAGTGAGCTGGGTGCTGAAGCAGACCCAGCTCCGTCCGCCGACCGTGGTTGGATGGTCGATCCTCGCTATCGGGATTGTCGGCGCCGTCATCATGCCGATCTCGGGCTTTTGGCTTGTGTTGCCGCAAGCTTGGCTGTTGTTGAGAGGGAAGAGTTTCATTGGGTAAAGAAGACCGCGTGTGTCCGACGATAAGAACATACCCCGATTTTAAACCGCTAACCAAGCGGTTTTTTGTTTAAGTCGGACATGTGCTACGTCGCCGGCGAGCGACAAGAACCTGACCCGTTTGTGGATACCGACAACAACTTGACCTTATTGTGGACTGTAGGAAGGGGATGGAGCTGAAAAAAAATTCATGGCCTTGCGTATTAAACAAACTGGCGAATCAAGAAACTGCACAACAGCTTGAAGATAATGCCCCGTTGATTTCAGGATAATAACAGGGGAGGAGCAGGTCTTAAGGTTGCCTCTTATTAAGAAATGCTTCTCCTTTACTTTGGCCTTTAGAAATATCTAGACCGATTACTGGATTCATGATGCTCTCCTTTCTGTAGTAAAATAGCCGGTATCCCTACAGAGCTTGCAGTACCACAGCATCGCTTGTTATGCGGGATCATCGTCCCAACCAGCTTAAACATGGTTTCTACAAGTAGGGGGCGAACAGTTTTAGCGACGGGATAAGAATTTCCCACGGGTACGAACGTTCTACCCCGGCTCCCCGTACTTAACCCTTTAATGAAAAAGAGTTCAACCAGTAAAAACTGGCCGAACTCATAATACGACGGATACGAGAGCGCGGCGGTGGATCCGATCCACCGCTTATTTGTATCGTTACGTGGTTCATTCAACAATTCCAGCTAATAGCTTGTCAATATTTAATGATTTAATAGCCATTACATGAGGTGATATACTTAAAAAAGTGTATGACAAATAACTGTCCCTTTTGGCACAGGAAGATATTTCTTATGTTTCTATACCATGCTAATTAGTCTAAACGGAACGATTCTTTCTTTGTTAAAATGGCAAAGATCCAGTGGATGAGTTTATTTACACAAGCGATTATTGCTACTCTGAACAGCTTTCCTTCAGCACGCTTCTTATCATAGTAGGCTCTTAGCTTTCGCGAATACCACATCGTACGGCTTGATATAAGGCAGTACGAAGCCTTCTGGAACCATGTTTCGTGATTTTATTTTGGGTAGCTACAAATTTGCCTGAAGAAAAAACACTAGGATCTATTCCGGCAAAAGCCACCAATTTCTTTGCGTGATCGAACCGATCGATTTCTCCGATTTCAGCTAAAATTGTTGCAGCAATCTTAGCACCAATACCGGGGATTGATTGGATTAAATCATATTCGAGCAACTCTTCAGCCAGGGCATCTATCGATTTTTGAAGGTCTGTTAGGTGTTCCTGGTATTGAAGAAGCAATTTGATAAGCAGCTGCATGGATATCAAATGGCTTGAAAAAGCCGTCTCTTTGAAGGGATTTCGCCTTGCTGCAGCTATTAGGATTTGAGCACGTTCCAGACACCATAAAGCGGATCTGCCGCGGCCGGTAAGACGTTGGATTTCTTCCGTAATCTCGCACTCGGTCATTTCTAGCACATCCTTGGACGTCGGGTGTAGGTCCAAAAAAGTAAGGGAGACTTTAGAATACAGGTCACCAAACACGCCGTGGTATTCGGGAAACACCTGATCAAGAATAGCTTGAAATTGCAATTTCGCTTGGACGTACATACCCGTAAAAGAGTCATACTGGCGCGTGAGATAACGCAAATTCGTGAGATGCTGACCCCGTTTTTTGTAGGGTTCAAACTCTTCTTTATAAAACAGAGCCCCCAGTTGATGAGCATCGGCGGCATCTGTTTTTAATTGTCGTAAGTTGGTTTTCTTGGCTTGATGAGAAATTAACGGGTTAATGACGATGTTTAAAATCTGGTGCTCATCCAGAAACTGAACAACAGGGCTGTGGTAATGTCCTGTAGCCTCCATGACGACTGAGAGACGCTTCCCCGCGGCGGACTCCACATCTCTGAGATAGTTAAGAAAGGACGCTAAGCCCTCAAGATCATGCTTAAACCTAAAGATCTTCCCATGCGTTATTCCGCGGTCCAAAAAAGCTTGTGCATGGCTCTCTCCCTTGGAAATATCTAAACCAATTACTGGATTCATTCCATCACTCCCAAAGTAAAATTCGCCGGTAGCCCCTAACCTTCTTGTCTTCCACACTATCGCATGTGATACGGGATCAAGTCCCAACCAGCCTAAACATGGTTTAACAAGTAGGGGGGATGAACGGAATAGCTGACGGGATCCAAGTCCCACGGGCAGAAACGTTCGATCCCCGGCTACCGCAATCTTACGACCACACAAAAATGAGGTCGACCAGAAAGATCTGGTGACCTCATAATACGAACGGGCAGAAGTTCGCAACACAGAGAAAAGCCAATTCTTTTTTAATGCATAGTAGAGGTTGAAACCATTCATATTTATATTGTGAAAAAAATCACAATAATATATTATGAAGTTGACAATAAAGATTTCTTGCAGAGGTGAAGCAAATGAAGTTCCCACTCCTTGTTTTTCTAAGCTTAGCTATTGTTATGGGTTGCTTATCACAATACAATAGGGGCACTTATGATCTATATTTGATACCCCAGAACTTTGAGGGGGTAATTAGAGTTATTTATAACGTAGAAGGTGCTCCGTCACTTAACCGTGAAGGGAAATTTGACATAATTCCAGTGGACGAGGATGGCATGTATCGTACCTCTAATCCCATGTTTGACTATGGAACAGTAATAGACAAATACTACTATGTGGATAATTTAGGAAACCGTACAGAAATTGATCGCTCCTGTGTTAACGTTAGAGGTACTGGTGGTTCGGTTATTAACGGAATCGAAACTCACCACACTGAAATTGAGGTCACTCGTTCAGAATGTGGTGAGGATTTTATGCTGGAGGGGTCAGCACTACACTAACTCTTGTTGAACGCGCCTGCGGGATCAGATGCGGCAAAAGCTTTTTTGAGTAAACAAGGTGCTGAGTATGGATTTTCGGAGCATCAAATGGAGTGGCAAGAAAAGCCTCTTGAAGAAACGGACGGTATTCTTCTGAGGCAAGCAACATTAGAAGATTACGAAATGCGCGTACGATTATCCGTTACGGCGTTCGGAGTG
>NZ_JAPSKE010000020.1 GCF_031177825.1 Paenibacillus sp. | reverse complement strand
AGACGCCTTCAAGCTGCAAGGGACCGTACATACCGGGCTTCATTTCTTGGCGCCTAACTATATTTTCATCTTCCTGCCCCACCGGCACTATCGCTGCGAGCGCGTCGTGTCCGTCTCGGCTTCCGTGAGAAGAGACGGCAAGCCGACCGCGCTGAAGCTCGGGTTCGTGCCTCGGGACCGTCTCGCCCGCGGCTTCAAAGAACCGACCGCGCACGGGAAAGCTCGCATCCTCGAAGAACACGTCGATCCGAGCGCGGACGCGTTATGGCTCAATTCCGACAGGATGCACCGCAGCCCGCTGCGGGACTGCATCCTAGAGGCTCGCAGTTGGATGAACCGATTGTTCAACGGCGTCGGCACGAAGTACCTTCAGAGCTACCTCGACGAGTTCTGCTTCCGTTGGAACGCCGCCGCCAAGGGAACGTCCTTGCGGGAGGCATGGGATAAACTTTGCTTCCAAGCCGCTTAGGCGCTCTCTCTCCCTCCACCTGAGCAGAGGACATCACCTTAGAAAGGAACGGCGGAAGAAAGGACCGGCGGAGCAAGAGGCCAGGGAGCGATCGACGGACGTCCGTCGGACAGTTGCCGGCGCGCACACACCTTCCGCCAACGAACGACGCCCCCGCCGAGTCCCGTGTTCCCGGGATTCGCGCGAGGGCGCCTGCTGCACATGGCTTATTCGATATTCGAGACGATGTAACGACCTTGCGCTTCGCTCCAAGTTACGGTGTAGGTCACGCCGTCCTTCGTTGCGATCGTAAAGCCGTCCGCCTTGCTGCCTACGATCGTCAGCTCTTCCGGAGCGACGCCGACGACGGAGGAGGCGAAGAACTTGTCCGCGTTGACGACGACGCCCGCGTCCGTTGCCGGCGCAGTCACGTAGTGGGCGACGATGCGGTCCGCGACCGCTGCGTCGAAGTAACCGAGCAGCAGCTCTTTCGCGGCTTCCGGCGTGCCCGTCGTCGGGTTGAGCAGCGGCGTACCGTCTTCCGCGGCGTCGTGGTGGAACAGCGTATTGACTTTATCTTCCGCGATCGCGATCGCGTTCACGGCTTTCAATGATTCGACGGCCGGATCTTCCGCCGGAGCCGCTTCTTCGGCCGGCGTCGCTTCCGTCGCAGGCGCTTCAGCCGCAGGCGTCTCGGCCGCGGGCGTCTCTTCGCCGCCGTTCGAGCAGGCAACGGCGCCAAGGGCCAACATCAGCGCAAACAAACCGATCGCAAACTTTTTCAACATGGATCTCCATCCCCTTGTCTCTCTTTTCCATATCCATCAAATAGATGTTATGGTTTTATATTTATCAAACTAATCGTTCGATTCCCTATTATAGTGAGTCGCCTAAATAATTACAAGCCCCTCCGCTTATCATTTTTTCCAACAACATACATTAACGATATTCAGGGCCATAAGGTTACTGTGCAAACTCTAGAAATTTGGCGTTTTTGTGAACGACAGCTCGATGTCGAGTTTGATCGAACCGTAGGATTCGTTTATGATAAGAATTAAATTTAAAGGAGGCGGCCGCATGACGTATCGCGTTCAGTTCGACTACTCGCCGGTTTACGAGCTATTGCTGAGCTTTATGATTTACAGCCGCCGAAAGTGGACGCGCAATCTCGATATCGGGAACGCCTGGTTGAAGGAAACCGACGATCTGTTCGGCCCGAAGCGGAAAGCGGCTAGCGGCGCCTGCTCGGAGGATACGTTCGACCGGTTGTTCTTGCTCGCTTACGTATGTCCGAATAAGGAAGACGTGCACTCGTTCTTGGATTGGCTCTCGGATCAAAGCCCCGGCCAGCTGTACGAGCTTCTCTCTCCGCAAGCGTTGGGCTCGCTGCCGAGCGACCTCGGAGAAGACATCGAACGCGCCGTGACATTGCTTCGAGCTTGGAACGAGCTGTACTTCGACGACTTTCTCGTTCAGACCGGATGGGACGGGCTCGCCCGCGCGAGCCTCGCGGAGAAGGAAGCGGCCGTCGCGCCGGACGCGGTCTCTCAGGTCGAGCTGACGACGGGCGGATTGGTGCTCGAGCCGAACGACCGCATCCGGACGATCGTGCTCATTCCGGGGCAGCATTTCCGCCCGTTGAATTTAACGGCCACCTATCGGTCCCTTGTCATCATTTTGTATCCCGTAGATCCGCCCGCCGCGCCGGACGCGCCGCCGACGATGGTGCTTCGCGCCACGCGGGCGATGTCGGACGACAGCCGCCTTCGCATTTTGCGGTTTCTGGCGCCGTCGCCGCGCAGCTTCACGGAGGTCGTCGCCTATACCGGCCTCTCCAAGGGAACGGTACACCATCATATGATGGCGCTGCGGGCCGCCGGCTTGATCCGGACGCATTTCGTCGGGGAGCAGTACAGCCAGGAGCGGTTCAGCATCCGGTTGGACGGCGTCGAAGAGTGCACGAACGCGCTCCGCGCTTATATGAGTACGTAGATAAAAAAACCTCGCCCCGGCGGTTGCCGAAGGCGAGGTTTTACGTTTCTTTACCGAAGGTCGTTCGGGATCCGCCGCGCGACGCCCGTGCGGATCGCCGCTTCGGCGACCGCTCGGCTGACGCGTTCGACGACCTTGTCGTTGAACGTGCTCGGGATGATGTAATACTCGTTGAGCTCGTCGTCGGAGACGACGGAGGCGATCGCCCGCGCGGCCGCGAGCTTCATCTCTTCGTTGATCGAGGTCGCACGGCAGTCGAGCGCGCCTCGGAAGATGCCCGGGAAGCAGAGCACGTTGTTAATCTGATTCGGGTAATCGCCGCGGCCGGTCGCCATGACCCGTACGTACGGTTCCGCGGCCTCCGGCGAAATTTCCGGCTCGGGATTCGCCATGGCGAAGACGATTCTATCCTGGGCCATCGACTGCACGTCCTCGACGGTCAGAACGTTCGGTCGCGATACGCCGAGGAAGACGTCCGCGCCGCGGATGACGTCGGAGACGCCGCCCCGGAGCCGGCGCGGATTCGTCCGTTCCGCGAGCCAAGTCCAGTTCGGATTGTCGTACCTCTCGCCGGGCACGAGCGCGCCCATCCGGTCGACGCAGACGAGTTCGCCGATGCCGGCGGACATGAGGATCTTCGAGCAAGCCGTACCCGCCGCGCCGCAGCCGACGAGCACCGCCTTCACCCGCTCCATCGGCTTGCCCACCAGCCGCAGCGCGTTGAGGAGTCCCGCGAGCATGACGACGGCGGTGCCGTGCTGATCGTCGTGGAACACGGGAATATCGAGCTCGGCCTTCAGCCGTTCCTCGATCTCGAAGCAGCGCGGCGACGCGATATCCTCCAGGTTGATGCCCCCGAAGCCGGGCGCGATCGCCTTGATCGTCCGGATGATCTCTTCGGTATCTTTCGTGTCGAGGCAGATCGGGAACGCGTCGACGCCGGCTAACTGCTTGAACAGCATCGCCTTGCCTTCCATGACCGGCATCGCCGCCTTCGGCCCGATGTCGCCGAGCCCGAGCACCGCCGTGCCGTCGGAGACGACCGCCACCGTGTTGCGCTTGATGGTGAGCGTGTGCGCCTTTCCGGGATCGTCGTGGATCGCCATGCAGACGCGGGCCACGCCCGGCGTATACACCCGCGACAAGTCGTCGCGGTTCGTGATTTTCACCTTCGGCTGCACTTCGACTTTGCCGCCGAGGTGGACGAGGAACGTGCGGTCCGACACGTTGACGACCCGCACGCCGGGAAGAGAGGCGACCGCTTCGGTCAATCGGGCGTCTTCCGCGTCGCTTACGTTAATCGTAACGTCGCGGACCGTCAACTCCTTGGACGCGCGGATGACGTCGATCGCCACGACGTCCCCGCCCGCGTTCGTTATTTCCGAAATCACTTGTCCGAATCCCGTCTTCGTCTTGTCCATCTCGATCCGCATGATGACGCTCGTCCCGATTGCCATATCGACACCGACCTTATCGTAGAATGAACTTCTCGACGACCTTGCGGACGCCTTCGTCGTTGTTGCTCGCCGTCACGTAGTTCGCGACGGCCTTCAGCGAATCCACGGCGTTGGCCATCGCGACGCCGAGCCCCGCCGCCTCGATCATCTCATGATCGTTCCACGAATCGCCGACCGCGATCGTTTGCTCCCGCGGGATGTCGTAATGCGCCGCCAGATGAAGCAGCGCATGGCCCTTCGTCGCTTCGGGATGCACGACTTCCAAATAATGCGGCTTCGACTTCGTGACATGCGCGCGTCCGCCCAGCCGCTCGCGCAGCTCGGGAAGCAACAAGTCGAGCGTCGCCGGCTCGTCGATCATGAGCAGCTTCGAAGTCCCCCGCTTCGCAATGCCTTGGAAGTCGGACTGGACCTCGTACGGCACATTCGTCAAAGCCGAGTACGCCTTCGCCTTGTCGTTGTCTTCCCTCGCGATCAAGCGGTCGTCCTCGTAGGCTTGGATGTGCAGCCCTTTCTCCTCCGCGAACGCGACGACCTCGAGCGCGGCGTCCTCCGGCACCGGCCGCTCGTACAGCACCTCGCCGTCAAGCAGGTTCTTGATCAACGCGCCTTGGTACGTAATGATCGGCACGTTCAGATCGAGCGGCGCCGCGATTTTCGCGGCGGACGGAAACATGCGCCCCGTCGCCAGCGTCACGACGCAGCCTTGCGCGACCGCGGCCGCCAGCACCCGCTTCGTCCCCTCCGTCACTACGAGATCGTCCGTCAAGAGCGTATCGTCGACGTCGATCGCGATCAAGCGGTATCGTTTGCTCTCCATGTTTTCCACGTGCGGTTCTCCCTCCGCTTCTCTATTCTCATTTTCTCCCGAAATCCGCTTTTACTTCCCCCCATGCCTCCGTATTCCACTTCACGATCTTGTTGGAATACGAATTCGCCTGCAGCCATGCCGTCGCCCGGTCGACCCGGCGCCAGATGTCCTCGGTCGAGGCGTCCCGGACCAGCGTCGTCGCGGGCTTCTTGTCGCGAACCCACTTCATCGCCGTCTGTGAGTCGCTGTAGATCGTCTTGTCGCTCCCTTGCTGCTTCAAGTAAGCGAGTCCGTGCACGATCGCGAGGTACTCGCCCAAGTTGTTCGTCCCCTTCGGGATCGGGCCCTGATGGAACAGCCGCTCGCCCGTCGCCGTATCGACGCCCTGATACTCCACGATGCCGGGATTGCCGCTGGAAGCGGCGTCGACGCAGATGCTGTTCCGGTCGTAATCGCCCGCGGGGGCTTTCGCTCCGCCCTTGCCGGCGGATGCGCCGGCCGCCTTGACGCCCGCGGCCGCGAACGACTTGCGGAAGCCTTGCTCGAACGCCTTCTCCGCTTCCGCGCGGGTCGGGTAGGATTTGTACTTCGCGCCGGGCACGCCGTCCACTTGCGCCTTGCAGTCGTTCCATGACGTGTAGACGCCGGGCGTTTTCCCGACCCATACGACGTACCACTTCGAGTTTGCCATAAGTTTCAATCACCAATTCAAGATTTTATCACACCTGCGGGCCAAGAGCATATGTCCCCCGGCCCGGGCCCGTGCTCCGACCGGTCAAACCTCGTCCTCCGCGGAACGGACGATCGTCAGCCCCTCGACATGGCGCTTGCTCATGAGCTTCTTCTTCTTGCGATTCTCCTTCGTGTCGAACACGATATCGAAGTCGTAATCGTCCGGGTACAGCTCCGTCTTCGAGATGTGCAGCTTGAGCCGCTTGCGGTTCAGCTTCAGCCTCTCCTTCTGCACCAGCACGCCGACGTCCCCGACCTTATCCGCCGCCGCGTAGACGATGCCGTATTTGTCCAGCGACGGAATATAGACGCAGTCGCCGACGTCGAACTCCGCTTCCGTCTCGTTCGAAGCGGCGGGCTTAGGCTGCTGCTCCGCCGTCTTGCCCGGTACGAACGCCGGCAGGTCGATCGCGCCCTCGAAGGCGGCGGACCCGTCCTCGCCGCGGCGGCGAGCGCCTTCCGTCAGCTCCCGCGATCGGACGAGCACCTGCGCCGGCATGCCGAGCTTGCTCGCGATCGCGAACGCGTAGCTGTGTCCCGCTTCGCCGATGCGAAGCCGGTACAGCGGCTCCAGCGTCTCGGTATCGAACTCCATGCGCGCGTTCTCGAAGCCCGGCGCGGCCGCCGCGAACCGCTTGATTTCGTTGAAATGCGTCGTCGCCACGACCGTCGCCCCCTTGCGGTACAGCTCCTCGAGCACCGCGATGGAGAGGCCGACCCCTTCGCCGGGATCGGTGCCGGACGCCATTTCGTCGATGAGCACGAGCGTAGAGCCGTTCGCCGTCCGCAGCGTCTCGACGAGCATCTTCACATGCGCGGAGAACGTACTGAGCGATTGCTCGAGCGACTGCCCGTCGCCGATATCGGCCGAGAAGCGGCGGAACACCGCGAACGTGCTGCCCGCAGCGACCGGGACGAGCAATCCGGACTGAACCATCAGCGTCAGCAGCCCGATCGTCTTCAACGCGACCGTCTTGCCGCCCGTATTCGGTCCTGTGATGATCAAAGCCCGATACGTCTGGCCGATCGAGAAGTCGAGCGGCACCATGCCGCCGCCGAGCAGCGGATGTCGCGCGCCGCGGACGTCGACGACGCCGGCGTCGTTCGCCTCGACCCAGACGCCGTCGATCGCGCGGGCGTACTTCGCCTTCGCGAACAAGAAGTCGTACGCGCCGACCGTCTCCGCGTTCAGCCGCAGCTCCGCCTCGCGATCCTCGACGAGGCCGGTCAGCAGCGCGAGCACCTTCGTCTCCTCGCGCGCTTCCTCCGCCCGCAGGTCGCCGAGCTCGTATTGCAGCGCCGCGAGCTCCGCGGGCTCGATGTACACCGTCTGCCCGCTCGCGGACTCGTCGAGCACCGCGCCTTGCACGAGCCGGCGATGCTCCTTCTTCACCGGCAGCACGTACCGGTTGCCGCGCTTCGCGACGATCGCCTCTTGAAGAATGCTCTTATGCTTCGTCATCAAAGCGTCGAGCCGCTTCTTCATCCGATCCTCGGCGATCAGGATATGCTTACGGATCTTCGCGAGCTCCCCGCTCGCGGCGTCGTCCACCCGGCCGTGGCGGATGCAGCGGTCGATCTCCCGGCGCACCTCCGCCAAATCGTAGAGGGAGTTCGCGTACGACGTCACGCGAGGGGCCTGCTGCTTCTTGCTGTCCATGTACCGGCGCAGCTGCCCGCAGCCCGTGAGGAACGTAAGAATGGCGCCGAAGTCCGCCTCCGTGAACACGTACCCCGTGCCGATCAGCTGGAACACGGTCTCCATTCCTTCCAGCGACGGCAGCGGCACGCTCGCTCCCAGCTTCAGCAGCTCGCTCGCTTCGGCCGTCTCCGCGAGCAGCGACCGCACCGCTCCGAGCTCCGTCATCGGCTGCAGCTTTTCGGCGAGCGCCTTCCCCAAATACGTAACTGTATATTCCGTTAATCGTTCGACCACTTGCATATATTCCAATCGCGCCATCGTACGTTCGTTCATTCGTAATCGCTCCTCATAGGGAAAATGGGTGAAAACACAAAAAGGCAAAGCCGGCGTCAAAAAACACGACGCAGCTTTGCCTGTCGACGAGGGCACTCCGATCGATCCGGACCATAAAAAAACCGCGCTGAAACACAGCGCGGGTTTAGGCCGATGGAGTACGCCGGCGGCGTAAGATGTCGTTCCGCGTGTTCTTAACTGATCGAGGGACGGTGTCAAGGAACGTACGCAAACAAGGCTCCGCCGGATCGACAGAGTCTTCGTACCGAATTCCTTCCCGTAACGCCTCTATTCAATTGCTCAGTTAAGAACCCCTGCAGACATCAAAATCTCTCCCCTATGTAGGATATTTCCATCGTATCCGGCCAACGGCCCGTTGTCAAGGGCCGACGCCCGATCAGCTTCGCACGTACCAAATCAACGCGCCGAGCGCGACGACCGTCGTCACCGTATAGATGGCGGACAGTCGAATCCAGTTCGGCACGGAATTGTTGTCGTACTGCGGATTGCCTTCCTTGTTTTCCCGGGAGCCTCCGATCCACATCGTGGCGAGAAAGCCGATCAACGCGATCAAGACGACGGCGCCGCATAATAAGTATAGGTTGTTCATTGGACACCTGCCTGTTTCTTCGCGAAATCGTGAAAATACCTCGCCACGTGATCGATGCGCTTCGCCGCGTCCGGATGCGTCGGCTCGCCGTCGTCCGCGAACGCGCGCTGCGGTCCCCCGAGCGAAATCCATTCCGGGCAATTGATGCCGTGCACGTACCGAACGGCCGTCTGGAGCTGCTGCAGCGTGGACACCGCCACCGCGCCGCCCGCCGACGCCATCGCGAGCACCGCCTTGCCGGACACATGCCGCTTCTCCAGCCAATCGATCGCGTTCTTCATGAGACCGGTCGGCCCGCCGTGATATTCCGGCGTGCTGAACCCGAAGGCGTCGGCGCCTTCCGCGAAGCGAAGCAGCTCCGCCAGGTTGTCGTCGGCGGACGTCCCGCCTGGAATGTAATCAGGCTCGTAGAAAGGAATCGGCCTCCGATACAACTCGAACAGCTCCACGGACGCCCCCAGCTCGCGCAGCCGCTTGCCGACGCAGGCGGCGAGCTTCGCGCTGGTCGCGTCCGGCCGGTTGCTGCCCGCAATCAAGACGATATTCACGAGTCGCCCTCCTTTTTCGCTTCTCCTATTATACCGCATTCGGTCGCGTTCGCACGCTTTCCGTCTCCCGACCGACATGTACCATTTATCCCATTCGAGCTAAACATGGTACAATAGAGGCGAATCGAACGGGAGGACGACTTACTTATGAACGTAGCATTTTTCATATTACCGAAAACCGAAGTCATTACGCTTACGCCTTCCCACACGATGCGACAAGCGCTGGAGCGGATGGACCGGCACGGGTACACCGCCGTTCCGCTCGTCGACGAACAAGGCAAGTACGCCGGCGCGATCACCGAGGGCGACCTTCTGTTCAAGATGAAGAACGAACCCGAGCTGAAGTTTACCGATACCCACCGCGTGGCGCTGCGAGACGTGCCTCAGCGGCGCAACGTCGTACCCGTCAAGATCGACGCCGTCATGGAGGATCTGATCAAGCTCGCCGTGACGCAGAACTTCGTCCCCGTCGTCGACGACATGGACGTATTCATCGGCATCGTCCGCAGAAGCGATATTATCGAATACTGTTATGGGAAAATGGCGCGGTAATCTCGCCGATTCCGGCACATAGGACGACAATGGACCGAATAGGCTGAATAGTAACTATCTTAGAGGAGGTGGATCCGTCCGCGCGGGACAGGAAGATGCGACGCGCGGGCGGAAACGCGAGTGGACCCTTCCCCCTTACCGCTATGGCTCGGTTTGACGCTGGTTGCGATTTTAGTGTTAGTAAACGGCTTCTTCGTAGCCGCGGAGTTCGCGATCGTCAAAGTGCGCGGCTCCCGCATCGACACGCTCGTACAGCAAGGCCATCGACGCGCCGGGATCGCGAGGCGGTTGACCTCGAACCTGGACGCCTACCTCTCCGCGTGTCAGCTTGGCATCACCCTCGCCTCGCTCGGCCTCGGGTGGATCGGCGAGCCGACGATCGCCAACTGGCTGGAGACGACCTTCGCCGGCCGCATCCCCGAACCGCTGCTGCATCCGCTCGCGTTCGCCATCGCCTTTTCCCTCATAACGGTCCTTCATATCGTACTCGGCGAGCTGATGCCGAAGTCCCTCGCGATCCGCAAATCCGAAAGCGTCACGCTCGTCACGGCGCTGCCGCTCCATCTGTTTTATCGCTTCATGTACCCGTTTATCTGGCTGCTGAACGGCCTGGCCAACCGGCTGCTGCGGCTGCTCGGCACGGAGCCCGCGAGCGAAAGCGAGACGGCCCATACCGAAGACGAAATCCGCATTCTCGTGAAGGAGAGCAACAAGAGCGGACATATCGACAATACCGAGCTGGCGCTCTTCCATAACGTCTTCGACTTCGCGGACACGACCGCGCGCGAGATCATGATCCCTCGAACCGAGATGGTGTGCCTGTACGCCGACCGTCCGTTCCAGGAAAACATGCGCATCGTCGTCGAGGAGAAGCATACCCGGTATCCGGTATGCGTGGAGGAGAAGGACAACGTCATCGGCATGGTGCATATCAAGGATTTGCTCGACACGTCCGGCGCGACCGACCTTCGTCCGTTCCTCCGGCCGATCATGAAGGTGCCGGAATCGATGCCGATCTCGCAGCTGATGAAGGTGCTGCAGCGCAAGAGATCGTATATGGCGCTCCTCATCGACGAATACGGCGGCACCGCCGGCCTCGTTACGTTCGAGGACATTATCGAGGAGCTCGTCGGCGAAGTGCACGACGAGTTCGACGAAGAACGCGCCTCGATCGAAAAGAGGGAACCCGACACGTTCTCCATCGACGGGCTGCTATTGATCGAAGACGTGAACGATTACTTCGCCCTGGCCATCGACACCGACGTCTACGACACGATCGGCGGCTGGATGTACGCCAACGTGGAGAGCCCGCCGCGCGTCCACCAGAAGGTCATCGTCGGCGAATACGAGTTCGTCGTCGAGGAGACCGAGAACCTGCGCGTCTCGCGCATTCTCGTGCGGCGGCGGCGCGCCGAGCCGGTTCGCGCTCTGGGGGTCGGGTAGAGGGCGTCGGCTCTTCCGATCGAAAAAGGTCCTCCTGTCCGAGAACGGGCTTCTCGAACCGGAGGACCTTTTTCGTTAGAACCGCTTGCCTACTCCACGGCCTTGAACACGAACAGCTTGCTCTGGAAGTCGCCGCGCAGCCCCGTCACCGGCAAGCCGAAATGCATCAGCTCGTCCCCGCCGAACGTCTCGCCCGTCTCCTCGAGCCGGTACGCCTTGCGCGGGTCGAGCCCTTGCAGCGTCAGCCGGTGGAGCGGCGCGTTCGGCGCGGCCAGCACGCGGAAGAACGCCGCGAACGCTTCGTTCCGGTCGCTAGAGACGAACATCCACGCCGTCTCGTTCCCTTCGAACGGGCTCTTCAGTCGGTAGAAGTCGCCGAATTGAATGAGCTCCCGCAGCGCCTTGTATTGGGCGACTTGCCCGCGCACGGCGTCCTTCTCGTCTTCCGTGAACTTCGTCAGATCGAGCTCGTAGCCGAAGTTGCCGGACATCGCCACATGGCCTCTCGTCTCGATCGGCGTCGACCGATGCACCTGATGGTTCGGCACTGCGGAGACGTGCGCGCCCATCGCGCTCGCCGGATAGACGATGCTCGTGCCGTATTGGATTTTCAGCCGCTCGACCGCGTCCGTGTCGTCGCTCGTCCACGTCTGCGGCATGTAATACAGCATTCCGGGATCGAACCGTCCGCCGCCGCCGGAGCAGCTCTCGAACAGGATGTGCGGGAACCGCGACGTGATGCGCTCGAGCGCGTCGTACAAGCCGAGCATGTATCGGTGCGCCGTCTCGCGCTGGCGATCCGGCGGCAAGAGCGCCGAGCCGATCTCCGTCATATTGCGGTTCATGTCCCACTTCACGTACGTGATCGGCGCCGATTCGAGAATCGCGCTCACCGATTCGACGATGTAATCGCACACGTCCCGGCGCGACAGGTCGAGAATGAGCTGCTGCCGTCCCATCGTGCGGCTCCGGTCCGGCACGTGCAAGCACCAATCCGGATGCGCCCGGTACAGGTCGCTGTCCGGCGACACCATCTCCGGCTCGAACCAGAGGCCGAATTCCATGCCGGTCGCCGTAATGTCGCGCGCGAGCGCGTCCAGCCCTTCGGGCAGCTTCCGCTTGTCCGGCACCCAGTCGCCGAGCGAGCTGTTATCGCTGTCGCGGCGGCCGAACCAGCCGTCGTCCAGCACGAACAGCTCGATGCCGAGCTCCTTGCCGGCGGCGGCGATGCGCTTGATTTTCTCGGCGTTGAAATCGAAGTACGTCGCTTCCCAGTTGTTGACGAGGATCGGCCGCGCCTTGTCCCGGAACGCGCCGCGGCACAGGCGGGTGCGGTACAGCTTATGGTACGTGCGCGACATGCCGCCGAGCCCCTCCGACGAGCGGACGAGCACCGCCTCCGGCGTCTGGAACGTCTCGCCCGGCTCGAGCTTCCAGCTGAAGTCGAACGGCTGGATCCCGATGCCGACGCGCGACGTGCCGTACTGCTCCGCTTCGGCTTGCGCGACGAAGCTGCCGCTGTAGACGAGGCTGAAGCCGTACACCTCGCCGTGGCGCTCGGTCGCGTCCTTCGCGAGCAGGGCGAGGAACGGATTTTGCTGGTGACTGCTCGAGCCCCGCTTGCTGTCGACGCGTAAGATGCCCGGCGCGAGCGGCCGGCGGTGCGGGTAGCGCTCCCGCGTCCACGCGCCCGACAGCTGCAGGACGTCGAAGTCGTCCGTCGCGAAGTCGACGCTTGCGCTGAGCGCCCGCTGCAGCACGACCGGCGCCGCGCCCTCGTTCTCGAAGCGAGCCGAGCGCGCGATCGCGTCGAAGCCGGCGAAGACGCTATATTGCAGGACGACGACGAGGCCGGACACCGCGTCGCGCAGCCGAAGCTCGAGCGTCTCCGCTTCGGCGTCGTCTTCGACGTACGTCGCGGGCAGCCCCGGCAGCGCCGGCTTCCCCGCCGTAATCGCGTGCGACTCGTAGCGCAGATCCGTCACCGTCGTTCCGTTCGGGAACGCGACGTGCACGGCGGGCTCGCGATAATCGCCCGTCCCGTACGACGGATACTCCTGCGGCAGCGTGTCGAACGCGAACGTGCGGTCCTCGGCGATGAAGTTCGGGTGGAACGAGCAGCGCTCCGTCGCCTCGACCCGCCCGCGGAACCGCGCCGCGTCGAGCTTCGGGCCCCAATAGACGTGCGACGGATACGCGTCCTTCGCGATCCGGAGAATGTAGCTGGAGTCTTTCGTTTGCAGGTGGAACAATCGTTGAGATTCGTCGTACATGATCGGCATTGTCATCTCTTCCTCCTCTTCTCTGGGCCTATTATCGCACAGCTGCCGAACGGAGAACAGCGGGCAAAACGGTCGCCGACCGTACAATTCCTCTTCTCCTCGAAGAGAACCCGCCCGCACGCCAAAAACGCCGCAGGGGCGATTACCCCCACGGCGCGCGGCGCACCGATCGACAAGAGCGCTACGGGCGCAGCACCTTGTCGATAATTCCGTATTCGAGCGCTTCCTCGGCGCTCATGTAGAAGTCGCGATCGGTATCCTTCTCGATTCGCTCGATCGGCTGTCCGGTCGCTTCGGCGATCATCGCGTTCAACCGCTCTCTCGTCCGCAGGATGTGCTCTGCGTGGATCTTGATGTCCGACGCCTGCCCCCGCGCGCCGCCGAGCGGCTGATGCAGCATCACCTCGGCGTGCGGCAGCGCGAAGCGCTTGCCCTTCGTCCCGGCGAGCAGCAGCATCGCGCCGAACGAAGCGGCCATGCCGATGCAGATCGTCGAGACGTCCGGCTTGATGTGCCGCATCGTATCGAGCACGGCCAGCCCGGCCGAAACGCTGCCCCCCGGCGAATTGATATACAGGTGAATATCCTTCTCCGCATCCTCCGCGGCGAGGAACAGCAGCTGCGCCACGATGGCGTTGGCGGAGACGTCGTCCACCTCGGTGCCGAGAAATACGATGCGATCCCTTAGCAGCCGCGAGTAAATATCGTACGATCGCTCCCCGCGATTCGTCTGTTCCACGACGATCGGCACATATGCAGCCATAACGGCGGTCAACTCCTTCGGGAAAATGGAATCAGACCGCGATCGCATCCCCCGCGCGGAACGACAGGACGCGCACCGCCGCGTCGCCCGGCCGAGCCACTGCGGCGCAGGCGCCGTCGCTCGTCGCGGCGAAGCCGACGACCCGTCCGCCGGCGATGGCGGAGCGGCGGCCGGTCCGCGCGGCGCGAGCCCGCGAGCGGGCGAAGCGCCCGGCGTCGAGCCGCGCCGACGCGGACGGCCCCGCGCCGGCCTCCGCCGAGGCGCCGAGCGCGACGACCGCGTCGATCGAGCCGCGGCGCAGCGCGGCAATGTACGCGTCGACCGCCGCGGCGTCGGACGCGGACGGCGGCGCTTCCGCGTCGGACGCGCGGCCGAGGCGCGCGCGCGCCCGATGCAGCAGCGACTTCACCGAGCCGACGGTCATGCCGAGCCGGTCGGCCGTCTCCTGCAGCGGCAGCGCGAACGCCTCGCTGAGGAGCAGCGCCGTGCGCTGCTTCGGCGTAAGCGACGCGAGCCGCCGCGCGGCGGCGTCGAGCGCTTCGTCGGCCCGGGCGTCCTCGGCCGAGGCGGCGCGGGCGGGCGCTTCCCAGCCGGCCCACTCCGCCGGCTGGACGCTCTCCCGCGCGCGGCGCAGCCGGTCGATCCACGCATTCGATGCGATGCGGTACAAATAAGCTTTCGTGAGCGGCGCGCCGCCGGTCCGCGCGAACCGGGCGAACGCCTTCTCCAACGTGTCTTGCATCAGATCGTCCGCGTCCCAGCGATTGCGGGCCACGGAACGGCAGTATGCTTGAAGCGACGGCAATAGCGGCGCGGCCGCGCGGTCGAACGCGGCGGCGGCGCCGGTCGACGATGTCTCTTTGGCGCCAAGAGCGTGCATCATCGGAGGGCCCTCCTTAAAGTTGCTGTTACGCTTATAGTAACGAAAACGCCGCCCGAAAAGATACGGGCGGCGAAAATTTAATCGTTCGCGAAGCTGCGGGTGAGCGTCGGGATCGCCGATGCCGGCCGGAAGCGCAGCGCCGACCACGTGTCGTCGATCGCGACTTGCGTTACGGCTTCGTAGCCCTCTGTGCGCACGACCTTCCAGCCGGCGTCGCGGTTGATGTCGGTCTTGATCTTCGACGTCTTCTTCGGATACGAAAACCAAAGCACCCCGTCGTGCCGAATCGCGGCGAGCGCGAGCGGCCCCTTCGCTTCGAGCTCCGCGACGCTCGTCACGAACAGGTGGACGAAGTCGTACGCCCCGTTTTCCCCGCTCGGCTCGGTCTCCACGGTCGCGCCCTCCGGCAAGCCCCCCAGCAGCTTCTCGTAATCGCCGCCCGGCACGTTCAGCGCCAGCGGGCGCTGCGCCTTGTGCAGCATCAATTTCTTCCACGCGTCCGCCATCTTTTTTCGATTGTCCCCTTCCGTCGCCGCATGTATAATGAGTCCATTCTGTCATGAAAGGCCCGTGAAAATCAACTTATGCTCTGGCACTTATTTTTCTCCGGCTTCGCCTTATCCTTAAGCCTCTGCCTCGACCTCGGCATGGTCAACGTGGCGATCGTGCGAGAGGGCGTCCAGCGCGGCTTCTGGCCGTCGTTCCTGATCGGCGTCGGCTCCTCGTTCGGCGATCTGACGTACGCCGTGCTCGCCACGACCGGCGTCGCGCTGCTGCTCGGCATCCCGGAGGTGCGCTGGGCGCTCTGGATCGGCGGTACGATCATGCTGCTGTATTTCGCCTTCGCGATGATTCGAGCCGCGGTTCGGCCGAAGTCGATGGACGCCGACGACGGTTCCGCGAACGGCCAAGCCGCCCCGCGCCGCTCCTCGCTGCGCTCGTTCCTCTGGGGCTGGGGCCTCGCCATCGCGTCGCCGACCGCCATTCTATGGTTCGCGACCGTCGGCGGCAGCGTCGTGGCGAAGTCGCCCGTCCAAGGCGCTCTCGCGCTCGCGTCGTTCCTGGCCGGCTTCTTCAGCGCGGGGATCGTCTGGTCGTTCGGCATGGCGCTGCTCGCCTCGACGAGCGGCAAGCGGCTCGGGCCGTCGTTCGTGCGCGCGATCTCGATCGTCTCGGCGGCGCTGTTCTTGTACTTCGCCGTCGACGTGTTCCTGGACGGCTATCGGTCGTTCGTCGCCCCGCTGTAGATGCGCCGGATCACGTCTTCGAATTCCGGCTCCTCCATATGAATGTCGACGATGTCCCCGAGCGCCGAAGCCGCGTCCAGCACGCGCTTCGGCCGGATGCGCTCGCGCTGGAACGCCAGCGCGACGCGCGGTCCGTCCGCGCGTTCGACCGCGACCTCGTCGCCGAACGCCGCGGCGCAGGCGGCCGCGTCGACGTCCCCCGCGAACGTCAGCGTCATGCGGCTCGGCAGGCCGATCCGCTCCCGGAGCTCCTCGAGCGATCCGTCGTACGCGAGCGTCCCTCCGTTCAGCACCATCACCCGGCTGCACAACGTCTCGATGTCGTCCATATCGTGCGTCGTCAGCAGAATCGTCTTCCCGAACTCCCGGTTCAGCGACCGTAAGAACTCTCGAATGCTTCGCTTCGCGAACGCGTCGAGTCCGATGGTCGGTTCGTCGAGGAACAACACGTCCGGATCGTGCAGCAGCGCGGCGGCGAGGTCGGCCCGCATCCGCTGGCCGAGCGAGCACTTGCGCACCGGCAAGTCCATCACTTCGCTAAGGCGCAGCAGCTCCGTCAGCTCGGCGAGCCGCTTCCGCTTGACGTCCGGCTCGACCTTGTACATCGCCGCGAGCACGTCGTACGAGTCGCGCACGGGCAAGTCCCACCACAGCTGGCTGCGCTGCCCGAACACGACGCCGATCCGCCCGGCCACCTGCCGGCGTTCCCGCTGCGGCGACCGCCCCGCGACGCGCACCTCCCCCGCCGTCGGGTGGAGGATGCCCGTCAGCATCTTGATCGTCGTCGACTTGCCGGCGCCGTTCGGCCCGATATACCCGACGAATTCTCCCCGCTCGATCGTAAAGCTGACGTCCGCCACCGCGGCCGTCTCCTTGTATTGCCGGGCGAACAGCGACCGTACCCCCGCGAACGCCCCTTCCTTCACGACGGGCCGGCGGAACGTCTTGCCGAGCCCTTCCGCTGCGATCATGACCATGCGATTGGAATCTCCCTTCCCTTTTCCGAAAACGTTCCTAATGTCCCGTGCTCTGGTACCGGCGAATGCCGAACCGCCAAAACCGCAGCGCCAGCCCCATCGCGAATATCGCGACGCCCCCGGTCGCCGCGAACACCCACGGGCCGAGCTCTCCCTTCAATAGATACAGCGCCGGCAAGTAGTTGACGAACCCGACAGGCAGCAGCGTGAGCAGTATGCCCTTGAGCCAATCCGGGTACAGCGTCAGCGGATACTGCCCCGCGTTGCGCGCGGCGTCCTCGGTGAACGACTGCAGATCGTCGACCTGCGTCGTCCAGAAGCCGACCGTCGCGGTCGCGAGGCCGATTGCGGACAGGATGACCGCGCCGACGAGGATGCTGTAGATCGTCAGCGGAATCGCCCACGGCTCGAGCTGCCCCGAACGCAGCATCGCGCCGATGCAGACGCTCAGCACGGCCGTGCCCTGCACAAGCTCGCCGGGCAGGAGCTTGACGTTCGCCGTCATGAGCCCGAACAACACGGGGACGGGGCGGACCATGAGCTGGTCGAGGTCGCCGGTGACGAGATACTTTTCGATATGATGCATATCCGAGGTGAACGTCCGGTACAGCATCTTGGCCAAGATGATGACCGCGTACAGGTACCCGATCTCGTACACGTTCCACTGCTTCACGTGGTCGAACCGCAGCAGCACGACCGCGACCATAAGGAAGTCCGCGGCCGAGATGAGCGCCGCGACGAGCGACGTGAACACGAAGTTGAACCGGTATTGCATCCGGCTTCGGACGCTGGCGCGCAACAGCTTGAAGTACAGCGACAATCCGCTCATCCGCCCTGCACCTCCACCTTCCGCCGCATCCATGCCGTAACCCCGTAACAGAGCGCCGTGAACGCGGCGCACCAGCCGAACGCCGTCGCCAGCGCCGCGGCCGGCGCGTCGTTCGTCTCCAGCCAGATCGTCACCGGCGCGTATTGAATGTACGGATAAGGCGTCCATGCCGCAACCGCTTGCAACGGCCCGGGCAGCCATTCGATCGGAATGAAAAATCCGGAGATGACCATCGCGACGGCGTAATGCAACCAATACAGAAACCGCGCCTCCCCCGTCCACAGCGACACCGCCCCGATCAAATAGTTGATGCAGATGCTGATGTAACTCGCCATCAACAGCGATGCGGCGGCAGACGCGTACGTGATCAAGCGCTCCGGCAACGGAATCGAAAAGACGACGGCGAAGAAGGCGTAAATCGGCAGCGCCCGATAGATGAAGTTGTAGCCGATCTTGCCCCACTCCCTCGCGGCGAGCTGCGGGAACAGATGGACGGGACGAATGAGTTCAGTCGAAATGTTTCCGGAGCGGACGAGCGTCTCGATGCCGAGACCGTAGGTGATAAACAAGGTGAGGACGAGGATCGACTGATTGGCGGCGATGTAAGCGATCATGCCTTCCGTGCCGTATTCCCCGAGCGAGTGGTCGGCGCCGAGGCCGATCCAGATCGAGATGTAGACGTAACCGAAGATGAGACTGGTGACCGAACGCACCGCATGGGCGGCCCGGTATTGCAAATTGACGCGGTACGACTTCCGAAACAGCGTGGCGAAGAGCATGGCAACCCCCCTGAACTGGAAACTAACGGAAGAACATCATAGCAAACCCCGGCGGGCGCCGCAAGAGGAAAGATAGCCGGATACACTGCATGATGCGTCCATACCAACCTAGCAACCTCGCATACAATGCACTATCTCGCAACGAAAGGGGAGATTATGCACTATGGTAAACAGAGACGTAAGACTTTCTTTGCATGCCGACAATAACTTGAGCGGCCGCCGCATCGTGTTCAGACGCGGCGGAATCGCGATCCGCGACTTCGACGCGTTCCGCTTCAACGACCAATTGTCGAGCTTCCGGCTCCGTAACGTCGTGGACAGCAACGCCGTGACGTTGATTCTGTTCGCGGACAACAACTTCCGCGGCGCGACTCGCGTCTACCGCGGCAACACGGTCGTCAACGCCCTCGGCGACTTCAACGACCAAGCGTCGTCCCTGATCGTCGTCGGGCGCCGGTTGAACGACAACCAAGTCGCCCGCATCATCGCGAACCGCCGTCCGCCGCTCGGCATCTTGTTCGTCCGCTCTTAATCGACGAATCGGCGCAGCAAAAAAAAAGCCGTTCAAGCGCAGGGAACCGTTCCCCCGCTTGAGCGGCTTTCTCTATCTATTTTCCGAAAATCAGCGCATCGACGCCGCGACCGCGTCCACGTACTTGCGCGCGTTCGCTTCCAGCTCGTCGAACTTCCCTTCGGCCACCAGCTTCTTGTCCACCAGATTGCTGCCGAGACCGACGCCCGCCACGCCCGCCTTGATGAAGTCGGCGATGTTGGCGAGGTTGACGCCGCCCGTGACGATCATCGGAATGTTGTCCAGCGGCGCGCGGATGTCCTTCAAATATTGAATGCCGAGCGACGCCATCGGGAACAGCTTGACCGCTCTCGCGCCGGCCTTCCACGCGCGCACGATTTCCGTCGGCGTCATGACGCCCGGGAATACGTCGACGCCTTGTTCGATGCCGTATCGAACGACGTCCTCGTCGAGATTCGGCGAAATGAGGAACTGCGCGCCCGACGCGACCGCGACCTTCGCCATCTCCAGATCCAACACCGTGCCCGCGCCGAGGAACGCTTCGCCCTCGTACTTCTTCCGCCAATTCGCGAGGGACGTCATCGCCCCTTCCGTGTTCATCGTCACTTCCAGCACCTTAATGCCGCCGCGGATGAGCGCCTCCGCTCCCCGATCCGCGCCTTCGCCCGACACCCCTCTAAAGATAGCTACGATCTTGTTGTTCTCGATCACCTGTAACAAATCCATGAGTCCAGCGCCTCCTTATAAGTGACTATATCTTACCATGCGGTTGTGCTATGATGAAAGCAATTTGAAGGCAATGCTACCTTCGCGGGAAGGTACAACCTCGTCGTCGTTCATGCGGCTTCGGTTGTGCTTTGTCGCGTTTTTCGCGTTTTACGCGCGATTCGCGCGTCTGGCGTTGCCCGACTCGATAAGGAGGCGGTATGGATGTTGAAAGAAGCGGTATACCATCGCCCGAAGCTGAATTGGTCGTTCGCGTACGACGAAAAGACGGTCGTGCTGCGGCTGCGCGCGAAGCGCGGCGACGCGGCGAGCGTCGAGACGATGTACGGGGACAAGTTCCAGCCGTTCGAGGCGATGCGGTCGGCGCCGATGCGCCTCGCGTATGCGGACGAGCTGTTCGACTATTGGGAGATCGACGTGCTGCCGGAGTACCGGCGACTCGCGTACGCGTTCGCGCTGACGGACGCGGACGGCGAGACGTGGTGGTTTTCGGAAAAGGGGATCTCCCCCGCGGCCCCCGACGAGCACTTCGGCCTGTTCGAATTCCCGTTCCTGCACGCGTCGGAGCTGTTCCGCCCGCCGGCGTGGGTGAAGGACGCGGTGTTTTATCAAATTTTCCCCGAGCGGTTCGCGAACGGGGATCCGTCGAACGACCCCGATGACGTCCTGCCGTGGGGCGGGAAGCCGGAATGGTACAACTATTTCGGCGGCGATCTGCAAGGCGTGCTCGACCATCTGGATCACTTGTCGGAGCTCGGCGTCAATGCGATCTACTTCACGCCGCTGTTCCAAGCGCGAACGAACCATAAGTACGACACCGAGGATTACCTTCGAGTGGATCGGCATTTCGGCGACAACGCGTTATTGAAAAGGTTGGTGGACGCCTGCCATGACCGCGGTATCCGCGTCATGCTCGACGCCGTCTTCAATCACGCGGGAGGCACGTTCGGACCGTTCCTGGACGTGAAGGAGAAGGGGGCGGCCTCGAAATATGCCGACTGGTTCCATGTACGGCAGTTCCCGCTGGAGCGGATCGACGGCATGCCGACGTACGATGCGTTCGCCTTCGAGCCGCATATGCCGAAGCTGAACACGGCGAACCCCGAGGTGCAGGACTACTTGCTCGGCGTAGCGCGCTACTGGATCGAGGAGGTCGGCATCGACGGCTGGCGGCTCGACGTCGCCAACGAGGTCGACCACGCGTTCTGGCGCAAGTTCCGCGACGTCGTCAAGCGCGCCAAGCCGGACTGCTACATTCTCGGCGAGATGTTCCACGACGCGATGATGTGGCTGCAAGGCGACCAGTTCGACGCGACGATGAACTATCCGTTCACGGGCACCGTGCTCGACTTCGTCGCCCGGGAGAAGCTGGACGCGCGCGGCTTCGCGGATGCGATCCAGCGGCAGCTCGCGTCGTATCCGCGGCAGGTGAACGAGGCGATGTTCAACCTGCTCGACTCGCACGACACCCCTCGCCTGCTGACGATCTGCGGCGAGGACGCGCGGAAGCTGAAGCTGGCCGTGCTGTTCCAGCTCACCTTCCTCGGGGCGCCGTGCATCTACTACGGCGACGAGGTCGGCATGGTCGGCGAGGGCGATCCCGACTGCCGACGGTGCATGGTCTGGGATCCTGCGGCGCAGGATCGGGAGCTGTTCGCGTTCTACCGGAACGCGATTCGCCTGCGGCGCGCGCACGCGGCGCTGCGCGCGGGCTCGATCCGGTTCCTGCTCGCGGAACCGGGCGACGGGCGCGTGCTCTACGAGCGCGCCGACGCGGACGAGCGGTTCGTCGTCGCGCTGAACCGCGGCGAGGCGGAAGCGGCGTTCCCGCTTCCGGAGCTCGAGGGCGGCCGCTTTGCGACGGCCTTCGCCGCTTCCGGCGCCGCGCTCGTCGCCGGGCGCCTGACCGTGCCGGCGTACGGATACGCCGTCCTGCGTTTCGTCGCGGAGTAACGAGCGGGCGCGGTTGGTTTTCCGCCTTTTTGCGAACCCTACCATTAATCCCCTAAAACCGTCGATTTTCTGTTACAATATAGGGGTTACGCAGGAATTAGGGCAAAGAGAATCGGAGGCACCCGCATGGATTACATCATCCTCGACATCGAATTCAACGGGCGGAAGTTCGCGAGCGACCTGCCGATGGAAGTCATCGAAATCGGCGCGGTCCGGCTCGACGAAGCTTTGCGATATAAGGACGAGTTCACGTCGTTGGTTAAACCGGTCTATTTCTCGAAGCTGAACAGCTTCATTAAGGAGAAGACCGGCATCCCGCAGGAAGGGATCGACGCGGCGCCCGGCTTCCCGGCCGTGGCGGCGCGATTCCGGGAATGGCTCGCCCGCAGCGAGGCGTTCATCTTCGTCACCTGGGGCGGCGAGGACATGAAGCGCATCGTGCTCGACGCGCGCATGCATAAGCTCGACGACGCGTATTGGACGGCCATCCCGTATTTCGACCTGCTGAAGGGATACATTCGGTACAAGAACGTCACGAACGACGTCAGCGTGGAAGCGGCGCTCGCCGAACTCGGCATCGCGAACGAAGGCTCCGCGCATCGGGCGCTCGACGACGCGCGCATGACCGGCGACATCTTCCGCGCCGTCTTCGAGCATCTGGACTTCGAGCGCGTCCAGTATTATAAGGACGTATACTCGAACGCCAAGGAACGCAGAATGGTGAAGAACGCGGTGCGGACGATGGCGATTCAGAAGCAACCGCAGACGTGGGACGTGCTCGTCGAGAAGTTCTTGAAGGATAAGGTGAACTTGGACGACCCGCGCAAGGCGGCGGAGCTCGAAGCGTATTTCGCGTCGGAGGTCGCCGCGAGAGCGCAGAAGCCGCGCAAGGCGCCGGCGGCGTCCCAGAAGACCGCGGAAAGCGCGAGCAGCGCGGCGGCCGCGACATCCGCAACCTCCGCGACATCCGCGGAGACGACGACGACGGAAAGCCGGGAGGCGAGACGTTGAAGAAGAAAACCGATGCCGAATACGACAAAGAATACGCCTTGTTGAAGGAGAGGCTGGGGCTGAAACAAGACGTCTCCCCCGACGAGCTCCGGAACGCGCTCAAGGGCCTCGTGAACGAGAAGATCATCGCGGACTATAAGATCAAAAACGAAAAATAACGCCTCGAACCCGGCCGCGAACGAAAGCAGCCGGGTTTTTGGTTGATTATTATTATCGTTTATGATAATAATATGAATACTGATAATAATAGATCGGAGTGATCCTCTTTATGAAGACGTTCCTTCGCACCAACGGCAAGCTCATCTTATTTCTGCTCGCCTTGACTTGGATCGGCAGCCTCGCCGTCCTTCCTTACCTCGGCTACACGACCGTCGTCCCGCCGGAATCCGGCCTCACGAAGGAGCTGTTGTACGTCACGACCGTCATCAACTCGACGATCAACAGCCTGCTTGCGATCGCCGTCGGCTTGACGCTCGGCCGCCGCGTCGGTCTCGGCGCGCCTCACTTGACCGGCTGGCTCGCCGGCGGCGCCCGCGCGCCGTTCACCGCCAAGGCGCTGCTGCTCAGCGTCGGCGTCGGCGCGGTCGCCATCGCGCTCACAGTCGGCGTCGACGCGCTGTTCCGGCCGTACTTGCCCGCGGCGCTCGCGAGCGCGTCAGGAGAAGACGTCGTTCCGTTCTGGGCGGGCGTACTCACGATGTTCTACGGCGGGATTAACGAAGAGCTGTGGATGCGGTTCGGGGTCATGTCGTTCGTCGTGTGGCTGTTGAGCGCGCTGTTCGCAAGAACGAAGGAGAAGAAGCCGGCTTGGATCTATGTCGCCGGCATCGTCCTCGCCGCCGCCCTCTTCGGCGTCGGCCATCTGGCGGCCGCCCCGGCGATGTTCGCCGAGGTGACGACCGTCCTCGTCGTCCGCATCATACTCGTCAATGCGATCGCCGGGATGTTCTTCGGGGCGTTATATTGGAAGAAGGGGCTTGAGTACGCTATTATCGCCCATATGGTCGGCGATATCGTCCTGCACGCGATCCTCGGGTAAGCGCCTTGCCTAGTCGTGCGTTTGCCGGCCGTCGCCCGTAATCGCGTACGTCTCCCCGAGGTACGTCGGTTCCGGGCGCGTCGTATGCACAAGCAGGAAGTCCTTCGCTCTCGCGAGGATTTCGCGCGCCTCGCGCCGTTCGGCGCCGGAGTGCTCGCGTTGGTCGCTGCCGACGCCGTACGCGTCGACGCCGAGCGCCCGACCGACGTAGACGGCCCGCTTCAGATGGTAGCTCTGCGTCACGACGATCGCCTTCTTCACGCCGAACACGTCCCGCGCCCGATACATGCTCTCGTACGTGCTGAACCCGGCATGATCCATGAAGATGTCCTCCTCCGGTACGCCCCGATCGACGAGGAACCGCTTCATCGCGTTCACCTCGTCGTATTCCTCTTGTCCGTTATCGCCGCTGACGATGATTTTCGGCGCCTTGCCGGCGCGGTATAACGCCAACCCTTGCTCGAGTCGATCGTGCAGCATCGGCGACACCTGCGTCTCCGAATACACGCGCGCGCCGAGAATGACGATCGCCTCCGCCTCCGGCGCTTGTTCCGGCTCCGTCCTATACGCCTTCGTCGCCTCGTCGACCCGCGCGTTCGCCGCGCCCAGCGCCCCGGCGCCCGCCACGCCTGCGATCACCGCTAAGAGCGCGACCCTTTTCCAAAGCTTCTTCATTCCCGGTTCTCCCTCTCCGTCCGTATCTTGTCGTAAGTAACAGACGCCGCGTCCGACCGGAAAGTTTCGCCGCGAGCGGAGCGTCTTCCGTTACGTCAGCCATTTCTTGCGGAGTGCGACCTCGGCCAGCGCCAAATTAAAGACCATGCTTCCCCAGACGGCGATCGCATAGGAAGTCGCGTAAGGAAGACCCGCAGCGTGTTGGCCGATCGGCAGCAGCACGTGAATGGTCAGGTTGGCGTACGTGAGAAAGAAGCTGCGCGTAATCCACTGCGAATGCTTCGCGATATCGCCGCGGCGAATATAGACGTACCCTAGCCCGGTGGTCGCCAGCCAGAGCACGTTCAGGACAAGAAAGCCCGCGATCGTCGGCGCTCCCGGCGCGAACCAGGCGACGTACAGCCCAGGGATAAAATTCAGAGCGACGGAGACGACATACACCCGGCCGTTCCATCGATGCCAGGCGATCGACTTTCGGCGGAAACGCCGCATCGCGCCGATCGGTCCCGTGACGAGCGAGACGACGGCGAGCAGGATATGCGCTCGGAGCATGAACAGCCACACCGACGGGTCGGCGGCGAAGGCGTCCCTCGCGGCGATCAGCTTGACGAATTCGGGATCGGACACGAAGTTTTTCGTGAGCGTGTGCATGATCCACAGAAACGCGACGACCGCAAGGGCGACGGCGGCGGCGGGTTTCCGTTCCGTTCGAGTTTTCATAAGGGCATACCATCCTTCGTAAATTTTATGTATACTATGGTTAGGACCGGACCGTCCGGTCCGGTATAGCTTACATTATAGGTCACCGCCGACCGATTGAAAATAGACAACTCCGCGCGATTCGTGACAATATTATGGATACAGTCGCCCGACGGGAGGATGGAATGCTTGAAGAAGCCGGACGATACCAGAGAACTCATTATTCATCGGGCCATGCTTTTGTTTAACACGAGAGGCATCGCCGCAACGTCCATCGGGGACATCATGTCGGCGACCGGACTCCCGAAGGGAGCCATCTATCGCCGTTTCGACACGAAGGAAGCGATCGTGCTGGCCGCCTTCGAACGAGCGGGCCGAATTCTGCAAGAGGCGTTCGTGCAAGCCGAACGCGAGGGGACGAGCACGCTCGAGAAGCTGATGAAGCTGGCCGCGATCTACCAGGACGCGGTCGACGACCCGCCGATTCCGGGCGGCTGCCCGCTGCTGAACACGGCGGTGGAAAGCGACGGCACGTTCCCCGAGCTGCGGCAGAAGGCCGCCGAAGCGTATGCGGACATGGTCCGATTCGTCGCGTCGATCCTCGAGCGCGGTATTCGCGACAAGGAGCTGCGCCCTACCGTCGACGCCGCCGAGCTCGCTTCGTACCTGGTCGATTCGATGGAAGGCGCCATTATGGCTAGCCGATTGACGGGCAGCAACGCTCCGATCGCTCGAAACATGAAGTATACGGAGGCTCTGCTCCGGAGCTGCATGGTCGAATAGAGCGAAAATAGGGAAAACCATTGTTCCCTATTCGCGGGCCATCCCTCGAATTTGCCTGAATAGGGAACATGAAATTTCTCTATTTCGCTCAAGAGCGCCGTTTCGGACCGTTTCTCCCGCGAATAAGGAACTTTCGTGTTCCCTATTCGTCTCTTTCCGCCATGTTCGTCGAGAATAAGGAATTTTCCTGTTCCCTATTAGCAGGCATCGACGGAACACATGACAAAAAGAGGAGGCCGCCCTCCGGCGACCTCCTCTCTTCCTCCGATCGCGAATTAGGCGTTGCGATCCGCATAGACGGCCATGCCGTCCCGCAGAAACTTCGCGAGCCCTTCGCCGAACTTGTCGATGTTGCGGGTAAACCGCTCGTCGTCGACATACATTTGTCCGAGCCCTCTGAACGCTTCGAGCGAGTAATGGACCCCGAAGTTGCCGCCGTTCAAGAAGTCGTACCACTCTTTGATCGCGGCTTGCGCCTCGTCGCTGTCGGCCGGGCCGTGGCGGAGCGCCGCCAGCTTCGCGTAGATCGCGTTCATTCCGTCTTCCATCGCCTTGCGTTCGTCCTGCGACAAACTCCCGAGCTTCTTCTTCGATTCGTCGATCGCCTTGTCGCCCCACCGCTCCCGCGCCTCTTGCTCGTACGGGTTGACGCTGAAGTCGAAGCCTTCGAATTTTTCTTCGTTCGTCATTTCGAACTCTCCCTTCGCTTGCCGGATCGTCTTCTCCAAGGTGCCGAGCACTTTGTCGATGCGGCTTCGCTTCACGAGCAGCATCTTCCGATGCAGCTCCAGAGCCTCCTGCCGATCGAAGCTCGGATCCCGGAGAATGTCCTTGATTTGTTTCAAGGGAAGGTCAAGCTCCTTGAAGAACAAGATTTGCTGAAGCGTCTCGAGATCCCGATCGGAGTATAGACGGTAACCGGCCTCCGTCGTATGCTCCGGGGACAACAGTCCGATCTCGTCGTAGTGATGCAGCGTGCGCACGCTGACACCGGCCAGCTCCGACACTTCCTTTACTTTCATCATGGCCTTCGCCTGCCCCCCTTCGAGAATCAGCATAAGGCCTAACGTAACGTGAGGGTCAATGCTTATTCTTGAAAATATTTTCGAAACGCCAACATCGCGTTATGCCCCCCGAAGCCGAAGCCGTTGCTCAAGACGGCGTTCACCGCCGCCGGCCGCGCGACGTTCGGTACGACGTCCAGCGCGCAGGCCGGATCGGGCGTCTCGTAGTTGATCGTCGGCGGCAGCAGCCCCCGGCGAATCGCCAGCACGGAGGCGACCGCTTCCACGGCGCCCGCGGCGCCGAACAGATGGCCCGTCATCGACTTCGTCGAGCTGACCGGCGGCCGCTCGTCCTCCCGCGGGAACAAGGTAAGGATCGCCTTCGTCTCCGACGCGTCCCCCACCGGCGTGCCGGTCGCGTGCGCGTTAATATAGTCGATCTCCTCCGGGCGCAGCGAGGCGTCCTCGAGCGCGGCCTTCATCGCCAGATACGCGCCGCGGCCTTCCGGGTCGGTCGCGGTGATATGGTACGCGTCCGACGACGCCCCGTACCCCGCCACCTCCGCCAAGATGGCCGCGCCGCGGGCGCGGGCGCTCTCCAGCTCCTCGAGCACGAGGATGCCCGCCCCTTCGCCCATGACGAAGCCGTCCCGGTTCGCGTCGAACGGACGGCTCGCGCGCGTCGGGTCGTCGTTGCGGCCGGACATCGCGTGCATGTTGCAGAACCCGGCGAACGCGAGCTCATGGATCGGCGCCTCCGCGCCGCCGGCGATCATCGCGTCGGCCCGGCCGGCGCGGATCGCGTGGAACGCCTCGCCGATCGCGTGGTTGCCGGTCGCGCACGCCGACACCGGCGCGAACGTCGGGCCGCGGGCGCCGGTCAGGATCGACAGCTGGCCCGCCGCCATGTTGCCGATCATCATCGGAATCATGAACGGGCTGACGCGCTTCGGCCCCCGCTCCGCGAACTGGCGGTGGTTGTCGAGCAGCGTATGAATGCCCCCGATGCCGCTCCCGACGTAGACGCCGACGCGATCCGCGTCCGCCCCGACGTCGAGGCCGGATGCCGCGACTGCCTGCTTCGCCGCCGCGACCGCGAATTGAAGAAACCGGTCGTAGACGCGCGCCTCCTTCGCGCCCATATACGCCTCCGGGCGAAAATCGCGCACCTCGCCGGCCATCCGCGTCGGGTACCCCGTCGGATCGAAGGCATGGATCGTCGTTATGCCCGAACGTCCCTCGGCCAAGGCTTCCCCGAAAGCCGTCACGTCGCTGCCGATCGGCGATACGACGCCCATGCCCGTGACGACGACTCGTCTCGTTACCATTCCAAATCATCTCCCTCGTCAACTTTAAGACCGATCGGTCTGTAAATAAGCAAAAAAATTACGGGCGCCGAAGCTCCCGATTCAAAAACGATGCGATCCGCTTGAGCGCCGCGTCCACCGCCTCGCCGCTGTCCGTCAGCTTGCTGATCATCAACGCGCCTTCGATGGCGGAGACGACGAACAGCGCCGCCTCCGCGGCGTCGGCCTCCGGGTCGACCTGACCGTCCCGCTGGCCTTGCTCCAGGATCGTGCGCACCCTGGACACGAACCGCTCCATGGACGCCCGCGCCTGCGCCTTCAAGAACGGGTAGGCGTCGTCGGCTTCGACGGCGGCGTTCATGATGGCGCAGCCGCCGGGGATCGGTTCGCCGCGATACAGCTCCCGCGCGACTGCGGCGATCGCGAGCACGCGATCGATCGCGTGCGCGATGCCGGCCCCCGCCTCGTCGAACCGCTCGCTCATCGCCTTGACGTTATACGCGAACGCCTCCGCGATAATCTCTTCCTTGCTCTCGAAGTGGTTATAGATGCCGCCCTTCTTCAGCCCGGACGCCTCCATGATTTCGGACAGGGACGAGGCGTAATATCCTCTGCGGTTCAACACGTGCGCCGCCTTCTCGATGATATGCTCTTTCGTCGCCTCGCCTTTACGCACGGTACGTCCTCCATTTTCAGACCAATCGGTTTGTTTTTCGCCATTGTAGCACTCGTTCGGAAAATACGCAACGTCCCGCGCCGCGCTTACCACGCTTCTTCCTCGAAGAAGTCCGGCGTCCAGTGCCTCCAGGCGAAGGACGACGTCAACGCCTCGACGGCCGATGCCAAGTCGTCGATATGGAACGTCGGCCAGCCGCCCGCTTCCGCATCGGCGTATCCCCGGTCGTACACGAGGAGGACCGCGGGACCTTCCAACCGGTCGAGCCGCGCCCAGTCTTCCCGGCTTCGCACGAGGGCGACCGTCCCTTCGGCCCAAGCGGGCATCCGCCGCCGCACGTCCCGTCTCGTTCCTTCGTCGGCGCCTACGATTCGCAGCGATTCGTTCGTCATGTCGCTCCCCCTACCCGTTCCGGTCGAACGGCGCAAATTTTGAACTCCGGCATGCGGCTGATCGGGTGCAGCGCGTCGTTCGTCAGCCGGTTGATCGACTGCTCGCCGCCCCAGTGGAACGGCACGAAGATCGTCGTCGGGTGAATGTCGTCCGAGACGCGCACCGGGAACACCGCCGTGCCCCGCTTCGTAGTGAGCCGAATGCGGTCGCCCGCCCGAAGGCCGATGCGCTCGGCGACGCTCGCATGCACCTCCGCGACCGGCGCGGGCGCCTTCGCGTCGAGCGGCTCCGTCCGGCGCGTCTGTACGCCGCTAAGGTATTGGCTGCCGACGCGGCCCGTCGTCAAGATGTACGGATACTCGCGGCTCGTCGTCTCCGCGGGCAGTCCCGGCCGGATCGCGTGCAGCTTCGCCTTCCCGTCCGCATGGGCGAACCGGTCGGCGTACAGCCGCGGCGTGCCCGGATGGTCCTCGGACGGGCATGGCCAGAAGACGCCGCCTTCCCGCTTCAGCCGGTCGTACGTGATGCCGGAATAATCGGCCGGCGCGCCGATCGTCGCGCGGCGCAGCTCCTCGAACACGTCCTTCGGCGTCTTGAACTTGAAGTACCGGCCCGCTCCGAGCCGTTCGGCCAGCTCACACAAGATGTGCATGTCGAGCTTCGCGCTGCCCGGCAAATCGAGCGCCTTCGCGCGGTGGAACACCCGGCCCTCCACGTTCGTCAGCGTCCCTTCGGCTTCGAGGAACGACGAGCCGGGCAGAAACCAATCCGCGTGCTTCGCCGTCTCCGTCTCGAACAGGTCGACGACGACGAGCAGCTCGAGCTTCTTCAGCGCGGCTTCGACGCGCAAGGCGTTCGGGCTCGAGACGATCGGGTTCGAGCCGAGGACGATCATCGCCTTGATGTCGCCCGCCTCGATTTTCTCGAACAGCTCGAAGGCGGAGACGCCCTTGCCCGGCAGCGTGTCGGGATGGACGCCCCACACCTCGGCCACCTTCCGCCGCGCTTCCGGATCTTCGATCAAGCGGTACCCCGG
Organism: Paenibacillus sp.; assembly: GCF_031177825.1. Lineage (GTDB taxonomy): Bacteria > Bacillota > Bacilli > Paenibacillales > YIM-B00363 > Paenibacillus_AE. The sequence goes on along the minus strand of NZ_JAPSKE010000020.1, from coordinate 73,241 downwards.
CAGCTGATCGGCCTTCTGCCCGTGCTCGCGGCCGCCTTGGCCGTTCGCCTGCCCGGTGACGGCGCCGAAGCCGCTGTTCGGCCGGCCGACTTTGCCGCAGAGCAGCGCAAGGTTAATGTAATTGAGCGTATGCTCGACGCCGTTCACTTGCTGCTCCAGTCCGCGGGCGGTCAGCACGACGCCGCTCTCCGACTTCGCGAAGCCGCGCGCGATCGCCCGGATTTTCTCCTCGTAGATGCCCGTAATCCGCGACACGTACTCCGGCGTGAATTCGCGGACCGCCTCGGCCACCGCTTCCAGACCGCTCGTCCGTTCGGCGACGTACGCTTCGTCGTACAGCTTTTCGTTTATGATCGCGTTCAATAGACCGCTGACGAACACGGAGTCGAACCCCGGCTGCAGCTTGACGTGAATGTCCGCGATCTTGGACGTCATCGTCTGGCGCGGATCGATCGTCACGATCGTGGCGCCCGCTTTCTTCGCCGCAAGCAAATACGGCATCATCGTCGGCTGGCACTCGGCGATGTTCGTTCCCGCCAGAATGATGTATTTCGTGCCGGCGATATCGTCGAGCGGCAGCGTGAGGCCCCGGTCGAGCCCGAACGCGCGCATCTGCGCCGCGGCGGCGGACGACATGCAGTACCGTCCGTTGTAGTCGATGTACCGGGTCTTCAGCGCGACCCGGGCGAATTTGCCGAGCAAGTAGCACACCTCGTTGGTCAGAGAGCCGCCGCCGAAGACGGAGACGGCGTCCGCGCCGTGCTTCGCTTGGATGGACAGGATGCGGTCCGAGATTTCCGCGTACGCGGCGTCCCAGCTCTCCGGCTGCCACGGCGTCGCTTCCAAGCTGCGAGAGCCGACGACGCGGCGCACGAGCGGCATCGTAATGCGATCGGGGTGTACGGCATGGCGCGGGGAATGGTACCCCTTCTGACAGAGGCGCCCCGTCGATACGGGGAACGACCCGCTCGGGCGCACCGCCCAACCGGGTTCCTTCTCCGTCAGCGTGAGCTCGATGCCGCACTGCATGCTGCAGAACGGACAGTGGGAGTTCAGCGCCGCGCCTGTCATCCCACGTCCACCCATACGACGCCGTCTTCGATCCATGTGCCGAACGTCTTGACGCAGCCGTCGTCAGGCTTCTGCACGAGTCCGTCGTTCAAGTCGATCTTCCGATCGTGCATCGGGCAGAACACGTAGTGGCCGCTGACCATGCCCTCCGCCAATACGCCGTTCTTGTGCGGACACCGGTTCTCGACCGCCCGCACCGTGTCGTCCCCGAGGCGGAACACCGCCAGCTCCAAAGCGCCGAGCCTCACCGTCTTGCCCGTGCCCAGCGGCAATTCGTCCAACCTCGCCAGCTTTACGCGGCTCGCCGCGACCTGCTTTACGCTCCCCATCGCCATGCTCAGCGCCTCCCTCTCCAGTCCGAAATCTCTCTATCTCTTCCGAAAACGACTTCCCCTTACTTCGCCGTCTCGATCACTTCGTACAAATCCTTGCGAATCGCCGCCGTCTCGACCGCTTCCTTCCATGGGTCTCGCGTCGCGGCGAGCGCTTCGTCCATCCGCTCGCACAGCTCGCGCCGGCGGTCTCCGTCCTCGACGACGCTTCGAACGTGGTCGAGGCCGACCCGCACGATCCACTCGGACGTCCGTTCGCCGTAATTGCCCGTCTCCCGGTAGTACTGGAGGTACGCAGCGATGTACTCCATCACGTCTTGCTCCGTCTTCACCGTCGCGAGCAGGTCGCCGGCCCGCACCTTCACGCCGCCGTTGCCGCCCGCGTACAGCTCCCAGCCGCCGTCGATCGCCACGATGCCCATGTCCTTGATGCCGGACTCCGCGCAGTTGCGCGGGCAGCCGGAGACGGCCATCTTCACCTTCGCCGGCGTGTTCAGCCGCTCGAACTTCTTCTCGAGCGCGATGCCCATGCCCATCGAATCCGCCGTGCCGAAGCGGCAGAAGTCCGCTCCGACGCATGTCTTCACCGTGCGGAGCGCCTTGCCGTACGCGTAGCCGGACGGCATATCGAGATCGGTCCACATCGGGACCAGATCTTCCTTCTTCACGCCGAGCAGGTCGATGCGTTGGCCGCCCGTCAGCTTGACGGTCGGGACGTTATACTTCTCCGCCACCTCGGCGATCTTCTTCAGCTCGGACGGCGTCGTCACGCCGCCGTACATCCGGGGCACGACCGAATACGTGCCGTCCTTCTGAATGTTCGCGTGCATCCGTTCGTTCACGAATCGAGACGTGCGATCGTCCTTGTACGTCGACGGGTTGATCATCGACAAGTAATAGTTCACGGCCGGGCGACACTTGGAGCAGCCTTCCGGCTCCTTCCAGCCGAGCACGTGCATGACCTCGCGAACGTGGGTGAGCCCCTTCTCCTTGATGCCCGCCACGACCTCTTCCCGCGACAGCGTCGTGCAGCCGCAGATCGAAGCCTTCGCCGAAGCCGCGGCGTCGAACTCGTCGCCGAGCGTCGTCTTGAGCAGCGCCGCGACGAGCGGCTTGCAGCCGCCGCACGAGCGCGACGCCGTCGTCGCATCCTTGACGCCCTCGACCGTCGTCAGGCCGCTACTGCGAATCGCGGAGCAGATCGTGCCCTTGCTGACGCCGTTGCAGCCGCAGACGACCGCGTCGTCCGCCATGGCGGCGACCATGCCTTCCGTGCCGCCGCCTCCTCCGCCTTCCGCGCCGGATTCTTGCAGCAGCTTGGTGATTTCCATTTTCGTAATATCCGCTTGGGACTTGATGAGCTGCATGAGCCGCGTGCTCTCGGACGTGTCGCCGAACAGCACCGCGCCGACGATCTTGGAGCCCTTCACGAGCACCTTCTTATAGATGCCGGACCAGTCGTCGTGCACGCGGATCGCCTTCGTCTCCGCGTCTTCGATGAATTGGCCGCCGGAGAACACGTCGACGCCCGACACCTTCAGCTTCGTGTAGACGACGGAGCCTTCGTACGGGGCGCCGTCGACGCCGGCGAGCCGCTTCGCCAGCACCGCGCCCTGCTCGTAAAGCGGGGCGACGAGGCCGTACGCGACGCCGCGGTGCTGCGCGCATTCGCCGACCGCGTACACGTCCGGCGCGCTCGTCTCGAGCCAGTCGTTGACGGTGATGCCTTGCACGACGTCGAGCCCGGCTTCTTTCGCGAGCGACACGTTCGGACGGATGCCGACCGCCATGACGATCAGGTCCGCTTCCGTCCACGTGCCGTCGGCGAACTTCAGGCCCGTCGCGCGCTCCTTGCCGAGAATTTCGGCGGAGGACTTCTCCATCAAAAACTTCATGCCTTGCTGTTCGAGCGACGCCTGCAGCAGCTTCGAAGCGGTCTTGTCGAGCTGGCGCTCCATCAAGCTGTCGCCGATATGGACGACCTCGACCTGCATGCCGAGATTCAGCAGGCCGCGCGCGGCTTCGAGGCCGAGCAGGCCGCCGCCGATGACGACGGCTTTCTTATATTTCTTCGCCGCTTCCCGCATCAGCTCCGTATCCCGGATCGTCCGGTACGCGATGACGCCCGGCAGCTGCGAGCCCGGGATCGGGATGACGAAAGCGTTCGAGCCGGTGGCGATCACGAGCTTGTCGTAGGACGTCGTCATCGGGCCCGCCGCCCCTTCGCTCGTCACTGTCTTCGCGGCGGGATCGATCGAGCTTACCCGCTGTCCGGTGTATAGACGGATGCCGTTCTTTTCGTACCAGTCGTAGTCGTTGATATAGATGTCTTCCTGCTTCGTGTCTCCCGCCAGGACGTAAGACAGCATAATCCGGTTATAGTTCGGATACGGCTCCGCGCCGAAGATGGTGATGTCGTATTTGTCCGGCGCGAGCTTCTTCAGATGTTCGATCGCGTTCACGCCCGCCATCCCGTTGCCGATGAGCAGCAGCTTCTCTTTTCCCATGACGTCCCCGTCCCCTCTCGTTGAATGAAATTACGCTTCGGCCGCGGCCCGGCCGCCTTCGCCGACCCACGTCCGCTTCCATCGAACTTGCGCGACGGCGACGACGACGATGCACGTCAAGGCGATGGCGCTCAGCGTCAGGAAGCCCGGCGCGAAGGAGCCGGTCGCAAGCTTTAAGTTGCCGAGAATCTTCGGCAGGAAGAATCCTCCCAGCCCGCCGGCGGCGCCGACGATGCCCGTAATGACGCCGATCTCCTTGGCGAAGCGCTGCGGCACGAGCTGGAACACCGAGCCGTTGCCCATGCCGAGCGCCATCATCGCGACGAACAGCATCGCGGTCGTGAGCCCGATCGCCGGCAGCGTCGAGATGCCGGCCATCATCAGCGCGACGATGCCATACAAGACGAGCAGCATGCGGATGCCTCCGAGCTTGTCGGCGAGCCAGCCGCCCACGGGGCGGAAGAAGCTGCCGGCGATGACGAGAAGCGTCGTGAAGTCGGCCGCTCGAACCGCGTCGAGTCCGTATTGCGTGTTATAGAAAATGGTCAAGTAACTCGTCATCCCGACGAACCCGCCGAACGTAACGCTGTACAAGACGCAGAACACCCAGGTGTCTTTCAGCTTCAAGACGGATGCGTAATCGGCGAGCTTCTTCGGCGCCGGCTGGTTCGGACTGTCCTTCGCAAGAAACGTGAACAGAAGGAACGCGATCGCGATCGGAATGAGCGCGAAGCCGAACACGACGTGCCAGTCGCCGTAATGCTGCGCGATCCGGTTCGCGAACAGCGTCGTGAAGACGGTGCCGCTGTTGCCGGCGCCCGCGATGCCCATCGCGAGCCCTTGATATTGCGGCGGATACCAGCGGCTCGCGAGCGGCAGCGCCGCCGCGAAGCTGGCGCCGGCGACGCCGAGCAGCAGCGCCACGACGTACAGCTCGCCGAGCGTCGACGCGAACAGCCAGCCCCAGACGAGAGGAATCATTGTCAGGATCATGCCGATCTGCGACGTCCGCTTCGGGCCGATGAAGTCGGTCATCCAGCCGAGCACGAGCCGCAGGATGGAACCGCCGAGCACCGGCAGCGCGACCAGATTCGCCTTCTGCGCGGCGTCCATCTCGAAATCCGAAGCGATGATGACGGCGAGCGGTCCGAGCAATACCCAAATCATAAAGCTCACATCGAAGTATAAGAACGCGCTGAACAAGGACGGCTTATGCCCTGCTTTCATAAACCCTTTCGCTTCCATCGTTTCTCCACTCCCTTGATTTGTCGTTTCTCTCTTTTTGGATGAAAAAAGGCCGCACACCGCATCCGGGGGAACGTCCCCGGAGCGATCTACGGCCTCATTGCCTATGGCGGCACATCGTTGTGCCCGCCTTGGATTCGATTGTTTGCGTCGCCACACCTTTGTGACTTGGCTTAATTATAGAAGCGGACGACCTTACATGTCAACTACTATCACAAACAAAAATTTTGGTCGAAGTTTTCGGCGTTTTATGTTATATTTGCGTTACTTATAATGTCACATATACATTTATTTGCGGATAGGAAGTGAATTTTATGCTGCAATCGTTCCTTATCGTACGCGACCGCCCCGCGGCGAAATCGTCTCCCGCGCCTGTTCTTGGCTTTCCGTTCGGCTTCGACGACGAGGAGCCCGCCTACGCGGAAGGCGCCCGCTTCGACTCGCCGACCGCGCTGCTCGACGCCGCCGGGCTCCGCACGCAGGAATCGAATCTTCCGGAGCCGTCGCCCGAACTCGGTGTCAAGAATGTTGACGCCATCTTGTTTTGCACGTCGTATCCGAACCTGCTCGCTTGGACGCGGGCATTGGAAGCCCCCACCGGTCCTCCGCTGCTTTGGTGGTGCGACAACGAACCGGTCGTGCATAACTGCGTCTTGGCCGATTCCGTGGACGGCATCCTGTACCCGGGCATGACGACGGCGGAGCTGCATTGGACGCTGCTGCTGTCCTCCAAGCATTACTTGTCGCGGACGCAGTGGAAGCAGGAACGCGAGCAGCTGATCGCCAAGCTCGAGGACCGGAAGTGGATCGACCGGGCGAAGTCGATTCTGAGCGAGGTGAAGTCCATTACCGAGGCGGAGGCGTACGAATTCCTTCGCAAGCAAGCGATGAACGAGCGGCGGCGTCTGGTCGATGTTGCCGTCTCGATCGTGAAAGTATATTCTTTACTCCGAGAGCAAAATCCCAGGGGGCGTTCGCGATGATCGAATACTTAAAGGAAGTCGGCAGAGGCAAACGCGGCGCTAGAGATCTAACGTATGACGAAGCGGCCGGCGCCGCGAAGCTGATTCTCGAAGGAGGAGCGACCGACGCCCAGATCGGCGCCTTCCTCGTGGCCGAACGGATCAAGATGGAAAGCACCGACGAAATCGCGGCGTTCGCGGAGGCGCTGCGGCGCGGCAGCCTGAAGCATCCGATGGACGGCGCCATCGATTGCGCGGGTCCGTACGACGGCCGGACGAAGTCGTTTTATGCGACGCTGCCGACGTCGTTCGTCCTCGCCGCCTGCGGCGTCCCGTCGACGCTGCATGGCTCGCGCTCGCTGCCGCCCAAGTGGGGCGTGACGCTGCCGGACGTCGTCGCGCAATGGGGCGTGGACGTCGAGACGCCGGAAGGACTCGAGCGACTCCTCCGCGCGGCGGACGCGAGCGGCTTCCTGTTCGTGCCGGCGGAGCTCGGCTGTCCGAAGCTGGCGCGCGTGCGCGAGATACGGACGCAGCTGGGCTTACGCACCGTGTTCAACAGCGCGGAGAAGCTCGTCCGCTACTCCGAAGCGCCCTATCTCGTCTTCGGCGTCTTCCACGGCACCGTGTTCGACAAGATGGCGCAGCTCGTCTCGAGCCTCGGCTACCGCCGCGTCATCATCGTACAGGGCAGCGAAGGCTCCGAGGACTTGCCGGTGCACAAGCGCTCCCGCCTGTTCCTCGTGCAGGGCGGCGTCTCCGAGCTGATGATCGTCGACCCGGAGGTGTATCAGCTGCAGGGCGAAGCCGACGACGATACGGAGTGGACCGCGGAGCGCCAAGCGGCGACTTGCCTCGCCGTACTCCGGGGCGCCGCGGCGCTGCCGTACACCGACATGACGATTCTGAACGCCGGCGTCCGACTGTGGCTGACCGGCGCGGCCGGCACGATCGAAGAAGGACTCGACCTCGCTCGAGTCACCTTGTCCTCCGGGCAAGCGTACAAGAAATTCATGCAGTGGAAGGAAATCGTCCTCGCGCGTCCTTCGTAAGTCTTTTGCCGCCGCTCCGCGGCCTGCTACGGCGGGCCGTCGGGGCGGCTTTTCTTGTACTGCGTTTAGGCGCCTTCTACTTCGGAGTCAGGCCCGCCCCTGGCCGAGCCCCTGCCTCCACGCCGCCCCGCTCCCCGGGCAGGCCCTTCTCTTCCCGCCGTCCTTCTCCCCGTCTTCCCTTCGCTCAGCCGCTTCGCCTCCAACGTTGTAGCGCAATCCTCGAACATCGGGACGATGCAATTCGTTTATTGAGAACTCCACCCCACTTCACCGAAGTAGCATGTCGCGGCGGTCGGCGCGGGGGCTCAATTGTGGCGGGGCTCCTCGAATTTCGCGGCGGCGCGGGTCGAAAATTGGGGAACTCCTCCCCAATTGCGGAATTAGCTGAGCGAAGGGAAATCGAGGACAAGAGCCGCCAAGAGAGCCCCCTTCCTCCTCGCGGAACCCCCGGATGAAAAGGAAAAACCTCCCGCTCCTTCCGCACCAAGGCCGACAATCGGGCATTGGCGCGGAATCAGTGGGAGGCTTTTCGGTTCGCCCGAGCCAAGAAAGCGCAGGCGGGAACTTGTACGGGAAGATTTCCCGATTATTCGTTAAAATAGGAGCAGCAGTAGTCGGCTACCGTATGTACCTTCAGCTGGAAGCTCTCGTTTGCCGGCACGATGAATACGCCTTCGCCGTCGATCGACTTCCACTCTTGTCCTTGCAGCTTATATTCGAGCTTGCCGGCCGAGAAATCCATCTCTTCCTTCTGGGAAGTAGAAAATTCGTATTCGCCCGGAAGCATGATTCCGAGCGTCTTCTTCGTGCCGTCCGCGAACAACACCGTCCGGCTCGTCACCTTCCCGTCGAAGTACACGTTCGCCTTCTTCTCCACCGTCACGTTCGTAAACTGCGTCATGTCGCTCATCCTTTCCCATTCGCCGATTTTCGCGCGTATCCGCTAACTTTACCACAAGTGAGGAATCCTGTCATGCTGCATGTTACGAATGGTGACGCCGTCGCGGCCAAGCTGAAAGAGAGCGGGCTGCCGAAACGTCGAACCGATCCGTGCATAACATCGCTTCATATTCATAATACCTATAACCAACATAGGTTTTATATATTTCACCTATCATCACTCCATCGTTTACCATTACCGTACGACGGTACGCGAAGGAGCGAATGAACGAATGAGCGATCGAAGAACGAACAAGACCGATTGGAACGCTTCCCTGTATGACAGAAAGTTAGGTTTCGTCTCGGAATACGGAGCGGACTTGATCCGGCTGCTGCAACCGCAGGCCGGCGAGACGGTGCTCGACGTCGGCTGCGGCACCGGCGATCTGGCGAGAAGGATCACCGAGTGCGGCGCGGCCGTCGTCGGCATCGACGCGTCGCCGGCCATGATCGAGACCGCGAAGGCGAAGCACCCCGGGATCGACTTCCGGGTCGCGCGGGCGGAGGCGTTCGCCCTCGAGAAGCAAGCGGACGCCGCGTTCTCGAACGCGGCGCTCCATTGGGTGACCGACGCGCGAGGCGCGGCGGCGCGTATGTTCGACGCGGTGAAGCCCGGCGGACGCCTCGTCGCCGAATTCGGGGGCAAGGGCAATGTCGGCGCAATCGCCGAGGCGATCAAGCGCGCGCTCGCGGAGCGAGGCGTCGACGCCGCCCCGCTCGACCCGTGGTATTTCCCGACGGTCGGCGAATACGCGTCCGTGCTCGAATCGTGCGGCTGGGACGTCGAATACGCCGAATTGTACGATCGGCCGACCGCGCTCGACGGTCCGGACGGGCTGCACGCCTGGCTCGCCGTCTTCGCGACGCCGTTCTTCGCGGCCTTCGCCGAGGCGGACGCGGCCGATATGAAGAACGACATCGCCGAACGTCTGGCGCCCCGGCTGTACGACGAAGAACGACGCGTATGGACGGCCCCGTACCGTCGCATCCGCGTCGTCGCCCGCAAGCCGTCCCGCAGCTAACCTCGCGGCAAGCGCCGCGGCCGACCGGTACTTACTCGTAGCGCAACGATTCGATCGGCTGCATGCGGGCCGCCTTGCTTGCCGGATACAGACCGAAGAAGACGCCGACGACCGTCGAGAAGCCGACGGCCAGCAGCAAGGCCCACCAAGACACGAGGAACGGCCACTGCGTCGCGACCGAGAACGCCCACGACGCCAGCAGCCCGACGGCGGCGCCGAGCAAGCCGCCCAATACCGTCAAGATGACCGCCTCGATCATGAACTGCGCCATGATGAGCCCCGGCGTCGCGCCGATCGCCTTGCGGATGCCGATCTCCCTCGTGCGTTCGGTAACCGAGACGAGCATGATGTTCATGACGCCGATGCCGCCGACGAACAAGGAGATCCCCGCGATCGAGCCGATAATGACCTGCAGGATCGAGAACACCTGAGACACCTGCTGCTGCGCTTCCTCGCCGGTCTGGGACAAATAGTCGGTCGGCGAAGCGTTGTGCCGCTTCGCGAGCAGCTCCTTCACATCGGCGACGATATCCCGAAGCTCTTCCGTATCCCCGGTGTTCGCGAGCAGCTCCACATACCCGTACCGAACGGAGGCGGAGGCGCCGGGCAAGGAGCCGGACGGCGCGTAAGCGCCGTACACCGTGCCGCCCAGTCCGCTCAGCAGCGACTCCTCAGTCACGTATACGCCGATGATGCGGTACACGCGCCCGCCGAATTTCAACCGTTGGTTCATGGCGGCCTGAGCGCTGCCGAACGCTTCCGTCGCGAACTTGTCCGCGACGACGAGCACCCGCTGCCGCGACCGTTCCTCCGCCGCGGTGAAGTAGCCGCCCGCCGCATAGTCCAGCCCCGCCAGCTTCGCGTACTCCGCCGGCGTCCCCGTCACGTCCAGCCGATAATCCGTCGAGCGGATCGTCGTCGTCAGGCGGGCGGACGTCGTGCCCGCGGCGGCGGAGATGCCGTCGAGCTTGCGGACGGCGTCCAGATCGGACGAAGTGATCAATAGATCCGCATCCGTCCCTCCGCCTTCGCCGCCCGGCAGCACGACGAAGTAGCCTTTCCCGTACTTCGCGATGTCGGAGACGATCGACGACTGGCCCGCCTGGCCGATCGAGACGACCGTCACGACGGCGGCGATGCCGACGACGATGCCGATGATCGTCAGGAACGACCGCATTTTGTTGCCGCGCAAATTGTCCAGCGCGATCGCCAAATTTTCGAAAATCGTCATCGCTCGCTCACCGTCCTCGTATCGGAGACGATGTCGCCGTCGCCGAACCGGAGCACCCGATTCGCGTGCGCCGCGATGTCCGCCTCGTGGGTGACCAAGATGACGGTCGCCCCTTCCGCGTGCAGCCGCCCGAACAGCCGCATGATGTCCTCGGACGACTTCGCGTCGAGGTTCCCCGTCGGCTCGTCGGCGAGCAGCACGGACGGCTCCATCGCGAGCGCCCGCGCGATCGCCGCGCGTTGCCGCTGCCCGCCCGACAGCTCGTTCGGCCGGTGGTGGACGCGATCGCCGAGGCCGACTTTCCCGAGCAGCTCCCTCGCTCGCTCCGTCCGCTGCGAACGAGGCACGCCGCCGTATACGCAAGGCAGCTCTACGTTCCGCAAAATGCTCTGCCGCGGAAGCAGATGGAAGTTCTGGAACACGAAGCCGATCTTCTTATTGCGCACCAGCGCGAGTCGTTCTTCGTCGAGCGTCTCCACCCGTTCGCCGTCGAGCGTATACGTCCCGCTCGTCGGCGTATCGAGACAGCCTAATATGTTCATCAGCGTCGACTTGCCCGAGCCGGACGGCCCCATGATCGCCACGTATTCGCCTTTCTCGATCGCGAGATCGAGCGGCTTCAAGGCTAGCACCTCGACCGCCCCGTTCCGATACGTCTTCGAGACGCCTTCGAGCCGAATCATTCGTCCGCACCCGTCTTCACGGCGTCGCCTTCGGTCAAGCCTTCCGGCACGGGATAGACGTAAGCGTCGCCCGCCGCGAGCCCGCTCAGCGCTTCGATGCGTTCGCCGTCGTCTTTGCCTACCGTCACCGGCAGCCGCACGGCCGCCCCGTCCGTTACGCCGAACACATAAGCGTCCTGCCCGGAGTAGCGCACCGCGTCGATCGGGACGAGAACCCGCTCCTCCCCCGCGAGCACGAACTCCAGCGTCGCCGCGAAGCCGGGCTTCGCCACCTCCGGCGGCACTTCGCCGCGCGGCAGCGACACTTCGATCTCGACCTCGTAATCGAGCCCGTCGACGCCCGCCGGCCTAGCGACCGGAGCTACGTACGTCAGCTCGCCTTCGAACGTCGTCTCGAACGCGTCGCCGGAGACGATCGCCTTCATCCCCGGCCGCACCTTGCCGGCGTCCAGCTCGTTCAGCGCCGCCTTCACGAGCAGCTGCGACACGTCGGCGAGCCGGAACGCTTCGGCGCCCGGAGATACGTAAGCGCCCGGCTGCACCGCGGCGCTCGCCACGACGCCGTCCGCCTCCGCGAGGACGACGGACCTCTCGATATTGCGCTCCAACGCTGCGATGCTCGCTTCCGTCGACGCCGTCTGCAGCGCGTGCAGCCGATCGGCGCTCGCTTCGGCGTCCATCACCTTCTCCGCTTCCGCGGCGTCGGTCTGCCCGCGCACCGCTTCGAAGCTGCGCTTGCGCTCCGCCTCCCGCGTCAACGCCGCGATCGCCAGCTGATTGCGTTCCGCCTCGAGCTGCCTTCGCCATTCCGCGGTGTCGTACGTCAGGAGCGGGTCGCCCGCCTTCACCGCGTCGCCCGGCTTCGCGTGCACCTCGGCGACCCGTCCCGCCCGATCCGCGTACACCGTTCGTTCGGACGCCGGATGGAAGCGCCCGTTCGCGAACACCGATTCCGCGATCACGCCCGTCTCCGCCGTCGCCAGCTCCACCGTCAGACTCGATCCGAGCCTCATGACGTTCACGGCCGCGAGGCCGCCGACGACGAGGACGAGCGCAAGCAGCCATAGCCATTTCTTCCGCATGAAGGGTCAACCTTTCGTATGTAGGATTCTGTAGGATTCGAGTGCTCCGCGACCGCGAATTACGCCGCCGGCGCGGCCGGAATGAGCGCGAAGAGCGACGTGCCGAGACGAACGAGCAGCCAAGCGCCGACGATCCAGAATGCGACCGACTTCGGGGATTTCCGCATCATGACCGCGGCCCCGACGACCGTCAGCACGAGGCTCCACAGGCCGAACGGATCCAGCACGGACGAGACGAGCGTGAAGAGGAACCCCGTTTTCTCCGTGAAGAGTACCCCGCCGTTGAGCATGACGTCGGTGATCGAATCGGCGTCGAACGCCTTCGCCAGCGCGGTCGTCAACAGCCCGCCGAGCAAACCGGGGATCATCGAATACAAGGAAACCTTGGACAGTTGCATGTACGTTCCTTCGCCGCGAACGATCATGTTCAGCAAGAAGAGCAGAAGACCGACGAAAAACATGAGCGCGGCCGGCATGACCGCTCCGGTGATCCAGGCCGTCACGCGGGAAATATTCAGGATCGTCTCCATCTCGGCCGCTCCAAGCGGTTGCTGCTGCGCCTCGAACTGCGCGAGCATTTCCTTTTCGATCAAGGGCCATTGCAAATACGTCGCCGCGACGGACAACGCGGACACGAGCAGGAGCGCGACGATCCAGCCCCCTCGTTCCCGCAGCCGCTCGAACGCCGCCGTCGGGGAGATTAATACTTGGAAAAATGCCATTTTCATCCCTCCATAGAAATCTACCAATCCTTGCTAGAATTATAACATAGCGGGCGTCGCCCGCCGCTAACCCATGGTATAATGGCACTTACAAATCAAACGAGAGAACGTGGAGAACCCATCATGACGATCTTTACGCACATCCTGCTCAATAACGTCGTTCCGTTGTCCATTATGATCGGCCTCGGCGTCGCGCTGCAGCGCGCGTTCAAGCTCGATATCCGGACGCTGTCCAAGCTGAACTTCTATTTCTTCTCGCCGGCCATGCTGTTTACGATGCTTTATGAATCTACGTTCACGACCGATACCGCGTTTCGGACGCTGCTCTTTTTCGCCGTGTTCTATGCGATGCTGATGGCCGTCGTCGAGCTGTTCATCCGCCTGCGCGGGTTGAAGGAAGGCATGCCGTCCGCGATGCGGAACAGCGTTATCTTCTACAACAGCGCCAACTTCGCCATCCCGCTCAACCAGCTCGTCTTCGCCAGCAACCCGTTCACGATGTCGATTCAGCTCATTATCATGGTCATCCAGAGCCTGCTGCCGAACACGTTCGGCATCTTCACGATCAACGCTCGGAAAATGGAACTGAAACAAGCGCTCAAAGTCGTCTTCACGTTCCCGGCCATCTACGTCGTCCCGGTCGCGCTCCTGATGAAGGGCTTCGACGTGCCGGTGCCTTCGCCGATCTATACGCCGCTCGAATACATCGCGCAGGCGTTCATCGCGACCGCGCTGCTCACGCTCGGCGCCCAGCTCGGCAACATGAAGTGGAGCCTCTCGAAGTTCGATCTCGTCTTCTTCTCGAACGGACTGCGCCTGCTCGTCTCGCCCGCGCTCGGCTTCCTCGCCGTCTGGCTGCTCGGGTACGAGGGTTTGCTGGCCCAGGCGCTCGTCCTGTCGTGCGCCGTGCCCACGTCGCTGAGCAGCGTACTGCTCGCCGTCGAATTCGACAACGAACCGGACTTCGCTTCGCAAGCGGTATTTTCGTCGACCGTCTTCAGCATCTTTACGGTGGCCGTCGTCATTGCGCTGATCGGCGGCTTGTAGAAAAAGGGGAAATCCCCGTTCGCGAAATTACTCTTTTTGTTTCTTTCCGCCCCGATATAATGAAACACAATAGTTGAATCGCTTATAGAGAGAACACGGGGTGTGGGAGAGTATGTGGAGAAGAGGACGCTTCGCCGGCCTCGCCGGCCGCTACGACCGCGCGATCTGGATTCGCCTCGTCGGCACCGCGCTGACGACCGTCGCGAATTTCATGATTCGCCCGTTCATGGTGCTTTACTTGTACGACAAGCTGGAGGGCTCGGTGCTGCTGCCGATGCTGATCGTCGGCCTGCAGCCGCTGACATCGATGTTCGTCGGCTTATGGGGCGGCGGCCTCGCCGATAAATACGGACGCAAGCCGCTCATGGTCGGCGCGCTGATCGTCAACGCGGCGGCGATGGCGGGCTTCGCGGCGTCCGAGGAGCTGTGGCATTTCGCGTTGTTTTCGATCCTGAACGGCGTGGGCATGAGCCTGTTCTATCCGGCGGCGAACGCCCAGGTCGCCGACATCGTCGGGCCGGAGCGCCGGGCCGAGGTGTTCGCCGCGCTGCACGCGGCGTTCAACGTCGGCGCCGCCTTCGGGCCGATGCTCGGCTTGCTCGTCTTCACGTGGGAGCCGAAGATCGTATTCGCCTTCTCGGCCGTCACCTTCGTCGCGTACTTGGCGCTCGTGCTGCGGTACATCCCCGAGACGCTGCCGCCGAAGACGGCGGGAGCCGGCGCGGACGCGGCGGGCGCGGCGGCGGCCGGACCGTCGGAACGGCTGACGTTCCGCGGCCATGGGCTGCTGTTCGCGATGACCGGCTTGGTCATTCCGATCAGCCTGCTGTATGCGCAAGTAGAAACGGTGCTGCCGCTGCACCTGCAGACGACGTTCGCGGACGACTACAAGATGATGCTCACGACGATGCTGTCGATGAACGGACTGATCGTCATGCTGCTGCAAATTCCGGTGGCGCGTTGGACCGAATCGTGGGCGACCCACCGCGTAGTGCTGCTCTCGTACGGCCTCCTCGCCTGCGTCGCGCTCGGGTACGGCTTCGCGCCGTGGTTCGCGCTGCTGCTGTTCGCCGAGGTCCTCTTCTCCTTCGGCGAAATGCTGAGCGGCCCGCATCTGCAGAAGGCCGTCTCGATGATCGCTCCGGAACATATGCGAGGCCGGTACTTCTCGGTGTACAGCATGAACATGCAGCTGTCCCGCGGCCTCGGGCCGGTCGCCTTCGGCGTCGTCTTCGAGCTGTGGGGCGGGGCGGCCGCGTTCGGCGTCATCGCCGGCTTGCTGCTCGTCGCGGGCGTCGCGCAGTACGGACTCGTCCGCGGCATCTCGAAGCCGCGGAGCGCCTCGGAGAAGGGCGCGCTGAAGCCGGCCGCCGAGGCGTGAGGCGAGAGGGAACAGATCCGCTCATTCGTGAGTTTCGCCCGTCAAATCCGTTGGGAAACGGAAAACCTCCCACTCATTTTGCTGAATCCGGGCTTATCGGTCCATTTCAGGCAAATGAGAGGGAGGTTTTCCCGTTCAGGCGGCCAATTTCGGCATCGGCCATGAAAGTAACGGGAACTTTTCCCGTTCGTAGATCCCCGCTACTGCCCGCCCGCTCCACGCAAAACAAAGACCCAGGCGAAGCTCGGTCCATCCGAGCTCCCTGGGTCTTTGCGCGTTCATCCGCCGACATACCGGTCGTACAAGCTCTTCGCCCGCGCCACGTCCTCCGTGCCCTGCACGAGCGTCCGCCCGTCCGGGAACAGCACGAGGCGTTCCCCTTCCGGCAGCGTCGCGCGCAACAGGAACGGGTTGCGCTCCAAAGCGCACACCGGCGCCAGCCGCTCCGCGAGCCGTTCCAGATCGAACGGCTTCGACGCGCGCACCTGCACCGTCTCCCGCCCGCACAGCGTCGTCGTCTCGCTCTCCGCCGCGTCGAGCGACGGATACCGGCGCGAACCGGCGGCGCCGCACGTCGGGCAATCGAGCTTCGAAGGCGGAAGCTTCATGTCGAACAGCTGATGCCGCCATATCTCCAGCGACAACAAGCTCCTCCGCCGCGCCTCCGAGGCGCCGACGAGCAGCTTCAGCGCTTCGATCGCCTGGAACGACGCGACGATATCGACGATCGGCGAGACGACGCCGATCGTATCGCACGTCTCGCCCCCGCCGTCCGGGTCCGACCCGATCAGGCAGCGCAGACACGACGTCTCGCCCGGCACGAAGACGGCGGTCATGCCCTGCGAGCTGACCGCGCCGCCGTACACGAACGGCTTGCCATGCTTATAACAAGCGTCGTTCAGCAACAGCCTCGTGCGGAAGTTGTCCGTCCCGTCGAGCACGATGTCGACGCCGTCGAGCAGCGCCTCCGCGTTCGCCCCCGTCACGTCCGCCACGACCGGCTCGAGCCGGACGCCGGAGTTGATGCGCGACAGCTTGCGCTCCGCCGCGACCGCCTTCGGCAGCCCGGCCTCCGCGTCGTCCTCGTCGTATAACATCTGCCGCTGCAGATTGCTCTTCTCTACGTAATCGCGGTCCGCAAACCGGACGAGCCCGACGCCGGAGCGAACCATATGGCTCGCGAGGACGGCGCCGAGCGCCCCCATGCCGACGATCAACGCGCCGGAAGCGCCGAGACGTTCTTGTCCCGCCGCGCCGATCGGCGCGAACCGCATCTGCCTCGAATACCGTTCCAAATCCGCCACGGTCCCGCGCCTCCTCCCTTATCCGCCGGAGACGGCCTGCAGCACGCGCAGCTTGTCCCCCGCCTGCAGAGGGACGTCGAACCGTTCCAACCACTCTATATTATCATCGTTCAGGAAGAGGAGCACATGCTGTCTCAGCTTCCCTTGCTCCGTATACAGGTGGCGCTTCAGCAGAGGGTAGTCCGAAGCCAATCGATCGAGCGCCTCCCCGAGCGTCTCCGCTTCCAGCGGGAACCGCGTCTTTCCCTTCGTGCAGTCGCTGAGCAGCATCGGCACGCTGACCTCGATGAGCATTCCCGCTACGCCTCCAGCACCCAGGTTTTCACCGACAGGATGCGCGACAGCTGACCCGGCAGGCGCGTCCACGTCCGCCCTCGGTCGATCGAACAGAACGCCTCGCCCGACGTCGTCCCGAAGTACACGCCGTACGAATCCAAGCCGTCGACCGCCATCGCGTCGCGCAGCACGCTTACGTGCCGCTGTTCGTCCGGCACGACGTCGCCGACCGGCGCCCATGCGTCGTCGCCCCGCGAACGACCGTACACGAGCAGCTTGCCGTCCCGCATCGTCCGCAGCTCGCTGCTCTCGAGCGGCGCGAGAAATAAATCGCCGTTCGGGGCGACGACGATCGGGAAGCCGAACGGCATATCGCCTTCCTTCATCGTCAGTCCTTCCTCGATCGGGAACCAGCTGTCGCCGCCGTCGTTCGACTGGAACACGCCTCCGTGCTCCTGCATGTAGAGCGTATCCGGGTTCGCCGGATCCAGCACCATCTTATGGATACAATAGCCGACCTCGTCGTACGGCTGGCCCGTCGGCACGCGGGCGAGGCCGACGTTGCGCGGCTGCCACGTCTCGCCGCCGTCCTCGGTCCGGAATACGCCGACCGCCGACATCGCCACCCACATCCGCTTCGCGTTCCGCGGGTCGACGAGAATCGTATGCAGGCACATGCCGCCAGCCCCCGGGAACCAATTCGGCCGCGTCGGATGCTTCGTGAGCGCGTCGAGCTCCCGCCAGTGGTCCCCGCCGTCGCGGCTGACGAACAGACCCGCCTCTTCCGTGCCCGCGAACAGCGTTCCCGGCTCGCTCTCGTGCCCCGGCGCGATCTGCCAAATCCGGTTCATCGAGAAACCGCTTTCTTGCGAGAACGACGGACTGTCCTCGATCTGCGTCCAGCTCTCGCCGAAATCGTCGGACACGCGGATGGACGGACCGTACGCCGCATGCGACGTGCCCGCGAACAACCGCCCGCTGCGGCCGTCGCCGAACACGCTGTACGCCTCCCAGCCGGACAGGAACGGTCCCTTCAGGCTCCACTCCCGCCGATCCTCGTTGGATTCGTAGAAAAATACGCCTTTGTTCGTTCCGACCAATACTAACACTCTCTTGCTCATGGGCTACCCCCTCGGGAAAATGGGTTGATCTCCGTCCTCGCCAGTTGTTCCCTATCATTTCGACATGCGAACAACAGTTCCTTCCGACGAACGAAAATTATTTTCCAATTTAGGGAGGTTCCGCCTCTCTAGTACTCGATCATGACGACCGGCGTGCCAAGCGTCAGCCGCCACAGCCCCGTCTCCGTGTCCAGATGCGCGGCGGCCATCAGGTGGATCGAGCCGTCGCCTTCGCCCACCGACGCCGAGAACGTCGGCGCGCGGTAGCTGTAGCTGAACGTCGTTCCATCCTCGTACCCTTCGACGAGCGTCGTATCGGCGGCGTCCGTCAGGCGGGGCCAAACCGCTTCCACGTCGGCGGGAACGAGCGTCCCTTGGACGTTGACGAACCAATCGGCGTTCTCGCCTTCCAGCGACGCCTGCCGCCGCTCGATCCATCGGAGCGCTTCCGCCTCGTCCTCGCCGCTCCATCGCGCGAGTCCGTCCGACGTGCGAACGCCGACGACCCACAATCGGCCGTCCTCGGCGATGAGCCCGGAAGCCAGCGCGGCGAGGCGCGACGCGTCGTCCGCCGGCGAACCGGAGGAGGCGTTCGCCGCGAAGGCGGGCATCCACCCGCCGAGCCCCGCCGCGCATACCAACGCCAATGCCGCTCCCGCCATCCATCCGACAAACCTCTTCATCCGAATCGCTCCTCTAGTAACCGAATTCTATTTACTAGAGAGGATGGCCAAGTTTCGCTAGATTTATACGGCTACAGCAAATCCCCCGCGGTCACGACCGCGATTTGTTTCGCGCCGATCCAGAAGTAAAGCGCCTTGTCGGCCGGCACGTCCCGATAGATCGACCGATCGCCGAGCAGCGCCGTTCGGGCCAGCGCCCGCAGGAAGGCGGCTCGCTCCCGCTCCCCCTCGGGCAACGCGCCGGGGTCGAACTTCACGCCGAATTTCGACGATTCGGTCACTTCGTTTTCGTACGGGTCCAGCTCTTCTCCCTTCTCGTCGAAATACCCGACCCGAAACGCCGGCTCCGCGCGAAGCGCGCCTTCCGTCCGCTCTAGCTCCTTAAAAAACGCCGCCGTATAGAAATGCACAAGGTAGATGTCCGTATGCTCATGCTCGTAGTACCCCCGGAACACGTCCTTCTCCGACCCATCCGCCATCGGCACCGTAACGACCAGCGGATGATCTTCGAGATAAGGCTGTTCCTGCAGGCCGTCCGCGTACCGCGTTCGGAGCAGCGCGACGTTCGGCGCTCCCGCGGTCGATCCGTAATAGACGCTTAGCGTTTCGTTCCCGGCCGGGGAAGGAATTTCCGCGATCGCCCCGTAATCGACGTCCTGCGATGCGTCCTCCTCCCCGCCATGCGACCATACGACCGTACCGCCGACCCGATCGAGCTCCTCCAGAAACCAGCGGCGAACGACCGCCGGCGCGTCGTCGACGGCGTATTCCCTAAGGACATATGACGCCCGCCCGTCTTCGTCCGCGCGTTCGTGGCGGAACGCCCAACCTGGCGGGACGGCGACCCGGTCGAAGGCATGCTCCGGGAAGGGTTCCGTCTCCGTCCCCGCCGGCTGCGTCGACTCCGTCGTCCCGTCGATCCGCCCCGGTTCCGGTCCAGGCTCCCGCTCGCAGGCGGTCAGCGCCCCCAAGGCGATGCAAAGCCATAACGCCGCGATCGCCGATGGCCGACGTCGTCTCTCCTTCATCCGCGTTCCCTCCTTCTTCCTTCGGCTTCCGCCGCAGCGATCGTCTCGACCCCGAATCGGATCGCCTCCGGTTCGACGCCCGCGAAGCCGAACGCGGCGGCGCCTATCCATTCGCCGTCCCGTTCGTACGAGGCGTCGGACCAAGCGACGCCCCGCGCCGCGCACGCCTCGATCAGCGCCTCGTACGCGTCCCGCTCCCCCGTCCAGCGGGCGTACACATGCAGCCCCGCGTCCTGCGGCCGCATCTCGAAGACGTGCCCGAGCTTCTCTCGCAGCGCCGCGATGAGCGTTTCATATTTGCGGCTGTACACGCGCTTCATGCGCCGCAGATGGCGCTCGTAGCCGCCGTTCTTCATGAACGCGGCCAAGGCGAGCTGCTCTACGAGCCCCGTCGGGTGCGGCTCGTAGAGCCGCTTCAGCGCCGCGTACGCGGGCAGCAGCGCGTCCGGCAGCACGGCGTACCCGACCCGCAGCTCCGTGTACATCGTGCGCGAGAACGTGCCGACGAAGACGACGCGCCCCTGCGAATCGAGCGACTTCAACGGCTCTACCGGCCGGCCGGCGTGGCGGAATTCGCTGTCGTAGTCGTCCTCGACGATCCACGCGTCGGCGCCGGCGGCCCAGCGCAGCAGCGCGAGCCTCCGCTCGAGCGGCAGCACCGCGCCGGTCGGGAACTGGCGGTTCGGCGTCGCGACGAGCAGCCGGGCTTGCCACGGCGCGGGGATGATGCCGCGCTCGTCGACGTCGGCGTCCAGCGGCACGCCTCCGGCCGCCAGCACCGCCCGGCGGATGCCGCCGTAGCCGGGCCGCTCGATCGCGACCGCGTCGCCGGGGTCGACGAGCAGCTGCACGAGCAGGGCCAACGCCTGCATCGAGCCGTTCACGACGACGATGCGCTCGGCCGTCGTCGCGATGCCGCGCGCGCGCCCGAGGTGGCGCGCGATTTGCTGGCGCAAGGGCAGGCACCCTTGCGCGTCATGGGCGGCGTCGGCGCGGCCCGCCGCCGTCTCCCGGGCCGCCGCGTACGCGGCCCGGTGCCATTCCGCCGCCGGGAACGCGGCGGCGTCCGTCCGGGCGGTCGTGAAGTCGACCGCCCAGCCCCGCGCCTCCCGCTCCCGGGGAGGCGCCAGCCCCGCCGCCAGGCGCGCGCCCCAGGCGGACAGCTTCGGCTGCGCCGACGCGGCCGCGCCCGCCCCGCCCGCGCCCCCCGGCGGCGCGTAGCAAGCGAACGTGCCGCGCCCGACTCCGCCCGCCGCGTACCCCTCGCCGGCGAGCAAATCGTAAGCCGCGTTCACCGTCCCGCGCGACAAGCCGTACGCCGCGGCCAGCGCGCGGCTCGAGGGCAGCCGCTCGCCGGGCGCCACGCGGCCGCCGACGATCGCGTCCCGCAGCGCGTGGTATAGCGCCATATACTTCTGCGGGTATTCCCGCGCATACCGTTCATACGATGTCAGCAGGTCCATAGGGCGTCCTCCGATGTTCGAATTGGTCCAGTAAAACCAATCTAAATTGGATCTTTTCCCTTGTCAATCCGAACCTTACAATAGGATAAATTCAAGCGAGCCGGGGGCGAAAGCAGATGAGAAGAAGCACGTTTCACATGAAGGAAGAAGAGGAGATCGAGGCGTTCCTGCGGGAGATGACGTTCGGATTCCTCGGGACGCACGGGGACGACGGATACCCGCACATGACGCCGATCAACTTCGTCTACGAAGGCGGCGCGTTCTATATGCACGGCAGCCGCGTCGGGCAGAAAATGAGGAACCTGAAAGCGAACGAACGCGTCACCTTCGCCGTCGCCAAGGAGTTCGCGCTCATTCCTTCCTACTGGACCGACCCGGAGATGGCGTGTCCCGCGACCGCCTTCTTCAAGTCGGTGTTCGTTCGGGGCTCCGCCGTCGTCGTGGAGGACCCCGAGGAGAAGGCCGCCGCGTTCGAGGCGTTCATGCGCAAGCTCCAGCCCGAAGGCGGGTACGAGCCGATCACCCCGCAGCATCCGCAATACGCGAAGGAGCTCAAGGCGGTCGGCATGATCAAGATCGTCGTCGACGACATGACCGCGAAGTTCAAGTTCGGGCAAAACTGGCCCGAAGCCCGCACCGACCACGTGTCGCACGAGCTGGAACAGCGGGGGCGTCCGCTGGACGCCGACACCGCCGAGCTGATGCGCAAGTATTGCCCGCATCATAAGCAGCAGGAAAGTTAGAAGCGGCGCAGCAGCCAAACCGCCAGAGCGGCAGCGCAGACGATCCACGCGACGCCGACGAAGAGGGCGCCGACGCGCGAGACCGGCTTCCGGCCGCCCTCCGCGAGCCGGCGTTCCGCTTCTTCCCGGCATTCGCGCAGGACGGCGTCCGGCACGAGCCGCAGCGCCAGCCAGACGCCGAGCGGCACCAGCACGACGTCGTCCAGCAGCCCTAACACCGGAATGAAATCGGGTATCAAATCGATCGGACTGAACGCATAGGCGACGACGGCCGCGGCGACCGCCTTGGCGTACCACGGCGTATCCGAACGCCGCGCGGCGAAATACAGCGTTAGCGATTGCCGCTTCAGCCGCTTCGCCCAGGCGCGCAGCTTGTCCATGCCGATCCACTCCTCGTTTTTCCCTCTACTATACTAGATCCGCGGCTCGGAGAGGAGTCCGTCTCCGGCGCTCGAATCGAATTTTCTTCTTTCCGGCGCCTCGGCACGCAAAAAAAAAGGGAACATCTCTGTTCCCTTCCCCGCCTCTATGCCCAACTGGGCGCGCTTACCAAATCCGGGCGAGCGCCGCCGCTCGTTCCAACGCTTGCTCTCTAATTTCCGACATCCGTTCCGGGAATTGATTATGCCCTTCGACGCCGAAGCGCTCCACGTCCGTAATCCCGATGAAATTCAATACGGCTCGGAGATGGCGATGACCGTGATCGGCCGCCGCCGCCGGACCTTCGCCGTAGACGCCTCCGCTCGCCTGAATATGAATCGCTTTACGGCCGGTCGCGAGGCCGATCGGTCCTTCGGCCGTATAGCGGAACGTCTTGCCCGCGGCGGTGACGGCGTCCAAATACGCCTTCAGCACGGGCGGATACGAGAAGTTCCACATCGGCGAGACGATGAGAAATTTGTCGGCCGCAAGGAACTGGTCGACGATTTCGCCGAGACGCGCGATTTTCTTCTTGGCCTCCGTCGGCAAGTCGTCGAACGCGGCGCCGGAGCGCAAGGCGTTCCAACCTCTAAGCACATCGGCGTCCAACGCCGGGACGTCGGCGCGGTACAGATCGAGTCGGACGATCTCGTCTTCGGGCCGTGTATCGCGATAAACCTCTAGGAAACGCTCCGCCGCGGTCAGGGACATCGACTCGTGCGCTTCCAACGGATGCGAGTTAATATAGAGTAAAGCGGTCATACGATAAAACTTCCTTTCCGATATGGGAATTTTCTTTCTACGCCGATTGTACGGCGCCCCGGGCGGCGGAGGAAGAACCGTAATTGTTCTATAATGTTTAGCGGTACGATCAGCAATACTACTATAAAAACTATTAGGATGTCGGAGTGAGATACGGATGGACGGAGTTATGAGAAGAGCGGAGTTAGGGGATTTCCTGCGAACGCGCAGGGAGCGGCTGGCGCCCGACGACGTCGGATTGCCTGCGGGGCAAGGCGCGCGGCGCCGAGCCAAAGGACTCCGGAGGGAAGAGGTGGCGGCGCTGGCGGGCATCTCGCTCCCTTGGTATACGTCCCTGGAGCAAGGCAAGGACATTCGCGTTTCCGAGCAGGTGCTTGAGAGCTTGGCACGGACGCTTCGGCTTTCGAGAGACGAGCGCGTTCACTTGTTTCTTCTGGCGGATCAACGGATGCCTGCTCGCATCGCGGAGGAAGCTTACGACGACATCGATGCGCATGCGCTGAAGCCCGTGCTCGATCGGCTGGACCCGTTCCCGGCGTACGTCATGGACCGAAGGATGAACGTCGTCGCATGGAATCGGCCGGCGGAACTGCTGTTCGGCGGGTTCGACGCCGCCGGGGACGGCGGGCGCGAACGAAACCTTCTGTGGCTCATGTTTACGAAGGAGGAGTTTAAGACAAGGTTCGGCCATTGGGAACAGATGGCGAAAGATTTGACGGCCCGATTCCGGACGTACTATGCGAAGCATATCGAAGATCCTTGGTATCAAGAGACGGTCGCCGCGCTCGCGGCGTCGAGCGCCGAATTCGCCGACTGGTGGACGGAGCATTCGGTCTTGTGCTTGCGGAACGGTCCCGACGTGGCGGCGCATCCGGAGAGCGGACACGTGAAGATGGTCGCGCATGCGTTCATCCTCGCGGACCGGGAGGATGCGGTCATGACGGTGTACACGCCCGCGCCGACCGAAGCGGTACCGGAAGGAATGCGATGCATCGAAGCGGTTCCGGAGCCGGCGCGGTGAACGCGCCCCCCGCTCCCTCCGCGCACGAAAAACCCCGGCCGCCGGGCCGGGGGTCTCCGTACATATCCTTCGCTTATTTGCCGACGAGCGTAAACACGCCTTTCACGACAAGCGCCGCGCCGAACACGATCATCGATAACGCGCCCACGATGTCGAGCACCGGCTCCAATCCGCCGAGCCCGAAGCTGCCAAGAGGCGCTTGGACCAACGTGTACCCGCCGATGACTCCGCCTAGATAGGACCAGAATTTATCCATCCCTATCACCTCCCACCATGATACTTCATCATATGTGAGGTGTAAGCGGTGTATGTGGACAACTGCCTAGACGAACGAAATATTTTGTCCTCTCAGGACGGAACGCGGCGTTTGCGGCTCCATGCGAAAGAAAGCTCCCGACGCAACGTCGAGAGCAAGAATCGGCAAGCCCTTATTTTATTGGTTTTGCTGGCTCGAAGCGGCAAGCCGCTCCATGATTCTGCGCTTGCGATACAGCATCTTCCCGGCTTCCGCCACGTCCTTGAGCGTGCCGCGGTTAATGTACGCCCCGAACGCCATCCCCGCGATCGGCACGAGCTGGAACAGCTTCTTCCAGCCGAAGTTGTCGCGGTAGGACGCCACGACCTCGCGCCAGCCTTGCAGCTGCGACATCGCGCTCCCTTCTCCGCCTTCGCCGCTCTGTCCGCTCCGCGCGGCCGCCGTCTTGTCTAAGTCCTCCAGCACCGCCTTCTTGCCGACGATGTCGGACGACGCGAATTGGAGACACTTGACGATAAATTCGCGCTCATGCTTCTGCTGCGGGTCGTACCCGTAGCACAGCGCCATCTCCTGCAGCACCTTCAGCGACAGCCCGAGCACGGCCGGGATGTCGATCGCCAGCGTGAACAAGCCGCCGAAGCCGGTCGTCGCGCCTTGAGCGGTGGCGAGATTCGCGCGGCTCTCCGCCAGCGCGTCCGCCGTTCGATCCATCGCGTCGAGCGGCGCCTGCCGCACGTGCTCGAGCGTAAAGCCGACGACGCCTTCCTTGCCGAGCGCTTCCTTCTCCACCCGACCTACGATCTCGCGCTCCGAGACGAGGTATTGTCCTCCCGTCTGAATGAAGCTCCCGATTTCGTTCAACGCGATCCCGATCTTCTCGTGCACGATCTTCGGCGTCACCTTGTCGAGCAAGACGAACGGCAGCCGTCCGAGCTTCTCCCAAAACCATAAATCCTTCTGGTCGGACTCCCAACGTTCGATGGCTTGCAGCTCCGAGCGCAAATACGCTTCGCTTTCCATAGTCGCTTGCATCGAATCCGCCTCCTGTTCCGATAATTGTGGCATGGCTTCCAGCTTTGAACGTAGTATTCTCCATCCTACTACGCGCCATCCGTCCTTCCGGTCTCAGGTCGGGGGAACTTCCGCTCGACCGCGCGCCAGCAGCCGCTCCGCTTCGTCGAACGCCGCTTCGTAATATCGTTTCTCGTGCGGCACGAGGTCCGCCCAACGCACGACGACGTCCCGCCGCTCCCCCCGTTCGGGGACGGCGCGAACGGCCTGCGCGGCGGCATCCGCGTCCCGTACGATCCGACGCGCGTCGGCCAGCGTCATCAGCACGATCGCCGACACTTCACCGTCCCGGAAGCGGAACGCCTCGAGCGGCAGCTCGCACACGTAATAGTGCACATGGCAAAACTCGTGATCGATAAATCCGTCCTTCCGGTACTTGTAAGGCTTGCAGCCGGCGTACGCGAGCGCTCCCCGAGGGACCGCGACGCCGAGCTCTTCTTCGATCTCGCGCGCGCCGTCCGCCAGCGTCTCGCCCGCGCTCAGGTGGCCCGCCGCCGTAATGTCGAGTTGCCCGGGGAAATCCGCTTTCGACTCGTGCCGTTCTTGAAAATAAATAAAATCGACGCCCTCGATCCGCCGCACGAACCAGCATTGGAACGTTTGGTGCCACAGTCCTAGCTTGTGGACTTCCTCCCGGGACCGCACCCCGATCGGCCGCATCGATTCGTCGAATACGTCCAGCATCTCAGCCATGAAGACGCACCTCCCTTTCCCATCAGTATACACGGATCGTTAGGAAACCCGGAACGCCGTCCTCCAGACGTACCGATTCGCCAGGAGCAGGACGGCGATATACGCCCAGACGCCCCAAACCGCGTACGTCGACGCCAGATGCAAGAGGAAGAACGCAGCGAGCAGCAGCATGAACGCGATCATCTCGATGCCGCCCCCTTTCGCCCCGACGAACGATTCGGAAAACGGCGGCGTCTTCTTCGAAAATAAGAAGCACAAGGCCGCGTACAAACAAAATCCGAGCGCGGCCGCCGCGAAGTGCGGCGCGAAGCCGATGCCGAAAATCGCGAAATACGCGATGCCGAGCAGCAGCGTCACGGGGGCCAAGAGGCGCGTCAGCGCCGCCTTGACCGTGCCGCGATGCATCGCGCTCCGATCCGCCGACGGCGCGACGCGGAATATCCACGCACCTTTATACGCCCCGGAGTACTTCAACATATATAACACGGAAGGGATCATAATTCCCCCGAGATAGATCGACAGATGCCACCGGGTGGCCGCCATCTCCGCGAAGCTCATATCCGCAAGGCCTTGGAACAGGAAGATGAACGGAAATACGAGCGCGAAGCCGAGCGACGGGTACGCCTTGAGCTTAAACTCCCGCTCCGCCGTCAGCATCGACGACGCGAATCGGAAGAACGCCTGCTCCTCCCGGGACGCGCAGAGCAGCTTCGCCAGCCGCCCCGACGTCCGCCGCGAGCCGCTTCGCCGCGGCTTGCCGCCGTGCGACGCCAGCTTGACGAGGCTTCGCTCGAACGCCGGCGCCATCCGCGCGTAGAGCGCGATGGCCGCGATCGGCACCGCGAACGCCAAGATCGCCCCGGCCGCGGCGACCGTTCCCGTCGTCCCGCGAAGCAGCAGCTCGAACGGCGCGGCGAACCAAAGCGGCGGCAGCAGCAGATGCCACGGGCTCGGCTCGAAGCCGGCCTGCAAATCCACGAGGCCGAACGATCTGGCCAGCACCTGATATCCCGCGGTGATCGCGATCGACAGCGCGATCTGCACATAGTTGATCGTATCCTTCAGCCGCTCGCCGTCGAACCATCGGAGCAGCGCCGCGTACAGCATCGCCGTCGCCGCCACGACCAGAAGATCGATCAGCGCGACGGCGGCGAGGAACAGCGCCGCGAACCCCGGGCCGTGCCTGATCGTTCCCGCGACGAGCGGCCCCGCGATCAGCGCGGCGGTCACCGTCGCGAGATAGAGGAAGACGTGCACCGCCTTCGCCGCGCCGATCGTCCGCCGGTCGATCGGCTTCGTGCCGAGCACGTTCCGATCGCGCACGTCGAGCAGCACCGACGAGAAGTCGGAAATCATCGCCGTCGAAGCGAAGAACAGGAAGATGCCGAACACGAGACTCATCTGAAACCAAAACGCGTCTCCCAAGATGACGAACGGCACCATAATGAGCCCCATCAACGCGTACAGCCACAGCGCCCCCGCGAGCGCGTTCCGGTCGCGGCCGTCGTCCGCCTTAGCGTTATATTGCGAGAACGCCGTCGGCGTCCGCCGGCGGTCCATCGTCAGCTTCGCCTGCAGGATGCGCCGCATGACGGGATAATTGACGCCGGCCAACGCGAACAGCCCGCGGAACGCGTCAAGCGCCTTGAGCGTCGGATAGTCCCTCATGGCCGTCCCTCTTGCACGGCGTCGACGAACCGCTCCGCAAGCTCCTTATGCTCGTGGAATCCCGTCAACCGGTTGAAAATATCCTCGAGCGTCCCCTTCTCGTTCTGCGCGCTCAACTCCTCGAACGTACCGTCCGCCGCGACGCGCCCGCCGTCGATCAGGATGATCCTGTGACTGATCTTCTCTACGACCTCCATAATGTGCGAGGAGTAGAAGATCGTCTTCCCCCTCGCCGCCAGTCTCGCCATAACCTCCTTCACGATCAGCACGCTGTTCGCGTCGAGTCCGCTGAGCGGCTCGTCCAAGAACAAAATATCCGGATCGTGCAGCAGGCTGCAGACGATCATCGTTTTCTGGCGCATCCCCTTGGAAAACGACGAAATCCGCGACCGATACGCATCCCCCAACCCGAACAGCCCCATCAGCCGCTCGGCCTTCCGCTCCGCCTCCTCGTACGTCAGCCCGTAGAGCTCCCCGACGAACGTCGCGTATTCCGCAGCCGTCAGGCTGTCGTACAAATCCGACACCTCGGGCACGTACCCGATGCGCCGCTTATATTCAAGGTCGCCGTCGCCGACGCTTCTGCCGAACAGCTTCACCTCGCCGGTATAGCCCTCGACGAGGCCGAGCATAATTTTCACCGTCGTGCTCTTCCCCGCCCCGTTCGGGCCGATGTAGCCGATGATCTGCCCCGGGTACGCCTCCAAGTCGATGCCGTTCAGGACGTAGCGGTCATCGTATTTCATGCGCAGGTCTCGAATCGATAGGACCGGTTCCTCGTTCATTCGTTCGCTTCTCCCTCCCGATTTATCCCTAACTTACCATTCTACATCAGGAAAATAATTCCTCCCCTTCGGCGAGGTCAGAGTCCGACGTCCTTTCTAACTCGATTTCCTTTCCTCAGGCGTTCGTTTGGGGGATTTTGTTCCTGAGCTAAGGAAATCAGGTCAGAAAGAAGCAAAGAGGGTGCCCCGCGCCTACCGGCGTCGGACACCCTCTTCGCTCTATTCCGCCGCCCCAGCGGCAGCCGTCTGGCGGTCCTTGTATTGCAGCTGATGCAAACGGTAGTAGTAACCGGCTTGCGACAGCAGGTCGGCGTGGTTGCCGGTTTCCCGTACTTTCCCTTTGTGCAGGACGATAATTTGGTCGGCGTGCTGAATCGTCGACAGCCGGTGCGCGACGACGAGCGTCGTCCGGCCGCGCGACAGCTCCGCGAGCGCCTCCTGCACGACGAGCTCGGTATCGGTGTCGATGTTCGACGTCGCTTCGTCGAGGATGAGCACCTGCGGCCGGAAGACGATGGCGCGGGCGAACGACAGCAGCTGCCGTTGGCCGAGCGACAAGGTGACGCCGCGCTCGCCGAGCAGCGTGTCGTACCCCTCCGGCAACGACCGGACGAATTCGTCCATGCGGACCCGCTTCGCCGCCTCCCTTACCTGTTCGTCGGTGATGTCCGTCTCGTTCAGCCGGATGTTCGAAGCGATCGTGCCGGTGAACAGGAACACGTCCTGCTGTACGATGCCGACGGCCCGGCGAAGCTCCGCGATGGGCAGCTCCCGAATATCGACGCCGTCGAGCAGGATGCGGCCCTTCTGGATGTCGTAGAACCGATTGATCAGCTGGATGATGGAGCTCTTGCCCGCCCCGGTCGCGCCGACGAACGCCACCGTTTGGCCCGGACGGATGACGAACGAGACGTCGCGAAGCACCCATTCTTCGCCGTTGTAAGCGAACCAGACGTTTTCGAACCGGATTTCGCCCTTCAAGGGCTGCGGCAGCGCGACGGGCTTCTCCGTCTCGGTCATGGCCGGCTTCTCGTCCAGAAGGTCGAAGATGCGCTCCGCCCCGACCATCGCCGTCTGCACCTGCCCGAATTTCTCCGCGAGGCTCATGAGCGGGTTGAAAAACTGCCGGACGTAAATCGTGAAAGCGAACACGACCCCGAACTGCAGCGCCCCGTCCAGCACGCGGAGCCCGCCGTACCAGAGCAGCAGGGCGACGGCGAGATTGCCGACGAAGCCGATCGCCGGCTGGAAGATCGAGTTGATGACCGTGCCCCGCATGCCCGCCCGGAAATACCCTTCGTTCAGCTCGTCGAACTGCTGCCACTGCCGATGCTCGCGGACGAACATCTGGGTAATGCGCATGCCGGATAGGTTTTCCGCGAGGAACGAGTTGAGCCGGGACAAGATCGTGCGGGTGATCCGCTGCGCTTCCCGGATGACCGACTTGTACCAGAACGTCATGGCCGCGAGCACCGGCAGCACGCACAGCGTCAGCAGCGCGAGCTCCGCGTTCAAGTAGAACATGACGCCGACGATGCCGATCAGGACGAGCACGTCCTTCACGAGCGTGACGAGCACCTGCGTGAACAGGTTGTTGAGCGCCTCCGTGTCCTGCGTCACGCGAACGACGAGCCGCCCGACCGGATTGCGGTCGAAGAACGACATCGGCATGCGGCCGATATGCCGGAACAGCTGGTCGCGGATCGTGTACAGGATGCGCTGTCCAGTGAACTGCAGCAGGTTCATCTGCCAGACGGACAGCAGCGCGGCGCCGACGACGGCGATCAGGAACAGCCCCCCGAGCCGCCAGATGGCCGGCGCGTCGCCCGCCTGGAACGCGTCGACCTGATCCGGCGTCAGCGCCGTCGCCCGCAGCGCCGAGCCGTCTTCGGTCGTCACGCTCGCCGCGCCGTCCGCCCCCGGCGTCACCTCGTACCCGCCCTTCGCTTCGGAGGGCAGCCATCCCGCGACGAGGTAGGCGCCGTCGCCGGATTCCACGATCTGCGCCTTCGCCAGATCGCCGGGCGGTTCCGCCGCGTCCCAGCCGACGCGCGCGTAAGCCATAGCCCCCGTGTCCCCGGGGAGCGGCTCGAAGCCGCGCCGCTCGAGCTCGGCGCGGGATTCCGCCGCCACCATCGGCTGGCGGTACCCGTTGATATGGTCGTCGATGGCGACGCTGATCAGGAACGTCCGCCCGAGGTCCGCGGCCACGACGAGGAACGCCAGCAGCACGCATAGGGCGAACGGCTTCCAATACGGCGTCGCGTACCGGATCAGACGCCGCATCAGCTGGGAGTCGCCGAGCTTCGCGACCTCTCGTTCTTGATGAATGTCTCTCATCCGTTCAACGCCTCCTCCCGCGAATCCGTGCGGCGCGCTTCGTCGTCGAGCAGCTGCTTATGATACATGTCCGCGTAGATGCCGCCGAGCCGGACGAGCGCGTCGTGGTCGCCCCGCTCGACGATGCGGCCTTGGTCGAGCACGATGATCTGGTCCGCGCGGCGCACCGACGAGATGCGGTGTCCGATGATGATCGTCGTGCGGCCCTTCATGACGCGGTCGAGCCCGGCGAGGATCCGGTCCTCCGTCTCGGTGTCGACCGCCGACAAGCTGTCGTCGAAGACGAGGATCGACGGTTTCTTGATGATCGCGCGGGCGATGCTGACGCGTTGGCGCTGGCCGCCGGAGAGCGACAGCCCCCGCTCGCCGAGCGCCGTATCGAAGCCGCCCGGAAACTCGACGATGTTGTCGTACACCTGCGCGAGCCGGGCCGCCTCCTCGACTTCGTCCATCGAATGCGGCTTCGGGTCGAAGCTGATGTTGTCCTTGATCGTCGAGGAGAACAAGAAGCCGTCCTGCGGCACGAAGCCGACGTTCTCCCGAAGCGTCTTAAGCGGCACGGTCAGGATGTCGTTGCCGTCGACGTACAGCGTGCCGATGGGCGGGTTATACATGCGGACGAGCAGGGAGACGAGCGTGCTCTTCCCGCTGCCGACCTTGCCGACGATGGCGAGCGAGCTGCCGCGCGGCACGTGGAGCGTAACGTCGCGCAGCGCCGGCCGCTTCGCGCCGGGATACTTGAACGTCAAGCCGCGGAACGCGATTTCCCCGCCGATCCGCGCGATCGACTCGTTCGTGTCCGGCCCGTCGGTGACCTCCGGCGTCGTATTGAGAATCTCGAGCAGCCGCTTCTCCGAGGCGGAGCCCTTCTGCAGCGTGTTCATCACCTTGCCGATGCTCTCGATCGGGCCGATGATGAGCGTTAAGTACGTGTTGAAGGCGACGAACTCGCCGAGCGTGATTCCGCCTTCGAGCACCATGACGCCGCCGACGATGACGGAGATGAGGAACGAGACGCCGACGATGCCCTGGCTCGCGCCGTTGAACAGCGAGTTCGTCTTCACGAACTCCCGGTTCGTGTGCACGGCTTGCGCGTTGGACGCTTCGAACTTCGCCGTCTCCGCCTTCTCCTGCACGTACGCCTTGACGACGCGGACGCCGGCGACGAATTCCTGCACGCGGCTCGTCATGTCGCCGATCGCGCTCTGGACGTCCTCGGACTGCCGCATGACTTTGTTGTGGAACCGGTACGCCATGAACGTGAGCAGCGGCAAGGGCAGCAGCGTCAGCAGCGTAAGAAGCGGCGAGATGCTGAGCGCCATCGCCCCGACGGTGACGCCGATCAACACCACCGCCTCCGCTACCTGGTAGTAGGCGCCCATCGTCACCTCGCGCATGACGCCGACGTCGCTGACGCCGTGCGCCATCAGGTCGCCGACCCGCTGATTGTTGTAATACTGCACGGGAAGGCGCTCCCAATGCTTGAACAGATCGTTGCGCACCCGTTTCTCGAGCACTCGGGCGAGCCGGAACATCGAAATCCGGCTGATCGAGCGGAACAACGCCGTCCCGAAGGCGACCGCGGCGATGCCGAGCGCGAACGCCGCGATGCGCGCCGGGCCGAGCTCCCCTTCCTCGAGGCTGTCGGTGAACCGTCCCATGAGCGCCGGGATGAGCAGCTGCAGCAAGGACGAGACGGTGACGAGCGCGAAGCCGATCAAATACGACCACCGATGCCGAACGATATGCTCCCGAAAAATCGTCTTCCTGCCCAAACAAGCTTCCTCCTTGTCTCTGCCGTTCTGTTAGTGTGACCTTCTTCAGCGCGCGCCATTTCCACAAACTCTTCACATATCGTATTTGATATAATGGGTTCGTCATAGATACGAATCTAACTTCGATTGTCACAATCGCAACTTCGGGATCCGGCGGAAAGGACGTGGCGATTACGGATTTTCTACAGTTTAAAGCTCCGCCGCTTCCGCATTACATCGTCGGCGGAGAGCGGACGTACCCGGTCGGCAAGGTGCATCCGGCGGCGGCGAAGCTCGGCATTTTCAAGATGATCGTGGTCGTTCGGGGGAAGATCGCGCTCGCGGAGGGCGATAAGGAGTTCCGCGCGACGAAGGGGCATGCGCTCATTCTGCGGCCCGATCGGAATTACACGCCGCTCGAGCCGGCGAGGCGGGAGACGCAGTATTTTTGGGTGCATTTCCAAACGACGGGGGTGTGGAGCGGCGCGACGGACGAGGAAGCCGGCCCGGGCGGGGCGCGGCTGTATCCGTACGACGAGATCATTCCGCGCCAAGAGCTGACGCAGCGCCGGGTGCAGCACTTCACGCTCGTGGTGCCGCAGTTCTGCAAGCTGACGTTCCCGACGAAGACGTACCGGAACATCAAGCACTTGATCGATCTGAACCGCCACCATAAGCCTTCGCTCATGTGGCAGCAGCAGACGATCTTCCAAGAGGTGCTGCACGACCTGCACGGCGAACAGCAGTACCGCGCGACGTCGTCGTCGATCGCCCTCGCGGAAAAAACCGCTCAGTTTTTACGCGAGCGGTTTCGAGAGCCGATTCATTATCGGGAGATCGGGGAAGGACTCAATTTCCATCCGACGTACGTGGCCCGCTGCATGCAGCAGGTGTTCGGCGTGACGCCGCTCGAGTACTTAACGATGTACCGCGTCGAACAGGCGAAGCTGATGCTGATCAACACCGACGCGCCGGTGAGCCGCATCGCCGAAGACGTCGGATTTTCGCACTTCTCGTATTTCACGCAGTGCTTCGCGAAGACGGAAGGCATTACGCCGAGCGAATATCGGAAGAAGCATCGCTAGCCGCGCTTCGATTCGGTTACACGCGGGCGAGCCGCCACGATTCGGGCACTAACTTTTGCGCCAGCGCGAATATGGCCAGCGCGATGACGGGATGGAACGCCGAGACGACCGGCATAACGGCGACGACGTTGGCGGTGAAGTACATAAGAATGATCATGAAAAAGAGGCCGAAGCTCTGCCACCGCATCCGCGCGGGCAGCTTGCCGGTGAAGGCTAACGCCAGCATGACGAGCGGGATGAACTCGACGAAGTGGATGAAGCTCGTGTGGCGCGCCCAGTTCACCGCGTCGACGAACGTCGCGAGACCGGCGAGCAGCACCTGGACGCCGACGCAGACGGCGAAGACGCTTGCGAATATCGCGAAGGCGATGCGGGAGCCTCTCCCCTTTTCCGGGACGGGTGCGGCATTGGGTTGGGTTTGCATTGGGATGTTCCTCCTAACGGGAATGGGTTGAATCTGTTATTTACCTTAGAATCATTGTAGCAACGACTTGTTGCGAACTTGTGAAGACGCGTTGCGAATGTCGTGAATTCGTCCGCTTCGCGACCGTCGGCGGGGTATACTGTTGGGAAAACGGGTAAGAGCTTTGGAGGCGTTGGGGATGGCCCATACGATATTGATCGCGGACGACGAGCCGAAGGTGCTCGAATTCATGGAGCCGTTCCTTCGGGAGGAGGGCTTCGTCGTGCTGACGGCCCGGACCGGGCGCGAGGCGCTGCGGTTGGCGCGATCGGCGAAGCCGTCGCTCGTCGTACTGGACTGGATGATGCCGGAGACGAGCGGGATCGACGTGTGCCGGGAGCTGCGGCGGACGGAGCGCGTCGGCATTATTATGGTGACGGCGAAGACGGAGGAGACGGACAAGATCGTCGGGCTCGAGGTGGGGGCGGACGATTATTTGACGAAGCCGTTTTCGCTGCGGGAGCTGGCGGCGCGCATCCGCTCGGTGCTGCGGCGCATCGAGGGGCCGGGCGCGTTCGGCGCCGCCGAAGAGACGATGGAACGCGGCGAGCTGACCATCTCCGAGGCGATGTGCCGGGTGTCGAAGCGCGGCGTGGACGTGCCGCTCACGCCGACGGAGTTCAAGCTTTTGCTAACGCTCGCCGCGCGGCCGGGCATCGTGTACAGCCGGCTGCAGCTTCTGCAGAGCGCGTTCCCCGACGACTTCCTGAACGACGAACGGACGGTGGACGCCCATATCAGCCATCTGCGGAAGAAGCTCGAAGACGATCCGTCGAAGCCGACGTACATTCAGACGGTGTACGGGTTCGGCTACCGGTTCGGCGGAGAGCGGTCGTGAGCGGCGGAGGCGGAGCTCGGGGCGAGGCTCGAGGCGGTGGCGGGGCTCGGCGTCGGCGGGAGCGGTTTACCGGCATGAGCGTGCGGCGGCAGCTGTTTATCGCGATGGCTTCGATGGTCGTCGGGATGGCGCTGGTCTTTTCGTTCATCTCGCACGTCGTCCAGAGCGACTTGCTGGACGTCATGGTGGAGGCGCCTCGGAAGGAACGGGTCGCTTCGCTGTCCGCCGCGTTCGAGGAGGCGTACGCGCAGGGCGGCGGCTCCTGGGGAACGGACCCGGACGATGCTCCCTCGGAAGCGCTCGCCGCCGCCGCTTCCCTCCTTACCCCGGCGGAGAGCGTCGCGCTGCTGTCGCTTCGGCGCGACGTCCGGTTCGAGGCCGGCCCCGTCGAGGCGCGGACGGTGACGGACTTCGGCATTCGGTCCGTGCTGTTCGACGCGGACCGGCAAGCGATCGGCTTCTTATACTTCTACGACGATGAGGTCGGCGAATTGTCGCGGCTGCGCACGGGGCTGCTGCATTCCACGCGAACGCTGCTGCTGTTCGCCGTCGTTATCTTCACCGCGATCGCCCTCGCGGTCGCCTTCTGGAAGGCGCGGTGGCTGACCCAGCCGCTGACTACGCTGCTGGAGGCGATCGATCGGCTCGGCTCGGGCGATCTCGACGCGCGCGCGCCGGTGACGCGCCGCGGCGAATTCGGCCGCGTCGCCGAGGCGTTCAACGCCATGACGGAGCGGCTGCAGCGCACCGAGGAGGCGCGCCGCCACCTCGTCGCCGACGTGGCGCACGAGCTGCGGACGCCGCTCACGATTTTGCGCGGGCAACTCGACGCGGCGCAGCAGCGCGGGGAGCCGCTCGCGCCGGAGCGGCTGCTGCCGCTGCAGGACGAGCTGATCCGGCTGACGCGGCTCGTCGACGAGCTGCATCAGCTGTCGCTCGCCGAGGCGAAGCGGCTTCCGCTCGAGCGGACGCCGACGGACCTGCACGCGCTGCTGGGCCGCGTGGTCGAGCGCGTCGCGCCCGACGCCGAAGCGAAGGGCGTAACGGTGACGCTGCAGCGGCTGACCGACGACGCCGTGTTGTCGGTCGATCCGCATCGGCTGACGCAGGTGTTCCTGAACTTGTTCGTCAACGCCGTTCGATACACCCCTTCGGGCGGTTTCGTGAAGGCGTACGTCGACGAGACGACGGCGGAAGGCGTGCGCGCGCTGCGAGTGACGGTGTCGGACACCGGTCCCGGCATCGCGTCGGAGCAGCTGCCGTACATCTTCGACCGGTTCTACCGGACGGACGAAGCGCGCAACCGCGACGGCGGCGGCATGGGGCTCGGGCTCGCCATCGTGAAGGAGTTCGTGTCCGCCCACGGCGGCGCGATCTCCGTCGCCAGCGAGCCGGGCCGCGGCACCGTCTTCGCGGTGACGCTGCCGTACGAGGCGGGGAACGAGGCGGTTTAGTCGAAAAAAAAGGCATCATCGAAACATTTCGATGATGCCGAATCCCCTCTACCGCCCCCGCAGCCGCTCCGTCGCATCGAGAAGCCAATGGTAATGCTCCTCCTCCCGGTACAGCCGGAACCCGTTCTTGCGCAGCACGCGAATCGATGCGGCGTTGTCGCGCAGCGTCTCCGCCGTCACGCGGCCCGCGCCGTGCGCGAACGCCCAGGCGACGAGCGCCTTCGCCGCCTCCGTCGCGTAGCCGCGGCCCCGATGCTCCGGCAGGAAGCCGTAGCCGATGTCGACCGCGCCGGCGTAATCCGGGTTCCCCTTGAACCCGGCGTCGCCGATAATCTCCCCTGTCTCCTTCAGCCGAACGAACCAGACGCCCCAGCCGAGCAGCTTCGGGTGCCGCCGCAGCGACTGCATGTACGTCTTCACGTGGTTGCCGAGCGGATAGCCTTCCCGGTTCGCCTCCGCATACCGTTCCTCCGTACACGGCTCCAGCACGAGCCGATCCGTCTCGACGACTTCGCCGAACCGGCGGCGGTGCGAGGCCGCCCCCCAGCCGCGGAACACCAACAGCGCGTGGTAGTACAGCACGGCGGCCGAGACGCCCAGGCTCGCGCCGAGAAGGCTCGTCGACTCCGGCGACTCGGCGCCGTCGAGCAGCCGCGCCAAGCCGATGAAGATGCCGTAACCCGCCGCCGCGTACAAGACGAGATGCACGAAGTAGGACCGCACGGCGCGCCGGAAGACGGAGCCGCCTTCCCCCGCGTCCGCGTCGATGCGGTCCGCGAGCCAATCCGCCACTACGGAAGCGGCGATCCCCAACGTCAGAAATACCGGCAGCGCGTACAGCGAGACGAAGAGGAACGCTTGCCAGTCCGGTCCCCCGGAATGTCCCAGCAGCCGACTTCCGCCGAAGATCGCGAAGGGAAGCGCCGCGGACGCGGCCACCCCCGATAAGATTCGTTCCGACAACGCCTTCACGCCCGCGAGCCCCCTAAGAAATATGTAACACTACATTACCATCGCCGGCTTGGATTGCAAAGCGCGGATTCGGGCAATACTGGTAAGAAAACGGTTACCCTAAAGGAGCCTCGATCCGCCATGACGTCTTCCCTCAACCGTCCCGCTCTTCCGTTGGAAGAATCCATTCGCCAGCTTTATAACCGCGTCGAACGCGAGACGATCGGCGCCGCATCCTCGGAGACGCACGTCATCGCCTCCGACCGCCGCATCGTCGTCGTCGCCCGGGGCTTGCCCGTCGTAAGGAACGCCGACTACGAGCAAGCGCTCCGCACGGAATTCGCCGCCGAGCTCGGCTGCCGCATCGAGTCGCTGCGCACCCGCGTGTCGCTCTCCGACGACGAGAAGATGGAAATTTTCGAAATCAGCCGCCCGCTTTCGTAAACAAGAGTCGTGCCCCCGGAGGTTCGCTATGCCCCTTGTCGTCGTCTTGCTTCAGATGTGGGTCGTCATCCATGGATTGGCGTCGCTGCCGGACAAGCTGCCTCTGAAGGTGAACGTCCTGTTGTATATGGCGGTGGCCGTCATCGACATCAACAAATTTACGCTCCTCAGCTTCACGTACAAGTTCTATACGGTCGATACGAAGGTACCGGAATTTCTGGCCGCGGTCCTCCATCGCGACGTGACGTTCTCGCTCGTGATGCTCGCGTTCGCCAACGCCTTCCTGACGGCAGGCACGCGCCGGGGGAAAGCGATCGCTGCGATAGCGGCGTTCTCGTATCTTCTGGCGACCGGTTATTCGCTGCGGTGGATGGGCGTGATCCGCGACGTCCGTTGGAACTTCCTGCTCGAATGCGCGACGATCGCAGCGATCATGGGGGCGACGGTTCTCTTGGCGGCGGGCTTGCTGAAGATTTGGGAAAAGGAGAAGGGCGAGCTTGGATCATAACGTCGTCTACGATACCGCGTTCAACGCCAACGAATGGTACGTCGTCGCCATGATCGTCGCCGGCGCCGCCGCCTTCCTCTTGTTTCCGAAGCGGCTCGCGCCGACGCAGACGCTATTCGCTCTGCTGTTCGGCGTCGTCGCCGGCCTCATGTTCGATCACACGATCGCCGTGCCGCCGTTCGATCTATACGATGTCGGCGACCAATCGGACTACACGTGGTTCGACATTTTCTCCTATATCATGTACGCGCCTTTCGGATACTTCTTTATTTATTTTCTCGAGCGGTGGCGGATTCGCGGCGTGTCGCTCATGTTCTACATCGCCGTATGGGTCGGTATCGCCTTCCTCATCGAATACGTCGGAATGCTCGTCGGGCTGTTCCACTACAAAGGCGGCTATATCATCCTGTATTCCATCCCGATCTACGCGTTCCTGCAGAGCCTCCTCGTGCTGATGAATCGGAAGATCTTCGCGCCGCGCCCCTAGCTCCGCATCGCCATCATATTGCCCGAGCTGTAGCGCCGCAGCCCCGCGTAGAAAAACCATGTGCCGCCCGCTGCGAGCGCCGCCGACATCCCGAGCGCGCCGAGCAAGAAATCCCATTGTACGGCGTCCCGCATCAGGCCGATCGGCATGTAAGAGATGAAACCGGCCGGCACCGCCGTAAAGACGATGACGCGCGCCCAGCCTTTGAAGATGTCCGTCGGATATGTCGATACCGAGAGCAGGGCGTTGAACATCTGTCCCGTCAGGCCTTCCGCGTTGCCGATCCAGAAAGCCAACGAATGCATGATCACCAAGAAGAACAGGAAGATCGACCCCGCCACGAGATGCGCCAGCGCATACTTGGCGAAGCCGAGCCACGAGCCGTCGCCGAACATGACGTACAGGATAACGGAGAACGCCGCGTCCCCGATCGCCGTCACCGACATGCGGCTCGCGAGCACGCTCGGCAGCACCGGCTTCGGCTGTACGAGGTACACGTCGAGCTGTCCGTTCGCGATGAGCGTCGCCAGCCTCGTCATATTGCCGAACAGCGTCGCCGCGATGCCGAACCCCCCCGCGCTGACCGCCCACAGCATCATGACGTCTTGCAGCGTCCATCCGTTCACGACGTCGAATCGCTGGAAAAATAAGCTCCAGAAGAAAATCCAGACGAAATTGTTGAGCACCATCATGCCCGCCATCAACAGGAAGCTTGTGCGAAACTCCATCGCTCCCGCCAAGTTCAGCTTCCAACACGTCCACAGATAAGCGAGCGTCGCCCGCGTTCGTCTACCCGCCGTTAACATTGAGCTTCCGCACCCCTCTCCCGTACATCCAGAATACGATTCCGGCAAGCGCCGCCGCCCAGCCCCACTGCACCGCGAGCATGCCGAGCAGCTTCGACGGCTCGAAGCTCGTGACGGTGGACGCCGGGAAGTACAACACCGCCTGGAACGGCAGCCACTTGCACACGTCCTGCAGCCAGAGCGGGAACATCTCGAGCGGCATGAGCATGCCCCCGACCGTGAACAGCAGCTTCTTGTAGACGAATTCCAACCCTGTCGTCTCCTCGACCCAGAAGGCGCATAAGGCGACGATCATGTTCAGCAGGAAGCTGACCGCGATCGCCCCGACCGCCACGACGGCGAACGCGAGCCAGCCGTAGCCGAAGTCCGGGACGCCGAACACGAGCAAGCCGAGCGCGCCGCCGACGAGCAGATTGATGCCGAGCCGGAGTCCGACGTCCGCGTTATACCAGGCGAAGTAATATCCGACGTAGTGCATCGGCTTCGTCAGCCGGTACGCGACGTCCCCGCTCTTGACGTCCTGCTCGACGATCGCGGACAGGCTGGGCAGCGCCAGCGTGATCGCTTCGGAGATGATGAGGTACCAGACCATGTCGGAAAACGAGTACCCCGCGATCGACGGTTCCCCTTCCCCCGCGTACGTCGCGCTCCACAGCTGCATGAAGATGTAGAGGATGACGATTAGGAATACGGTGCGCACGAAGAAGTCGGCGACGTACGCGAACGAATTTTTGAGCGTGATGCGAGTGACCGCCGGATATTTGCGCCAAGCGAGCGCCGCGTTCCTCATACGGCCGCCTCTCCCTTCTTCTCGTAAATATGCGCGATGATCTCCTCCATCGGCGGATCCTCGATCGTCACGTCGCGGATCGGATACGTGCCGACGATCGACGCGAGCACCGTCTCGATGCTCGACGTCGCGGTGTCGACCGACAACGTGACGCGCAAGCCTTCGCGCTCCGTCACCGTCGCGCCTTCCGCCGTCAGCAGCTTCGCCGCTCCGGCTTCGGCCAGCTCCAGCTTAATGGTTTTATGCGTCAGCAGCTCCCGCTTCAGCACCGTCACGGGTTGGTCGAGGATGACGCGGCCGTGGTTGATGACGATCGCCCGTCGGCACAGCTGCTCGATATCGCCGGGGTCGTGCGACGTGAGGAAGAACGTCGTGCCCTCCTCTTGGTTCAACTCCCGAATGAGCTCTCGGATATGCTGCTTCACGACGACGTCGAGCCCGATCGTCGGCTCGTCGAGGAACACGATCTCCGGGCGGTGCAGCAGCGCGGCCGCCAGCTCGCACCGCATCCGCTCGCCGAGCGACAGCTTGCGCACCGGCGTCTCCAAGTACGGCCCCAGACGAAACCGCTCGATCAACAAGTCCCGCCGCTCCGTATAATCGTTCTTCCCGAGCTCGTAGATGCGCCGCATCAGCTCGAACGTATCCGTCGGCGGCAGATGGTACCACAGCTGCGACTTCTGACCGAAGACGCTGCCGATGCGGTACGACAGCTTGCCGCGCTCCCGCCAAGGCGTCAGCCCGAGCACCGAAGCGCGCCCGCCGCTCGGGTGGAGAATGCCCGTCAGCATCTTGATCGTCGTCGACTTCCCCGCCCCGTTCGGGCCCAGGAACGCGAGCATCTCCCCCTGCTCCACGTCGAAGTGGATCGGCTCCACCGCCCTCTTCTCCGTATACTCCGGCCGGAACAGTCCCCGCACGCCGGCGGCGAACCCTTCTCCCTTCCGCTTCGTGCGGAACGTCTTCGTAACGCCTTCGACCTCGATCGCTTTCATGACGCGCGCTCCTCTCCGACTCTCTCTGCATCTCTTTCCCCCGGTAAAGCAAAAAAGACCTGTCGGCCCGTTCGCCCGAAGGCGGAACTTGCCGAAGGTCTTTTATCCCTTACGGTGTAGCGTGCGTATCGCATCGCCGGCTTCGCTCGGTTCTCCCGCGGCGCGGCCCCGTCGCGGGGCGAGGCGTGCGGCGAATCCCTAGAAACCCTTCCGTTTGATGTAAGATACTACCATGCGGACGAGCCGGTTGGCAACCCTTATTTTAGGCGGTCGTCAACTCCAGTTCGTCTTCCTCGTCCCGGTCGAAGGAA
The DNA here is from genome assembly GCF_031177825.1 of Paenibacillus sp. GTDB lineage: Bacteria > Bacillota > Bacilli > Paenibacillales > YIM-B00363 > Paenibacillus_AE. The sequence continues at coordinate 31,445 of NZ_JAPSKE010000020.1, read as the reverse complement.
GCGCGGTCGAACTCGCCTTCCGCGTTCGCGACGAGCAGCGACGTCACCGTCGTGCCGGTCGCGTTGACCGCCGTGCGGCCCATGTCGATGAGCGCCTCGACGGCGACGACGATCGCGATCCCTTCGAGCGGCAGGCCGACGGCGGTCAGCACGACCGTCGTCGAGATCGAGGCGGGGCCCGGTACGCCCGCGACGCCGATCGAGGAAATGACGCTGACGAACACGATGAGGAGATAGTCCGTGAAGCTGAGCGGCACGCCGAACACCTCGGAGACGAACACGGCGACGACCGCCGGCCAGACGCCGCCGCAGCCGTTGAAGTTCATCGTCGCGCCGAGCGGCGCGACGAAGCTCGCGATCCGATCCGACACGCGGAGCCGCTTCGTAATGACCTCGAGGTTCACCGGCAGCGTCGCGTAGCTGCTGCGCGTCGTGAACGCGACGGCGATCGTCGGGTACGCCTTCTTAAAGAACTTGAGCGGATTCACCTTCGCCACGAAGCCGACGAGACCGCCGAACACGAGGACGAAGTGCAGAATGAGCGCGACGTACGACACTACGATCAGCATCGCGAGCGGCTTCAGCGTCTCGATGCCGTACCGGGCCGCCATGACCGCGATCAGGGCGAAGACGCCGTACGGCGTGAAGCGGAGCACGTACTTCACGACTTGATGCATCACTTCGGTCAGCGAAGCGATGAACGCTTTGACCGGCTGCACCGCTTCCGGCTTTTTGGAACCGACCCGCACGATCGCGATCGCGATGAACAAGGCGAAGATCAAGATCGGTACGACTTTGCCGCTCGCCGCGTCCTGAATCGGATTCGACGGCACCTGATCCAAAATGACCTGGAAGAAGGTCGGCACCTCGCGCGCCTCGAACCCTTCCGGCTGCGACGCCTGAATGCCCGCGCCCGGATTCATCGCCAGCGCGACGAGGAGACCGATGACGGCGGCCACCCCTGTCGTGCCTAGGAACCAGCCGATCGTCTTCACGCCGATCTTGCGCAAATAGTCCAGCTGCGTGATCGAGATAATGCTGTTAATGACTAAGACGAAAACGAGCGGCATGACCAGCATTCGAATCAGGTTCACATAGATGGAGCCTAACGTGCTGATCGCTTGAAATTCCGACGCCGTCCGGTTGAGTACGATGCCGGCGACCAAGCCGACGCCGAGGGCGATGAGCACCCTCGTCCCGAAGCCTACCCTCCGCTTCGCCAACGCATGAAGACCCGCCACAACGACGACCGCGATCAATAAGCTGACCCAGTTCGTCTCGATCGCCGCTACCAAGTTGTTGTTTAAAATCGTTGAAGACCCGCTGTCCACGCGCAACACGCTCCTCCGATTGTGAGTTGCCGTTAATACCTGATGTAAGGGCTTACAATACATATTATAAAGGAGCCTTGATTTTCATGTACATATTTTTTTACGGATTCGCGGTTATTCTCCCGGCGCACCCTCGCCTCCCGAATCGGCTAAGATCGTCTTGCTCACCTTCACCTTGGCGATCCGCTTTCTGTTCATCTCCTGCACCTCGAACGCATACCCGGAACGCTCGATCGACGCCTGCTCGGCCCCCGTCGGAATCGTGCCGAGCTCGCCGATAATGAAGCCGCTCAGCGTATCGTACTCCTCCGTAGGCAGCTTGATGTCGAGCACGTCCTGCACGACGTCGAGGTCCACCTCGCCCTTGATCAGGTACGTATGGTCGTCCAACAGCTCGATCTCTTTAGCTTCCTCCTCGTCGTACTCGTCCAGAATGCTGCCGACGATCTCCTCGAGCAGATCCTCGACCGTAACGATGCCGGCGGTGCCGCCGTACTCGTCGATCGCGACGGCGAAGTGCGTCTTGTGCTTCTGGAAATCCTTGAACAGCTCGTCGATGCGCCTCGACGTCGGGACGAAGAGAGGCCGGCGCAGCAATTCCCCGAGATCGAACGCCTCCTCGTCGCATGTCTCCATATGCTGGACGATGTCCTTCGCGTGCAGCACGCCGACGATGTTGTCGACGGACGACTCATACACCGGCAGTCTCGTATATTTCTCCTCGTTGATGACCCGAACGACGTCCTTGTACGTCGCGTCGACCGGGATCGCGGCCAAGTCCGTCCGGTGCGTCATAATGTCGGACACCGTCTTCGTATCGAGGTCGAAGATGTTGTTGATCATCATCTTTTCGTTTTCCTGAATCGCGCCCCGCTCTTCCCCGACGTCCACCATCATCCGGATTTCCTCTTCGGTCACTTGCTCGTCGTTCGCGTTCGGATCGACCCCGAACAGCCGTACGAGGACGTTGGTCGATAACGTCAGCAGCTTGACGAACGGCGCGGAGACGACGGACAGAATCGTCAGCGGTCGGGCCGCCAGCATCGCGATCGGCTCCGCCTTCTTCATGGCGAGCCGCTTCGGCACGAGCTCTCCGAGCACGAGCGTGAAGTAAGAGAGCAAGAGCGTAATGACCACCACGGAAAATGTATTGAGCGCCGCCTCCGGCACCGGCGCCCCTGCGGCGATCAGCGCGCGCGCCAAGTCGTCGGCGAAGCTCCCGGAGGCGAAGGCGCTCGCCATGAAGCCCGCGAGCGTAATGCCGATCTGGATCGTCGCGAGGAAGCGGCTCGGCTCGCTCAGCAAGCGCTGAAGCAGGATCGCCGAATTGTGCCCGTCTTCGGCCATATGCTTGATCTTGTTGTCGTTCAGCGAGATGAGCGCGATCTCCGAGGCGGCGAAGAAGGCGTTCAAGACGATTAATGCAAGCAAGATGACGATTTCCATTCCGACCGTCCTCCAAGTCTATTGCCGTTAGGCTTCTCTAATCTCTTAAGATGCCCGATCAGACGGTTCTCATACGGCCGACGGACGGCAAAACAAAACCGGCGGTCCAGAGGACCGACGGTCGTATCGCGTTCGCGCGTTTATTTCTCTACCTTCAGCGACTTGAGCATATCGCTCATGATCGCGCCCATGCCGTCGCCCGCTTCGTACGGGTACGTATGATGAATAACGACTGCGTCGCCGTTCAGGTCGAAGACGTGGAAGCCATGGAACTGTTCATCCTTCTGGTAGCCCTGCACCATGCCGACGTATCCGTTCAGCTCGGTGCCGATATCGGCCGGATCCGACGCTTCGTAGCCGTCCGCATACGACTTCCGGACTTCCTCGACCGCTTGGTCGAGCGACATGCCTTCCTTCACTTCGAGCCATACCGATGCCGTGTAATCGCCCATCTTCGCCGTGTGCACGACTTGGCCGTTCTCGACCTTCGGCGCGCTCAGCAGATCGCGAAGCACGTAGCTGATGTTGTACGGCGTCAGCGTATACTCGACGACCTTGACCGTCTCCTTCATGCCTTCGATCTCGGATTCGATCTCGACCGTCTCGCCCGTCTTGACGCCGAGCTCCTTCGCCGGTTGTTCCGCGGGCTCCGCCGGTTGTTCCGTCGGGGTCTCTCCCGCGGGCGCCTCGGGCGATTCCGCAGGCGTCTCCGGAGCCGGCTGCTCCGACGCCGCGCCTCCGTCTTTTGGATCGCTATTTCCCTCGTCCGCCGCGCCGCAGCCGACGACCGCGATCGCCAGCGCCGCTAGGATCGCGAGCCATTTCCATTGTTTCCACATGCGTGAAATCCCTCCCGTATGCTCTGTCTACACGATTCCTGACGCGTCTCGGCCGCGAAAGGTTGCACGTTTTCCAGAAATTGACGGGGACTATGCATTCGTCGCGGCGCGACGAGAGGCGATGGAGGCGAACCAGACGGTGACGGCGACGGAAGCGAGCGCCGTGCCGCCCCCGAGCCAAAACCCGGCGTTCAGGCCCCCGATTTCGTTGATCCAGCCGGCGGCGAACGGTCCGGCGAACATGCCGGCCGCGTAGGCGGCTTGGTAGAATCCCATCGCCGTCGCCTGCTTCTCCGCGGCGACGCCTTGAATGGCGAGCGCCAGCAGCAGCGGGAAGTGCAGCCCCTGCGCGAGGCCGTTGATCGCCTGCGTCGCATAGAGGGCCGGCAGCGTCGTCGCGAACGGAATCGCCAGCGTGCACAGCCCGCTGACGGCGAAGCCGACTAGAATCGTGCGCCACGCCCCGATGCGAGGCGCGATCCAGCGGCCGCTGTACAGCTGCGCGAACGCGTGCGGCACCATGAAGGCGAAGCTGAGCAAGCTGAGCTCCCAGCGCGTCGCGCCGAGCGTCGACGTCGCGTACGACGGCGTGAAGCCGAACATCGTAATGAAGAGTACGCTGTGCGCGAGGATCGACAGCGTCGACACCCGCAGCAGCGTACCGCTGCGAACGACGACGCCGACGTCGGCGAGCCGCATCGGGTTGCGCGCGACGCCGCCCGCGGGCTCCTTGACGAACGCCGCGAGCAGCAGCCCGATCGCCCCGGCGACCGCGCCGGCGTAGAACGTCGCGGCGGACCCTCTCGCCTCGGCCAACCAGCCGCTGAGGCCCATGCCGATCAGCTGGCCGACGACGATCAGGAAGCTGATCGCGCTCATGGCCCGCTGCACGTCCTTGCGCGGGAAGTAGGCGGCGTACAGGACGGTGAAAGCGACCCACGTCGACGCGCAGATGCCGCTGAGCGCCCGCCCGGCGAACGCCCATCCCGGATGGTCGCCGAGCGTGAACAACAGGCAGGACAACGCGCCGGTCAGCATGCCGAGGGCGATGAACGGCCGTCGGCGGCGCAGCCGGTCGGACCAGATGCCGAGCGGCAGCCGCAGCAAAATTTGCACGAAGCCGTAGACGCCGAGGATGATGCCGGCCGCCGCTGCCCCGACTTTCAGCTCTTCGAGCAAGTACGGCGACAAGATCGGTACGTACGTATATAGAGAAGTCCAATAAAGAATTGTGACGACGGCGAACGCGAGATGATGTCTGCGTTCGGTCGGTATTACCGGTTGATCCTTGGGATCCATGCGTCGGTTGCCCCTCTCGTTGCGATAACACCCCAAGAAACGCCGCCTCCCGGAAGGAAGCGGCGTTGCCCGCGGCGATTACTTCGTTACGTTCACGACGAACGGAACCGTAATCAATCGACCTTGATGTTGGAATTGTCCCCAAATCTTGTACGTCCCGCTCGACGGGAACGATGTGTGGAACATCGCTTTCGGCCCGGTCGACGCTTCGTCCGCCGGATGCACGTGCAGGTACGTCTCCGCATCCTTCGAGAGGATCACGACGTGACCGACGGCGCCGAGATACGGCTCCAGATCGTCGACCGGCCGCCCCGACGCGGCGTCCTTGAAGGAGAACGTCAGCATCGTGTCGGCGTTCGGCGAGAGGCCCTCGACGTCGAGCTCGATCCGCATCCCGTCGATCGTCTTCGCAAGCTCGGCGTCCGGAACGATCGGCCGGCCCGCGCCTTCGCCCTCGACGTCGATCCATTCGCCGATCGTCGTCTGCGCTCCGCCCGACGGCGCGAAGTCCGCGAACAGCTTATACCGCCCTCCGGCGGGGAAGGTCAGGTCGACGCGGAACGTCCCGTTCCCTTCGTATTCGGGATGCAGATGCTCGAAGTGCGACAGGTCCTCGCTCACGACGATCAAATGCATCAGCTTCTCGTGATTGACGTCGAACTTCTCGATGACGGCGCCCGCCTCGTCCCGCAGGCCGATCGTCAGCGTCGTCGACTTGCCCGGCGCGGGGACGCCGTCCGGGAAGGCGAAGCTCGCCTTCGGCGCGCCGTAGGCCGCCTCTCCGCCCCCGTGGTGGGCGTGCCCGCTTTCGGCGGGGGCGCCGCTGGCGCGGCGGCTCGCCGCGTCGTGCCCGTGCCCATGCCCGCCGGCCGGCTCCAGAAACGAGCAGGACGCGTTCAGGAGCAGCAGAGAGGCGCCGAGGGACGCAAATAACAAACGGTTCATCTGGCGTATGGCTCCATTTCCCAAAAATTGAGTGGCGCTTCTTCCGAGGGAAGTCCTACAGCTTTACCTTCTGCAAGCGAAGGGCGTTCAGCACGACCGAGACCGAGCTGAGCGCCATCGCCGCGCCGGCTACCCACGGCGCGAGCAGCCCGATCGCGGCGATCGGAATGCCGAGCGTATTGTAGGCGAGCGCCCAGAACAAGTTCTGGCGGATGTTGCCCATCGTGCGGCGGCTCATGCGAATCGCGTCGGCGATACTCGAGAGGTCGCCCCGCATGAGCGTGACGTCCGCCGCTTCGATGGCGACGTCGGCGCCGGTGCCGACGGCCATGCCGATGTCGGCGACCGCCAGCGCGGGGGCGTCGTTGATGCCGTCGCCGACCATGCCGACCTTGCGGCCCTGCGCCTGCAGCTTCTTGACCTCCGCGGCTTTCCCCTCCGGGAGTACCTCGGCCAGGACGTCGTCGACGCCGACCTGCGCCGCGATCGCCCGGGCCGTGCGCTCGTTGTCGCCGGTCATCATGACGACGCGAAGCCCCATAGCGCGCAGGCGGGCGACGGCCTCCTTCGAGGTCGGCTTCACCGTGTCGGCCACGGCGACGACGCCCGCGTAGCGGCCGTCCACGGCGACGAGCATCGCCGTCTTCCCCGCCTCTTCGTAGCGGCGCATCGCGTCGTAGGCCCCGCGGGCGTCGATGCCCCTCTCCTCGAGCAGCCGCCGGGTGCCGACGAGCACGGCGCGCCCTTCGACGACGGCCGATACGCCCTTGCCCGGGATCGCCTCGAACGACGTCGCCTTCGGGAGCGCGAGGCCCGCGGCCTTCGCCCCGGCGACGATCGCTTCCGCGAGCGGATGCTCGGAGCGGCTCTCCGCCGCGCCGACGAGCTTCAGGAACACGCTGCGATCCAGCTCGCTGCGCACGTCGGTCAGCTCCGGCTTGCCCTTCGTGACGGTGCCCGTCTTGTCGAGCACGATCGTGTCGAGCTTATGCGCCGCTTCCAGGTGCTCGCCGCCCTTGAACAGGATGCCGAGCTCGGCCGCCCGGCCGGAGCCGGCCATAATCGACGTCGGCGTCGCGAGGCCGAGGGCGCACGGGCAGGCGATGACGAGAACGGCTATAGTCTTCTCGAGCGCGGCCGGCACGTCGCCCGGCGCGAGCACGAAATACCAGGCGGCGAACGCGATCGCCGCCAGGACGACGACGATCGGCACGAACACGCCGGAGATGCGGTCGGCCACCCGCTGGATCGGCGCCTTGGAGCCTTGGGCCTCCTCGACGATCTTGACGATTCTGGCGAGCGCCGTCTCCTTGCCGACCTTCGACGCCCGGATCCGAAGCGCGCCGTTCTTGTTCATCGTCGCGCCGATGACGTCGTCGCCGGGACGCTTCTCGACCGGGATGCTCTCCCCGGTCAGCATCGATTCGTCGACGGCGGATTCGCCTTCGACGACGACGCCGTCGACCGGCACCTTCTCGCCGGGACGCACGAGGACGAGATCGCCCGGGACGACGTCTTCGATCGTTACGACCGTCTCCCGTCCGTCGCGGACGACGAGCGCCGTCTTCGCTTGCAAGCTCATAAGCGACTTGATCGCGGCGGACGTGCGTCCCTTGGCCTGCGCTTCGAACAGCTTGCCGAGCACGACAAGCGTGATGAGCACGGCGCTGGTTTCGTAGTAGAGCGCCGGACCGTGATGGGCGGACGCTCCCGCGGCGTACCACTCTATCGTTAAGTATAGACTATAGAAAAAGGCGGCAGACGTACCGAGCGCCACAAGCACGTCCATGTTGGCCGATCCGTTGCGCAGCGCCTTGTACGCGCCTTCGTAGAACGATTTCCCGACGATGAATTGGACCGGGGCCGAGAGAACGAGCTGGAACCACGGATTCATGAACGGCGACGGCACCCAAATCCAGGACGCGAACGAGAAGTGCCCGGCCATCGCCCAGAGCAGCGGCAGCGAGAGCGCCGCCGAGACGGCGAGCTTCGCGCGCTGCCGCCGCAGCTCGTCCGCCCGTCGTTCCTCGGCGCCGGCCGCATCGATTACGGGAGTCGCCTCGTATCCGAGCTTCTCCACCTTCTGCCGCATGTCCTGCACCGACACCGCGTCCGGCGCGTACGACACGCGCGCCGTCTCCATGGCGAAGTTGACGGCGGCCGATTCCACGCCGGGCAGCTTGCCGAGTCCCTTCTCGATACGGGTCGCGCAAGCCGCGCACGTCATCCCCGTAATTTGAAGCGTCGTTTGTTTCAACCGTCGATCGTCCGTCGCAGCCTGCATAGCTCTCTCTCCCCGATTCCGTCGATGACCTGCCGGCGTCCCGATTACCCGACGACGTCGTATCCTTGCTCTTCGATCGTCTCTTTCAGCGACGCCGCGGACAGCTTGCCTTCTTCGTATTGCACCGTCACCGTGCCTTGAGCCAAGTCGACCTTCCCGGCGGCGCCGACTTCCTGGAGCGCGCCCTCGATCGATTTCACGCAATGGTTGCAGCTCATGCCTTTCACTTGGAACGTAATGCTCGTCATTTCGAATCCAGCTCCTTTTTGTTTTGTCGATTATAACATACCCCCGTACCCTATCTAGAGTCAAGGGGGGCTTCGCATATTTTATCGAATCCCGTTATTTCATCAGCTTGTTGACCGTAACCAGCAGCTCGTCGATCGCGTCCGTATCCCCTTCTTGGATCCGTTCGAGGACGCAGCTCTTCATATGGTGCTCCAGCAGCAGCTTCCCTACCCCGTTGAGCGCCGACTGAATCGACGCGATCTGGTTCAACACGTCGTCGCAGTACGTATCTTTCTCGATCAAGCCCCTTACGCCGCGGACTTGTCCTTCGATCCGATTCAACCGGCTGATCAGATTCGACTTCACCTTATCGGAGTGATGACTTTTCCTCTCGTGTTCATGTTCGCGATGATGATGCTGGCGTCCTTCCGTCGGCTTCGTCTCCATGGACATCCTCCTTGTTTTCTATAGTATACAATAGGGTTATACCCTATATTCAAGTTTTTTCGACCCGGACGAAAAAGACCGATATCCGCCAAGAAGGCGGCTACCGGTCTGGGAACCTTTTTCCCCGAAAATTTAGTAAAATAAAAACGGCAGCGTAAACAGCAGCGCGACCAAAGCGGCGTCGACGGCATACGCCCCCGGATAGTAAGGACCGTACCCGAACGCCTTCGTCTTCGCGCGGAGCGCCCGCTTCGCCTTGGCCGAGCTGACCGCGAGTTTGCCCGGGCCTTGCGCGGCGCGGTGCAAGATCAGCTTTCCGTCATGCAGGCCGCCGAGCACGCCGTATACGTGCGTACCGTCACGCAGAACGGCGCAAACCGGCATCCCCGCGTATCGATGGCAAGACTCGAGTTGAATCTCCTGAATTTCCTGCAGCGTCATCTGCGATTTCCTCCCTTCGTCCGCTTATGACCTCAACGTATGCAAGGGCGGTCCTCTCGGTATGTACGTACGCACATGCGAAGCAGGTTGGGCGAAGGCAACGTTTTGTCGAGCGTTCGCGGATCGTGTCGAACACTGCTGTAAAATACTACTAAAATCGTGTAAGATGTTGCATATCGCGGGAGTTCAGGAGGATGTTCAATGGCCGGCCGTAAAATTATGCTGTACGCTCTTCTTTTCGTGATCGGATTGCTGCTCGCGAACGATATCGCGAATTATTGGACCACGAAACGGGAACTTCACCGAACGCTCGAAACGCAAATGCGGGAGATGTCCGCGCAAATCAAAATCAGCGTCGACCGTTCGCAGCAAGCTTATCGATACGTCGATACGTTAATGGCCTCCAACCTGCGCTCCGCGGCCATCGCCGCCAAATACGCCCTGCCCGCCTCCTATCGGCAGGTCGATAACGAGCGGCTGAAGCGATTGGCGGAAGAACTGAACATCGGCTACGTTACGTTGTTCGCCCGCACGCCGGACGACGTAGTTACCGTTCGGTCCTCGGATCCGCGGGAGATCGGGCTCAGCACCAAGACGTGGGACAACTATCACGACGCGTTCCTGCAGCTGTTCGACCATCGCAACGTCGAGGGGCTCGATTACGGACAAAGCATGACGAATTATTGGGCCGGCGAAATCGCCCCGTCCTCCTCGATCTTGTCCGACAAGAAAAACAAATTCGGATACTTCTACGACGGAACGACCGATTACTTGATCAATCCGATCATGAACACCAAATATATCGAAGAGTTAGAGCGGTACGCGGGCGTGGAGACGATCTTGAAGGATACGATGGAGCAGCACGAACAGGTGCTGGAGATCACGCTGTTTAACCCGCTGACGTTCTCCGTGCCCGACGAAGAGCTCGTCAACGTTCGGCACGGCATCGAGATGGCGATGTACGATCATCGGAAGGTGTTGTTCGGCGCTTACGAGCTTCGCTCCCCGAACGATGCCGCTCACATCGATGCCGCTTACCGGCAATCGCAAGTGCTGCACCGCTTCGAACGCATCGACGGTCGGAGCGTGTACCGAACGTATTATCCCGTGGCCGCTCCGTTGGACGGACAGCCGTACGTCATCGGCATTACGACCGATTACGCCTTCGTCCAGTCGAAGCTGAACGAGCAGCTGAAAAACTTAGGGTTGGTCACGTTCCTCGCGTTCGCCGCGAGCCTTGCGATGATCGGCCTGCTGTACCGGTACGTCAAGCGAACGCGGGACGAAGTGGCGCAGACGGTGCAGGACAATTACAACGAAGAGGTGGAGTCGCTGTTCGTCGCCGTTCGCGGGGAACGCCACGACTTCGTGAACCACCTCAACACGCTCAAGGCGATGGCCGACACGAAGCGGTTCGACCAGCTGCATCGGTACATTAAAGAGCTCGTCGACGAGACGATCGCCATGAACGATATCGTCAGCATCGGCCACCCGGCCGTCGCCGCGATCATTCAATCGAAATCCGCCGTGGCGCTGCGTCAGCGCATCGACTTCGCTTATCGGTTCGAGGGGATGAAAGGCATCGAAAGCATCCAAGGCGTGAAGTCGGTCGATCTCGTCAAAATCTTGGCGAACCTGATCGACAACGCGTTCGAGGAGGTCATGGAATTGTCGCCGGAGGATCGCCGCGTCTCCGTCAACGGGTGGATGGAGCGCGAGGAAATCGTCTTTTCCGTATCGAACACGCTGCGGGACGAGCTTTCGAACGAGGAGCTGCTGCGGATGTTCCAGCCGACCTACACGACGAAGAAGCGAGACGGCCACTCCGGCCTCGGCCTCTCGATCGTGCGGGAGAAGGCGCGCCAATACCGAGGCAAGGTGACGGTCAGCACGCCTGCGCCGCGCACGATCGAGTTCGTCGTTTCCGTGCCGATCGGCGGGTAAAGCGCGCGCGGCGCGAGTCAAGACGAAGACGGCGGCGCCGCCTCGGCCGCCTTCCGGACTCGCTTCTTCGCGAGCAGGCGGGCGACGAGCAGCAGCGCCGGAAGACCGATGGCGATCGGCAGGGCGAGGTACGGCCACATCTCCATGAGCTCCAACGCTCGCATATGGTCGCGCAACGCCCAATAGGCGAATGCGCCGAGCGCGAGCCCGATCGGGATCAGCATCGGCCGATAATCCTTCAGGCCGACCGCCTTGGACGCCGCGATCGAAGCGGTGAAGAGGCACATGGTGATCTGCAGGATGCTGGAGACGGAAAAGCAGGCGACCATAATCATCTCGTACCGTTGGATGAAGTGGCCGATGTGCGCGTTCCTCGCCAGCTTCATGCAGGAGACGAAGTACTCCTGGGTCACCTCGGCGGACAGTACCCCCGCCTCCAAGAGCGGCCACATGGCGACCATAACGCCCCCGAGCGCGATCCCCGCCATACCGGAGCGTCCCCGCACCTCCGGGTTCTTCACCATCGGCTGAATCATGCCGGCGACCATCGTCGCCATCGCCCAATCGGTATCGCTGTGGCGACTGGCCCATAGAATCTTCGGCAGACCGGACTCCATGACGGGGCGAAGATTGTCCAGATCGATCTCCATGTACGACCCGATCAAGATGAGCGCGTTCAACAGCAGGATGAAGAAGACGCCGCCGAACGCCATCCGCCCCATGACTTCGAGTCCGTGGTATGCGGCGAACCAGCCGATGCCGAGCGCGGCGAGGACGAACGCGAAGAGCGGCATCTCGGGCAAGAAATAATCGCGAAGATGATACACGAACGTCAACATGACGGTGCCGAAGGCGCCGAAGAAGAAGACGATCAACGCCAAGGTGACGAACATGCCGAACCAGCGGCCGAACGCCGCGTTCGCCAGCTCCACGAAATCCATCTGCGGCGTCTTCTTGAGCACGACGTAACTGAGATAGATCATCCCGACGCCCTGCAGCGTCGCGAGCGTCGTGGCGAGCCACATGTCTTGCCCGATCTCCCGCGCCACCATCCCTTGCGTGACCCCGATCGCTTTCGCGTACACCATATTCACGAGGATCGCCACGAACATCCCGTTCGTGATTCGGATTTTCATTTTCGACCGCCCCTAACCTTCAGCACAGGACTTGTAATCTCCGCATGTACGTCGACTTCGATCTCGACGCCGGGGAAGATGCCGTCCCACCGTCGTTCGACGCGATGCCAATAGACGGGGTATTCGTTGCGCACCCGGTCCCCGAGCTTCAGGAAATCGACCTGATAGTCGTTCTGCGCAACCTCGAGCATCGATTCGATCCCCCCGCGCAAGTCCTCCTCCAGCAACTTCTCCAAATCGGGCAGCGCGCTCTCGAGCGGCTCGTTGCAGCCGTATTCTACCAAGTCCGCGGCGACGTCCATCGTCACGCGGAAGGAGATCTCGCCGTCCTTCAGCGAAGGCGTCGCATGAAAGCGATGTCCCTGCAGCTCCGCGGTCGCCTTGCGCTTCTCCTCTTTCGGACAGGCTAGCGGGATAGTCAACGATTCCACCTTCTGGATAAAAAACACGGCCGCCTTCGTCTGATCGGGCGTCAACCAGCCGACCATCCGATCTAACTTAAAGACAGCCGCGCCGGCCAGCTCCACTTGGTTCACCGAAGCGCCTTTCTCCGGTTTCTTGTTCGATATGCCGGCCTTGCGGAGCTTCGCCCTTGCGATCATCGGATGCGTCGTCTTGCTCAGCAGCATCTCCTCTATGTGCATCATGTTCGTCTGAGGCGCTTCGCCGACGATGTCGCTGTACCAGAACAGCTTCTCGATCGACTCCCCGGGCAAAATCTCGATGCCGGTGCGCGTCGAGACGAGCTCCTCCGCGCGATCGGGGGTCACGACGACCTTCGTCTCCATCCGGAGCTCGTGATTCCGGGTGAAAAAGTCCACCATGTCGCTAATCCCTTCCCTCGCATACTCCTCGCTCATGGCGATGACGAAGTTGTGCGCCCAATAGACGCGCCTCGAGGAGACGCGCGCGAGATTGCGGATCGCCTCGAAGATCGTCTCGCCTTCGGCGGAGACGGAGTAGATCGGCTCTCCGGTTCCCCCGGCCGGCGCTCCGGTCTGCCCCCGCGCGTCGGCCGCCCGCACGATCTGCGCCGTCACGCGGACGCCCTCTCCGTCATCCGACAGATCGAGCCCCACCCCCGTGACGATCGCCAGTTCGCTGATTTCTTGTTTCCCTCCGCAGCCGGCAAGGAGCGCGAGCGCCAACAGGGCGGAACATATGCGGCGCAACCCGTTCATGCTGCAGTCACCTCGACATTCGGAAGGATAGGGCGCAAGTTCGCCCTTAGGACGGCCGCGGCGGCCGCGGCTTCGTTCCGGACGGCTGCCGGCGGCGATCCTTCGCTATCGACGGCCGCTTCTCATAGCTCCACCACGGCATGCGCGCGAGCAAGTCCTTCTGGTCCTGCGGGCGGAACGGGGCCGCCGGCGCCAAATACGGCTCGCCGAACGAGCGGAGCGACAGCGCGTGGATCATGAACGCGAACAGAAACACCGCGAAGCCGAGCAGGCCGAAGAAGCCTGCGGCAACAATGAGCGGGAAGCGGACGAGCCGAATCGAAAACGAGGCCGGATAGTTCGGGATCGCGAACGACGCGATGCCGGTCACCGCGACGACGATGACCATGAACGGCGAGACGAGGCCGGCTTGCACCGCCGCTTGCCCGATAATAAGCGAGCCGACGATGCTCACCGCCTGCCCGATCGGCTTGGGCATGCGAAGCCCCGCTTCGCGCATCAGCTCGAAGGCGATCTCCATCAGCAGCGCCTCGAGCAGTACCGGGAACGGCACGACCGCCCGTCCCGAAGCGATCGTGAGCGCCAGCTCCGTCGGAATCATCTCATGGTGGAAGGAGACGAGCATGACGTAAATCGGCGACAGCGTCAGACTTAGGATGAAGCAAATGTACCGGATTTGCCGAAAGAACGAGCCCACCCAGTACCGCGAATAGTAATCGTCCGCCGCTTGCACGTATTCCCAGAAGAACGTCGGCATGACGAGCACGAACGGCGTATTGTCCACGAACACGGCGACGCGGCCTTCGAGAATGGCGGCGGCGACCTTGTCCGGCCGTTCCGTACTTTGGATCGTAACGAAGATCGAACGCGGCGCGTCTTCGATCAGCTCCTCGATATAGCCGCTCTCCAGCACCGCATCGATCCGGATACGGCTGAGGCGGAGCTTCACCTCTTCGACGAGCCCCTCCTTAGCGACATCCTTGATATAGGCGATGTTGACGTCGGTCTTCGACCTCGTGCCGATCTGCATCCCCTCGATGCGCAAGTTCGGGTCGCGAATGCGCCTGCGCATGATGGCCGTGTTCGTTCGAATGTTCTCGGTGAAGCCGTCCCTCGGACCGCGTACGACCGTCTCCGTCGCCGGCTCGGCGACGCTGCGCATGTCCCACCCTCGCGAGCCGACGATGAGCCCGGCGCCGACGCCTTCGACGAGAAGCAGCGTGTCTCCCGAGAGAACGGCCGTAATTCCTTCCCCGATTTCGTGCGTCATGCGCACCGAAAAGTTCAGCAGCAGCCGCTCCGTCAGTTCCTTGCCCGTCAGCTCTTCCCGATCCCCGAAGACGTCTTCCGTGAATGCCATCAATCCGGTCAGCAGCGTATCGATCTCCGCCGCCTTCGTCAGACCGTCCGTAAAATAGCAACGAGCCCGGAGGTCCTTCCCCTTATGCAAGACGAACGGCCGGATGATCAGATCGATGCTCTTCCCCAGCAAGGCGTCGAGCTTCTCGACGTTATCGTCCAACGATTCGGAATAAGCGCTCTTCAGCAGTTCGTCTTGTTGCGTCATCGGCCGCTTTTCCCCTTCTTGCCATTTTCCGTTAGTATGCCTTGCGTTCCCCGAAATCATGTCTTTATTCGCGTCAAGAATGGCCTCGCTCCCCTCGGGACAACCTGTTGGTATAGATGCGTTATGGAAAAGGGGAGGCGTGAACCGCATGGGTTTCTACGATACCTGGTTGTATCGCGAGGTGTTGAATGCGGGGTGGTTCGTGCGAATCTTGGTATGGACCGTACTCGGAACGAATATCCTGATGCCCGCGATCATCTGGTATTTATTCAGCGGGAAGCTGCCGTTCAAGCGGCTGCGAGAGCGTTGGGGCAATAAAGGAGACCGGCGCCAGACCGGGTAGTCCAATTACGTTTACGTATACGTATTTGTGTTTGATCCATATAAAAACCGCGCTCCGGCGGAGGCGGCTCGATCAACTAGTTCTATATTCTCGGCTATATTAGCATCTTGTA
This sequence comes from Paenibacillus sp., assembly GCF_031177825.1. Classification (GTDB taxonomy): domain Bacteria; phylum Bacillota; class Bacilli; order Paenibacillales; family YIM-B00363; genus Paenibacillus_AE. Next base: position 15,902 of record NZ_JAPSKE010000020.1, on the reverse strand, counting down.
CATCAGCACGTCGTCCACGTATCGGCCGCCCGCGAAAAACTCCTCCACCAGCCTGCCCTGCTCCTGAAACCCAAGCTTCTTATAGAACGCGATCGCTTTCTCGTTCGTCGACAGCACCCGGAGGCTCAGCTTCCGCTTGCCCTGCGCTTTCGCTTCCGCGCAAGCGGCTTCGACCAGCTTCCGCCCGACGCCCAGCCCTTGAAACTCCGGATTCACCGCGATCGCGAGCTCGGCGACATGCGCGTGGCTCTTCATCGGCGACGCCGACCGGAAGATGATGAACCCCGCCAGCGCTTCCCCGGCGATCGCCACGAACTCCGCCCCCGCCGGATGGCGCTCGGCGTACTCCGCCTCCGTCATCGGCGCGACGTGGGGGGAATTCGTTTCGTCCCAAACTCGATTGTTCAACGCGGTCAGCGCGGGAATGTCCTCCGCTCTGGACCACCGGATTTCCAATGGTTCCGTCATCCTTGGTTCCTGCCTTTCCGAAGGTCGAGTAACCGGAATAATATACCACATTTTCATCGGGGCGGTGTATACTGGAAGGACACAATTTCAACGGTACTACGGTATACGGAGGCGACCCCCATGCGCATCTCATCTCCGATGATCGAGCAATATCGCAACGTAGCCTTCTGGTACGCGAACGGCACCGCACCCGGGAAGGGCGCCGTCACGACGTACCGCCCGCCCGGCGGGCAAGGCGTTCTCGGCTTCGCCGCGGCGGCGGCTTCGCGCCTCGGCGCCGTCGCGACGCGCGCCGAAGCGGCCCGCGGGGACGCGCTGCGGCTCGCGAGCGCCGTCTTCGAGCGGCGGACGGCGTCGGCGCCCGGCGCGCTGACCGCGACGGCGACCGATCGGGCGAAGGCGGCGACGTACGAGATCGACGTCGAGCGGCTTGCGACGGCGCAGATAAACGCCGGCGCGGCGCTCGCCGCGGCGGAGACGGGCGGGATCGCGGCCGGATCGCACCGCATCGCGGTCACGGTCGGCGCGCGGACGACGCAGGCGACCGCCGACATCGCGGCGCACGATACGAACTTATCGGCGTTGATGAAAATTCGCGACGCGATCCGCGCGTCCGGCGCGGGCGTCCACGCCGCCGTCGTGCGCGACGCCGCCGCCGGGACGGCCCGGCTGCGGCTGACCGCGGCCGGCACCGGCTCGGACTTCGCGTTCGAGGTCGCGGACGCGGACGGCGTCGCGGCGGCGGCGAGCGGCATCGGGATCGTAACCGAGACGGGGCTCGACGCGCGGTATCGCGTGAACGGCGGCGACGCGCGCACGTCCTCCTCGAATACGATTCTGCTCGATAACGGCCATGTGCTGGCGACGCTGCGCCAAGCGACCGACGAGCCGGTGCGGCTGACGGTCGGACCGGACGCGGCGGAGATCGCCAAGGGCGTCAAGCGGGTCGTCGCTTCTTACAACGCGCTGCTCGCCGCCGCGAAGGACGCCGACGGCTTCCTGGCGCCGGAGTTGGCGAAGGCCGCCGCCGCCGCCGCGAAGACCGACGGCGGCCTAGCCGATCTCGGCGTGACGCGGCAGCCGGGCGGCGCCCTCGCCGTCGACGAGGCGCGGCTGGCCGAAGCGCTCGCGGCGCGGTTCGACGACGCGAAGCGGCGGCTCGCCGGGCCCGGCGGCCTCGCGGCGTCGGTCGAGCGGGCGGCGTCCGCGGTCGCGAGCGCGCCGACGGCGGCGCTGCTGCACCTGGCCGTCCGCTCCGCGAACGCGGCGTATCCGCTGTACTCGCCACAACGCGGCGTGTATCCGGCTTGGCTCGGCATGAGCGGGTTGCATTTTAATATGACTTTCTAGCGTAAACGCAAAGCCCCCTGCCGATTTTCGTCGGTCAGGGGGCTTGTTTGCGCGCCGCCGAAAGAGGAAGTAGTCGGACTTTCTCCGACTACCGCGCCTCCTCCACCGGCGTCGTCGCCTCGCGCAACAGCCGAGCGAGCTCCTCCCGCGCGCGCTGCTTCTCCTCTGGCGCGTAGTCCAGCCGCCGCGCCATGAACGCCAGCGACGCCTCGCCAAACGCCCGCACCCGGGCGATGTCGAAGAACAGGTCGCCCGTGCGGCGCACCCAATAATCCGCCGGCGTCAGCGCCTGCTCCCGCTCGATCGCGTAGACGAGCGTCGCGTACACGTCGAGCGGCAGCCCCGCGCGCTCGGCGGACGCGCGGGCGGCGGCGCCGGCGGCGCAGCGCAGCACGTCCGGCGCGTTGGAGCCGTACCGCCGGGCGATGCGCGCCGCGGCGTCCGGCGCAAGGCCGAGCGCCTCGCCCTCGGCCGTCCGCGCCGCCGCGTACGCCGGCCAGCCGGCCGAGCCGCCCACGTCGCCGCCCGACAGCGGCAGCGTCCGCGTGACGCACGGCCCGAACGGCTCCGCGCCGGACGCCGACAGCCGGGCGGCGACGCGATCGACGATGCCTTCCGCCATCTTGCGGTAGCCCGTCAGCTTGCCGCCCGCGATCGTCACGAGCCCCGACGGAGACTCGAAAATTTCATCCCGCCGCGACACCTCCGAAGGCGCCTTCCCCTCCTGATACACGAGCGGCCGCAACCCCGCCCAACTCGACTCGATGTCGGCCTCCGTCAGCCCCAGCGTCGGGAACAGGGAATTCGCGACGCCGAGCAAGTACGTCCGGTCGGCCCCGCTCGCCGCCGGATGCGCCGGATCGCCGCGGTAATCCGTGTCCGTCGTGCCGAGATACGTCTTGCCGTCGCGCGGGATCGCGAACGCCATCCGTCCGTCCGGCGTATCGAAATACACCGCCTGCCGCAGCGGGAACCGGCCCCCGTCGAATACGAGATGCACGCCCTTCGTCAGCCGGACCGTCTTGCCCCGCTTCGATCCGTCCATCTCCCGCAGCGCGTCGACCCACGGCCCGGTCGCGTTCACGACGACCCGCGAGGACACCGCGGCGGAAGCGCCGGTCCGAAGGTCGACGACCTGAGCCCCGCACACGTTCCCGTCGGCGCCGTACAGCAGCTTCTCCGCCTTCGCGTAGTTGAGGCATGCCGCGCCCGCGTCGGCCGCCCGCTTCAACGTCTCGATCGTCAGCCGCGCATCGTCCGTGCGATACTCGACGTAGTAGCCGCCGCCGAGCAGCCCGTCACCCTTCAACAGCGGCTCCCGGGCGAGCGCCTCGCTCGCGCTCAGCATCGACCGGCGCTCCGATCGGCGCACGCCCGCGAGCCAATCGTACAGCCGCAGGCCGAACGACGTCGCCAGCGGACCCAGAGACCCGCCGCGGTACATCGGCAGCAGCATCCACTCCGGCGTCGTCACATGCGGCCCGTTCTCGTACACGACCGCGCGCTCCTTGCCGACCTCCGCCACCATGCGCACCTCGAATTGCTTCAGGTACCGGAGCCCGCCGTGCACCAGTTTCGTCGACCGGCTCGACGTGCCGGCCGCGTAATCCTGCATCTCGACGAGCGCGACCTTCATGCCGCGCGTCGCCGCATCGAGCGCGATGCCCGCGCCCGTAATGCCCCCGCCGACCACGAGTACGTCGAATTCGCCTTCGCGCAGCGCCGCCCACACCGCTTCTCTCTTTTCCATCCGAACCCCCTCCTCCGAAGAGAAAACAAAAAGAGACGCCCGCAACCGAACCCGCCGCGCGAATAATGCCGCGCGCCGGTCGATCCAGGCGTCTCCGTGTCTCCCACCGAATATGAACTTGTTAGAAACAAGTGTATCACGAAATCGTGCGGCGCGTCTATTGGAAAGCCATCGCCGCTCGCACCGCCCTGCGCCAGCCCTCGTATAACTCATGCATACGCGCCGGGTCGGCGGAAGGTGCATACTTCGCCCCTAACTTCCACTGCGCCGCGATCTCCTCCCGGCTGCCCCAATAGCCGACCGCGAGTCCCGCCAAATACGCCGCCCCGAGCGCCGTCGTCTCGTTCACGACCGGCCGTTCGACGCAGACGCCGAGCAGATCGCTCTGGAACTGCATAAGCAGCTCGTTGCCCACCGCTCCGCCGTCTACGCGTAAGGAGCGCAGCCGGATGCCCGAATCCCGCTCCATCACGTCGAGCACGTCGCGGGACTGGTAGGCGAGCGATTCGAGCGTCGCGCGGATGAAATGCTCCTTCGTCGTGCCTCTCGTCACGCCGAACACGGCGCCCCGCACGTCGCTGTCCCAATACGGCGTCCCGAGCCCGACGAACGCGGGCACGACGTAGACGCCTTCCGTCGAGTCGACCCGGCGGGCGTACGTCTCGCTGTCCGCGCTGGACTTGATCATGCGCAAGCCGTCGCGCAGCCATTGGATCGCCGAGCCCGCGACGAACACGCTGCCCTCGAGCGCGTATTCGACGCGGCCCCCGACGCCCCAGGCGATCGTCGTCAGCAGCCCGTGCGCCGACGTCACCGCTTCCTCGCCCGTGTTCATCAGCATGAAGCAGCCGGTGCCGTAGGTGTTTTTGGCCATGCCCTTCTCGTAACAGGCTTGCCCGAACAACGCCGCTTGCTGATCGCCCGCCGCGCCGGCGATCGGCACCCGCGCGCCGAACATGTGATGCTCCACCGTATAGCCGTACACCTCGGACGAGCTCCGCACCTCCGGCAGCATCGTCGCGGGGACGTCCAGCAGCCCTAATAACTCCTCGTCCCAGCGCAGCTCTTGGATGTTGTACAGGAGCGTTCGCGACGCGTTCGAATAATCCGTCACATGCGCCGCCCCGCCGGTGAACTTCCAAATCAACCACGTGTCGATCGTGCCGAACAGCAGCTCGCCCCGCGCCGCGCGCTCCCGCGCCCCGTCTACGTGGTCAAGCAGCCAGCGCACCTTCGTGCCCGAGAAATACGGGTCGATCAACAGTCCCGTCCTTGCGCGGATCGCATCCTCATGCCCGTCCCGCTTCAGCGTCTCGCAAAGGTCGGCCGTCTGCCGCGACTGCCAGACGATCGCCCGGTGAATCGGGCGTCCCGTCGCCTTATCCCAGACGACCGTCGTCTCGCGTTGATTCGTGATGCCGATCGCCTCGATTTGCGACGCTTCGAGCCCCGCCTTCGACAACGCCGACGCCGCGACGCCGAGCACCGATACCCAGATTTCCTCCGCGTCGTGCTCGACCCATCCCGGCTGCGGGTAGTATTGCGTAATCTCCTGCTGCGCCGTGACGACGACGTCCCCCGCGCGGTCGAACACGATCGCCCGCGTGCTCGTCGTGCCTTGGTCGATCGACATGATGTACGTTTCCATAGTTCGTCCGTCTCCTCTCGGTTACGCTCTCCCCGCGAAATGCTTCCAAAGCGCCAAATCCGACGTCGTCACCGCTTCCGCTCCGGCTTCGACCGCCTGCTCGACGTCCGCGCTGGAGCGGATGAGCCCGCCCGCGATGATCGGGATGCCCGTACGTTCGCGGACCTCGGCGATCATGAACGGCAGCACGCCGGGCATCACTTCGATATAATCGGGCTTCGAGCGCTCGAGGAGCTTGTAACCCTTCTCCACCGCGCTCGTATCGAGCAAGAACAATCGCTGAATCGCGATCAAGCCGTTCTGCTTCGTCTTCGCCACCACGCTCGCCCGCGTCGAGATCAGCCCCGCCGGCTTGAACGACTGGCACAAAAACTCGGCCGCCGCCTCGTCGTTCTTCAGCCCTTCGATCAGGTCCACGTGCAGCAGCGCCTTCTTCCCTCGCGAGCGCATCAGCTCGACGATCGGCCGCACCTGCCCGATATGCGTGTCTAGCAGCACTAAATATTCATAGGGGAGCTCCAGCAGGCGCTCGAGCTGCTTCATGCCGCGAACGGCCGGTAACACCGTCTGCCCTTGGAACGCCACTCGTCCCGCTCCTCTCATGCAAAAAATCACATCGAATTGCAAGCGAACGCTTGTGCAATGGATGTGATCTCCGGATTCTCCTACAAGGTATGAACTTGGTTTCCATTATATTTCGAAAACGAAAACGCTGTCAACGAAAACCGCCGCGCTTGCGTTCCGCATTGCCTCGCGAGGCGTGGTACAATGCTGTATGAAGCGTTTTTTCCCCGGGCATGGTAAGGCGGGGGGTGTCGACAATGCAGGAGACGGATACGACGAAGCCGGAGCTGGCGCCGGTGCCGATCTGGCGATGCCGCAGCGCCGACTGTAAAGCTTGGGTGCGCGACGAGCTCGTCTCGGAGCCGCCGCCGAAGCGCGGGCGCGGCGCGAAGAAGGGCAAGGGCGCGATGACCGCCGCCGCGGCCGCTTCGAAGGGCGCGAACCGCGCGCCTTCGAGCGAAGCCGCGACCGAGTCCGCCCCGCCGGTCTGCCCGCTCTGCAAAGGGCCTATGCTGCGCGGGATGAAGCATCTGCCGAAGCTCGTCAAGAAGGCCAAGGCGGCCCCGAAGAAGTCGCCGGAGAACGGCTGGCTGCATTGATCGGCTCCGCGGGAGCAGCCTCGCGGCCCGAAGCCATCGAACGAAGCCCTCTGGGAACGGCCGCCGTTCTTTCGGGGGCTTCGCTTCGTCATGACCCCGCCGCGCTTATTTCCCGCCCTAGGAGGCGTTCCGAAAATGCTTGCGCATGTGACGTATTATTCCGACGCGTACAAGGTGAAGGGCTATCTCGGGCTGCCGCCCGGCTGCCCCCCGCTCGACTTGGACGCGCTGCAATCTTACATAGCCGATTATCATAACGTCCCGTTCGAGGCGCTGCCGGTCGAGCTCGTCGCCGCCTCGATCCGCTCCGGTCGGCCGTCGAGCTCGCATCGCCCGGCGGCGTATCCGGCGCTCGTGTATTGCCGCGGCGGCGTCGGCGGCTTCGGGCGCGTGCGCCCGCACTGGGTCGACGCGTTCGCGAGCCGCGGCTTCGTCTGCTTCGCCCCGTGCTACCGGGGCAACGAAGGCGGCGAAGGCCGCGACGAATTCGGCGGCGCCGACCGCGAGGACGTGCACGCCGCGATCCGTCTGCTGCGGACGCTTCCGTTCGTCGACGCGAGCCGCATTACGCTGCTCGGCTTCTCCCGCGGCTCGATCAACGCCGCGCTGACCGCGGCCGCGATGCCGGACGACATCCGCGGCCTCGTTCTGTGGGGCGGCGTCGCCGACCTCGCCCGCACGTACGAGGAGCGCGTCGATCTCCGCCGCACGCTGAAGCGCATCCTTGGCGGCACGCCGACCAAGCGCCCCGAGGCGTTCCGCGAGCGGTCGCCGCTTCATCTCGCCGAGCGGCTGCGCGGTCCGACGCTCGTCGTGCACGGCACGATCGACGTGCAGGTCGACGTCGGCCACGGTCTCTCGATGGTCGAGCGGCTCAAGGCGCTCGACGCGCCGTTCGACCTGCATCTGTACGAGGGGCTCGGCCACATCCTGCCGTATCCCGTCTTCGACGCGGCCGTCGACCGGCTGCTCGCATGGGCCGACCGCCCCTTCGACGGGAAAACCTCCCTCTAATTCCCCGAATTCGACCGAAATCGGCCGGAATCGTTCGATGATGAGGGAGGTTTTCCGTTTCGGCCCGCGCCTTACCCGAACTGCGCCTGGTGCAAGCGGCTGTAGACGCCGCCCGTCGCCAGCAGCTCCTCGTGCCGCCCCTGCTCCGCGATGCCGTCCTCCGTGACGACGACGATCCGGTCCGCGTGCTTGATCGTGGCCAACCGATGCGCGATGACGAGCGTCGTCCGACCCTCGGACAGCTCGGCGAGCGACTGCTGGATCGCCGCTTCCGTCTCCGTGTCGAGCGCGGACGTCGCTTCGTCCAAAATCAGGATCGGCGGATTCTTCAGGAACATCCGCGCGATGGCGAGCCGCTGCTTCTGACCGCCGGACAGCTTCACGCCGCGTTCGCCGACGACCGTGTCGAGCCCGAGCGGCTGCGCTTGAATGAACTGCTCGAGCCGCGCCCGCCGCGCCGCCTCGAGCAGCTCCTCCTCGGAGGCGCCGAGCTTACCGTACGAAATATTTTCCCGAAGCGTCCCCGAGAACAAAAACACGTCCTGCTGCACGACCCCGATATTCCGCCGCAGCGACTCGAGCGTCATGTCCCGAATGTCCATGCCGTCGATCGTAATACGGCCTTCGCTCGCGTCATAGAACCTAGGCAGCAGACTGCACAGCGTCGTCTTGCCGGCGCCCGAAGGGCCGACGAAGGCGATCGTCTCGCCCGCGCGAATCGATAAGTCGATGCCGCTCAGCACGTTCCGCTGCCCCTCGTACCCGAACGACACACCCTCGTACCGAATGTCGCCGCGCAGCTTCCCTACGGCGACCGCGTTCGGCGCGTCCGCCACGTCCGGCGCCGTCTCCATGATTTCCATGAACCGCTTAAACCCGGCGATTCCCTTCGGATAGCTTTCGATGATCGCGTTGATTTTCTCGATCGGCCGGAAGAACACGTTCGTCAACAGGATGAATCCTACGAATTCGCCCGCGCTCAGCTCGCCCTCGATGACGAAGTACGAGCCGCTGACCAGAACGAACACGGACACGAACCGCATCAATAAATAACTGATCGACAGGTTCACGCCCATGATTTTATACTGCAAAATCTTCGCGTCGCGGAAGCGCAAGTTGTTCACGTCGAACAGCTTCTTCTCGTGCCGCTCGTTCGCGAACGCCTGCACGACGCGAATGCCGCCGATGCTGTCCTCGACCCGCGCGTTGAAGTCGGCGATATCCCGGTACATCCGGTCGACCGCCTTCGTCATCCGCTTGTTCGCGACGATGACGAGCCACATAATGATCGGAATGATCGCGAACGTCAGCAGCGCCAGCTTCCAATTCAGAAACAGCATAAGCACGAAAGCGCCCATCAGCGTCATAATCGCGATGAACAAGTCCTCGGGCCCGTGATGCGCCACCTCGCCGATCTCGAACAAGTCCGTCGTCAGCCTGGAAATCATATGCCCGGTCTTGTTGTTGTCGAAAAATCGGAACGACAGCTTCTGCATATGCGCGTACAGCGCCTTGCGCATATCCGTCTCGATGTTGATGCCGAGCTTATGCCCCCAGTAGATCACAATGAAGTTCAGGAACATCGAGATCAAATACAGCGCAAGCAACCCGAGGCACGCCCAGAAGATAACCTGCCAATTCCCGCTGGGAAGCAGCCGGTCGACGACCTGATTGACCGCGAGCGGAAATCCGAGCTCCAGCACCGCCGCGACGACCGCGCAAGAGAAGTCAACGAAGAACAACGTTTTATAAGGCCGATAATACGAAAAAAACCGACGTAACATCCCCATTTCATTCCCTCCGACGCTTGACAATCGTTTGTTTATTATCAATAATGATAATATAATCAATTCCGAACTTATTCCCTATCGAAAAGGATGTCCCGTCATGAACGCTAGCTTCCATGAACAAGAAGTGTCCCTTCCCGCGGCGTTCCCCCTCGCCGCGACGCTCGCGCTCCCGGCCGATGCCTCGAGCGATTCGAAGGTTCCCGTCGTCGTCATGGTGCACGGCAGCGGCGATCTCGATCGCGACGAAAACTCGAAGCGGCTGCGCATCAACGCCTTCAAGGAGCTTAGCGATCCTATCGCCTCCCTCGGCTTCGCGACGCTGCGCTACGACAAGCGAGGCGTCGGCCGAAGCGGCGGCAGCTTCCTCGAAGCGGGCTTCTTCGACCTCGTCGACGACGCGGAAGCCGCGGTGCGGTACGCGAAGTCCCGCGCGGAACTCGATCCTGAGCGCGTCGTGCTGCTCGGCCACAGCGAAGGCAGCATGATCGCCCCGGCGGTCCACGTCCGCGTTCCGGTTCAGGGCATGATCCTGCTCGCGCCGACCGCCGAGCCGCTGCCGGATACGACGGCCTGGCAGCGGGAGCAGATGTACGAGGAGCTGCGCGGGATGAAGGGCTTCTCCGGCTGGCTCGTTCGCTTGCTCAAGGTCGAGAACAAGATCGCGAAGATGAACGACGAGATGATCGCGGCCATCCGCGGCTCCGACGCCCCTGTCGTCAAATACAAAGGCAAGAAGATTAACGCCAAGTGGCAGCGCGACCACGAACGGTACGACGTGCGGGTGCTTCTTCGCGAGATCGCCTGCCCCGTGCTCGCGATCGTCGGCGATAAGGACGTCCAAGTGAAGAAGGACGACGTGTACGGCCTTCGCGATCTGGTCCAAGGGCCGTGCGAGACGCTCGTGATCGAGGATATGACGCACCTGCTCCGAAAGACGGACAAGGACCTGCGATTCAGCGTCATCTTGAAGGACTACAAGAACCAAGTGAAGCGTCCGATCGAACCGGAATTGACAGCGGCCGTCTCCCGATGGCTGAACGCATGGAAGAGCGAGGCGAGGTAATCCCCGCCCCGCTCTTCTTTCGGGTTATTCCGGGAACGCGATGACCGAATACACCCGGTTTCTCCGCTCCGGCGAAGGCTCGTTCCGTGCCGCCTCGGCGAACAGCTCGCGGATCGAAGCGAGCAGCCGCAGATGCTCCTCGTCGCTCAGCTGCAGCGCGATCTGCCGGTACGAGACGCCGTCCGCGAGCAAGTCCAGCCCGGGCTTGCGCACGTATCGGCCGTATTGCCCGATCAAGTGCGACGCGAACTTCATAAAGAAGGCTAGGTGATCCTCCGGGGACGCCGCCCTTAGATCGTCCGCCGTCAGCTCGGCCGCCCGCTCGGGCAGCGTGTACCACCGCTCCACCGTGCCCCGGTTCGGCCGCTCCTCGGCGATCGCGAGCATATTCGCGTCGCTGAGCTTCTTCAGGTGCCGGTACAGCGTCGCCTGCGGCACGTCGGGCAGCAGCTCTTGCAGCTGCTGAGCCGACTTCGGCGCGCCGCCGATCAAGCACTGGATGATGCGCATGCGCACAGGATGAAGAATCAGGTCCGCCTTTTGCTCCGACATGAATGGTCCCCCCTATTCCATCTACCGTTATCATTAATGAGAATATTACACTCATTGTATTGCAACGATGCCCGAGGGTCAACCGTAACGACAATCGCCCGCCGTCGACCGACGGCGAGCGATTGTCCGATGCTATTCGTATTACGCTTCGATGACCGTTTCCGTAGGTTCTTTCGCCGCGGTTTCCCGCTTGCCCTTCACGTCCATCAATACCGGCAGGACGAGCGGAGAACGCCCCATCGTCGTCTCGAAATACGAAGACAACGTCTTGGAGATCGATTCCTCCCAGCCTCTGCGGTGGAACTTCTCTTTCTTCTGCAGCTTCGCCACCGAACGCTTCAGCACGCGAGTCGCCTGCGAGATAATATCGCCCGCCTCGCGCACGTAGATGAACCCTCTCGTGACGAGATCCGGCCCCGCCAGCATCTTGTTCTGCGACGAATCGACGACGACGTTGACGATAATGACGCCGCTGTCCGCCAGTTGGCGGCGTTCCTCCGTCACCGAGCTCTCCCATTCGCTGATCGTGCCGCCTTTGACCAACACGGCGCCCGCGTGGATCGGCTTGCCGAGGCGTGCCATCCGCCGCGAGACGTTGAGCGTCTGCCCGTTGTCCATGACGAAGATGTTCGCGCGGTCCATGCCGATTTCCTCCGCGAGCATGCCGTGCGTAACCAGCATCCGATGCTCGCCGTGAATCGGCATGAAATACGTCGGACGCAGGAACGAATGCATCAGCTTCAAGTCTTCGCGGCAGCCGTGACCCGACGCGTGAATGTCCATGATCGAACCGGAGATGACCTCCGCGCCCGCGCGGAGAAGACGGTCGATGCTGCGATTCACGTTCTGCGTGTTGCCCGGAATCGGGGACGCCGAGAAGATGATCGTGTCGTCCGGATAGATGGCCACCTTCTGATGCGAACCGTTGGCGATGCGCGTCAACGCGGCGTTCGGCTCGCCTTGGCTGCCGGTGCAGATGATACAGATGCTGTGGTCCGGATGACGGTCGATCTGATTGACGTCGATCAGCGTCTCCTTGCCCAGGCGAATGTACCCGAGCTCTTGCCCGATGCGGAACGCGCGCTCCATGCTTCGGCCGATGATCGCGATGCGCCGGCCCGTCGCCTCGGCCGCTTCCACGACCTGCTGCAGACGGTGCACGTTCGAAGCGAACGTCGCGAACAAGATGCGGCCGCGACACCCGATGAACGTCTCCTTAATGGCTTTCCCGACCGTCTTCTCGGACGGCGTATACCCCGGCTTCTCGCTGTTCGTGCTGTCCGCGAGCAGCGCCAGGACGCCCTTGCGGCCGATCTCCGCGAGCCGTCCCCAATCCGTCGGCTTGTCCACCGGCGTCATGTCGAACTTGAAGTCGCCCGTGTGAACGATGTTGCCTTGCGGGGTTTGCACGACGATGCCCAAGGAGTCCGGAATGCTGTGGTGCGTGCGGAAAAACTCGACGTTCATCGAGCCGAACCGGATCGTCGAATTCTCGTCGATGATGTTCAGCTCGGTCTGCTTCGCGAGGTGATGCTCCTCCAGCTTCGCGCGAACGAAGCCGATCGTCAGCGATGCGCCGTAGATCGGCACCTTCAGCTGTTGAAGCACGAAGGGAAGCCCTCCGATGTGGTCTTCGTGACCGTGCGTCAGGATGATCGCTTTGACCATCTCTTTGTTCTCGACCAAATACCGAATGTTCGGAATGATGTAGTCGACGCCGGGCATATCCGGTCCCGGGAACTTCACGCCCGCATCGATGACGAGAATTTCGCGTCCGTATTGGATCGCGTACATGTTCTTCCCGATTTCGTCCAAGCCGCCGAGCGCGAAGATCTGCACGTAAGGCGTGCGCCGCTTCTTCGACGACTTCGTCGATTCCGGTTTGCTTTCTGCGATTAGATTCATGCTTTGCTTCCTTTATAATCATATTTTTAGGGCGGTAAAGCCCGATTGGCGGCGAAATGAAGGATACAAACGTTTCCATTATACTTCTTTCTGACCCGCAGTTGTAGTGCCGGGGCGAAAATAGTTGGAAAAGTCTATTCATCTCATAATTCCATATGTATAATAAACCTTTGTTACTACCGGACCCGGCCGACCTGAGAGTGGGAGGCCATACAACTACCTATGAGAAAGAGAGGACTTCGCTGTTGAATGCATCGCAACTGAAAGAAACCTGGTTTTCGAACGTACGCATGGACGTCCTGTCCGGCATCACCGTCGCGTTGGCGCTTATCCCGGAGGCCATCGCCTTCTCGATCATCGCCGGCGTCGACCCGATGGTCGGCTTGTACGCCTCCTTCGCGATCGCCGTCGTCATCGCCTTCGCCGGCGGACGGCCCGGCATGATTTCCGCGGCGACGGGCGCCATGGCGCTGCTCATGGTCACCCTCGTCAAGGAGCACGGACTCGAATACCTATTGGCCGCCACCGTCGTCACCGGCATCGTTCAGATCGTCCTCGGCCTGCTCAAGATCGGCAGATTTCTGACGTTCATCCCGCATTCGGTCGTCATCGGGTTCGTGAACGCGCTGGCCATCCTGATCTTTATGGCGCAGCTGGTTCATTTCCAGGGACAGTCTTGGATGATGTATGCGCTCGTCGGCGCGACGCTCGCGATTATTTACGGGCTCCCGCGCTTCACGAAAGCCGTTCCATCCGCTCTCGTGGCTATCATCGTGATTACTATTGTAACCATTACGGCCGGTTTCCATGTAAACACCGTTGGCGACATGGGCCAACTGCCGACCGCGTTCCCGCTGTTCCACCTGCCTGCGGTGCCGTTCACGCTCGAGACGTTGTGGATCGTCCTGCCTTACGCGATTCCGCTGGCGTTCGTCGGTATCCTGGAGTCGCTGATGACGGCCACCATCGTGGACGAATTCACGGAAACCAAGAGCGATAAGAACCGCGAAATCTGCGGTCAAGGCATCGCCAATACGATCGCCGGCTTCTTCGGCGGCATGGCGGGCTGCGCCATGATCGGCCAATCCGTCATCAACGTCAAGTCGGGCGGTCGCGGACGGTTGTCCACGCTGGTCGCGGGCATCTTCCTATTGTTCTTGATTCTCGTGCTCGGCGACGTCGTCGCCCGCATCCCGATGGCCGCCCTCGTCGGCGTCATGATCATGGTGTCGATCAGCACCTTCGATTGGAAATCCGTGTTCGGGATGAAGAAGGTTCCCGTTCCGGACACCGTCGTCATGCTATCCACCGTCGCGGTGACCGTCTACACGCATAACCTCGCGCTCGGCGTCGGCGTCGGCGTCGTCCTCAGCGCCTTGATCTTCGGTTGGCGCATCGCCTCGAAGATCGACGTCCGCACCGAGCTCGCGCCGAACGGCGCCAAGCGGTATACGTTGCAAGGCCAACTGTTCTTCGGCACGACGACGGCGTTCGTCGAAGCGTTCGACGCGAAGAACGACCCGGACCGCATCATCGTCGACTTCCGTCATATGCACGTCTGGGATCATTCCGCCGTCACGGCGATCGCGAAAGTCGTTCAGAAATATCGACAGCTCGGTAAAGACGTCCGCATCGAAAGCTTGAACGAAGAAAGCCGCCTGCTCGTCGACAAAGTCGGTCTCGCGTCGCCGTCGGGCCATTAAAGTTTTGGGACAAGGGAAGGGCTGCTCTAGCGATCGCGGAGCGGCCCTTCGCGGTTTTAGGATTCTCGTCGTCGTCGATGGCCCCGCCAATCTCCCGTAACGATGCGATCGCTTTCGGCCGGTTCCTTCGCGTAGACATAGATCCATACCGACACATCGCCTTGGTTCGTCTTCGCGACGACTTTCACCCGTTCGTACTCGTTGCGGGGGTCATTAGGTCCGTAATAATCCTCCAGTTCGTCAAGAGATCGAAGGGTAGCTTCGTCGACTTCGTATATTTCCCCGCAAACCGCACCTCCGTCCGATCGAAGAACCATCGAGGGGTACCCTCGACCGGTGTCGTAGAGCGCGCCCTGCACATGTGCTTGATCCGCCGCTAGACGGGCGTCCTTCAACCTTCGGTGGTTCGCCTCGTTCCGCAGCAATGTACCGTACACGAATACCCGAATTTCGTCTCGGTTGACTCTCGTTCCCCCGTTCATCATGATCCTATCGTATCACGCCGCCGTCCGCGATGCCAATGGACTACCGTTGAATGCTTTACAGGATTTATTATGTAATGGATCGTTTTTTTCTTTGCTCCGCCGTCTTTCCTACCGGACAAATTGACAGAAGTCAATTTGTCCGGTTCGGTAAGGAGAAGGAGGAGAGCGTTAGGCGATTCGAATGATTACAAGGTGCGCCGAAACAGGTCTTGTTCCGCCAGCGAGGGGGGTGATCGTCAATGCGGGAGTGTTGCCCGCAGGATTTCGTACAGTGAGTACGGAATCGCCGACTGTCGTTTGCACAAGAGCCATCCCCACGATTTGTGAAGTACCCGTTGCTCGCCCAACCACCGTATATTCTAAGTCTATGCCATTAAGAGTTAAGATCAGCTGCCCCGGTTCGGTCACGCTCACCTGAAACATCACCTGGTATGTTCCTATTTCCTCCAGGATAAATGAATCCGCACCCGCACGGACAATGCCGCTCCCGCTATTAGGGCCGTCCCTCGGAAAATCTACGTCTCCACCCGCAGGAACGGGCACAGCATTGTCAGGAGGCATCAAAGCATAGAAATCTGCAAAGCTTAATACTCCTCCTGCCGGTCCCGCCGGACCTGTCGGACCTGCTGGACCTGTCGGTCCTGTTGCTCCCGTCGGCCCTGCCGGCCCCGTCGGCCCTGTCGGCCCTGCCGGCCCTGCCGGCCCCGTCGGCCCCGTCGGCCCTGCCGGCCCTGCCGGTCCTGCCGGCCCCGTCGGCCCTGCCGGCCCTGTCGCTCCTACCGGCCCCGCAGGCCCTTCCGGTCCCGCCGGCCCTTCCGGTCCCGTCGGCCCTGCCGGCCCTGCCGGTCCTGCCGGCCCCGTCGGCCCTGCCGGCCCTGTCGGCCCTGTCGCCCCTACCGGCCCCGCAGGCCCTTCCGGTCCCGCCGGTCCTTCCGGTCCCGCCGGTCCTGCCGGCCCTGTCGCTCCTGCCGGCCCCGCAGGCCCTTCCGGTCCCATCGGGCCCGCCGGCCC
>NZ_JAPSKE010000045.1 GCF_031177825.1 Paenibacillus sp. | reverse complement strand
TGCATGTATTAGGCACGCCGCCAGCGTTCGTCCTGAGCCAGGATCAAACTCTCCAAAAAGGGTAGTTCAAACGACTGCGCTCATTACAAGCTAGCATTTTCTTACTTTAAGCATATGCTTTGGACATTTTTTCTCGGCGAGTGCCTCGCCTGCGAAAAAACTCCGACTCATGTTCAGTTTTCAAGGAGCAAGCTTGTCTTACTCGGTGTTGCTTGTCCGACTCGCTTTCACGGCCGGATAAATACTTTACCATACCCGATCGTTCGCCTGCAAGCGACAATGTTTTCCATCGTCGATCGCTTTCGGGTTGATCGGTGCCGCCTTTTCGCGGCGACAAGATTAGAGTATACCCACTTTCGAGTCCGATTGCAAATTGTAGTTTTTTCCAGAGAAAAAAGCCGCCTGCGCATGGCAGACGGCCGTGGAATCGAATGCTTAGTTCAACGGGTACAATACTAGATCGATCGGCAAGTACGAACCCGCCGGCGGCGTCAGTTCGATGTCCAAGTACGGTTCGTTCCCCGTCGTCCGATACAGCATGAACACCCCGTCAAGCGCTGTGATGACCCCGGAAGCCGGCGCGAGAACCATCTCGCCGTTAATTTTCAACGGCCCCTTATAGATCCCGCCCCGCGCAAGCATAACGAGAGCCGATTTCCCCGGATTTTTCACCCGAATGTTATAGACAACCCCATAGTTTCCATAGTTCTCTACAGTTTGCTGACGGAACACATCGTACCCTTGCACGTATTTGTCGTCCGCGTTATCGCCGATCGTGAACTTCTTCGCGCCGGAGATCGTCGACGCGTCCGCCTCCCACTGCACTTCCGAAATCGGGAACGACCCGCGCACGTGGCGATCGTAAGGGAGCTCCTTGTAGCCGAGAGCCGCTTCCATCGGTTCGCCCTGCATCATCGCCGCGAACGTGAACGTCAGCTCGTCGCTCGTCTCTACATCGTACATCAGATTGATGCCTTGGCCCTTCGTCAGCTTCGGAAGGTAGGCGTACGCCTTCGATTCGCCCGGTTCGACGGTAATCGTCGGTTTGTTCGCATCGCCTACCAAGAAATCGACGGAAGCTTGATAACCGATCAAGTTGATGAAGGTCGAAGGATACACTTCACCTTGACGCGTCGTCTCGATCGTGACCGGTTCCGTTCCTTGGTTCGTTGCGATAATGGCGAATTGGACGTCCGCGTCCATCTCGTTAATATGATTCGCGTACAATCTCGCCTTACCCTCGACTTGATCACGATACAAGACGCCGTACTCGACGATGTTCTCGGGACTGTCGCTGACAAGCAACTCGCGCGATTCGTCGCGTACGGAAGCGACCGGAAGCTTCGTCGCGCTTGTGATATGCTTCGCGATGTCCGCCTTCTCCAGCTTCACGAACGACTGCAGCTTCGCGTGCTGCATCTGGAAGACGACTTTGTCGTACATCGTCTCGTTCGTAATCGTAATGTTCTTCGTGAACCATTCGCTGACGTTCCCTTGGCTGTCCGTCACCTGCATCGACACTTCATGCGTCCCTGGGGTGAAGAACGCGTCCTGCTTGTTCTTCCAAGAGGCGAACTGAATCCCGTCCCCTTCCACGTCGTAGCTCAGGTCGATGTATTTCACGAGCTCGCCCATCTTATACGTATCCTTGCCGAACGTGAACTTCGCGATCGGCTTGCCGTTCACCGAGGAGGGAAGCTCTGGGCTCCACTCCACCGGTGGCACATAAACGACTTCGACGCGATTCAGCTGACCGTCATATTCGTACTTCGCGCCGATCCGGTCCATAAACCACGTCAGCTGCGCCATCAGCTTGCCTTCCTTACTAATGAGGAACGTCGGCTCCATCGGCCCCGGCATGCCGTCGATCAACGCCGTGCGCGCCGTCAAGTCGATCGCGACGTTCGTCTTCCCGGCCGTAACCGCGATCGTATTCGTCAGCCCGTCGAATACGACCGGCAGCCCGAACGTATCGCCTAAAAATTTCACCGGCACGTACATCTTGCCGTTCGGCGACACCGTCGCAGGGGACGTCAGCAGCGTCTGCTGTCCGTTGACGAACGCCTCGGGTTTGTTGACGTACAGCCACACCTTCATCGCTGCCGTAGGCGCCGCGGATGCCGTAGCTCCGAACAACCCGAACAACATCGAAAGTACAAGTGCCATTCCTACCGTCTTCTTTACCATGTATCTCTCTCCCTCGTGTTTCTCGCTCCGTGAAATAGACGCAAGCCAACGAGAAAAGTTTCACCTGCGATATGTAAAAATTGTTACCACTTCCCAAAGAAAATAAAAAAGCGCAGGAGATCGGCCCCTCCTGCGCGTACTCGCAAATATTCACACAGCCCCGCCGGCTTGCTCGATGACGCTCAACGCTTGACGGTGCACGCCCTCGTCCACGACGGCCGTCAGAAGCACATCCCGTCCGGTAGGGCCGCCCTGCCCGCCGTCGCTCATCCCGCTCGCGTCGGTGCCGGCCGCCATTAAGATGCCGGGACTATTGCCGCCGACGTCCGCTCCAAGCGTAAGGGCAGCCAAGCTCCCGAAGTCGCCCGTAGCCGGATTCTCGGCATGAGCGCCGCCGCCGCCCGGATATTTGGAAATCCGGTCGATACTGACGTCGATCGCGCGAAGCGCATGCAGCTTTTGCGCGGCGCCTTCCGCCTCTTCCGGCGATTTGAAATATGCCAAAATGTTCTTTTCCATCGTTCCCCCTCCTTCCTTACCCGATCTTTCCTCCGCGCCGCTCGATCGCTTCGACGGCTTTGTCGTACTGACGATCCTCGACGACGGCCGTCACGACCGGCTGCCCGCTGTCGTCGCGGGATAGACCGTCGGGCAGCAAGTCGCCCCCGAACATGAGTCCGGGCAGAAGCACGCTATTCGGCTGCCCCATATATGAGGCTCCGACCATCGAGCCTTGATTTTGCGGTATCATCGGAATGACGGCCGCCGTGTCCGCCGGAAAGCGTCCGTTCAAGTCCCCGGGCGTCCGGTCCGCGGTCACCTCGATCGCGCCAAGCGCCCGCAAATCGGTGGCGGCCGCTTCCGCGTCGTCCTCCTCGTTGAAATACGCCTGAATATGCCTTACCATCGTTGCATCCGCTCCTATTCCTGCCTCCGGTCGGCGGCGTGCATCCGCTCCAAAGCTTCCAGATCGTCTTCGTCCGCCAGCTCCCGGGAAAATTCAACGTCCTCGTTTTTGCCGACCGGCAACTGCCGTTCTTGTTTTTTCGCGTCTGTCATTCGTCTCACCCCGCATCCGTAGGATGACGTTAGCTTGCCCCTTAACTCTCGTTCCGAAACAACTCGGCGACGTCCACCGCCTCCGCCGGAGTCTCGCCCTCCGTACGTCCGTAGAAGCGACGTTCCATCTCCGTATTCGCCTGCGCCGCGCCCGTATCGCCCGGCCGGATCTCGGCCGTCGCCGAATCGCCGGCTTTCGCCGGGATCTTTTCGTGATTCATTCTTTTCGCCGCCCTTCCCTTCATCCGAAAACCCCGTTCCCCCATAAGTTCCCCCGGCGGACGAACGAATATGTGCATAAAAAAAGAGAAGGAGCTTGTGCTCCCTCTCTCAATCGCCCTTGAACGCCTTGCGCATTCGTTCGAAGAACCCGTTATTTTCATGCGTACGCTCGCCGGACATGCCGCCGAAATCGCGAAGCAGCTGCTTCTGTTCTTCGGTCAAGTTCGTCGGCGTGACGACGACCACTTTCACATGTTGGTCGCCTTGGCCATGGCCGCGAAGACGCGGTACGCCTTTGCCCTTCAAGCGGAAGTACGTATCGGTCTGCGTGCCTGCCGGAATCTTAAGCTTTACCCGTTCGGTCAGCGTCGGCACTTCGATCTCGTCGCCGAGCGCGGCCTGCGCGAACGTAAGCGGGACTTCGCAATAAATATCCTCGCCTTCCCGCTCGAAAAACTCGTGCGGCTTGACGCGGATCGAGATATACAAGTCCCCCGAAGGTCCGCCGCGCATCCCGCCCTCGCCTTCTCCGGACACGCGCAGCTGCGCGCCGTCGTCGACCCCCGCCGGAATGCGGATGTGGATCTTCCGTTGCTTCTTCACCTTGCCTGCGCCCCAGCAATTGTTGCAGCGATCCTTGATGATCTTGCCCGTGCCGTTGCAATTGCCGCAAGCGCGACGATTGACGATGCGCCCGAACGGCGTGTTCTGCACCACTTCTTGCTGTCCGCTGCCGCGGCAGACGGAACACGTCTCCGGCTTCGTGCCCGGCTTCGCGCCCGACCCTTCGCACACGTCGCACGTCTCCGTACGGGGAATCGTAATGTCGGTCTCTTTGCCGAAGACTGCTTCCTTAAATTCGATCTGCATTTGGTATTCGAGGTCCGCCCCGCGCTGCGGCGCGTTCGGGTTGCGCCGACCTCCGCCGCCGCCGAAGAACATATCGAAAATATCGTTGATGCCGCCGCCGAAATCCGCGCCGCCGCCGCCGCCGAAGCCGCCGAAGCCTTGGTTCGGGTCGGCGTGGCCGAAGCGGTCGTAGTTCGCGCGCTTCGAATCGTCCGATAAGACGTCGTACGCTTCCTTCGCTTCCTTAAACTTATCGGCCGCGTCCGGCGCCTTGTTCACGTCGGGATGGTATTCCCGGGCCAGCTTCCGGTACGCCTTCTTAATCTCGTCCGCGGAAGCTCCCTTCTGAACCCCTAGCACCTCGTAAAAGTCGCGTTTCGCCACGCGTTCACCCCCCTGCCCATAGAGAAAACGGCTCGCGTCCGTATCCGGACCGCGCCGTCACCCGAAATAAAAGCGAAGCCCAAGCGCACTTGGGCTTCAACCTACTGCATCATAACCGTTACTTGTCTTTATCGTCAACCACTTCGTAGTCGGCGTCGACGACGTTGTCCTTGCGGGAAGCGCCCGCATCCGATGCGCCGGCGCCCGCTCCGGCGTCCGCGCCTCCGGCTTGCTGCTGCGCACCCATCTGCTCATACAGCTTTACGGACAATTGTTGAACGATGTTCGACAATTCTTCGGTCTTCGACTTGATCTCGTCGAGGCTGCCGCCTTCGAGCGCCTTCTTCAGCGCTTCCTTCGCTTCTTCGGCCTTCTGAATCTCGGACGCGTCGACCTTGTCGCCGAGGTCCTTGATCGTCTTCTCGACCGTGTAGACGAGTTGATCCGCCGTATTGCGCGCTTCGACGAGCTCCTTGCGCTTGCGGTCTTCTTCCGCGTTGCGCTCGGCTTCCTTCACCATCTTATCGATCTCCTCGTCGGATAACCCGCTGGAGGACGTGATCGTGATTTTCTGGCTCTTGCCCGTGCCCTTGTCGGACGCGCTGACGTTCACGATACCGTTGGCATCGATGTCGAACGTAACCTCGATCTGCGGAATGCCGCGCGGCGCCGGCGGGATGTCGCCGAGGATGAAACGGCCGAGCGTCTTGTTGTCGGCCGCCATCGCGCGCTCGCCCTGCAGCACGTGAATTTCGACGGACGTCTGGTTGTCCGCGTACGTCGAGAACACCTGAGACTTGCTCGTCGGGATCGTCGTATTACGGTCGATCATCTTCGTGAACACGCCGCCGGCCGTCTCGATACCGAGGGAGAGCGGCGTTACGTCGAGCAATACGACGTCTTTGACGTCGCCCGTCAAGACGCCCGCTTGGACGGCCGCGCCGATCGCGACGACTTCGTCCGGGTTAACGCCCTTATAAGCTTCCTTGCCGATGAGCTTCTTCACGGCTTCTTGAACGGCCGGAATCCGCGTCGAACCGCCGACGAGAACGACCTTGTCGATCTTGTCTGCCGACAATCCCGAATCCTGCAGCGCGCGGCGCGTCGGGCCCATCGTGCGCTCCACGAGATCCGCCGCCAGCTCTTCGAACTTCGCGCGCGTCAGATTCATCTCCAAGTGCTGCGGCACGCCGTCGACGACCGTAATGAACGGAAGCGAGATCGTCGTCGTAAGCACCGTGGACAATTCTTTCTTCGCCTTCTCGGCTGCGTCCTTCAGACGCTGCACGGCCGCCTTGTCTTTGGACAAGTCGACGCCTTGCTCCTTGCGGAATTCGGCGACGAGATGATTCATGATGACGTCGTCGAAGTCGTCGCCGCCGAGACGGTTATCGCCGCTCGTCGCCTTTACTTCGAACAAGCCGTCGCTCAGCTCGAGAATCGATACGTCGAACGTACCGCCGCCAAGGTCGAAGACGAGGATCGTCTGATCTTCGTTCTTCTCGAGGCCGTACGCCAGCGCCGCCGCCGTCGGCTCGTTGACGATCCGCAGCACCTCGAGGCCCGCGATCTTGCCCGCGTCCTTCGTCGCTTGCCGCTGCGAGTCGTTGAAATACGCCGGAACCGTGATGACGGCTTGCGTCACCGACGTGCCCAAATATTCTTCGGCGTCGGCCTTCAGCTTCTGGAGAATCATCGCCGAAATTTCTTGCGGCGTGAATTCTTTGCCGTCGATCGTCGTCTTATGGTTCGTCCCCATATGACGCTTAATCGAGATGACCGTACGTTCCGGATTCGTGATCGCTTGACGCTTCGCCGTCTCGCCGACGATGCGCTCGCCGTCCTTCTTGAAGCCTACGACCGAAGGCGTCGTCCGGTTGCCTTCGCGGTTCGGAATAACGACCGCTTCGCCGCCCTCCATGACCGCGACGCAAGAGTTCGTGGTCCCGAGGTCGATGCCTATAACTTTACCCATAACGCGTGTTTCCTCCTTGATTAAGCGAACTGTATTCTATGTGTGTGAAAATGAGACCGCGCCGCCGTTACTCGGTGACCTTCACCATCGACGGGCGAATAACTTTCTCCTTAAGCATATATCCCTTCTGCAGCTCCTCAACGACGATGCCCGACGCTCCGCCTTCTTCGGCAGGCACCTGCATGATCGCTTGGTGCAGCTCGGGGTTGAACGGCTGGCCGACCGCCTCGATCGCCTGCAAGCCTTCGCTCTCGAGCAGCTGCCCCAGCTGACGCTGGATCATCTCGACGCCCTTGGCAAGCGAATCGAAATCGCTCTGTTCGCGGCTGGCCGCGATCGCGCGGTCGAAATTGTCGATGATCGGAAGAAGACCCTCGATCAGCTTCTGCGAGGCGTATTTCGCGAATTCTTCCTTCTCGGTTCGCGCGCGGCGCCGGAAGTTATCGAAATCGGCCTGCGTGCGCAAATAACGTTGGTAGTTCTCCTCCGCCGTACGCTTGGCGGCTTCCAGCTCCGAAGCGCCTGTCTCGACGACTTCGGCTTCGACCGTCTCCGCGGCGGCTTCCGACGTCTCGCCGGATTCCATAGCGATCTCCTCCGCCGGGGTCGTTCCTTGCTCTTTCTCCGTCTCCTGTTTCATGCGCCTCTCACCTCCTTATCCATATCCCAGTATGCCCCCCCGCGATTGACGGGAACCGTCGCCGCGAACGCGGCAAAAAAGCAGGAGACGAACGTCTCCTGCGCATCGACGGCCGTTATCGGTACCAACGAGACAAACTGTTCGTTAAATCCTTCGTAAATAAATCGAGGACCGCGATCACCTTTCGGTAATCCATGCGCGTCGGGCCCAAGATGCCGATCGAACCGACCGGCTGTCCTTCGATCGAATAAGACGCCGTGATGATGCTGCAATGATTGATCGCTTCCAGCGTGTTCTCTCCGCCGATCTTCACCTGAATGCCGGCGGGCATCGCCGCGAACATGCGAAGCATCGTCTCGGTCTGATCGAATAGGTCCAGAATCGTCTTGACCTTATCCACGTCCTTGAACTCGGGCTGCGTCAGCATATTCGTCGCCCCGCCCAAGTACAGGCGGTCCGACTCGTCGCCTTCGAGCACCGATTCGACGACCGCGAGCAGCTCCTCGTAGCCGGCCACATGCTTGCTCAGCTCCGCGACAAGCTCGGTGTACATCTTCGAGCGCAATCGATACAACGGCACGCCCTTCAGCTTCGCGTTCATGACGTTCACGAACTTCTCGATCTCGCCGACCGGCACGCCGTCCGGTATCGTAACCGTACGATTCTCGACGTGTCCCGTGTTCGTGACGATGATCGCGACCGCCGATCGTTCGTTCAGCGGAATGAGCTGAAGCGACGCGAGCGTCGTCTTATAAGTCTCCGGTCCGAGCACGATCGCCGTATAATTCGTCATGCTAGACAGAATCGTAGCGGCATGCTGAACGACGCCCTCGACCTCTTGGATCTTGTTCTCGAAGAACGACTTGATCGATTCTTTCTCCACGGGAGACAGCGAACCGGGACTCAGCAGGTGGTCTACGTAATATCGGTACCCCTTGTTCGAAGGAATCCGCCCGGCGGACGTATGCGGTTGCTCGAGAAAACCGAGCTCCTCAAGGTCCGACATCTCGTTGCGGATCGTCGCGGCGCTGTATCCAACGTCCCCGCGTTTCGATATGCTGCGCGAGCCGACCGGCTCCGCGGAACGAATATAATCGTCGACGATCGCCGACAAAATCATCTTCTGACGCTCGGATAACAAACGACAACCCTCCCCGGAGTTCGAGTGATTAGCACTCCTTAGCGATGAGTGCTAACCTACTCCAAACATACCGAATCGGGAGGGTCGTTGTCAAGTCAATCTAGCCTTTTCAGCACTGCGATTTCGTCGCAGTTATGTTGTTTCTTGCAGTGGATGCAGTCGCGCCAGACCTTCTCCGGGAAGATCTCCTTATTCACGACCGTAAAGCCGTTCCGCTCGAAGAAGGCGACCTCGTACGTGAGCGCCATCAGCTTCGGCACGCCTAATTCTCTCGCCTGCAGCTCGAGCTGCTCGACGATCTTGCGGCCGATGCCTTGGCCTTTATATTCGGGGTCGAGCCCGAGGGACCGAACCTCTACCAGGTCCGCGCCGAGACGCAGCAATGCGCCGCAGCCGACGATCCGTCCGTCGATCTCGGCCACAACGAACGTGTCCGCCTGCTCCCTCAGCATCTCTTTCGTGCGGGGCAGCATGATGCCGCTTTCCGCATACCCTTGAATTAATTCATATAAGAAGTCGACGTCGTCGACTGTCGCTTTCCGGCAAACCGCGGTCTGGATCACGGCGCATCCCACGCTTCCGTCGTAATGTTTTCGATTGAATAAATATACAACAACTTGAATAAACGCACAATACATTCAATGCAAAAAAAGATTCTCTCCCAACGTAACATACGTTGTGAGAGAATCCTTGGTGTGGGTAAACCAAGCCCCATTCTTACGCGATCGCGTGCGCGCCCAGGAATGCGCCGAACACCTCGTTGCCGAGCAGCACGCCGTTCGGCGCGAGCCGCCAACCGCCGTCGGTCGGCTCCAGCATGCCTTGACTGTGCAGCCGGTCGATCGTCTCGCCGAAGACGTCCTCGAGCTCGCGCCCGAATTGGGCGCGGAAGTCGGCGCGGTCGACCCCTCGCAGCAGCCGCAGCCCGACCATCATGAAGTCTTCCATCGCTTCGTCCGGGTCGACGTCGAACTTCTCCAACAGCGGCAAACCCTGCTTCGTCGCGTCGATATACGGTTGAATGCCCTTCACGTTGACGTGGCGCGCGCCGCGGACGTAGCCGTGCGCCCCGGCGCCGAGCCCGTAATAGCTCTCATTGCGCCAGTACACCGTATTATGCTTGCTCTCGAAGCCGGGCTTCGCGAAATTGCTGATTTCGTACTGTTCGTAGCCCGCTTCCCGCATGCGCCGCATAATGACGTGGAACATCTCGACCTCGTCCTCTTCCTTCGGCAGCGGCAGCTCCCCGCGCTCGTAGAGCGTATGGAACAGCGTATTCTCTTCCACCTTCAGGTTGTAGATCGAATGATGCGGCAGCTTCAGCTCGAGCGCCCGGTCGAGCGTCTCGTTCATCTGCGCGATCGTCTGGTTCGGCAAGCCGAAGATCAAATCGATCGACACGTTCGCGAAGCCGGCCGCGCGGGCGTTCTCGAGGCTCCGGTACACGTCCTCGACGGAATGTATGCGCCCGATCGCGTGCAGCAATCCGGAATCGAACGATTGTACGCCGAACGACAAGCGATTGACGCCGCCTTCGCGCATCGCCTGCAGCTTCTCGAGGTCCGTCGTGCCGGGATTCGCCTCCATCGTGAATTCGTACCCCTCGACGAGATTCGGAAAATACGTCCGAACCGACTTCAGGAACCGTTCCATCTGTTCGGGCGTCAGCACGGTCGGCGTTCCGCCGCCGACGAAGACGGTGCGGATCGCGCCCGGCGGCACCGCCTTCGCTGTCGCCTCCATCTCGCGCTCCAGCGCGTCGAGATACTCGTGCACCGGTTGTCCCTTCAGCACATAGGAATTGAAATCGCAATAATGGCACTTGTTCGTGCAGAAAGGAATATGAAGATACACCGCTTCCGGCGTCTCGATCCGTTGTCTCATGGAAGTTCCTCCTTTCTTGAAAATGAACCGGGGCCAGCAAGAGTTGTAGTCGGAGTTCCTCCGATCATTCGCCTCTTCGGGGCCTCCCGCCAAAAAACGTTGCCCCGGCGCGATTCCGCCGGGGCAACGCCAGCCGCTATTCGTCGATCTTCAGCACCGCCATGAACGCTTCTTGCGGCACCTCGACCGAGCCGACCTGCTTCATGCGTTTCTTGCCTTCCTTCTGCTTCTCGAGCAGCTTGCGCTTCCGCGAGATGTCGCCGCCGTAACACTTGGCGAGGACGTTCTTCCGCATCGCCTTGACCGTCTCGCGGGAGATGACTTTCTGGCCGATCGTCGCTTGGATCGGCACCTCGAACATTTGGCGCGGAATAATGTCCTTCAGCTTCTCGCACAGAATCCGTCCGCGATTGTACGCGTTGTCGCGGTGGACGATGAACGAGAGGGCGTCGACCTTCTCGTTATTGAGCAAGATGTCCATCTTCACGAGATTCGATCGCTTATAACCGGACACCTCGTAGTCGAACGATGCGTACCCCTTCGTGCGCGACTTCAGCTGATCGAAGAAATCGTAGACGATCTCCGACAGCGGAATGTCATAGATGAGCGTCACGCGCGTCGCGTCGAGGTACTGCATATCGATGAAGTCGCCGCGCTTGTTCTGGCACAAATCCATGATCGGGCCGACGTAATCCTTCGGCACGATGACCGACGCCTTCACATACGGCTCTTCGATATGATCGATGCGCTGCTGCTCCGGCATATTGGCCGGGTTGTCGATGCTGAGCACCGTGCCGTCCGTCAGATGCACCATGAACACCACGCTCGGCGCCGTCGTCAGCAACGGAATGTTGAACTCCCGTTCGATGCGCTCTTGGATGATCTCCATGTGGAGCAGCCCCAGGAAGCCGCAGCGGAAGCCGAAGCCGAGCGCTTGGGACGTCTCGGGCTCGTAACGCAGCGACGCGTCGTTCAGCTCCAGCTTCTCGAGCGCATCGCGCAGCTCCGCGTAGTCGGACGTTTCGATCGGATACAGGCCGCAGAACACCATCGGGTTGATCCGACGATAGCCGGCGAGCGGTTCCTTGACCGGGTTTTTCGCGTCGGTGATCGTATCGCCGACGCGGGTGTCCTTCACGTTCTTGATCCCCGCTACGACGAAGCCGACGTCGCCCGCCCGGAGCTCGTCCACGCTCGACATTCTCGGTCGGAACGCGCCGACCTCGATCACTTCGAATTCCTTCTCCGTCGCCATGAAGCGGATTTTCGAACCGGCCTTGATGACCCCGTCCATCACGCGCACGTACACGATGACGCCCTTATAAGGATCATAGTGCGAGTCGAAAATAAGCGCCTTCGTCGGCTTCTCCGAATCTCCGACCGGAGGCGGTACCTTCTTTACGATCTGCTCGAGAATTTCTTTGATCCCGATGCCCGCTTTGGCCGACGCCAGTACCGCTTCGCTCGCGTCGAGGCCGATGACGTCCTCGATCTCTTGGCGGATGCGCTCCGGCTCCGCGCTCGGCAAATCGATTTTGTTGATGACGGGTAAAATCTCAAGGTTGTTATCGAGCGCCAAATATACGTTCGCCAGCGTCTGTGCTTCGATGCCCTGCGCCGCGTCGACGACGAGCAGCGCCCCTTCGCAAGCCGCGAGACTGCGGGACACCTCGTACGTAAAGTCGACGTGCCCCGGCGTGTCGATTAGGTTGAGCGTATATACCTCGCCGTCTTCCGCCTTGTATTGAAGGCGGACGGCCTGCAATTTAATCGTAATGCCCCGCTCCCGCTCCAAATCCATCTGGTCGAGCAGCTGATCCTGCATCTCGCGTTGCTGCACCGCGCCCGAATATTCAAGGATACGGTCGGCAAGCGTCGATTTCCCATGGTCGATATGGGCGATGATACAGAAGTTCCGAACCTTGCTTTGCCGCAGATCCATCGTAGACATGAAGTCACCCCGTAGATAATTAAGCCTATATCCACACTATTATAGCAATAGCATCGGTCTACGGCAAAGGCTTAATGCAGGACGGCGCCGATGAGGTCGGCGATGAAGCGAATCGCGCCTTGCGCGAGGTATCGCAGCCCGTCGCCGAGCGCGAGCGACAGCCGGTTGATGGCGCCGGTATGCTGGACCGGCTCGACGAGCGCCGGCGCGGACGCGGCGACGTCGGCCGAACCGGCGGGCGCCTCGGCGGACGGCGGCGTCACGGACGTCGATGCGTCGTTCGATTCGGCCGCCGGAGTAGAGTCGGACGGTTGAGCGGCGGCCACCGAAGCCGCCGCCGGTCGCGCCGACGGGGGCGGCCCCTGGACGCGCTCGAGCCCGGACGAGGCGATATCGATCCCGAAGAAGACGCTGATCGCGATCAACGCCAGGAATCCTGCGATCTTCGCTCCCCTCGATTTCATTCCCCTCGCCCCTTTCTTACATTTTCTCCGGATGATCGCCGGCCGCGCCGGCGTCGACCTTCACCGCGTCCTTCGTCAATTCCGCGATGACCGAGGCGAGCGCGTCGACCGTGCGGTTGCTCTCTTCTAAAGTATTGTCTACGCCGCCGATTTCGATAAGCACGCTCCCCTTGGACAGCGACTGGTTGTATTCGCCGTGCCCGTGCCTCGTCCCTTTCGTGAGAATGCCCTTCGATATGCCGGGCAGCTTCTTTTCCATTTTCTCGTGTATCCGTTTCGCCAGCGCCTCGTTCTCTTTCCAGTCCGGGTTGCCTTGCCCGACGATGAAGTACATCTTCGCGTACGCCTTGCCGTCGATCTCGATGGTCGTCTGCTTCCGCCTCGAAGAGTCGCGGTGTATGTCCAGCAGATAGACAAGATCGTCGTGGACCGCCAGCGCTTCCTTCACCGTCGTCTTCGAGTATTTGTACGAGTAGTTATAATTGAAGTTTTTCACGGCCGTATTGTAGTCGGTCCCCGAGTGCACCGCGCCGACGCCGAGCTCCTCGAGCTTCTTCTGCAGCCGCGCGCCGAGCATCGAGACGTTGACGTCGGCGTCGAACGCTTCGTTCGGCTGGTCCTTGCTCGTCCCCTTCAGCTCGGGCAACCACGATTCCCGGTTATGCGAATGGTAGATGAAGGCAAGCTTGCGATCCGTCGCGGGCTTCGCGGCCGCAGACGTTGACGTCTCCGAGGCGGGCTTGTCCGCGGACGGAGAGGCAAGCGCGCCGGCCGTAGCGGCTTCGCTGTCGCCTGCGACCGCCGCGTGTTCTGCGTCGGGCGCCGCCTCGGCTGCGGACGGCGTCGCCGGACCGCCGACAGCCTCCGTATCCGTCGGGTCGCCCGAGCTCGTCCCTTCCGTCGACGCAGCGCCTTTCCGCGATTCTAGCAGCGTCTCTCCCAGACCGAGCTCCGCGCCGGGAATTTCCATATACATTCTAGTAAGCACGGATCCCGAGACGAAGGCGGCCGCGTTGCCAAGCGACTGCAGCGGCGCGACTTCCGCGTGTCCGCGGATCAGCCCCGCCGCCCCGAGGACGACGCAAGCCGTCACCATTCCCGTCGCGATGCGCATACCCAATCGTTCCATAATCCGGTTCCTCCTCTGCCGCGCCTCTTCCGCCGACGCGGTCTCTCAATCTTCTTCGTATTTCTACTCTATGTGGCGATTGAGAGAATAGAACCGGATTTATAGACGCGGGGAAGAAGCCCGAGAACGACGCTCCCGGGCTTCCTTTACTCGCCTCTAATGCGTGTACGCCGATACGTTGTCGTTGTCCACGGCTTCGTGCAGCGCGGCGTTCAGCCCGCTCGCGATAATGTTGGCGATGTCTTCGATGAATTGATCGATTTCCTTCGGCGTGACGAGGAGGTCGTGACCGAGCGGGTCGAGCACCTCGCGCACCATGCCCAGTCGATCCTGCTCCGTCATGTTCGGCAGCATCCCTAGAATCGCGTTCGTATTGTTCGTCTGCTTGCCGAAGTTTTGCGCGAGCAGCTCGATCGTCGAATTGACGATCGTCGACGCATAGACGACCGTCGGCACGCCGATCGCGATGACCGGAACGCCGAGCGTCTCCTGCGTAATGCCCTTCCGCTTGTTGCCGATGCCCGAGCCCGGGTGGATGCCGGTGTCCGCGATCTGAATCGTCGTGTTCACCCGCTCCAGCGCTTTAGACGCCAAAGCGTCCACCGCGATGACGACGTCGGGCTTCGATTTATCCACGATGCCCTGTACGATCTCGCTCGTCTCGATGCCGGTTATGCCGAGCACACCGGGCGCGACGGCGCTCACCTGGCGATAGCCGGGGGCCACCTGATCCGGCATCAGCTCGAAGTAATGACGCGTCACCATGACGTTCTCCACGACGATCGGTCCGAGGGCGTCGGGCGTTACGTTCCAGTTGCCGAGTCCGACGATGAGCACTTTCGATTCTTTCGTCACGCCGGCTTTCTGCAAGAACGATTCGAAATGCTTCGCGAACAGCGTCGCCACCCGATCCTGCAAATCCGAGTCCTTCTGCCGGAGGCCGGGCACCTCGATCGTCAAATAGTGACCTTGCCGTTTCCCGATCGCTTGCGCGCCTTGTTCGGTCGAAATATCGATTTTCGTAACGAAGACGCCCTCTTCTTCCGTCGATTCCATATCGACGCCCGGAATCGACTGAAGTCCCCCCTGCGAAGCCATCTCTCTCGCCTCGACGGCCAAGTCGGTCCTTACCGAGTAGGCGCTTAAATCCAAACCCATCGCAGTATTCGCTCCTTTCCCTATGTATGCTGAACGTAGTTTGCCGCCCGGGGGAATCGGTTATGCACAGGCGGTTTAAGAGTCGATGTTGGAAAAGAGTTGATTTTTCCGTAAACCCAAGCTATAATATGAAAAGTTGACTTTGGAACACCCTGCCCGGTTGTCGATCAAGGAGGTGAAACGGCATGCCTAATATTAAATCCGCAGAAAAGCGCGTTAAACAAAGCGAGAAGCGTCGCATTCGCAATGCTTCCCAGAAATCCGCGCTGCGTACGGCTGTGAAAGCAGCGGAAGTGGCAACGACGCAGAACGACGTCGAGAAGGCAAAGGACGCCCTCCTGAACGCAACCAAGAAATTGGATAAGGCGGTCACGAAGGGTTTGCTTCATAAGAACGCCGCAGCTCGTAAGAAATCTCGCCTTGCGAAGAAAGTAAACGCGCTGTCCGCCCAAGCCTAATTTCAGACGTACATCGAAAGCCTCCGGCATCCGCCGGAGGCTTTGTTTGTGTTTCCTATCGGGCGCTTGCGGATGCCGCGTTCGCCGCCGCGCCCAAGCGCAAAATAAATAGCTCGAGGCCGAGCGCCTTGTCGATGCCGCCGCTCTTCATCGCGACGTCCAAGTCCGCCAATTCCTTCATCAGCCGTTCGAGCGTCTCGGTGCGGAACCGCTTCGCCTGCTCCCCCGCGATCTTCACCGCGTACGGATGCGCGCCGAGCTGAGAGGCGATCTGCGGACCGGAGAAGCCCTGCTTCGCCAGCTCCTTCGCGCCGAGCATCATCCGGAATTGGCGAGCGATCAGCGAGAGCAGCTTGATCGGTTCTTCCTTCTCTTTCAGGAGATCGTGGAAGATGGTCATCGCCCGCTCGGGCCGGAGCTTGGCGAGCTCTTCGACGAGCAGGAAGACGTTCTGCTCGGACGTCCGCACGGCCAGCGCCTCGACGTGTTCGGACGTAATCTCGTTCCCCTTGCCCACGTACAGGCTCAACTTCTCCATCTCCGACGCGATCGTCGCGCAGCTGCCGCCGACCCGCGCGAGCAGCGCGTCGATCGCGTCGGCTTCGATCTTGACGCCCCAGCCCGCCGCCTTCTTGGCGACCCATTGCGGCAGCTCCGCAGGCCCGAGCGGTGCGAACGGCAGTACGACGGCCGCGCTTTTCATCGTCTTCACGATCTTCTTTCGCTCGTCCAGCTTGTCCGACGGCACCGTCAGAACGAGCACCGCATGATCCGCCGGAGCGGCCGCGTACGATTGCAGCGCGTCGACGTTATGCTCCGCCCGCGACGGGTCGCGCCCGCCGGTTAAGAAATACGCCCCCGAGGCGATGACGATCTTGCGCGGCGACAAGAACGGAATCGTCTCCGCGTCCTCGATCGCCGTCTCGAGCGGCGTCTCGCCGAGATCGTATTTGCTGAGCGCGAAATCTTTCGTATCCGGCTCGAGCGCGGTCGAGACCAACAGGTCGATCCACTCCCCCATCACGTACGATTCCGATCCGTGCAATATGTAGATCGGCCGGACGGTCCCCTGCGACCATTCCCGCGCGGCTTGCTTGTAATCCATATGCTTGTCGTTCCCCCGTCGTTCCCCGCTCCGTCCCTTGCGTCAGCCGGTTGTTCATGTTCGTTACCAATAGTAAAACAACAAAGGGATCGCGTCAAAGCCTTTTCGCTTCGAACGCGATCCCTTCGTCCCCATCACATCTATATAAACACCGGGAGGAAGGCCTAGGACCCTTCGTCCCTGTGGATATATCGGCGCTGGGACCTTCTTTCGAGTTAGTATACTATACGCGCGGGCCGCTCGAAGTGTGCAGCGGGTTGCGTCTTGGATTATTCGATTTCCGTCTCGGTCGCGGAAGCCGCGTCGATCCGGAACGTTCGCGCGACGCCTTCGGTCGTAGCGGTGTACGTCAACGTTGCGCCGTCCCAGCCGATCAGCTCCACCGCCGTCTCCGCCGCCCACGCATAAGAGGAAGCGTAGTCCGCGTCGCCTTCCAACTCGTTGACGACGACGACTTGCGTGCCGTCCTCCTTAAGCTCCACGGCGGCCGCGAACGTCCCGTCCTCGGAGAGCAGCCCCGGAACGGAGCCCTTCCCTCTCGCTCCGTCTTCGAATGCCTGATCTCTCGCGATGCCGTAGGTCGGTTCTTCCTCGGCAGGCGGCATCTCGGCGGCTTCCTTCGGCGCTTCGCTTTCCGGCGCGGCGCCCTCTTCGGCGGGGCCTTCGAAGCCCATGACGCCGACGCCTTCGGCGCCGTCCGTCCCGCCGCCGGCCGCTGCCGGCTGCGGCTCGCGGGACGGCGATGGAGGCGGCGCGGCCGGCGTCTCCCCGCTGCCCGCGGCCGTGTCGTCGCCGTCCTTAGGCGCCTTGCTCGGCTCCGGCGTCGACGAGACGGAAGCGTTCGGATCCGCCGCGTTATCCATCGACGGGGACGCATCCGCAGCGGGCGCTTCGGCCTCGGACGCGCTTCGCTTCGTAGCGGCGCCGTCCGCCACGGCTTCCTCCAACGGCGCTTCCATCGACATCATCATATCCGCGGACGCGCCGCCGGAGGCAGCCGACTCTTGCGCCTGGTTCGCGCTCTTCTCGAACGAACCCGTCATGCCGTTCACGACGAGCACGCCGAGCACCGCCGCCGCCGCGGCCAAGCCGCCGTACCGGGCGAACGCGCCTCGAGCGTACCACGGACGTACCGCGGCGCCCCGCGGCGCGGCTTCCCGGGCCGACATCGATTCGCTCGCCGCGTCGATCTGCGCGAGTCGCGGCATAATGGCATCTACAAGACTATATGCCGGAGTCACCTTCGGCAGGCTTGCCAGATCCTGATCGATCCGCTCCAGGCGCTCCATCATATCGGTGCACTCCGGGCAAGCGTCGAGGTGCTCCGACAGTTGCTTCTGTTCTTCGTAATTCAAATCACCGTCCAGGTGTCTTTGCATAAGTTCCATCACCTCTTCGCAAGTCATCTCCGTACACCACCTTTCTGATACTCCTTCAGGAGCGTTTGTAACTGTCGTCTGGCTCGGAACAAATACGATTTCACCGTGTTGAGGGGCAAGCCCAGCGAATCCGCGATTTCGGTGTAAGAGAAATCCTGCAAATACCGAAGCACGACGACCGTCCGGTGGTGTTCGGGAAGTTGATTGATCGCTTCCCGGATATCTTTCGCCGCATAGGAAGCCATCACTTCCTCTTCGACGTTATTGTCCGTCGGGAACACCATCTCATGCTCTTCGATCGAAACCGACGCTTTGGCGCGCCGGAACTTATCGATGCAAATATTCGTAACGATCCGTTGCACCCAGGTTTTGAACTGAGCTTTCTCCTCGTAGGAATCTATCTTGGTATATATCCGGATGAGCGCTTCTTGCGCCGCATCCATGGCATCTTGTTCGTTATTCAAGATGTAATATGCCGTTCGGTAAACATGCGTCTCAATCTCGCGCAACAGCGCGATCAGGGCGTCGCGATCGCCCGATTGAGCGGCTCTGATCAGATTGTGCTCCACCAAGATGGGCTCCCCCTTTCTTGCATCTTTACAGACGCGCCTTGCGAAATATATGTTGCAGGATGATATAGGAAGTTCGGAAAGAAAATACGTCCCGCATAGCTTCGATTCTACTCTATTTCGCGAGTAAACGAAAAGAGCAACGAATATATTGCTATGCAAGGGAACGACCAACCATCGCCGCGGTGCATAAAGAAAGCCCTTCAATGACAAACTTTGGTTATCGATCAGACGGAAGGAACCAGCTCACGTGGGAAGAGACGGGATGTCCAACAACATAGGCGCGGCTTCGTCGAATGACGGACCGGAGTCGACGAAGCTCGCCTTCGAGCTGGATCGCAACGTACTTGCGTTGAAAGACGTCTTCGTCGACTGCGCCGACGTCAACTTTCGGCCGGTAACCGCAGCGAACGGAACGAGAGCTTGCCTCGTCTACATCGCCGGGGTAGTGGATACGAAAGAATTGAGCGATAATGCGCTGCGCCCGTTCGTCGAGGCGTTCGCCGCCGCTCCCGAAGCCGGCGATTCCCTGGCGAAACAGCTGAGCGAAAGTCTGCTTTCCGTGCCGTCCTCGGCGTCGACGCCTCTGCTGTCCGACGTCGTCCGCGAACTTACGGAAGGCGGCGCAGCGCTTCTGCTGGACCGGTGCGGCGAAGCGGTCGTGCTCCGCGTCAAAGGAGGCATGCGCCGCGCGGTCGAACAATCGACGACGGAAGTGAACATTCGCGGGCCGAAAGAAGCTTTCACGGAAGACGTCCATACGAATACCGCCCTTCTCCGCTTCAAGCTGAAAACCCCGCAGCTCAAAATCGCGGCCACAACTGTCGGAGAACAAACGCAAACCACCGTATACGTCTCTTATTTGCACGGCGTCGCCGATCCGAAGGTCGTTCAAGACGTGCAAGAGCGCATCCGCGCCATTCGGATCGACGGCGTCTTGGAAAGCGGGTACATCGAAGAATGCATCGAAGAGCACCCCTACTCCCCATTTCCGCAGCTGCAGTACACGGAACGGCCGGACACGGCCGCAGCGATGCTGCTCGAAGGTCGCGTCGTCATTTTGGTCGACGGCACGCCGTCTGTGCTGACGGGGCCGATCACGTTTTGGCAGCTGATGCATTCGAGCGAAGATTACTACGAACGTTATTTTATCGGGAACTTGTTGCGGTGGCTTCGTTACGCCTTTCTGTTCATTGCCCTATACTTGCCTGCCCTGTACATCGCCGTCACGACGTTCCACCAAGACATGCTTCCGACGAGCTTGATGTTCAGCATCGCCGCGTCGAGGGAGCCGATTCCGTTCCCGGCGTTAATCGAAGCGCTGATTATGGAAGTCGCGTTCGAAGCGTTGCGGGAAGCGGGCATTCGGCTGCCGAAAATTATCGGACAAGCGGTCAGTATCTTAGGCGCCTTGGTCATCGGCCAAGCCGCGGTGCAGGCAGGCATCGTATCCGCCCCCGTCGTCATCGTCGTCTCTCTTACGGGGATCGCCTCGTTTACGATCCCGAAGTTTAATTTCGCGATCACGGTGCGGATGCTTCGATTCCCGCTGATGCTGCTCGCCAGCATATTCGGCGTCTACGGCATCGTCCTGGGTACCGTATGGATCGTAATCCATCTATGCGGCTTGACGTCTTTCGGCGTTCCGTATCTCACCGGGCTAACGCCATTCCGAAGGTCGGATCAAAAAGATATTTTCGTCCGCGCCCCGTGGTGGGCTATGGTACTTCGTCCTTCCTTCGCGTCCCGCAACCGGCGGCGAATGAACGACAAGAAACCTCCGCAGGGCGGAGAATCGAGGGAAGGTGCGACATCCCCATGAAAAGAACGGTCTTCTTGATCGCTTGCCTGCTGTTGCTGCCCGGCTGCTGGGATCGGAAAGAAATCAACGACGTCGCATTCGTCGTCGGCACGGCCATCGATCTGGAGGATGGAGGATATCGCAGCACGATGCAAATTCCGTTGGTCGGTCAAATGGGCGGTCCGCAGGGCGGCGGCGGGGGCACGTCCGGTTCGAAAGCCTGGTACGCGGAGTCCGCCTTCGGCCGGACGGTCCGGGACTCGACCGAGGCGGAGCAGGACCACTTATCGCGGCTCCTCAACTTCTCTCATCGAAGAGTGCTGATCATCGGAGAGGCGTTGGCTCGACAAGGGGTCGTGCCGATGTTCGACCCGATCTTTCGGGTCCCGCAGAACCGGCTGAGCGCGTTCCCGATTATCGCCATGGGCGAAGCGAAAAACGTACTCGTCGCGGACGCCCCGATCGAAAAGACGCCCTCGGAGCTGCTGCGCGAATTGTCCCAAATGGCGACGAACGATCCGATAAACTTGCGGATATTTTTGTATTCGCTGCTGACCGAGGGCATCGACCCGATCGCCCCCGCGGTTCGAAAAATTCCCACCGCCACGAACTTGAAGAAGGAGCAGAAGACGACGATTCAGCTGGCGGGCATCGCCGTATTCAAGCACGACAAATTGGCGACCGTGCTGGAGGACCGCGTCGCGACCGGCCTATTGCTCGCGATGGGTCAAGCCCGAACCCCGATGATCGACGTGCCGTTCCCGGGGAAAGATCGAAGGGCGGCTACCTTCCAAATCATGTGGTCGGATTCGAAAATTCGCCCCGCGCTGCGAAACGGACGAATCGAAGTGAACATCTCGTTGACCGCAACGGCGGCCCTTGCCGAAAATGTATCCGATTACGATCCGACGGATTATCGCCGTCGCGCCGCCTTGGAGCGCGAGGCGGAACGGCGGATCGCTCAACTGATCGAAGAAGCCGTCGCCGCCTGCCAAGAGCATAGAGCGGACGCGTTAGGCTTCGGGGACGCGGTGCACCGCCGTTACCGAGGGTATTGGGCGCGCGTACGGGACCGCTGGGAGGATACCGAATATCCGAACGTCAAAGTCAAGGTCACGCCGAAGGTGCGGCTCGTGCATGACGGCGCGTTGATTCGGTCGCTCGACCTGAAATTGAAGGAGCTGGATCCGTCATGAGCGATTTCGCGCCCATCCTCGTCCTAATCGCCCTTGCTCTGGTCTGGGAGTGGCAGGGCTACCGTTCCGCTTCTCCGGCGAATCGATGGTTCGCCGCCGCGCTGTATGCGGCAAGCGCCTTGGTATGGTTCTGGATGGCGAGCCGCCCCGATCTCCCGCGGCCCGGGAATTGGATGGACGACATCTTTCGTTAGGGGGTTGCCCGATGCAACAAATATCGAAGCTGCAAGCGAACATGATCGCGGTGTTGTTTATGGTCTCCATCGCGATCAAACACCCCCCCGTTCCGATGATCCTTGCCGCGAGACAGGACGCTTGGATGGGGTATATCGTCGCAGGTATCGCCGTCCTGCTCCCGTTATGGCTGATGGACGCGGTGCAGAGACGGTTCCCGGCCGTTCCGCTGATCGAAGCGATGCTTTCCAGACGGCCTTGGATCGGCAGAGGCGTACTTCTTCTGTATGGATTCGTCTTTTTCTTTACGATCGCGCACGACATCCGATTTCTCGTCAGCTTGGTCAATATTTATTTGCTGCCCTCTACGCCGATGGTCGTCCTCGCGAGCACCGCGGTATTCACGGCGGTTTGGTTTGTGAAGAGCGGCATCGTCGTGATCGCGAGAGCGAGCATCGTCCTCTGCCCCCTGTTCGTGATCTTGGTGTTCCTCCTCCCTGCATTGTTGACGGGCCAAGCTCGATTGGAGTTTCTAAGTCCCGTATTGGAGCGTCCGCTCGGCGTGGCGGAAGCGTCCTTTTACGCCTTCGGCCACTTCGCGGAGCTGATGCTGATGCCTTTGTTGTTCGCGCAGCGGACATTCCGGCTAGCCGATATTTTTCCGGGCATCGCCGTCGGCATCGCCGTCACGACGATCATGATCTTGGGGGAACTGGTGCTGTTCGGTCCCGATCTCTCGACGATGTTCTGGGATCCGCCGTACGAGCTGATCCGACAGCTGCGGCTGACCGATTTCTTGGATCGGCTCGATATGCCGATCGCAGCGGCATGGATTCCCACGGTGCTGCTCAAGATCGGCATAACGCTGTACTTTTTGTGCCAAGTCGCAAGCGTTTTGGTGCCGACCGTGAACGCGAAGTCGGCGGCGGCGCCGATCGGCATCTTCGCGCTCGTCTGCGTGGTTTGGTTTTTCGACTCCGCCGTGCAGCTCGGCGAATCTACGGAAAGCCGCCCGTTCCTGTTCGGTACGTTCGCGTTTGTCGTTCCGCTCGTCCTGTTCGCGCTGCTCTGGCCGAAGCGCTCGGCGCGGGCCGCGCCTTGAATATTTTGCGATCGACCGTATCATCCTATCGGGATGGAAGCGACGCCTTCCAATAACGATCGGAAAGGAGTTCCTTGTCGATGACTAGATCCAAAAAGACAAAAATAAATGAAGTGAGAAGCCGAAAACAAGCTCAAAACCCGCATGGTCCCATCAAATCCCTTGAAGAGCTGTCCAACGAATACGATGAAGAGCATAACGGGTCGAAATCCAAGTAGATGACAAGAAAAGCAGACCGATCTGGCCTTCGGCGGCTTGCGGTCTGCTTTCCAACACGCGTCGTACCTCAACCCGTACGATAAAGTTGGATCAAATCCTTCAACGCCGTCCGAAACACGATTCCTTTGTTCGTTCTTTTTACTATACCATTCAAACTCGTCCAGCCGTCGTAGATACGAACGCGACAAGGAGGTTGTCCGGAAAAACGAAAAAACCCGCTCATAGAAAGCGGGAGGGAGAATTAATAAATATTATATACATTTTCGCATTCTTCGCCGGTCGGCTGATAAAAACAGTGAAGCTTGTATCTTCCTACGTGCGGCTGGTCATACCAGTTGGCCGGACAGGGTTGGGGCGCCGCAGCCGTTCCCGGACGGAAATACCAGAGGGAAAATTTGGCCGGCCAGAACCGTTCCCCGTCCACGACCCGCTGGGCTAACCGCCGTTCTTTCTCTCTAGCCTTTTGATAATACAAGCCATGAAGCAGCGCTTCGAACGCATGCGGCTGATTGATCATCTGCGGGATGGTTCGGATTCCTTTGAAATCGGAGCAATTCGATCGGATACGGTTAATCCCCACATTTCCGACAAGGAGCATCCCCATTTCGCCTTCGCCTTCCGCTTCGGCTCGCAGCAACCTTGCCAACATGTCAATATCCCTGCTTCTGGCTTTTACGACTGCCATCGGCTCACCTCATTTGATTGTTCTAGACACATCATATTGTGGGCGGAGCGGATGTGTTACGATGCTTTTCGGTTTGACTTGCCGGAAGCGAGCGCTCTTTTTAGGCGATGGGCGTACCGTTCTTGACGGGTTCGTCCGGTCTCAACAGCACCACGTCGCCTTCTCCCGGCACACCCCCGATGACCAACACTTCGGATTCGAAACCGGCGATGCGCCTCATCGGGAAATTGACGACCGCAACTACTTGTCGACCGACGAGTCGTTCCGGTTCGTATCTTTTCGTGATTTGCGCGGAAGATCGTTTTATACCGATTTCGCCGAAGTCGATCTCTAATTTTATCGCGGGCTTTCGAGCCTCCGGGAATGGCTCTGCTTTCAATACGGTTCCGATACGAATATCTAGTTTCGAAAAATCCTCCACGGTTGCTATGATTTCCTATTCCTTCCTTTCAGGATGCGCTAAGTACCCTTCGTTGTTTGATCGAGGCTTCCGTACAATTTTTGAGCCAACTCCGGATTTTCATAGACCTCGATTTTCGAATCGATCAGCTCGATATGTTTCTTCAAATCTTCGACCTGCTGTAAAACTTGCTTCCGGTGAGCGACGAGCATCTCTTTCCGTTCCTCGATCGATTGCATGCCCCGCACGCACAATTCCGCATACAGCTTCATTTCCTTGATCGACATCCCTGTATCCTTCAAACAGCAAATCATTGCAACCCAGTTGAGATCCGAGTCGGTGAACACCCGGTTGCCGGATTTGTCCCGCCCGATAAAGGGCATTAACCCTTCTTTATCATAGTAGCGCAGCGTGTGGATGGACAGGTTGAATTGGTTCGCGACCTCTTGAATGGAATAATTCATTTTCATCCTACCCCTTGACCTAGAGTTAACTCGAGCATCTATACTCACTTTAGATCACGGATCACAAGATATCAAGTGGTCGACAATAACAACCAAAAGGAGCCAAAAATCCATGACTACGACTCGAAAGATCGCACTCGTTACCGGCGGCAGCCGAGGGCTCGGCAAAAACTCCGCTATAGCGCTCTCGCGCAAAGGCTTCGACGTCATCATCACCTATCTTACCCGGAAGGATGAGGCGGAAGAAGTCGTCAAAGCAATAGAACGCAATGGCGGGAAGGCCGCGGCGCTGCAGCTGGATGTCGGCGAAGTATCATCCTTCGATTCGTTCGTCTCCCGGCTGTCCGACGTGCTGAACGAGACATGGAATCGAGAGCAATTCGATATTTTAGTCAACAATGCGGGTTTCGGTGTCCACGCTTCTATCGAGGAAACGACGGAAGAACAATTCGACAACCTGTGGAAAGTGCAATTCAAGGGCGTGTTTTTCCTGTCGCAGAAGCTGCTTCCCCGCATTGCCGACAATGGAAGAGTCGTCAACATTTCAACGGGCTTGACTCGATTTGTGATCGAGGGCTTCGGGGCGTATGCGGCAATGAAGGGCGCGATCGAAATTTTGACGAAATACATGGCCCAAGAATGGGGGAAAAGAGGCATTCGCGTCAACGTGGTCGCACCGGGAGCGATCGCTACGGATTTCGGCGGCGGGGCGGTAAGAGACAACCGCGAGATGAGAGATTATATAGGCTCTCATACAGCTTTAGGCAGGGTCGGAGAAGCCGACGATATCGGCGGGGTCGTCGCGTCCTTGTGCTCCGACGAGATGGGCTGGGTGAATGGAATTCGTCTGGAAGCGTCGGGCGGACAGCTTCTCTAATCCGTTATTGGGAATCGATTCCGGTAATGCAAACCGCATTACCGGGTCATTTCGCTTTTAACCGAACGCAATCCCCCTGAACTGCACTATGAAATACAAAACGATCGCCGCGTTCATCCCGAAGATGAATACCGCGCTTATCCGAACCGAGGATATTGTCGAGAACCGACATAACCATAACGATAATCCGATCATGAAAATTCCGTAGCCGACAGGAACGGGATAACTATAAAACGCCTTTTCCGAAATACTGATATCGCCCGGAGGGGCGTCCGCCGCCGTAAAGCGCCCCATTATGATCCATATCTTTAGTACCCAGTAAAATACGAATGAAACGGCCGATACAACGACCGCGTAAGCTGCATGACCGAAGAAACTTCGCAACATCGCTCCCTCCGATCCTGCGATGTCGCCGCTGCACAGACCTGTATCTTCGTCCGGCAAATCCAATGATTTCACGGCCCTCAATAAGCTCATTACCCGTTCGTCTTCTTGAAATAAGCCAACGATTTCATCTTCGTCACTCATGACTGGCTCCCCCGCTGCAGCGTCTCTATATAAAAGACGCCGCCGCTAAGCCGGAAGTTCCGCAATGGAACGAGGCGACCGGGGTCATCGCCGCCGGTCGCCTCGTTCGGGCTACCCGATAAAAACTTGAACCCAGCCGCCGTTATAATAGGCGACTCCGATTTGCGTGAAGCTGCCGTTCAAAATATTAGCGCGATGGCCTTGACTGTTCATCCATGAATTCATTACTTCCGTCGGACTTCTCTGACCTTTCGCAATGTTCTCCGCCGCCGTGTTATAGGAAATCCCATAGGCGTTCATCATATCGAACGGAGAGCCGTACGTCGGAGATTGGTGATCGAAATAATTGTTGTTGATCATATCCTGCGCCTTGTCCATGGCCATCTTCGACAACTCATGATTCATGCTAAGGGACTTTAACCCTGCTTTCCCTCTCTCCTTGTTCACCAGATCCAACACTTGCTGCGGAAATTGAGAAGCGTCCCCTGTCGGCTGCGGATTGATATTCTGAGCCGGAGGTTGCTGCGGAGTTACGGTTTGAACCGGGGGCTGCTGCGGAGCGGCGGTCCGGCCTGGCGCGTTTCTTCCCAATAGATTGTCAAGGTTAAGCCAATCCAACCAATTGGCGTCGTCATTGGCGGTTTGCTGCATCGACATCGATGTCTTCTTCGCAGCTTCCGAAGTAATGGACGATGCTTGCGTTACGTTTGACGCCGCCCCCGCGCCATGCGTTCCGACATTCGTTCGGTCGGAGCCGTTCTGATCGTTTGCCGCCGGCCCGTTCGAGCAACCGGCAGCGAGTAATAACGCAGTGATGAAGATCCATGCTTTCGTTTTCATAACAACCCCACCTGACTTTTGGATTCATTACTCGTTAGGTAAATGGTTTGAAAAAATGGTTTATTTTATTCAGCCGATGTTTCTTGTTTTTTATGTCGTGTACAGAGGGGGGATCATTGCCATTAGCCGCTGCGCGAAGATCATCGGCCCCATTCTCGTCTCCTACGTATTTCTCCAATTGTTCCTCACCCCGCAGGATATGAATATGAAGCGAATCCTTCCGATCTACTCCGACTCCGGTCATACTTGCTGTTCTATTTCGCCGAGAACAAGCGAACCGCCCCCCGCGCGATTCTCTGGGGAACGGCGCTCTCCATGCTATGGGGCGTTTTGGTCCTTCAGTTCGTTACCGGACCTCATCTCGCCTGTTTATACACTCACGAAGTATGTATCCATCCTCAATTTCGTCCAAAATATCGACGCGTTTTTCAACCCTCTGGCTGTTGGGCGCCTTCGGTAAGTTATCGGTATGGCTATTCATCCTGAGTTACGGAATATCCGAGTGGACCGGATTCAAGAACTGGGAGTTCGTCGCATTGCTGGCGACTTTCGCCTGGCTGGTATTCGTGGTCTACGACACGTACAATATCCGCATCTCCTATTCGTTTGAAAATCCGTACGTCATCGGACTTTGTTACCCCTTCGCCTACATTGTCCTCCCATCGATTCTGTGGTTTGCAGGAAGATTACGTAAGCGCGGCGCATCGTCGACTCGCAGTCTAAACAAGAACGAAACGATTCCGCGCAAAGTCCGTTTTCAACTTTCATCTTCTTTTAAGGTACTCGAGGTATGATGAAGATCACCCCGTGTTTAAAGGCGGGACAGGAGGGATATAATCATGTCGATACGAAGAGCTCTCTTAAGCGTTTCCGTCGGGATTCTTGTTGGGGCTGTCGCAATAGGGTTACTTCCCTTTTTAGCTGTTTTAAGTTGGGCAGAACTATCGGGATTGGCGGAAATGGACTCGTCCCCGATTTTCCTCCTCTTTAATAAACTTTACAGGAAAAACAGAGCCGCAAATGGAGTTCGAGAAGAAGGAGAAAGCGAATAAGGAACAAGAGCGTACTATGGAATGTCAACACGAAATTGGACAGTATTTATGAGGGCAACTGCCTAGCTTCAACGGGCGTAAGATAACCAAGCGTACCGTGAATGCGATGATGGTTGAACCAGTGAACGTAATCGTCCAGTTCCA
>NZ_JAPSKE010000044.1 GCF_031177825.1 Paenibacillus sp. | reverse complement strand
ATCGCGGCCCCGCTGGCATCGCGGCGTATCCGGCCCGGCTATGTGATCGCGAGCGCGCTCGGACTGTCGGTCATCGGCTATTTGATGCTCACGCGCCTCGAAAACGAGCCATCCGGCATTGCTCTGGTCACTGCCGCGTTTTCGCTCGTCTATCTCGGCCTTGGTACGATCGCCGCGCTAGGCACGGATCTGGTGGTAGGCGCGGCGCCAGCGGAGAAGGCAGGATCAGCCTCGGCCATGGCCGAGACCGT
Source organism: Paenibacillus sp. (assembly GCF_031177825.1). Taxonomy (GTDB): domain Bacteria; phylum Bacillota; class Bacilli; order Paenibacillales; family YIM-B00363; genus Paenibacillus_AE. The sequence continues at coordinate 28,006 of NZ_JAPSKE010000044.1, read as the reverse complement.
GCAGGAACTCGGCCTGGCGGTTGGCATTGCCGCGCTGGGTAGCCTCGCGACCGCCGTCTATCGCAGCCGGATGTTCGACCGGATACCCGATACGCTGGATCAGGATGTCCACAAGGCTGTCGGAGACAGCCTCGCGGGGGCATCCTCGGTAGCGCAAGAACTGCCTCCCGGCTTGCTTGAGGAGGCGCAGGCAGCCTTCACGGCGGGATTCAATGCAGCGGCGGCAACGAGCGCAGTCAGCATCGCGATCCTCGCCATACTCACGGCCGTCATCTTGCGCCATATTGGAACTGACGGCGGTAACGCCGACGGCGACGAAGCGGTTGAAGTTGTGACTTCGCCCCAATCGACTTGTGCTTGCCGGCAATGAATACAGGAAGTTTGGAACGCTAAGAGGCGTCTCGCCTTTGAATCAAACCCAAGATTCCGTCGAAGGAAGCTTGGCGGCGTTTTTATTAAATTTATCCGGACCGTCTCCTGACCTTTTTGATTCGTTGGAACTCTCTCCACCAACGATCGATCAATCTATGCCAATTATAGAAAAGTGTACTTCTCGGAGCCAGACGAATTAGACCGAAATCAACGTCATTATAAACCTCCGCTCCGATGGCATGTATGGCGTCATGGAGAGACGATGTCAGCAAAAATATGCCGAGCTCATCGGATGATTCGAACGAAGCTAGATTTCTGGTGATGCGAGTTTCAGCCTCTTGTAATGTACGGGTCCATCCTGGATGCATTTTTATTTCTAATGGGATGGAAGACCAAGGTTCTACGCTTCTTGGGTTTAGTCCTTGGGCGTTATACCATCGTAGAGATTTCCGTAAAAAATTACGATGAAACCGAAGGAATTCGATACCATCTCCTGCGCGTATATTCATGTTCATATTGCTATGCCATAAAAAATGCTCATCAAGAAGGGATTGCTGGTAATTGGGTATCCTCGCCATAACCACTCACCTTTTTCATACAGCTGTATTCAAGGAGCAGTGGTGATTCTTGGGCACTTGGTTCGGAAGCGGTTCGACGCGACCCCGATGCTCCTCCGAACCGGCAACATCCTCTTGCCCTCCGGACAAGTTATGATACATTTCCGACCAACAACCACCGCGAAAAAGAGGAATGACCGCCGTTGTCCCACACGCCGAATGAAACTGACGTCTTGTTCCACTCGAAGCTTCGGATCCCGCCAACACCGAGGCATGCGGTTACCCGGCCTCAACTGCTTACGCAGCTGAACGGCGGGCTGCACCGTAAGGCCGCGTTCGTCGTCGCTCCGGCCGACTATGGCAAGACGACGCTGGTCTCCGATTGGGCCAGGCAGAAACGACTCAATCCGCTTCTGGCGCTACGTCGCGGCCGCCGTCGTGCAGGCGCGGGCGGGGCGTCCGATACCGCCGCAAGCGCGGCGGCCGCATCGCGCTCGCCCCCGGCCAATACGAGCCGTTCTTCGTGGCGCTGCTTAACGCACGGAACGTCCTGCGAGAGCCGCTAGTCATCGTATTCGACGATTGGCACGTCATCGACGATGAACACGCCGCCGTCTTTCGCCAAAATTTTGTGGGTGAGCGTGCTTGGGTCTACGACATCCCGATGGAGCGCTTGCGTTTCGACCTCCGGGGGACGGTGGCGCTGTTTCAGACGGACGGCGAGCACAGAGAGCTGCGGCGGGAGGAGCTCGAGCGGCTGCTGCACCGGACCGAAGGCTGGGTAACGGGGTTGAAGCTGCTTTCGCTCGCCCCGCACGTCGGCGAGCGGACGACAGAGCCGTTGCGCAGCCGCGTCGGTGGAGACGGCGGACGGCTCGAGCAGTTTCTGCTCGAGGAAGTGTTCGGGGCGTTGGACGGGGCGACGCGGCGTTTTCTGATGCGCGTTGCAGTGCTGCAGCGAATGAACGGCCCTCCTACGACATGGACGTGATGAAAGGGCTTGAGTACATCCGCCTCTCACTGCGGCATAGTCCGACAGGAGCGGATTTGATCTTCGCGTCGGCTCATACGTTTTTCCGCAGTATGATCGGCTTTACGGCGCAGATGGGGCTGCAGGATTCAACGCTGGTGTGCTACGGGCACTACTGTACGAACGCAACGATCATACGTCCGCCTCTTCGTCGACCGGGGCCCGTCGCTCGCGGAGCTGCTCGAGGAATACGTGAAGCAGCGCCGTCGGGGGAACCTCCGGGACCGGAGCGCCCCGTCGCTCGATTTCATCCGCAAGGCGCTGTCGTGCTTCGGGGTGGGAGCTGATGATCTTCGGGCACATGGAAGAGGGCTTGGACAACGCGGCAATCTCCGCGGCGCCCGGCATCGGGATGGGGAGCTGAAGGTGCACATCAATCATATTTACAGTAAGCTGCAGGCGACGAGCCGCGTGGAGGCGATCCGGCGGGGCAAGGAGATGCAGGGCAAGGTTGGAACGACGGACAGGACTCGGCGAGTGGGCGGGTCTCGTTATCGGTTTCGGAAGAGGTCGTACGTCTATAACCGAATCTATAACCGGGGTTAGATTCGGGCCGGCGGGGTTTGCATTATAATTTCGGGTGTATCTCGAAAAAATGCATCTCAGCAACGGAAGGTGTGCGAAGCATGAACTCTTGGACGAAGCCTATTCTATCTCTACTTCTTGTTCTAGCGCTGACGGCGGGTGTTTTCCCGATGCGAACGTTCGCCGACGGGGCGTCCGGCATGACCGGCGACGGGACAGCGGACAATCCCTATGTCGTCATGACGCTGGAACAGCTGGATGACGTCCGTGAAGATCTGGACGCGCATTATGTACTCGGGGCGGACATCGACGCGTCGGCGACGGCGGCGTCGAACGGCGGAGCAGGCTTCGCGCCGATCGGCGACCTCGGCGGCTCATTTGTCGGGACGTTCGACGGGGCGGGCCATGTTATTCGCGGGCTGACGATCGAACGACCGGCAGAGGACAATGTCGGTTTGTTCGGCCTGATCGGCGCAAGCGGCGTCGTCAAGCGGCTGGGCCTCGAGGAACTTTCCATCGTCGGCCATACGTGGATCGGCGGAATCGCCGGACGGATGGAGGGTCGCGTGGAGGATTCGCACGTGACCGGCACGGTCGAAAGCACCGGCGCTCTCGTCGGCGGACTGTTCGGCTACACCGGTAGGGACGCGAAGGTGAGGCGTTCTTATGCAGAAGCCGATGTCAGCGGGGTCGGGCTGTATGCCGGCGGGCTTGTCGGACGCAGCGACGGCGAGATCAGCGAGTCCTATGCGACAGGGAATGTGTCCGGCGGCGGTTACACCGGCGGACTGGCGGGCATTAACGAGGTCGGCGAGATTTATCGCTCCTACGCTACGGGCGACGTCAGCGCAACCGTAGGGCAGGTCGGCACGACCGGAGGGCAGGTCGGCGGGTTGCTCGGGTACAACTTCGGCGCCCTCGTGAGCGATACGTATGCCACAGGCGACGTCAGCGGGGACTTTGCGGTCGGCGGATTGGTGGGGATGACGGACTATGGGCTTATTAGCAAGTCGTACGCCACCGGCAACATTACGGGCAATACGATGATCGGCGGGCTCATCGGCAGCAACAACGGCGGATACACCGAAAACCTGTATTGGGATACAGAGACGTCGAACCGGCCGAATGCCTGCGGGTTCGACAACAACTACGGCGGCATATGCGAGGCGACCGGACTTACGACGGCGCAGGCGCTAACCCAGGGGAGCTATCATGGGTTCGGTTTCACCGACGAATGGTACATGGTCGACGGCTCGACGCGGCCGTTTCTTCGCGCGGAATGGTCGGCGTCGATCCGGACGCCGCATCAGCTGCAGCTGATGGCGATGGATCCGACGACGGATTACACGCTGGCGAACGACATCGACTTCGGATCGGCGCTCACCGACGACCGCCGATCCGATTTGTGGGCCACTAGCGCGGGCGAAGGCCTCGGCTTCGCGCCTGTCGGCGCGACGGCCGGGGGGCCGTACGTCGGGATATTCGACGGGGCGGGCCACGTCATCCGCGGGTTGACGATTCGACGTCCGTACGCAGACAACGTCGGCATGTTCGGGAGGATCGGATCCGGCGGCATCGTGCGCAACGTAGGGTTGGAAAGCGGCGCCATCGCCGGACGGAACAGCGTCGGCTCGCTGGCCGGCTACAACGACGCCGGCGAGGTGGAGCGGGCGTACTCGACGTCGTCCGTCAGCGGCACGCAATCCGTCGGCGGCTTGGTTGGAACGAACGACGCGGGCCTCATTGAAAATGCCTACGCCGCCGCGCCCGTCGCCGGCGACGGAGAAGTCGGCGGTCTCGTCGGGCACATGCCGCTCGGCACGATACGCTCGTCGTATGCAGTCGGCCGCGTGGTCGGTCGCGGCGACGTCGGCGGCCTCGCGGGGGCGATGTCGGGCGGATCCGTCGTCGATAGCTTTTATGACCGGGAGACGACGGGAGAATCCGACGACACGGGCAAAGGCGACCCGCTCTCCACCGCGGCGATGAAGCGATTCGACACGTACCCGGCCGCAAGTTGGGACTTCGCAGGAACGTGGAGCCTGACCGAAGGGAAGACGTATCCGGTTCTGCGGGGCATCGCGGCCAATCTGGAGATGGACATCGCCCCGCCGACCGTCTCCGGCGCCGCGATCGAAGCGGCGCACCCGAGCCGCGTCATCGTCTCGTTCGACGAAGACGTGAGCGCGTCGTCCGGCGCCGGCTTCGCGATACGCGTGGACGGCAGCGCGGCGGGGATCGCGAGCGTCGAAGGTGTCGGATCGCAGACGAGGGAGCTGACCTTCTTCTTGGAGGAAGCGGCGGAATACGGGCATACGGTCACCCTCTCGTATGATCCGCTGTTCGGACACGTCGTCGATCAGGCGACCGTGCCGCTGCTCGGCTTCGCCGGTTTGGCCGTGGATACGTCGGACATCCCGATGCCGGACGTCGTTCCGCCGACGATCGCAGTGACGATGACGGAAGCGGACGGCGGCGAATACGAGATCGACACGTGGACGAACCAACCGGTCGCCGTCCGAGCCACCGCAACGGATGACGTCAGCGTCGCGTCGTTCGTGTATTCGGTCGACGGCGGCGCTGGGTGGAGTGAGTACGCGGCGCAGGATCTCGTGCTGCAGGAGGAAGGCGCGAACACCGTTTTGTTCAAAGCTACCGACGCGGCGGGCAACGAGGCGACCGAGAAGCGTACGGTGAACATCAGCTGGAGCGGACTGCGCCTGACGCCGACGCTCATGAAAGCGAACGGTGACGCGTATGCAGACGGCGCTTGGTCCAACCTCAGCGTGACGGTGAGCGTCTACGCCGAGGCGGGAGCGAGCGGCTTCTCGAACCTCACGGTATCGCGCGACGGAGGAGCTGCCGAGACGTACGAGAACGCAACGCCGCTCGTTCTCGACCAAGAAGGCGTGCATATGTTCTTGTTCCAGGCGGCGGATGCGGCTGGTAATACGCTTTCGATGCCGCTGACGATGAGGATCGACAAGACGGCGCCGACCGTCTCCTTCGACCCGAACGGAAACGAAGACCCGTCGCGAACGGCGGCTACGACCGTATCCGTTGCCGACGGCGGCGCCGGCAGCGGTCTGGATGCCTCGACGCTGCAGTACGCGTGGTCGACGGACATAACCGTTCCGTCCGAGGGCTGGACGCGGTTCGCTAGCGGGGACAACCTTGCGAGGAACGAAGGCGACGGGGATTGGTATTTGCACATCCGGGCGGCGGATGCGGCGGGCAATGAAACGAACGTCGTTTCGAACCGGTTTCGGATGTACGCACCACCACCGTCGGAGGCACCGGGCGGAACCGGGTCATACGACGACGATCATCCCGCGTATACCAACTACTCGATCGGAACGAACGGAGCGACTCTAACCTTCCGCGGAACGCGCATCGTCATTCCCGGCGGAGCGTTGGGTCGAACGTTTACGCTGATGGTGGCTGAGATCGACGATCCGTCCCATTTGCCGCTACCGGAGGGTGCGCAATGGGCTGGCAGCGTCATCGATTTGAAGAAAGACGTCGACGGGCCGTTCGGGAAGGACATTACGCTTACGTTACAGCTAACCGACGGCTTTACGCCGGCGGAAGGCTCGGAGATCGGCCTCTTTTGGCTGAACGAGGAGACGAACGAATGGGTACCGTTGAACGACATTACGGTGGACGAAGCGGCTTGGACGGTCAGCGGCACGACCGATCACTTCACTGTATTCGCAGCTTTGGCCATCCCCGTAGAGGAACCGTCGGAGCCGAAACCACCGGTGCAGTCGGAGGCGAACTTTACGGATATCGCCGGGCACTGGGCGCAGCGAAGCATCCTTGATCTTGCGGAACGCGGCGCGGTGACCGGTTATCCGGACGGCTCGTTCCGGCCCGATCGCACGGTCACTCGCGCGGAGTTCGCCGCTATGCTCGTCCGCGCTTTGAACCTGCCGGCGGTCGACGGCAGCCCGTTCGCGGACACCGAGCGTCATTGGGCTCGTCAGGCCGTCTCCGCCGCTTATGCGCGAGGGATCCTACGGGGTCGGGATGCATACCGCTTTGCGCCCGACGATCTCGTCACCCGCGAGGAGATGGCCCTGATGGCGGTGAACGCACTGCAGCCGGACGCGTTGCCGACGGGCACCGCTTTCGCGGACCAAAGCGACGTCGCGCCTTGGGCGCGTCAGGCAGTGGCCGCGGCGGCGAATCTCGGCGTCGTGTCAGGGTACCGGGACAACGCCTTCAGGCCTCAGGCCCATGCGACCCGGGCGGAAGCTGTCGCGGTGATTCTCCGCGCCTTAGAAATCGAGTCCTAAGCTATATAATCTTGCTGGCAACGCTCCAAGCGCCACGTTGTCAGTCGACTTACCAATTACCCACTGTATCCACGAGGCTGCCGCGGATCGGCCGGCAGCCTCGCTCAGTTGCAGGACGACATTCCTGTTATTCGCTGGTTACATAGGCGGCTATAGGTTTGATAAGTTAAGCGCATGGAGAGCGGGTACGGCTCGGAGGCGCTGCGGAGCGGGAGGCGCTGTATTACGAACACGAATACCATGACTCGATCCTCATGAGCATGCTGGCCCGAGAAAACCGGGAGCTCCACCTTCGCCGCGGCTAACGCCCGGGCTTGAACGGGAAAACCTACCGCTTATTCAGGCCTCATATGGGAAAATCGCTTGTCGAACGGGAAAACCTCCCGTCTATTCGCTCGAATTCGCGACATGACGTCGCTTTCGGCGAAACGGACGGGAGGTTTTCCGTTTCAGGCGCGGGCTCGCCGGGCGAGGAAGCGCGCGGAAGGGAGGAATTCCCGTTCGCGCGGATCGAACAGCCGCCCGGTCATTCCATCGGCAGCGACCTGCCGGAGGACGCCGGCGGCCCCGACAGCGGCGGGAGTCCGGCCGCGGTCATGCCGGGCTTGTACGCGGTGACGCGGTTTTTCCCCGTCTTCTTAGACACGTACATCGCTTCGTCCGCCTGCTTCGTCAGCTGCTCGGCCGTCACGCCCTTGCGGTACTTCGCCCAACCGACGCTGACGGTGACGCCCGCTTCGGCTTCGACGCGCGCGCGCAGCCGCTCCGCGACCTTGCCCGGGTCGAGCTTCGGATCGGCGACGATCATGACGATCTCTTCCCCGCCGTACCGCCCGCCGACGCCGATGTCTTCGGCGATCTCGAGCACGATCGACGCCACCTTCCGCAGCGCCTCGTCCCCTTGCTGATGCCCTTTGGTATCGTTAAGCTTCTTGAAGTTGTCGATATCCGTGAAGATGACGCCTACGGCGACGCCTCCCTGCAGGTACTGCTGCAGCCGCCGCATGAAGAACCGGCGGTTGAACAAGCCCGTCAGCCCGTCCGTGATGGACGAGTGATAGACCGCCTGCATCAGCTCCAACACTCGCTCGAAGATGAAGAGAAACACGATGAAGAAAAAGACGACGGGCAGGAAATGCTCGGCGAACCGCAGCCCCGTCGCGCCTTCCTCGTATACGTAGCTGTTCAGGACCGCGGCGGAATGCGTCAAGAAATAAACGACGAGCGCCGTCTGGTACTTCGTCGTCTGTCCGACCGACGGCGTTACGAAATAGAAGCAGAAGAAGATAAGCGCGTATAAATAAATGTCCATCCATACGTTCAGGAATGCGTTCGCCTGAACGGACGCGGCGGCGGCAGGGTCCGGGAACAGCTCGGACGCCGCGTAATAACGAGCGCCCAGGATGAGCAGCGTCAGAATCGTTCCGAGATACGCGAGGAACGTCACCTTCCGCTTGGTTGGATTATAGAGCTGATATAAGCCGACGTTCAGCGCGATGAAAGACAGCGTCTGCAGACCGTTCACAAGATAAGCGCCGCCGTCGCCGGCGTCGGGCCAGGCGCCGATCGCGACGACCGCGGCGTATTGGACGGCGATCAAGAGCAGCGAGAACGTCAGCGAGAAGTAGGCTTTCTTCTTTCGCGACAGCATCAGTCTGAGGGACATGGCCGTCATTAGGAACAACATCAGCAGGATCATCAACGCCGAGACGATGCCGCCGGACGATCCGAAAAATAACTCGCTGGCCAAGGGAGTCGACCCTCCTTCGGGAATTCCCCCATATTGTAACAGAATTCGACAGCTTCGTCTTCCGGAAAACGCGCTAGACCTTTTCGTTGTCCCGGGCGTCGTTTTTCGGTATCCTTAGGGTAGGTTTTCTATGCATCAAGGGGGGGACGGCCGTGAACGTGTTGCAGGCGTTGTTTTTTCCGCCGGAACAGCCGGGCGGGGTATCTTCGATGGTACCGTATGTGCAAGAACGGTTCGTTCGGATGGGTTGGGGCATGGAGTTGTTTTCGATCCCGAAGCGGGTGCGGGGGAAGGGCACCGGCAGCTTCGAATTCGCAACGTTCGATTGGAGACGGTACGCGGGCGTGCCGATCGTCGATAGATATATGCAAATCTTGAAAGATTACGAATGGTGGACGAAACTTAGAGTCAAGGGAAACTACGACGTCATCCACGCGCACCATCCGGTGGCGGCGCTCGTCATGAAGAAGCTGTTCCCCGACACCCCGGTGCTCATGACGGTACACTCCAGCTTCGAGAAGGAGCTGCTGCTGAACGGGCGCATCGAAGAGGGCGGGCCGGAAGAGCAGTTCTTGACGTCGCTCTACGGAGAGCTAGAGCATCATGTGGACCGGCTCATGACGGTTTCGGAGGCGTTCAAGACGTATATGAGCGCGTACGTGAAGCATCCGGAGCGCATTCTCGTCATTCGCAACGGGTTCGACGAGAAGCGGTTCAAGCCCATGGCCCACGAAAACGAAGTCCCGCAGCTCATCACGATGTGCCGGCTCGTCCCCGCGAAAGGGCTGGACATTTTGCTGCGGGCGTGCGCGGAGCTGAAGCGGCGGGAGCTGCCGTTCATGCTTCATATTATCGGCGACGGGCCGATGCGGGAGGAGCTGGAGGAGCTCGCCAAGACGCTCGGCGTCTATGACGATATCGTCTTCTACGGCTATATGCTCCATCCGGAGGAGTTCATGCCGTTCTTCGACGTGTTCGTCCTGCCGTCGCGGGCGGAAGCGTTCGGGAACGTGTTCGCCGAAGCGGCGCTGTGCTGGCTGGCGCTCGTCGGCACCGACGTCGGGGGCATCAGCGAGCAGATCGATCACGGCGTGAACGGGCTGCTGGTGCCCGTCAACGACGTCGGCGCGCTCGCGGACGCCCTCGAGCAGGTCGTCGTCGACCCGTCCTTCCGCTACGAACTGTCCAGGGCCGCCTACGAGAAGGCGAAGTCGACGTATTCGCTCAACCGCGTCATTCGCCAGCTGAAGCGGCTGTACGTCGGCGCCGCGGAGCTCGGGGACTGACGGCGCCGGCGGGGATCATTCCTCGTAGATCATCTTGACGGTCATGCCGCCGTCGATGACGAGGTTCTGTCCGGTGAGAAACCCGGACGTCTCGTCGCTGGCGAGGAAGAGGCACGCTTCGGCGATGTCCTCGGGCTTGCCGACGCGGTCGACGGGATGCTGCGATCGGTCCCGTTCGGAGTGGACCGGTTCTAGCGCCCGGGCGCTGTATTGCCAGTCGCGCGTCTCGATCCAGCCGGGCGACACCGCGTTGACGCGGACGCCATGAGGTCCGAGACTGACGGCCAGCGCGTGCGTCAGCGCGAGGATGCCGCCTTTGGACGCGGCGTACGCTTCCGTGTGCGGCTCGGACATAAGCGCCCGCGTCGAGGCGATATTCACGATTGCGCCGCGCCGCTGCCGCTTCATGATGCGTCCCGCGGCGCGGGAGCAGAGGAACGTGCCGCGCAGGTTGACGCCGATGACGCGGTCCCACTCGGCGACGTCGAGCTCCAGCGGATCGCCGCCGCGGCCGATGCCCGCATTGTTAATAAGCGCGTGGACGCCGCCGAGCTCGGATTGGGTGACCCGCATCCAGCGCTCGACGTCCTCTTCGCGGCTGACGTCCGCCGCGAGATAGACGCCCTTGCCGTCGAAGCGGCGAATTTCGCGAATGACCTCGAATCCGGCGTCCTTGTCGGGATCGGCGATCGAGACCGCGTACCCGCGCTTCGCGAAAGCGTACGCGAGGGCCCGGCCGATGCCTTGGGCGCCGCCCGTAATGGCGACGACGGGTTGCGGAGATCCAGCGTGACTGCTCATAGAGGAATTCCACCGCCTTTTTCGTTTTTTGTTCGAAACCTAGGATTTGTTTCATATTGTATCCAATCGGTGCGTTCGCTTTCAAGCGCAGAACCGCACTGCGGCACAACCGCACAACCGGAGCGACAATCAGCACGAGGAGGTGCAACCGCATGACCGATCGCCGCAAGCCGTCCGTGCCGGGCAAGCCGTTCGTCCAAGGCAAGCCGATCGTGCCGGGCAAGGCGGAGGAAGATCCGCGCAAAATTACATACCGCGTCGGCTGGAAGAGCGGGACGATACACTTGCAGGACAAGGGCAAGCCGCGTCCGAGCCCGAGCGGCGGAACGCTGTCCGACTTCGCCCCGGACGGAGCGCCGAAGCCGGCCGCCCGCGAGCCGGCGCCGGCGGCGGAGCGTCTGCCCGCCGAACGGCTCGCGAAGCTGCTGCTCCGTCGGGCGCCGCTGCCGTCCGCGAAGGCGTGGCCCTTCCTTCTATCTTGCTTGCCGGCGGCGGCGTTCGCCGCCCTCGTCTGGCTGGCGTACCGTATGACGACAATGTAAAGATTCGGAACGGAGGGAGCTTCATGGATTTGTACTCGATGTTGGCCGGCGCCGCGGCGGTGATCGCGCTGCTGGTCGCCGGCTTCGGCGTGTTCGCCGCGTACATGGCGTTCGGCGCAAGGCGCGAAGCGGTGCGGACCGCGCTCGGACGATGGACCGTGTTCGATTATTTGATTCTTGCCGTGTTTCTGATCGGCACGCTGTTTTTGCTGGCGGACGCCGTGGGCGTCATGAAAGACCGCGACGCGTATCCGTATTACCACTACGGGTACTTGCTGTCCGGCCTCGTCTACAACGCGCTGGCGGGCGTCTTCCTGTTCGTGCGGCTCGGCATGACGTTCCGACTGCTCGGCGAGCGGGAGGAAACGGCGGCAGGAGCGGGCAGCGGGGAAGCGGGAACTGCCGATGCCGGAGCCGCGTCAGGCGGAGCTGCGCTGCCGGACGACGATCATCGCGAACCACACCAGGCTTAACACCCCGAAGAACGGGTACAGCGTCGAGAGCAGCGCTTTGAAGCCGACGAAGCTGATGCCGAAGCAAAGGATGAGCGCCAAGACGACGATCGTTCGCCGCTTCAGGCGAAGCCGCTGCTCCAGCTGGAGCGACAGGCCGAAGATGTTCGCGATGAACGTCGTGAAGATTTCGGCGTAGATGAGCAGCAAATACATAAGATGAATGACGGTCCCCATGCCGGCCACGACGAGGCCCATGGGGATTTCGTATTGAAAGATGACCGGCGCGTGCGTCGACAGCAGGATATGGCCGATGAGCAGCAACGCCCCGAGGCCGGCGCCGCCGATCACGCCGCCGAGACGAATGGCGGTCCGGTCCTTCACCGCCGCGCCGAGCGGCACGAGCACCGCCTGCGCCGACGCGAGGTTGAACGCCGTGTATAGGAGCGGGGCGATCCAGGCGCGCCCGGGAAGGTACGGATCGTCCTGATGCAGCCACTCGAACGTCAGGAAGTCGGCGTTCTGCGTCGTTCGGTAAAACACGATGCCCGTAAACACGAGCATGATCGGCACGACGACGGAATTGACCGCCATGATGCCCTTCATGCCTCCCATAATGACGACATACCCGAGCGCTAAGGTAACGCCGATGCCGAGCAGGAACGACATGCCGAGCTGCTCTCGGAAGACGGAGCCGGCTCCGGCCAGCATGACGATGGCGACCGAAAACAGTTCGACGAGCATCAGGAGCGAAAACCGCTCGCCCCACTTCGCGCCGAACAGATGCTTGTTCAAATCCTCGTAAGACGCTGCGCCGATTTCGTTGGCAAGCAGCATAACCTTCGTCCCTAACCAGATGAACAGCCCGGTCGACACTAGAATCGTTACGAGGGCGACGCTGCCGTATTTCGTGAAAAACTGCAAGATCTCTTGCCCTGTGGCAAATCCGGCTCCGACGACGGTTCCGATGTACGTGAACGCGATTTGCATCGTGGCGGCCGTACGCTTCATGCTGCGCCCCCCTGCCTGTACCGTGAATAGTACAAGGTATGACATCTTGAGGGGAAGTAGTACAAGGTCTCCGGACGCTGCGTTTTCGGAAAAGGAAAGAGCCGCCCCGGGCCTCATTCGAGGTCGTTTTCGGGACAGCTCTTACGGTTCACCTTATTAATTATTCCTCGGGAAATAACTTTATCGAATGGATCTTGTTCGTCTCCGGCTCGAGGTCCAACTTCAGAACGGCGCCGTCCGCGATATAGCTGACGACGAATTCCGTCTCGGATGCGGGCTGGCCGAGTTTCGCGATCGCGTCGTCCTTCGCGTCGCCGAGCCGCAGGCCGTTCAAACCGGGGCTGACGCTGCGCGTGCTCACTTCGACGAACAGCACTTTCTTATCGCGAATGCCGATCGTAAAGCCCGGATACGAATAAACCGCCGCGTCTTCCTTCTCGTCGGGGAGCAAGTATTTCTCCGTCGGTTCGCCGAACCGTTGGGTGACGACGTCCGCGTCCGCGCCGATTCCGATGCCCATCAACGTCGGATGAAGCGGATCGAACGTGCCGGTGACGTCGTAGTTGCGGCGATTGAACTCTTGCCGCGCTTCCTCCGCCGTCTTCATCGCCTCGCGGTCGTCTTCGTTCATGTACAGATCGTCCGGGACGTCCGTCTCGATCGTCTCCGCTTGCGGGGAAGCGACCGAAATGTTGTTCTTGTCTTTCGCGGGAGCGGTCTCCCCCGGCTTCGCGACGGCCTCCGACTCGGCCGGCTTCGCCGGCGTCTCGACGGGCGTCTCCGCCTCGGGTTCCGCGACAGGTCGTTCCGCGACGGACGCAGGCGGTTCGCTCGTCGCGGGAGCGGCCCCGCCGCCGGAGCAGCCCGCGGCAAGCGCAAGCAGCGCCGCCGCCCCTAATGTGCCCAGCCACTTTATCATATAATATCTACCCAGCTCTCTTCCCGATATGGATCCGTTTAATCTCTCTATAGGTCTTCCCTTACTATACGGCATCACGGCACTCCCTCACAAAGACGAATTTGCACCGATTTCAGGCGAATTTGCGGGAAAAGATCACGTTTTTGTTTCTAACAAGAAGCGTCACGTGTGCGCAATCATCATTTCATACGTTTCTATAATATTAGACTGGATTTGAATGGGAAAAGTTGCACGGAAAATGATGGTTGAATCGAATTTTCCGTTATGGTAATTTTATTCAAAACGGTGCGAACCGATGCGAGGCAACCGGAGGGAACGCGATGGAATTATTGAAGCGTCGAATTATCGAGGACGGACGGGTGTTGTCGGATCAGGTGCTCAGCGTCAACACGTTTTTGAACCATGGAGTGGATCCGGTCTTGATCGCCGAGATGGGGCGGGAATTCGCCGGGCGGTTCCGCGACGCCGGCGTGACGCGCGTGCTCACGATCGAGTCTTCCGGCATCGCGATCGCGTACGCGACCGCTGCGGAGCTGGGCGTGCCGCTCGTGTACGCGCGGCGGCGGAAGGCGCTGATGAACGAAGGCGAATACTACTCGGAGCGGGTGCCTTCCTTCACGAAGGGGATCGTCACCGACATCGTCATCTCGAAGGAAGTGCTGAAGGCGGACGACCGCATTCTGTTCATCGACGACTTCATCGCCAACGGAGACGCCGCGCGCGGCGCGCTGCGGATCGTGGAGCGGTCTGGCGCGACGATGGTCGGCGCGGGCATCGCGATCGAGAAGGCGTTCCAGACGGGCGGGAGCTTCTTGCGGGAACAAGGGATTCCCGTGTTGTCGCTGGCGCGCATCGCGTCGCTCGAGGGCGGACAAGTCCGATTCGCGGAGGAGTAAGCGGCCCGCAGCGGCCGCTTCGATCGGGACGGGCGGGGGAGAGCGTTTTCATAACCCGAATTTACAGCATTTTTCAACCTGTCTATGTCTTTCATCCTTCCGATTCTTGCTTTATAATGAGGAGTAAGTTTTGGAGAGGAGGGCGTCGCGATGGGGAATCAGCCGTTTACGAACGAGTATTTGGCGAAGAAGCTCTTGGAAGCCAAGACGCATTTTGAGCGGACGGTCGACTGCAAGCACACGGAATTTGATGACCTCTACCCCTATATGGTGGAACATCCTCAATTTTTCTGGTACAAACGGTACGTCGCTTGGTCCGAGCTGTTGACCATTGTTAACATATGCCGGGATTGCGAGTTCGAATGGACTTCGCATTTCACCGAAGCGCAAGCGGATTATGTTAGCAAGCGCGTCATGTCGGCGAAGGTGCTCGACCATTGGTTCGAGAACCAACCGAACGATTCGAAGGAACACGTCGGCTAACTCGCTTGTTCGGCTTCAAACCATGGAGAGAGGACCTTGGCGGCATGCCGGGTCTTTTTTCGTGTACATAGGGAACGTTATTCGAGTAAAAGGAGGCGAACGCCATCATATCGGAAGAAGCGTTGGACGCCTATCGGATCGACGGCACGCTGCTCCGCGTCGTGCGCGACGCGAATCGGGACAACGACGTGCGCGGCTTCGTCGTCGCGTGGGACGAGTCGTCGGTGCTCATCCGCAAGCGCAGTACGCGCCGACTCGTGAAGCTGGACCGACGGTACGTGTACCAGCCGGCGTCGGAGGAGCGGGTACTGCCGCCGGCGATCGCCGGCGCGATCGGCGAGGAAGAAGAGGCGGGCGAGTGAGCGCGTCCGAGCGGCCGCTCGGGGCGTGCGGGATCGACGGCGTGTTGGCGTCGATATTGGAGGCGGACGATGGAGGACCATGCCTCGTCGTCCGCTTCGACGCGCCTTGCGGCGCGCTGAGCTCCGCCGTCGTGGGCGGCGGGTTCGTCGAGACGTGCGGGGCGATCGTCAACCGCCAGGTGCCGAAGAGTTATATGGCGGACGACCCGGAAGCGGAGATGCAGGCGTTCCTCGTCCGGCACGGCTTCGAGGTCGATGCGGGCGTCGGCGCCGCCGGCGCTTCGGCCGGGCGGACGCTGGGGATGTTGACCGCGGCGTTCGTCCGCGAGGTCGGGTTCGCCGAGTGCGCGCTCGGCGACGGCGGGCGATCCGTCGCCTGCTGGGCGACGGTCGGCCTTGGCAATGCGGCGCGCGCGGGCCGCTTGCGGGAGCCTGCCGGGGGCTTGTTCCCCGGCACGATCAACGCCGTCGTCGTCGTCGACGGCGGCCTTGCGCCGGGCGCGTACGTCGGCGCGGCGTGCGTCGCGGCGGAGGCGAAGGCGGCCGCGCTCGGCGACCTCGGCGTTCGCGACCCGGACGACGGCGGGGCCGCCACCGGGACGACGACCGATGCGGTCGCGATCGTCGCTACGGGCCGCGGGGCGTACGCCCGGTACGCCGGCACGGCGACGCACGTCGGCCACGCGGTCGGCCGCGCCGTCTACGACGCCGTGTACGACTCCGGACGACGCTACCTCGCCTACGTCGCCGCGCGGCGGGGAGGCTGACGCAGGGGCTTCTTCGTCCGCCGGCCCATGCTCCGCTCGAACGGCTGCATCGTGCAGCAGATTTTGCACCACCCGGATGCGGTTATGCACCAAGTTGCGACATTCCTCGCCTCTTCGATCGAAGGAGCCGGTGGGGCGGGCCGTTGGCGGAGCGGAGACGGGGCGGGCGTTTACTTCGCGGCGGGCCGGGCATACTAGATGGGTAAAGGAGCGTGAACCGGCCATGGCCAAGGGCGAAGAGATCGTTAAATACGTCACCCAGAAGGTCGTCCAATATATCGATACCCCGAGCGACCGCCGCAAGCGGGAGCGCGAGCTGCGTCGGCGGAAGAACGAGCCGTGGACGACGCGGTGGTTCGGCATGATTCCGATGTCCGTCTCCATGCTGTTCGGCCGCGGAAAAAAAGCGCCCCCGGCAGGGAAAGCCCGCCGAGGGCAATAGGTATATAAGAAGAGGAGAAAAACCGAAGTCGTCAGCGGAAGGCGCCGACCGCAAGCAGCCGCTCGAGCGGCGCGTAGCGCGTCAACCCTTCCTGATCCAGCGCGACGTAGCCTCGGAGCGAGGCTCCCGCCGCCTGCGAGCCGTCCGCGGACGGCCACCAATGGTACCCCGCCACGCCGACCGGCGTCGTTACGGCGCCCCCGAACGCGGCGCCCGCGTACATCGCTTCGCCGTCGCCTCGACCGGAGAGCCAAGCGGCGAAGTCGCCCCAGCCCCGAATCGAAGCATCGGGCGCATCGAGCCAATCCAAATCCAGGTAAGGATCGCCGGGTTTCTTCATTATATGCAAGCGCTTCCCCGAAAGTGACTCCGGAGAAGAAGTCGCAACCTTCAGCCTATACACGTCTTCCTCGGCGATCGGCAGCCATGCGCCGTTCGCCGCATCCGCATAGCGGGTGACGCCCCCCTCCGACACTTGCCAGAACGCGTGCATCGGATCGAAGTACAGCCGCTCCACCCTCGCGTTGGAGGTGAACGCCACGCCTTCGAGTCCGTCGGATCCGAGCGCGCGATGCAATACCTCCGACGAAAATAACGAAAACTCGCCGACGCCGTATTCCAGAAGCTCGTATCCGCCTTCCGGCTTCGCGCCTACGACCATATAGCCGAGCGCGGCACCGCCCTGTCCGTTCACGAAGATTACCCAACCGTGCTGCCCCGGACCGAGCGGCGCCTTGCGCCACGTCGCGTCCTTCCAACTCCAGAACGCTTCGTCCTTCGCGAGCTCCGCAATCCATGCGGCCACCTGCGCTTCGAGCGACGTCTCCGTCGCCGACAGCACCGCCACCGTCGCGGAACGTTCGACCGCGGGAACCGACGACGTCGAGGCCCCGTGCGGCGCGGCGACGCCGATCGCCAGCGCCGCGGCCCATGCAACCCATCGTATCACCGTGAGCGTCACCTGCCTCTCTAAGGGATGGGACAAGCCGATACAACTAAGTGTAACGGAAGGGACGCGAGAAGTTTGTCCCTTCTTGTCCGCGAATTATAAGAACTTTTGTCTAATGCAGAACCGGCGTGTCGGAACCGAGATGGAAGACGCCCGCGCTGACGACGTTCGCCGTCACCCGAGGGGCGTACTGCCACGCGATCTCCCGCTTGCGCGCCTCGTACTGCGCCGCTGCGGCGGCGCGCTGCTCCGGATCTTCGAGTCCCCGCAGCAGCTCCTCGTAATACGCGTCGACGCGGGCGAGCTCGTCGTCGAGCCGCGCCTTCGCGTCCAGCGCCCAATCGTGGTTGTAATTGCGCAGCTCCCGCTCGAGATAATGCTCGAGCGCGGCGACCGCGCGCGGGATCGACCAGACCGGCCGCTGCACGAGCGTATTCGACGGCAGGCGAGGCGTGAGTGACAGAGCGGCCAACGTCTCGCCGAATTCTTCCACGATCTCGCCCGTCATGAGGGAGATGCCGAGGGAGTGGAGCTCGTCGCGCTTCATGTCGCAGCACAGCTCCACCTTGTAATTCACGGCGAGCCAGGTGTGGCAGACGGCGGGAGGCGCGCCCCGCGGCGCCTTCACGTCCTCGAACATCTGGACGAACCGGCCTTTCGAACGGACGACGCCGAACAGCTGCTCGAGCCGTCGGCTGCCGTACGTCACTTCGTCGTACGCGATGCGCCCCGGCGAGGCGGCCGCCGGCGCGAAGCCGAAGTAACGGCCGAGAATCGAATCGCCGCCCCCGTTCGGCTGCGGCGCCACCGAGGCGGCGGCCTGCTGCGCCGCGGTCGCGGGCTTCGGCGCCGGCGCCGCGCCGGAGGCTCCCGCGGCGGCCGCCGCCCGAGCTTCGGGATCGAAGACGAACGTCAGCGTCATCGTCTCCGCCGGCGCGCCGGTTCGCTCGACGAAGCTCCAATAATACGGCCGGTTCGTCAGGTCCCGGTCGGCCTCCGGCGACAGGCGCACCGTCACGTGCGAAGGCGACTTCTCCTGCACGTGGCACTCCGTCGCTTCCAAATACCGCATGACGAACTTCTGCACTTCCTTCGGATTCATGGTCTCGCCTCCGCTCCCATCGCTTCCGCGTCGACCGCGACGGCGTCGAGAATCGCGCCGATCCGGGCGCGCCGCTCGTCGGCCGCCGACGGTTTCCCGCCGCCGCGGCCGCCCCCGCCGACGGTTCGCCGCTCCGCGGCGATCGACGAGCCGAGCGAATCCATCCGCGCCCTCAGGTCGCGTTCGTCGGCGGCCTCCAGCACGATCTTCGCCAAGCTCGACTCGAGCGAGTCGCCGCGCTCGACGATCGTATCGAGCTCGCCGATGACGAGCTCGAACATGTTGATTTTCTCATGCAGCAAATTCAAAATATGCTCCTCGATCGTGCCCCGCGTCGACAGGTTGTAAATCTGCACGTCCTTCGTCTGCCCGAGCCGATGCACCCGGCCGATCCGCTGCTCGATCCGCATCGGATTCCACGGCAGATCGAAGTTGATCATATGGTGGCAAAACTGCAGATTGATGCCTTCGCCGCCCGCTTCGGTCGCGACCATGACCTGCGCCCGGTTGCGGAACAGATCCATCATCCAATCCTTCTTGCCCCGGTTCATGCCGCCGCGGTAGGGGACGGCTCGGATCCCCTTTTCCTTCAAGAAATTAAGCAAATACTCCTGAGACGCCCGGTACTCCGTGAAGATGATGACCTTCTCGTCGATGCCTTGGATGAGCTCCATCGCCTTCTCGGCTTTCGTGTTCGCCTTGATGCCTCGAATGAGCTCGACGAGCTCCCAAATCCGCGCCCGCGCGGGGGAGTCCTCGGCCGTCTTCTTGAACAGATTGACGAGCGTAATGAACACCGCGTCGCGGGACGAGCACACCTCGCGCTGCAGCGTCAGCATCGACAGCACGCTGCCGATGTCGCCGCCGGCCTCCTCGTAGCGCTGCTTCACGAACCGGGTGACTCCCTCGTACAGCTCCATCTCCTCGGGAGAGAGATCGAGTAGTACGTTCGATACGTTGCGCTTCGTGAACTCGACGCCGCCGTCGCTGCGCCGGTTGCGGATCATGACCTTCTGCAGCTCTTGCTGGAGCGCGTCCTCGTTCTTCGGCACGCGCTTCTCCGCGACGTAATTCGCCGCGAAGCTGCCCTGCGCGCCTAACTGGCCGGGCTTTAGCAGCGTAATGAGGTTGTACAGCTCGCCGAGATCGTTCTGCACGGGCGTCGCCGTCAGCAGCAGGCAATATTTCTTCCGCACTTGGTTGACGAATTGGTAGTTCGTCGTCTTCTTGTTTTTCAGCTTATGCGCCTCGTCGATGATGAGCATGTCGTAATCGAGCCCGAGCACGATGTCTCGGTGCGGATCGCGCTTCGCCGTATCCATGGACGCGACGATCACGTCGCACGTCTCCCACATATGCGCCTTCTTCTGCGCCGTCGCCGAGATGCCGAATTTGCCGTTCAGCTCGCGCACCCACTGCAGCACGAGCGAAGCGGGCACGAGAATGAGCGCCTTTTTCACAAGCCCTCGAATCATATATTCCTTCAAAATCAGCCCGGCTTCGATCGTCTTCCCGAGACCGACCTCGTCGGCGAGAATGGCGCGGCCGCGCATCTCGTGCAGCACTTTCTTCGCGGCGTCGAGTTGATGCGGCAGCGGCCGCAGCTTCGGCAGGTGGCGCAAGCATTGCAACTCTTCGAAACTGTGAACGAGCGCCGCCCGCTCCGCCTCGTATGCAAGCTGGTAGTGCGTGTAGTTGTCCCATGGCCCGTTCTTCGCCAGCCGATCCTCGAGCGCTTCGTGCCAGGACCGGTCGAACGTCAGCGTCAGATGGTCGTTCAGGGCGCGGGTCGGCTCCGGCAACACGGTTTTTCGCACAGTTGTTCGCCCCCTCGATGTAGAAAACCGCCGTATCTTTGAAAACATTACGTGTTAGTATGCACGAAACCGCCGTCATTCATAACCGATCAGGATTCTATCGAAAATGCTCCTCCCCCGCCCGGTTGCCATGGACGCCGCGCCGCGTGGTATGATGGGGACGGGTGATGCTGTTGTGGAAACGCGCGAATGGCGTTTGATTCGATCGGGGGCGGGCGCTCCCGATACCAATATGGCGGCCGACGAGGCCATGATGAAGGCGGTGGGCGCCGGGTCGGCGCCGCCGACGCTTCGGTTTTTCGGGTGGAATCCGGCGACGCTGTCGATCGGGTATTTCCAGAAGGCGGAGGACGAGGTCAGGCTTAGCGAGGTGCGTCGGCGGGGGCTCGGCTTCGTGCGCCGGCCGACCGGCGGCCGGGCGGTGCTGCACGACGCGGAGGTGACGTATTCGATCGTCGTGCCGGACGACTATCCGGGGCTGCCGACGTCGGTCACGGAATCGTATCGCGTGCTGAGCGAGGGATTGGTGCACGGCTTCCGCGCGCTCGGGCTGGACGCGGCGATGGTGTCTCTGGCGAGCGAGGAGGAGAAGGCGAAGTACGCCTCGGGCGGCTCCGCCGCCTGCTTCGACTCGCCGTCGTGGTACGAGCTCGTCGTCGACGGCCGCAAAGTGGCCGGGAGCGCCCAGGTGCGCCAGCACGGCGCGGTGCTGCAGCACGGCTCGATTCTGCTCGACCTGGACGTCGATCTGTTGTTCGAGCTGCTGCAGTTCCGCAACGAGCGGCTGCGCGAGCGGCTCGCGGCGTCGTTCGCCGACAAGGCGGCGGCGATCAACGAGCTGCGCGGCGCGCGAGGGCTGGCGCCGGTGGAGCCCGCGGCGGCGGAGGACGCGTTCGCCGCGGGCTGGGCGGCGGCGCTCGGCGTGACGTTCGCCGCGTCGGGGTTGTCGGCCGCGGAAGAGGCCGAGACGGCGCGGCTCGCCGCGGAAAAATACGGCGCGGACGTCTGGAATTTGCGCCGATAGCTGATACAATCATATGTATTAAGATGGTTATTTTAGGGAGGCGGCGTTGCGATGGGATGGTGGCGGCGGATCGGGAAGACGCTCGGCTTCGGCGCAGGGGCGAAGGCGCTGGAGCCGTATCCGCGCGGCGAGCTGGCCGACGGCTGCGGGCTGCGGCTGACGACGGAAGCGCTGCTGGCGCTGGAGCGCCGCGTCGCGAGCGCGTTCGGGGCGACGTTCCTCGAGCATGTGCGCGGTCGCGTCATGGCGGCGCATCCGACTTGGACGGACGACGGGTACGACTGGGCGCTGCTGGAGCTGCGGCGCTTCTTCTTCATGTCCGCCCTTCGCAAGGACGAGACGCCGATGTACAGCTCGGACGCGGACGCGATCTGGCATGAGATGCTGTTGTTCACGCGGGAGTACGAGACGCTGTGCGCGGGTATCGCCGATCGAACGATCGCGCACGTGCCGCACGTCGCGCCGCCGTCTCGCGCCGAAGCGCAGCGCGCCCGCGTCGAGTTCGAGCTGCTGTACGGGACGTTGTTCCGGCTGTATCCGGCGAACGAGCGGCTGCTCGGGGCGTTCGGGCGGCACCGGTTCGGCGGCGCGGAGGTCGAGGCGCTCGGGCGGATGGACGCAGATCGCATCGCCGCGCGCTGGTTCGCGGACGGCTCGGCAGCCGGGCTCGACGCGGCGCGGGCGCTCGAGCGGTCGGTGCAAGCCGGCCTCGAGGAGGCGCGGCGGCGCGGACCGTCGACGAACGATCCGCGGCTCGCGAGCGATTACGCGGCGGGCCTCATCGTCGTCAGCGTCTTAAACTCGTCGGCGTCCGGCGCGGACGACGCAGGCGGCGCGGGGGATGCCGGCGACGGGAGCGGAAGCGGCGGCGACGGCGGGGGCGCCTCGTGCGGAGGCGGCTGCGGAAGCGGGTAGACCGCGCGGGCGCGAATTCCGAACGTTTTTTCGGAATGGACGAAACCTTTTCCAGATCTTGTGCGTTAATGCTTCTAGAGGTGACGAGATGAGAAAGCTAATGGGGAGTCTGCTCGCGGCGGTCGTCGCCATGACGGCTGCGGGCTGTTCGTCGTCCGAGCCGGTCATGGCGCCGCTCGACGAAGGGGACATCGTTCATTCCGGTATCGGGCCGGAGGAAGCGAGCAATCTGGAACGGTTCGACGCGTTCCTCGCGGTGACGGCGAGCGGCGGGAACGACGCGGTGCGGATCGTCGACATGACGACCGAAGGGGACCCGATTTATACCGATATTTCTTATGCGGAAGGCAAGTACGTCGTCGTGGTCGACAACTCCGAGGACGCTTTCGCCTCCGAATCGGCGCGCAAACGCGAAAAGACGGCCGAGTGCACCGAATTGGTGCAAACCGACCGCCCCGACGAATTTCACGAATACGCTTGCGGAACTTACAAATTCATGGTGAAAGACTTCTAAATCCGCTTCGCGAACGCGGCTTGCAGCTTGCGCGCGATCGGACCCGGGACGCCGTTCGCCACCGAACGATCGTCGATTCGGACGATCGGCATCACTTCGACCGTCGTGCCGAGCAGGAACGCTTCGTCCGCGGCGTACAGCTCGTCGAGCGTGAACGCTTCTTCGCTAACGCGGAGGTCGAGCTCGCTCGCCAGCCGCAGCGCGACCGCGCGGGTGACGCCGTGCAGAATCAGGTTGTTGGCGGGATGCGTCCGCACGACGCCGTCCTTCGCGATCGCGATATTGGAAGAGCTGCCTTCCGTGACGATGCCGTCGCGATGCAGCACCGCCTCCGAGGCTCCGGCTTCGGAGGCTTCTTGTTTCGCGAGCACGTTCGGCAGCAGATTCAGGCTCTTGATATCGCAGCGGAGCCATCGGATGTCGGGCCGCGTAATGACGGACGTGCCGGATTCGAGCGCCGAGAGCGGCCGCGCGAGCGGCTTCGAGAACGCCGTCAGCGCCGGCCGCGCCTCCGCCGGGAACGGATGCGCCCGAGGCGCCGCGCCCCGCGTCAGCTGCAGGTAGACGATGCCTTCCGCGAGACCGTCCGCTTCGATTAACTGCTCGACGCCCCGCTCGAGCTCGGGGATCGAGAGGGGCAGCTCGATGCGGAGCTCTCGCGCGCTCCGCTCGAACCGCGCCCAATGCAGTTCGGGCTCGAACATCTTCCCGCTGTATACTCGAAACACTTCATATATGCCGTCTCCGAACGTATGTCCCCGATCTTCGACGTCCACCGACGCCTCCGATCGATTCATTAGCCGTTCTCCGTTCCATACGTACTTGCCCATGGTGCCGATTCTCCTTCGCATTAGGTTTGGCCGTTGCCGCTCTTGCCGTTGCCGCCCGCGCTTCGGGCCGTTGCCGCCGCGATCGCCGCGTCGAGGCCGCTTCCGCCGCCTCTGCCGCCTTCGTCGCCGCCGTCGTCCGCGAGAAGGCCGCCGAGGAAGTCCTCCTCTTCTTCTTCGGGAGGAGCGGCGCCTGCGGCGTCCGGCAGGGCGAGCGCCGGCTTCGCGCCGGAGAGCTGCTCGACGAGCAGCTGCGCCGCCCAATCGGCGAGCAGCTGCCGATCCCGCTCGTCCAGATCGCCGCCGGTCACTTCGAGCGGCTCGTTCGTCGCCGCGTCGATCAAAATATGGCGCTGCCGATGTTTATATTGCCCGAGCGTGATCCAGTACATCGCCATGCCGCCGTTGTCCCCGGCGACGAACTGAAACCTCCAGTCCCCGAAGCGCGGGTCCTGCGCCGCCATCAGCGCTTCGCCCTCGACGCCCGGCACCGGCACGACCCCGTCCCGCCTCGCGGCATGGTACGTCTTCAGCGATTCTAAGCTGCCCGTCTCGGGGGCGGCGAACCGCTTCAGCAGCCGGACGACGGCTTGATTGCCGCCGGACCGCTGCAGCTGCAGCAGGTTGGCGGGCGAGAGCGCCGCCGTCGGGATCCAGCGCATGCCGGGCAGCGCCATCGGATGCTTCGCGATCGCCGCCGGCTTCGGCTTTAGCTTCTTCGGCTTCTTCGGCTTCGGAATCCGCGTCACAGGGCCCCTCCTCTCCGTACTTCGCATTAATAAGAACTATTTCGTTGCGGCTTCCGCAATTCCTTTTTTACCCTCATGCGAATATTTGTTCTCATTCGGGTCATAATGTGTTACAATCTAGTGACCGGGGAAACGATCGATTCGGTCGAATCGAACGGTGTCGAAATCGGCGGGATTTTGTAAACCGGATGAAAGCGATTGTTTTAAGGGTTTGTAAGCACTTCTGAAATTCCTGCCAAAATCAAAAAATATTTTGCTAGAAACTACAACATCTAGTGACGTATAATGAACTCCGGACACAATATATAGTGATGGATTCTACATACATGGATTTACACATCATGTTCTTGTTCCGGAGGCGGTGTCGAAGGCTGACGGTGCTTATATTGTGTTTTTATCCACGTTGGGAGGGTGCGCCTTTTGAAGACGAAGCAAAAGACGAAGTTGGAAGGCCTTAGCGAGAAGATTTTCTTGGACCGGTATGCACGGAAGGATGCCGACTATAACAATACGAAGGTCGGGGACATCGTCCTCGCCTTAACGAAAGACGACCCGAAATTTCCGGCGAAAGAAGTCGGAGAGGTCATCGCGAGGAACGGAAATCAAGTTACGGTCAAGACGCGCTCCGGCGAGACGGTAGAGACGTCGGTCGAGAAGATCACGCTCACGGTCGAGAAGACGCCGGAAGAGATGTGGGACCGCCTCGCGGCCGCCATGGCGTCCGTCGAAGCGCCTGAGAAGCAGAAGCAGTGGACCGAGAACTTCAGATATATTTTGGACGATTGGAAGCTGGTCCCGGGCGGACGCATCGCGGCGGGCGCCGGCGCGAGCGACGAGCTGACGCTGTTCAACTGCTACGTCATCCCGTCGCCGCACGACAGCCGCGGCGGCATCATGACGACGCTGAGCGAAATGACCGAGATCATGTCCCGCGGCGGCGGGGTCGGCATCAACCTCTCCTCGCTTCGTCCGCGCCGCTCGATCGTAGCGGGCGTGAACGGCTCCTCCAGCGGGGCGGTATCGTGGGGCGGCTTGTTCAGCTACACGACGGGATTGATCGAGCAAGGCGGGTCGCGCCGCGGAGCGCTTATGCTCATGATCAACGACTGGCACCCGGATGTGCTTGATTTCATCACCGTCAAGCAGACGATGGGCCAAGTGACGAACGCGAACCTGTCGGTTTGCGTCAGCAACGCCTTCATGAAAGCCGTTAAAGAAGACCTCGACTGGGAGCTCGTCTTCCCGGACACGAAGGATCCGGAGTACGACGCGCTGTGGGACGGCGATCTGGAGAAGTGGAAGGCTGCCGGCAAGGCCGTGAAGCCGTACCGCACCGTCAAGGCGCGCGACATTTGGCACACGATCATCGAATCCGCATGGAAGTCCGCGGAGCCGGGCGTCGTGTTCATGGAGTACTACAACCAGATGTCGAACTCGTGGTACTTCAATCCGATCATTTGCACGAATCCGTGCGGCGAACAAGGATTGCCGGCCTGGGGCGTCTGCAACTTGTCGGCCGTCAACCTGTCGAAGTTCTACGACGAGAAGAAGAAGGACGTCGCGTGGGATGAGCTCGGCAAGACGGTTCGTTACTCGGTACGCTTTCTCGACAACGTCATCGACAAGACGCCGTACCACTTCGAGGAAAACCAAAAGAACCAGCAAGGCGAGCGCCGCGTCGGCCTCGGCACGATGGGTCTCGCGGAATTGATGATCAAGCTCGAAATTCGTTACGGCAGCCCGGAATCGCTCGTATTCCTCGATAAGCTCTACGGCTTCATGGCGAAGGAAGCGTACATCTCTTCCTCCGAAATCGCCGTGGAGAAGGGGTCGTTCACGCACTTCGAGTACGAGAAGTTCATGCAGAGCGGGTTCATGAAGAACATCGTCTCCGAATATCCGGAGGTCGGTGCGGCGATCAAGAAGAACGGCATGCGGAACGTTACGGTCATCACGCAGGCGCCTACGGGCAGCACCGGCACGATGGTCGGCACGTCCACAGGCATCGAGCCGTACTTCGCGTTCGAGTACTACCGTCAGAGCCGCCTCGGCTTCGACAAGCAGCTCGTACCGATCGCGCAAGAGTGGAAGGACAAGAACCCGGGTCAAGAGCTTCCGGAATGGTTCGTCACTTCGATGGACCTGTCCGCGAAAGATCATATCCGCGTGCAAGCGGCGATCCAACGTTGGGTCGACAGCTCCATCTCCAAGACGGCGAACTGCCCGTCCGACTTCACGGTCGAAGAGACGAAAGAGTTGTATGAACTTGCATTCGACCTCGGCTGCAAAGGCGTAACGATTTACCGCGACGGCAGCCGCGACGTCCAAGTCCTCAGCACGAAGAAGGACGAGGACAAGAAGGAAGAAGCCGCAGCACCGGAAGCTTCGAAGGAAGAGCAAGCGATCGAAGCGATCGCGTCGCTCCCGATCAAGGCGACGCCGGAGCAGCAGCAAGTATTCGACAAGCAGTACCAACGCCGTCCGCAAGTACTTCGCGGCGCGACGTATAAGTTCAATACGCCGTTCGGAATTGCCTATATCACGATCAACGATTCGAACGGTACGCCGAACGAAGTGTTCCTGAACGTAGGCAAGGCCGGCTCCGACGTCTTCGCGATGTCCGAAGCGCTCGGCCGCGTCATCTCGCTGTTCCTCCGTTATGGGGATCACGGCAGCAAGACGGATCTTCTGATCAAGCACCTCAAGGGCATCGGCGGCTCCGGTGCCGTCGGCTTCGGTCCGAATCGTGTAGAATCGATCGCGGACGCCGTCGCGAAGGCGCTCGAGATTCATAAGGAAAATGCAGAAGCAAGCGCCGTCTACGAGGACAACGCGAACCACCTCGTGACCGCTACGCAGGAAATCGAAGCACCCGCACCCGCACCGGCACCGGCAGCACCGGTCATGAAGAAGCTTCACGTCGCTTCCTCCACCGACTTGTGCCCGGGTTGCGGATCAGCCTCGCTCGTGAACAGCGAAGGCTGCAAGACGTGCACGAATTGCGGCTACAGCAAGTGTAGCTAATATTTGACATAATAACAGGCATCTGTGGCGCTGTGATGTTTCACCAAAAGTTGTAAATGGTTCACAATAAGCTGTAGATTTTGTTTCACAGTTCGTTTCATACACACATATGTATATTTATGCAATACAAAAACCCAACCAGTGTACAACTTTGGTTGGGTTTTTTCCATTGTAGCGATTTCGTGAGGATTCATCGAAGAAGGAAACGCGGAGAAGATCCTACAACAGGTCCGATTTAAGGGGAAACTATATTGCATCCAGGAATCGAACGGTTATACAAGCCTCGGGATTATCGGAGCTCGCAAAGCATTTTGAGCTCGATTCAGCCTGGGTTTGATGAACCGGCCAAGATGCGGACACCTGATCTTGCATCGTTTCCGCCGTCTCGATCACAAAATTCTTGACAGACCCTATTTTAAATCATCATCGGCTGAACTAAACCAGCTAATGAGAAGTATGGGTTTAAAGCTAAATCAAGGAACAGTTCTTTTCTTGTTAAGAGGGCGTAGATCCAGTGAAGGAGCTTGTTTATGCAGGCTACAATGGCTACACGGTATGGTTTTCCTTCTTCACGCTTCTTATCGTAGTATTC